>NZ_JAIEUL010000001.1 GCF_019599185.1 Cryobacterium inferilacus | reverse complement strand
CTCGTCTTTGTACTCAGGGGTGAAGTCCCGACGTGATCTTGCCATAGTGAACATTCTCTCTTGTGAGGTGTCCACTCCACGGGGTCAGGGCCAGGGCTCGTGAGCGCAGCCAAGTAGTTGTGCGGTTGAGCGAACAACAGGCTGTGCATCAGAACCTGCTCCAGTCGTAGTACTGTCAGCGGGTGAGCGAGCGGTCCGCCGTCCTGGTCCGACGCCTCGTCGATCATCCGTATGGCGTGCATGAGCATTCGTGCCGCGGGTGTCGTGAGATCGAGTTCTGCGCTGAAATCGAGCGGGCGGACAACATTCTCGCCCAGCAGGTTCTCTACTTCGAGTTGCAACACCTCGCGAGGGATCATCAGCGATACTTGCGAGAATCGTTCCCCGGAATCGATGTCTACCGGTCGCCCCGGCATGAAGATCCCGGCCGTGTCCGGCGTTCCGTATACCGGTGAGCCCAAGTCCGTGCGCATCGTCGCGCGGCCGTCCGTGGGAATGTCAATGTGAAAATTCTCGGCCTCAGCCGTCGCGATGCGCACGGGATCACGAAACCGCATGTACCCGCAGGTTATCTGCCCCACGGTCAGGGCGTTGAGTTGCATGTCGAAGTTCGACGTTCGTGCCGAAGGGAAGTCGACAGGCAAGAAGACCGCGCTGAGCGCCTGCCGTGCGTGGTCGACATCTTGACTTGATGCGATACGACGGCTCCCGAACATTTCGCCCGTCTCGGATCGCATCTAGCGAGTCTAAACCGCGGAACCGAGCGCACGGACGGATCCCGTGCGCATATCGAACCCTTGTCCGCGCTCAGCGGATATCGGGCGCGTCCGGCCGGCGAATATTGGAACGGTCGAGTTGTCCCCGCCCGACGACGTGCCGTGGCCCTTCGAGATGGAGGGCCCCAGCGCCGTCTGACGGAGGCGCAGCATGTCCACATTGGGGGACTTCCCGAAAGGTGCCAGCAATCAGTTCCCACGGATACACCCAGCATGCCGAAGTTTTCGTCAAACTCGGTGCGCTGTACATGGATCTCCTTCCCATCTCGGGCGCCGCGATCTCGGTATTTGACCAGAGCCGGCGGACCTCGGGGAAGGACCGTTGTTCGACGCCTTCGCCAGTTCATCGGCGGTGTCCGTGCCCGACCTGTCCGACTCCCAACGCTGGCCCGCGTTCAATCGAAGCGCCGCAGAGCTTGGCGTCGGAGCCATCTTCGTGTTCCCGCTCATGCTTGGAGCCGCCTGCACCGGCGGCGTGACGTGCTACCGCACTACCCCCGGTCCACTCGATGACGATGCCATCGAGGTCGGTGCGGCTCTCAGCCACGCCATCGCCAGCCCCGCATCACTGCAAGCCATCGTTCTCGCCCAAGACGAACCACTCGACGACCACACCTCACTCGAGTTGCGCCGTGAGGTGTACCAGGCCACAGGAATGGTGCTCTGGCAACTAAATTTGACCGCAACCGATGCTTTCTCCCGAATCCGGGCTTACGCATTTTCCAGCGGAAGCACGGTTCAGGAGATCGCTCACGACGTCGTCAGTAGACGCCTGAATTTCGCAGAACTGCCTGAGTAGGCGGACATGAACGATAGGAAACACGTGGCGGATATTACCCGTGAAGCGCAGATCAACGATGCCTTTGTCCTGGTAGCCGGCACACTCATCGATAGCTACGACGTCGTGGACCTGCTGTCCACACTCGTTGAAACGTGCACCCGTCTTCTCGACGTCCAGGCTGGTGGCATTCTTCTTGCGGACAGCATCGGCAACCTCGAGCTGGTCGCTTCGACCAGCGAAGAGGCGGAAACGGTCGAAATCATGATCCTGGCCGCCGGGTCCGGACCGTGCATCGAGAGTTACACAACCGGCACTGTCGTGAGCGTTCCCAGCATCGACGACACCGCGCAGCGCTGGCCGCGGTTCCGACAGACGGCTCTGGAATTAGGGTTCCGCGCAGCCCACGCGACGCCTCTGCGGCTCCACGGTCACGTGGTCGGCGCCATGAACCTCATGAGCACGGAGACCGGCCCCCTCAGCGACCGCGACGCTCAACTGGCCCAGGCGCTTGCGGACGTCGCCACGATCGGGATCGTTCACGAGCGCACTTTCCGCCAGCCCGGCCAGATTGCTGCGCAGCTCTATCTCGCGCTAGACACTCGAGTGTTGATCGAGCAGGCAAAGGGAGTGTTGGCACAGCACCTGGATGGCACTATGACTCAAGCATTTGCCGCCCTCCGCGACTACGCCCGCATTATGGATGTCAGTCTCCGAGCGACAGCCGAAGGAATCCTCAATCGCAGCATTCCGATCGAATCGATAGCGCTCCCGACCAGCTGACAACGGATGCGGCGACCTTAGTGTCGGCCGCGAAGGACGAAGTGGACGCTGCTCGGATCACCGTTCACGGGCACAAGGACTCGCCCAGTCGCCTGCACGTTCACGACCGGACTGCGGCTCTAGAGGTGACACTGTCAATTGCCGCGCTCGAGTTGCGCAGGGAGGCCACGACGTGCGCACCGATGCGGCGGCCCCACCTCCTGTACGTGCGAGAAGTGAGCCCTTGGCGGCATCCAAGTGGATCATTGGCGTGTTGAACTGGCCGCAGATTCGGCTGGTCTCCATGTTCATCAAGCCGCAGCTCATCATGCGAGACAGCACCGGCCCGGCCCCCGCCTGAGCCCTCGGTGATGTCGAGCGCGCCCGTGTTCAGGGAGAACCCAAGTCCGGTGGCTGGTTCTCGACTGAGTCAGGACTCTGAGGGCACCAGGGGCAGTTCGAGTCCGTAGTTCCACGACATGATCGCGGGCTGCTCTCGGTAGAAGCTCAATACCGACACCGATCCGGCATCCAGGGTTATTTGAGCCGCGAATCGCGGGGCCATTCGCAGGTACACGGCCGTCAGGATGCGCAAGAAGTGGCCGTGCGCGACCAGGGCGACATCCCCCTCCGCCATGGCGGGCAGCACGCGGGTGAGCACACGCGACGCGCGCGCAGCGACTTCCTCCACCGTCTCACCCGGGGTCTGCCCCCGAATCACGCCGTGCGTGAACGTGCTCCAGTTGTGCCCGAGCTCGGCCCGAATGTCGCGCGTCGTGCGTCCCTCGTATCCGCCGTAGTCCCATTCGACGAGCAGCGGATCGACCTGGGCGTCAAGGCCCGCCAGCTCAGCGGTCCGCCGCGCGCGCTGCAGCGGCGAGGTCAGAACGAGCGAGAAGTCGTAGCCGGCGACCAACTTCCCGGCACCGCGGGCAAGGTCCTCACCTCTGGCGGTGAGCGGGATGTCCGTGAGCCCGGTGTGTTTGCCGTCTCTGGACCACTCCGTCTCGCCGTGACGCAGGAGAATCAGCCTCCCCGACGGGTTGTCCGGAGTGGGGGAGTCTGGCAGGGGATCGTTGGTGAGCACACCAAAAGAGTAGCCCCGAATTCACGCTGGGGACGTCCTAGCGGTACCGCAATGGCGTTGTGTGGCGGTGACGCAAACATCCGGCTGCTACCCAGGTACTGCCCAGTAAAATTTGAGGACTATCAACTTGGACACACCTCGAAAGGCGTTGACCGCAACTGTGGGCTTACCAGCCATGGTCCTTGGGACCATTGACCGGCCATGCACGACTTCAGCACGAACGCGAGAGTTTCGATCGCACCGTGACGAGGTGACGTTCCAGTGATCGAAACCCTGCTCCTCTTACTCCTGGGCATCGTGATCACCCTGGTGATCATCGCGGCCAACGGCTACTTCGTCGCCCAGGAATTCGCCTACATGTCCGTGGACCGCAACCGCCTCGGTGCGTGGGCCGCAGCCGGGGATGCCGCCGCGGTGCGCGCCCTGGCGGTGACCAAGCGCACCTCGTTCATGCTCTCCGGCGCGCAACTGGGCATCACCGTCACCGGCCTGCTCGTCGGGTTCGTCGCGCAGCCGCTGATCGGTGAATCCCTCGGCTCCCTGTTCGGTGGAGTCGGCGTGTCGACGGCCGTGAGCGTGACGCTGGGCACCGTCATCGCCCTGGTTCTCGCGACGGTCGTGCAGATGATCTTCGGTGAGCTGTATCCCAAGAACCTGGCCATCGCGAACCCCGAACCCCTCGCTCGCGGCCTGGCCCGGTCGACCACGATCTACCTGGCGCTGTTCGGCTGGCTGATCGCCGTCTTCGATTTCGCGGCCAATGCGTTGCTGCGCCTACTGCGAATCGAGCCGGTGCACGACGTCGACTCCAGCGCCACGGCACAGGACCTCGAGCGCATCGTCTCGGACTCCCGCGACAGCGGCGACCTGCCCGCGGAGCTGTCCCTCATGCTCGATCGCATTCTCGAGTTCCCCGAGCAAGATGTCGAGCACGCCATGATTCCGCGGTCCCTCGTCGCCACGGTGCGTCCGGACACCACGATCGGTGAGGTGCGTGAGCTGATGGCCCGTGCGCACACCCGCTACCCCGTCGTCGACGACGAGAGCCAGCCGTTGGGCGTCGTGCAACTCGCCGACGTGCTCGGTTCCACCATGCCAGCGGATGCCCCGGTGACAGAACTCATGCAACCGGCGGTCGTGCTGTCCACGCTGACCAAACTGCCGGATGCCCTCGCCGAGATCACCCGCGCCCGCAACGAACTGGCCTGCGTGATCGACGAGTACGGCGGATTCGCCGGAGTGCTCACCCTCGAGGACCTCGCGGAAGAGATCGTCGGCGAGATCACCGATGAACACGACCAGACCTCTGCTCCGTCCGTCGACGCCGACGGCGACTCCGTCTGGCTCATGAGCGGGGACGTCCACGTCGATGAAATGCACCGGGCGATCGGCTATGAGTTGCCCGAGGGTGACTTCGAGACCGTCGCCGGCCTCATCATCGCCGAGCGCGGGGGGCTTCCCGTCGCCGGGGAGACCGTGCACGTTGCGCTGCCAGACGACCCGGCCGATCTGGTGCGGGACGACGAGGTGCACCGCTCGCTCGAGATCGAGATCCTCACCATCGAACGCCACGTCCCGCACGACGTGCGCGTGACGCTCATCGAGACCTTCGGCGACGACGAGGAGTCCGATGCCGACTCCGAACCGGGCGCAGACGAGACAAAAGAGGTGGACCGATGAGTGAGGGTCTGGTCGTGGCCATCGCCACCGTCATCCTGATCGCGCTCAGCGCGTTCTTCGTGATCATCGAGTTCGCCCTGTTGGGTGCCCGACGTCACCGCCTCGAGGCGACCGCCGCGACGGACCGCTCCGCCCGGGCCGCCCTCAAGGGCGTCAACGAGTTGACCCTGATGCTCGCCGGTGCTCAGCTGGGCATCACGGCGTGCACCTTCGCGCTCGGCGCGGTCACCAAGCCCGCACTCGACTACTGGCTCGGACCGATCTTCTCGGCCTGGGGAATGCCGGAGTGGGCCGCCGGCGTGCTCGCCTTCTCGCTGTCGCTACTCATCGTCACCTTCCTGCACCTCGTGGTCGGTGAGATGGCACCGAAGTCCTGGGCGATCGCCCACCCCGAGACCGCGGCGAAGGTGATCGGTATCCCGTCCCGCATCTTCATCTGGCCGTTCCGTCCGCTCCTGAACTGGATCAACAGCATCGCCAACAAGCTGGTGGCCGCGTCCGGCGTTGTTCCGGTGGAAAGCGCCGCCGTCGGCGGGCAGAACGCCGAAACCATCCGGCACCTGGTCGAACTGTCGGCCCGCACCGGAAAGCTCGACAGCTCCTTCCAGGAGCAGCTCCAAGGCGCGATCGAACTGGAGACGCTACGCCTCGATGAGCTCGTCAACACCAGGGCCACCCCCACCGTCGTTCCCCGTGATGTGACCGTGGCGGATGTGCAGCGGGCCGCCGCCCAGTCCGGCCACATGCGCATCCTGGTCGGTGACCCAGCCTCCGGCATCCCCGGTGTGGTGCATGTGCGGGACACCCTGCTGGACGCCCTCGATTCTCCGGCGGCTCCGTTCGTGCGGGCGGCCCTGACGATGGCGGGGGAGACCCCGGTCTACGAGGTGCTCGCCCGGATGCGCGCGACCAGCCAGCAACTCGTCCTGGTGGTCGACGACGGCAGGTTCCGCGGAGTCGTCACGCTGTCCGACGTGCTCCCGCGCCTGCTGCCGCGCTCCGACGTTACCGTCACCGCTGCGGTCAGCTGATCGGCGTCGTATCGCCGGTGTCGTCGCCGTGCTCGAGTCTCATTCGGAGATGACCTCGATCTCGGTGACACGCAGCCCCTCAATGGTTGCCACTCTGAGCCGGTGCCGGCCCACCGGCACGATGTCGTCCGGGCGTGGCAGGCGCCCCAACCGGGCGGTCACGTAGCCGGCTGCGGTGTCGTATGGGCCGTCGTCGAGTTCAACGCCGGTGAGTTCCGTGAAATCCTCGATATTCAAGCCGGTATCGACGATTTGGCTGCCGTCGGAGCCGACGATTCGAGGTTCGGCTTCCGGTGGGTCGTATTCGTCCCGGATCTCGCCGACAAGTTCCTCCACAAGGTCCTCCAGGGTGACGATGCCGTCAGTTCCGCCGTGTTCGTCGATGACAACAGCAATATGCACGCCTGCCCGGCGCAACTGGGTCATGGCAGGCAAGATCCGATTCGTGCCCGGAAAGTAGAGGATCGGTCGGCAGAGTTCTGCGACGGGGGTAGAGACATCGGTTGGACCAAGCAGATCCCGCACGTGCACGAAGCCGAGGATATCGTCCATCGAACGCCCGATGACCGGATACCGGGTGTACGGCATCGCCCGCACCTCCACGGCTGCCTCGCAAACAAGCTGGCTGCCGGTGAGGAACGTGACGTCCGCGCGATGACGCATCACCTCACCCACGGTGCGTTCGGTCACCGTGAGGACCTCGCTCAGGATGCGGCGCTCCTCAGCTTCCAAACCCGGGTGAGCGCGCAGCAGGTCGCGGAGTTCCTCGTCTGACATCGCTTCGCTTTTCAGATGCGGGTCGCCTCCCAGTATCCGCACAACAGCGTTCGTGGATACCGACAACAGCCAGATCGCTGGCCGCATCACCGCCGCGAACACCAGCAGCGGGGGAGCCAGAACCAGCGACACCCCGGCCGCTCGTTGCAACGCGAGCCGCTTCGGCACCAGCTCGCCCAGCACCAGGGACAGGTAGGCGATCATCAGCGTCATCCCGATCACGGCGACAGCGCCGGCGACCTCGGCGGCCAGGCCGATCCCTTCAAGCAGCGGCACGAGCGTCGGAGCGAGCGTGGACGCCCCGTAGGCGGCAGAGAGAAAGCCTGTGACAGTGACACCGATTTGTACCGCCGCGAGGAACGTATTCGGATCACGAGCGAGCGACGCCACTTTCGCTCCGCGGCTGCCTCGGGTGTGCAGTCGGTGCAACTGGCTTTCGCGCAGGGACACCAGCGCTATCTCGGTCGCCGCAAAAACACCCCCGATAAGCACGAACAGCAATACGAGTCCGGCATTGACCCAGGTGCTCGATTCCACGGAAGGGCACCCCCGTCAGCGACCGCGTCGATGCGAAGGTGTGACGCGGCGGCAACTTCGAGAGTCATCCACGGGTCCATTTACGATCTCGCGCGGGGGATCTGGGAAAGTAATTCAGCGCGGAGTGATCGGGCCCAGGTGCTCTTGGCCACATCCGTGAGGCCGTCGCGTACCTGGACGAACACTCTGCGCCGATGCCGACCGAAGGGATGGTCTCGGTCTTCACACACTGACGGCGGCCTCTGGTCGCGCGCCTAGCGGCATGCGCGCTGCGGGACGATCATGGCCGGGTGGTGCTCTTCACGGATCGCGTCGACGCCGGCCGGCAATTGGCTGCGCAGCTGCTGTACCTGCGCGAGCAGGATGTTGTGGTGCTCGGTATCCCGCGCGGGGGAGTGCCCGTGGCGTTCGAAGTCGCCGCGGCCCTCGGCGCCCCGCTGGACGTGATCGTGGTGCGCAAGCTCGGTGTGCCGTTCCAGCCCGAGTTCGCGATGGGTGCCATCGGTGAGGGCGGCGAGGAACTCCTTGACGAGTCCGTCGTGGCGCTGACCGGGGTGACCGACGCCGAAGTGAGCACGGTCGAGGCCCGGGAGCGCGCCCACCTGAACGCGCGGGTCGAACGATTGCGGCCTGGACGTGACCGGCTCTCGCTGGACGGGCGCACCGTCGTCATCGTTGATGACGGCGTGGCCACCGGGGCGACCGCACGGGTGGCCTGTGATGTGGCGCGCCGGTTCGGCGCTGAAACGGTGATCCTCGCGGTGCCGGTGATCGCCGCCTCCACCCTGGCCGAGATGACCGGGGCCGACGACATCGTCTACCTGGCCGCTCCCGAGACGTTCTGGGCGGTCGGCCAGTTCTACACCGACTTCTCCGCCACCACCGATGACGAGGTCGCCCGGCTGCTCGACACCGCGGACCGGCGGCTGACAGGCGACGAAGCGGCCACCGCACCGCCCGCCGGGCCTGGGTCGGCTGCCGACGCTGATGTCGAGGTGGAGATCAGCGTCGACGACGTGACCCTGCACGGCCATCTGCACCTGCCGCCGGCCCCGACCGGGGTGGTGCTCTTCGCGCACGGCAGCGGCAGCAGCCGGCACAGCCCGCGCAACCGATACGTGGCCGATGTGCTGTACCGGGCCGGGCTGGGCACGCTGCTCTTCGACCTGCTCACCCCTCGGGAAGAGGCGGACCGCGCGAACGTGTTCGACATCGAGCTGCTAGGCGCCCGGCTGACGGCCGTCACACGCTGGCTGGCGGCCCGGCCCGACGCCGCCGGATGCCGCATCGGGTACTTCGGTGCCAGCACCGGAGCGGCCGCGGCGCTGTGGGCGGCGGGTGACCCAGCCGCGCACATCGCCGCGATCGTCTCCCGCGGGGGCCGGCCGGACCTGGCCGGGGAGAGGCTGCCCCGAGTGGCGGCCCCCACCCTCCTCATCGTCGGCGGTGCCGACTTGGCCGTGCTGGAGCTCAACCGCGACGCGCAGAGAGTGCTTCGCTGCGAGAACCGGCTGGCCGTCGTACCCGGCGCCACCCATCTGTTCGAGGAACCCGGCACGCTGGGCGCGGCCGCCGACCTTGCCGCGGACTGGTTGGCGTATTACCTGCTGCCCCGCGACACCCCTCCGGTGTCGTGATGGAGCTCTTCACCGACCGAGTGGATGCCGGCCGACGGTTGGCGGGCATCCTGGGCCAATTCAGGGAGCAGGATGTCGTCGTGCTCGGCCTGCCACGCGGGGGAGTGCCGGTGGCCGCCGAGGTCGCTCAGGCCCTGCAGGCCCCGCTGGACCTGATCATCGTGCGGAAGCTCGGTCTGCCGTTCGACCCCGAAGTGGCGATGGGGGCGATCGGTGAGGAGGGGGTGCGCGTGCTCAACCCGCGCGTGCTGGCGCTCGCCGAGGTCACCGAGGCGCAGATCTCGGCGGTGGAGCGCCGGGAACGGGCGGTGCTGGATGCCCGCGTCGCCGAGTGGCGCGGCCACCGCGCACGCCTGGACCTGACCGGTCGCACCGCACTGATCGTGGACGACGGGGTCGCCACCGGGTCCACCGCCCGCGCCGCCTGCCGGGTGGCCAGACTTCTGGGTGCGAAACGGGTGGTCCTGGCCGTTCCGGTGATCGCGGCCCGCGCCGAGACCGAACTGACGCAGCCGGCCGGTGAAACGGCCGACGAGGTCATCGCCGTTGCCGCGCCGTTCGGCTTCGCGGCGGTGGGGCAGTACTACCGCCAATTCGACGCCGCGGATGACGCCGAGGTCGCCAGGCTGCTCGCCAGAGGACCGGCGCCGGCCGCGGACACGGACTGATCTCAGTTCGCGCCGCGCCACCGGCCGTCGTGGAACGCCGACGCGGACGGGCGAACCTCGACGACCCCGTACAGCGCAGCCGGGCACTTCTCGGCCCAGTCCAGGGCCGCGGCCCGAGTGGGCACGTCGATCACGAAACAACCGGAGAGTCCCTCGACGGCATCGATGAACGGACCCTGACGCACCTCCCGGCTGCCGCCGCGGAGCGTCACCGTGGTGGACTCAGCCGCGGGCCGGTAGAGGTCGGCCGCCACCAGTGCACCGGACTCCTGCAGCGAAGCCGCGTACGCGTCGAACAGTTCCCGGAACGGCGGGAGTTCTTCCTCAGAGATGTCCCCCTCCCTGGTCTCCGCCTTGATGATCAGCAGCGAGAAACGCATGAGGACTCCTTCGATAGGCGTTACAGGTCGAGCGACTCGTGCGGTTCGAGCGGGAAGAACGTGCCGCCGCCCTGCTCCGTGGCGGCCTTGATGCGCGAGTTCGCCAGGTCCTTGCCGCCGCGGGAGAGCCCCATTTCGTGGGTGGGGAAGCTGCGCTGCGGCTTGACCTCGAGCACGTAGTCGATGACCTCACCGATCTTGAGCCACGGTGCACCGGCCGGAACGGCCAGGGTCTTCACCGCAAGACCCTCCGGCACCGTGAACGCGTCTCCGGGGTAGAACAGCTCCTCGTTGACGAGCACTCCCACGTTGTCGATCACCGGGATCGACGAGTGGATCACGGCATGCTTCTCACCGAAGAACCGCAGTGTGAACGGCCCTGCCGTCACGGTGTCGCCCTCCGCGACGACCGTGACGTCGATGTCACCGGCGGCGGCGGCCACCCCGGCCGGCCCGTAGATCGGCACGCCCGGGTTCATCGAGATGACTCGGCCCAACTGCTCGGGGGTCCAGTGGTCGGGGTGCTCGTGGGTGATCACGATCGCGGCGGCATTGGCGGTCTCGGTCAGCGCTGTCGTGAACGACCCGGGGTCGATGAACAGTTTCTGCCCCGAGGCTTCAAGGACGAGTGCGGCGTGCTCCAGTTTGGTCAACTTCATGCTCTGAGCTAATACCCAAACCCCACCCCGGGCAACGCGCGACACGCGCATCCTCTGCTCACCGGGCGTCGAACCGGCCGGGCGGATGTGGAATCGACCGGGGCGACGCGCGCAAACGAACTCTCGATTTGAACTGAGTATCAAGCCTGTGGCATACTCGTGAAGTTGCAAAAACGGCCCCATCGTTTAGCGGCCTAGGACACCGCCCTCTCACGGCGGTAACACCGGTTCGAATCCGGTTGGGGTCACATTCGCCCGGTTCTCCCTCACAGAGGGGGAGCCGGGTTTTTTTGTGCCGTCTGGCCTGTGGGCTATTCCGCGTCGCCGCTATTTCGTGTCGCTGCGCGGGGCGGACCGGGTGATCTTGGCCACTTCTTCGTCGATGGCCTCCTCGGTGATGATCCCGCGGTTCGGGCCGAAGGCATCCAGACCGATGAAGAAGGCGGCGATGCCCATGCCGCCGATCGGCCAGATCGGCCAGAAGTACCCGCCGGGGTCGGTCAGCAGCCACACCGCGGTGACGATCAGCGAGACGCCCAGCCAGACACCGCAGTAGTTCCAGAAGTCCCGGCGGGCCTTGAGCCTCTTCCGGGCAAGGGTGCGGAGCTCGTCGTTGTTCATACAGCGAGGGTATCGCCGCAGCGCGGTCTTAACCATCCCCTGACCGGTGCACGGCAGCACCGGCATCCGCGCGTCGAATCCGGTCAAATCAGCGGGCCGACCGGCGAATAAACACGGCGGGGCCGCTGTACGAAACGACCCGGGTGATTGGTACGGTGGAACCTCCACTTCCCCCGGTGCGGGCCGGAAGCGCTTGCGGATGTGAGCATGGACGGGACTCCTGGAGTGCAGATGGCGGTGAACGGCGAGAGTGTGATCGCCCTGGGAAACGCCGAGTTGCGCGTGCGCTTCGGCGCGAGCAGCGATGTCGGTCGGGTGCGCAAGGTCAACGAGGATAGTTTCCTGGCCCGCACGCCGGCCTTTTTCGTCGCAGACGGTATGGGCGGTCACGCCCACGGTGACGCGGCCAGTCAGACCGTCAGCCGGGTCTTCACCGCCCACATCGAGGAGAACCTGCCCTCGACTCCCGAGCGGATCCTCGACGCGATCCACTCCTCCAATGACGCCGTCCGCGAGCTCAGCTCCACGGAGGACTTCGGCACCGCCATCTCCGGGACCACCCTGGCCGGTGTCGCCGTTGTCGACGCCGGCGACGACATCGGCTTCCACTGGATGGCCTACAACGTCGGGGACTCGCGCATCTACACCTGGGACGGCGCCCTGCTGCACCAGCTCAGCGTCGACCACTCCGCCGTGCAGGAAATGGTGGAGGCCGGCCTGATCTCCGCCGCGGATATCGACAAGCACCCTGGGCGCAACGTCATCACCCGGGCCATCGGAGCCGACGAGTTCGTCGACGCCGACGTCTGGATGCTGCCGGCCGCCGGCCCGCAGACCTTCCTGATCTGCTCCGACGGCCTCACCAAGGAACTCTCCGACGCCGACCTGGCCGGTCTGCTCGCCGGACGCGGCGCCGACGGTGACCTGGGCGCGGTGGCGGACACCCTGGTCGAGGCCGCCCTGGCCCACGGCGGCCGGGACAACGTCACGGTCGTCATCGTCGAATCGACGCTCGCCTAGGCATCCGCATCCTCGGCCGGACGCTGTGACAGCGGCGGCGTGCGCGGCAGGCGCAGCGCCGCAGCGAGGCCGAGCAGCCCGGCGAAGGCGAGCCCGGCATAGACCACGGTGAGCGAGGTCTGCCTGGCCTGGGCGTTGATATCGAGAACCGCGGCCTGCTGGTCGTCGGTCAGTTGCTCGGTGGCGTCACTGAGTTGGGCGTCGCTCACGATCTGCGCCTTCTCGGTCACCGCGGTGTCCAACTGCGACTGCTCTGACTGCGTGAACGCCGGGCTCTCGTCGATGAGGCTGGTGGCCGTGATCACGAACACGGAGAGAATGAGCGCGCCGGCCAGGGAGGTGCCCAGGGACGCGCCGATGTTCTGCGAGGTGTTGATCACACCGGAGGTCTCGTTGGACCGTTTCGGCTCGACCGACGACATGATCAGGTTCTGGTTCTGGGAGGCGATGGTGCCCACGCCGAACCCGATCAGGGCGAGGCCCACAATGAACTCCGCGCCGCTGGTGGCGTCCCTCGCGAGCAGCCCCATCGCCAGGGCGCCGAGGATGGTGATGCCGAATCCGGCGAGGATGACCGACCGGGGGGCGAAGCGTCGACTGAACAGCCGCCCGCTGATCGCGGCAGACAGCAGCACCGCCAACGACAGCGGGAGCACCGTGACGCCGCTCTGGATCGCGGAATAGCCCAACTCCATCTGCACGTACAGCGAGAGCGCGAAAATAGCCCCGGTGAGCAGCAGGTACTGCAGGAGCTGCACCGAACTGCCCGCGGACACCGCCCGGATGCTGAACAGCCTCAGGTCGAGGAGGGTGTCACGGTGGCGCCGGTAACGGTGACGTTCCACCAGGATGAAGCCGATCAGCACCAGCAGGCCGATGCACACGAGGATCACGGTGGGGGACACCTGCCCGGCCGCCAGCAGCACCTGACCGTTCACGGTGACGTCGGTGCGGGCGGTGAACAGGCCGTATGCCGACGCCAGCACGATGCCGAGCACGACCAGGATGAGCCCGGCCGCGCTGAGCAGGAACCCGGCCCAGTCGAAGCGGGGCTTCCGGCCCACGACGGGGGCATCGGCGATGATCTTGAGCTGACTGAAGATGAACAGCGCCACCAGCAGTTCGCTGGCGAACGCCAGCCGCCACGACAGGTAGGTGGTGAACAGCCCGCCGATGATCGGGCCGATCCCGGCGGCGATGCCGGCGATGGCCGCGAAACCGGCATAGGCCTGGGCTCTGGCGGGGCCGGCCGCGAAGTTCGACACGATCAGCGACATCATGGCTGGCAGCATCACGGCGGCGCCCAGGCCCTCGAGAATGGACCAGCCCAACATGAAGAAGGCCAGCGACGGGGAGACGGCCGTGAGGGTGGTGCCGACCGAATAGATGGTCAGGCCGATCACGAATGCGCGCTTGCGGCCGATGATGTCGCCCACCTTCGCGCCGGCGATCATGAACGCGGCCATCACCAGGGTGTAGAGCGTGATGGCGTTCTGGATGCCGGTGACCGTGGTGTCGAAGTCCGCCACGAGGGTGGAGATCGATACGTTCATAAACGTGGAATCCACCACGATGATGAACTGCGCGAGCAGGATCACCACCAAGACCCTGCCCGTGGTTGTGGGAGCCGTCGTCGTCATGCGCACACCATAGGACCATCCGTCTCCCGCGGCCAAGCCACCCGCGAACCGTGATCCTCGCCCCGGCGGCCCCGAATTTTCAGGGCCCAGCGCGACGCTCGCGAAGTGTTAGCCTGTGGTGTGCTGTTTAGTCGACTTCTTCTTCTTTGCCGCGACGAGTCTCGTTTCTAACAGGCCCACTCGTCGCGGAGTTCGTCGTTGGCTGACCACCGTTCCCGAGGAAGACGCACACACATGACTAACGCAATCAACGCGGACATCCGCCCGCGCACCCTGGCCGAGAAGGTCTGGGACAAGCACCTGGTAGCCAAGGGTGAGGACGGCACGCCTGACCTCATCTACATCGACCTGCACCTCGTGCACGAGGTCACCAGCCCGCAGGCCTTCGACGGTCTGCGCCTGGCCGGGCGCCCGGTTCGCCGCCCCGACCTCACGATCGCGACCGAGGATCACAACACGCCCACCCTGGCGATCGACCGGCCCATCGCCGACCTCACCAGCCGCACCCAGATCGAGACGCTGCGCCGCAACTGCGCCGAGTTCGGCATCCGCCTGCACTCGCTCGGCGACATCGAACAGGGCATCGTGCACGTCGTCGGCCCCCAGCTGGGTCTGACCCAGCCGGGCATCACCGTCGTCTGCGGCGACTCGCACACCTCCACCCACGGGGCCTTCGGCGCCATGGCGCTGGGCATCGGCACCAGCGAGGTGGAGCACGTCATGGCCACCCAGACACTGCCGCTGAAGCCGTTCAAGACCATGGCCATCACCGTCGAGGGCACCCTGCGCCCCGGCGTCACGGCCAAGGACATCATCCTCGCCGTGATCGCCAAGATCGGCACCGGCGGCGGTCAGGGCTACGTGCTCGAATACCGCGGCAGCGCCATCCGCGCCCTCTCCATGGAGGGCCGGATGACCATCTGCAACATGTCGATCGAGGCCGGCGCCCGCGCCGGAATGGTCGCGCCGGACGCCACCACCTACGCCTACCTCAAGGGCCGCGCCCACGCGCCCGCCGGCGAGGACTGGGACGCCGCCGTCGAATATTGGGACACCCTGGCCACCGACGAGGGCGCCACCTTCGACGCCGAGGTGATCCTCGACGCCGACACGCTCGAACCCTTCGTGACCTGGGGAACCAACCCCGGTCAGGGCGTCTCGCTCAGCGACACCGTGCCCAACCCGGCCGAGATCGACGACGCCAACGAGCGCAGCGCCGCCGAACGCGCCCTGGAATACATGGACCTGGCCGCCGGCACCGCCATGAAGGACATCCACGTCGACACCGTGTTCCTCGGCTCCTGCACCAACAGCCGGGTCGAAGACCTGCGCGCGGCCGCCGAGATCATCAAGGGCAAGACCATCGCCGACGGCGTGCGGATGCTCGTCGTACCCGGATCCGCCCGCGTGCGCATCGAAGCCGAAGCGGAGGGGCTGGATAAGGTCTTCCTCGCCTTCGGCGCTGAATGGCGTTTCGCCGGCTGCTCGATGTGCCTGGGCATGAACCCGGATCAGCTCGCCCCAGGGGAGCGTTGCGCCTCCACCAGCAACCGCAACTTCGAGGGCAGGCAGGGCAAGGGCGGACGCACCCACCTGGTCTCCCCGCTGGTGGCCGCGGCCACCGCCATCCGCGGCACCCTGTCGAGTCCCTGGGACCTCGTGCAGGACGGCATCGTGCCGGCCGATCTGATCACCGAGACCCTGTAGGAGCGCCAGACATGCAAAAATTCACCACCGTCACCGGCGTTGCCGTGCCGATGCGTCGCTCCAATGTGGACACCGACCAGATCATCCCCGCCGTGTTCCTCAAGCGGGTCACCAAGACCGGATTCGAGGATGCCCTCTTCTACGGCTGGCGGCAGGATCCTGAGTTCATTCTCAACCAACCGGCCTATCAGAACCCCAAAGTGCTGGTAGTCGGCGCCGACTTCGGTACCGGTTCCTCCCGCGAACACGCCGTCTGGGCCCTGCGCGATTTCGGCTTCGACGTGGTGCTGAGCCCCCGGTTCGGCGACATTTTCCGCGGCAACTCCGGCAAGCAGGGACTGCTGGCCGGCCAGATCAGCGAGGAGGACGCCGAGACCCTCTGGGGAATTCTCGAGGCGGAGCCCGGAATAGAACTGACCGTGGATCTGGTTGCCTCTACTGCCAGTGTCGGTGACCTCACAGTCTCATTCGAGGTCGACGAATACACTAGATGGCGACTGCTGGAAGGGCTTGACGATATCGGCCTCACCCTGCGCGATGAAGCGCGAATCGCAGAATTCGAATCCCACAGGGAGCCCTGGCGCCCCCGCACTCTCCCCGCAAGGCAGGTAAATTTGTGATCATCGTCGGCGACAAAAATCAGGTCCGTGAGAACGTTCAAGCCACCTCGGAGCGCGGAAACGCGCAGAGCCACGGAGCCAATGTGGGCCTGGTCGGAGACAAGATCACCATCCGCGGCGGACGCCCGCTGATCGGACGCATCGAGGTCAAGGGTGCCAAGAACCTGGTCACCAAGGCCATGGTTGCCGCGCTGCTCGGTGAGACCCCGAGCATCCTGCGCGACGTGCCCAACATCAGCGACGTGCGCATCGTGCGCGGCCTGCTCGAGGCTCACGGCGTCAAGGTCAGCGAGGGCGACGAGCCCGGCAGCCTGCGCCTGGACCCGGTGGACGTGGAGAGCGCGCACTACGCCGACATCGACGCGCACGCCGGCTCCTCCCGCATCCCGATCCTGTTCTGCGGCCCGCTGCTGCACCGTCTGGGCGAGGCCTTCATTCCCGACCTCGGTGGCTGCCGCATCGGCGACCGCCCGATCGACTACCACCTCGAAGTGCTGCGCCTGTTCGGTGCCGTCGTCGAAAAGCAGCCCAACGGCATCCGCATGTCGGCGCCGAACGGTCTCAAGGGCACCAAGGTGGAGCTGCCGTACCCGAGCGTCGGCGCCACAGAGCAGGTTCTGCTCACCGCCGTGCGTGCAGAGGGCATCACCGAGCTGAAGAACGCGGCCATCGAGCCGGAGATCATGGATCTCATCAACATCCTGCAGAAGATGGGCGCCATCATCACGGTCGATACCGACCGGGTGATCCGCATCGAGGGTGTCGACAGCTTGCAGGGCTACCAGCACCGCGCACTGTTCGACCGCAACGAGGCCGCCAGCTGGGCCGCGGCCGCTCTGGCCACCGACGGCGACATCTTCGTCGGCGGAGCCAAGCAGGCCGAGATGCTCACCTTCCTCAACGTCTTCCGCAAGGTCGGCGGCGCGTTCGACATCGCCGACGACGGCATCCGTTTCTACCACCCGGGCGGCGACCTCAAGCCCGTCATCATTGAGACGGATGTTCACCCCGGCTTCATGACCGACTGGCAGCAGCCGCTCGTGATCGCGCTCACCCACGCCCACGGCGTGTCGATCGTGCACGAGACCGTCTACGAGCAGCGCTTCGGCTTCGTCGACGCCCTGGTCGAGATGGGTGCCACCATCCAGATCCACCGCGAGTGCCTCGGCGGGCACCCGTGCCGGTTCGGCCAGCGCAACTTCAACCACTCCGCCGTCATCGCCGGCCCCACCAAGCTCGTGGGCGCCGACATCGAGGTTCCCGACCTGCGCGGTGGCTTCAGCCACCTCATCGCGGCGCTCACCGCCGAGGGCACCTCCACCGTCAGCAACGTGGGAATCATCAGCCGCGGATACGAGAACTTCATCACCAAGCTGCGTTTGTTGGGGGCTGACTTCGATCTCGAAGGATAATGGCACCGTGCCAGATTCCAACGTGCCAGACTCCACCGTGCCTGATTCCTCCTCCCCGTCACCGGTGACGGGCAACCGAAAGGTTCGCTCTGAGAAGAGCCGGCCGTCGATCTTCTGGCTGTTGGCGGTGATCGTGGTGCCGTTCATGAACCTGGTGGCGCGGTATCGCATCACCGACGGTCACAAGATGCCCCGGCAGGGGGCGTTCGTGTTCGCGCCCAATCACTACAGCGAGATCGACCCGATCGTGATGGGCATGGTGAGCTGGAAGCTCGGCCGCCTGCCCCGGTTCCTGGCCAAGGCGTCGCTGTTCAAGCTGCCCGTCGCCGGCTGGCTGCTGGTGAAGTCCGGCCAGATCCCGGTGCAGCGCGGCGGTTCGGTGCGTGGCAGTGAGCCGGTCAAAGCCGCCCGCAAGCTGGTGGAGCGCGGCCAGATCGTGGTGGTGTACCCGGAAGGGTCCCTCACCCGCGACCCCGAGCTGTGGCCGATGCGCGGCAAGACCGGTGCCGTGCGCATCGCGCTGGAGCAGGGCATCCCGATCGTGCCCGCCGCCCACTGGGGTACCCAGCAGATCATGCCGCGGTACTCGAAGAAGCTGCACCTCTTTCCCCGCAAGACCATCCTGGTGAAGATCGGTGACCCGATCGACCTGGCCGAGTTCCGCGATCGTACGCTGAACACCGCCACGCTGAACGAAGCGACCGCCGTGGTGATGGATGCCATCACCGCACTGCTCGAGGACCTCCGCAACGAGACCGCACCGGTCACGCGCTGGAATCCTTCCGAGCACGATCAGAAAGAGACCGGCCGTTTTGAAGCCTAAAGTCCTGCCAGGAACCCGGGTGGCTGTTCTCGGCGCGGGAAGCTGGGGCACCACCTTCGCCAAGATCCTCACCGACGGGGGAGCCGACGTCGTGCTCTGGGCCAGGCGCCCAGAACTGGCGCGGGAGATCACCGAGGGCCGGCGCAACAGCGACTACCTGCCCGGCATCAACCTGCCCGTCGGTCTCCGCGCCACCTCCCGCCTCGACCTGGCGTTGGCGGGCGCCGAACAGGTCTTCGTCTCGGTGCCGAGCCAGTCCCTGCGCGAGAACCTGATCCAGGCCGAGCCGTTCCTGGCACCCGAGGCGATCATCGTGTCGCTCATGAAGGGCGTCGAACGCGCATCAGGGCTTCGCATGAGCGAGGTCATCGAGCAGGTTCTGCCGATCGACCCCGCCCGCATCGCCGCCATCTCCGGGCCCAACCTCGCCCTCGAGATCGCCAAGGAGCAGCCGACCGCTGCGGTGGTGTCCTCGTCCAGCCTGGAGACCGCGCACGCCGTGGCCCTGCTGGCGACCACGAAGTACTTCCGCTCGTACGTGAACACCGACGTCATCGGCACCGAGTTCGGCGGCGTGCTCAAGAACCTCATCGCCGTGGCCATCGGCATCGTCGACGGTGTCGGTTACGGCGAGAACACCAAGGCATCCATCATCACCCGCGGGCTGGTGGAGATGACCGACTTCGCCGTGGCATATGGCGCCCAGCCGGAGACCCTCGCGGGTCTCGCGGGCCTCGGTGACCTCATCGCCACCTGCCAGTCGCCGCTCTCCCGCAACAACACCGCCGGCCGCCTGCTCGGCCAGGGCTACAGCTACAACGACGTCATCGCCCAGATGCAGCAGACCACAGAAGGCCTCGCCTCTGTGGGCCCTGTCCTGGAGCTGGCCGGCGCCAAGGGCGTCGACATGCCCATCGTCGAACAGGTGCGCCAGGTGCTGGCCGGTACGCTGAAGCCGCGGGATATTGCGCCCCACCTCACGACTGACTCCGGCGCACCGCAGGGTGAAAGGACCATTGATGACGGACAAACTCACGGTAGCGCTGCTGTTTGGGGGGCGTTCAAGCGAACATTCGATCAGCTGCGCCACGGCGGGCGGAGTTCTAGCCGCAATTGACCGCGAGCGGTACACGGTCATCCCGGTCGGGATCACCAGGGACGGCGCCTTCGTTCTCGAAGACGACGACCCGGCCAAGTTCGCGCTGTCCAGCGCTGCCCTCCCCGAGGTCATCGACAACGGTTCCCGGGTGCTCTGGCCCGATAGCGCCGCGAGCCGTGAACTCACCGTCGTCGACGCCTCAGGGCGCCGCAGCCTCGGCACCGTCGACCTGGTCTTCCCGATCCTGCACGGCCCGTACGGCGAAGACGGCACCGTGCAGGGCATGCTCGAGCTCATCGACCTGCCCTTCGTCGGCTCCGGCGTGCTCGCCTCCGCCATCGGCATGGACAAGCACTTCACCAAGACCGTGCTGCAGCAGGCGTCCCTGGCGGTAGCGCCCTGGCGCACCATCACGGCGGATGACTGGGCGGATGCCCCCGGCATGGCCTACGCCGCTCTGGAGGAGCTGGGCCTGCCCGCCTTCGTCAAGCCCGCCCGCGCCGGCTCGAGCGTGGGCGTGAGCAGGGTCAGCAGCTCCGACCAGCTCGCCGAGGCCATGACCGTGGCCCTGGCCGAGGACGACAAGGTGCTCATCGAGGCCGGCCTGGTGGGCCGCGAACTCGAGGTGGCCGTGCTGCAGGGCCGCCCGGGGGAGCCCGCGCACGCATCCGTCGCCGGTGAGGTGGTCGTGACCGGCCGTGACTTCTACGACTTCGCCGCCAAGTACCTCGACGCCGCCGGGATCGACCTGGTCTGCCCGGCGAACCTCGACGCAGCCGACCTGGCCGAGATGCAGCGCATCGCGGTGCGCGCTTTCGAGTCGATCGATGCCGGCGGCCTGGCCAGGGTGGATTTCTTTCTCACCGAGACCGGCTGGGTGATCAACGAGATCAACACCATGCCAGGCTTCACCCCCATCTCGATGTTCCCGAGCTGCTGGCTGGCCAGCGGGTACACCTACCCGCAGTTGATCGACGAACTCATCGAGGTGGCGCTGGCCCGCGCGGCGCACCGTCGTCGCCGCACCTCCGCGGTCGTCGCCGACTAGCGCGGCCGGGGTCAGGGCGCCGGGGTCTCCGAGGGGAGCTCCACGTCGTTCGCTCCGACGCACTGCGAGGTGGCGGGCACGTAGGCCACCGCGTCGGCCAGATCCACCAGGGTGGTCGATCCGCTGACCAGCTCCGAGTCGATGTAGACCTCGGTGGCGGGGTCCCGGCCGTAGGTCGTGTACCGGTACCTCGGCGCCTCGGAGTCGTCTTCGATCCAGTCGACGCCGTTGATGTTGACACAGGGCAGGGTGGTGGGCCCCGGTACGGTGACGCCGCAGGTGAGTAGCACGGCGGCCGGGTCGCCCCAGGCGCCGGTGGCCTGAGCGTTGGTCTCACGTTCCGGCTGATCGGCGACCGTGGTGGGCAGGTGCACGATGATGTTGGCGCAGTCGGGGTTCACGGCGTCCGCGGCCGGCTGCATGGGTACCGCTGCGGCGCATCCGGCGAGCGCGACGGCCACGACGCTGAGTAGCACCGCGGTGGCGGCCCGGCCGGTGCGGCGTGCTGGGCGGCGTGCGGTGCGGTGTGCGCCGTCGGTGTGCGGGGGTGTGAACGGGGGAGTCATCACATTCAGGTTACCGTTTGACGTATGACGAATGCTGCGGCCGCGACCCCCGTGCCGACCGAGAAGACCCTGGCCGACCTGACCGAGGGTGAGGTTCTCGCCCAGATCTTCCCCCGGCTGCCGCAGGCGGATACCGAACTGGTCGGCCCCGGCGACGACGCCGCCGTGCTCTCCGTCACCGACGGCCGGTTCGTGGTCACCTGCGACATGATGATCCAGGGCCCGGATTTCCGCCTGGCCTGGTCCACACCGCACGACCTGGGCTGGAAGGCCGCCGCCACCAACCTCTCCGACGTTGCCGCCATGGGCGCCAGGCCGACCGCCCTCGTCGTGGCCATCGCTGCACCGCCGTCGACGCCGATCTCGGTGATCCTCGGCATCGCCGACGGCCTCCGCGACGGCTGTGCGGCGCTGGCTCCCGGATGCGGCGTGGTTGGTGGCGACCTGTCGGCCTCCGACGCGCTCACCCTGTCGATCACCGCCTTCGGTGACCTGGAGGGGCGCTCTCCGGTGCTGCGCTCCGGCGCGGCAGCGGGTGACATCGTCGCGCACGCCGGGCGACTCGGCGACGCCGGCATCGGCCTCGGCCTGCTGTTTCGGCTGGGCGTGGACGAGCACGGCGTGCCCAGCCGGGAACTCGCCGACACCCTCAAGGCCAGCCGGCCGGAGGTCGTGGCGGCGCAGCTGGCCCCTGTACCGCCCATCCACCTGGGCGCCGTCGCCGCCCTGGCCGGCGCCAGCGCCATGCTCGACGTCTCCGACGGCCTGGCGATCGACGCCGGCCGGCTCGCCAGAGCCAGCGGTGTGGGCATCGACTTCGAGTCCGCGACGCTGGGCGCACAGCCTGAGCTCGCCCTCAACGGTGGCGAGGACCACGGGCTGCTCGCGACCTTCCCGCCCGACGCGCCGCTGCCGGAGGGTTTCCGGCGGCTGGGTCTGGTCACCGACCAGGCCGGTACGGTCCTGGTGGACGGCCGGCCGCACACCCAGGGCGGCTGGGACCCCTACCGCGGCTGGGACGGCGCCGTCCTCTGACGGCGCCCCCTCTGGCGGCGTCTAGGAGGGGCTGGCGACCGCGGCGTACCAGAGGGTGGTGTCGCCATAGTTCTTCCGGCGTTCCAGCTCGAGGCCCGGACCCCAGACGGGTTCGGGGGAGCGCGACGACCGCTCCACCACGACCAGGGCATCCCGGTCGAGCAGCGGCACGAGTGCGGCGAGGTTCGCGGCCAGTTCCGTGTCGGCGAGGTCGTACGGCGGGTCGAGGAACACCAGGTCGAAGCCGTCCGGGGTAGCAGCGAGAAACGACGACACGGCCTGGCTCGACACCGAGATGGCGAGCTGGGCGCCCTTCGGGGCGGCCTTCTGCACGGCCGCCGCGTTCTTGCGGCAGGCCTGGCTGGCCGCGAAGCCGTTCTCCACCAGGGTGACCACCCTGGCGCCCCTGCTGGCGGCCTCCAGGCCGAGTGCGCCGGAACCGGCGTAGAGGTCGAGCACCCGGTAGCCGCGTACGGCATCGCGCGCGTCGAGCGCGGAGAACATCGCCTCGCGGACCTGGTCGCTGGTGGGCCTGGTGCCCTTGGCCGGCACGGTGAGAGTGAGGGAGCCGGCGAACCCGGCGACAATTCGCGTCATTTGCCTACGAGCCTAGCCTCCGTGCGGCTGCCTCTGTCGGTGGGGACGTTTAGCATCGGAGTATGACCGGTTCGGATGCCGCCGCCACCCCGCGCGATCCCTTCGACGACCCCGCTCCGCTGACCCTGGACTCCCCGTTGCGTGTCGTGCTCCCCGCCGGGCCCGCCACCGTGCTGGCCAAGGCCTTCGGCATGGCCACGGTGGGCGACCTGCTCAGCCACTACCCGCGCCGGTACGCCCGGCGCGGCGAACTCACCACCCTGGCCGAGCTGCCCCTCGACGAATCCGTCACCGTGCTGGCCGAAGTGATCTCGGTGACCGTGCAGGACTACGGTCGGGCGCAGCCGGGCAAGAAGGCGCTGCACCGCACCAAGGTGGTGATCTCCGACGGTCACGGCATGCTTCCGCTCACCTTCTTCAACAAGCCCTGGCTGGTCAAGACGCTGCGCCCTGGCATGCGCGGCATGTTCTCCGGCAAGGTCACGGTCTTCAACAAGGCCCGCCAGCTCGCCCAGCCCGACTATCAGATCGTGCCAGGCAGCGACGACCCGATGGATGCCACGATCTCGCCGGCGGATGCGGCCCAGGCCCGGCTGTGGGGCCAGCGACCCATCCCGATCTACCCGGCCACTGCGGCCATGACCAGCTGGCAGATCGCCAAGATCATCGTGGACGTGCTCGGGCAGCTCGGCCCCGTCGACGACCCGATCCCTGAGCAGATGCGCCTGGAACGGTCCCTGCTCGGGCACCGCGACGCACTCACCCTCATCCACCGCCCCGTCACCGACGAGGAATGGAACGCGGCCAGGACGACGCTGCGGTTTACCGAGGCCTTTGTGCTGCAGTGCGTGCTCGTGCAACAGCACACCGAGCACCGGGCCCTGCGCACCAAGGTGCGACTGCCGGTACCCGGTGGATACCTGGAGCGCTTCGACGCCGCTCTGCCCTTCGCCCTCACCGTGGACCAGGAGCTCACCGGCGCGGAGATCGGCCGGGACATGGGCCTGACCGCGCCGATGAACCGGCTCGTGCAGGGCGAGGTCGGGTCGGGCAAGACCGTGGTGGCGTTGCGCGCCATGCTCGCGGTGGCGGATTCCGGCGGCCAGGCGGCCTTGCTCGCCCCCACCGAGGTGCTCGCCGGTCAGCACCTGCGCTCGATTACCCGCATTCTCGGGCCCGACCTCGCGGCCGAACTGATGCCGACCCTGCTCACCGGCCAGTTGCCCGCCGCCGCGAAGCGGAAAGCCCTGCTGCGCACGGTGTCCGGTCAGGCCCGCATCGTCATCGGCACCCACGCGCTGCTCAGCGACACCGTGCAGTTCTTCGACCTCGGCCTCGTCGTCATCGACGAACAGCACCGCTTCGGCGTCGACCAGCGCGAGGCGCTCCGGCTCAAGGCCGAGCTGCCGCCGCACGTGCTCGTGCTCACCGCCACACCCATTCCCCGCACCATCGCCATGACCGTCTTCGGCGACCTCGACGTCAGCACCATCGCCATCCTCCCGGCCGGCCGGCCGGGCATCGAGAGCTTCGTCGTGCCGCTCGACGAGAAACCGGCCTGGGTGATGCGGGTGTGGCAACGCGTGTCGGAGGAGCTCGCGCTGGGCCGGCAGTGCTTCATCGTGTGCCCGGCGATCGCGCCGAAGAAAATCGAGCAGGGCGAGGAGATCGACTTCGATGCCACACCGATGACCAATGTGGAGGAGCTCCTCGCCAACCTTCGGAGGCATCCGCTGCTCACGTCGGTTCGCATCGAACCCCTGCACGGCGCCATGAGCGCCGACGAGAAGGATGCCACCATGCAGGCGTTCGCCGCCGGTGACATCCAGGTGCTCGTGGCCACCACGGTCATCGAGGTGGGGGTGGATGTGCCCAACGCGTCCGCCATGGTGGTGATGGACGCCGACCGTTTCGGGGTGTCCCAACTGCACCAGCTGCGCGGCCGGGTCGGCCGTGGCGGGGTGCCCGGCCTGTGCCTGCTCCTGACGACAGCTCCGATCGGCACGCCGGCGCGAGAGCGGATCGAGGCCGTGGCCAAGACGCTGGACGGGTTCGAACTGGCGCAGGTGGACCTCGAACAACGGCAGGAGGGCGATGTGCTCGGACGGTTCCAGTCCGGCGGTCAATCGTCGTTGCGGCTGCTGCGGGTGGCGACCGATGGCGACATCATCTCGGATGCCCGCACGGCCGCGCGCGAGCTGATCGGCGGCGACCCGGAGATCCGCACCATGCCCGCGCTCCGGGAAGCGGTACGGCGACGCCTCGACGACACCGCCAGGGCGGCGTTGTCCAAGGGGTGACCCGTCTGGGGGGCACTGAGCGCTCTCCCTGGCAAAGGCCTCGACGTCCGACCGATCCGCAACGCTCGGGCAGCGCTGGCCACGGCCTGGCGCTAGGGTGAACCGTATGCGCAGGATCGCCGTCGTACCTGGTTCCTTCGACCCCGTCACACTGGGGCATCTCGACGTGATCCAACGAGCGGCCGGACTGTTCGACGAGCTGCACGTGCTGGTGGTGCACAACCCGAACAAGTCGGCGCTGCTGCCCATCACCCAGCGAGTGTCCCTCATCGAGCGCGCTATCGCCGAAGGCGGACTGCCGAGCAACATCGTTGTCAGTTCCTGGAGCGTGGGGCTGCTCGTCGACTACTGCATCGATGTGGGGGCGAGCGTGCTCGTCAAGGGCATCCGTTCGCAGATCGACGTCGCCTACGAAACCCCGATGGCCATCGTCAACCGCAACCTCGCCGAGGTGGAGACGATCTTCATGCTCCCCGATCCCGCCCACGCGCACGTGTCGAGCTCGCTGGTGCGGCAGGTCGCCGCCCTGGGCGGGGACATCGCCCCGTACGTGCCGCCCGCGGTGGCCGCATTCCTGAATCGACCGCTCGCATGAACACCTTCCAGGGGAAGCTCGGCACCGGCACCGACCTGACGAGCGGTGCGGCGTCGACGGGAACCACCTCGGTGCGGGAGAGCGTGTCCGACCGGCACCCGGAGCACGCCGAGGGGGACACCATCGTCTCCCTCGACGATGTGCAGCGCGCCGCACTGGCGATCATGCGGAACGTCGAATCCGTCATCGACGGCAAGCACTCCGCCGTGCAGATCGCGTTGACGGTATTGCTGGCCGAGGGGCACCTGCTCATCGAAGATGTTCCGGGGGTGGGCAAGACCATGCTCGCCAAGGCCCTGGCCAAGTCGGTGGATTCCAGCGTCAGTCGCATCCAGTTCACCCCCGACCTCTTGCCGTCGGACGTGACCGGAGTATCGGTCTACAACCAGGCCGAGCGCCGATTCGAATTCAAGCCAGGACCCATTTTCGCCAACATCGTGATCGGCGATGAGATCAACCGCGCCAGCCCCAAGACCCAGTCCGCGCTGCTGGAGTGCATGGAAGAGCGCCAGGTCACCGTGGACGGCCACAGCTACCGGCTCGATCGGCCGTTCACGGTCGTGGCCACCCAGAACCCGATCGAGATGGAGGGCACCTACGCCCTGCCGGAGGCGCAGCGGGACCGGTTCATGGCGCGGATCTCGATGGGTTATCCGGATTCCCAGTCCGAGCTGGCGATGCTCGACTCCCGCGACCTGACCAGCCCGCTGGTACAGATCGACCCCGTCGTCACCGCCGCCCAATTACGCGGCATGATGACCGCCGCCCGCGGGGTGTACGCGTCCGGCGCCGTCAAGGAGTACGCCGTCGCCGTGGTGCGGGCCACCAGGGAAGACCGCGACCTGCGGCTGGGAGCAAGCCCACGCGCCACCCTGCAGCTGATCAGGGCGGCCAAGGCGCAGGCTGCCCTGCACGGCCGGGAGTACGTCCTCCCCGACGACATCGACGCCCTCGCGGTCGCCGTCCTCGGGCACCGGCTCGTGCCGACCACCCGGGCACTAGGGCACCGATCCCAGGACAGCGCGCTGCTCATCGAAGAGACGGTGCGGCGCATCCTGGCGGCCACGCCGGTGCCGACGGGCGTGCAGGGCCGGCTGTAGGGCCGTGAGCGGGGCCGGGCAGCAGACATGGCGCAGACGACCGTGAGCCCGGCCGGCGAACCCCAGCGGGAGAGAACCGCCACGGGGTCCTGGTCCAGCCCGCCGCCGGTGGCACGTTCCCGCCGGCTCGTGCGCCCCACCCTGCGCGGCGGCCTATTCCTGGGGGTGGGTTCCGCCCTGTTCATCGGCGCGTGGGGCTTCGACCTCCGTGACCTGCTCTTCATGGCCGGCGTGCTGGTGCTGGTGCCGGTGGTGGCGCTGGGATACGTGCTGGTGCACCCGGTGCGGGTCACCGTCAGCCGCACCTTCCGGCCCGGCAGCGTCCCCGCCGGGCTGGCGTCCACCGTGACGCTGCAGATCCGCAATCTCGCCGACATGCCCGTCTCCGGGCTGCGCTGGCGCGACACGGCGGGAGGCGGGATCGTGGTGCCGGACACCCAACCCCTCCGCCCCCTCGGCGCCGCCCGCACCGGAGGGCCCAGCGCCAAGGACACCGCGGTGGTGACCTACCAGGTCAGGCCGGCGCGCCGCGGCAGCTACGCCATCGGGCCGCTGATGCTGGGCCGCGTCGATCCGTTCGGGTTGGCGTACGCCGAATGGCCGGTGGGCGGTCCACACGATCTCACGGTCACGCCACGGGTCACCCCGCTACCCGGAAACGGGGTGTCGATCACCAGGGGAGAGGGGGCCAGGCACGAGCGACTGCGACACCTCAACAACGATTCCGACGAGCTGATCGCCAGGGAATACCGCCCGGGTGATCCGATGCGCCGGGTGAACTGGCCCGCGACGGCCCGGCACGGCGAGATCATGGTGCGGCAGGAGGAGCAGCGCAGCCACCCCGAAGCCCGGATCGTGCTGGACACGACCCGCGGCGGCAGCCCGGCCACGTCGGGGTACTCCCCGGAGTTCGAGCGTGCCGTCGAACTCGTCGCCTCGATCGCCGAGCACCTCCTCGACGGGGGATTCCGGGTGGAAATGATCGAGATCGGGCCGTCCCAGCTGATCCCGTCCCCGCTGGGGTCATCGTCCCTGAGCCCGCAGCGCTCCGGCCGCGGCGAACGACGCCTCATCGTCGACCCCGACGCGGGCAGTCACGGTGGTCTCCGCGGCGATGAACCGGTCGCGTTCACGGGCCCCGCCGGCTCGCGGGCGCTGCTGGATGCGTTGGCGCGGGTCGTGCGCACAGACCACGCCGGTCCCGCAGGCACGCCGGCAACGGCCGGGGGCGGCTCGAGCGGCCCGGCTCGGCCGAGCACACGGCCGGGCGGCGGACAGATCCCCACCTTCGCCGTGCTCGTCGACACGAACACGGCCGACACCACCGACGTGGCCGCTCTGCGACCGCTCTGCCAGCCGGCCGTCGCCTTCGTCTTCGACACCATGCCCGCACCCGCCGTCGACCGCCTCGTCGAGGCCGGCTGGCAGTGTGTGCCGCTCACCGCCGTTTCCCCGGTGGACGCGACGTGGCTGCGAGCGGGGGAGCACGGGGGTGATCACAGTGACCGGTACTAGCCGGGCCGCCCGCCCCGCCCGCCGCACGAGGCCACCCGTTCCCGTGCGCTGGCCGTTGTCGCTGATGTTGCTGGTGCTCCTCCTGGCCGGATGCAGCGCCCTCGGGTCGGTGCTGGCCGGATCGGCCTGGTGGTGGGTGCTCCTGATCGTCGCGACCGTGGTCCTCGCTTCCGCGGCCGGCATCCGCAGGGCCAGGGCGCCGGCGGCCCTCGTGCCGGTGCTGACGATGGGTGTGCTGGTGCTGCTGCTCACCCTGCTCTTCGGCAGCGGAACCGGGCTGCTCTGGCTGCTTCCGACCGGGGACACCCTCACCGTGTTCGCGGATCAGGCCGAGGCCGGGATCGTGTCGATTCAGACCCAGGACACGCCCGCGGAGGTGTTCGACGGCATCTTGTTCCTCCTGGCGGTCGGGGTGGGGGTCCTGGCGATCCTGATGGACACCCTGGCGATCGGCCTGCGCTGGCCGGCGCTGGCGGGGATACCGGTGCTGGTGCCGATCGCGGTGCCCGGGGTGGTCGAGCCAGACGGCGCGGGCTGGACCGCGCTGGTCGCGACGGCGGTGGCCTACCTCGTGCTCCTGAGAGTGGAGGTGCACCTCCGCCCGCCCGCTGTCGACACCGCGGGACCCGTGGCCCCGGTGGGCAGCGACGGTGTGGCGTTGCGGGGCACCGTCGCCATCGCGGCGCTCGGGATCGTCGCCGCTCTCGTCGTGAGTTCGAGCGTACCGCAGTACGGCGGAGCCGCCTCGGGCGGACGGTCGAGCAGCGCCCTGTTCGGCTCGGGGATCACACCCATGATCGACCTCGGCGACGACCTCCGCCGCCCCCAGGCCGGGCCAGCACTGCACTACCGCACCTCCGCGGAGGAACAACCGTATTTCGCCCTGCTCACCCTCGACGACATCAGGGGAGCGACCTGGCTGCCACGCGCAGTCGAGCCCGACCCGGAGAACACCGTCACCGACATCGAGATCCCGCCCGGGCTCACCCAGGAGGTCGCCAGGACCACCGTGACGACCGTCGTCGGCATCGACGGTGTGGCCACAGACCTGCTTCCCGTTCCCGTGCCGGCGACGAGCGTGGCGGGCCTGACGGGGGACTGGTTCTGGAACAACAACACCCGATCGATCTCGAGTGCCGACAGCACCACCGTGGGGCAGAGGTACTCGGTGACGTCACTGGAGCTGCAGCCCACCAGGGAGCAGCTGCGGCAGGCGGATGGTCGCTACCCGATCGGTATTGAGCCGTCCCTCGTACTGCCGGCCGACACCCCCGCCGTCATCGGCGAGACGGCCAGAACCGTGACCGCTGGAGCGACCTCGAACTACGACGCTGCCGTCGCGCTGCAGGACTACCTGCGCGGGAGCGACTTCACCTACGACACCGAGGCGCCCGTCGACGAGGGCTACGACGGTGGTGGTGCGGATGTCATCGGCACCTTCCTGGAGGCCAAGCGCGGATACTGCGTGCACTTCGCTTCCGCCATGGCGATGATGTCCCGCAGCCTGGGCATCCCGTCACGGATCACGCTGGGCTACCTGCCCGGCACCCGCACGTCCACGGTCATCGACGGGCTCAACCGGTACAACGTCGATTCGCACGACCTGCACGCCTGGCCGGAACTGTATTTCACCGGTGTGGGTTGGGTGCCGTTCGAACCGACCCCGGGGCGCGGGTCGATTCCCGACTACGCGCAGCCGGAGAACTCGGCGGTGTCTGGCCAGCCCACGGGCGCCGCAGCACCCCAGGTGGCGCCGCAGCAGAATGACGCCGACGGCCTCCAAACCGACAGCCTGTCGACGGACACGACCACGGATGACGGGGTCGGCGAGATCCTCCTGCGCATCGGGCTGGTGGCGGTCGGCCTGCTGATCCTCCTGCTGGTCCCTGGCGTGTGGCGCCGATGGCGCGCACGCCGCCGTCGGCTGCGGCTGGCGGATGGCCGGGCGGATGCCGCCGTCGCCTGGCAGGAGCTGACCGACACCGCCGTGGACCACGGGGTGGGGGTGTCTGACACCCTCACCGCCAGGGAACTGTCCGAGGGTCTCCTGGCCAGACGGGGAGTGGGCGACACGCCGGAGGTGACGGCGGCACTCGATCGTCTGCTCGTTGCCACGGAACGCACCCGCTACGCCCGGCGTCCGGCCCCGGCCGCTGCCGGTGACCCTCGACTGCTCCCCGACCTCGACACCGTCACGCGGGCCGTGCGGGGCGGTTCCAGCCGGCTGGACCGGCTACGGGCCGTGCTGGTGCCGGCATCGCTGAGTTCGCCGGTCCTGCGTCGGATGGGCCTGGCCGGGGACACCGCCGACGTGCGGGAGGGGGCGGCGGACGAGCGCACCCCAACGGGCGCGTAGAATTTTCCCTTGTGAACAAGTTCAAGAAGACCCCGTACAAGGTTGACGTCCGCGACATGATCAACCGCCCGGGAACGATGTATGAGCGACAAATCGACATCGTCGTTCCCCACGACCTCGGTGAAGCGCTTGTCGCCGTGAAGGCCGGCTCCACCCTCGAGGCCGATCTGCGTCTGGAGTGCATCCACGAGGGCATCCTGGTGACCGCCGATGTGACCGGAAAAGCCGCCGGAGAGTGCGGAAGATGCCTGATTGACATCGAATTGCCTGTCCGAGTTCATTTTACCGAGCTTTTCGCGTACGATCTAGACGAAGCTTATGAGTGTGCGGTTCAAGATGACCACGTGGATCTTGAACCACTAATCAGGGATGCAGTGGTGTTGTCACTGCCGTTCCAGCCGGTTTGCCGGCGGGATTGCCCGGGTCTCGACCCAGAGACCGGGGAACGGCGTGCCACTTCCCCTGAACTTGAACCGAGTGACGTGCAGGATCCCCGCTGGTCCGCACTATTGGAATTCCAAGCTTCCGAAAGCATCAGCACGGATGACGACATTCATGCTGTACCGGATAGAGAAGAGAAGTAGTCATGGCAGTCCCGAAGCGCAAGCAATCACGCTCCAACACCCGCAGCCGCCGTTCCTGCTGGAAGGCCGAAGCGCCCACCCTGGTCAAGACCATGGAAAACGGCAAGGTTGTCTACAGCCTCCCGCACCGTGCGAAGGTCGTCACCGACGCCGCCGGCACCGCACTCTTCATGGAGTACAAGGGCCGCAAGGTCGCTGACATCTAGTCAGAGGGTTGGTGCACAACCGTGTCAGGTTCTGACGCCGATCCCGCAACAGGAACTCCTGCAGGCATGAACGCTGCAGGAGTTTCTGCTGCCCGCGGCGCGCAGAAGGGTTCCCTCGCTGCGTTGCAGCAGGTGCTCGGTCTCCGGATCGATGAGGACCTGCTGCAACTCGCGTTGACGCACCGCTCGTTCGCGTACGAGAACGGCGGACTGCCGACGAACGAACGCCTGGAATTCCTGGGCGACTCGATCCTGGGTCAGGCCGTCACCGTGATGCTCTATCGCGACTTCCCGCTGTTGCCTGAGGGTGACCTCGCCAAGAGGCGAGCCAGCCTGGTATCGACGACCGCTCTGGCGGAGATCGCCCGCGGCATCGGTCTGGGCGATTTTGTGCGCCTCGGCAAGGGTGAGACTCTCACCGGCGGCCGCGACAAATCGTCGATCCTCGCCGACACCGTCGAAGCCCTGATCGGCGCCGCCTACCTCGACACCGGGGTGGAATCGGCGACCGCGCTGGTGCTGCGCCTCATCCAGCCGATGCTGTCCGACCCAGGGCACTTCGGGATCTCGATGGATCCCAAGACCAGCCTGCAAGAGACCGCAGCCCGGCTGGGCGCCGGAGTGCCCGTCTACTCGGTCGCCGAGAGCGGGCCTGACCACTCGAAAGTCTTCATCGCCACGGTCACCGTCGGGTCCAGCGTGACCGCCACGGGTGAAGGCACCAGCAAGAAACACGCCGAGATGGCCGCGGCCCTCGACGCGTGGACCCGGCTGCGCACCCGCACCTGATCGATGCCAGAGCTTCCCGAGGTCGAAGTCGTTCGTGCGGGCCTGGAACCCGCCGTGACCGGTGCGCTCATCACCGGGGTGGAGGTCTTCGACGCGCGCTCCCTGCGCCGTCACGACGTGGCGCTGGGCGATTTCGAGGCGCTGCTCACCGGCGCCCGCATCGACTCGGCCGTGCGCCGCGGCAAATTCCTCTGGCTGCCGCTGCGTGCGCCCTCGGCCACGGCGGCCCCTGACCGGGCCCTGGTGGCCCACCTCGGCATGAGCGGCCAGGTCCTGCTCCGTACCCCCGGCGAGCCGGCGGAGCCGCTGCTGCGCATCCGCCTGAGCCTGGACCATCCCGTGCACGGCGAACTCGCGCTGCACTTCGTGGATCAGCGCATCTTCGGCAGCATGGCCGTCGACACCATGCAGCCCACCGCCGACGGCCGAGCGGCCGGGTACTCCGGACCCGGCCTCGCGCCGGGTTCTCCTGAGCCGGCGCCCGCCGGGGCCTGGACCGCCTTGATCCCCAGCCAGGTGGCGCACATCGGCCGCGACCCGCTCGACCCCGCCTTCCGTGCCACCGACTTCTATCGCGTGCTGGCCCGCAGCCGCTCCGGCATCAAACGGGTGCTGCTCGACCAGAAGGTGGTCAGCGGAATCGGGAACATCTATGCCGACGAAGCCCTCTTCGACGCCAGGGTGCACTTCGATCAGCCCGCCGGTTCGCTCTCGCCCGCCACGGCCCGACGGCTGCTGGCGGCGGTCCGCGCGATCCTGTTGCGCGCTCTCGTGGAGGGCGGCACCAGTTTCGACGCCCAGTACGTGAACGTCAACGGCCAGTCCGGCTACTTCTCCCACAGCCTGAACGCCTACGGCCAGCACGGGAGACCGTGCCCGCGCTGCGGCACCGAGCTGGTGCGCGCCAAGTTCATGAATCGGTCGTCGCACTACTGCCCGCGCTGCCAGCGGCTGCGCTGACCCTGCGCCACGCACCCTCGTAGCCCATCGGCACGAAGCCGAGCGCCTCATTCACGGCGAGCATGTACCGGTTCTCCTCGGCATTGAAGGTGGTGATGGCGGTCTGCTCGGGGAACTGCTGGGCGAGGTGCTGCAGGTTGGCCACCTTCATCAGCATGCCCAACCTGTGGCCGCGGTGCTCCCTGAGTACGAGCGTGTCGTCCTGCTCCACTGAGCGCCGCGGATCCGTCGGCACCGACAACTCGGTGAACCCGGCCAGCCGGCCGCTTGGCCGGTGCAGCGCCGCGGACACCAGTGCCACCCGTCCGCCGGTGCAACTCGCCGCCTGCTCGGCCACCAGCCGGTCGGAGTCCCAGACGTCCTCCGGTTCGTGCAGGCCCGCCGTTGGCGCATCGGTTGACATGCGGGTGTACAGCAGCGCGAGGTCATCCAACCACCGCTGTGGCGTTGGACCGGTCCAGCTGAGCACCGCATAGTCGTCACCCGCCACCGCCTGGGCGGCAGAGCGGTAGCCGTCGAGAGCGGCCGGCGCGACCGGCAACAGCAGGATGCTGCCGCGTTCCACCTGTTCGAGGTGGAAACCCCGTCGCAGCAGGAACCGCACCTCCGGGTTGCCCACTGGCACCGAACCGAATCCCGTCGGCGCCCACAGGCGTTCACCGGGGGCATCCGGCGACATCGCGTAGACCACGTTGACCGTGCGCCGTTCGGTAGCGGCGATGGCGTCCAGCAGGTCGGCCAGGGCGGACCCGAGTCCCAGGCGGCGGAAAGCGGGGAGCACCTCGACGGTGAACCAAGCGAAGTCAGACGTCGGATCGGCCAGGGTTTCGTAGACCGCGCGTGCCACGACGACACCATCGACGCGCGCCACGAACAGCCGGCGGGGTTCGTGTTGCTGGGTCAGCCAGGCGGGCAACTGCTCCTCGGCGGAATGCGCGAGCACCCCGGTGCCGTACGCGTCCTCCTCCACGGCGTTCCGCACGGCGGCGGCGGCCGCGAAATCCGCCCAACCGGGGCCGGCCGGCTCGGACGGAATGGCCAACTCACCGACGTCGAACGAACGGGGCTCCATGTGCGCAGAGCCTAGGCCTGGTTGGCACGGTTGGACAGTCCCAGCCAGCGCCGGCCGATCGGACGCATCACGCATTGTCCAGCGGGCCGTTCCCGGTAAATCATTGTCGTTCCGGTACCGTTGACCTGACGAAAGCCGTTCCAGCCGGACGAGTGCCGTGCCAAACAGTGCAGGAAGGACGGGCGCGTTGTACCTGAAAAGCCTCACCCTCAAGGGTTTCAAGTCCTTCGCACAGCCCACGACCTTCGCCTTCGAACCCGGGGTGACCTGCGTCGTGGGACCGAACGGCTCCGGAAAATCCAATGTCGTCGACGCCCTGGCCTGGGTGATGGGCGAGCAGGGGGTCAAAACCCTCCGCGGCGGCAAGATGGAAGACGTCATCTTCGCCGGGACGTCGACCAGGGGACCGCTCGGTCGGGCCGAGGTGACCCTCTCGATCGACAACAGCGACGGGGCGCTGCCGATCGACTACACCGAGGTGACCATCTCGCGCACGCTGTTCCGCAACGGTGCCAGCGAATACGCGATCAACGGCCGCACCTGCCGCCTGCTCGATGTGCAGGAGCTGCTCAGCGACTCCGGTCTGGGCCGGGAGATGCACGTGATCGTCGGCCAGGGCCAACTGGATGCCGTGCTGCGGGCCAGCCCCGAGGATCGGCGCGGCTTCATCGAAGAGGCCGCGGGGATCCTCAAGCACCGCCGCCGTAAAGAGAAGACCCTGCGCAAACTCGAGGCGATGCAGGCCAACCTCACCCGGCTGAGCGACCTCGCCGGGGAGGTCCGCCGCCAGCTCAAGCCGCTGGGTCAGCAGGCCCAGGTGGCCAGGCAGGCCCAACAGATCGCCGCGACGGTGCGTGACGCCCGGGCGCGCCTGCTCGCCGACGATGTTGTGGTGCTGCGTCGGGCACTGGATGCCCACGGGCGCACCGAGAGCGAGCGTCACTCCGAACGGATCGTCATCCAGGAACAGCTCGACCACAACCAGGCGCGTGTGCGCCGGCTGGAACAGGCACAGATCGGCGACGCCGTCGACGTGGCCAGGCGAAACGCGTTCGGGCTCGAATCCGCTCAGGAGCGCCTGCGGGGCCTGTACACCCTCGCCAACCAGCGTCTCGCCCTGCTCGGCACCCAGGCCGAACCCGGTGAACGACCAGCCGGCGTGACCCCGGAACGCGTGGCCGAGGCCAGCGCGGAGGTCGACCGGTTGCGGGCGGGCATCCAGACCGCCGAAGACGCCTGGGCTCGGGCCCGCACCGTCACCGCCTCGGTGCGCCGGGACCTCGACGCCGTCGACGAGGAGATTGCGTCGCAATCCGCGCTCGTGTCCCGTCACGATCTGCAGGTGGCCCAACTCGCCGGGGAGTCCGACACGGCCGCGTCCAGGTTGGCCGCTGTGCGGGGAGAGGTGCTGCGGCAGCAGGGTGCCCTCGACTCCGCCCGCGAACGACTGGCCGCGTCCCGCCGGCACCTCGCCGAACAGGACGACGACACGGATGATTCCGAGAGCGAGGTCGACCTGGAGGAGGTGGTCGAGCTCGCGCAGGCGCAGGTCGCGCAGGCCGAGGCCGAGGTCGAGACGCTCCGCGAACAGCTGCACGGCCACGAGCGTGAACGGGAGGCCCTCGCGGCGCGCACCGGAGCGCTGTCCCTGGCGCTCGGCCAGAAAGACGGCTCAGCTGCCCTCCTCGACGCGAACCTGCCCGGCATCCTCGGCCTGGTCGCGGAGGTGATGAGCGTGCAGCCCGGATTCGAGCGCGCCATCGCCGCGGCGCTCGGCACCCTGGCCGATGCCGTCGCCGCCGACGGACGGGACGCCGCCGTCGCGGCCGTCTCGCACGCCGAACACCTGCACCTGGGCCGGATCGAGTTGGTGATCACCGACGCGGTCACCGCGAACTCGGCGCCGGCGCCTGAACCTGCCGGTGTGGCAGACCTGTCTGACCTGCCCGGAGCCACCCTCGCCCGCACCGTCGTCGACGCGCCGGCAGGGGTGCTCGGCCTGCTCGCCGGCACCGTCATCGTCGACGACCTCGCCGCGGCCGTCGCCCTTGCGGATGCCGGTGGCGCCGCGACACCGTCGACCATCATCACGCGTGCGGGCGACGTGCTCACCGCGCACTCCCTGCGTGGCGGTTCCGGCGCCGCTCCCAGCAAGCTCGAGCTCGTCACCGAACGGGACACGGCCGAGAACCGCCTGGCCGAGGTGACGTCGCTGATCGAACGGGTCGCCGGCGACCTCGGCGTGCAGCGCGAGCTGTTGACCACGGCTCGGGAGCAGGTCAGGGCCGCCCAGGCCGCGCTCAGGGAGCAGAGCAGCAGGCAGAGCGCCCGCGCGGAGCGGCTGAGCCGCCTGACGGTTCAGGTCGACGCGGCGACGGCGGAGTTCGACCGGCTGTCTGCCGCCGCCGAACTTGCCGCCGCCGGCATCGCCGAGGCCGAAGCCGCGGCCGCGACCGCCGCAGCCGCGTTGCACACCATGCGCTCCCAGCCCAGGCCCATCCTCGACGTGACCGCGCGCGACTCCCTGTTCACCGAACTCGAGGCCGCTCGGGAGGCCGAGATCGAGGCACGGTTGCGGGTGGACACCGCCAAGGAGCGCCTGCGGACGGGCCAGGCCAGGGTGGTGTCGCTGACCCGGCAGCTCGACGCCGACCGGGCAGAGGCGGATGCCGCCGCCCGGCGAACCGTGCTCCGGCTGCGTCAGGTTGCTGCCGCATCCGCCGTCGCCGACGCCCTGCCCGGCGTGCTCGCCTCGATCGACTCCGCCGTGACCGATGCCAGGCAGCACCTGGCCACCGCAGAGGCCGAACGCGCCGCTCAGAACACCGAGTTGCGTGAGCTGCGCCGTACCGAGAGCGAGCTGCGCACCCGGTTGCAGTCCATCACCGAGAACGTGCACGGGCTGGAACTGGCCATCTACGAGAAGAAGCTGCAGGTGTCGGCGCTTCTCGAACGGGCCGCCAGCGAGCTGGGGCTCGTGGAGGACGTGCTGGTCGGGGAGTACGGGCCGGGCCAGCCGGTGCCGGTACTCGGTGGCCCCGGTGCCGGTGCCGGTGCCGGTGCCGATGACAGCGACCAGGCGCCGGCCACGGGGGCGGCTGCCGGCACGCCGACGACGCCGTACGACCGTGCCGACCAGCAGGCCCGACTGGCCGCCGCCGAACGCAAGTACGCCAGGCTGGGGCGGATCAACCCGCTCGCGTTGGAGGAGTTCGCGGCGTTGGAGCAACGGCACCTGTTCCTGACCGAACAGCTCACCGACCTCACCACCACCAGGGCGGACCTGCTGGGCATCATCGAGGACATCGACCTGAAGATGGGTGCCATCTTCTCCAGCGCCTTCGATGACACCCAGGCGGCGTTCGCCGAGGTCTTCCCCGTGCTGTTCCCCGGCGGCAGCGGAAGCATCTTCCTCACCGACCCGGAGAACATGCTCAGCACCGGGATCGACGTGACGGTGAAACCGGCCGGGAAGAAAATCGAACGGCTCTCGCTGCTGAGCGGCGGCGAACGATCGCTCGCGGCGGTCGCCCTGCTGATCGCGATCTTCAAGGCCAGGCCGAGCCCGTTCTACATCATGGACGAGGTGGAGGCCGCACTCGACGACGCCAACCTGGGTCGGCTCCTGACGATCTTCGAGGATCTGCGCACGACGAGCCAGCTCATCGTCATCACCCACCAGAAACGCACCATGGAGATCGCGGATGCGCTCTACGGTGTGTCGATGCGGCAGGACGGGGTCTCCGCCGTCGTCGGCCAGCGCATCGTGCGCGAGGCCGAGGCGGTCTGAACCGGTACGGTCTGAACCGGTAGCTCAGTCCAGGGCGTCGGATGCGCCAGGTTCCGCCCGCCTGGTCCTGGTCTCAGGGCCGAGAGGCAGGGGCCGGTTGCTGCGGAACAGGTTCTCCGGATCGAGTCGTCGTTTGATCTCCGTCAGACGTTGCAGTTCGGCCGGGGCGAACGCCAGGGAGAGGTCCTGGCCGCTGGCGAGGAAGGACGGCACGGTCCGGGCGACGCCAACGGATTGCACGGTGTCGTCCAGGGGCTGGAACAACAGGTGGCGCTCCGAGGCGGCGGGGGCAGGGGCGCCGGGCGGGAGGATCGCAGAGGCGAAGAGCAGGAAGCCCGCATCGAGATGACCGACCACACCGTCGGCTCCGGTGTCCGGGTCGCCGATGAGGCCACCCAGCGGGCGGAGCTGCAGCAGCGTGAGACCGGCATAGCTGGCGGTGTGGAAGGCCTCGATGAGGGCCGCCATCGTCGCCGGGTCGAGTTCGCTCACCGTGCGCGACCAGTCCAGCGTGGCCGAGGGGTCCTGCGGCTCGCCGGAGACATCGCCCAGGCCTCCGATCGAAAACTCGGAACAGAGGTTGGCGATGACGGGGGCGATCGAGAGCACGGGTGCCAGGAGAGCCTCACCCGCCGCGGCCGAGCCCACGAAGACGGCGTCCACCTGGGTGAAGCTTCGTCCGCGGAGGAGTTCGGGCACCGCCTCGATGTCGGGCATGTTGATCAGGCCCAGGAACAGGCTCAGCTCCGGCGGCGCATCCAGCAGGATCTCGGCCGCGGCACCGAAGACGACCTCGGCCGACTCCGCCGGGAACAGGATCTTGCCGCCGTAGAGGTCTGGCGCGGAATACAGGTCGATCTCCAGCGCTGTCACCACGCCGAACAGGCCGCCGGCACCGCGCAGAGCCCAAAGCAGGTCGGGGTCGCTGTCCCTGGTGACCCGGCGGAGTACCCCGGTGGCGTCGACGAGTTCCACGGCACGAACCGAGTGGGCGGCTAGGCCCTTCCACCGGCTGAACCAGGAGTGCCCGCCGGAGAGCAGGTATCCGGCGACGCTGACGTCTGGATTGGACCCGGACAGGGCGATAAGTCCGGTCCCGTCGAGCCGGGTGAGGAGCGTTCCCCACGGCACACCCGCCCCGACGCGCGCGAACCGGGCGACGACATTCACCGTGACCTCGTCGAACGCGCTCGTGCGCACGAGGATCGTGCCGGCCAGGTCGTCGGCGGCCCCGTGGCCCCTGGGCTGCACCGTCACACCCAGCCCGGCCTCCCGCGCCGCGATGATGACCCGTCTGATGTCCCGCACAGAGCGCGGCTGCGCGATGGCGCTGGGGTGCTGGTCCACGGCCTGATTCCAGGCCGCTCTGGCCTCGTCCCAGCCGAGATCACCCGGCAGCAGCAGGCTGCCTTCCAGGGTGCCGGCCAGGGCAGCCAGCGTCTCGTGCACGCCGGGGGTCGATGCTGATGTTGGGCTCATGACCATCCTTTCGAAGGGGCGCGGCCCCGCCCGCGCGGCGACTACCGTGACGATACCCAGCCCCACCCGGATCCCGCCACCCCCGCAGGCGTCGGGTCGGTCGGTCAGTGCGCGGTGGTCACCCCGAGGAGATCATGGGTGATGACCGCCGCAGTGCGAGCCCCGGCCCCGGCCGCCACGATCAGCTGTTGCGGACCCGGCGCCGCGACGTCACCCGCTGCATACAGCCCCGGCACGCTCGTGCGACCGTCGCGGTCGGTGAGCAGATGCCCGAAGGCGTCGTCGGCGACGGAGAGCGGCGACAGGAACTCGATAGTGGGGTGCCAGAACGGCCGGACGAACCCGCCGGTGACGGGGACACGATCGCCGCCGTCGACGTGGACCGCGACGAGTCGTCCCCTGTCGCCCTCCAGCTCGGTGATGGTCCGCCGTTCAACGGTGATGCCACGCTCTCGCAGCGCCAACGCTTCCGGCGCGGTCACGGCGGCAGAGCCGTTGGTGAAGACCGTCAGGGTACTGGTCCACTGCGCCACGAGCAGGGCGCGGGCATAGAGGTCATCCGTCTCGCCGATCAGGGCCAGCGGCTGATCATTCAGCTCGTAGCCGTCACAGGCCACACAGCTGAACAGGCTCATTCCGTAGAAGCCACGGATGCCGGGCACGGCCGGCAGCGTCTCGCGCAGACCGGTGGCGACCAGCACGGTTCGGCTGTGCACCACTCGGTCGGCGGCCGGGGTGGTCCCGGCGACAGTGACAGTGAACGGATGTGTGCCGTCCGACGTCGTCGGAATCGCCGGTCGGGAGACCGATCGCACCGCGCTCCTCCGCCAGAAGTCCACCCCGGGGTAGCCGGCCACCTCCTCGCGGGCGAGCCGGCGCAACTCGTTCGGCGGCACTCCGTCCCTGGTGATGAATCCGTGCGAGATCAGGGTGGCCGCGTGCCGGGGACGGTCGCTGTCGATGACGAGCACGCTCAGGCGGGCCCTGGCCAGGTTGAGCGCGGCGGACAGCCCGGCCGGCCCTCCGCCGATCACGACACAGTCAACCACCGGGAGTTCCCTGGGGCGGCAGCGTCTCGATGAGCGGATGGTCGAAGGACAGCACCCCGGTCTTCGCGGCGCCGCCCGGCGACCCGAGGTCGACGAAGAAGTCCACGTTGGCCCGGTAGTAGTCGGCCCAGGCTTCCGGCAGGTCGTCCTCGTAGTAGATGGCCTCCACCGGGCAGACCGGTTCGCAGGCTCCGCAGTCGACGCACTCGTCGGGGTGGATGTAGAGCGATCTGTCGCCCTCGTAGATGCAGTCGACCGGGCACTCGTCGACGCAGGCACGATCCTTCACGTCCACGCAGGGCAGCGCGATCACATAGGTCACGAGGGCACCAGCGTCTGCTCGGCGGCGATCGTCACCTGCTCGTCGCGGGGCACCACCTTCACCCGTTCCCTGGACGTGGCGGACGGGTCGTTCTCGCCGAGCGCACGTTCGTGGGCGTCCAGCGCCAGCCAGCCAGACCAGGTGGTGTAACGGATGCCGCGCTCGCCGAGCAGGCGCAGGATGGCGTCCTCGGCCGGATCGACCGGGTCTGGCAGCAGGGCGAGGTCGTCGACCAGGTGGGTGATCGTCTCCAGGGCGTCGCCCTTGGTGTGGCCGATCAGCCCCACCGGTCCGCGCTTGATCCAGCCCGTGGCGTAGAGCCCGGGCAGGGGCGTGCCGGTCGCGTCCACGACGCGGCCCTCGACGCTGGTGATGACGCCGCGCGCCTCGTCGAAGGGTACGTCTGGCAGGGCGCTGCCGCGGTAGCCGACGGCGCGGTAGACGGCCTGCAGCGGGTAGTCGATGATCTCGCCGGTGCCGCGTACGCCGCCGTCGCCGGTGGGCGCGGTGCGTTCGAAGCGCATCCCCTCGACCCGGTCGGTGCCGTAGACCTCGACGGGGCTGTGCAGGAAGTGCAGGTGCAGCCGCCTGGACGCTCCGGTGGGCTCACGGGTGAGCCAGCCGTTGAGGGTGCGGCTCATCACCTTGACCTGGTTGGTGGACGCGGCCAGGCGGGCCTCGGAGTCAGCGTCCCTGGGGAAGTCCTCCTCGTAGACGACCACGTCGACGTCGGGGATGTCGCCGAGTTCGCGCAGCTCGATGGGGGTGAACTTCACCTCGCCGGGGCCGCGCCGGCCGAACACGTGCACGTCGGTGACCGGCGAGCCGGCCAGGCCGGCGTGCACGTTGGCCGGGATGTCGGTGCTGAGCAGATCGGCTGGGTGCTTGGCCAGCATCCGCGCGACGTCCAGGGCGACATTGCCATTGCCGATCACCGCGATGTCAGTGGCGTCCAGTGGCCAGTCGCGGGGCACATCCGGGTGCCCGTCGAACCAGGAGACGAAGTCGGCCGCACCATAGGAGCCGTGCAGGCCGATGCCGGGGATCTGCAGGTCGGCGTCGCGGATCGCCCCGGTGGCGAAGATGACCGCGTGATAGTGCCGGCGCAGGTCGGCGAGGTCGAGGTCGGTGCCGTAGCCCACGTTGCCGAGGAACCGGATGGTGCCGGCATCGAGCATCTCGTGCAGGGAATTGACGATGCCCTTGATCCGGGGGTGGTCGGGAGCCACACCGTAGCGGATCAGGCCGTACGGGGCCGGCAGAGAGTCGAAGAGATCGATGCCGACCTCACCGCCGGCCGCGCGGACGGCGGTGCTGAGGATGTTGCCGGCGTAGATGCCGGCGGGGCCGGCGCCGATGATGGCGACGCGCAGTGGCTGGGGCGCGGAGGGCGTCCGGGTCATGAGTGGGCCTTTCGGGGAGTGGACGAGGTCTGAACGGTGCGGGGAGCGTGACGGCGTGACCGGAGGTGAGCGCTCACCGGTGCGCTCCGGGGGAGAGGCCGCGGCGGCGCAGGAGCCGGCGCTCGAGCGGTGCGAACGCGCTGAGCTCCACCAGGATGCCCACAGCGAGGATCACCAGGATCGTGGCGAGCACCGCGGAGAGGTCGGCCAGGTCTCGGCTCTGCTGCAGCATCGAGCCCAGACCGAAGCCGATCGAGCCGCCCATGGCGATGATCTCCGCGGCCATCAGGGACCGCCAGGCGAACGCCCAGCCCTGTTTGAGGCCGGAGAGATAGCCGGGCAGGGCCGCCGGTAGCACCACCAGGGTGGCCAGCTGGCTGCGAGAGGCACCGAGGACGGTGCCGACCTTGCGCAGCTGCGGGGGTACCTGGTCGATGCCGGAGACCAGCCCGTTCGCGATCGACGGGACGGCGCCCATCAGCACGACGAAGAAGACGGTGGCGTCGGTGAAACCGAACCAGATGATCGCCGCGGGCACCCAGGCGACCGATGGCAGCACCTGCAGGCCGGAGAGCAACGGTCCGAGGGCGCGGCGCAGCAGCCGCCACTCGGCCAACAGCAGCCCCAGCGGGGTGCCGATGGCCACGGCGATGAGAAAACCGGCTCCGCCGCGGCCGAGACTGGTGAGAACGGCCTGCTGCAGCCGGCCGTCGTTCCACAGCTCGATGAGCGACGCCGCCACATCGACCGGCCCAGGCGCCAGATCGGGGCGGGGCTGGGCGATGACGGTGTAGAACTGCCAGGCAACCACCAGGGCCGCGAGGAGCAGGACCGGCGGCAGCACCCCGCCCAGGGCGCGCCGCCAGGGTCCCTTCTCGGTCAGCGGAACGGTCTGGAGCGCGTCCAGGCCCGATTCCAGGCGGCGGAGTTCGTCGTGCCCCGGTCCGTCGTGGCCGGCGCCGGCGGCGGGGGAGTTGGCGGTGGGGGAGTTGAGGAGGCGGGTGTCATGCGGCATTGCGGCGGATCTCCTCTCGCAGCTGGTCGGTGATTTCGATGGCCAGGCGGGACACCTCAGGCGATTCGATCCGCCGGGGCCCGGTGTCGTCGATGCGCCATTCGTTGGCGATGCGTCCGGGCCTGGACGACATCAGCACCACACGCTGGCCGAGCCTGGCGGCCTCACGCACGTTGTGGGTGACGAAGATGATGGTGCGGCCGGTCTGGCGCCAGACCCGCTCGAGCTCGTCGTGCAGCAGGTCGCGGGTGATGGCATCGAGCGCCGCGAACGGTTCGTCCATCAACAGCACCTTGCGGTCCTGGGCGAGGGCCCTGGCCAGCGCCACCCGTTGGCGCATCCCGCCGGAGAGTTCGTGCGGCCGCTTGTGGGCGGCATCGGCCAGGTTGACCAGGTCGAGCAGCTCCAGCGCCTGGGCGCGACGGGCGGAACGCGGCACTCCCCGCAGCTTGAGGGCGAGTTCGACGTTCCGACCTGCGGTCAGCCACGGGAACAGCGCCGACTCCTGGAACATGACCGCGGCGTTTCCACTGGCCACGGTGACGGTGCCCGTGCTGGGGTGCTCGAGACCGGCGATGATGTTGAGCAGGGTGGACTTGCCGCAGCCGGAGGCGCCGAGCAGGCACACGAACTCGCCGGCGGCGACGGTGAGGTTGATGTCGTCGAGCACCACAGGGCCGGCCGGGCCGAAACGTTTGCCCAGACCCTGGACCTGGATTGCGGGGAGGGGGTGCATGATCACTCCCTTCCGAGTCCGGCGTCCTGGGCGGCGCCAACACCAGCCGACGAGCGCACCCGGTTGAGCGGTCCCAGGTCGAACAGGCCGGTCAGGCTCCCCGCCTTGGTGGTGCCGGCGTCGACACCGTCCTGAAGCAGAACCGGGAAGGTGGCGGCGAGCGGGTCGGTGGTGAAGGTCACGCCGGCGAGGGCGCGCTCGAGAACCGCATCGGGCAGCGGCGTGCCGGTATCGGCGACGAGGATGCGATTGATCGCGGCGGCCGCCTGGTCGGGGTTGTCGTCCAGCCAGTCGACGGATGCCGTGTGACCGGCGACCAGCGCGGCCACGGTGTCGGGGTGCGCAGCCAGGAAGTCACTGCTGACCGCGAGAACCGTCGTGGGGAAGGCGCCGTCCGGCCAGAGTGACGCCTCGTCGACGAGCACCTGCGCGCCGGCCTCGAGCACGAACCGGGAGACCCAGGGCTCCGGCAACCAGGCGCCGTCGATGGCACCGCTCGCGAACAACGCGTACGCCTGCGCGTTATCGGTCGGGACGATGTCCACGTCGCCGTCGCCCGTCGTGCTGGTGGCGTAGCCCTGGTCGTCGAGCCAGGAGCGCAGCGCCACGTCCTGGGTGTTGCCGAGCTGAGGGGTGGCGATGGTCGTGCCGGCGAGGTCGCTCGCGTCGGTGATCCCGGGGCGGACGACGAGGGCGGCTCCACCGGTGGCGGCGCCGGCAACGATCCGCACCGACCGGCCTGCGCTCTGCACGAAGCTGTTCACGACGGGATTGGGACCCAGGTAGGCCGCGTCGATGGCCCCGGCGCTCAGCGCCTCGATGGCGGCGGGTCCTGCGCCGAGAACCTGCGCGGACAGGGTGGTGTCGCCGAGGGCATCCTGGAGCAACCCCTGGTCCAGCCCGACGAGGGCGGGCGCGTGGGTGACGGTGTCGAAGTAGCCCAGACGGAGCTCGGCGGCCGGCCCCGCCTGCTGGGCTGCACTGCCGGTGGCGGCGCAGCCAGACAACAGCGCCGGGGCGAGGAGGAGCGCCGCCAGGCGCCGGCCGGCCCGCCCGGTCACGATTCGGGCCCGGCCGCCGTGACGATGCCTGCTGCCAGCGTCGCGCCGTCCTGCGGCTGGATCACCAGGAACGCACCGGCACGGCGGTTCGCCGCGTAGGTCTCCGCGGGGAGGGCGGCGGCCAGCCGGATGGTGACCTGGCCGATGTCGTTGATCTCCAGCGACTGGGCTTCTTCGAGATCCAGGGTGTCCAGGTTGAGCCGACCGGAGATGCTGCCAACGATGGCCTGCACGGTGTGCGTGCCGAACTTGACCAGCACCCGGGCGCCGGGCCGCAGCGGGCGCGGGTCGAGCCAGAACAGGTCGGCATCCAGTTCCTTCACCAGCTGGGGCATGGTGCCGGCCGTGCCGATGACGGCGCCGCGGGCGATGTCGAGGTCATCGCGCAGCCGCAGGGCGACCGATTGCGGTGCCACGGCCTGGTCGAGCGAGGCTCCGGCGAAGTCGATGCCGGTCACGACGGTGCTGCCGCCGCCGGGGGCAACCGTGACGGTGTCGCCCACCCGCACGGTGCCAGAGGCGACCTGGCCGGCGTACGCCCGGTAGTCCCGGTACGCGTCGGCGTCCGTCGGTGCGACGGCGACGGCGCCCTGGGGCCGCAGCACCAGCTGCACCGGCAGTCTGAAGGACTCCACGGCCGTGGCGACCGCGTCGACGGCCGGCAGGGTCTCCAGCAGCTCGAGCAGGCTGGGGCCGTCGTACCAGGGGGTGTTCGGTGACCTGTCGACGACGTTGTCGCCGACCAGGGCCGAGACGGGAATGATGTGCACGGCGTCCAGCCCCAGCTCACCGGTGACCCGGCGCACGGCGGCGGCGACCGCCGCGAACGCGGCCTCGTCGTAGTCCTGCAGGTCGATCTTGTTCACCGCGATGACGATGTGGGGCACCCGCAGCAGCTTGACGACGGAGAGGTGCCTCCTGGTCTGTTCGAGCACGCCCTTGCGCGCGTCGATGAGCATGATGACGGCATCCGCGGTGGTGGCGCCGGTGACCATGTTGCGGGTGTACTGAACGTGGCCGGGGCAGTCGGCCAGGATGAACGAGCGCGTGTCGGTGGCGAAGTAGCGGTAGGCGACGTCGATCGTGATGCCCTGCTCACGTTCGGCTCGCAGCCCGTCGGTGAGCAGCGCGAAGTCGATGCCACCGGCCGCGCCGCCGAAGCCGCGCTCGGTGGAGGTGCGGGTGACGGTGTCGAGCTGGTCGGCGAGGATCGCCTTCGAGTCGTGCAGCAGCCGGCCGACCAGGGTGGATTTGCCGTCGTCGACGGAACCGGCCGTCGCGAACCGGAACAGGGTGCTGTCGGAGAGCGTCTGACGCATTAGAAATACCCGTCCTTCTTGCGATCTTCCATGGCCGCTTCGGAGATGCGGTCGTCGGCGCGGGTCGCGCCTCGTTCGGTGATGGTGCTCACGGCGATCTCGCGCACGACGGCAGCCACGGATGCGGCGTCGGAGTCGACCGCGCCGGTGCAGCTCATGTCGCCCACCGTGCGGTACCGCACGGTGCGCGTGGTCACGGTCTCTCCGGCCAGCGGCGCGCTGACCGCGCCCACGGCGCGCCACATGCCGTCACGGCGGTAGACCTCCCGCTCGTGCGCGTAGTACAGCGGGGGAAGGGCGATGCCCTCGCGTTCGATGTAGCGCCAGACGTTGAGCTCGGTCCAGTTGCTGATCGGGAACGCCCGCACGTGCTGGCCCACGGTGTGCCGACCGTTGTACAGATTCCACAGCTCCGGGCGCTGGTTGCGGGGGTCCCACTGGCCGAACTCGTCGCGGAGGGAGAGGATGCGCTCCTTGGCGCGGGCCTTGTCCTCGTCGCGGCGAGCGCCGCCGAAGACCGCGTCGTGGCGACCGGCGGCGATCGCGTCGAGCAACGGCAGTGTCTGCAGGGGGTTGCGGGTGCCGTCGGCACGTTCGGCGAGGCGGCCGTCGTCGATGTAGTCCTGCACGCGGGCCACCTTCAGACGAAGGCCCAGCCGGGCCACGGTCTCGTCGCGGAACGCGAGGACCTCGGGGAAGTTGTGTCCGGTGTCCACGTGCAGCAGCGGGAACGGCACCTTGCCCGGCCAGAACGCCTTCGCGGCCAGGTGCAGCACCACCACGGAGTCTTTGCCGCCGGAGAACAGCAGCACGGGTCGTTCGAACTCGGCGACCACCTCACGGATGATGTGGATGGCCTCGCTCTCCAGTGCATCGAGCTGGGTCAGCTGGGCGCCGCGGGTGGGCGTGGGGCGGGTCAGGGTCGGGGCCGGGGAGGTGTTCACAGGTGGAGTCCGCATTCTGTTTTCGCCAGGCTGGCCCAGCGTCCGGATCGGGGGTCGTCGCCGGCGGCGACGGGTTTTGTGCACGGCGCGCAGCCGATGGAGGGGTAGCCCTGGCCCATCAGCGGGTTGACCGGCACGTTGTGCCGGCCGGCGTAGTCGAGGATGTCCTCGAAGCTCCAGGCGGCGAGCGGATTGACCTTGACGAGACCGTTGCGTTCGTCCCAGACGATCAGGGGCGTGTTCGCCCTGGTGGGTGCCTCGTCGCGGCGTACACCGGTGAACCAGACCTCGTAGCCGCCGAGAACTCGGTGCAAGGGGTCCACCTTGCGTAGAGCGCAGCACAGGTTCGGGTCCCTGGCGAACAGCTCGGCGCCGTGCGCGGTGTCCTGCTCGGCCACCGTGCGCTCCGGCAGCACATCCACGATGCGCACGGGCAGCAACCTGGCCACGTCGTTGCGGGTGTCGTGGGTCTCACTGAAGTGGTAGCCGGTGTCGAGGAAGAGCACGTCGACGCCGGGCAGCTGCCTCGACACGGCGTGGGGGAGAACGGCGTCGGCCATGGAGCAGGCGACCGCTGCGGCAGCCGTGCTGAAGGTACGGGCCACCCAGGCGATGACCTCGTCTGCGGATGCCTCGCCCAGCTCGGCCGCGCCGGCCTCGGCCAGCGCGCGCAACGCGTCGGGGGAGCGGCGGGTGCCGATGTTGGTGTTGGTGTTGGTGTCGGTGTCACTCATTGCAGTGCCTCCTCGTCGGCGCGGTGGGCCCAGACGGCGAAGGTCTCCGTCTCGAGCCTGTCGGCCAGGAAGCGCAGCACGATGCGCTCCACGTAGTCGGCGAGATCGTCCGCGGACACCTTGAGGCCGCGCACGGTGCGGCCCAGGCCCGCCTCGTCCCGGCCGACGGAGGCCAGGCCGCCGCCGAGGTGTACCTGGAAGCCGGGGACCTGGCCGCCGTTGCCGTCGGCCAGGAGCTGGCCCTTGAGCCCGATGTCGGCGGTCTGGATGCGGGCGCAGGAGTTCGGGCAGCCGTTCACGTGCAGGCTGATCGGTTGCGGCACGTCGATGCCGGCCAGGCGCCTCTCCAGCTCGAGCACGGCATCCGTCGCCGTCTGCTTGGTCTCGACGATGGCGAGCTTGCAGAACTCGATGCCGGTGCAGGCGATGGTGGAGCGACGGAACAGGCTGGGGCGGGCGGCCAGGCCGAGCGCGTCGAGAGCCTCGATGAGCGGTTCGACGTTGTCTTCGCTGATGTCCAGCAGCACCAGCTTCTGGTGCGGCGTGGTGCGGAGCCGGCCGGAGCCGTGCTTCTCGAGCAGGTCGGCGAGGCCCGTGAGGGTGCGGCCGGAGACCCGACCGACGAAGGGGGTGACACCGATGTAGAACCGGCCGTCGACCTGCTTGTGCACGCCGATGTGGTCACCCTGCTGGGTCGGCGTCGGGGCGGGCGGGCCGTCCGGCAGCGCCTCGTGCAGGTATTCGTCCTCGAGCACGCGGCGGAACTTCTCCGGTCCCCAGTCCGCGAGCAGGAACTTCAACCTGGCCTTGTTGCGCAGCCGACGGTAGCCGTAGTCGCGGAAGATGGAGGCGACGCCGAGCCAGACATCGGCGACTTTCTCGGGGGCGACGAAGGCGCCCAGGCGCTCGCCGAGTCGCGGGTTGGCGGAGAGGCCGCCGCCGACCCAGAGGTCGTAGCCGAGGCCGAGCTCCGGATGGCGCAGGGCGACGAAGCCGACGTCATTGATCTCGTGCACGACATCCTGGCTCGGGTGCCCGGTGAGGGCGGTCTTGAATTTGCGGGGCAGATTCGCGAGTTCGGGAACCCCGATGTAGCGCGAGGTGATCTCCGCGATCGTGTCCGTCGGGTCGAGCAGTTCGTCGACGGCGATTCCGGCGACGGGGGAGCCGAGCACGACGCGGGGCACGTCACCGCAGGCTTCGGTGGTCTGCAGTCCGACGGCCTCGAGGCGGCGCCAGATCTCGGGCACGTCCTCGACCCGGATCCAGTGCAGCTGAATGTTCTGCCGGTCGGTGAGGTCGGCGGTGTCCCGGCCGAATTCCTCGGAGATCTCCCCGATGACCCGCAGCTGGTGCGTGCTGAGCTGGCCGCCGTCGATGCGCACCCGCAGCATGAAGTACTTGTCTTCGAGCTCGTGCGGCTCGAGGGTGGCGGTCTTACCGCCGTCGATCCCGGGCTTTCGCTGGGTGTACAGGCCCCACCAGCGGAACCGGCCGTGCAGGTCGGTGGCCTCGATCGAGTCGAACCCGTCACGGGAGTAGATCTTCTCGATGCGCTCGCGCACGTTGAGGCCGTTGTCCTCCTGCTTCCAGGCTTCGTTCCCGTTCAGGGGTGCGGTCCCGTCGACTTTCCACTGGCCGTTGGGCCTGGCGGCGGCGCGGGCGGGGCGAACGGCTCGGTCCGTTTCGGTCTGACTCGATGGCACGGTGCGGTCCTCCTCGGTGTGCGCGGGCCGCAGGGGGCAGTCCGGGCGGCATGGAGAGAATTTATCCAGGCGTTCCAGCCCGCACCGGGCCACGGTGTCACACCCGGTCACCCTCCGTAGCGCGGCGTCACGAAGGCCTCTTCGGCGACGGCGGCGGCTATGCTTGCGCGCCGGCGGCCCCATCCGTGCGGCCCGGCGGCCTGCCGAAGGCGGTGGGACCGGGCGAGCCATAGGCTAGGGGCATGGCAGAACGCACCCCGTGGTCCCTCTCCGGCGCATTGCGCGGAGTGTTCGCGAAGAAGACGATCGACGCAGATACCTGGGATGACCTCGAGGACTCGCTCATCACGGCCGACTTCGGCCCCGACATCACCGACGCCATCGTCACCGAGTTGCGGGCCAAGGTGGCCAGGTACAGCACCACCGACCCCAAGGACCTGCACCGGATGCTCCGTGAGGGCATCGAGGAACGACTGTCGAAGCTGGACTCCACCCTGAACCTCAGCGCGCGGCCGGCCGTGGTGCTTGTCGTCGGCGTCAACGGCGTCGGCAAGACCACCACCATCGGCAAGTTCGCCAAGTTCCTGCGCGTCTACGACCGCAGTGTGCTCATCGGCGCGGCCGACACCTTCCGGGCCGCCGCCGTGGAACAGCTCGCCACCTGGGCCGAGCGCGCCGGCGCCGAAATCGTCAGGCCGCAGGCGCAGGGCCAGGATCCGGCATCCGTCGCCTTTCAAACCGTCGAGCGTGCCATCAACACCGGCACCGAGATCGTGATCATCGACACCGCCGGCCGGCTGCAGACCAAGGGCGGGCTGATGGATGAGCTCACCAAGATCCGTCGGGTGGTCGAGAAGCAGACCCCGATCGCCGAGGTGCTCCTCGTGCTCGACGCCACCACCGGCCAGAACGGGCTCGCCCAGGCGGAGGCGTTCATCGAGCACGCCGGTGTCACCGGTCTGGTGCTGACCAAGCTGGACGGGTCCGCCAAGGGCGGTTTCGTCCTGGCCGTTCAGGAGAAGACCGGCATCCCCATCAAACTCGTCGGGCAGGGTGAGGGCATCAACGACCTCACCGGTTTCACCCCGCACGTCTTCGCACAAAAACTCGTCGGATAGGACGTCCCATGACCATCGAACACGATTTCTTCGGAATTCTCGGCAGCGACGACGACAGCGGTGAGGTCTACTGGTCCGACACCGTGGAACTGGGGGACCAGAACGTCGAGATCGACGTGAGCTCGCCCGACGAGGACTCGGTCTCGGTCGAGGCCCTCGATATCGTCGCTGCCATGATCAACGGCCTGGAAGACCTGGACTCGCAGGCCAGGGAGTCGCTCGTGGCCGACCTGAGCGCCGAGGTCTCCGTCACCAGCCAGTTCATCGTCGCGCAGTTCGACGAGCTCGACCCCGAGGTGCTCGAGGACGCCCTGATCTGGGACTCGGGAGACAAGCAGATCGACTACCTGCGCTCCATCCAGCTGCAGCGCATCGGCTTCCACCCGCACCACATCGGCAATGACCAGCACTTCGCGGTGCTCGACTACTCGATCAGCCCGCACGAGACGGATGCCCTGCTCGTGGTGACCCTCGATGTGCACGGCGACACCATTGTGATCGCCGCCGACAGCTAGCATCCGCTGGTATCCACGACGAAGAAGGCCCCCGGTGCAAACCGGGGGCCTTCTGGTTGGGCGGGGACGACTCAGCCCAGGTGCACGGCCGAATCGGTGCCGAGCAGGTCTTCCGGCCGCGGGCGCACCATGAAGAACGCCACAGGGGCGGCCACGAACACGCCGACGGCGGCCCAGAAGAAGGCGGCCTGGTAGCCGTCCACAAAAGCCTGCAGCTGCGCGACGGGCGTGCCGTCGCCGCCGGTGAGGGAGGCCGCAACAGCGGAGGTGTAGAGCACGGTGAACACCGCGGAGCCGATCGAGCCGCCGATCTGCTGCACGGCGGTGACGGCGGCACTGGCCGCACCGGCGTCATGCGCGTCGATGCCGGACAGGGCCACGTTCTGCAGCGGTACGAAGATCATCGCCAGTCCGGCACCCATCAGAATGAGGCCGGGCAGAACCTCGGCGACATAGCTGCCGTCCACGGTGATGCGGGAAAGGAAGAACAGCCCGGCCGCCACGACGACGGGCCCGACGGTCATCGGCAGGCGCACGCCGGTGCGGGGCAGGAACTTGGACAGCACAGCGGCGCCGACCATGATCGTCGCGGTCATCGGCAGGGAGGCCAGACCGGATTCGAGCGGGGAGAAGCCGAGCACGATCTGCAGGTGGAAGGTGAGGAAGAGCAGCCCTCCCAGCAGCGCGGCACCGGTGAGCAGGCCGGTGATGAACGCGCCGCCGCGGACCTTGTTCGCCAGAATGCGCATCGGCAGCAGCGGGTGGTTGGAGCGGCTCTCAACGAGCACGAACAGGGCGAGGAGCACGACGCCCAGTGGGATGAAGACGAGCACCTGCCAGGCGTCCCAGCCGTTCTCCGCCTGCGCGAAGCCGAAGACCAGCGATCCGAGACCGAGGGCGACGAGAATCGCCCCAGGCACGTCGTACCGGGTGTTGCCGTGTGCCTTGCTCTCCCTGATGATCGGGATGGCGGCGGCGATCGCCACGATCGCGATCGGTACGTTCACGAGCAGGCACCAGCGCCAGCTGGCGTACTCGGTGAGCACGCCACCGAGCACGAGGCCCACGGCGGCGCCACCGCCGGCGATCGCACCGTAGACCGAGAAGGCCTTGATGCGGTCCTTGCCGCCGGGGAAGTTCACGGTGAGCAGCGCCAGCGAGGCGGGGGCCAACAGTGCGGCGAACAGGCCCTGCAGGCCACGCGCGGCCAGGAGCTCCCAGGTGCTCTGCGCCATGCCGCCGAGGGTGGATGCGACGGCGAAGCCGGCCATTCCCACGATGAAGGAGCGCTTACGACCCCAGTAGTCGGCGATGCGGCCGCCGAGCAGGAGCAGGGCGCCGAAGACCAGCGCGTACAGGGTGACCACCCAGGTGCGGTCACCGTCGCTCATGCCGAGATCGGTCTGGGCATGCGGAAGGGCGATGTTGACGATGGTGCCGTCGAGCACGACGGTGAGCTGGGCCAGGGCGACGATGGCCAGCAGCCACCAGCGACGCGGGTTGTGCACAAGGGTTTCTGCGGACGGGATTTTCGAAGGTGACGGGGTGGAAACCGGCGTGGCACCGGTCGGGCTCGATTGTGACATGCCGAGAACTATACCAAACGAACTAGTTCGTTTTGCTACCATGGGGGCATGACAGACGAGGATTCACCCACGGGAGCGCTGCAGCACGCGATCGAGCCCACGCGTCAGCGCATCCTCGAGGCCGCCAGGACCGAGTTCGCCGCCCACGGCCTGGCCGGGGCGCGCATCGACCGGATCGCGCGCTCGGCATCCGCCAGCAAGGAACGGCTCTACGCCTACTACCGCAAGAAGGAAGAACTCTTCAGCGCGGTGCTCGAGCTCAACCTGGCAGAGTTCGCCCACGCCGTTTCGACCGGCCGTGCCGACCTCGCCGAGTACGCCGGTGCCCTCTACGACCACTCGGTCGCGCACCCGGAGCACCTGCGCATCATCGACTGGGCCAGGTTGGAGGGGCAGGAGGCGACCGATCCGCCCAACCCCCTGGTCGAGGAGTTCCACGCCGAGCAGGTCAGGAGGGTGGTCGCCCTGCAGGAGGCCGGCAGTGTCGACGGCACGTGGGATCCCGAGCACCTCAGCGCGCTGGTCTTCGGGGTGGTGTCGTGCTGGATCCACGAGCCGGCATCGGCGTTCTTCACGCAGCCTGCGTCCGACAACACGGTGATCGCCGCTCGGCGAGCCAGTGTCGTGCAGGCGGTGCGGCGCCTGATCACGCCGGCCGGCAGCTCGGGGAGCCCGGTCGGGCCTACTGAATAGTTCCCTTGTTCGTGTCGCCGAGTGGAACATTCTCGAGCACGCTCACGTCGCTGGCACCGGCCACGTGGTCGGCGAGTAGAGCGTTGAGGTCGGTGATGGCCGCACCCGCGGCGTGCGCGGCGAGGTCCGCCTCGCTGGTCCAGCGTTCGATCATGATCACCTGGTCGGCGTCGTGGTGCAGGGCGTAGAGCTCGCAGCCAGCCTCGTCGTGCACCTTCGGTGAGACCGTGGCGAAGGCATCCACGACATTCTGGATGTGCCCGTCCAGCGGGGTGAGGACGGCGACGACGACAACTGACATGGATTCTCCCGTGTTCGAATGGAGCACCAACCGTACGCCGGTTGGGACCAAAACCATTCGGTGAGCCCGACGCGTGCGCGAGCCGGTTAAACTAAGAGCACTATGGCCACTTTTGGAAACCTCTCAGATCGCCTCGCCGAGACGTTTAAAAATCTCCGCACCAAGGGCAAGCTCAGCGCCGCGGATGTCGACGGTACCGTCCGCGAGATCCGCCGCGCCCTCCTCGACGCCGACGTTGCGCTCGAAGTGGTCAAGGACTTCACCGGCAAGGTGCGCGAACGCGCCCTGGGCGATGAGGTCAGCAAGGCGCTGAACCCGGCCCAGCAGGTCGTGCAGATTGTCAACGAGGAGCTCATCCAGATCCTCGGTGGCCAGCAGCGCCGCCTCGAATTCGCCAAGAAGCCGCCGACCATCATCATGCTGGCCGGCCTGCAGGGCGCCGGTAAGACCACCCTGGCCGGCAAGCTGGCCAAGTGGCTCGCGAAGGATGGCCACACGCCCATCCTCGTCGCCGCCGACCTGCAGCGGCCCAACGCCGTCACCCAGCTCGAGGTCGTCGGCTCCCAGGCGGGCGTGCCGGTATACGCGCCAGAGCCCGGCAACGGTATCGGCAACCCCGTCAAGGTGGCCCGTGACGGGGTCAAGTACGCCCAGCAGAAGCTGCACGACGTGGTCATCGTCGACACGGCCGGCCGCCTCGGTGTCGATGCAGACATGATGAAGCAGGCCGCGGACATCCGTAAGGCCATCGATCCCGATGAGGTGCTCTTCGTCATCGACGCCATGATCGGACAGGACGCCGTGGCGACGGCCCGCGCGTTCCAGGACGGCGTCGACTTCACCGGTGTCGTGCTGTCCAAGCTCGACGGTGACGCCCGCGGTGGTGCGGCCCTGTCGGTGGCGTCCATCACCGGCCGGCCGATCATGTTCGCCTCCACGGGAGAGGGCCTGGACGACTTCGAGCCGTTCCACCCCGACCGTATGGCCAGCCGCATCCTCGACCTCGGTGACATCCTCACGCTGATCGAGCAGGCGCAGGGTGCGTTCGACGAAGACGAAGCCCGAAAGATCGCGGAGAAGTTCTCCACCGACACCTTCACGCTCGACGACTTCCTCGGCCAGATGCAGCAGCTGCGCAACATGGGCTCGATTAAGAAGATGATGGGCATGCTGCCCGGCGCCGGCGCCATGAAGCAGCAGCTGGAGAACTTCGACGAGCGCGAGATCGTGCGCACCGAAGCAATCATCCAGTCGATGACCAAGGCGGAGCGGGTCACCCCCAAGTTGCTCAACGGGTCACGTCGCCTGCGCATCGCCCGCGGCTCCGGTTCGACCGTGACCGAGGTGAACCAGCTCGTGCAGCGCTTCGAACAGGCCGCGAAGATGATGAAGACCGTGGCCAAGGGCGGCATGCCCAACATCCCCGGCATGGGCCCGATGCCCGGCGGCATGGGCGGCAAGCGCCCCCAGGTGCAGCAGAAGAAGAAGGGCTCGAAGTCGGGCAATCCGGCCAAGCGGGCAGCGGAGAACGCGGCGCTCGCCTCCGGCGAGAAGGCCGGCGGTGCCGCAGCCGGCGGCGGTTCGGGCTTCGGCCTCGGCGGCGGCAAGGGCGCAGCGGCAGGACCCTCCGAGGAGGAGATGGCTGCCCTGCAGAAGATGCTGGGCCGGTAGTCTCTCGGCTCCTGTGCACGTGAGCGGGGCGGCCGGGTTTAGGATTCTGCAATGACTTCTCCCCAGCCCCGCTCCGTGCGCCTCGGTGTGCAGATCGCCCCTCAGCACGCCGAGTACACCTCCATCCGCAACACCGTCGCGGCCGTTGAGGCCCTGGGTGTGGACATCGCCTTCAACTGGGACCACTTCTTCCCGCTCTCCGGCGACCCGGAAGGACTGCACTTCGAGTCCTGGACGCTCCTCGCCGCGTGGGCGGAGCAGACCAGCATGATCGAGATGGGCGCCCTGGTGAACTGCAACAGCTACCGCAACGCCGATCTGCAGGCGGATATGGCCCGCACGATCGACCACATCAGTGGTGGGCGGTTCATCTTCGGCACCGGCTCGGGCTGGTTCGAGCGCGACTATGACGAATACGGCTACGACTTCGGTACCGCCGGCACCCGGCTGGATGCCCTCGCGGCCGACCTGCCCCGCATCGAGGCTCGCTGGGCGAAACTGAACCCCGCACCCGTCCGGGACATCCCCGTGCTCATCGGCGGCGCAGGCGAGAAGAAGACCCTGCGGATCGTGGCGCAGCACGCCGACATCTGGCACTCCTTCTCCACCCCGGACGTGCTCACGCACAAGCTCGGGGTGCTGGGCAGCTGGTGCGAGACCGTGGGCCGGGACATCGCGGAGATCGAGATCTCCACCGAGTTGCGCGGCAAGACCACTGACGAGGCCGACGAACTCTACGAGCTGGGCACCACCCTGTTCACCCTGGGTATCTCCGGTCCCGCATACGACCTGGCGCCCGTCGAGGACTGGATCGCCTGGCGCGACAGCAAGAACACCCCGCGCGCACTCGCGTCCTGACTGCGGCCTACAGTTAGAACGGCGGGTTCTCGGGTACCGGCGGTGACGGGCGGCGTGTCGGCTGGTGTTCGGGCATCAGGTAGCTCACCGCGGCGGGTCGCCTGCGTTTCTTGGGCGTCACCACCGGTGGTCTGGGTCGGGGTGGTGCGACCGGGTTGGCCGGGTCGGTGCGGTAGCTGCGCTTGCCCGGCGAGGTCCACAGCAGCACCCCACCGGGTTCCTGAACGACCTGCCACTGGGAGAGGTGTTTGAGCCGGTGGTGGGCTTCGCAGAGGTGTGCGAGGTTGTCGCAGTCGGTTGTTCCGCCGTTGGCCCAGTCGTCGGTGTGATCGACATCGGATTTCACCGCGGGCCGGTTGCAACCGGGGAACCGGCAGGTTTCATCGCGCATCCGCAACCATTTCTTCATGGCCTTGGTGTTCTTGTACTGGGTCTTACCCAGCGAGAGCACGACGCCGGTCTCCGGGTGGGTGAGCAGCCGGGTGAAGCTCGGCGCTTGCGCGGCGATCTCCCGGGCGGTCTCGGGCGAGATCGGCCCGTACCCCTCAAGGGTGGCCGGTTCATCGCTCTGGCCGAGCAGCGTGAGTACCGGCACGGTGATCATCACCGTGCCGCGGATGCCGGCACCGAGGCCGTCGGGGGTGACACCGTCCAGCAGCAGGGCCCGGGTGATGTCCGCCCGGAGCTGAGCGAGGCCGCGCTTGCGCTGCTGCTCGGCTTCGGCCCGCTCAGCCGCCGACCCCGTCCCCTCGCCCATTCCCGCGCCGGTGTCGCCGCGCTGCTGCAGGGTCTTAGCAGTGCTGTCGATGCGATCGAACGCGGATTTGGTGTCGTGCACGGTGCCGTACCAGTGCAACCAGCCCATCCCATCGGCGGCCGGTTCCCACCGGGTGTGCCGGTCGGCGAGAGCATTCGTCGTGCGGGTCACGATCGACTCCGGGTGCTGTCTCTCCCGCAGCCGGTGGGCCCGGTTGGTGAACCGGCCCACCGGCAGGGTTTTCGCGTGCGGCAGCAGAGCTTCCTCGAACGCGGCCTGGTGCTCCTCGGGCAGGGTGCGCATCTGATCGATCAGGGCCTTGGCGTGCGGGTAACTGATCTCCCCGGCCGAGAGCGCTTCGAACGTGGCCGTCGTCGAGTAGAGCCAGAGCGACTCGTCCAGCAGACGTTCCACGGTGCGTTCGGATAACCGCAGCAGGCACGCCGTCTCGCTCACGATCGTGCGCCGGGCGACCTCCCGGTCCTCCCACCGGCCGAACTCGACCGCGCGCGCCTGACACGCGCTGAGCGTCGCTGCGTTCCGGTCGGCCAGGTGACTGGCTTCCAGGCTGCCCTGCAGACGGGACGCCACCTGCGGCTCCTCACTCCAGAGCTGCAGCTCGACCAGCCGCTCGGCCTGCCGGGCCTGCGCTTGGGCGATGGCACGATGCTCGGCCGCGATCAACTCGGTGCGCCGCACCAACTCCGTGCGCACCCAGTCGGGACCGGCCCGATCGGGCTCGGCCGGATGGTCAGGGGCGGGGGTGGATCCGGGTGGGGCGGGTTCCGGAGAGTAGTCGTCATCATCCGGAACTGGCGGTGGTGCCTGGTCTGGGCTACTCATGCTGAGATCATCTCAGCTACCACCGACATTGACGCCCGCTCGCAACGCACCGGGCCGCGCACATCCGTGCACCGGGCGAACACGCGGGAATTCGGCGGCAGAATCGCAGTTCGCGAAGGTGCAGCTAGGCAGGCGGGATGAGGCCCTCACGAAGCTCGCGAGCCAGGGAAGCGACGACCGGCGGGAGCGCACCGTCGTGCAGGGCGGCCACGGCCAGCTGACGCTGGTAACTGGCACCCTGATCGAGGATCAGGTTGAGCTGGTGCAGCTCGGCCAGGCAGCCCAGGCGCTCGGCCGTGGGGGAGAGCAGCTCCACCAGGCGTCGCACCTCGTCGGTCACCATCCGCTCGGTGCCGGTGGAGTTCACGATGATCTCGGCCGACAACCCGTAGCGGGCCGCGCGCCACTTGTTCTCGCGCACGAACCACGGCTGCATCGTGGGCACCTGGCGGCCCTCATCGATCTCGGTCGACATCCACTCGACCAGGCACTGGATGAGCGCGGCGATCGCCCCGAGTTCTTCCACGGTCGACACGCCGTCGCAGGCGCGCACCTCGATGGTGCCCCAGCGCGGCGACGGGCGGATGTCCCAGCGCACCTCGGTGGCGTCCTCGATGATTCCGGTCACGGTGAGGTCGTTAACGTAGGCCTCCCAGCCCGCCCAGTCGTCCAGGCGCCACGGCAGGCCCGCGGTCGGCAGCTGCTGGAACATCTGCGCCCGGTTGGAGGCGTACCCGGTGTTGACGCCGGCCCAGAAGGGGCTCGACGCGCTCAGGGCCTGCAGGTGCGGCACGAAACTGAGCAGGCCGTTGAGGATCGGGATGACCTTGTCGCGGTCCTCGATGCCCACGTGCACGTGGATGCCCCAGATCATCATGTTGCGGCCCCACCACTGGGTGCGGTCGATGAGCTTGTGGTAGCGCTCCTTGTCGGTCACCGTCTGGTCGAACCACTGACCGAACGGATGCGAGCCGCTGCAGATCGGCTCGACGCCGCGCGGCTCGGTGATGGCACGTACCTCGGCGACCTGACCGGCGACGTCGGCCACGGCGCCGGCGACGGTGTGGTGCACACCGGAGACGAGTTCGACCGTGTTGAGCAGGAGTTCCCCGGTGATGTGCGGGTGCGGCGAACCGTCCGGGCCGCGCAGGGCGTCAAGAACCTCGTCGGCGATCGACACGAGGTCGCCGGTTTCGCGGTCGACCAGGGCGAGTTCCCACTCCACGCCGATCGTCGAACGCTCGGAGCGAGCGAACTCGATTGCCACGGTTTCGGTTGCCACTGGTGTGCCCTTCACCCTTCTCTGCCCCCGATCGGGGTCAACTGGCCCAATCCTGACAGCTAAACCACCCGAATCTCGACTGCCGCGCGACGGCCGATGACCCCGGATGACCGGCCGGGGATGTTTTCTGCCCATCTCGGGCTTCGATTATCACAAAGTGGTCGATGTCTGACACAATGATTAGTCGAGTTCCGTTGCGCCCGACCCTCTAATCCGGCGTAACACGAACCTTATTGAGCTTGTGCCGAGTGTGCCCCCACGCTCACGGCTGTCAGTTCGCCAAACATCTAAATCACAGGAGAATTGTGGCTGTCAAAATCCGTCTGAAGCGCATGGGCAAGATTCGTGCGCCGTACTACCGCATCGTTGTCGCCGACTCGCGCACCAAGCGCGATGGTCGTGTCATCGAAGAGATCGGCATCTACCACCCCACGCAGGAGCCCTCCGTCATCGAGGTCAAGTCCGAGCGTGCCCAGTACTGGCTCTCCGTCGGCGCACAGCCGACCGAGCAGGTTGCGGCACTCCTCAAGCTGACCGGCGACTGGGGCATCTTCAAGGGCGACAAGAACGCCGTCTCCACCGTCAAGATCAAGGAGCCCAAGGCTGCCTTCGTCGCCGACGAGAAGAAGAAGCCGGTCCTGAAGCCCAAGGCTGACAAGCCCGCGGAGAAGGCCCCCGCCGACGACGTTGCCGCCGAGGCAACCGAAGAGGACAAGGCGTAATTTTGCTCGCTCCCGCGCTTGAGCACCTCGTCAAGGGAATCGTTGATCACCCGGACGATGTGCACGTTGTAGCCCAGAACTCACCCCGTGGTGAGGTGCTCGAGGTTCGTGTGAACCCCGAGGACCTCGGCCGGGTGATCGGCCGCGCCGGTCGCACCGCCAAGGCGCTGCGCACTCTCGTGGCCGCACTGGCCGACGGCAAGCGCGTGCGGGTCGACGTTGTCGACACGGACAACTGAGCGGGTAGTGACTAGCCCCTTATGAGTTCCGACAGCACGACCCCGGCCACCCAACTGCGGGTGGGGCGCCTCACGAAGGCCCATGGCCTCAAAGGCGCCATCAAGCTGGAGCTGTTCACGGACGACCCGGGACGTCGATTCGTCCCGGGCGCCGTGTTCACCCTTCAGGTACCGACCAGCTCACCCTGGCACGGCAAGACCATCGAACTCGTCGAGCTGCGTTGGTACAACCAGCACCCCGTCGGGTTCTTCAAGGACGTTCCCGACCGCGAGGCCGCTGAAGCCCTGGCCAAGGCCATTCTGTGGATCGACCAGGACTCCGCCGAGCAGACGGATGAAGAAGACGCCTGGTACGACCACCAGCTGGTGGGTCTCGCCGTCGTGCGCGACGGAGTGCAGATCGGCACGCTGACGCGCCTCGAGCACCTGCCCGCCCAAGACCTTCTGATCGTGAAGACCGCCACCGGCGAGGTGATGATTCCCTTCGTCAAGGCGATCGTGCCCTCGGTCGACATCGCGGCCGGCGTCATCACCATCACCCCTCCTCCCGGACTGCTCGAAGAGCTGCCGGACGAGCCGGACACCGCTGACGCGGCCCCGGCCCCCGAGACTCCACCAGAACCGGCAGCGACGCCGACTCCGACCGAGCAGGACGTCTAACCGCCCCGCTCCAGTTCACGGGGAGAGGCGCGCCGCGCCACACCTACTTCACGTTCGTATAGTTCGCGGCCGTTGAAGAGGAGTACCGTCGCATGTCCTACGTGAAACCGGACCAGCTGATCGATCAACTGGTGCACAGCGGAGTCGTCAAGAGCAATCTCACCGTGCGGCAGATGGCCGTGCGCGGCACCCTGTCCGGCGCCATCCTCGGTGCCGCCACGACGCTCGCCCTGACCGCAGCGGCGCAGACGGGGCTTCCGATCGTGGGCGCCCTGGTCTTCCCCGTGGGTTTCTGCGTGATCCTGCTGCTCGGCCTCGAACTGGTCACCGGCACCTTCGCGCTCATCCCGCTGGCCATTCTCGAGGGCCGCACCACCATCGCCAAGGGTCTGAAGAACTTCGCTGTCGTCATCCCCGCCCACATTGTCGGCGCCGGTCTCTACGCCCTGCTCTACACCGGCGTCATCACCTATCTCGGCACCGATACCACCGACCCGATGATCCAGGCGATCATCAACATGGCCGAGCACAAGGTGCTGCCGTACGAGGCTGTCGGTGCCGGGGGCATCCTGGTGGTCGTCATCAAGGCCATGCTCTGCAACTGGATGGTGGCCCTGGGCACCATCATGTTCTACACGTCCACCTCCACGGCCGGCAAGATCCTGGCCATGTGGCTGCCCGTGCTCACCTTCTTCGGCCTGGGTCTCGAGCACGCCGTCGTGAACATGTTCGTCATCCCGGCCGGCATGCTGCTCGGCGCCGACATCAGCGTCGGCGACTGGTGGGGCTGGAACACCGGCCCCGTCCTGATCGGCAACTTCCTCGGCGCCGTGCTCTTCACCGCCCTGCCGATGTACTACTCGCACCGCAATACGGTCAACCGCGCGGCGGCCATGCACGACGACGACACCGAGAACACGCCGGAGCTCGCCGCCAGCCACTCGTAGACTTGCCCCTATGCGCATCGACATCATCAGTATCTTTCCGGAGTTCTTCGGTGTGCTGGACATCTCCCTTCTCGGTCGTGCCCGGCAGTCCGGTCTGATCGACCTCGCCGTGCACAACCTGCGCGATTTCACCCACGACCGGCACAACACCGTCGACGACACCCCGTACGGTGGCGGCGCCGGCATGGTGATGAAGCCCGAACCGTGGGGGGAGGCGCTGGACAGCGTCTTCGCGTCGAGCCCCCTCGCGAATGGTGACGCGAACGCCGACGAGGGACCGGTGCTGGTCTTCCCGTCGCCGGCGGGGGAGCAGTTCACCCAGGCCATGGCCCGTGAGCTCGCCCACGAACCGCATTTGGTGTTCGGTTGCGGCCGGTACGAGGGCATCGATCAGCGAGTGGTCGAGCATTTCGCGGCCAGGGGTCGGGTGCGTTTGGTGAGCCTGGGCGACTACGTGCTCAACGGAGGGGAGGTGGCCGTGATGGCCATGATCGAGGCCATCGGGCGCCTCATCCCCGGCGTGGTGGGCAACCCGGAGAGTCTCGTCGAGGAATCGCACGAATCCGGCCTGCTGGAGTATCCGAGCTACACCAAGCCGGCCACCTGGCGCGGGCTGGAGGTGCCCCCCGTGCTGCTCAGCGGCAACCACGGCGCGATCGCCACCTGGCGGCGGGAGCAGCAAATCGAGCGCACCCGCACGGTGCGCCCGGACCTGCTCAGCCATGAAGCCGCAGAGGCCGCCCTTCTGCCCCCAGCGAAATCCAAGGCTCAGCGAGGTAGCCGCGGGTAATCTGGGGACTGTGATTCTCCGTAGGGTCTTCTATTACTGGCAGTTCGTAGCCGTCGGCGCCTTGCCGCTGTGGCTGATGGTGGCTGCGTCGGTGTTCGGCTCGACCGCCTGGCAGGTGCTGGGCGCCACGTTCGGGGCCGTCGCCATCGGGTTCGGCCTCCTCGTCGTGAGCCTGCTGTTCCTGGCCCGCAGAGAGGTGCGTCTGCAGAAGGCCGTCTCCTGGGCGGATGTGGCGGTGCTGACGGTATGGCACGCACTGATCGTGCTGATGGGTGCCTTCTCGGTGACCGCGCCCTGGCTGTCGGTGCTCGTCGTCCTCGTCGGAATCGGCGCGTTCTGGTTCGCCGTGTGGGAGCTGTACGACGCCGCCCGAAAGCGGGTGCGCGAGGCACTGGCCTACATCGAGGAGACCGCCACGTTCGGCACCGTCCCCGGCGGACCCGCCGGCTTCCCGACCGTGACGAATCCCGCCGCCTCCCGACCGGACTCGGCGCGCACGCCACCGACGGACCCGAGCGTGATCATCATTCAGGAAAAGCCCGGCGAACGCTGATCTGACACCCGCCCGTGTTGGCGCGCCGGGTGAATACGTGGCAGAATAAGCGTTTGTGCCGCGGCAAGTCTCTGCCACAGGGGAGCTGCATCGATATCGGCACGCACACACTCAATTGGTCGCCACCATCTCACCATCCGTGAGCGGGCGGGGCGCCACTAAAACGTCCTCGACCTGTGGCGGGTACAGAGAGCGAATAACATGCATATTCTCGACCAGGTGGACGCGGCATCGCTGCGTTCAGACATCCCGGAGTTCCGCGCGGGCGACACCGTCAAGGTCCACGTCAACATCGTTGAAGGCGCACGCTCGCGTGTCCAGGTCTTCCAGGGCGTCGTCATCGGCCGCTCCGGCGAAGGCGTTCGCGAGACCTTCTGCGTCCGTAAGGTCAGCTTCCAGGTCGGCGTCGAGCGTACCTTCCCGGTGCACTCCCCGGTGATCGACCACATCGAGGTCGTCGTCCGCGGTGACGTGCGTCGCGCGAAGCTGTACTACCTGCGCGGTCTCCGCGGCAAGAAGGCCAAGATCAAGGAAAAGCGCGACTAAACAGCGCATCTCCTCCGGCGGGGACGAACCGACCAGGCAGCTGCCTGAGCGAATTCGCAGCCTGTTGGATTTCCCCCTGAGCTCCTCCCCGCTAAACTGGGCGAGGAGCTCAGGCGGTTAAATGACAGACAACATTCTGCCCTCGCGATCGCATCGCCTGGAATCAGATTCTCCGCGCAAGAAGCGCGGTGTCGCGATATTCCTTCGCGACCTTCTCATCATCTTCGTGGTGGCACTGCTCATCTCGTTCCTGATCAAGACGTTCTTGGTGCGGTCGTTCTACATCCCGTCTGGGTCGATGGAGAACACCCTGCTGGTCAACGACCGCATCATCGTGAACCAACTCGAACCCGGCCTGGTGCCGGTGTCCCGCGGTGATGTCGTGGTCTTCCGCGACCCGGGCGGATGGCTGCCCCCGCAGGCGCCCCTCGAACAGAACCCGGTCATCGCCGCGCTGGACTGGACCATGTCCGTTGTCGGCCTGTCGGCGCCGGACAGCAACGACCACCTGATCAAGCGGATCATCGGACTGCCGGGCGACCACGTGGTCTGCTGCAACGCCCTCGGCCAGATGACCGTGAATGACGTGCCGTTGAACGAACCGTACGTGCTGCTCCCCGAGGGGCAGACCAGCGCGTCCCAGGACGCGTTCGACGTGGTCGTGCCGGATGACTCCCTCTGGGTGATGGGGGACAACCGCTATGACTCGCTGGACTCCCGCTACCACCCGAACACCCCAGGCAAGGGTTTTGTGCCCATGGATAACGTGGTGGGCCGCGCCCTGGTGATCAGCTGGCCGCTCGAACGCTGGAGCTGGCTCGACGACTACCCCGACGTCTTCAGAGGGGTCGAAGAGGCCGAGCAGTGATGATGGCCGTGGTGGAACCGACCCTCGAGGTGGAACTGGCCATGCTCTCCGCCGGCGCCAGCTGCGTGATCGGTTGCGACGAGGTGGGTCGCGGTGCCCTCGCCGGCCCCGTCGCGGTGGGCGTGGCCGTGGTCACCGCCGACGTGGGGGCGTTCCCCACGGGGTTGCGCGACTCGAAGCTGCTCAGCGAACCGCGCCGGGAGCTCCTCGCGCCCCTCGCCGCGGCGTGGGTGCGACACAGCGCCGTGGGCCTGGCCTCCCCCCAGGAGGTGGATACCGTGGGCATCATCGCCGCCCTGGGCCTGGCCGGAAAACGAGCCCTCGCCCTGCTGCACGCCGACGGCGTCGACATCCGCGGTGGCGTCGTGCTGCTGGACGGCAACGATGATTGGCTGAACAAGGCACTGCTCACCCCGCTGGACGTGGTGACCAGGATCAAGGCCGACCAGGACTGCGCGTCCGTGTCCGCCGCATCCGTGATCGCCAAGGTGCACAGGGACCGGCTGATGATCGCCGCGGACCTGCACACGCCCGGCTACGGCTGGAAGGGCAACAAGGGATACGGCAGTGCCGAGCACATGGCCGCCATCGGTTCGCTCGGCGCCACAGAGCAGCACCGGCGCAGCTGGCTCAAAATCGCGCAGTAGGTTCTGCGCGTAGGATTGACTCACCATGGAAGAAGACGAGTTCGAGGACTACGACCGCGAGGTCGAGTTGGCCCTGTACCGCGAGTACCGAGACGTAGTGGGGCAGTTCCAGTACGTGGTCGAGACCGAGCGCCGGTTCTACCTCGCGAACGAGGTCGACCTCGTGCGGCGGGACACCGAGCACGATTTCTACTTCGAACTCACCATGAAGGATGTCTGGGTCTGGGACGTCTACCGTTCCGACCGGTTCGTCAAGTCCGTGCGGGTGCTGACCTTCAAGGACGTCAACGTCGAGGAGCTGGCCTCGAAGGAATTCGAACTGCCCAAGGAACTCGCGCTCGACGAGTAGCTGGCCGCCGCACCCTGGTGCCGACGTAGCGCCGATTGCGGTGGGCGCGGCTGCTAGCGTGTCGGCATGACCGCGCGCCCGACCCCGCACCCTACCGACGCCCAACGCACGGTGGATGAGGCCCTCGACCTGGCCCCGCTGATCGACGGACACAACGATTGGGCGTGGGAGTGCCGCGAGAACCGCGCGTACTCGGTGGAGGGTCTCGACGGCCACCTGAACACGGACACCGACATCGCCCGGCTGCGATCCGGTCGGGTGGGCGGTCAATTCTGGTCGGTGTACGTGGAAGACGTACTCCCGGATGCGGCCGCCGTGCAGGGCACCCTCGAGCAGATCGACTGGGTGTACCGGCTCGCTGCCCGGTACTCGGAGACGTTCCTGATCGCCACGAGCGCCGCCGACGTGGAGTCCGCCCGCGCGACGGGACGGATCGCCTCTCTGCTCGGCGCGGAGGGGGCGCACTGTCTCAACGACTCGCCCGCGGTGCTGCGGATGCTGGCCAGGCTCGGTGTGCGCTACCTCACCCTCACCCACGTGCACAATACGAGCTGGGCCGATTCCGGCACCGACGAACCCGAGCACGACGGGCTGACCGAGCGCGGGGTCGAGTACATCAGGGAGCTCAACCGGCTGGGGATGCTCGTGGATCTCTCGCACGTGTCACCGGCGACGGCGCACGCGGCGCTGGACGTCACCCGCGCCCCGGTGATCTTCAGCCACAGCTCGTGCCACGCCGTCACGGCTCATCCGCGCAACGTGCCCGACGACGTTCTCGCCCGCCTGGCCGACAATGACGGTGTGCTGATGGTCACGTTCGTGCCGCAGTTCGTCTCGGCGGAGTACGCCCAGTGGTTCGCCGGCGACCGAAGCGGCCCCGCGCCCCTGGTGACGGTGGCGCAGGTGGCCGATCACGTGGAGCACGCCCGCGACATCGCCGGCATCCGTCACATCGGTCTGGGCGGCGACTTCGACGGCACCGACGAGTTCCCCGACCAGCTCGAGGGGGTCGACGGCTACCCGGCCCTGCTGCTTGAGTTGGCCGGCCGCGGGTGGCGCGCCGCCGAGCTGGCCGCACTGGCCGGCGCCAATGTGCTGCGGGTATTGCGGGCGACGGATGCGGCCTTCGCCGGTGCCGACTCGACGTTGACCCGGCTTACTCGCTGACCCGGCACCCGGTCAGGGGGTGCGCGGCTCGCAGATGACCACGGGGATGTCCCTGGTGGTCTTCTTCTGGTAGCCGGCGTAACCGGAATAGGCGCGCACGATCGCCGGCCAGAGGTCGGCCTTCTCCGCCTCGCCGGCCGTGCGCGCGCGCATCGGGCGGGTGATGCCGTTCTCGGTGAGTTCGACGTCGGGCTGGGCGAGCAGGTTGAGGTACCAGAACGGGTGGCGGTGGTCTCCGCCCTTGGACGCGATCAGGACCACCCGGCCTGGCTCGTGGATCGGGGCCGTCAGCAGGGTGGAGCGCCGCCGCCCGGTCTTGCGGCCCACGGTGTGCAGTTCCACCACGGGCATCGGCCCGATCTTCCAGCCCAGTCGGCCACGGGACAGCACCAGGAGGGACCTGTGTGCGGCATTCATCGCCTGCATCGACAGGTCGGTCAGGCGGTCGGAGATCATGGCATCAGCCAACGGCGGGGTGCGCGGGACCCGACGGTTGACACCCGAACGGGGGCTGGGTACCGTCGCGTGCGACAACCACCCCCCCCTCGATAAGGAGTTCTCATGTCCGATGAATCCGTCTTCCTGTATCTCGGTGTGTACCAGGACAAGGCCACGGCCGACTCCGACCTCGAGGTGGTGCGTGAGCTGCACGCCGGCAAGGTCATCGGCGCCTACGACGCCGCCGTCGCGACCAAGGAGCCAGACGGCTCCGTGCAGATCCACCGCAAGACGAGCCGGCACGCCGGCTGGACCGGGGTGGCCGCCGGTGCCGTCGTCGGTCTGCTCTTTCCCCCGGCGATCATCGGCAGCGCCATCGTCGGTGGTGCAGCCGGCAGCGTCGTCGGGCACTTCTGGCGCAGCCTGGATCGCGGTGACCTCAAGGACCTCGGCGAAATGCTCGACTCTGGCGAAGCGGCGCTGATCGTCGTGGGCAAGGATCGCCTCGAGGAGGAGTTCCAGAAGGCCGGGCTCGTCGCCCAGAAGCACCTCCAGAAGGAGCTCCAGGTCGATACCAAGGCCTTCGACAAAGAGCTCGCCCAGGCGTCCAAGGAGATGCAGACGGCGGAGCGGACCGACACCGTCTAGCCGACACCGGCTAACCCCCGCCATGGCGGCCCTCCTCCACAGGGGCGGGCCCCGGCCCCGGCCGCACAGGTCACGCCCCGGGCCCACCGCGACGGTACCGACACCGTCACGCTGGTCGCGGAGGTGCTCGTGGCACGCAAAGACGATTTGGGCCGACGCGGCGAAGACTGCGCGGCGGAGTTCCTGGTGGGGGCGGGCTACACGGTGCTGGCGCGCAACTGGCGGTGTGGGCAGGGTGAGATCGACCTGATCGTCACCAAGGACGGCGACATCGTCTTCGTCGAGGTGAAGACCCGCTCCGGCACCGGCTACGGGCATCCGTTCGAGGCCATCACCGTCGCCAAACTCGCCCGGTTGCGCCGCTTGGCGGGGGTGTGGTGCGCCGAATTCGAGCCGCGAGCCCGTGCCATCCGGATCGATGCCGTGGCCGTGATCGCCCGGCCGGGCCACGCACCGGTGGTCGAACACCTCGAGGGCGTGTTCTGATGGGCCTGGCCCGAACGCACTCCGTTGCCCTGATCGGCCTGGCCGGCTCGTTGGTCGAGGTTGAGGCCGATATCTCCAGCCAGCTGCCGGGGATGCGGCTGATCGGGTTGCCGGATGCGGCCCTGGCCGAGGCCGCCGAACGGGTGCGGGCCGCGGCCAAGAATTCCGGCTGTGCCCTGAACGGGCACAGGCTCACCGTGAACCTGTCGCCCGCCGCCCTTCGCAAACACGGCTCCGGCTTCGATCTCGCCATCGCGCTGGCGTGTCTGGCTGCCGACGGTATCGTGCCCGCTGCCTCGGTGGCCGCCGTCGTGCATATCGGTGAGCTCGCCCTGGACGGCCGGCTGCGCCCGACCCCCGGCATGCTGCCGGCGGTGATCGCCGCGGCCCGGCTCGGGCATCACACCGTGATGGTGCCGGCCGGCAACGCCGATGAGGCCGGCCTGGTCCCCGGCATCCGCGTGGTGGCGGTGGCGTCGCTGCGGGACGCGCTGATCTGGCACGGCGCGAGGCTGGAGCCCCAGGAGGTGCAGGTGCTCTGCGCACCCGCCGAAGACGACCTGCCCGATGAGGCCCTCGATCTTCTCGACGTGGTCGGCAATGACGAGGCGATCCTGGCGCTACAGGTGGCCGCCGCAGGCGGTCACCACCTCTTCATGCTCGGGCCGCCGGGAGCCGGCAAGACCATGCTCGCCGCGCGCCTGCCCGGGCTGTTGCCCGATCTGGGCCCGGCCGCCTCCCTCGAGGTGAGTTCGTTGCGCTCACTCAGCGGGCGGCCGGTGGGTCGATCCCTGGTCACCCGACCGCCGCTGGAGGCGCCGCACCACACCATCACGGCCGCCGCGATGGTGGGTGGTGGCAGCGGTCAGATCCGGCCGGGGGCCGCGGCGCGGGCCTCACACGGGGTGTTGTTCCTGGACGAGGCTCCCGAATTCGCCTCGTCGGTGCTTGACGCCCTCCGGCAACCGCTGGAATCCGGCCGGATCAGCATCCACCGGGCGAACGCGGTCGCGCACTTCCCCGCTCGATTCCAGCTGGTCCTGGCGGCGAATCCGTGCCCGTGCGGTCAGTACGGCACCGGCGACCAGGAGTGCACCTGTGCGCCGAATGCCCGGCGCCGCTACCTCGCCCGGATCTCGGGCCCCCTGCTGGACCGGATCGATATTCAGCTCGCCGTGACCCGGGTCACCGCCGCACAGCTGCGCATCGCCGCCGCCGAGGGCAGACTGTCCAGCGCTGTGGCCAGGGGCCGGGTGCTGGCCGCACGAGAGCGCGCGCTGCAGCGCCTCGCCGGTACGCCGTGGACGCTGAACTCGGAGGTTCCGGGCCCGTGGCTGCGCAGCCGGGAGAGACGGCTGGACGCCGCGGTGACGGCGATGCTCGACCGTGCGCTGGAACGCGGAGGAATCACCATGCGCGGCTACGACCGGATCCTACGGGTGGCGTGGTCCGTCGCCGATCTCACTGGCGTGGCCAGGCCAGGGGCAGACGAAGTCGGGCAGGCACTGTACCTGCGGAAGGGAATGACGTCATGACGATATTCGGCCTCGACGAGGACGTCGTGCGGGCGGCAGCGGGTGCCGTGCGTCCGAAGCCGGCGGTCGGTGAGGACCAGGTCGACCCCCGGGAGGTTTTCGCCCGAGCGGCCTGGACCGGCATCGCCGAACCCGGTGACGGCGTTGCCGGCGCCGTCGTCGGTATCCTCGGCGCGGCGACCGCGCTGACCGCCGTGGTCGAAGCCTGGCCCGCCGACCGTCTGGAGCACCGCCTCGCGGCGAGCGTCGACGAGAACGGGGCCGGCGACGCCCAGGGGTTGCGGCTCGGTCTGGAGCAGGCCCTGGCCAGGTGGCGGCCACGACTGTCGTCCGGGGACGCGATCCGGTCCCTGCACCAGGCCCACCGCACCGGCACCGCCTTGCTGCTACCGGGCGACCCGCTGTGGCCGAGCGGCACCGTCGATCTCGGCCAGCACGCCCCGCTGGCCCTGTGGTGGCGAGGGCGCGCAGAGGCGCTCGACGCCCTGCGTCACTCGATCGCTCTCGTGGGCGCCAGGGCGGCGACCGGATACGGCGAGCACGTGGCCATGGAAGCCGCCGCCGGTCTGGTCGACCGGGGACTGGCCATCGTGTCCGGGGCCGCCTACGGTATCGACGGCATGGCGCACCGGTCGGCTCTGGCCAGCAACGGCACGACCGTGGCGTTCCTGGCCGGGGGAGTGGACCGCTTCTACCCCAGCGGCCACGACGCCCTCCTGAGCCGCATCGTGGAGGCGGGCGCGGTGCTGAGCGAGCTGCCCTGTGGGGCGGCACCCACCAAGTGGCGTTTCCTGCAGCGCAACCGGTTGATTGCCGCCGCCAGCGCCGCGACGGTGGTGCTCGAGGCCGGATGGCGCTCCGGGTCGCTCAACACCGCCGGACACGCGGCCGCGCTCGGGCGTCCGTTGGGCGCCGTGCCGGGGCCGGTCACCTCGCCGACCTCGGCGGGCTGCCACCGGCTGCTGCGGGACTACGACGCCATCTGCGTGACCACTGCCGCCGAGATGGCCGAACTGATCGGCGTGGGCGTCGACCTCGAACTCGACCTGACCGGCGTTGATGGCCGGTCTGCCGAGGGCACCCCACCGAGGGAACGCACCAGCGAGCAGATCCGGGTGTTCGACGCCCTGAGCGTGCGGGCGCCCCGGTCCCCGGCCGACGTCGCCCGAAGAGCGGGACTGTCGACATCCGCCGTGCTCGGAGCCCTGGGCACCCTGGATCTGGAGGGTTCGGTGCGGGAGCGCGCCACCGGGTGGGTGCGGGTCACCTGAATTCGCTCGGCCAGCCCGGCCCGTGGGGTCCGCCTCAGCTAGCTGTTGTTCCCACGCAGGTTGTGAGCGTGGCGTGAGCTAAAAAGGTGAGGACCTCCGGTATCGATTGGGTTACCACACTCAATCCGACCAACGGAGGCCCTCATCTCTTACGTTACCCATGCCAACGCGCCCCTGACCCCCGAGGGTCGGTTGAAGCTCGTCCAGCTCGTCGTAGATGGCGGTTGGGCGCAAGCCCGGGTTGCCGAACGGCTCCAGGTCTCCCGCGCGACCGTGTCTAAGTGGGTGGCCCGGTATCGGGCCCACGGCACCGCCGGTCTCGTGGACCGGTCATCTCGCCCGCACTCATCGCCGAACCAGTGCGCCCGGCGCACCGAGCGGCGCATCATCGCTTTGCGCTTCACCCGCCGCTGGGGACCGCACCGCATCGGCTACCACCTGCGACTGCCGCAATCGACGGTCTCGAAGGTACTCAACCGGTACCGGATGCCCCTGCTCGGGCATCTGGACCAGAACACGGGCCTGCCGGTGCGCAAACCCAAACCGATCCGGTACGAGAAGAACACTCCCGGTGAGCTGGTGCATGTTGACGTGAAGAAGCTCGGTCGCATCCCCGACGGCGGTGGTCACCGCACCCTGGGACGCCAGGCCGGAAACCGCAAGAAAAGCGCCGGCGTTGGCCACTCGTTTCTGCATTCCGCGATCGATGACCACTCCCGGCTGGTCTATTCAGAGATCCTCACTGACGAGAAGAAAGAAACCGCTGCCGGGTTCTGGCGCCGAGCGAACGCGTTCTACGCGACCCAGAACATCACCGTGCTGCGCGTGATGACCGACAACGGCTCCTGCTACCGCTCGCACCTTTTCAACGACGCCCTGGGCGACATCGCGCACAAGTTCACCCGGCCCTACCGGCCCCAGACCAACGGCAAGATCGAACGCTTCCACCGCACCCTCGCCGCGGAATGGGCTTACGCCCACCACTACAACTCAGACGCCGCCCGAGCAGCCACCTACCAAGACTGGATCCATAGCTACAATCACCACAGACCCCATACCGGCATCGGCGGCAAATCACCCATCGACCGTGTTCACAACGTCAGTGGGAACAACAGCTAGCGGGCCGCGAAAGCCTTCTGGGTAGCGGCGTTGGTGAGCTGAACGAACTCGTCGGGCTGCACCGTCGACATCGACGGTCCCGTGGTCATCGTCGTCGTTATCAGATCCCCGTCGGCGATGAAACAGAAGGAGCCGGACATCGAGGTATATCCGATGGCCATCTCGTACTGGCGACAGGACTTGGTGTCACCCTCGATCGCCTGGTCTCCGCCGACCAGCTCGTCAATTTCCACTCGGGTGTCTTTGCCGTTGGACGTCGATGTGTGAGGTCCGGTGCAGGAGTCGAGTTCGGTGCTCAGTTCTGAAGTGAGCTGTTCAGCATCATTCACGAAGACCACTGCGGTGATGAAGCGCTGATTGAGGTCGGTGCGACTGAAGGTGCTTCCGTGGTCATTCTCGGCTGTATCGGGCGGGAAGAGACTCGTGAAATCGAGTCCACACGTTTCGCCCGCGGTCTTGTCGGTCGACGTTTCTGCACTCTCCGCGTCCGAGGTCGCCGGGTCCAAAGTCCAGCCTCCGGTCGGCAAGTCGGCGACCGTGAGGGTGAGGCCGGCGAGGTCGACGTCCTGGCTGCTCGAAGGCTCAGGCTCAGGTTCTGGCGCACCGGTGTCCGCCGCCGCGACAGGTCCGTCGGCTGGAGTGCATCCCGCCAGTGCCACCAGTATGAGCGCACTCAAGACAAAACCGTAACGCTTCGACACCACAAGGACCCCCGATAACTCCGTGAACAGATGGCACCATCTAACCGTGCCCGGGGGTGGCGGGCAGAGTCTGGACCCGGCGCGTCGACGTCCGGTCCGGTCGGTGGCATCCCAGCCGAAGAAGTATCGGCGGTAGACCTTAGGGTGGTCCTGACGGAGGGCTACATTGCGTGTGCCGGTATCAGACCGTCGATAAGTGAGGGGTCGGTCATGACCACACCAGAACCTGTGCAGTGGGGCCAGTATGCGCAGTCCACCCATCTGATCGCGCACCTCAGCGACACCCACTTCCTCGCCACCGACGCAGACGGCGCCGGTCGGCTGCTGTACGACGTCGTCGACACGGACAGCACTGTGCACCGGGCGATGGCGCAACTGGAGGACTCCGGTCTGGCCATCGACGCGCTCGTCTTCACCGGCGACATCGCCGACCGCGGCGAGCCGGATGCCTACCGTCGGGTGCGCGACATCGTCGAGGCGTCCGCCGAGCGGATGGGCGCCACGCTGATCTGGGTGATGGGCAACCACGACGCGCGCGCGGCGTTCCGCACCGAACTGCTCCGCGACGCGGGTCACGACGCGCCCGTCGACAGGGTCATCGACGTGAACGGGCTGCGGGTGATCTCACTGGACACCAGCGTTCCCGGTTACCACCACGGCGAGGTCGCGGCCGACCAGCTGGGCTGGCTGCGCGAGGTGCTCAGCGTTCCCGCCGAGCACGGTTCCCTGCTGGCGCTTCACCACCCGCCGCTGCCGACGGCGCTGCCGCTCATGACGATCCTCGAGCTACGCGACCAGGCCGCCCTCGCCGACGTGCTGGCCGGCACCGATGTGCGCGCCATCCTCGGTGGTCACCTGCACTACGCCACGACAGGGATGTTCGCCGGAATCCCGGTCTCGGTCGCTGCGGCCACCTGCTACACCATCGATGCCGCCGCGCCGCCGCGCCAGCTCACCGGTGTCGGAGGAGGCCAGTCGATCAACCTCGTCCACGTCTACTCCGACCAGGTTGTGCACTCCAACGTGCCGCTGGGGGCGTTCGAGGTGGTGACCCGGTTCGATCCGGGTTATCTCGCCGCGATGGAGGCCCTCAGCCCGGCGGCCCGGGTGGAAGCTTTCTCCCGGCACGCCACCAGGCCGGCACAATGACCGGTATGACGATGACCGACAGCCCCAGATGGCCGGGGATGGCTGAGTCGCTGCCGGCATCCGTGCCGACCCGCGAGATGCTGGAGTCATGCACCTCGACCCGGCGATAGCGAGCTTCGCCCGATATCTCTCTGCCGAACGCGGCTTCTCGGCGAACACCGTGCGCGCCTACGGGGCCGACCTCTCCGGACTGGCCACCTTCGCCGAGGAGCGGGCAGTTGACACCGTTGACGGGCTGACCCTGGAGCTGTTGCGGGACTGGCTCTGGGAGGGCACGCAGTCCGGCCTCGCGCGCGCCACGATCGCCCGACGTTCCGCCTCGGCGCGGGGATTCACCGCCTGGCTGACCAGGGACGGGGTGCTGCCCAGCGATCCGGCCGTTCGACTGCGGTCGCCAAAGCCTGGCCGCACTCTGCCGCGGGTGATCAATCGGAGTCAGATGCAGGATCTGCTGGACCGTCTGGAGCTCGCCGCGAGCGGTGACGAACCCGCAGCGGTGCGCGACCTGGCCATCATCGAACTCCTTTATGCGTCGGCACTGCGGGTGTCCGAACTCGTCGGCCTCGATGTCGGCGACGTCGACCTCTCCCGGTTGACCGTTCGGGTCACCGGTAAGGGCGACAAGGAACGGGTCGTGCCGTTCGGCGTGCCGGCGCAGGGTGCCATCGTGCGCTACCTGCAGGCGGCACGTCCGGTGCTGGTCCAGGCTGCGACGACTGCGGCCTCCCCGCCCGGCCCCCGAGTGGCCGCCGCGACGGCCCTGTTCGTGGGCGGCCGTGGTCAGCGCCTTGGCGTGCGCGCCGTGTACCGGCTGGTCGCTGCGCTGCTCGAGTCGATGCCTGGCACCGGGCCCGCCGGTCCGCACGCCCTGCGTCACACCGCCGCCACCCACCTGCTCGACGGGGGAGCGGACCTGCGCGCCGTGCAGGAGATGCTCGGGCACGCGAGCCTGGGCACGACCCAGATCTACACCCATGTGTCCGCAGAGCGGCTGCAACAGAGCTACCGGCTGGCCCACCCCCGCGCCTAACGCACCCCCGTGCTTGACGCGGCTCGCGGACGTCAGCGGACCCGGACGTCAGCGGACGGGGCCGGCCGGGGGAACGGGGAGCAGGACGGCGCGGGCCAGGCCACCCAGGAAGAGGATCGGCGAAATGTACTGACCGTGCCGGCGCACTCCGAAATGCACACACCGTTCTGCGCAGTGGGCGCCAGACGCCACCACTCCGATCACCTGCCCGGCGGCCACCCGATCGCCCACACTCACCGTCGCCGCGACGGGCTCGAAGCTCGACACCAGGTCTTCGCCGTGCTGGAGGGAGAGCACGGGGCGATCGACGACGACACCGCTGAACGACACCACCCCGTCGGCCGGGGCCCGCACCGGCGCACCCGGCCCGGCCACGAGGTCGATGCCGCGGTGCCCGGTGCCGTAGCGGCTGAGCGGAGCCTCGAAGGATCGCTGCAGGTTCTGCGGCCCACCCACCGGCCACTGCCAGAGCGCGGCCGGCCGCGCCTCCACTGCCGCCGGTGCTGCTGCTACTGCTGCCTCTGGCGTCGCGGCACCGCCGGCCGCGGATGTGACCCCCAGGAGCACAGCACAGAGCAGCACGGTGATACCCACGCGTCTCCTCGGCGGGTACGTGGCTGTTCCGGCTCTGATCGGACTATCAGCTGGGATCGTCATGAGTCGAGCCTGACCCGGCCGGTACGGCCGGAGGTGGCAGCGGAGCCAGACTGTGCACGGCTGCGAACGCGATGGGACTGTGGAGGAGGGGCGACACACCCTCCGCCCGGTGTCTGCGGCACGGGACGGGTGGGTGCTAGAGTTCTCTGAGCAGCGCTTTGCGCGCTGACTACGCGTGCCCATTCGGCCAACACACCCACTCGGTCCTGACTTTTCACGAAGTCGGGCGGTTGTGCGCCGGGCACCAGGAGTAGTGATCATCCGATCACGACACAAACCGATAGGCGTTTTCTGCTGTGCAGAAACGTCGGATAAGGAGTACGGCTCATGGCCGTCGTAACCATTCGCCAGCTGCTCGACAGCGGCGTGCACTTCGGGCACCAGACCCGCCGTTGGAACCCGAAGATGAAGCGCTTCATCTTCACCGAGCGTTCCGGCATCTACATCATCGACCTGCAGCAGTCGCTCGGGTTCGTTGACAAGGCCTATGACTTCGTCAAGGAGACCGTCGCCCACGGCGGCACCATCCTCTTCGTCGGCACCAAGAAGCAGGCGCAGGAATCGATTTCGGAGCAGGCGACGCGTGTCGGCCAGCCCTACGTCAACCAGCGCTGGCTCGGTGGCCTCCTCACCAACTTCCAGACCGTCTCCAAGCGTCTGGCCCGCATGAAAGAGCTCGAAGAGCTCGACTTCGAAGACACCGCCAAGAGCGGTTTCACGAAGAAGGAAATGCTCATCAAGAAGCGCGAGCTCGTCAAGCTGCACAAGAGCCTCGGCGGAATCCGCAACCTGACCAAGACGCCGTCCGCGCTCTGGGTTGTCGACACCAACAAGGAGCACCTCGCCATCGACGAGGCGCGCAAGCTCGGCATCCCCGTCATCGCGATCCTCGACACCAACTGCGACCCCGACGACGTGCAGTACCCGATCCCGGGTAACGACGACGCCATCCGCTCCGTTGGCCTGCTCACCCGCATCATCGCGGACGCCGCGGCCGAGGGCCTCATCCAGCGTCACCAGAAGCCGGAAGAGGGCGCCGAAGTCGAGCCCCTCGCCGCCTGGGAAGCCGAACTGCTCGCAGCTCCGGCCGAGACCGAGAAGGCCGCTGACGCACCCGTCGACGCCGGGCCGGTTGCCGAAGAGGCAGCAGCTGAAGAGGCGCCCGTCGCCGAGCCCGCCGCTGCCGAAGCCGCAACCGACGAGGTTGCAGCAGACGCTCCCGTAGCCGACACCAAGTAAGGACAACAGGTATGGCAAACTTCAACCTCGAATCCGTCAAGATCCTGCGCGAGCGCCTCGGCACCGGCATGGTCGACACCAAGAACGCACTCGTCGAAGCCGATGGCGACATCGAGCGCGCGGTCGAGATCCTGCGTCTCAAGGGTGCAAAGGGCAACGCCAAGCGCGCTGACCGGTCCACCTCTGAGGGCCTCGTGGCCGCCAAGGTCAACGGCAACACCGCGTACCTGCTCGAGCTCGCCTGCGAGACCGACTTCGTCGCCAAGGGCGAGAAGTTCGGCGCTCTCTCCGAGAAGGTCCTGGATGCGGTTTCCGCAGCCGGCGCGACGAACGTTGCCGAGGCGCTTGCCGCACCGGCCAACGGTCAGACCGTTGGAGAACTCATCGACGGCGAAGCCGCGATCATCGGCGAGAAGTTCGAACTTCGCCGTGTCGCCGCCGTCACCGGTGAGAACTTCGAGATCTACCTGCACAAGACCAGCAAGGACCTGCCCCCGCAGGTCGGCGTTGTCCTGGGCTACGCCGGTGAGGATGCCGCGACCGCTCGCAGCATCGCCCAGCACATCTCGTTCGCGAACCCGGAATACCTGGCTCGCGACGATGTTCCCGCGGAGGCCGTCGAGGCCGAGCGTCGCATCGTCACCGAGATCTCCGAGAACGAGGGCAAGCCGGCCGCCGCGCTGCCCAAGATCGTTGAGGGCCGCGTCAACGCGTACTTCAAGCAGGTCGCTCTTCTCGAGCAGGACTACGCCAAGGACAACAAGCTGTCCGTGGCCAAGGTCGTCGCTGACGCGGGCCTGACCGTTTCCGGCTTCGCCCGGTTCAAGGTCGGCGCGTAACCAGTACCGCAGAACAGATGAAGGAGATCGGATCGCCCCAGGCAATCCGGTCTCCTTCTTCTCTGCGTAGCACCATCGTGTTACAGCCCACCGGTGCTCAACCGGTAGCTTTATAGATAAGTCACAACGGAAGGACGCTCACGGGCATGTCAGAAACTGGTACGAAGCGCAGGGTCCTCCTCAAACTCTCGGGTGAAGCGTTCGGCGCGGGAAGCCTCGGTGTCAACCCCGACGTCATCAGCAGCCTCGCCCGCGAAATCGCCGAGGCAGCCAAGACCGTCGAGATCGCGATCGTCGTCGGCGGCGGCAACTTCTTCCGCGGCGCCGAGCTGTCCCAGCGCGGTATGGACCGCGGCCGCGCCGACTACATGGGCATGCTGGGCACCGTCATGAACGCGCTCGCCCTGCAGGACTTCCTCGAGCAGGCCGGCGCCGAAACGCGCGTGCAGTCCGCCATCGCCATGACCCAGGTCGCCGAACCGTACATCCCGCGCCGCGCCGAGCGTCACCTCGAAAAGGGCCGCGTCGTCATCTTCGGCGCCGGCGCCGGACTGCCCTACTTCTCCACCGACACCGTGGCCGCGCAGCGCGCCCTGGAGATCGGCGCGGAGGTTGTGCTCGTGGCCAAGAACGGCGTCGACGGTGTCTACTCCGACGACCCGCGCACCAACCCCGACGCACACAAGATCCACAGCATCACCTACCAGGATGCGCTCCAGCGCGGACTCAAGGTCGTCGACTCGACGGCGTTCAGCCTGTGCATGGACAACAGCATGCCCATGCGGGTGTTCGGGATGGCTCCGCACGGCAACGTGACCGCCGCCATCCTCGGTGCCGAACTGGGCACCCTCGTCTCCAACTAGGATTATTGAAGCAACCGAAGAAGGAGTCACCGTGATTACGGATGTCCTGACCGACACCACCCAGCGCATGGACAAGGCCGTCGAGGCCGCGAAGGAAGACTTCGCCACCGTGCGAACGGGTCGAGCGAACCCGCAGATGTTCCAGAAGATCCTGGTCGACTACTACGGCACCCCGACGCCGCTGGGCCAGCTCGCGTCGCTGCAGAACCAGGAAGCCCGCACGCTCCTGATCACCCCGTACGACAAGAGCGCGCTGCGCGACATCGAGAACGCCATCCGGGACACCCCGAACCTCGGCGCCAACCTCGGCAACGACGGCGTCGTCATCCGGGCATCCCTGCCCGAGCTGACCAACGACCGGCGCAAGGAATACGTCAAGATCGTCAAGACCAAGGGTGAGGACTCCAAGGTCTCGGTGCGCAACCTGCGCCGCAAGGCCAAGGACGAACTCGACGCGCTCAAGAGCGAGGTCGGCGACGATGACGTGGCCCGTGCCGAGAAGGAACTCGAACAGATCACCAAGACCCACATCGACGCGATCGATGAGGCGCTCAAGCGCAAGGAAGCCGAGCTCCTCGCCATCTAGGGGAGGCCAACTGATGACTGACGATCCAGGGCCCGTGAAACCGCCCCATCGGGAACGTGGAGCGACCCGGGCGGAGTTCCGGGCGCAGGTGCAGTCGACCAAGGCTGACATCGAGCGTCAGGTGCAGGCCACCAGAGCCCAGCTGGATGCGACGAACGAACGCATCGAGGCCCGCACGGGGCGCAACCTGGTGCTGGCGACGCTGATCGGCCTGGGCCTGGGCGGGTTGATGCTGGTCAGCCTGATCTTCATCAAGTCCCTGTTCATGATCCTCGCGGTCGTCGTGGTCGCGTTCACGGCACTGGAGCTTGCGGAGGCCCTGCGTCGCGCCGGGCGCAACGTTCCCCGGATCCCGGTGATCGTCTCGGCGGTGTCGGTCGTTCCGGCCGCGTTCTACTGGGACGCGGGCGGCCAATGGCTCGCCCTCATGCTCGGTATCGCCTTCATTTCCGTCTGGCGTCTGGTCATGCTCGCCGTCCCGTCCCACCGGGTACCCGCCCGGGTCGTCCTCGGCGACATCGGCGGCGGCTTCCTCATTCAGGTGTACGTGGTCTTCCTGGCCAGCTTCGCCGTGCTCCTGGTCGCCCAGGACGACGGCGAGTGGTGGACTCTGGCGTTCCTCCTGCTGGTGATTTCCGCCGACACGGCCGCATACGCGGCCGGGCTCTCCTTCGGCAAGCACCGGATGGTGCCCTCGATCAGTCCCAAGAAGACCTGGGAGGGCTTCGCCGGTGCCGCTCTGGCCTGCATCGTCGTGGGCATCGTGCTGGCCCTGTTCATGCTCGGCCAGCCCTGGTGGGTCGGTGCGCTCTTCGGCGTGGTCATCCTCGTCGCCGCCACCTTCGGAGATCTGGCCGAATCGCTGATCAAGCGGGACCTGGGCATCAAGGACATGAGTTCCTGGCTTCCGGGCCACGGCGGGTTCCTCGACCGTCTCGACTCGATCCTGCCGTCGGCTGCCGCCGCGTACGCCCTCTACCTGATCTTCGCCTGAGCCGCGCTTTCGACAGGGCCGCCCCGGTGAGGCAGAATGAGGCGGTGAGCACAACGTTTCCGCGAACCAGCAAGAAGACGCTCGGCTACAACCTCAAGCAGGTCGAGGAGTTCCTGGAGTCCACCCGGCAGGCCTACGACGCCGACGACACCACCCGGCTGAGCGCCGCCGACATCCGGCACACCGCATTCGCGATGGCCAAGGGCGGGTATTCTCCCGAGCACGTCGATGCCGCCCTGGAGCGCCTCGAGGACGCCTTCGCGGCCAGGGAGCGCGACCGGATGGCCAGGGCGGTGGGCGAGCAGGCCTGGCTCGACCAGGCGCGCAGCACGGCTCAGGTGCTGATCAACCGCCTCGGCCGGCCCGCGGGAGCCCGGTTCGATCGCACCAGTTTCCTCACCAACGGGTACAACCGTGCCGACGTGGACAGGTTCTCCGCCAAGCTCGTGAAGTACTTCCAAGACGGCTACCCGGTCACCATCGACTCGGTGCGCACCGTGGTCTTCCGCCCGCAGCGCGGCGGATATCGCGAGGCCCAGGTCGATCTGGTGCTCGACGGCGTCGTCGATGTGATGCTCGCCGTCCGGTAGCGTGCCCGTCCGTGCGGCCGAACGGTGATCATCACCGTGTGTGTCGTTATCCTGTCGTGACCTCCGCACTTTGCTAGGGTCGAAGTATCGTGGGTAGACATCTGAACACTTCGGCGCCCGAACAGGGCGCGTCCTCGGCCACCGACGTGGCCGAGCGCCCGTTCACCGGGCCCGCCGTCAGGCGTCATCCCGCGGCCCTGGGCCGTCCGGTCCTCGCGCCGAGCTCCAGTACCGCACCACGGCCCAGCCGACGCGCACCGACATCGCACGGGCATGTGGTCCTGTCTTTCTTCGCCTTCACCGCCGCCGCGGCCTTCGTGCTCGTCACCGTCGTTGACCCGTACTCCGGCGCGACCGCGTCACCGTACTTCCAGGTGCCAGGCGCGACGGTGCCCGGCGCCACAGCCCAACGCTACGACGGCCAGGACGCGCAGTCCATGCTCGTGTCCAGCACCGTGGCCAACGCGGTCACGGTCGATGGCTACACCGTCGTCGAACCGGAGCCGGAGCCTGAGCCCGTGGTCCTGCCCGCGAACGGTGCCTCCGCTGCCGTGCCGAATCCCGGTTCCGCGCAGGCCTACGCCTACGGAGCCGTGGCCGCACGCGGCTGGGGTGCCGACCAGTACAACTGCCTGGTGTCTCTCTGGAACAAGGAATCCGGTTGGCGGGTCAACGCCAACAACGCCAGCAGCGGCGCGTACGGCATCCCGCAGTCGTTGCCGGGTTCCAAGATGGCCTCGGCCGGAGCCGACTGGCAGACCAACCCCGCCACCCAGATCGAGTGGGGCCTCGGCTACATCAGTGGGCGGTACGGCACCCCGTGCGGCGCCTGGGGTCACTCCGTCGACATCGGCTGGTACTAGGGGCAAACGCCGCCACGTCAGGCCTCTGGCCGGCGGCCGGTGACCGCCGGGTACACTGGGAGCCATGCCGCGCAGCAATCGCCCCAAGGGCCGCAGAAGCGGCACCGGGGAAGACGAGTCCGATGACCTGTCGCGCATGCTGGCCGGCTGGCGCCGCACCGAGGTCAAACGGGACGGCCTCTGGCACGTGCAGCCGATCAGTGCCGCGCAGGCCGTGAAGACCTATCTCTGCCCCGCCTGCCGCCTCGAGATCTCGCCTGGCGTCGCCCACATCGTCACCTGGCGTGGTGACGGCGTGACCGGTGACGCCGCCGACCTCGCCGCCAGACGGCACTGGCACCTGCACTGCTGGAAGATCAAATAGAACACCGAGGAGCATCCATGACCGCACCGGTCGAAATCCGCGGCGGCATCGAGCTGCCGGCCGTTCGTGAACACATCGAGCTGCACACCGAGGACGGGCTCACCCTCGTCGGTGAACTGGCCGTTCCGGTCGACCGCGCGCCGGTGGCAACGCTGGTGACGCTGCACCCGCTGCCCACCAGCGGGGGATTCATGGACTCCCACATCTTGCGGAAGGCCGCCGGACGACTGCCGGCCCTGGCCGATCTCGCCGTGTTGCGGTTCAACACGCGCGGCACAACGTCCCCGCGGGGAACCAGCGAGGGCAGCTTCGGTCACGGAGACACCGAACGCGCCGACGTGGCCGCGGCCATGGTCCTGGTGGCGGAACGCGGCCTGCCCGTGCCGTGGCTGGTCGGGTGGTCCTTCGGCACCGAACTGGCGATCAAATACGGACTCGAGCACCCTATTCGCGGAGCCATCCTGCTGTCGCCTCCGCTGCACCGGGCCACGGATGCCGAACTCGCGGCGTGGGCGGGCAACGAGCGTCAGCTCGTGGTGCTCGTGCCCGAACACGACGACTACCTCCAGCCGGAGTCCGCCAGGGAACGCTTCGCCAGCGTGCCGGAGGCGAAACTGATCGCCGTGGACGGCGCGAAGCACCTGTGGGTGGGGGAGAACCAGACTCGCCGGGTGCTCAACGAGATCGTGGCCGTGGTCAACCCGTCCGCCGGACCCCTGCCCGACGAGTGGCCAGGGGAACTCTAGGCCCGTTACAGCTCGTTCTGGCGGGGGATGACGACCTGCTTGATGATCATGATCACGGACGCGGCAACCGGGATCGCGATGAGCGCGCCGAGGATGCCGAGCAGCGACCCGCCCGCGAGGGCGGCGACGACCACGACGGCGCCTGGCACGGCGACGGCGCGGTTCATGATGTTCGGGCTCAGCACGTATGCCTCGATCTGCATGTAGACCAGGTAGTAGATGCCGGCGACGAGCACCGTCAGGGTGGAGCTGCCGATGCCCGGGATGAGGCAGGTGGCCACGATGAGCACCGATCCCGTGATCGTGCCGACGAGAGGGATCAACGAGAACAGGAACGCGATAACCGCCAGCAGGGCGGGGAATGGCGCCCCGATGATGGACAGGAAGATGAAGCTCAGCACGCCGTTGCAGGCCGCCAGTGCGCCTTGCCCCACGATGAAGCGCCCGACGGCCGTGGTGATCTGCTCGCTCAGGTCGGCGAAGCGCTCCCGCTTGGAGGCGGGAACGAGCTGGTAGGTGGCGCGCTTGATGGTGTTCAACGACGCCGTGAAGTACAGCGTCAGGATGAGGATGATCAGGCCGCCGAACAGGCCAGAGACGATGGCCACGCCGGACGCGACGATGGTGCTCGTGATGGTCGTCAGGTTGCCGCCGAGGTAGTCGGTGACCGACTTCACGATCGTCGGAACGTCCAGACCGGGGAACTGGTTCTGCACGCCGACGAGGAACTCGGGTGAGTTCACTTCCCGGATGAGAGCGGGAATGCGGTCGGACAGGTTCGCGACCTGGTCGACGATGATCGGCACGATCGCGAAGATGACCCCGGTGAGCACGCCAAGCACGGCGATGAGAACGGTGAGGATGGCCGCCCAGCGCGGGAACTTGCGCTTCTCCAGCCAGGACACGGCAGGGTCCAACCCGAGGGCGAGGAACAGCGCGGCGCCGACGTAGGTGATGATCGTCGACAGGGAGACGATCGAGGCGAGGATCAAGACCCCCAGGCCGACTCCCAGCGTTCCCACCAGGCCCAGACGGAACGCATTTTGGATTTTCACTTCTGCTCCACTACTCGACTGACCGTTGGGCGATTGGCCTGCTGGCTCGGTGTTATGACTGGTCCTGGTCGGATTTCACCTTCTCCGCCTGGGTCAGGACGCTGCGCAGGCTTTCAAAATAGCCCGCGACCGAGTCGCGCTCAATCCTAATCTGGGCCAGGCGGTCTTCCGCGTCAGCGACGAGTTCGCGGGTGCGTGTCTCCGTGTCGGCCAGCGTGGCTGCGGCGCGGTCCTCGGCGTCGCGGACGATCCGTTCGGCCTCGTCATTGGCTGCGGCGCGTTGAGCCTTGGCGTCGTCACGCGCTCCAGTGTCGAGGGTCTCGTTGAGCGCACGGAGCTCCGCCGTGCGGGCGGAGGTCTCGGAGAGTTGCTTGGCCCCATCGTCCAGGTACTTCTGCGTCTGCGCCACCGCCTGCTGGTGACGGGAGAGCAGGTCCTGCTCCGCCTCATCCCGCCTGGCCTTCAGCTCGATCTCCAGGTCGGCACGCACCTGGTCGATCTCCCGGCGGAGCTTGGCCGCCTCATGCTCGCCCCGCTTGCGGATGGCGGTGAGGTGGTTGTCGAGGTCGATCCTGGCCTGCTCACTGTCCGCATCGAAATCTGCCTTGGTCTGTTCCAGCTCGCGGGCCAGGTCGGCCCTCGCCTGCTCGACCTCCGCGGCCAGGTCGGCGCGGGCCTTGTCGAGGTCGCGACCGGCGTCGGCCCGATCGGCGTCGAGCTGTCGATCCAGGTCGGTGTGGGCCTGTTCGCCCTCGATCGCGAGGTCGGCCCTGACCTGGTCGATCTCCCTGGCCAGGTCGGTGCGGCCCTGCTCGATCTCGATCGCGAGATCCGTGCGGGCCTGTTCGGTCTCGTGGGCCAGATCGATGCGGGCCTGTTCGGTTTCCCTGGCCAGGTCGATCCGGTCCTGCTCGGTCTCGGCGGCCAGGTCGATGCGGGCCTGCTCGGTTTCCCTGGCCAGGTCGGCGCGCTGCTGATCGAGCTCGTGCGCAACCTCCGCCCTGGTCAACTCGGTCTCCCTGGTGAGGCCGGCGGCGATCTCCCTGGCCTCGGTGGCCTCGCGCTGGGCGACCACCCGCACCTCGGCCCCGTCCCGCTCGGCCGCCGCTCGAAGGGCCGCGACCTCCCGCTTGACCGTGGCCCGCGACTCCGCCGCCTCGGTGGCCACCGCGCCACGGATACCCGCCGCCTCGTGCAGGGCATCCTGAATGAGCTGGTCGTGGGTCTCCGTGGCGTGCTCGACGAGGTCGTCCGATTCCGACCGGGCATCCGCCAGAAGCCGGGCGGCCCTGACCGTGGCGTCGGACAGAGCCCGTTCCGCCCGCTCGGCGGACTGACGCGTCATGGTGTCGACTTCCGCGGCGGCGGATGCCCGCAGCTTCTCCGCGTCGATGTCGGCCTGGGCGATCACCCGGGTGGACTGTTCCTCTGCGACCCGCAGGGTGTTCTCGAGCTTCGTGCCCAGCCCGGAGAAAGTGGGGCTGCCGACCTCCTCGATCTCCGCGTTGAGGTCCTCGACCCTGGCGCCCAGCCGCTTGATCTCCTTGGCCGACTCCGTGGCCTGTGCGTTCGCGTGGATCAGGTCACGACGGAGTCCCTGCAGGGCCTTGTCGACCTCGTCCTTGTCGTATCCGCGGAACACCAGCGTGAAATCAGCCTCGTCGGTTGCCACGTTCTCTCCTCAAATTGGGGCCCGTTCCCAGCCGGTTGAGCGTGGGCAGGCGGGCCAATTTTAGTGGCCCCCGGCGCTATTAGGCTCCTCTCAGGAGCGTCCACTATCGTTGAACGTCCGTGTCTGTTGCTTTGCGGCACAGACAAGCGGTGGCTACGTTGTCTCACCCAGCCATCTGCAGGCAACCCAGGAGGGTTCTACGTGCGTTTCGTCTTTGCCATTCTGGCTTTCGTCCTCGCCGCGCTGATGATCGCATTCGGCATCGCGCAGCGGACGATTTTCCTCGAGCCCGCGTCGGCGAGCATCACCGCCACGATCGAAGACGGCTCGCCATACGCCGTCATCGACGGCAGCGCTCTCGCCGCAGGGCCCGGCAGCCAGACCCTCACCGTCAGCGGCGCCGACACCGTCTTCATGGCATACGGCCGCACCGACGACATCCTCGCCTGGATTGGCGCCGACCAGTACGCGGCGATCGGGCTGGACCCCGATGGCAGCGCCTTCACGGTCACCAGCGCGACCGGCACCCCCGTCGAGACCGATCCGGCAGCCGTGGCGCCGGAGCTTCCGACCAACCCGGCCGGTTCCGACCTCTGGCTGGAGGAATTCACCGCCCAGGGGTCGTTGACCACCACCCTGAACCTTCCTGAAGGCATCTCGGTCGTGCTCGCCTCAGACGGCACCGCACCGGCACCGACGGACATCAGCGTGGCCTGGCCGACCGACAACTCCACGCCATGGGCCGGCCCGCTGATCGTGGGCGGCGCCCTGATGGCGCTCATCGGCTTCGTCATCTATCTGCTCGGCCTGCTGCACTTCCGCCGCTCCCGCCGCCCGCGCCGCAACGTTCCCCGCGGCCCCCGGATGCCCAAGCTTCCCCGCGCACCCCGGCCCAAGACCATCAAGGCCAGCGAGATCACCGGACCCCGCCGGTCGATCGGCCGTTCGATGATCGCGGTGCCGCTCGTGCTGGTCACCGGTTTCGTGCTCACCGGATGCTCGCCCGAATTCTGGCCGGCCGACGAGCCGACCGCGAGCGAGACGGCAACGCCGACGCCGTCACCGTCCAGCACCGGCACGGACACTCCGGTCGTGGACGAACTGCCGCCGCCCGCCGTGACCCAGCCGCAGCTGGAACGCATCGTCAGCGAGATCGTGACCCTGACCGGCGCGGCAGACGCGGCTCTGGACGCCGACACCCTGGCCACCCGGTTCGCCGGGCCGGCCCTTGAACAACGGCTCGCCAACTACAAGATCCGATCGGCCGACTCGGCGTTCACCCCCACCGTCGCCCTGCCGGCAGCCCCGCTCACCCTGACCCTGCCGCAGCAGACCTCGACCTGGCCGCGGGTGGTCATGACGGTGCTGCAGTCCGCCGACGAAGCATCCGTGCCGACCATCGCGCTGGTGCTCAAGCAGGCGTCGCCGCGGGAGAAGTACATGGTGGAGTACTCCATCCAGTTGGAGGCCTCCGCGCAGGTCCCCGATGTCGCACCGGCCAGCATCGGCGCACCGCTGATCGCCCCGGACAACAAGTTCATGGTCATGTCACCCGGTGAGGTCGGACCGGCATACGCGGACATCCTGCTCAACGGCGAAGCCAGCCCGGCATTCGGACTGTTCGAGGCCGAGGGCGACACCATGCGTACCCTGCTGGGCGTGGAGAACAAGACGAAACAGCAAACCGACCTCGAGGACACCGGCTCGATCGAGTTCAGCAACGCTCCCGGCAGCGGCGAGGTCGTCTCGTTGGCCACCAACGACTCCGGCAGTATCGTGGCCGTGAGCATCAACGAGATCACCACGGTGAAGGCCGTGAACGGCAAGGCGACCATCACCCTGGAGGGTCCGAGCAAGGCGCTCTCCGGTATCGACAGCACCGCCAAGGGCGTGGAAAGCACCTACAGCGAGCAGGTCCTGTTCCATGTGCCGCCCGCAAACTCGTCCGACAAAATCGTCCTCCTTGGCTTCAGCCAGGGCCTGATCTCTTCTGTGGAGCTCCCATGACCGTAGTCCCTCCCTCCGGCGCCAACCTGCGCGGCGCCGTCGACCTGTCCTCCCTCGTCAACCGGCCGCCGGCGACAGGCGCCGCCAACCCGGCGCCCGGCGCGGCCCCCGCCGGCACCACCGCCGGCACCGTGCCCGTGCCGAGCCTGGTACTGGAGGGAACAGACACGAACTTCGCCGAACTGCTCGAGCTGTCCAAGTTCGTGCCGGTGATCGTGGACCTGTGGGCCGCATGGAGCGAGCAGGCCACCCAGCTCACGCCCGTGATGGAGAACCTGATCCGGGAGTACGGCGGCCGGTTCGTGCTCGCCACGGTCGACATCGACACCAACCCGCAGCTCGCCCAGGCCTTCCAGGCCACCTCAGTGCCCACCCTGGCCGCCGTGATCAACGGCCAGCCGGTGCAGCTCTTCGACGGGGTTCTGCCGCTGGTGCAGATCCGGGAGGTCCTCGAACGGGTGCTCGAGCTCGCCGCGCAGCACGGGGTCACCGGCGTGGCCGACGCGGCCGCGGAGGCCGCAGAGGGCGAACCGGCCGAGCCGGTGGAACCCGAGTTGCCGCCGCACCACCGTGAGGCGTACGACGCCATTGACCGTGGCGACTACGCCACCGCGATCGACATCTACAAGCTCGCCCTGGCCCGCGACCCCCGCGACACCATGGCGACGGCGGGCCTGGCCCAGGTCAGCCTGCTCGCTCGCCTGCAGGGCAAGACCATCGCCGAGGTACGCTCGGCCGCCGCAGATGACCCGTCCGACCTGGACGCCCAGCTGCTGGTGGCCGACCTCGACCTGTCCGGCGGTCACATCGAGGACGCCTTCGACCGGCTCCTCGGCCTGTTCGGCGCGCAGGACGCCGCCGGGAAGAACGTCATCCGCCAGCGGATGCTCGAACTGTTCGAGGTCGTCGGAACCGACGACCCCCGGGTGCCGCCGGCCCGGAAGCGCCTGACGGCCCTGCTGTACTGATCCCGCCCGGGTCACGCGAAAGCGCCCGTGTGGTGACCTCAGTGAACTGAGGTGACCACACGGGCGCTTCTGTGTGCGGCTAGCGGCGCAGGCGCAACCAGAGCGCCCCGAGCGGCGGCAGGGTCAGGGTAGCGGATGCGGGCCGGCCCGCCCACGGTTCGGCGAAGGCGTGCACCTCACCGAGGTTGCCCACCCCTGAGCCGCCGAAGTTCTCGGCGTCGGTGTTGAGCAGTTCCTCCCAGACTCCGGCCTGGGGCAGGCCCACCCGGTAGCCCGTGTGCGGCCTGCCGGAGAAGTTGAACAGGCAGGCCACCGGGGTGCCATCGTTGTCCCAGCGCACGAAGCTGACCACGTTCTCGGCCGCTGCGCCGCCGTCGAGCAGCTCGAACCCGCCCGGGTCGTTGTCGCGCGCCCACAGGCTGGGCGTGTCGCGGTACACCCGGTTGAGCTGCCCCACCAGGTTGAACAGGCCGCGGTGGCCGGGCTGGTCGAGGATCCACCAGTCCAGTCCGCGCTCTTCGCTCCATTCGGAGCGCTGCCCGAACTCCGAACCCATGAAGAGGAGCTGCTTGCCAGGGTGGGCCCACATGAAGGCCAGGTACACCCGCACGTTGGCCAGCTGCTGCCAGGAATCGCCGGGCATCTTGTTGACCAGCGAGCCCTTGCCGTGCACGACCTCGTCGTGACTGATCGGCAGCAGGAAGTTCTCGCTGAACGCGTAGACGAACGAGAAGGTGATGTCGTTGTGGTGGTAGGACCGGTTCATGGGGTCTTCGCTCATGTACTCGAGCGAGTCATGCATCCAGCCCATGTTCCACTTCAGCCCGAAGCCCAGGCCGCCGCCGGAGGTGGCCGCGGTCACGCCTGGCCAGTTGGTGGACTCCTCGGCGATCATGATCGTGCCGGGGTTGCGCTTGTAGGCCGTGGCGGTGATCTCCTGCAGCAGGCTGATCGCCTCGAGGTTCTCCCGGCCGCCGAACTTGTTCGGCTCCCACTCACCGTCCTTACGCGAGTAGTCCAGGTACAGCATGGACGCGACCGCGTCCACCCGGAGGGCGTCGATGTGGAATTCTTCGAGCCAGTACAGCGCGTTGGCGACGAGGAAGTTGCGCACCTGCATGTGACCGAAGTCGAAGACGTATGTGCCCCAGTCCATCTGCTCGCCGCGGCGCGGATCCGGGTGTTCGTACAGTGCCTGACCGTCGAACCGGGCCAGGGCGAACTCGTCCTTGGGGAAGTGGCCTGGCACCCAGTCCATGATCACGCCGATGCCGGCCTGGTGCAGCCGGTCGATCAGGTAGCGCAGATCGTCTGGGTGGCCGAACCGGCTCGTCGGGGCGTAGTAACCGGTGACCTGGTATCCCCAGGATCCGCCGAACGGATGCTCGGACAGCGGCATGAACTCGACGTGGGTGTATGCGAGTTCCTCGAGGTAGCCGATCAGCTCATCGGCCAGGGCCCGGTAGCCGAGCCCTGGGCGCCAGGATCCGACGTGCATCTCGTAGATGCTCATCGCCTGATCGTGCGGGTCGGTGGCGCTGCGCGTGGCCAGCCAGTCGCCGTCATCCCAGGTGTACGAGGTTTCGCCCACGACCGAGGCGGTCAGCGGCGGGATCTCGGTGTACCTGGCCATGGGGTCGGCCTTCTGGATCCACTCACCGGCCTGGGTGAGGATCTCGAACTTGTAGTTGGAGCCCGCGGCCAGGCCGGGCACGAACAGCTCCCACACGCCGGTGCTGCCCATGTTGCGCATCGAGTGCAGTACGCCGTACCAGCCGTTGAAGTCGCCGATGATCCGCACGGCACGGGCGTGCGGCGCCCAGACCGAGAAGGATGTTCCACTGACGGTCTTGGTGACCCCGGTGACGGTGCGCACGTGGGCGCCGAGCACATCCCACAGGCGTTCGTGTCGGCCCTCGCCGATCAGGTGCAGGTCGAGCTCACCGAGGGTGGGCGTGTACCGGTACGGGTCGTCACTGATCCAGGCGGGGCCGCCCTCGTAGTGGGCTTCGATCTCGTAGTCCTGCGGCCCGACCGTGCTGACGCCCTGCCAGATGCCGTAGCCGAGGTGGGACAGCTCGATGCGGGCACCGGAGGAGAGCTGCGCGACAACCTCGCTGGACAGCGGGCGCAGCGTCCGGATGACCGTGAGCGGGTCGCCGACGTTGCCCAGGTTGAGCAGGTGCTGGCCGAGAACCTCGTGCGGGTTGTAGTACGACCCGACCGAGACGGTCTCCAGGATGTGCGCGGAGATCACCGGCAGTTCGTCGGCGGGGCGGCCGGAGGCGTGTTTCATAGTGCCGATCCCAACTGGTTCGAAGCGTGCTGCTGGCCGTGCGCGTTCCTGACATGCAGGATGTGGACGGGTTCGGTGAAGGCGTCGAGGCGCACGAAGTTATCCGCAGACCAGGTCCAGACGGCGCCGGTGATGAGGTCTTCGACCTCGAAGGTGGACCCGGGGGTCAGGCCGAACCGGGTGACATCGAGGTGCACGACGGTCTCGCGCACGGAGTGCGGGTCGACGTTGGCGACGACGATCAGGGCATCCGTTCGACCATCGTCGGTGAATTCACCGGCGAGGTACTTGCTGTAGACGAGGATCGAATCGTCGTCGCTGGAGTGGATATCGAGGTTGCGCAGTTGTCGCAGCGCGGGGTGCGCTGCACGGATGCGGCCCAATTGCGCCAGGAACGGCGAGAGCGACCTGCCCAGCGCCTCCGCCTTGGCGTAGTCACGGGGGCGGTACTCGTACTTCTCGTTGTCGATGTTCTCTTCGGCGCCGGGGCGGGCGACGCTCTCGTAGAGTTCGAAGCCGGCGTAGACGCCCCAGGTGGGTGCCGCAGTGGCGGCGAGGGCCGCACGGATCTTGAACGCGGCCGGACCGCCGAACTGCAGGTACTCCGAGAGGATGTCCGGGGTGTTGACGAACAGGTTGGGACGCAGGAAGTCGGCCGTGTCGTGGGCGAGGCCGTCGAAGAACTCCTCCAGCTCCTCCTTGGTGTTGCGCCAGGTGAAGTACGTGTACGACTGCTGGAAACCGACCTTGGCCAGACCCTGCAGCAGGGCGGGGCGGGTGAACGCCTCGGCGAGGAACACGACGTCCGGCGATTCGCGGTTGATCGTGCCGATCAGCCACTCCCAGAAGTCCAGCGGTTTGGTGTGCGGGTTGTCGACCCGGAAGATCTTCACACCGACGCCGATCCAGTAGCGCACCAGGCGTAGCACCTCGGCACGGATGCCTGCCGGGTCGTTGTCGAAGTTGATCGGGTAGATGTCCTGGTACTTCTTCGGCGGGTTCTCCGCGTACGCGATGGTGCCGTCGGGCAGCGTCGTGAACCACTCGGGGTGCTCTTTCACCCAGGGGTGGTCGGGGGACGCCTGCAGGGCCAGGTCGATGGCGACCTCGAGCCCGGCGGTGTTCGCGGCATCGAGGAAGAACCGGAAATCGTCGATGGTGCCGAGGTCGGGGTGGATGGCGTCGTGACCGCCGGCCGCGGAACCGATCGCCCAGGGCGAGCCCGGGTCGTTCTCGCCGGCGTCGAGGGTGTTGTTCGGGCCCTTGCGGAACGCCCGGCCGATGGGGTGGATCGGCGGCAGGTAGAGCACATCGAAGCCCATGGCGGCCACGGCGGGCAGGCGCGCGGCCGCGGTGCGGAACGTTCCGCTCTGCCAGCGGCCGTCACCCAGCGGCACTGCGCCCTCCGAGCGGGGGAAGAATTCATACCAGGAGCCGACGCCGGCGCGGGTGCGTTCGACCCTGACGGTGCGCTCGGCTGAGAAGGAGTCGACGCTGGCCAGCGGGTGCGAGGCAGCGGCGGCGGTGATGGCGGGGTCGGTGACCACGGCCAGCCTGGTCTCCAGGGGGAGCCTCTTGTTGGCCAGGGTCTTAGCGGCCGCGGCGAACAACCGGCGCTGCACGATCGGCCGGGTGAGGTCCTTGCCGGCGGCCGCGAACAGGGTCGAGCCGATCAGGAAGGTGAGGTCGACGTCGATGCCGGCGGGGATTTTGATCAGGGCGGTGTGCACCCAGGTGGCGAAGTCATCCCCGTAGCCGCGCACCCGGTAGGTGTAGGAACCCTGGGCGTCCAGGCGCACCAGCGTCTCGTACCGGTCCGTGCCCGGCACGGTGAGCCGCATCGGATGCTGCGTCGTCGTGCCGTCCGGCGCGGTGAGGTACAGCGTGACGCCGATGGCGTCATGCCCCTCCCGGAACGCGGTGGCGCCGAACGGAACAACTTCGCCGGCGAACGCCTTCGCGGGCCAGAGGTTGTCGTTGAGCTGAGGGGAGAGGTCGAGCACCGGGATGCGACCGACTTTGGTCGGGACATCTGCCGGGCTCGGCGTTGAGGGGGCGGTACCGGTTCGTTTCGCTGTCTTAGCCACACAACGACCGTAGCGCGAACGGGGGCCGAATCGGTGTGGCTACACGCCGGGTTCGTTACCCGATGGGCACGTCCCGCCCGTAAGGTGAGGATCGTGAAGGCCATCCGTAAATTTACCGTCCGCGCCGTCCTGCCCGAGTCGCTCGCCGCGCTCGATGAGTTGGCCGGCAATCTGCGCTGGTCGTGGCACGAGCCGACCCGGCAGCTCTTCGAGCACATCGCCCCTGAGCTGTGGCGACGCATCGGCACCGACCCGGTCGCGCTGCTCGGCGCCGTGGACCCGGCCCGGCTGGCCGAACTCGCCGACGACCACGACTACGTCGCCGGTGTGAATGTGGTGCGCGACGACCTGCGGGCCTACCTGGGCGAGCCGCGCTGGTACCAGGGACTCGAGGGCGACAAGCCAGAGTCGATCGCCTACTTCTCACCGGAATTCGGTATCGCCGCCGCCCTGCCGCAATATTCGGGGGGTCTGGGGATCCTGGCCGGCGACCACCTCAAGAGCGCCTCCGACCTGGGCGTGCCCCTGGTGGGTGTTGGCCTGTTCTACAAGGCCGGCTACTTCAGCCAGGCCATCTCCACCGACGGCTGGCAGCTGGAGAGCTACCCGCTGCTCGACCCGGACGGCCTGCCGCTGTCGGTGCTGCGCCGAGCGGATGGATCGCCGGTGCAGGTGTCCCTCGCTCTGCCGGACGACCGGACCCTGCACGCCCGCGTGTGGGAGGCCAAGGTCGGCCGCATCCGCCTGCTGCTGCTCGACACCGACATCCCTGAGAACACCGACGAACTGCGCCAGGTCACCGACCGGCTGTACGGCGGCGGCGGGGAACACCGCCTACTGCAGGAGCTGCTTCTGGGCATCGGCGGCGCCCGCGCCGTGCGCCTGTGGAGCAACCTCAATGGACGTGCGGAGCCCGAGGTGTTCCACACCAACGAGGGACACGCCGGCTTCCTCGGACTGGAGCGCATCTCCAGCCTGATCGGGGAGGGCCTGAGTTTCGCCGAGGCGCTGCAGGTGGCCCGCGCCGGAACCGTCTTCACCACCCACACCCCGGTCGCCGCTGGCATCGACAGGTTCGAGACCGCCCTCGTGCGTCGCTACTTCGAAACCGACCTGCTGCCCGGTGTGGCCGTTGACGACCTGCTCGGCCTCGGCGCGGAGACCTATCCGGGCGGGTCGCCTGACGTCTTCAACATGGCCGTCATGGGGCTGCGGCTGGGCCAGCACGCCAACGGCGTCTCCAAGCTGCACGGTGAGGTGAGCCGGCGGATGTTCAGCGGCCTGTGGCCGGGCTTCGACGCCAGTGAGGTGCCGATCACCTCGATCACCAACGGGGTGCACGCGCCCACCTGGACCGACCCGGCGCTCAAGGCGCTCGCCGAGAACCGGCTGGGCACCAGCGACACCTCCACCGCGGACTGGGCGTCGCCATCCGTCAGTGACCAGGATCTCTGGCAGGTGCGCGGTGACATGCGCCGTCAGTTCGTCGAGGACGCCCGTCGCCGGCTTGCCGCGGCCTGGCTGGTGCAGAACCCGGGCGGCCTGGTGCCGGCCTGGATCAACCAGGTCTTCGACCCCAACGTGCTCACCATCGGTTTCGCCCGCCGGGTGCCCACCTACAAACGCCTGACCCTGATGCTGCACGACCCCGAACGGTTGCGTGCCCTGCTGCTGCACCCTGAGCACCCGGTGCAGATCGTCATCGCCGGCAAGTCCCACCCCGCCGACGAGGAGGGCAAACGGCTGATCCAACGGATCGTGCAGTTCGCCGCCGACCCCGAGCTGCGCACCCGGATCGCGTTCCTGCCCGACTACAACATCGGCATGGCCCAGTTGATGTACCCCGGCACCGATGTGTGGCTGAACAACCCGCTGCGCCCGCTCGAGGCCTGCGGCACGTCCGGCATGAAGGCGGCCCTCAACGGTGCCCTCAACCTGTCGATCCTGGACGGCTGGTGGCCGGAGTACTTCGACGGCCAGAACGGCTGGGCGATCCCGTCGGCCGACGCGAGCACCAACGGCGCCGAGCGTGACCGGCTCGAGGCCGACGCTCTCTACGAACTCATCGAACACCAGGTGGCGCCGCCGTTCTACGAGCGCAACCACGACGGCGTACCCGAACGCTGGGTCGCCAACATCCGCCACACCCTGGCCGGGCTGTCGCCCGAGCTGAACGCCGGCCGGATGGTACGCGAGTACGTAGAGACGCTGTACCGGCCCGCCGGGGCGTCAGAGGCGCGGCTGTCGGCCAACAATTACCGCGGGGCTCGTGAGCTCGCGGCCTGGAAGTCTCGGATCACGAGCGCCTGGCCAGGCGTCGCCGTCGAGCATGTCGAATCCGGCGGGGTCGCGCCGGTTCCGCAGGTGGGCGACGAGCTGCGCCTGCGCGCGCACGTGCAGCTGAACGGCCTGGCCCCAGAGGACGTGACGGTGCAGGTCGTGTACGGCCGCAGCCGCGGCGGAGACGACCTGACCGAGGTCAGCACCCAGGCCCTCGATCCCATCGACGACACCATCAGCCAGGATGCGCCGGAAACCGTGGTGCACGGTGCGCCGACGCTGTTCACCGGCGCCGTGAAACTCGACCGGTCCGGCGGGTTCGGTTACACGGTGCGGGTGGTGCCGCGGCACGCCCTGCTGGCCAGCCCCGCCGAGATGGGACTCGTCGCCGTCGCGAGCTGACCGGCCCAGAGGTCCGGTCGGACTAGTTGTCCGGCCGGACTAACGGTCCCGAGCGATGGCGGCGATCGTGGCGCCGGTGACGATGATCAGGTCGGCGGGGGAGAGCTCGATGTCGAAACCGCGGCGACCGCCGGAGACGAAGACCGTGTCGAACAGCTCGACGGTCTCATCGAGCACGGTCGGATGACTGGTCTTCTGGCCGATCGGGCTGATGCCGCCGAGAACGTAGCCGGTCTTCCGTTGGGCGAGAACGGGGTCGGCCATGACGGCCTTCTTGGCTCCGACGGCCGCGGCCAGGGCCTTGAGGTCAAGCTTGCCGGAGACCGGCACCACGGCCACGACCAAGCTGCCGTCGGCGTCGGCGAGCAGCGTCTTGAACACTCGCTCGGGGTCGAGACCGAGCTTGTCGGCGGCCTCGAGGCCGTAGCCCGCCGGCCCGCTCCCCGGGCCGGCGTCGTGCGCGTAGTGGTGCGCGGTGAAACGGATGCCCGCGTGTTGCAGCGCCAGCGTGGCGGGCGTGCCGCCGGCATCCGGTTTGGTCATGGGCGGGCTTCGTCGGCCCGCAGCAGCAGCATCGACGTTTCGTGCATGCGCAGGCGATCGCCGGGGGCGTACTTGTTCTGCACCTCACGGATGTCGTCGTGGCTGGAGTCCCAGAGCACCGTGTAGCCGGAGACACCCGCGTGCAACGGCAGGGTCACGTCGACGGGGGTCTCCAGGCCGTGCACGATCAGCAGGATGCGGTTGAACGCCTCGTGCTCCGGGGTGCTCGCCGCCAGGTACTGCAGGGTGCGTTCCCTGGGGGAGTTCCAGTCGGTCTCAGACATCGACGCCCCGGCGGCGTTATACCAGTCCATCTGGCTGGCGCTGGGGGTGGTCTGACCCGGGCGGCCGAACCGCACCGGGCGCAGGGCCGGGTTCTCCCGGCGCAGGGCCAACAGCTGCCGGGTGACCCGGTGCAGGTCCTGCTGCCAGTCGTCGAAGTCCCAATACAGCCAGGTGAGCTCGCTGTCGTGGCAGTAGGCGTTGTTGTTGCCACGCTGACTGCGACCGAATTCGTCACCGGCGGTGAGCATCGGCACGCCGGCGGAGAGCAGCAGCGTGCCCAGCAGGTTGCGCATCGCCCGGCGGCGGGTGCGCAGAACCGTGGTGTCGCGGGTGGGGCCCTCGACGCCGTGGTTGAACGAGTTGTTCCCGTCGGTGCCGTCCCGGTTGGCCTCGCCGTTGCCCACGTTGTGCTTGACGTTGTACGCGGTGAGGTCGGCCATGGTGAAGCCGTCGTGTGCGGTGATGAAGTTCAGGGAGGCCAGCGGGCCACGCTCGAGCGAGAAGGTGTTGGCCGAGCCGGCCAGCCTGCAGGCGAACCGGCCGATGCCGCTGTCGGAGGTGGAATGGTTGCGCACGGCGGCGACGTCGGTGAGCCAGAAGGACCGCATCCGGTCGCGGTAACGGTCGTTCCACTCCGTCCAGCCGGTGGGGAAGTTGCCGGTCTGCCAGCCGCCCATGCCCACATCCCACGGTTCGGCGATGAGCTTCACCCCGGCCAGGTCAGGGTCGTCCCTGATGGCGGTGAGCAGCGGGTGGTCCGGCGTGTAGTGCACGTCACCGTTCCGGCCGAGGGTCGCGGCCAGGTCGAACCGGAAGCCGTCGATCTGCAGGTCGTTGGCCCAGTAGCGCAGGGAGTCGAGCACCAGCCGGATCGGCACCTCGTGACCGAAGTTGACCGTGTTGCCGCAGCCGGTGACGTCGATGTAGTGGCCAGCGGCGTTCTGCCGGTAGTAGGTGGCGTTGTCGATGCCGCGCAGGCTCGTCACCGGGCCGGCCGGGCCCTCCTCGGCGGTGTGGTTGTAGACGACGTCGAGGATGACCTCGAGCCCGGCCTCGTGCAGCAGCTTGACCATGCCCTTGAATTCGCGCAGCACCGCCTCCGGCCCCTCCGACTGGGCGGCCTGGGTGGCGTAGTCGGCGTGCGGGGTGAAGAAGTTGAAGGTGTTGTAGCCCCAGTAGTTGGACAGGCCCTGCTTGATCAGGCGCTGTTCGGAGACGAACGACTGCACGGGCAACAGTTCGATCGCCGTCACGCCGAGGTTCTTGAGGTAGGCGATGGTGCTCTCGTGCGCGAGCCCGGCGTAGGTGCCGCGGAGTTCGACGGGCATCGCCGGGCTGAGCTTGGTGAGCCCGCGCACGTGCGCCTCGTAGACCACGGTGTGGTCCATCGGGGTGTTCGGCTTGACCGCGCCCGCCCAGTCGAAGTCGCCGTCGACCATGGTGGACTGCCACTGGTCTGGGCCAACCCTGGCCAGACCGCGCGCGTACGGGTCGACCAGGGTCTTCTCCGGGTGGAAGGAATGCGTGGGACCGGCGGGACCTGACACCCGGATGCCGTACCGGCGCCCGGCGGTGAGAGTGCGGGAACGGCCGACCCAGACGTTGTGGCTGTCACGCACCATCGGCACGGTGCGCACGATCCAATTCGGGTCGGTGTGATCGAAGATGCACAGTTCGATGGCCTCGGCGTGCTCGGACCAGACGCGGAGTTCGCCGCCGTTGCTCGTAGCGCGGACGCCCAGGTTGCGGAGGGTGTCGGCAGGAGTCATGAGATCTAGAGTAATGAGTGCGGAAGGTGTATAACGACCAGTCCGCGTCGGCCAGCAGACGGCGGCCGCGACCAGCTCAGGAGGCGGGCACATGTCCGTGCAGTTCGACCACGCGTACCTCGACCACGCGGCGACGGCGCCCATGCTGCCGGCCGCCATCACCGCATACGCCGAGGCGATGACCGTCGTCGGCAACCCCGCATCCATTCACAGTCAGGGCCAGAACGCCAAACGGATGCTCGAGGAGGCCCGCGAGCGGGTCGCCGCGAGCGTGGGATGCGACCCCATCGAGGTCGTCTTCACCGGCGGCGGCACAGAGGCGGTCAATCTGGGCATCAAGGGGCTGTACTGGGCTCGCGCACCGCGCACCCGAATCCTCGTGCCAGGCGGAGAGCATCACGCCACCGTCGACACCGTGGAATGGCTCGCCCAGCGGGAAGGGGCGATCGTGCAGTGGATCCCGCTGGACGCCCTGGGTCGCATCGACCTCGCCGCGCTCGCCGCTGCCATCGAATCGAATCCCGCGGATGTGGCCCTGGTCACCCTGCTCGCCGCCAATAACGAGGTCGGTACCGTGCAGCCCGTCGAACAGGTCGCGGCGCTCGCCGCGGCCCACGGCATCCCCGTACATGTCGACGCCATCTCCGCCTACGGTCACCTGCCCATCGACTTCGCCGCCCTGCACGCCCAGGGAGTCTCGGCGCTCAGCATCTCGGCGCACAAGATCGGCGGGCCCGTCGGCATCGGCGCCCTGGTGCTGTCCCGCACGGCCGCGGTGGTGCCGCTGATCCACGGCGGCGGCCAGCAGCGACAGGTGCGCAGCGGCACCCAGGATGTGGCGGCCGCGGTGTCGTTCGCCGTGGCGGCCACGGCCATGACCGCCGAGCTGCCCGGCGAGAACCGGCGCCTACGGGTGCTCCGCGACACCGTGATCGCCGGGGTGCGGGACGCCGTGCCCTCTGCCGTGTACAACGGGGATCCCGACCCCGCCGGCCGGCTGCCCGGCAACGCCCACTTCACCTTCCCCGGCTGCGAGGGCGACTCGCTATTGTTCCTGCTCGATGTGGCCGGTGTGTCGGTGTCGACCGGGTCGGCCTGCCAGGCCGGCATTCCCGAGCCGTCGCACGTGCTGCGCGCCATGGGCCGCACAGAGGCCGAGGCCCGCAGCGCACTGCGGATCACACTGGGTCGCACCTCAACGCACGCCGACGTCGATGCTCTGCTCAGGGCATTGCCGACGGCCTGGGCGCAGGCGATCGGCGCAGGAATGGCCGACTCGGCGCCGCGTGCGTACACTTAACCAGTGAAGATTCTGGCAGCAATGAGCGGTGGGGTGGATTCCGCCGTGGCCGCAGCCCGCGCGGTCGAGGCAGGGCACGAGGTGGTCGGGGTGCACCTGGCCCTCAGCCGCATGCCCGGCACGCTCCGTACCGGCAGCCGCGGCTGCTGCACCGTGGAGGACTCGATGGACGCGCAACGTGCCGCGAACATCATCGGCATCCCCTACTACGTCTGGGACTTCTCCGAGCGGTTCAAGCTCGACGTCGTCGACGACTTCATCGCCGAGTACGCGGCCGGGCGCACCCCCAACCCGTGCATGCGCTGCAACGAGAAGATCAAGTTCGCCGCCCTGCTCGAAAAGGCCATCGCGCTCGGCTTCGACGCCGTCTGCACCGGCCACTACGCCTCGATCGTGACGGATGCCGACGGCAACCGTGAACTGCACCGCGCCAGCGCCTGGGCCAAGGACCAGTCCTACGTGCTCGGTGTGCTCACCAAGGAGCAGCTGGCGCACTCGATGTTCCCCCTCGGCGCCACGCCCTCCAAGGCCGAGGTGCGCGCCGAGGCCGCCGAACGCGGCTTCTCGGTGGCGAACAAGCCCGACTCCTACGACATCTGCTTCATTCCCGACGGTGACACCCGCGGCTGGCTGGGCGAGCGGGTGCCGCCGGCGACCGGCGACATCCTGGACCGTGAGGGCAACAAGCTCGGCGAGCACGAGGGCGCCGTGGCGTTCACCGTGGGCCAGCGCAAGGGCCTCTCGATCGGCACGCCAGCCGCCGACGGCAAGCCCCGGTTCGTGCTCGAGGTGCGTCCGATCAACAACACCGTGGTCGTGGGGCCCAAGGAGGCCCTGGCGATCAAGGAGATCGCCGGCACCACGTACACCTGGGCCGGACTCGCGCCCGAACACCCCGAGATCGAATTCGCCTGCGACGTGCAGATCCGCGCGCACGCCGACCCTGAGCCCGCCGTGGCCCAGGTGATCAGCGTGCCAGCCGACCCCACCGCGACCCCGCCGGTCGAGGCGCACACCGAGCTGCGCATCCTGCCCACCGAACCGCTCACCGGCGTGGCGCCCGGCCAGACCGCCGTCGTCTACGTGGGCACCCGGGTGCTGGGCCAGTGCACCATCGACCGCACCGTCAGTGCTGTTCCCGTGGCCTCCGTGGCCGCGACCGACTCCACGACGGTCGATGCCTGACGCCACCGGAGCGTCACCCGCGGCCGCGCTGGCCGCGGCAGGCGATGAGGCTGCGAGCCTGACCTCCCGCATCCTCGAGGCACGCGACGCATACTACGAACGCAACGAGGTCGTCGTCTCCGACGCCGAGTACGACGGGCTGATCCATCGCCTGGAGGAACTCGAACGGCTCTTCCCCGAGCTGGCCAGCCAGGACAGTCCCACCCAGACGGTGGGCGGCCGCGCCGAGACCACCCTGTTCGACCCCGTGCAGCACGCCGAGAGGATGCTCAGCCTCGACAACGTGTTCTCCATCGAGGAGTTCGAGGCCTGGGCCGCCAAGGTGCAGCGTGACGCCAATCGCGCGGTGCACTTCCTCTGCGAACTCAAGATCGACGGCCTCGCCATCAACCTGCGCTACGAGATCGGGGTGCTGGTCAGCGCCGCGACCCGGGGCGACGGCGTCGTGGGCGAGGACGTCACAGAGAACATCGCCCTCGTGCCCGGCATCCCCACCCGCCTCAGTGGCACCGGGCATCCGCCGTTGATGGAGGTGCGCGGTGAGGTCTTCTTCCCCGTCGAGTCCTTCCGCGAGCTCAACGCCGCGCAGAGCGCCGCGGGTGAGCGGGTCTTCGCCAACCCCCGCAACGCGGCCAGCGGGTCGCTGCGGCAGAAGGCAGAGGGCAAGAACGCCGACCAGCTCGCCCTGATGACGGCCAGGCTCGGCCGGCTACGGATGCTCGTGCACGGTATCGGCGCCTGGCAGCAGCCCGGCGCGGACTCCCAGTCCGCCGTCTATGCCCTGCTCGCCGGGTGGGGTCTGCCCACCAGCACGCACTACAAGGTCGTCGCCGACGCCGGCGAGGCATCCGCGTTCATCGAGTACTTCGGTGAGCACCGCGGCAGCGTCGAACACGAGATCGACGGCATCGTGATCAAGGTCGACGAGCTCGCCCTGCACGACGAACTCGGCGCCACCAACCGGGCCCCGCGCTGGGCGATCGCCTACAAGTACCCGCCGGAGCAGGTGAACACGAAGCTGCTCGACATCGTCGTGAGCGTCGGGCGCACCGGCAGGGCCACCCCGTTCGCCGTGATGGAACCGGTGCGGGTCGCCGGTTCCGTCGTGCGCCAGGCCACCCTGCACAATCAGGACGTCGTCAAGGCCAAGGGTGTCTTGATCGGCGACACCGTCGTGCTGCGGAAGGCCGGCGACGTCATCCCCGAGGTGCTCGGCCCGGTCGTGGAGCTGCGCGACGGCACCGAACGCGAGTTCGTGATGCCCCAGGACTGCCCGGTCTGCGGCACCCCGCTCAAGGCCGCCAAAGAGGGTGACATCGACCTGCGCTGCCCCAACGCCCGCAGCTGCCCCGCCCAGGTGCGCGGCCGGGTCGAGCACATCGGCTCGCGCGGCGCGCTGGACATTGAGGTGCTCGGCGAGGTCACCGCCGCAGCGCTGACCCAGCCCACCGTGCCGGAGACCCCGCCGCTGGACACCGAGGCCGGCCTGTTCGAGCTCACCATCGACGACCTGCTGCCGATCACCGTGGTCGTGCGCGACGCCGAGACCGGCCTGCCGCGTGAGGACGAGGACGGCACCGTGCGCCAGCGCACCCCGTTCCGGCGCAACCCCTCTGCGGCCGAGAAGAAGGCCGGCCTGGAGGGGCCGCAGCCGTCCTCCAACGCCGTGAAGCTCATCAACGAGATCGAACTGGCCAAGACCAAACCGCTGGCGCGCATTCTGGTCTCGCTCAACATCCGTCACGTCGGCCCGGTGGCCGCTCGGGCCCTGGCCAACCACTTCGGCTCGCTGGAGGCGATCCGCTCGGCGTCCCGCGACGAGCTGGCCGAGGTCGACGGCGTTGGCGGCATCATCGCCGATGCCGTCATCGACTGGTTCGAGGTGGACTGGCATCGCGAGATCATCGACCGGTGGGCCGCGGCCGGGGTGCAGTTCAGCACGCCGGGGCACCCGGGACCCGGCGCCGCAGCGGCGGCAGGGGGAGTGCTGACCGGGCTCACCGTCGTGGCCACCGGTTCCCTCGAGGGCTTCACCCGCGAGGGCGCCTCAGAGGCGATCATCGCCGCAGGCGGCAAGAACGCCTCCAGCGTGTCGAAGAAGACCGACTTCGTGGCCGCCGGCCCCGGAGCCGGCTCCAAGCTGGCCAAGGCCGAGGCCCTGGGCGTGCGCATCATCGACGCCGATCAGTTCCGGCTGCTGCTCGAGCACGGCCCTGCCGGCCTGCCCGACGTCGTGGCCACGGATGCGTCGGCGGATTCCCCGGCCCTCGACACCGACTGAACCCGGGTTCCTCGGCCGCAATTGTTCCCGATGCGGGCAAATGGTCCCGGCACACCGGGTGCAGTTGTCCGCACCGGAAACAGTTGCCGGGCGCGAGTGCGAAACCTGCCCGAAACACTGGCGGTGCAACACGCCCAAGAACTCTCGGAAAGCCCTGTTTGAGGGGCACGAGCGCTCTTCCGGAATCGCTAGGCTGAGCGGTGGAGGACTTGCCAGGGGCGTCAGGTCGGCCGTCTGTTCGTCGTTCGGGAGGGAGCGGGGCCTACCGTGCTGTTCGAGACCGCTGTGGTCGCGACGCTCTCACTGTCCCTGATCGGGGTGGGAGCGACCCCCACCGTGCCCGCTGCCGACGTGAACGTGCAGCAGAGCGTTTCCGCGCGCCTTGCGGACCGGCAGAGCGACGGCGGCACGGCCGCCCGCTGGGAACAACTCCCCATGCTCGATGCCCAGACGGTCGGGTCAGTCGACATCGACCTCGCCTCCATCCCCAGGATGACCGGCGCCAACCTGCTCGTCGGCCTGGGTCAGCTGCCCCTGGCCGATGTTACGGCCTTCGCGGCGAGCTACCCCGGCCACATCGACGCCGTGCTGGCCGCCCCGCCGGAGGCCACCGTGGTGTCGGCCTGGTGGACGATGCTCGACACCGGCCAGCGGGCATCCCTCACGGCCGCAACGCCACAACTCGTCGGCAATTTGGACGGCGTGCCGCTCGCTCAGCGCAGTCGCGCCAACGAGGCCTACCTGCGCGAGTCGCTGGCCGAGGCCACCCGGGCCCTTGACGGCTCGCTCTCGGCGGGGGAGCGCGCCAGGCTCACCGCGCAGACGGCGATGCTGAGCCAGGTCGACGAGGCCATGCACGCCAGCCCAGGCGGACCCAAGCGCAGCCTGATCCTGCTGGACACGGCAGGCTCCGGCCGCGCCGCCATCGCACTGGGCAACCCCGATACCGCCGACTACATCGGCTACCTCGTGCCCGGCATGAACTACCAGGTCGAGCCCCAGATGGTGAACTGGACGACCGTCGCCGACGACCTCTATCGCGAACAGGTGTCGGTACTCACCGAACACGCCGCTGCGGCGTCCGTGGCCACGATCGCCTGGATCGGCTACGAAGCGCCCGACCTGTTCTCCGTCGGCGGGCTCGACCGGGCCGAGGCCGGCGCAGAGTTCCTCGAGACCTCCTGGGCCGGCGTGCGCGCCACGCGCGGCGCCGATCAGCCGTATGTGGCGGTGTTCGCGCACTCCTACGGCTCCACCGTGGCGCTGCTGGCGCTGGCGCAGGGTTCGGTGGACGTGGACGCGTTGGTCGTGGTGGGCTCACCGGGCAGCGCCATCCAGTCCGCCGCCAAGCTCAAGGTCACCGACGAGAACGTCTTCGTCGGCAAGGCGGACTGGGACCCTGCGGTGAACTCGGCATTCTTCGGCAGTGATCCCGGAGCGGCGTCGTACGGCGCCAGGGTGCTCGGGGTGCACGGCGGCATCGACCAGGTCACCGGCGCGACCCTGGCCGGGTCGGTCGGTCACAACGACTATTTCACGCCGGGCAGCGAGTCACTGCACAATATGGCCGTCATCGGTACGGACAACGCGGACCTGGTCACCGGCGACAGCGACTAGCGGTGGCTGACCGAAGGCAGTCGCAGGACGCGGTAGCGACTGCCGGTGGCTGAGCGGGGATGACGCGCTAGCCAATAGAATTGTGACTTCTGCTTCAAATCATTTGGGAGTCTCATGTCTGAAATCACGGCCGAGCAGGTGGCCCACCTGGCCAACCTCGCCCGGATCGACCTCAGCTCGGCCGAAATCGATCGTCTCACGATCGAACTCGGCCAGATCGTCGACTCCGTCGCCAAGGTGGCCGAGGTCGCCACGCCAGACGTGCCGGCGACCAGCCACCCGATGCCCCTGACCAACGTGTTCCGCGATGACGTCGTGGTGCCCTCGCTCACTGTCGACCAGGCCCTGTCAGGCGCCCCCGACCGTGCCGGCGACAAGTTCCGCGTGCCCGCCATCCTGGACGAGGAGTAACACCAGTGACCAACCTCATCAACCAGACCGCCGCCGCCCTGGCCGGCCTGCTCGCCGACGGATCGGTCAGCTCCGTCGATGTCACCCGCGCGCACCTCGACCACATCGACGCCGTCGACCCCGATGTGCACGCGTTCCTGCACGTCGCCCGTGACGCAGCCCTCGCCACCGCCGCCCGGGTGGATGCCCGCCGCGCCGCCGGCGAGAAGCTCGGCCCGCTCGCCGGTGTGCCGATCGCCATCAAGGACGTGCTCGCCACCCACGACATGCCCACCACCTCGGGTTCGAAGATCCTCGAGGGCTGGATCCCGCCCTACGATGCCACCGTCGTCAAGCGCATCCGTGATGCCGACCTCATCCCGCTCGGCAAGACCAACATGGACGAGTTCGCGATGGGCTCCTCCACCGAACACTCCGCCTACGGCCCCACCCACAACCCCTGGGACCTCGACCGGATTCCCGGCGGCTCCGGTGGAGGCTCCGCGGCGGCCGTCGCCGCGTTCGAAGCACCCCTCGCGCTCGGCAGCGACACCGGCGGCTCCATCCGCCAGCCCGCCGCCGTCACCGGATCGGTCGGCGTCAAGCCCACCTACGGCGGCGTCTCCCGCTACGGTGCGATCGCCCTGGCCTCTTCGCTCGACCAGGTCGGCCCTGTGACCCGCACGGTGCTCGACGCAGCGCTGCTGCACGACGTCATCGGCGGGCACGACCCGCTCGACTCCACCTCGCTCACGGATGCCTGGCCGTCGATGACTGCCGCGGCCCAGGCCGGCCTCAAGGACGGCGCCCTCAAGGGCGTCCGTGTCGGCGTGATCAAGGAACTGAACGGCGCGGGCTTCCAGGCCGGTGTCAAGCAGCGTTTCGAAGAGACCCTGGCCCTGCTCACCGCGGCCGGCGCCATTGTCAGTGAGGTGAGCGCCCCGAACTTCGAGTACGCGGTGTCCGCCTACTACCTGATCCTGCCCGCTGAGGCGTCCAGCAACCTGGCCCGCTTCGACTCGGTGCGCTTCGGCATCCGGGTCAACCCGGAAGACGGCCCGCTCACCAGCGAGCGCGTCATGGCCGCCACCCGCGACGCCGGCTTCGGCGACGAGGTCAAGCGCCGCATCATCCTGGGCACCTATGCCCTCAGCGCCGGCTACTACGACGCCTACTATGGCAGCGCCCAGAAGGTGCGCACGCTCATCCAGCGCGACTTCGCCGCCGCGTTCGACAAGGTCGACCTGCTCGTCTCGCCCACGGCGCCCACGACGGCGTTCAAGTTCGGCGAGAAGACCGAAGACCCGATGGCGATGTACCTGAACGACATCACCACCATCCCGGCCAACCTCGCCGGCATCCCCGGCATGAGCCTGCCGATGGGTCTGGCACCAGAGGACGGCCTGCCCGTTGGGCTGCAGGTGATGGCGCCCGCCCGCGCGGATGCCCGTCTGTACACCTTCGGCGCCGCCGTCGAGCAGCTGCTCGAGGCGCACTGGGGTCACACCCTGCTCAGCCAGGCACCCGCGCTGGCCAACATCGAAATGTTCGCAACCGAAGGGGGAGCCGTCTAATGGCGAAAGCCGAATTGATGGATTACGACAAGGCCCTCGAACTGTTCGAGCCGGTGCTCGGCTTCGAGGTGCACGTCGAACTCAACACCAAGACCAAGATGTTCTGCGGCTGTGCCAACGAGTTCGGCTCAGGGGCCAACACCAACACCTGCCCCACCTGCCTGGGCCTGCCCGGTGGGCTGCCGCAGGTGAACCGCCAGGCCATCGAGTCCTCGATTCGCCTGGGCCTGGCCCTCGGCTGCGAGATCGCCGAGTACAGCCGGTTCGCCCGCAAGAACTACTTCTACCCCGATACCGCGAAGAACTTCCAGACCTCGCAGTACGACGAGCCGATCGCGTTCAACGGCCAGCTCACCATCGAGTTGGAGAGCGGCCGCCAGGTCACGGTCGACATCGAACGCGCTCACATGGAAGACGACGCAGGCAAGCTCACCCACATGGGCGGCGCGGCCGGACGCATCCAGGGCGCCGACTACTCGCTGGTGGACTACAACCGCGGCGGTGTGCCGCTGGTGGAGATCGTCACCCAGATGATCGAGGGTGGCGAGGCTGACGCCCCCGAGATCGGTAAGACCTACGTCGCCGCGATCCGCGAGATCGTCAAGGCGCTCGGCGTCTCCAACGCCCGGATGGAGGAGGGCAACGTGCGCTGCGACGCGAACGTGTCGCTCCGCCCGCGCGGTTCGAACATCCTGGGCACCCGCACCGAGACCAAGAACGTCAACTCGCTGCGCAGCGTCGAACGCGCCGTCCGCTACGAGATCCAGCGCCAGGCGGCGCTCCTGCACGCCGGTGGCACCATCACCCAGGAGACCCGGCACTGGCACGAGGACACCGGCGTCACCTCCGCCGGCCGGCCCAAGAGCGACGCGGATGACTACCGGTACTTCCCCGAGCCCGACCTGGTGCCCGTCGCCCCGTCGCGCGCCTGGGTCGAAGAGCTGCGTGCCACGCTGCCAGAGCCGCCAGCGGCCCGTCGCAAGCGGCTGCAGGCCGACTGGGGCTTCGTGAACCTCGAGTTCCAGGATGTCGTCAACTCCGACCTGCTCGACGTGATGGAGGCGACCATCGCCGCCGGCGCGCCCGCCCAGGCCGCCCGCAAGTGGTGGACCGGCGAGATCGCCCGCCTGGCCAACGCCGCCGGCGTCAGCGCCGACAGCCTGGTGACGCCGGCGCAGGTAGCCGCGCTGATCGAACTCATCACCGACGGCACCCTCACCGACCGCCTGGCCCGCCAGGTGCTCGAGGGTGTCATCGCCGGCGAGGGCACCCCCAGCGAGGTCGTCGCCAGCCGTGGCCTGGCCGTCGTGAGCGACGACGGCCCGCTGATCGCGGCCATCGACGAGGCACTCGCCTCCCAGCCAGACGTGCTCGCCAAGATCCGCGACGGCAAGGTGCAGGCGGCCGGCGCCGTCATCGGCGCGGTCATGAAGGCCATGCGCGGCCAGGCGGATGCCGCCAGGGTGCGCGAGCTCGTGCTCAAACGGGCCGGATCGGCTGAGTAATGGCCCTCTTCAAGCGCCGTGAGGCGTCCGCCCCCGCTCCGGCGGGGGCGGCGGTCGCGTTCGGGGTCGGCATGCAGGTGGTGGTGCGGTTGGACCGCACCCGCTACCCCGATTCGATGGTGGAGGACCCGATCGGGGTCATCACCGCGCCCGGTGAACTCGTCGGCTCCGCCCTGTACGCGCCCGTCGTGGGCAAGGAAGCGATCTGGGTCGTGCACTTCGAGGAACCGTTCTTCGGCCTGGACGGCAGCGGCCCGCACGAGTCCGCCCGGGTGCCGCAACGCTCCCTCGAGGCCGCGCCGGAGTCATGATCGCCGTGGCCGACAGTCAAGTGCCACGCGAGGCGGACATCCGTCGGTGGCGCCAGTACCTGGCCGATGAACAGGCCGAAGCGGCCGTGTACCGTGACCTGGCCGGGCGACGCACCGGCGAGGAACGCGAGATCCTGCTCGCCCTGGCCGAGGCAGAGGGGCGACACGAGGAGCACTGGCGGGCGCTCCTCGGTGACCGGGTGGGAGCCCCGAAAAAGGGCGCCATGCGCACCCGGCTGCTCGGGCTCCTGGCCCGCCGGTTCGGCTCGGTGTTCGTTCTCGCCCTCGCCCAGCGCGCCGAGGCGCGCTCACCGTACGACGGCGACGCCGACGCGACCAACGCCATGGCCGCCGACGAGCGCATCCACGAGGAGGTCGTGCGCGGCCTGGCCGCCCGGGGCCGGCAACGCCTCTCCGGCACGTTCCGCGCCGCCGTGTTCGGTGTCAACGACGGTCTGGTGAGCAACCTGGCCCTCGTGCTCGGCATCGGCGCGACCGGGGTGGCACCGGCCACCATCCTCTTCACCGGCATCGCCGGCCTGCTCGCCGGCGCCCTGTCGATGGGTGCGGGGGAGTACGTCTCTGTGCGCTCCCAACGGGAACTGCTCGACGCCTCCACCCCGAACCCGGCCACCCGCAGCGTGCTCTCGCACCTGGACGAGGCCGCGAACGAACTCACCCTGGTGTACCGGGCGCAGGGCATGTCCGAAGCCGACGCCGAGGTGCACGCCCGCGAGGTGTTGCGCACCGTCGCGATCGCCACCGACGCCCTCGACCTCAGCCGGCTGAGCGTGCCGGCGGAGCCTGAGGTCGACGAGCACGAAGCCATCGGAACGGGGATGGGCGCGGCGATTTCGAGTTTCTGCTTCTTCGCCTCCGGTGCCCTGCTGCCGGTGCTTCCCTACCTCTTCGGCATGCAGGGCCTGGCCGCGATCATCGTGGCCGCCGTGCTGGTGGGCCTGGCCCTGTTGGCCACGGGCGCCGTGGTGGGGCTGCTCTCCGGCGGACCGCCGCTCAAGCGGGCGCTGCGCCAGCTGGCCATCGGCTTCGGTGCCGCCGGGGTGACCTACCTGCTGGGTCTGCTCTTCGGCACCACCCTCGCCTGACCGCCCGCCCCGTCGCCGGCGCCGTCGCCGTCGCGTAACTGTGCCCGATGCGGACAATTGCGACCGGCGCACCGGGCGCAATTGTCCGCACGGGCAACAGTTGTGGGTGCGGCGGCCGGGTCAGCGGCGGTCGTCGCGGCCGGTGAGAGCGAGCAGCCGGGACTGCAGAGGAGCGTCGTCGGGCATCGGCACCGGGGAGTCGAACAGTCCACTGGCCTCGAGGGTGTCGCGCTGCGGCTCGAACACCGTCCAGACGGCGTCGACCAGCGCGGCGTCGAGGCTTTCATCGGCCGCGGTGGCCCGCGCCAGGTCCCAGGAGTGGATGGTCACGTCTGACACCTGCTCGCGCAGGTAGTCCAGAACCGGGACGGTGTCGTAGGAGAGCTGCACCGCGGCATCCGCCGGAGCCGCCTGCCAGGCCGAGGTGGCCAGCGCGGAGTGGGTCGCCCACTCTGCCGCGAGGTCATCGCCAAGCGGCTGGATCGTGCGCCTGGCCTGGTCGAGGGTGAGTCCGGCCAGGAGCGCCGGGATCCACTGCTGCTCCTGCACCACGTGGCGCACCAGATCGCGCACGCTCCACTCCTTGTCGGGAGTCGCGGCGTCCCAGTCCTGGATCCCCGCCACGCGGGTGCCGAACTCGCGGTGCGCCTGCTTCTGCAGCGTGAACCAGTCCGAGTCTGCCGGCGTTGTGGCCGTGGTCGCAGTCTGTGAGGCCGCGGTGTGTGCGGGCGAAGTCTCTGACGGCGTAGTGTCTGACGTCGCGGTGTGGGAAGTCACAGGGGCTCGTTTCGTTGAAGGCGTGCGGCAGTCTGCCCTGAGGCGCCCAGCCGATAACGGATGCAACGGTAAGGAGCCCCGGGGAATTCCGGTCAGGGACTGCGGAATCCGACGATCACTCCGCCGGTGGCCCGCACACTGATGTTGTACAGCATCGCGAAGCCGGTGCCGAGCGCGGTGATCAGCACCGTATTGAGGGCCACCACCGTGGCGGCGAACGCGAAAACGGTGTTCGCGTCGAGCAGTTGGCTCAGGTCGACCGGTCGGTTGGTCAGGTCTTGGTACACCGTCGTGATGCTCGAGAACACCTCGGTGTCGGTGAGGATGCGCGCGGCGAGCACGATCAGGACGACCGTGACTGTGTTGAGGCAGACCGAGAGCAGGAACGCCAGTTTCGCGGTGGACCACACCCCCAGGTGGGCGACGCCGAGACGCATGTTCCTGGCGGGATGGCCGTTGTCGCTTTTGCGGGCCAGCCGTTCGGCCACGTCGGTCATCGGCGTGCCCCGTCCGCAGACGGCCACCGTACGGCCTCCGGCCAGGCCCCCTGCCGACGGTGTGTGCGTGCTGTTGTGCTGGTTCATAATTCCCCCGAATCAGTTGTCCCCTACCTGTATATGTCCAACAGGAGCCGAATGGTCTCATTTCGGGCCAGAAACTTCGCACAATCGTGGCGGGGGTCTCGGCTGCCCCGGCGCTAGGGTCGAGGGAGAAGGTCGCGGGCCCGGCGCCGGCGACCCGAGATCAGGAGGAATCACGTGAGCGCTGCCATCGCTGTGATGCTGCCCAGGGACCTGCCTGCGGGGCAGTTTCTGGCCTACGCACGCCGTGCGGAGGAGCTCGGCTTCGACGAGATCTGGGTGGTGGAGGACTGCTTCTTCCGCGGCGGTATCGCCCAGGCCGCCGCGGTGCTCGGCGCGACGACGCACATCCGGGTGGGTATCGGCATCCTGCCGGCGGCCGCCCGCAACACGGCCTTCGCCACGCTGGAGCTGTCCACGCTCGCCGAACTGTTCCCTGGACGGCTGCTGGTGGGCATCGGCCACGGTATGCCCGGCTGGATGCGACAGAGCGGAATCTGGCCGGCCAGCCCGCTGGGCATGCTGGGTGAGAACCTCGACCTGATCCGCACCCTGCTGCAGGGCGACACCGTCACCGTCACCGGCCGGTACACCAGCACGGATGCGGTCGGCCTGGCCTCCCCGCCGAGCACGGTTCCCCCGGTCCTTGCCGGGGTGCGCGGGCCGAAGTCCCTGGCCCTGGCCGGAGCCGCCGCCGACGGTGTGGTGCTGGCGGAGCCGGTCACCCCCGAATACCTCGCCGCGGCGATCAACGCCCTCGACGCGGGGGCCGCCGCCGGCAGCGAGCACGGTTTTCCCCAGTTACGTCAACCGCTCGGAGCCCGGCACATCGTGGCCTACAACGTGGCGGCGGTGCACGAGGACCCGGCCACGGCCAGGGCCGCCGTCCGGCCGGCTCTGGAGTGGATCGGCGACCCCGACTGGGCGCCGCACATCCGGGTGCTCCCGTTCGCCGAGGAATTCGCGGCCCTCCGGGCTGGCAGCGCCGACCGGGCCGAGTTCGCCAGGAACCTGCCAGACGACTGGGTCGACCAGCTGGCCGTCGTCGGCACCGCCGCATCCGCCCGTCGGCGTATCGACGCCCTGCACGCGGCCGGCGCGACCAGCGTGGTGTTGCTGCCCGCCGGTGACGACCCTGGGAAAGCCCTGGAGTCGCTGGCAGCGGTCCTGTCGGTCGCGCCGGGGTCCGCCTAGGCTGGAAGCCACACCGAAGGAGAACTGACATGGGATTCCTCGACCGACTTCTGGGCCGCCCCGAGCCGGAGCAGCCGCCGCGTGCCGCCACACCGCAGCGCACCGAGGACGAGATCGCCGTCGAACGCTACCGCTACCTGCTGCGGACCGCCCCGCCGGAGACCATCGAAGCGGTGCACACCGAAGCATTCAGCAAGCTCACCGACCAGCAACGCGACCTGTTGTTCACCCAGCTGACCGAGAACGCCATGGAGGGTGAGCGCCCAGCGAACGCCGAACCGGCGACCCTGGCCAAGGCCGCCACCCGCACCGAACTGCGCCAACCTGGCACCCTGGACCGGGCGTTCGGCGGCGACCAGGGCCGGCAGGGCCCCGGCTTCGGCAGCATGCTCGGCGCCTCGCTGCTCGGCACCGTGGCCGGCTACGTGGTCGGTTCCGCACTCGTCAGCGCGTTCCTGCCCGACGCGGGCGGCGGTGCGGATGCCGCCGCAGACGCCGGTGGCGAGACCGATGCTGAGACGGCTGGGGAGACGGGAACGGATGCGGGGAACGGCGGCGACTCCGACTTCCGTGGCGACTCCGGCGGCGACTCCGGCGGCGACTCCGGCGGTTTCGGTGACTTCGGTGGCGGCGACTTCGGTGGCGGCGATTTCGGCTTCTGACGCGTGCAGTACCCTCGAAGGTAGATTCGAATTGAGGGCCACGGCGGCGGAGGGACACGAGCTGCATGAGTAAGCAGGACGGCAGCGGGCGGCAGACCACCGGAAGCGACGTCGACGACACCACCGCCACCATGCTGCACATCGACATGGATGCGTTCTTCGCCTCCGTCGAGCTGCTCGACCACCCAGAGTTCGTGCACCTGCCCGTCATCGTCGGGCACCGGTCGGGTCGCTCAGTGGTGACGGCGGCCAACTACGTGGCCCGCAAGTACGGCGTGAACTCGGCCATGCCGATGTCGATCGCCCTGCGTCGATGCCCGGCGGCGATCGTGCTCGAACCGCACATGAGCCGCTACGCGGAGGTCTCCCGCCAGGTGATGGGGATCTTCAGCGACATGACCCCGTTGGTCGAGCCGCTCAGCATCGATGAGGCCTTCCTCGACGTCGCCGGTGCCCGGCGCCTGCACGGTTCGCCCGCGGTGATCGCGCAGACGATTCGCGCCCGCGTGTTCGCCGAGACCGGCCTCACCTGCTCGGTCGGCGCCGCCTCGACCAAGTTCGTGGCCAAACTGGCCTCCGGCCGGGCCAAACCCGACGGGCTGTTGGTGATCCCGGCCGAGAACACGATCGACTTCCTGCATCCGCTGCCCGTCGGCGCGCTCTGGGGTGTCGGGGCCACGACCGAACAGGCCCTGCTCGGGCTGGGCCTGCGCCAGGTGCGCGACATCGCGCACGCATCGCGGGAGACCCTCGAGCGCGCTGTCGGCGTGGCCGGCGCGCACAAGCTGCACAACCTGTCCTGGGGCATCGACCCGCGCACGATCAACCTCGAACGTGAGGAGAAGAGCGTGGGGCACGAGGTCACCTTCGAGCACGACGTGACGGATGCGGCACGGTTGCGCAGCGAACTACTCCGCCAGGCCGACGCCGTGGCGGCCAAGCTGCGCGGCAACGGTCTCGTCGCCCGCACCGTGGTGCTCAAGCTGCGCTACGCCGACTTCAGCACCGTCACCCGCTCCCGCACCCTGGCCGAGCCCACCAATGTGGGTCGGCGCATCTACGAGGAGGTGGCGGCGAGCTTCGACGTGCTCGCCGCCAGGGGCATCCGGGTGCGACTGATCGGCGTGCGTGCCGAGCAACTCGGCACGGGGGACGGCGCCGGCATGGGCCTCTGGGACGATGACGACGACTGGCGGGAGGCGGAGCTGGCGGTGGACACCGTGACCGCCAGGTTCGGCCGCGGGATCGTGCGGCCCGCCTCCCAACTCGGTGGGGGCAGTGCGCCCAAGCGCGACGTGCATCCGTTCGGCACCCCGGACGCCGGCAGCTGAGCCGCCCCCGGTTCGACCCGGGCAGGACAGCCGGGAACGGGGGGAGTAGCCTCTCAGCATGACTAATCTCGCCTTGAAACTCGCAGAAAACGCAGGATCCATCGGAGTCCGGTCGGCCTACGGCGACCCGGTGCAGATCGAGGGTGTCACCATCGTGCCGGTCGCGCTCGTGTGGTACGGCTTCGGCGGCGGCGGCGGCGAAGGCGGCGGTGAGGGCGATGAGACCGGAGCGGCCGGAGGTGGCGGCGGCGGCGTGGCCATCCCGATCGGCGCCTACGTCAAATCCGGCGGAGCCGCCCGGTTCGATCCGAACGTGATCTCGCTGCTGGCCGTCGGCATCCCCTTCGTCTGGGTGGCCGGGAAGGCCGTCGCCCGCATCATCCGCGCCGTCAAGAAGTAGCAGCCTCGTCCCCGAGCCGTGGGGCAGCTCGTCCGCACGCCCGAAAAGAGTGCTCTGCTCACGGCTCGCGGGCCTATACTCGGTAGCGAACACGGGAGTCCGGTGAACCGGGCTGAGAGGAAGCTGCTTCAGCTTCGACCGTCGAACCTGATCTGGATCATGCCAGCGCAGGGAGGCTTCTCTATCCCGTGCCCAGTATTCCTCTACGGAAAGGGCACGTACAGTGCACGCATCAACCGAAACCCTGTCCCCGTCCACGACCCGGAAGCCGCGTGTGCTGCGCTGGCGGGTCGTCGACATCGTCGTCGCCAGTGTGATCGGCGTCGCCAGCGGCGTCATCTTCTGGGCCTGGGGCCTGGCCTGGTCGCCGCTGAGCGCCCTGCTGGCCTTCACCCCCGGGCTCGAGGGGCTTCTGGCCGGCGGCTGGCTGTTCGCGGGTGTGCTCGGCGGGCTCATCATCCGCAAGCCGGGTGCCGCCGTGTATACCGAGGTCGTCGCCGCCGTGGTGTCGATGCTGATCGGCACCCAGTGGGGCTTCTCCACCCTGATCTGGGGCATCGTCGAGGGACTCGGCGCCGAGATCGTGCTCGCCCTGTTCTTCTACGCCAACTGGCGCCTGGGCGTCGCCCTCCTCGCCGGTGCCGGTGCCGGCGTCGCGGTCGGGCTGCTCGACACGACGTTCACCAGCTACGCGGCCATGGACGTCGGCTACAAGGTGGTCTACTTCGTTTCCGCCGTCGTGTCCGGCACCATCCTGGCCGGCCTGATGTCGTGGCTGGCGGTGCGCGGCCTGGCCCGCACCGGCGCCCTGTCCCGATTCGCCGCCGGCCGTGAAACCGGCCAGGTCGACCGCACCCTGACCCCGTCCGCCCGGTGACCGACGACGGATGCCGGCGACCATCCGCGCGGACCCGTCGATGACCGGCGCCAGGGTCACGGCCACTGGCTGGGGCTGGCGGCACGCCGGCCGGTCCACCCCGGCCGTGTCCGGGCTGGACCTGGACATCCAGCCAGGCGAACGCGTGTTGATCCTCGGGCCGAGCGGGGCCGGAAAGAGCACGCTCATGCACGCCCTCGCCGGCGTGCTCGGCGATGACGAAGACGGCGACGAGACCGGCGAGCTGCTCGTCGACGGCCAACGACCCAGCCGCGCCCGCGGTCGGGTGGGCCTGGTCCTCCAGGACCCGGACGCGCAGGTCGTGCTCGCCCGCGTGGGCGACGACGTGGCGTTCGGCTGCGAGAACCTGGGCGTGCCGCGCGCCGAGATCTGGCCCCGGGTGACCGGGGCCCTCGCCGAGGTTGGCCTGGACCTGCCGCTGCGGCATCCGACCAGCGCACTCAGCGGCGGTCAGAAGCAACGGCTGGCCCTGGCCGGGGTTCTGGCCCTGCGGCCGGGCCTGGTGCTGCTGGACGAACCCACCGCCAACCTCGACCCTGACGGGGTGGTGGAGGTTCGTGACGCCGTCCTCCGGTCGGTCGGTGCCTCCGGCGCGACCCTCGTCGTGATCGAACACCGGGTGGCTGTCTGGCAACACGTGGTCGACCGGGTCATCGTGCTCGACCCGGCCGGCGGGCTTCTGGCCGACGGACCCACCGACTCGGTGCTCAGCGCCGAGGGTGAACGGTTGGCCGCCGCGGGCGTGTGGATTCCGCGCTACCCGCCGCCCCGCCCCGACCGGCGAGCCGGCGCGCCGGCCGGCGAGGTACTCCTGGCTGCCGACGACCTCGCCGTCGGCCGGGTGCCGTTCGCCCGCAAACGGGCCAGTGTGGTGGCAGACAACATCCACCTCGCCGTTCGGGCGGGCCAGGCCACCACCATCAGCGGCCCCAACGGCACCGGCAAATCCACCCTCGCCCTCACCCTCGCCGGGCTGCTCGCGCCCGCAGGCGGAACCGTGACCGCGGCCCCAGCCCTGGCCGGCGGTCTCGATGGTGCCCCGCACCGGTGGCGTTCCCGAGACCTGCTCGAGCGCATCGGCACGGTCTTCCAGGACCCCGAACACCAGTTCCTGGCCGGCTCCGTGCACGACGAACTCATGATCGGCCCACGCGCCCTCGGCCTGTCGCCCGCCGCGGCCACCGAACGCGTGGACGGCCTGCTGCACCGGCTCAGACTCGACCACCTCGCCGACGCCAATCCGTTCACCCTCTCGGGTGGGGAGAAACGCCGGCTCTCCGTCGCCACGGTGCTCGCGACCCGGCCGCGGCTGCTCGTGCTCGACGAGCCCACCTTCGGGCAGGACTCCCGCACCTGGGCCGAACTCGTGCGCCTCCTGGCTGAGTTGCTCGATACCGGCACCGCCGTGGTGGCCGTCACCCACGACGCCGAGTTCATCAGCGCCCTGGCGGACGCCAGGCTGGTCCTGGCCGCGGGGCCGGACACGCAGCCGGCGCTGCCCGCGCCGCTGCACAGCCCGAGCAGCCCGGTCTCACCCGCGAACGGCGGTCGGGCATGAGCATCATGACCCCAGACATCCGCCCCAGCCTGATCGCCCGGGTGAACCCGGTCGCCAAACTGGCCGTGGCCCTCCTGATCGGGCTCGCCCTGATGCTCTCCATCGACTGGGTGTCAGCGGCGGTCGCCCTGGCCCTGGAGGGGCTGCTGCTGGCCTGGTGCGGTCTGAGCGCCCGCCAGTTCTGGTTGCGCACCGCACCGGTCTGGATCGCTGCCCCCTTCGGCATGCTCAGCACCGTGCTCTACGGCCAGGACTCCGGGGCGGTCTGGTTCAGCGCCGGCATCATCTCGGTCACCGACGGCTCCATCGCCCTCGGTCTGGCCATCGGGTTGCGGGTGCTCGCCATCGGCATCCCCGGCATTGTGCTGCTGGCCACCACCGACCCGACCGACCTCGCGGACGGCCTGGCCCAGGTGCTGCGTCTGCCGGCCCGGTTCGTGCTCGGCGCCCTGGCCGGGCTTCGCCTGGTAGGAATGTTCATCGACGACTGGCACTCCCTCGCCCTCGCCCGTCGGGCCAGAGGCGTGGGCGACGGGGGCGGCCTGCGTGGGCGGGCGCGGCGGTTCCTGGGTCTGGCCTTCGCCCTGCTGGTGCTGTCGGTGCGTCGGGGCAGCAAACTGGCCACGGCCATGGAGGCGCGCGGATTCGGCAGCGACGAACCCCGTACCTGGGCCAGGCCCTCGGTTTTCGGCCTGCGCGACGCCCTGGTGGTCGTTATCGGCGTGGGTATTGCCGCCGCCGCCATCACGGTGGCCGTCCTCGCGGGAACGTGGCACTTTGTCCTCGCCTGAGACCGGGGCCATCGGCATGCTCCTGGCGCCGGTTCTCGCGGCGGTGCGCGCTCTCGGTCGCCAGCCGGTGGGGGAGCGCGCCGTCGTTCTCATCGACGGGCCCAGCGGGGCGGGCAAGAGCACGCTGGCGGATGCCGTGCTGGCCGCGTGGCCGGGGCCGCAGCCGCCGACCCTGGTGCGGCTGGACGACATCTACCCGGGTTGGGGCGGACTGGACGCCGCCATCGAGCACATCGGCAGCCGGGTGCTGCGGCCCAGACGGGCCGGTGCCGCCGCGGCGTGGCAGCGCCATGATTGGGAGACCGACCGGCCGGCCGAGTGGCACAGTGTGGACCAGGATCGACCGCTCGTGATCGAGGGCTGTGGTGCCCTCGCCGCCGCCCACGCCGGGGTCAGCGACGTCAGGGTGTGGCTGGATGCCGACGACGGTATCCGCAAACAGCGCGCGCTGGACCGCGACAACGGCGGGTTCGAGGCGCACTGGGACCAGTGGCAGCGGCACTGGGAGCGTTACCGCCTGCGGGAGCACCCCGAATTATGGGCGACCCTGCGCCTGTCCGCGACACCAGGCGGGTCCGCAGCGGAGGCTCCCGGCGCGCACCGCGCCAAAAGCGGTTGACGGCAGTAAGTTGGGGGTATGAGCACACCGCAGAACGAGAACACCGAATACATCGTGGAATTCATCGATGGCCCGCTGGAAGGCCAGACCGACGCCCGTGTGCTGCTGCACGGCACCCACGACGCGCGCATCAGCATGGTCGCCGCCGTGGACAGCATGGAATCGCTGTTCTGGTACGACGAAGTCGACTCCCGTGAGGTGCAGGGCAAGCTGCACGTGCGCTACGCCTTCGACTCCGGTGACAGCGACCCGATCGAATCGAACGACGAGCCCAGCTGAATCAGCTGACCGACACGACGGACCATCCGGCATCTGCCGGATGGTCCGTTTTTTCGTGACGGATGACCGTGTCGGGAACGCCTACCTGGCGGCGATGAGGGCACCGATCACGGGGATCGGGTGCAGCAGGCGCCAGCCAGGGCCGGGGTCGACGAGGCTGTCATCGAGTTCGAGGGGTGAGGTGACGCTCTGGCCGAACGCCTCCACGGTGACCCGGCCGACCTTGGCGCCGGCCCGGCCGGTGGTGACGTCGTCCAGAGCGACCTCCGCCCCCGTGGGAACGGCGGCCTGCCAGCCGAATCGGGTGCGCGGTGTGCCCACCACGGCGCCGGCGGTGTCACCCCAGGCCGTCGTGAACGTCGCGTACGTGTCGCCCTCTGCCAGCACCGGCAGCTCGGTCACCCCGGCCGTGGCCGAGGCCATCAGCGCCTCGAGGTCGGCCGTCAGGGTGTCGTAGTCCGGTTCGCCGAGGAACCCACCGGCGAAGGTGAAGGTCGCCTCGTTGACCGTGACGGCGGCCGTGAAGAGGAAGCAGACGCCGCCCGCATCGGTGTAGCTGCGTGAGATGCCGGTGATACCGAGTTCGGGCAGGTAGGCGGTGGTGTTGCTGACCCCGCGCTGGTTCACCAGGGACGACGCCGGGTTGGCGATGATGTCGGCCACGACCGGATTGATCGCGGCGAGGCCGGCGATGCGGGCCAGGTCGGCGCCGGTTCCCGCACTGTCATCCGACAGGCCGTTGGCGTCGGCGACCGTGCTGTCGACCATGCCGTTCTCCACCAGCCAGGCGTTGGCTGCGGTGACGTAGGCCTCTACCGACCCGAACGCCCACCTGGCGAGGGTGTCGGCGTGGTTGTTGCTGGAGCCGAGGATCATGGCCTGCAGCAGCTCCCGCTGGGTCCAGCTCTCACCGGGGAACACGATCACCGTGCGGGCTCCGGCGGACGTGTAGTCCAGGTAGTCCTGGTAGTCGGCGGTGACGAGGGAGTGGGCCGGGCCGGACTCGCCGACGGCGAGGGGTTTGGCGTCGAGCACCACGAGCGCGGTGATGATCTTCGCCGCCGACGCCATCGGCAGAGGGTCGGTACCGCCGGCGACCGCGATCGGGTCGGCCTCCAGGCCGGCGCTGGCACCGTCTGCGGGCGAGGAGTCAGTGCCGGTGTCAGCGGGCAGCGGGGTGAGGGCGAGGATGCCGCTGGTACCGGCAGCCGGCAGCGCCGGTGCCGAGGCGGCCGCCGGTGCATCCGGGGTGGAGAGGGTCACGGTGGCGGACGGCAGCGGTCCGAGCAGCGTCGCCGGGCCATACACACCGACACCCAAGATGACGAGGGTTCCCACCAGGATGCCGATCACCCGGCCAGGTCGGAATCTGTTCATGGTTCAGGGTAGCCGACCCGCGTCAGGCCCAGCCCAGTTCGTGCAGCCTGTCGTCGTCGATGCCATAGAAATGGGCGATCTCGTGCACCAGGGTGACGTGCACCTCGTCGCGGAGCTCGTCCAGGTCGGCCACGATCGCCAGGAGCGGCTCGCGGTAGAGCACGATCCGGTCGGGCATCTCGCCGAAGCCGTACTGCCCGCGCTCCGTCAGGGCGACGCCGTCGTACAGGCCGAGAGTGTCCAGGGTGCCGTCCTCCGGCCGGTCCTCGACGACGAAGATCACGTTGTCGAGCCCGTCGACCATGTCGTCGGGGAGCAGGTCGAGCTGGTCGATGACGAGGCGTTCGAAATCGTCGTGGTTGAGCGGGAGCATCCGTTCAGCATGGCACGGGTTGACGAAGAAAGTCCCGGCCGCTTCCGCGACCGGGACTTTCATTCATTGGGGTGAGTAACGGGGCTTGAACCCGCGACCTCCTGGACCACAACCAGGCGCTCTACCAGCTGAGCTATACCCACCATGTGTTGCATCCTTACGGTGAAGAAGGCAACTCAAGAATTGTATTACACGTTTGAGGTGAAGTTGTTCACTACGGCCGTTGCGTGCGATTTTGCTTCGGCACTGGTGGGCCCCGGGTCGGCTACGAACACGCTCTTGCGGTAGTAGGCGAGCTCGCGAATCGACTCGAGAATGTCGGCCAGGGCGCGGTGACCGCCGTCCTTCGCCGGCGCGTTGAAGTACGCACGGGGGAACCAGCGGTGGGCCAGCTCCTTGATCGAGGAGACGTCCACGTTGCGGTAGTGCAGCTGCTTGTCGAGCCGCGGCATGTACCGGGCCAGGAAGGCCCGGTCGGTGCCGATCGAGTTTCCGGCCAGGGGAGCGCGCTGATCCTCCGGCACGAACCGGAGCAGATACTCGATCACCTGGTACTCGGCCTCCGCCACGCTCACGCCGTGCGGGATCTCCTCGATCAGGCCGGAGGAGGTGTGCATGTTCCGCACGAACTCGCCCATGTTCTCCAGGGCCGACGCGTCGGGCTTGATCACGATGTCGAGACCCGGATCGAGAATGTTGAGGTCGAAGTCTGTGACGACCACGGCAATCTCGACCAATTCGTCATTGTTCAGGTCGAGCCCGGTCATTTCACAGTCGATCCATACCAACCGGTCACTGCTGTTTGTCATGGGCCGAGTCTAGCGGTGGGCCCCGACAGCTCACCCCGGCGGCCGGCTCGTAGACTTACCGTGATGCTTACGACACTCGCTATCCTCCTCCTGCTCAACGCCGTGTGGAACGTCGTGGTCTGGCCCCGGTTCTACAAGCGGGTCAGCCAGGATGCCCGGGCCAGGGACGCGTCGGGCAAACCGACGACATTCCTCCGTGTACACGCGATCCTGGTGGGCGTGTCCCTCCTGCTGGCCGCCGTGTCCGCCGTCGTCGCCGTCATCGCCCTCGTGAACGGGGCGTCATGGAACTGATCTTCTTCTCGTCGGCGTTCTGCGAGCCGTGCCTGCAGACCAGGGCGATCCTCGCCGAGGTCGAGCGGCTGGTGCCCGCCGCCACGGTGCGCGAATACGACGTGGCGCACGATAATGCGGCCGCCGAGGCCGCCGGGATCCGCAACACTCCGACGATCATCGTGCGCAACACCGCCGGCGAGGAAGTGTTCCGGGCAGCGGGCGTTCCCACCCTGGCGCAGGTTCTCGTGGCCACAGCGAAGGCCCTCTGACACCGAGACGTTCACCCCGCCGTTGACGCGCTGACACCCGCGGCGCGGATGTCGCCTAGGCGGGCGGCCTGATTGCGGTAACGTTGAAGCGCTATGCGCCCCCGTAGCTCAGGGGATAGAGCAGGAGCCTTCTAATCTCTTTGTCGCAGGTTCGAATCCTGCCGGGGGCACAGCGAAACCCCGTCGGCCAACGCCGGCGGGGTTTTTTACTGCCAGAGGAGGTGCCGGTTCCGCGAACCCCTCAGCCCGGGCGGACTTGATAGATTCGTCCTATGCGAGTACTCCAGGCGCGAATCATCGCGGAATTGAACGTGACACCGTCCATCGACCCCGCCGCCGAGATCCGCCGCCGGGTTGATTTCCTCAAGGACTACCTGCTCGCCAGCGGAGCGAAGGGTCTGATCCTCGGTATCAGCGGCGGCCAGGACTCGTCCCTGGCCGGGCGGCTGTGCCAGCTCGCGATCGAAGAACTCACGATCGAGGGGCACGCGGTCTCGTTCGTGCCCGTGCGGCTGCCCTATGCGGTGCAGCGCGACGAAGATGACGCACAGCTGGCGCTGGAGTTCATTGCCCCGCAGGCTCACCTCACCTTCAACATCCAGCGCGCCGTTGACGGTTTCGAGGACGAGTTCGCCGACAGCACCGGAACCGCGCTACCCGACTTCGACAAGGGCAACGTCAAGGCACGCGCCCGGATGATCGCCCAGTACGCTCTCGCCGGATCGGCCGGGCTGCTGGTGGTGGGCACGGATCACGCCGCAGAGGCCGTGACCGGATTCTTCACCAAGTACGGTGACGGCGGCGCCGACCTGTTGCCGCTCACCGGCCTCACCAAGCGGCAGGGCCGCGCCCTGCTCGTGGAGCTGGGCGCCCCTGAGCACCTCTACCTCAAGGCGCCGACGGCCGACCTGCTCGACGACAACCCCGGCCAGACCGACGAAGCCAACCTCGGCATGCAGTACGAGCACATCGACGACTTCCTCGAGGGCAAGCACGTCGACGATGAGGTGGCGTCGGCCATCGAACGCCGCTACCTGAGCACGGAGCACAAGCGCCGTGTGCCGGCATCCCTCTTCGACGACTGGTGGAAGTAGGCCGCCGCACTCACCGGACGCTGAGACCGCACAAAGCCGGCCCGCTCGAAAGCGGACCGGCTTGTGGTGGTACGTGGGGTTGTTACGGGTTCGGCAGCGGTGCGGGGCGCACCTCGAGGGCCTGCACGTCGTCGAGGAGGCGCTGGGTCTCCGTGGACGGCGCAGGGGCGGGCGCGGCGGGAACGTAGCCGAGCGGCTGCACCTTGGTCGCCGTGTTCGCGGCGGGCGCGGCGAACTGGTCGTGGTGCTGCTGGGCCACCCAGGCATCCTGTTCGGCGAGGAGGTTCTTCTCCGATGACGCGTTCTGGGCCTTCCACCGTTCGATGTCGTCCTGGAAGATCTTGCGCGCGCGGTGCGGCTTCTTCTGCCATTCGAGCAGACGGTCCCGGAATTCGATCAGTGCCGGCTCGAGCTGGTACCCGAACGTCGCCGACGTGCGCTTGAGCTCGGCGAGCTGATGTGCGGCCCAGTCGGCGGCCAGGGCGGAGCCCTTCACCGGCAACAGGCGCACCTGGATGTCGGCCATGCCCACGGCACGGTCGTTCATCACCTGCTCCTGCGGAGTGAGGGAGTTCCAGACCGAGGCCTCGGTCGCGGCGTCCACAATCGTTCCGATGGCCGCGGACTTGAGTTCCCGATCGTGCTGGGCGAGCAGACGCTTGATGGCGCTGCGGGCTATCCAGGCGGCCAGCACGCTGGCCACGATAACGGCGACGATCAACACGACGGTGCTGAAAATCACGGGCTGGGTACTGGTCGCTGAGAACCAGTCTACGAAATCATTCCACCACTGCATGTGCGGAAGATTACCTCGCCAATGGGTCGATCAGCGGGAGCCGTGACGGCGTGGCCGGATACGCGCCGCAATCGATCCGGGTGCCGGCAGCGCGCAAGTCAATTCTTTGTAGCGGGCCGGCCGTCGGCAGGGAGCCTGTCGACGATGTCCCGGCTGAGCATCGCGGCCCCTGCCACGGCGGCGGGCATCGCCACGATGGCCGCGAACGGTACGAGGAAAATCAGGTAGGACGCCGCGCCGAAGCCGACCGCGACGGCGCGTCGGGAGCGCAGGGCCGCCCGGCGCTGCCGCAGGGTGAAGCCACGGGCGTCGAACGCGAAGCCCGTGAGTTCGACCACGAGCAACCAGCCACCGACCAGGGCGCCGACGGTAGCGACGACGATCGGACCGACCAGGGGGATGAATCCGCAGGCCAGCAGGAGGATGCCCACGCCGATTGCGGGAATGAGCAGTCGGATGCCGTCGCCGATACCGCGGCCGATCGCCCGCAGCAGGCTCTGTTCCTGATCGGCGGGGGCATGGCCGAGCCGCTGCTCCACGTCGCGCCAGATGCGTTCGTAGAACGGATCACCGACCACGAGTGTGACGGCGGTGAAGGTGTACACCGCAAACAGGGCGGCCACGATCACGAAGACCAGGGCGGCGGCCAGTCTGGTGCTCACGATCAGTGGTTCAGCCCACGCGTTGGCGAACGGGGTTGCCCAGACCACGACGGTGTTGAGGTTCACAATCAGGAGCACGATTCCGGCCAGGTAGACGATGCCCACCAGCAGAGCCGGGATCGCTCCGAGGAACATCAACCGCGGTGAGGTGACCCACATGCCGAAACCCCGGCCCAGGAATCGAACGCCCGACAGCACATCGTGGATCAGGCCACGGTGCACAGGGCCGGGGGCGGCGGAGGGCTGGGCAGGATCCGGCTGGGGCGACATCGTCTCAGGATAGTGGGACGGCCGGTCGGGCCCTGCCGTCGTCGGCCCTGGTCAGCGGAAGCAGTCCGCGGCCTCATCGATGCGCCAGAACGCACCCAGATCCATCCGTCGGCTCGGCAGCACGATGCGCCGGGCGAGGTATCTGTCGCCGTCGGCCTGCGCCTGGCGTTCGATGTGGCCGAGAACGGCGCCGGTGCGGTCGACGACCCGCCACAGGCCGTCCCGCACGCTGACCAGCGTGGGCCCGGCGTTCCGGCCGGAGGCGTGCGCGACGGCCCCGACCGAGGCGACGCTTGCGGCTCCGGCCGCGGAGGCGACGGGGATGGTGGTGGGGCGGGGCTGTGTGCTCAGGGTGATCACGGTGTGCTCCAAACGTCGGCTGGTGCGGCTGTCGTCAGACTAGGTCCGACCACCGACATCCGCTGTCGCCCGCCCGCCCCACCCGCGATTGTGCACCGTGCGGACAAATGGTCCCGGTGTGCGGGGACCATTTGTCCAGAGCGGGGCCAGTCGCGCTGGCACCGGGGTTGGCTGGCGGTCAGTTCATGCCGGTGCCGTGCACCGCGTATGGCTTGATGCTCGCGATCTCGTCGGCGTCGAGCGCGGGCGCCTCGAGCGCGGCGACGGTCTGTTCGAGCTGGCCGACGCTGCTGGCGCCGACGAGCACACTGGTGACCTGCGGCTGGCGCAGGATCCAGGTCACGGCGAGTTGCGCGAGGGTCTGGCCGCGGTCGGCCGCGATGGTGTTCAACGCCCTGGCTCGTTCGAGATAGGTCTCGCTGAGCGAGTTCTCGTTCAGGAACCGACTCGTGGCGACCCGCGAATCGGAGGGCACGGTGCCGCCGAGGTACCGGTCGGTGAGCAGTCCCTGGGCCAGCGGGGAGAAGACGATGCTGCCCATGCCGAGCTTCTCGAGCACCGGGAACAGACCGTCTTCGATGTGACGGTCGAACATGGAGTAGCGCGGCTGGTGGATCAGGAGGGGAATCTTGTGCTCGGCCAGGGCGGCGTAGGCGGCCACGGTCTGCTCTGGGGTGTAGTTGGAGATTCCGGCGTAGAGGGCCTTGCCCGACTGCACGGCGGTCGCCAGGGCGCCCATGGTCTCTTCGATCGGCGTCTCGGGGTCTGGGCGGTGGGAGTAGAAGATGTCGACGTAGTCCATGCCGAGACGGCCGAGGCTGGCATCCAGCGACGACAGCAGGTACTTGCGGGAGCCGAAGTCGCCGTACGGACCCGGCCACATGTCGTAGCCGGCCTTGCTGGAGATGATCATCTCGTCGCGGTACGGGCGGAAGTCCTCGGCGAAGATACGGCCGAAGTTGGTCTCGGCGGAGCCGGGAGGCGGGCCGTAGTTGTTGGCCAGGTCGAAATGGGTCACGCCCAGGTCGAAGGCACGGCGCAGGATGCCGCGTTGCGTGTCGATCGGGCGTTCGTGGCCGAAGTTGTGCCACAGGCCCAGGGAGAGCGCGGGGAGTTTCAGGCCGCTCTGCCCGGTTCGGCGGTACGGCATCTCGGAATAACGGTTCTCTGCAGCGTCGAAGGTCATGCAGCAACTCTAGGTCCGGGACTCCGGCGGAAGCCCACCAGATGCCGCTCCTCCCCACGCCGTGCAGCGCCGGGTTCCGCACAGTCTGCGCCGGTGGGTTCGGATGCGACCGGCGCGGGATCAGAGTATCTGCAGCGCGTCCCCGACCACGAACCCGGCACGAGGACTGGCCGGGGGCGCGCGGCGAACCGTTCCACCTGTGTTGACCCTTCCCGTCCACCTGACCCGCCAGGAGAGCACCGTGACCGACACCATTGTTTTGACCGGCATCGTGGCTACCACGCCCCGCCATCTCGTCACCAGTTCCGGTTTGGCCATCACCTCGTTCCGGTTGGCCTGCCGGCAGCGCCGCTACGACCGGGCTCGAAACGCGTGGGTGGACGCCGACACGAACTGGTACACGGTGTCGAGCTTTCGGCAGCTGGCCAGCAACGTGGAGCGTTCGGTGCAGAAGGGTGAGCACGTTCTGGTGACCGGGCGGCTGCGCATCCGGGACTGGGAGAACCAGGACCGGGCGGGGACGTCGGTGGAGGTGGAGGCCGATGCGGTCGGCCACAACCTGGCCTGGGGAACGACCGTGCTCACCCGGTCGGCGCCGTCGGCGCCCGAACAGAACGACTCCGAACCCGCTGCAGGCGGCCAGGCCGGCGGAATCACCGATCCCGTGCAGGGTCCCCAGCCCGTGCAACACGATCCCGAAACACAGTCCGCCTAGACTCGTCTTCTCGGCCGCAGCGCGCGGCCGCGGGGGAGGACAGCGCGTGGCCCGCACATTCACCGGACGAACTCGGAGCAGCCGTGGCGCCGTGACCTGGGCCGCGTGCCTGGTCGTCGGCCTCAGCCTGGCGGGCTGCGCCGGAGCTCCAACCGCTGATCCCGCAACGCCCGTGAACAGCGAGTCACCGACGGCACCGGCACCGACAGAGGCCGCCGCCCCCGTTCTCACCCCAGATGGCACCGCCGCCGAGAACCTCGCCTACTTCGACGCCGTCGTGGCGTCGACCATCGCGACCGAGGCCAACCCGCCAGGCCGCACCATCATCGACGCCCTCGTGGCAGCCGGTTTCGCCAAGGACGGCCTCGAAGTCACCGCGGATACGACCACCAAGGGCGAACCGGCAGACTCGATCCAGTTCTCCACTCGCTTCAACGGAGAGTGCCTCGTCGGCCAGAACGGACCGTCCTCCGGCGGCTACCACGGCGTCATCGCCCCCCTGCTCGCAACCGGAACGTGTCTCGTCGGAGCCACGCGCCAAATAGACTGGTAAACACTATGGCTGAATTCATTTACTCGATGGTGCGTGCGCGCAAGGCCATTGGCGACAAGCTCATTCTCGACGACGTCACAATGTCGTTCTTCCCCGGAGCCAAGATCGGCGTGGTGGGACCTAACGGTGCCGGTAAGTCCACGATCCTGAAGATCATGGCCGGGCTCGACACCCCCAGCAACGGTGAGGCCAGGCTCTCGCCCGGCTACAGCGTCGGCATCCTCATGCAGGAGCCGGAACTCGACGAGACCAAGACGGTCCTCGAGAACGTGCAGGAGGGCGTCGGACCGATCAAGGCGAAGGTCGACCGGTTCAACGAGATCAGCGCCGCCCTGGCCGAACCCGATGCCGACTTCGACACCCTGCTGGCCGAGATGGGCACCCTGCAGGAAGAGATCGACGCGGCCGATGCCTGGGACCTCGACTCCCAGCTCGAACAGGCGATGGATGCGCTCCGCACCCCGCCGGGCGACTACCCCGTCGTTGACCTGTCCGGTGGTGAGAAGCGTCGTGTCGCCCTCTGCAAGCTCCTGCTGCAGAAGCCCGACCTGCTCCTCCTCGACGAACCGACTAACCACCTCGACGCCGAGAGTGTGCTCTGGCTCGAGCAGCACCTCGCCAAGTACCCCGGCGCCGTGCTCGCCGTCACCCACGACCGGTACTTCCTCGACCACGTCGCCGAGTGGATCGCCGAGATCGACCGCGGCCACCTGTACCCCTACGAGGGCAACTACTCGACCTACCTCGAGAAGAAGCAGGAACGTCTGCAGGTTCAGGGCAAGAAGGACGCCAAGCTCTCCAAGCGCCTCGCCGAGGAACTCGAGTGGGTGCGCTCCAACGCCAAGGGCCGCCAGGCCAAGTCGAAGGCCCGTCTGGCCCGCTACGAGGAGATGGTCAACGAGGCCGAGCGCGGACGCAAGCTCGACTTCGAAGACATCCAGATCCCCGTCGGCCCCCGTCTGGGCGCCCAGGTCATCGACGCCAAGAAGCTCAAGAAGGGCTTCGGCGACCGCGTTCTCGTCGAGGACCTCTCCTTCACACTGCCCCGCAACGGCATCGTCGGCGTGATCGGCCCGAACGGTGTGGGTAAGACCACCCTGTTCAAGACCATCGTCGGTCTCGAGCCGCTGGACGCCGGTGAGCTGAAGATCGGCGACACGGTCGACATCTCCTACGTCGACCAGAGCCGTGGCGGCATCGACCCGAACAAATCGCTCTGGGAGGTCGTCTCAGACGGCCAGGACTACATCCAGGTCGGCAAGACCGAGGTGCCGTCCCGCGCCTACGTCTCCACCTTCGGATTCAAGGGCCCCGACCAGCAGAAGAAGGCCGGTGTGCTCTCCGGTGGTGAGCGCAACCGCCTGAACCTCGCGCTCACGCTCAAGCAGGGCGGCAACCTGTTGCTGCTCGACGAACCGACCAACGACCTGGACGTCGAAACGCTCGGCTCGCTCGAGAACGCGTTGCTCGAATTCCCCGGCTGCGCCGTGGTCATCACTCACGACCGGTGGTTCCTCGACCGCATCGCCACCCACATCCTCTCCTACGAGGGCACCGCGGAAGACCCGGGCAACTGGTACTGGTTCGAGGGCAACTTCGAGTCCTACGAGCAGAACAAGATCGAGCGTCTCGGCCCGGACGCGGCAAAGCCGCACCGGTCCGCGTACCGCAAGCTCACCAGGGACTAGGGGCCCGATGCGGCTGCACGTCCCCATCCGGCTGCGCTGGTCGGACCTCGACGCGTACGCCCATGTCAACAACGCCGAGATGCTGCGCCTCCTCGAGGAGGCGCGCATCCAGGCGTTCTGGGCGGACGATGAGCCGAACGGATCGGCCGCCGTCGTGGCCGGTGCGGAGATGAGCACCGCCGTGCTCGACGGCCGGCCGGGGGCGGCGACGCTCACCTTGATCGCACGACTGGAAATCGAATACCTCGCGCCGATCCCGTACCTGCGCGCTCCCATCGACGTGCAGTTGTGGATCGGCAAGCTCGGCGGGGCGAGCCTCGACGTCTGCTACGAGGTGTATGGCCCGGCCGGGCAGGAGCCCGCGCAGCTCTACGCGCGCGCGACCACGACCATCGTGCTGGTGGATGCGGCAACGCAGCGCCCCCGCAAGATCAACGAGATCGAGCGGGCCGCCTGGGCCCCCTACCTGGAGCCGACGGCCGCCTTCACCCGCAGGTGACGCTCGCGATCGGGTGCGGCTGAGGGGACCTAGCCGGCGAGGACCGTGTCGCCGTCGAGAGTGACAGTGACCTCGGGGAGGGGGTCGGTGGCCGGACCCTGCAGAACGGCCCCGGTGGCCGGGTTGAAGAGCGAGCCGTGGCAGGGGCAGGCGAGGCCCTTCTTCTCCGGCGCCACGATGCAGCCCTGGTGGGTGCAGATGGCGCTGAAGGCCACCACCTCGCCGGCGGTGGGCTGCGACACGACGATCTGCGCCCCGTTCAGCATGACCGCGATGGCGCCCCCGACCGGGATGTCGCTGAGCTGCGCGACCTCGGTGGGGGTGCTCGTGCCTTCGACGGTGCTGCCGGTGCCGCTCTCGCCTGGGGCGCAGGCAGCGAGTGCGAGGGCGGTGCCCGCGCCACCGGCGACGAGCAGGGTTCGACGGCTGAGGGCGGCTGAGTCGGTCATGATTCTCCCGGTCCTGATCGAGTGTGGCGGTACGGGCAGGCGTGCAGGGTGAGCCTAATCCCGCGGCTGCGGAACCCGAACCATCCCCTCTTGCGCGACCGTGGCCAACAGCAGGCCCTCGCGGCTGTAGATGCTGCCGGTGGACAGGCCACGGCCGCCCTGGGCGGAGGGGGAGTCCTGCACGTACAACATCCACTCGTCGACGCGGCCAAACCGGTGCCACCACATGGCGTGGTCGAGGCTGGCGACCTTGAGACCGGGCGTGGCCCAGGGCAGGCCGTGCCGACGCATAACCGGTTCCATGATCGAGTAGTCGCTGACATAGGCCAGGGCGGCACGGTGCAGGTCTGGGTCGTCCGGGATGGTCTCGAAGGTCTTCATCCAGAGCATCTGCTTGCTGGTGTGCTCGCCGTCCACGGAGAGGTAGATCGACGACGGGATGTGGCGCATGTCGAAGGGACGGTCGTTGGCCCAGGCGCGGGCGAAGTCGTGGTCGATGTGCCCCAGGGTGTCTGCCGTGGTCGGCAGCGACTCCGGGTCGGGAATGTCGGCGGGCATCTCGATGTGGTGCTCGAGGCCCTCATCGGTGTCTTGGAACGACGCGATCATCGACAGGATCGGCACGCCGTTCTGGTACGCCTGGGTGCGCCGGGTCGAGAAGGACCGACCGTCGTGGATCCGGTCGACCGAGAAGGTGATCGGGTGGTTGACGTCACCCGGCCGCAGGAAGTAGCCGTGCATGGAGTGCACGTGTCGTTCGTCCGGCACCGTGCGCATGGCGGCGACGAGGGACTGTGCGAGCACCTGCCCGCCGAAAACGCGCCCCTGCGGCATCCACTGTGACGGACCGGTGAAGATGTCTTCACTGGTGCGTGCTCCCGTGTCGGTCAGGTCGAGAGCGGCCAGAAGACCCTCCAGCGGTGCGTGCATACTGCCTCCTCGTGTGGAACTCGGGTCCGTGGACGCCGACGTACCTTGGTAGTTTAGACAGCAGATGAGCCAGTCATTCTCCCTCTCAGATTCCCTGTCCCTCGGCGACCTCCAGGTCTACCTCCAGCGCGCCGGTCGGGTGGAGGACGGGTCGGTGCGCCTCGTCTCCGCCGCGGGCGTCCTGGCCGTGTACTCGGCGATCCTGTACCCGCGGGGGCTGCTGGACTCCAGCCCGACCGTGCTCGGTCTGCGCACCTTCGCCCTCACCGAGCCCGTCGAGTTGGATGTCGTCGTGCCGGTGCGGTCGCTGCTGGACCGACTCGTGCGACTCACGGCCGCCGTGACGGATGCTGACGCGCCGGTGAGCGTGACCGTTCCGCTGCAGGTGTCCTCGGTCACCTGGGCGGGTATCACGCCGCCACGGGGCGGGTGGACCCCGCAGGGCAGCACCACCGCGGCCGTGCTGGAGGCCGCCGCCAGGGACGGCATCGCCGAGGTGGCCTCCGTCATCCCAACCGGAACCGGTGAGCAGATCGTGCAGCGGGTGCGTTCGGAGGTGTGGGGGCGTCCGATCGACGCGCTCGACTTCGTGCCGGCCGGTGCCGGGTTCGCGGCGATGAGCCTGGGCTTCCTGTCGCCGGAGGAGCCGGTTCAGCTGTTCGAGACCGGCCCCTGGACGCGCCTGAGCACCGCGCGCGGCCACATCCTGGTGCGCCGTAAGCCCTGGTCGCTGCGCGCCTGAGCCGCACCGCCCCTGGGCGCCGACTCAGTTCCGCTACTCGTCTCGGTTAGTCGTCGAAGGTGTTGACCATCGCGTGCGCGGCCCGCTCGAGGTAATCCCAGAGAGTGGCCCGCTGCAGCGGGGGCAGTCCGCTGGCGTCGACCGCGTTGCGCATGTGCAGCAGCCACCGGTCGCGGGCATCCGGGTTCACCTTGAACGGCTGGTGGCGCTGGCGTAGCCGTGGGTGGCCACGTTGCTCGCTGTAGGTGCCGGGGCCGCCCCAGTACTGCTCGAGAAAACCGGTCAGCCGCTCAGCGGCGGGGCCGAGGTCCTCTTCCGGGTACATCGGCTTCAGCACCGGGTCGCCGGCAACACCACGGTAGAACTCGGCCACCAGCTTCTCGAAGAACGGCCGGCCGCCGACCTCCTGGTAGAACGACGGGCTCACGGCCGCGGCGTTCTCACTCGCGCGCAGGTGAACGCCGAGCGGGATGTTGTCACTTGCCATCGGAATCCTCCTGGGCTGATCCCGGTGTCGCCGGCGGCGGGGTGGCCGGGCCGGCACCGGACTGCGGGTCGGTCGGGGCCCGCTTGGGTCGTCTGGGCGCCTTCACCCGGCGCGCGGGAAGGGCCGGTTCGAACGGGGCGGTGTCTGTGGTCGGCAGGGCTGCTGCGGCCTGGGCCGCGGCATCAGAGGGGGCACCCGCCGTGCTGTCGTCGACGTGGCCGCTGCCGGCCGACACGGAGCCGTCGGCCCCGGCCATGACCACGCTGTTGAGCGGGGTGAGCCCCGAGCCCATCCCGTCGAGCGCCTTCTTGAGGTGCAGGCGCAGGTCGCGGGCGAAGTCCCAGCGGGCACCGACCCTGGTGCGCACCACGAGGCGCACCACGAGGGCTTCGGCCGAGATGGATTCCAAGCCCCAGATCTCGGGCTTGCCCAGCATGGCCGAGCGCCACTTGCGGCTGGACGCGAGGGCCCTGGCCACCTTGAGCAGCTCGGCCTGCACGGCCTCGACGTCCGATGAATAGGGGATGGCGAGGTCGACGATGACACGGGCCCAGCCCTGCGACATGTTGCCGGTGCGCAGGATCTCACCGTTGCGGACGAACCACAGGGTGCCCTCGATGTCACGCACCTGGGTGATGCGGATGCCGACGGACTCGACCACACCCTCGGCCAGGCCCAGGTCGACCACGTCACCCACGCCGAGCTGGTCCTCCATCACCATGAAGAGGCCGTTGAGCACATCCTTGACGATGTTCTGCGCACCGAAACCGAGCCCGGCGCCGAGAGCGGCGGTGAGCAGGGCGAACGAGCCGAGGATGCCCGGGTTGATCTCCGTGACGATCAACAGGATCGCGACGATGACGATGAGCACGTTGACGATGTTGGTCAACACCGAGCCGAGCGTCCGGGTGCGCTGCACCACACGGACCGCCGTCACCGGTGACACGTCCAACGACTGGGTGTCGTCGACGTTCTGGCCCTTCTTCACCCCGGAAACGATCTGCGTGACGACCCGACGGATCACGAAGAGCAGCACCCAGCGGGCGAGAAAGGCGAAGAGGATGATGACGGCGACCTGCACGATGGTCAGGTTCCAGATGGTGTCGGCCGTAGCCCAGAAAGTGTCCCAGTTCATAGGCGACCTAGTCTACCGAGCGGTCACCTTGGGCAACCTGAGCGCCACAGCCCGTTGGTCGAGCTTGTCGAGACCCCGTGCGGGATCTCGACAAGCTCGATCAACGACAATTCGACCAGCGAGAGATCGCTGCGGTACTACGCCAGGTCGCGGGCCTGCACGCGCAGCGAACGCTCCACACCGGCCAGGTTTTCCACGACCAGGCGACGCAGTGCCGCCGGCTCGGGGTTGGCGTCCAGCCACGCGCGGGTGGCGTCGACCAGGGCCTGGTTGGACAGAGGCGACGGGTAGAGACCGGTGATCAGCTTCTCCGCGATGGAGTAGCTCCGTTCTGCCCACACCGTCTGTAGCACGTCGAAGTACTGGTGCACAAACGGCTCGAGCAGGCTGGTGTCGTGCGCGCGCAGGAACCCGGCCGCGGTGACCCGCACGATGGTGTTCGGTGCGGTGTCCACGTCGATCAGTGACGACCAGGCGGCCTGCTTGGCGTCGAGCGTGGGGATCGCGGCGCGGGCGTTCGCGGCCGACTGGGCACCGGTGGCGGTGTTGTCGGCGGCCAGCGCGGCGGCGATCTCCGACTCCCCGGCTTCGCCGCCGGCGACGAGGGCCGCCAGCAGCTCCCAGCTGAGGTCGGTGTCGATCTCCAGGCCCGGCAGCGCGAACGAACCGGAGCGGAGGCCGGCGACAGCGGCCAGCTGGGCCGGCGTCTCGGCGACCGACGCGAAGAATTTCACGAACTGGAACTGCGCGTCGCTGCCGGCTTCCGCACCCTGGGCCAGGGCCCAGAGGGTGTCGCCGACCGCGGTGACGGTGGCGTCGCGGTTCTCCGGTGCCACGTAGTACTGGGCGGCGAGGGACACCTGGCCGAGCACCGTGCGGAGCGTCGTGGACTCGGTCTCGGTGGCGATGTTACCGAGCACGAGCTTCACGAAGTCGCGCGGGGAGGTCTCGGCGTCGCGGGTGGCGTCCCAGACCGAACCCCAGACCATCGAGCGGGCCAGCGGGCTCTCGATCGCGGCGAGGAGCTCGAGCGCCACGGCGTGCGACGCGGGGTCGAGGCGCACCTTGGCGTAGGCCAGGTCGTCGTCGTTGAGCAGGATCAGGTCGGCGCGGGGACGGCCGACGAGCTCCGGAACATCCGTCTGGGCGCCGTCGACGTCGAGCTCGACGCGGTGGGTGCGCACCAGGGCGCCGTCGACCAGGTCGTAGAACCCGATCGCGAGACGGTGCGGGCGGATGGTGGGGTAGTCATCCGTGGCGGTCTGCAGCACGGCGAACGCGGTGATGACACCGGCCTCGTCGACCTCGATCTGGGGGCGCAGCGTGTTGACGCCGGCGGTCTCGAGCCACAGGGCGGCCCAGCCGGACAGGTCACGGCCGCTGGCGGCCTCGAGCTCGACGAGCAGGTCGGAAAGCTCGGTGTTGCCCCAGGCGTGCTTCTTGAAGTAGGAGGCGACGCCGGTGAAGAAGGCGTCGATGCCGACCCAGGCGACGAGCTGCTTGAGCACCGAGCCGCCCTTGGCGTATGTGATGCCGTCGAAGTTCACCTGCACGTCTTCGAGGTCGGTGATGGTGGCCACGACGGGGTGGGTGGATGGCAGCTGGTCCTGGCGGTACGCCCAGCTCTTCTCCATCGCCGCGAAGGTGGTCCACGCCTCGGTCCACTCGGTGGCCTCTGCGGTGGCGATGGTCGACGCCCACTCGGCGAACGACTCGTTCAGCCACAGGTCGTTCCACCACTTCATGGTGACGAGGTCGCCGAACCACATGTGCGCCAGCTCGTGCAGGATCGTCACGACGCGGCGTTCCTTGATGGCGTCGGTGACCTTGGAGCGGAAGACGTAGGTCTCGGTGAAGGTGACCGCGCCTGCGTTCTCCATCGCGCCGGCGTTGAACTCCGGCACGAACATCTGGTCGTACTTGTCGAACGGGTACGGGAAGTCGAACTTCTCCTCGAAGTACGCGAAGCCCTGACGGGTCTTCTCGAAGATGTAGTCGGCGTCCAGGTACTCGAACAGGCTCTTGCGGCTGAACAGGCCCAGCGGGATGATGCGGCCGTCGCTGGAGGTGAGCTCGCTGCGCACCACGGCGTACGGGCCGGCCACGAGGGCGGTGATGTAGCTGGAGATGGTGTGGGTGGGCTCGAAGGCCCAGGTCTTGTTGCCGTTGCCGGCATCCGTGGGCTCTGGCGTGGCCGAGTTGGAGATGACCTCCCAGGCGCCTGGCGCGGTGACGGTGAAGGTGAACACGGCCTTGAGGTCGGGCTGCTCGAACACGGCGAAGACGCGGCGGGAGTCTGGCACCTCGAACTGGCTGTACAGGTAGACCTCGTTGTCGACGGGGTCGACGAAGCGGTGCAGGCCCTCGCCGGTGTTCGTGTACGCGGCGTCGGCGACGACGGTGAGCACGTTCGAGTCGGCGAGGTTCTCCAGCTGAATGCGGATGCCGTCGCTGACGAGGGCCGGGTCGAGCTCGACACCGTTGAGGGTGACGCTGTGCACGCTCTCGGTGATCGCGTCGATGAAGGTCGAGCTGCCGGCCACGGCGTCGAAGACGACGGTGGTGGTGCTGGCGAAGGTCGTCGGACCCGTCGTCAGGTCAAGGGTGACGTCATAACTGGTCACGCTGACGAGCGCCTTGCGCTCCTGGGCTTCGATCCTGGTGAGGTTTTCTCCGGGCAACGGTTTCTCCATTTTCGTTTCGGGGGCGCTTCTGGCGCATCCGCATAGAGAACAAGCCTAGCCACGGTGGCGGGGGCGCCGCGCCTGATTAGGCTGCCGGCATGAGAACGAGCACGGATGCCGGCGCCGACACCGCCGTGCGTTACCGGGCCTTCGCGGAGGTGGAGGCTCGCGGGCTGAGCGCCTGCTACGAGGCGTGGGCGGCGGGGGTGGCCGACGATCCGGAGGTCATCGCCCGGATCGACCGACTGCCTCCGGCCACACGGCAGCCCAACCTGGTGTTCAGCGCGGCCAGATTCCACGGAGCCCCGACCGGCGGGTACGGCGCATTCAGGGCCTGGCTGACCGCGAACTGGGCGGCGGTGGAGCAGACCTGCCGCAGCCACGCGACCCAGACCAACGAGCCGGGCCGCTGCGCGGCGCTGCTGCCGGCGCTTGGCGGTGTGCGGGGGCCGCTCGCACTGATCGAGGTGGGGGCGTCGGCCGGGCTGTGCCTGCTGCCGGACCGGTACAGCTACCGGTACGGCCCGGCCGGCGCCAGCGCAGCGGGCGGGGCGGGTGCGGCTGGTCGACTCGACCCGCTGGACGGGCCAAGCCCGGTGCTGCTGGACTGCGCCGTGACCGGTGCGGTGCCGGTGCCGAGCCGGCTGCCCCTGGTGGTGTGGCGGGCGGGAATCGACCTGAACCCGCTCGATGTGGCCGAGCCCGCCGACGTGGCCTGGTTGGACGCACTGATCTGGCCAGAGCACGACGACCGGCGGGCCCGGCTGCGGGCGGCAGTGCAGATCGCGCGGCGGGACCCGCCCCGGCTGGTGCGCGGCGACCTCAACGAACGGGTCGAGGCTCTCGTGGCCGAGGCCCCGGCCCACGCGACGGTCGTGGTGTTCCACACCGCGGTGCTTGCCTACCTGGACGACGCGGGCCGCGACCGGTTCGCGGCGACGATGGGCCGGTTGCACAGGGAGCGGGCCGTGCACTGGCTGGCCAACGAGGGACGAACCGTGGTGCCAGGCGTCGCCGAGACGCTGCCGGTGACGCTACCCGTGGCATCCGGCTCAGCAGACTTCGTGGTGTCGCTGGACGGCCGGGCGCTCGCACTCGCACAGCCGCACGGGCGTGCATTGCATTGGCTGGGGGAGAGGTCGGGTTAGACCGGCGGTGTGGCCGGTGCCGGTGTGGACAGTGCCGGCGCAACGGCGGCGCGGTCGGCACCGACACGGATCGGCCAGGCACCGTCGATGACGATGAGGTCGTCGCCCTTGGACTTGCGCAGGTACGCCTGGAAACTCTCGGCCTGCTCGCGCGCCCAGTCGACCTGGTGGTCGTGCAGGGTGTGCAGGTCGGTCACGTCGGTCTTGGCCAACAGCGCCCAGCAGACCCGGCCGGTGGCCACGGCATCCGCTTCGGCATCGTGGGCACCCTCGAGCAGCACGCCGTAGTACTCTGCGGTGGCCACCAGGGTGCGCTTGCCCTTGCGGTAGCGGTCGATGGCCTTGTCGATGACGTAGGGGTCGAGCACCGGACCGAAGTCTTCGATCGGCTCCAGACCGTACCGGCGGGCCTCGGCGTTGAGCATCGACAGGTCGAAGCTGGCGTTGTAGGCCACGATCGGGCGGCCGCCGGCGATGCTGCGGCGCAGGACCGTGAGCATCTCGGCAATGGCGGTGGCGGGGTCGACGCCGTCACGCTGGGCGACCTCGTCGGTGATGCCGTGGATGGCCGAGGCCCCCTCGGGGATGGGGATGCCGGGATTGAGCAGCCAACTGTACGAGCCGTTCACCGTGCCGTCGCGCATCACGCGGCCGATGAAGCACGTGACAATGCGGTCAGAGTCGGTGTTGACCCCGGTGGTTTCCAGGTCGAACACGCACAGCGAGGGGATGTCGGCGATGGCGGTCTTCACGGTAGTTGTCTGCACGTTCCGACCCTATCGGCGCCCGCCGACACTCACCGTGAAGCGGCAGGGAGTGCCGCCGTTCCCACCCACATCCCGCGAGCGGGCGTTACCAGGTGCCTGGCCGGTAGTCCTTGAGGAAGACACCGTGGATGTCTTCGCCTGCCTCGCCGCGCACGATCGGGTCGTAGACCCTGGCGGCGCCGTCGACCAGGTCGAGCGGGGCGTGGAAGCCCTCCTCGGCCAGGCGGATCTTGGTGGGGTGCGGGCGCTCGTCTGTGATCCAGCCGGTGTCGACGCTGGTCATCAGGATGCCGTCGGAGAGCATCTCCTTGGCGCTGGTGCGGGTGAGCATGTTCAGCGCGGCCTTGGCCATGTTGGTGTGCGGGTGCCCGGGGCCCTTGTAACCGCGGCCGAAGACACCTTCCATCGCCGAGACGTTGACGATGTAGGTGCGCCGAGCCTCGGCTGCGGCCATCGAGGCGCGCAGACGACTCACCAGCAGGAACGGGGCCGTGGTGTTGCACAGCTGCACCTCGAGCATCTCGAGCGGGTCGACGTCCTCGACATTGGCCGTCCAGCTGTTCTCCTCGTGTAGGTCGGGCACCAGGCCGCCCGCGTCGATCGCGGTCCCCGCGGCCAGGCGAGCGAGCGATGAGGAGCCAGGCGCCAGGGCAAGCGCGGTGAGGTCGTCCGCGGTGAGGGCCGCGCCGGTCGCCGCGGCGGCGAGGATCGGGTGGCTGGCCACGGAGGCGGCCAGCGCGGTGGGGTGCGCGTCGTTGGTGTGCCCGAACGAGACGATCTCGGGCAGCTCGCCGTCCGGCAGCGGTGACGACTCGGCCTCCACCAGCGGGGAGTACGAGCCGGGGGAGCGGCGCACGGTCTGCGCGGCGTTGTTGATCAGGATGTCGAGCGGCCCCTGCGCGGCGACGGAGTCGGCCAGGCCGATCACCTGGGCCGGGTCGCGCAGGTCGATGCCGACCACGCGCAGGCGGTGCAGCCAGTCCGCGGAGTCGGGCATGGCGGCAAACCGGCGCACGGCGTCACGGGGGAACCGGGTGGTGATGGTGGTGTGCGCACCGTCACGCAGCAGCCGCAGGGCGATGTACATGCCGATCTTGGCGCGACCGCCGGTGAGCAGGGCGCGCTTGCCGGTGAGGTCCGTGCGGGCATCCCGCTTGGTGTGGCTCATGGCCGCGCAGCTCGGGCAGAGCTGGTGGTAGAAGGCGTCTACCAGGGTGTACTTCTGCTTGCAGATGTAGCAGGCACGCGGAACGAGCAGCTCACCGGCGCTGGGCCGGTCGGTGCCGAGCCGCAGCTGGGCGCCGATGGTCTCGTCGTCGATCCGGGTGGGCGCCCCGGTGGCGGTGGCCGCGATGACCTCACGGTCGGCATCCGCGATCAGCTGGCGCTTCTCGTGCCTGCGCACGGTCTTGACCGACTTGAACATCTTGGCGGTGGCCTGGCGCACGGTGACGAAGTCGGGGTCGTCCGGGTCGATCGTGGCCAGCGAGGCGAGCACACGCAGGGCCACCTCGAGGTCGTGCGGGTCGATGGCCGGGCCCGCTGCCGCAGCGGCGGTGACGGGCACGACGGACGCGGCGGGTTCAGCGGATGCGGCGGCATCGACGGGCGTGCTCTGCGGGTGTTGCTCGGTGGTCATCAGAGAATTCTACGACGGCGCATCCGCCCGCGTTCTCAGAAACGAGCCACTCGTAGGTCGAGCCTGTCGAGACCTCGCGACGTGCCTTGCGGCGTGCGGGGTCTCGACAGGCTCGACCAGCGGTTGTGCGTGGTTGCCGGGAGAGCTAGACCTTGGCCGGCTCCTCGTCGGGCTCGGTCTTCAACGCGCTGAGGTCCATCGACGAGGTCGGCGGCTCGAACGTGGCGTCGAACGGCATCTCGTCGTGATCCAGCAGCGGGTTCTCGAACTGGCCGGCCACGAGTTCCTCGGCCTCTTCGTCCGATTCCACGCTCGGCATGGAGCCGGGCAGCGGGCGGTTGGCGGATTCCTTCAGCCAGAAGATGCTGATGCCACCGATGAACGACGTGAGCATGAGGTAGTAGGCCGGCATCATGTCGTTACCGGTGCCCGCGATCAGCGCCGCGATGATGAACGGCGTGGTGCCGCCGAAGATCGCCACGGCGAAGTTGTACGCGATGCCCATGGCGCCGTAGCGGCTGGCGGTGGGGAACAGGGCCGGTAGTGCGGAGGCGAGGTTGGCGACGTAGAACGTCACCGGCAGGGCGATCAGGGCCAGGCCGAGCAGGGTGGTCCAGATCGAACCGGCGCCGATGAGCAGGAACGCGGGGATGGCGAAGACGACGGCGCTGATGGAACCCATCCAGAGCACCGGACGACGGCCGATCTTGTCGCTGAGGCGCCCGGTGAGCGGGATGCAGCAGGCCATGATCACGAGGATGGGAATGGTCAGCAGTGTTCCGTGCAGCTCGTCGTACCCCATGGTGCTGGTGAGGTAGGTGGGCATGTACGAGGTGAGCGCGTAGCCGACGGTGTTCGCCGCGGCCACGAGGATCATCGCCAGCAGGATGCCGCGCCAGTAATTCTTGAAGATGGCCAGCGGTCCCTTGGGGATGCTGTCGTCTGCGATGAAGTCCGGGTTCTTCAGTGCGGCTTCCTGGGCGTCCAGGCTGGCCTGGAACGCGGGGGACTCCTCGATTTTCATCCGGAAGTAGATGGCGATGAGGCCCAGGGGTCCGGCGAGCAGGAACGGCAGACGCCAGCCCCACTCTTCCATCGCGGCCTGGCCGAGGGTGAGCTGCAGGATCGACACGAGCGCGGCACCGAGGGCGAAGCCCAGGTAGCTGCCCATATCGAGGAAGCTGGCGAGGAAGCCACGGTTCTTGTCCGGGGCGTGCTCGCTGACGAAGGTGGTGGCTCCGGCGTACTCGCCACCGGTGGAGAAGCCCTGCACGAGCTTGGTCAGCACCAGCAGGGCCGCGGCCCAGATGCCGATCTGGGCGTACCCGGGCAGGATGCCGATCACGAAGGTGGAGGCGGCCATGAGCATCAGCGTCATGGCGAGAACCTTCTGGCGGCCGAGCTTGTCGCCGAGCCAGCCGAAGAACACGCCACCCATGGGGCGGGCGATGAAGGTCGCGGCGAAGGTGCCGAGCAGGAACAGGGTCTGCACGGTGGGGTCGGCCTCTGGGAGGAAGACCGGGCCCATGGTGGTGATCAGATACCCGAAGACTCCGACGTCGTACCACTCCATCGTGTTTCCCACGATGGTGCCGCCGAGTGCCTTCTTGAGCATGGGGCGGTCAACGACATTGACATCGGACACCTTGAGGCGGCGCCGGAGCAGGGGCTTCTTGAACTTCTTGACGGTGCGTTCAGCACCGTTGATAGCGTTTGACATGTGTCACTTTCTGACAGTTGAGATGCCTCTTGTGGAGGTCGTGACATGACTCGTGCGCAGACATGGCCAACCTCGGTGTAGAGGTCGGGAGATGCCTCAGATGGAGGTCATGTGCCCCGGATGCGGGGAAGCCCGTCAGCGGGCATAAGCATCAATTTTAGCGCAATATACGCCAGAATCAGGCATTTCTCTCTCGATAGCCGGTTTGGACAGGGCTTTAGCCGGGTCTGGGATGCGTCGGTTGTGCGACATTTCGGGACCTTCGGCTCACTTAGGCTGGAGCGATGACAGACTCCGTGACCTTCTGGTTCGACCCCTCCTGCCCCTGGGCCTGGATGACTTCTCGATGGGTGGACGAGGTGAGTGATCTGCGCGGCTTCGACGTGAGCTGGCAGGTGATGAGCCTGGCCGTGCTCAACGAGAACAACGACGTGAGCGACGAGTACCGCGCCTTCTTCCCCCGAGCGCTCAAGTACACCCGCCTCGTGCAGGCCGCGCAGGAGCTGCACGGCCAGGAGACGGTGAAGGCCCTGTACGACGCCCTGGGCACCCGCATCCACCACGAGGGCGATACGGATGCCGATTCCGTGATCCCCGCGGCGCTCGCCGAGGTGGGTCTTCCGGCCGACTTCGCCCGCTACGCCGAGAGCGACGAGTTCGACGTGCAGATGCGCGCCAGTCACTTCGACGGCATCAACCGGGTGGGCCAGGACGTGGGTACCCCGGTGATCGCCGTGAACGACGTGGCCTTCTTCGGCCCGGTCATCTCACCTGCGCCGACCGGCGACGAAGCCCTCCGCCTCTGGGACGGCGTGGTCGCCGTGGCCGCATACGACGGCTTCTTCGAGATCAAGCGCAGCCGCACCCGCGAACCGATCTTCGCGCCCGCCCTCACTAAATAGACTGCTCACTATGCGCATCCACATCGCCACCGACCACGCCGGCCTCGACTTCAGTCAGCACCTGATCAGCCACCTCGGCGCGAACGGGCACGAGGTCATCGACCACGGGCCGACGAGCTACGAACCCTTGGACGACTACCCGGCGTTCTGTATCAGCGCAGCGGCCGCCGTCGTCGCCGACCAGGCGGCCGGCGTCGAGGCGCTCGGCGTGGTCTTCGGCGGGTCGGGCAACGGCGAGCAGATCGCGGCCAACAAGGTGCGCGGTGCGCGTGCGGCCCTGGTCTGGAACCAGGCCACGGCGAGCCTGGCCAGGGAGCACAACAACGCCAACGTCATCGCGATCGGTGCCAGGCAGCACCCCATCGACGACGTGATCGGGTTCATCGACACCTTCGTCGCCACCCCGTTCCCCGGCGAGGAGCGCCACCAGCGGCGCATCAAGCAGCTCTTCGAATACGAAACCACCGGCACCATCGCCGGTACCGTCCTGAGCAACTGAGTCCTGGGCACCCGAGTCCCGACTAACTGAAACGAGGCGCCGCTGTGCCAGAGGGTCATTCGGTCCACCGCATCACCAGGCAGTTCGCGCGCAACTTCGTGGGCCGCACTGTGCTGCTTTCGAGCCCGCAGGGCCGGTTCGCGGCCGGGGCAGAGCAGCTGACCGGCCACGTGATGACGGATGCCCGTGCCGTGGGCAAGCAGATGTTCCTGGAGTTCGACAACGGGCTCTGGTTGCGCGTGCACCTGGGCATGTACGGCGCCTGGGACTTCGCCGGCGACATCGTCATGGACGCCACCATCGCGGCCAGTAACGGCCGGATGGGCCAGACCAACCAGCGCGGCACCGACCTGGCCGGCACCGACCTGGCCGGCACCGACCTGTCCGGCGACGCTGTGCTCGATTCGGCCGGCGAGAACTCCCTGCACAGCATCGGTGCCCCCCGGCGCACCCGGGTGCGCATGGCCGAGCAGGAGACCCTTCGACAGGCTCAGGGACCGACAGAGGACACCTTCCCGCCTGAGCCGGTCGGCCAGGTGCGGGTACGGCTGCTCACCGAGACCGTTTCGGCGGATCTCCGCGGGCCCACCGCCTGCGAGGTGCTCGACCCGGCGCAGGTCGACGCGGTGATGCACCGGCTCGGCCCCGACCCGCAGCTCGACGACACGCCGGAGGCCGAGCAGCGCTTCGTCGACACGGTGCGAAAAAAGCCCACCCGCATCGGCATGCTCCTGATGGATCAGTCCGTGGTGAGCGGCATCGGAAACGTCTATCGGGCCGAGTTGCTCTTCCGGGCGAGGATCAACCCGCACGCGCCGGGAAAATCTCTGAGCGACGACACTCTGCGCGCCCTCTGGCGGGACTGGGCGCACCTTCTGGCCATCGGCGTGAACACCGGTCAGATGATGACCATGGACGACCTGGACGAGACCGACTACCGGCTGGCCATGAAGAACCGGGCCGACCGGCACTGGGTCTACAAACGGGAGGGCCTGCCCTGCCGGGTCTGCGGCACCCACATCACCCTCGAGGAGATGGGCGCCAGAAAGCTCTACTACTGCCCGTCCTGTCAGGCCTGACCCGGCCCATCCGCCCGGCTGTACCGCCAGCACCACACCGCCTCGCACGTTACCCACCGCACCGGACCCAGGGAGCCTGACCGTGAGAAAGAACCCCAGCTTCGCCCTCGAGCAGGTCGACGAGGTGCGCCGGCTCATTCGGGAGCACCCGTGGGTGACCCTGGTGAGCTCCACCGACGCCGGTGACCTGGTCGCTTCGCATTACCCGGTGATCCTCGATCCGTCCGCCGCTGACGGCGAGATCGTGCTGCTCAGCCACGTGGGCCGGCCCGATGAACAGCTGCACGAGCTGGGCTGGCACGAGCTGCTCGTGATCGTTCAGGGTCCGCACGGCTACATCTCACCCGGCTGGTACGACGCCACACCCGCCGTGCCCACCTGGAACTTCGTCACCGCCCACCTGTACGGCACCCCGGAAATCCTCTCCGACGAGGAGAACCTGCGGGTGCTCGCGGCCCTGGTCGACTCCTTCGAAGACCGCCTGGCCGAACCGAGACGAATGAACGCCACGGTGGAGAACGCCGAATATGCCGCCCGCATCGTCGCCGGCACCGTCGGATTCCGGCTGCGGGTCACCCACTTCACCGCCAAAGACAAGATGAGCCAGAACAAGCCCGCCGACACCGTCACGAGAATCCTCGGCGAACTCGATGGTGACGGCCCGTACGCCAACCCGGCCCTGGCCGAGCGGATGCGCCGTGCCCGCGAGCGCACGGCCACAGACAACGCCGGCCCCGCCGAATGAGCCTGCTCCTGCGCAACGCCCGGCTACCCGGCAACGACGAACTCGTCGACGTTCGCATCGACAACGGCCGGATCGGTTCGATCGGCTACCTCCCGCCCGGCAACGATCGCGCGCCGGCTCGCACCGTCGATCTCGGCGAGCGGTGGATCACGCCGGGGCTCTGGGACAACCACGTGCACTTCAGCCAGTGGTCCCAGACGACCAGGCGGCTCGACGTGTCCGAGGCCACCAGCGCTCGCGCGGCCGCCGACCTGGTGGCCGAGCGGTTGGCCGCGCTGGCGGCCCTGCCGACCGCCGGTGACCAGGACCGACTCGTCGGCTTCGGTTTTCGGGACGGCCTGTGGCCGGACGAACCGAGCCGCGCCATCCTCGACGCCGCGTCAGGCAGCGTGCCCGTGGTGCTGGTCAGCGGTGACCTGCACTGCTGCTGGTTGAACTCCGCCGCTCTGGCGGTCTACGGCTTCGCCGGCCACCAGACCGGGGTGCTGCGCGAGGATGACGCCTTCGCCGTGGAACACGCCATCGACAACGTGCCGGACGTCGACCTCGATGCCTGGGCCGATGAGGCCGCCAGGGCCGCGGCTGCGCGTGGCGTGGTGGGCATCGTCGACCTCGAGATGACCTGGAACCTCGACGTCTGGCGGCGACGCATCGCGGCCGGAACCGACTCCCTCCGAGTGGACTTCGGGGTGTACCCGCACCACCTCGATGAGGCGATCGCGCTGGGCCTGGCCTCCGGGCAGGTCATCGACGACACCGGCGGACTTCTCACCGTTGGCCCGTTCAAGGTGATCACCGACGGGTCGTTGAACACCCGCACCGCCTTCTGCTTCGACGCCTACCCCGGCCTCACCGGCGACCGCGACCGTGGCATGCTCACCGTGCCCACAGAGGAGCTCGTCACCCTGATGAGCCGGGCCGCCGCCGCCGGCATCCGCCCGGCCGTGCACGCCATCGGCGACAACGCCAACACCCTCGCCCTGGACGCCTTCGAGGCCGTGGGCTGCACGGGCAGCATCGAACACGCGCAGCTGCTCACCGCGGCCGACGTGACCCGCTTCGCCCGGTTGGGCATCACGGCCAGCATGCAGCCGGAGCACGCCATGGACGACCGCGACGTGGCCGACCGCTACTGGGCCGGTCGCACCGACCGCGCCTTCCGGCTGGCCGACCTGCTGGCCGCCGGTGTGCAGCTCGCGCTCGGCTCCGACGCGCCCGTCGCCCCGCTCGACCCGTGGGTGGCGATATCGGCCGCCGTGGGCCGCAGCAGGGGCGACCGTGCCGCCTGGCACCCGGACCAGGCCATTTCCCGCCAGGCGGCGCTGGCCGCATCCGCTCGGGGCCGGCACGGCATCGGCGTAGGCCAGGTGGCCGACCTCGCCGTCTGCGAGATCGACCCGTACACGGCCTCGGTCGCCGACCTACGGCGGATGCCGGTGGCCGCGACCCTGCTCGGCGGCCGGATCACCCACAACACGCTGTGACCACCCCTCGGCACCGCACGAACGGGGGATAGCCCCCTGGTCGATCCGGTGGGTGAGGGGATGGGCGCACGCCGCGCCGCGGAGCACGCTGGAACCATGACCAATAACACCCGTGATCCGGCCGGCGCCGACATCGATTCTGCGACCGGCTCCACCACCGCGCGCGAGAACTCTGCCACGCTGGGCTTCGTGCAGCCCGCCGACACCCACACCGACCACCCTGCCGGCCAGAATCCTGCCGGCCAGACCCCCGCCGGCCAGGACCCCGCCGAAACCGGCGATGTCGGGCGAGGCGGCTACCTCGGCCTCTGGGCGCGCACCCCCCGGGAACTCGGCTTCCTGCTGCCGACCCTGCCCGTGGTCATCGTGTCGCTGACCGTGCTGGTCACGCTGTTCTCCACCGGGGTCAGCCTCATCGTCCTGTTCGTGGGCCTGTTCATCGTGGTCGCCGCCCTCTACGCCGCCAGAGGCTTCGGCGTCGTCGAACTCACCCGGTTGCGTTGGGCCGGCCAGCCGGCGATCACCGAACCGGAGTGGACGCCGCGCGGCGAACCGGCGACACCCCTGCGCGCCATCCTCGGCCCCCTGGTCTCCGGCCACTACTGGCTGTACCTGCTGCACGGCATGATCGTGAATTTCGTCGTCGGTGTGATCTCCTGGTCGATCACCATCGTCTGGGCGACCGGCGCCCTCGCCGGGCTCACATATTGGATCTGGAGCTGGTCGCTGCCGGCCGATGACGAGTCGTTCGGTCTGGTCGACCTCATTCTCGGTACCTACCAGCCGGGCAGCAGCCAGAACCTGGTCGCGGAGAACCTGCTCAACGCCGCCCTGGGCGTGGCCTTCCTCGCCACCCTCCCTCTCGTGACCCGTGGCCTGGTGGTGATGCACCAGGGCATCGCCAGGGTCATGCTCGGCGCCTGGGCGTCCGAGGCCCTGCAACGCGAGGTCGCCGACCTCAGCGCCTCCCGCGGTGCCGCAGTGTCGGCCGAAGACCAGTCCCTGCGCCGGCTCGAGCGCGACATCCACGACGGCCCGCAGCAGCGCCTGGTGCGGCTGCAGATGGACCTCGCCAGCGCCGAACGCCGCCTCGACGACGACCCGGATGCCGCTCGCCGGCTCCTCGTCGAAGCGAGGGAGCAGGCCCGCGACACCCTGGAAGAACTACGCGCGCTGTCCCGCGGCCTGGTGCCGCCCATCCTGCAGGACCGCGGCCTGATCGTGGCGCTGGAATCCCTGGCCGCCCGCAGCACGGTGCCCGTGCAGCTCGAGCTCCAGGTCGACCGTGACCTGCGGTTGCCCTCGGAGATCGAGCGCAGCGTCTACTTCATCGCCGCCGAACTGCTCACCAATGTGGCCAAGCACGCCGGCGCCAGCCAGCTCCGCCTGCACCTGGAACTGCGCCGGATCCCTGAGGACGACTCCACCTGGCTGGACCTCTGGGTGATCGACAACGGTCACGGCGGCGCCGTCCTGCGAGACGGGCACGGCCTGGCCGGGCTCGACGACCGCCTCAAGGGACTGCGCGGCATCCTCTCGGTGCGGAGCCCCGCCGGCGGCCCCACCGCGGTCGGCGCGCACCTCCCGCTCACCACCGAGCTGGACACATCCGTCGTCCGGTGATCACCGCGCCCTATCCTGAACGGGTGAGTACCCTCCCGCCGCCCAGCCCGCAACCCGCCCCCACCGCGCCGCTTCGCCTGGTGCTGGCCGAGGACTCCGTGCTGCTGCGGGAGGGTCTGGTGCGGTTGTTCGCCGAGGCGGGTTTCGACACCGTGGCCGCCTACGGTGACGCCGAGTCCCTGCTCGCCGAGGTGGACGCGCTGCGGCCCAACCTGGCCGTGCTCGACGTGCGGATGCCGCCCACCTTCCGCGACGAGGGCGTGCGGGCGGCCATCGAGCTGCGCCGGCGGCTGCCGGGTATCGGCATCCTGCTGCTCAGCCAGTACGTCGAGGGCAGCTACGTGCAGGAACTGCTGGCGTCGGGGCAGGGCGGACTGGGCTACCTGCTCAAGGATCGGGTGGCTTCGCTCGACGAGCTGCAGGATGCCGTCGCCCGGGTGAGCGCCGGCGGCACCGTGCTCGACCCGCAGGTGGTGCGCGAACTGCTCGCCCGGCGCACCAACCCGCTGTTGGCGCTCACGCCGCGGGAGCGCGACGTGCTCGGCCTGATGGCCGAGGGTCGCACCAACGTGGGTATCGCCGAGAGACTGGTGATCGGGGTGGGTGCGGTGGAGAAGAACGTCACCGCGATCTTCTCCAAGCTCGGCCTGGACGACACCGGCTCCGACCACCGCCGGGTGCTCGCGGTGCTGGCGTTCCTGCAGGCCTGAGCATCGCTCCGGTGAGTTGCCGCAGAACGCCGCTTCGATGCCCGCACCAGGGCACCGGAGTCGCCGACCCTCGGATCAGTCCGAGGCCGCCGCCTGGCCGTCGTCAGGGGGAGAGGGGAACAACGGGGTGTAGCGCCGCCACAAGCCGAAATACCTGCTGCCGCCCACGACCATCGAGCCGGCGAGGAAACACAGGCCGCCGACGACGGAGACCAGCACGCTGAGCACCAGGGGCCACCCCAGCCCCAGGGTGACCCCGGTCAGCAGCAGGCCGAGCAGGGTGGAGTTGACCGCGGCGATGAACATCGCGCTGCTGCCGAGCACCTGGCTGAAGTTCCGCGGCCGGTCGCCGAGGAAATAGTAGGTTCGCTGCGAGCCCCGCAGATCGTCGTATGGGGCCGTCATGAGGAACTGCGCCACCCCGGGATCCAGCTCCACATACGCCGCCCGCAAGCGGTTCATCGCGAGCACATAGGCCAGGTCCTCCATGCTCACATTGGTCACCCGCACCTGAGTGAGGATGCCCACGAGCAGGATGATGCCCAGAACGGTGAGCGCGAACCCCGGGAATCCCTCGTCGAAGTCGGTGGCCTGTCCGGCCAGCGCCAGGCTCACCAGGCCGGCCGAGACCAGGTAGAGGAACATGCTGATTCGGGTGAGCACCTCACCCTGGGTGGTGCTGCGGGAGGCCAGCAGGCTCCAGTGCTCGGTGGCGAGCAATTGGGCGCGCACCGCGGGCGGAACCTCGCCTCTCGGCTCCTCATCCGGCATGCAGCCATAGTGGACCGCATCCGCCACGCCGCACAGTGCCGGGGGTGCGGGCGGGATGGAGGACACTGGGACCATGAGCGTGATTGAGAACTCCAAACTGGCCATCGTCGGCGCCGGCGCCGTGGGCACCTCCCTGGCCTACGCGGCCCTGATCAGGGAGTCGGCCCGTGAGGTCGCCCTGTACGACATCAACTCCGCCAAGGTGGCCGCCGAGGTGCTCGACCTCGCGCACGGCACCCAGTTCACCGGCGCCTCCCGGGTCACCGGCGGCGACGACCTCGATGTGGTCAGCGGCGCCAACGTCGTCGTGATCACCGCCGGCGCCCGCCAGCACCCCGGCCAATCCCGGCTCGAGATGGCCGGTGTCAATGTCGAGATCCTGCGCGACCTGATGCCCAAGCTCGTCCAGCGGGCACCAGACGCCATCTTCGTGCTCGTCACCAACCCCGTCGACGTGCTCGCCGTAGCCGCACAGCAGTTCAGCGGGTTGCCGCCCGCGCGGGTGTTCGGTTCAGGCACCGTGCTCGATTCCTCCCGACTGCGTTGGATGCTCTCCGAACGGGTCGGGGTGGCGATCAGCAATGTGCACGCGCTCATCGTCGGCGAGCACGGCGACTCCGAGTTCCCGCTCTGGTCGCAGGCGCGCATCGGCCCGATCTCGCTGGCCGACTGGATGCTGGCCCGCGGCATCACCGGGTCGGCCGGCGCGCCAGGGGCGGTGCCCTTCTCCGAGGCCGAGTTCGAGTCGATCGCCGAAGAGGTCAAGAACGCCGCATACAAGGTGATCGAGGGCAAGGGGGCCACCAACTACGCGATCGGCCTCTCCGGCGCCCGCATCGTCGAGGCGGTGCTGCGCGACGAGGGCGCCATCCTGCCGGTCAGTTCGGTGCTCACCGACTACCGCGGTGTCAGCGGGGTGGCCCTGTCGGTGCCCAGCGTCATCGACGCCAGCGGCATCGCCCGGGTCATCGACGTGCCGTTCTCGGCCAAGGAGCAGGCCCTGTTCGAACACTCCGCCGCCACGCTGCGCGCTTCGCTCGACACCCTCGGGCTGGCCTGAGCCGTGGAACCGAAACGTCGCCAAGGCTGGACAGCGGCCGACATTCCCGACCTCACCGGGACCGCAGCCGTCGTGACCGGGGCCAACTCCGGCCTCGGCTTCGTGACCGCGGCGGAGCTCGCCGCCGCCGGCGCGGCCGTGACCCTGGCCGTGCGGGACCCCACCAGGGGAGCGGCCGCCGTGCAGCGGATGCGGGAGCGACTGCCGAATGCCCACCTCACGGTGCGGGCCCTCGACCTCGCCAGCCTGGACTCCATCGCCTCGTTCGCGGACGAGTTCGGCGCCGAGACCGACCGGCTCGACCTGCTGGTGAACAACGCCGGGGTGATGAACCTTCCAGAGCGTCGCACCAGTGACGGCTTCGAGATGCAGTTCGGCACCAACCACCTGGGCCACTTCGCGCTCACCGGTCGGCTGCTGCCGCGGCTTCTGGCGAGCCCGGATGCCCGGGTCGTCACGCTGTCTTCGACCGTGCACCGGATCGGGAAGATGAACTTCGACGACCTGGCGGGCACCGAGCGGTACTCGCCGTGGCCCGCCTACGGGCAGAGCAAGCTCGCGAACCTGCTCTTCACGTCCGAGCTGCAGCGCCGGGCGGAGTCGGCCGGGGTGGCGCTCACGGCGCTGGCGGCGCATCCGGGATTCGCGCTCACCAACCTGCAGACGGCCGGCCCGGCCATGCGCGGGGCGCAGAAGACGCTGCGCAGCCGCCTGATCGGCTCGCTCACCGCGATGCTCGCCCAGCCGGCGGAGTGGGGCGCCCTGCCCACGCTGTACGCGGCGACCCTGCCAGGACTGGCCGGCGACACGTTCGTGGGGCCGGACGGTGTCGGTCAGCAGAACGGGCATCCGGTGCCGGTGTCGCGCTCCGGCCGGGCCAGGAACACCGCAGACGCGCTGCGCCTGTGGGGCGAGAGCGAGCGCCTGACCGGCGTGACCTACGACTTCGCCTGAGTCGGGCCGCGCAGGACCCTCGAACCCAGGGAGACCGGGGGAGTCAGCCGAGCACCTGCACTGTGGCGAAGGCTGTGTATGTGGAGGGGATGACGGGAATCGAACCCGCGCCATCAGTTTGGAAAACTGAGGCTCTACCATTGAGCTACATCCCCAGCGCCACACTCGGTGGCACTCGAATATCGTAGTACAGGTTTCGCTGGGCTTTCACCGAGGTGGCCCGGAACGCGCCCGGAATGCACGCGGGGACGCCCCGGGCTTCGTCTCGTGCACTAGACTGACGGAGGTCAATCCGGCTGTCGCGTGAGTCTGCGCGCCAAGTTGGTGGCCCCAACGGGTTGAGATGACATCCGGGGCGTAGCTCAGCTTGGTAGAGCGCTCGGTTTGGGACCGAGAGGTCGCAGGTTCGAATCCTGTCGCCCCGACCATCACCCCCCCTGCACATCTGTCGAACACAGGAGATTTTAACGTGAAGTCCACGGTCGAAAAGCTGAGCCCCACGCGCGCCAAGGTCACCATCTCGGTGACCCCGGAAGAGCTGAAGCCCAGCATCACCCACGCCTACGGGCACATTGCCGAGGACATCAACATCCCCGGCTTCCGCAAGGGCAAGGTTCCGCCCGCCATCATCGACCAGCGCGTCGGCAAGTCCGCCGTGCTGGAGCACGCCGTCAACGAGGGCCTGGACGGTTTCTACCGTGCGGCTGTCGACGAGCACAAGCTGCGCCCGCTGGGTCGTCCAGAGGCCGACATCGTCGAATGGCCCAGCGACAAGGACTTCTCCGGAGACCTGCAGCTGGCCATCGAGGTCGACGTGCGTCCAGAGATCGACCTGCCCGCCTACGAGGGCATCAAGCTCACGGTCGACGCTGTGGAGATCTCCGACGACGAGGTCACCGAGGAGCTCAACACGCTGCGCAGCCGTTTCGGCACGCTGATCACGGTTGACCGTCCCGCCACCACCGGCGACTTCGCCCAGATCGATCTGGTTGCTTCTGTGAACGGTGTCGAGGTCGACAACGCCAGCGGCATCTCCTACGAGGTCGGCTCCGGCGACCTGATCGAGGGCATCGACGAAGCACTCGACTCCCTCACCGCCGGTGAGACCACCACCTTCGCCTCCAAGCTGCTCGGCGGCGACCACGAGGGCGAGACCGCGGAGATCACCGTCACCGTCATCGCCGTCAAGGAGCGCGAGCTTCCCAACGCCGACGACGACTTCGCGCAGATCGCCAGCGAGTTCGACACCATCGACGAGCTCACCGAGAGCCTCAAGGTGCAGGTCGGCCGCTCCAAGGTCTTCGGCCAGGGCAACCAGGCCCGCGAGCTGCTCATCGAGCAGCTGCTCTCCTCCGTCGAGGTCCCGATCCCCGAGGCGATCATCGCCGACGAGGTGCACCGTCACCTCGAGGGCGAGAACCGCCTCGAAGACGAGACCCACCGCGCCGAGGTCACCGAGGCCAGCGAGAAGACCTTCCGTCAGCAGATCCTGCTCGACACCATCGCAGAGGCCGAGAAGGTCAAGGTCAGCCAGGACGAGCTCACCCAGTACCTGATCCAGGGTGCCTCGCAGTACGGCATGGACCCGAGCGAGTTCGTTCAGGCCCTGTCCGGCAACGGCCAGATCCCGTCCATGGTCGCAGAGGTTGCCCGTAACAAGGCCCTCGCCATCGCCCTGGGCAAGGCCGAGGTGACCGACTCCAACGGTGCCACGGTCGACCTGTCCGAGTTCACGGCCGTCGTCGACGACGAGGCCGCAGCGGATGAGGCACCGTCCGACGACGCCGCAGCATCCGACGGTGCTGCCGCCGATGACGCAGCAGCCGAGGAGGCCCCGGCCGCCGAGGCCAAGCCCAAGAAGAAGGCCGCGGCCAAGAAGTAACACGCAGCATGCACGGCCGGCGCCCCTCGTCGTGCCGGTGAACGGGTCGGTTGTCCTCGGACAACCGGCCCGTTTCGCGTACGCGGCATTCTGCCTCGCCGCACCGGTGAATCTGCCGAGGGCGAACAGAGCCGTTTGCGTGCGTTTGACCCTATAGATTCATTCTGAAGCGACAAGCGAAACGGAGCGCGACATGGCCGAAATGGTACCTACACCCGGCGTTTTTGACAGGCTGCTGGCCGACCGCATCATCTGGCTCGGCTCAGAGGTGCGTGACGACAACGCCAACGAGATCTGTGCAAAGATCCTGCTGCTGGCCGCAGAGGACTCGCAGCGGGACATCTTCCTCTACATCAACTCACCCGGTGGCTCGATCACGGCCGGCATGGCGATCTACGACACCATGAAGTTCGTGCCGAACGACATCGTCACCGTGGGAATCGGACTGGCGGCCTCGATGGGCCAGTTCCTGCTCTCCTCCGGCACCAAGGGCAAGCGCTACATCACCCCGAACGCACGCGTGCTGCTGCACCAGCCGTCCGGTGGCTTCGGTGGCACCGCTGCCGACATCCAGACCCAGGCCAAGGTCATCCTGGACATGAAGAAGCGGATGGCTGAGCTCACCGCTGAGCAGACCGGCAAGTCGGTCGAGCAGATCCTCATCGACAACGACCGCGACAACTGGTTCACCGCCCAGGAGGCCCTGGCCTACGGTTTTGTCGACCACCTGCGCGAATTCGCGTCGGAAGTTGTCGGCGGCGGCGGTACCGACGACTCAGTGAACAAGAAGTAGGACGGGTAGAACAATGGAATTCACGAACTTTGGCCACCAGGCCGGCGGAATGGCACCGCAGGCACCCGAGTCGCGGTACATCCTCCCCACGTTCGAGGAGCGCACGGCGTACGGCTACAAGCGCCAGGACCCCTACGCCAAGTTGTTCGAGGACCGCATCATCTTCCTCGGCGTGCAGGTCGACGACGCATCCGCCGATGACGTCATGGCCCAGCTTCTCGTGCTCGAGAGCCAGGACCCCGACCGCGACATCGTCATGTACATCAACTCGCCCGGTGGCTCCTTCACCGCGATGACGGCGATCTACGACACCATGCAGTACATCCGCCCGCACATCCAGACGGTTTGCCTCGGCCAGGCGGCCTCCGCCGCGGCCGTGCTGCTCGCCGGTGGAACGCCCGGCAAGCGCCTCGCGCTGCCGAACGCCCGCATCCTCATCCACCAGCCCTCCGCCGGTGGCCAGGGCGGCGGCCAGGCCTCCGACATCGAGATCCAGGCCGCGGAGATCCAGCGCATGCGTGAATGGCTGGAGATGACCCTCGCCGGCCACTCCAACCGCACCAAGGAGCAGGTGCACAAGGACATCGACCGCGACAAGATCCTCGGCGCCCCCGAGGCCCTGGAGTACGGTCTGATCGACCAGATCCTGACCAGCCGCAAGAACGTGCCCACGCTCGTCAAGTAGTAGCCCGGCGGTCGGCTGGCCCTCTGGCCAGCCTGTTCGTCGAACGGCGCGTCGCCCACGGGCGGCGCGCCGTTTCGCTTTGTTCCGCGGGTGCACCTATGTGTCACACGCACCGGCTAGGCTCGAATGAGCGTCACTGATGGAGGAGGCTCACGGATGGCACGAATAGGCGAGAGCGCCGACCTGTTGAAGTGTTCTTTCTGCGGAAAGAGCCAGAAGCAGGTGCAGCAGCTCATTGCCGGACCCGGCGTGTATATCTGCGATGAATGCGTCGAGCTCTGCAACGAGATCATCGAGGAACGCCTGGCCGAAGCCGGAGCCGAGGAAACCGGCAGTGAGTTCGAGCTGCCCAAGCCTCGGGAGATCTTCGGGTTCCTGGAGGAGTACGTCATCGGGCAGGAAGCCGCCAAGCGCGCCCTCGCCGTTGCCGTCTACAACCACTACAAGCGCGTGCGCAGCCGGGCCACCCTCACCGCCGCCGACGCCATCCACGACGACGTCGAGATCGCCAAATCCAACATCCTGCTGATCGGTCCCACCGGTTGCGGCAAGACGTACCTGGCGCAGACCCTCGCGAAGCGTCTGAACGTACCGTTCGCGGTAGCGGATGCCACGGCCCTCACCGAGGCCGGCTACGTGGGCGAAGACGTGGAGAACATCCTCCTCAAACTCATCCAGGCCGCCGACTACGACGTGAAGCGTGCCGAGACCGGCATCATCTACATCGACGAGATCGACAAGATCGCCCGCAAGGCCGAGAACCCGTCGATCACCCGAGACGTGTCGGGCGAGGGTGTGCAGCAGGCCCTGCTGAAGATCCTGGAAGGAACGGTGGCCTCGGTGCCGCCGCAGGGCGGCCGCAAGCATCCGCACCAGGAATTCATTCAGGTCGACACGACCAATGTGCTCTTCATCGTGGCCGGCGCCTTCGCCGGACTCGACGACATCATCTCCCAGCGTGCAGGCAAGAAGGGCATCGGCTTCGGTGCCCCGCTGCACAGCAAGGGCGACGACATCAACCTCTTCAGCGAGGTGCTGCCGGAAGATCTGCACAAATTCGGGTTGATTCCCGAGTTCATCGGTCGCTTGCCCGTCGTCACGACGGTCACGCAGCTCGACCAGGTCGCGCTGATGCAGATCCTCACCGTGCCCAAGAACGCCCTGGTGCGCCAGTACCAGCGCATGTTCGAGCTCGACGGTGTGGAACTGGACTTCGAACAGCCCGCTCTCGAGGCTATTGCCGACCTCGCCGTGCTGCGCAAGACCGGAGCGAGAGGCCTGCGCGCCATCATGGAGGAGGTGCTCGGACCGATCATGTTCGAGGTACCGTCCACCACGGATGTGGCGCGCGTCATCGTCACCAGGGAGTCGGTGCTCGAGAACGCGGCACCGACCATCCTGTTGCACTCCGCCCGCCGCGAGGACAAGTCGGCGTAGCCCGCTCACCCGTTTCCGCTGAACCGCCCCCGGCCTCTGGTCTGGGGCGGTTCGCTGTTTCCGGCCCGAGGCCGTGACCGAGGCCGCTCTGGCTCCCAACTGTGCCCGTTCCGGACAATTCCGCCCGGTGTGCCGGTAACACTTGTCCGGAGCGGGAACAGTTGCCCTCTGGCGGACGTGACAGGGCCGAATTGATCGGGGCGAGTTGACAGGACGAGGCCGGGGATATGTAATATATTGCATGCCGGTTCCCCGTCCTGATCCCAGCCATCGCCCCGCCTCTCTGCGGGACTACGCCTACGACGCCCTTCGCACCGCCATCGTGGACGGCACCCTGGCACCGGGGGAGAAGCTACGGGATGCCGAGCTCGAGTCCTGGCTGGGCGTGAGTCGCACCCCCATTCGCGAGGCCATCGCCCGGCTCGAGGCCGCGGGGCTCGTGCGCACAGAGCGCGCTCGGCAGACCGTTGTGGCGCCGCTGGACGAGCGCACAGCCCTGCACGCCCAGGCCATCGCGGCCTCGCTGCATGAACTCGCCACCCGGGAGGCGGTCGCGCAGCTCACCACGGCCGATCTGGCCATGATGACGGCCGCCAACGACCGATTCCGGCAGGCCCTGGCCGCTCAGGATGTGGCCGCGGCGATCGCGGCCGACGACGATTTTCACGCTGTGGCCGTGCGCGCCAGCGCCAACGAGCTACTGCCGGCACTGCTGGAGCAGGTTACCCCCACCCTGCGGCGCCTCGAGCGAGCGCGCTTCTCCTCGCTCGCGGGCCGGGCGTCCGTGGCCGACCACGACCGCATCATCCGCCTGTGTGCCAGCGGTCTGGCCGCCGAGGCCGGCGCGGCCGTGCGCGAGAACTGGCTCACCCTGGGGCGGATGCTCGCCACGGCCGCCGACCACGACGCCCACTGACCCAACCACCCCGACCAGCTAAGGACCCCATGGCACTCCGCGATTTTCCCCGTCACCCGCTCACCTTCGGCCCGAGCCCGATCCACCCGCTGGACCGGCTGAGCGCCCACCTCGGCGGTGCCCGTATCTGGGCCAAGCGGGAGGACGTGAACAGCGGACTGGCCTTCGGCGGTAACAAGACCCGCAAGCTCGAATACCTCGTTCCGGATGCGCTGGCACAGGGAGCGGACACCCTCGTGTCCATCGGTGGGATCCAGTCCAACCACACTCGGCAGGTCGCCGCGGTGGCCGCCCACCTGGGCCTCAAGGCCGTGCTGGTACAGGAGCAGTGGGTGGACTGGCCGGACAGCGTCAACGACCAGGTCGGCAACATCCTGCTCTCCCGTCTCACCGGGGCCGACGTGCGCCTCTCCTCCGACGGCTTCGGGATCGGCTTCAAGGACTCCTGGACCCAGGCGATCGCCGATGTCGAGGCATCCGGTGGCACGCCGTACCCGATCCCGGCCGGCGCGTCCGACCACCGCCTGGGTGGCCTGGGCTTCGCCAATTGGGCCCACGAGGTGGCCGCGCAGGAGGCCGAACTCGGGGTGTTCTTCGACACCATCGTGGTCTGCAGCGTCACCGGCTCCACTCACGCCGGCATGATCGCCGGGTTCGCCGACCTGGAGGCCAACTTCGGTGGCGCCCAGCGCCGGGTGATCGGCATCGATGCCTCTGCCAAGGTCCAGGCCACCCGCGACCAGGTGGCCCGCATCGCCCGGAACACCGCTGAGCTGATCGGAGTGGGCCGGCCGATCGCCGACGAGGAAATCACTGTGCTCGAGGGCTGGGCCGGCGACTACTACGGCATCCCGGTGGAGTCGACGAACGACGCCATCCGTCTCACTGCCAGCCTCGAGGGCGTGATCATCGACCCCGTCTACGAGGGCAAGTCGATGGCCGGGCTGATCGACCTGGTGCGCACCGGCGACATCCCCGCTGGCAGCAACGTGCTCTACGCCCACCTCGGCGGCCAGCCCGCCATCAACGCCTACAGCGCGCTCTACCACTGAGCCGCTGCACCACACCGCCGCTGCACCACTGATCCGCTGCCGGCCCGCGTAGCCCCTCTGGGCCGCCAACTGTTCCCGCTGCGGACAATTGCGCCCGGCGCACCGGGCGCACTTGTCCGCACGGGTAACAGTTGCGCTAGGCGAGGCTGCGCCGGTCGAGAAGCGGCTGGATGTCGGCGTCCCGGCCGCGGAAGGACCGGTAGGCCTCGAGCGGGTCGCCGCTGCCGCCGACGCCGAGCAGGCGGTCACGGAACCTGTCGCCGTTGGCGCGGGTGAGGCCGCCGTTCTCGGTGAACCAGGCCACGGTGTCTGCGTCGAGGACCTCGCTCCAGATGTAGGAGTAGTAGCCGGCGTCGTACCCGCCGGAGAAGGTGTGTGCGAAGTAGGTGCTGGCGTACCGGGTGGGCACCGCGGGGTTGTCCAGGCCCGCCTCGGCCAGGGCCGCGGTCTCGAACGCCGCCACATCCGTGACGGTGTCGTCGGCGCCGATACGGTGCCAGGCCTGGTCGAGCAGGGCGGCGGCCAGGTACTCGCTGGTGTCGTGGCCTTCGTTGAATGCCGCCGACACCCGGATGCGGTCGACGACTTCCTGCGGCATCGGCTCGTCGGTGCGGTAGTGCCTGGCGTAGTTCTCCAAAATCTCCGGCCAGAGCATCCACATCTCGTTCACCTGGCTCGGGAACTCGACGAAGTCACGGTAGACATTGGTGCCGGCGAACCGCGGGTAGGTCACCCGGGCGAAGAGACCGTGCAGGGCGTGCCCGAACTCGTGGAAGAGCGTGGTCACCTCGTCGAAACTGAGCAGGGTGGGGGAGCCGACGGCGGGTTTGGCCAGATTGAGGTTGTTGGTGACGATGGTCGGGGTGCCGAGCAGGGTCGACTGCGAGACCAGCGCGTTCATCCACGCGCCGCCGCGCTTGGAATCCCTGGTGTAGAAGTCGGCGATATACAGCCCGACCGGGGATCCGTCTTCGTCGCTGACCTCGAACACGCGCGCCTCGGGGTTCCAGCCGGTCAGGTCGCCGCGTTCGGTGAAGGTGACACCGTACAGCCGCGTCGCGGCGTAGAAGACGCCGTCGTGCAGCACTCGCTCCAGTTCGAAGTACGGTCGCATGGCGCTGGTGTCCACCTGGTAGCGTGCCTGACGCACCTTCTCGGTGTAGAACGCCCAGTCCCAGGCCGCGAGCTCGAAGTCATCCCCACCGGCACGCACCGCGTCCTGCAGCGCGACCTGTTCGGCCCTGGCGTTCCGGGCGGCGGCCGGGGCCAGTCGGCCCAGCATCCGTGCCACGGCCTCGGGGGACTTGGCCGTCTCATCCGCCGTGACGTAGGCCGCGTGGTTCGCGAACCCGAGCAGTCCGGCCCGCTCGGCGCGCAGCCGGCTGATCTCGAGCACCAGCTCGCGGTTGTCGTGGGCGCCGCCGCGGATGCCGCGGGCCCGTGAGGCGTGCAGCAGACGTTCGCGCACCCCGCGGTTGGTGAGGGAGCCGAGGTAGGGATGATTGGTGGGCAGCACGAGGGTGAGAACGTACTTCCCGGCCAGGCCGCGCTGGCTGGCGGCCTCTGCGGCCGCGGAGATCTCGCCGTCACCGAGCCCGTCCAGCTCGGCAACGTCGTCGATCACGACGGCCAGGTCGTTGGTGTCGGCGAGCAGGTTCTTCTCGAACCGGGTGGTGAGGCTGGACAGACGCATGTTCAACTCGCGCAGGGTCCCCTTGTCTGCGTCGGTGAGTGCGGCCCCGGCGAGGGTGTACTCGGTGTAGTAGCGCTCCAGCAGGTACGCACTCTCCGGGTCCAGCCCCAGGCTCTCGCGCTGCGCCCAGAGGGCGGCGATCCGGGCGTAGAGGACGGGGTCGAGCCGGATGGTGTCGGCGTGAGCGGCCAGCAGCGGCGCGAGCTCCTCCTCGAGTGCGGTGCCGAAGTCGGTCGCATCGGACGAACTCAACGAGAAGAAGACCGTGGCCACCCGATCCAACACCCGGCCACTGAGTTCGAGGGCGACGAGGGTGTTCTCCACGGTCGGCTCGGCCGGGTTCGCCGTGATGGCGGCCACCTCTGCCAGCTGTTCGGCCATGCCCAGCTCGAAGGCCGGCCGATAGTGCTCGTTCTCGATGTCGGCGAAGGGTGGGAGCTGGTACGGCAGTGTGCTCGGGGCGAGGAAGGGATTCGGGGAGTCGGCCATGGCTCCCAGCCTAGGACGCGCGGGGCGGGCCGGGAGTCGTACTGTGCCGGGATGACTACGGGGCCGGCATGCTGCGGGGCCGGTATGCTGCTGGGCCGGCATGACTACAGTGTCGGCATGATCACTGTGGGCATGAAGATGGTCGGTGACGGCGGAGAGGCCGGCGGCGGGAACGACACGCCTGAGCGCCAGGAGACCGCGCCACGCACGGGTCACGCGTTCGGTGGGGAACACCTCCAGCGGGTGTTGACCTGGCGCACCGCCGTGAACTCGGCCGCCTACCTCCTGCCGCATCTTGCGCCGGGCCTGACCCTGGTGGATGTTCGCAGCGGACCAGGCACGGTCGCGCTGGATCTGGCCCGGCGGGTGGCGCCGGGTGCGGTGCTCGGGGTCGACCCGTCGGCCGTCGCCGTGGAACAGGCGACGGGCCTGGCCGCCGCCGGGGGAGTGCACAACGCACGCTTCACGGTCGGGGACGTTCACGCCCTGCCGGTCGCGGACGCATCCGTGGATATCGTGCACGCCCATCAGGTACTGCAGCACCTGGACGCGCCGGTGGCGGCCCTGCAGGAGATCGGGCGGATCCTGAAGCCGGGTGGCATTCTCGCCGCCCGCGACGCGGACTACGGGGCGGTCGCGTGGTATCCGAAACTGCCCGGACTCGCCCGATGGCTGCAGGTGTACCGGGCGGTACACGAATTCACGGGCGGTGACCCAGACGCGGGGAGGGCGGTGAAGGCGTGGGCCAGGCAGGCCGGTTTTGACATCGTGACCGCGAGCGCATCCGTCTGGTGCTTCTCGAGCGCGGTCGAACGGGAATGGTGGGGAGAATCCTGGGCAGCGCGCACGATCGACGCGGAATTCACCACCGTCGCCATTGAGTCAGGGGCAGCGAGACTGTGCGACCTGCACGAGATCAGCGATGCCTGGCACCGATGGGCCGCAGACCCAGACGGCTGGTTCGCGGTTCCGCACGGCGAGATCATCGCGGTGCGGCCACCGTGAACACGGGCCGAAACGGGGACTAGATCCAGTCCTCGTCGTCCTCCACGAGAACGGCGGGCTGGGTGATGGTGGCGCTGTCTTCTCGAGGATCGAACCGGATGACGGTGCCATCGTCGAGCTCGATCACCGGGTTTCCCTCCAGCCAGGTGAGGGTCCACCGCCAGCCGCTGGTGTCATCGGGCAGCGCGGCGAGGTCACCCTCCACGGCCTGCAGGGCGATGACGACGACCTCTGGCAGACCCTCCGGCGGAGTGGCCCCGAACGACCAGCGGGTTCCGAGCTGCACGGTTAGACCTCAGCCTGGTAGGTGACCCAGCTGGTGCGGGTGCCGACCTCGTCGTAGAGCTTCCGGACAGACTTCTCGTCGCTGGTGTTGACCCACTGCAGCGTGCGGTAGTTGTGCGCCTTGGCGTACTCACGGGCGAACTCCAGCAGGGACTGGCTCACCCCGCTGTCGCGGACGGCGCTGGTGACGAACAGGTCGTCGATGAACAGGCCGACGTCGCCACTGAGAGTGCGCGGGAAGGCGCGGTAGAGCGTGAACCCGACGAAGTCACCGTTGTCGTCGACCGCGACAGCGCCGTCGAGGTCGTGGTTCTTGTCGATGATCCAGCTCCACACCCGGAGGGCCTTCTCGTCGGTCAGGTCGCTCTTGTTGAACTCGCTGTAGCCCTCGAAGAGCCCCAGCCAGGGGAAGAAGTCCTTGTCACCCAGCGGGCGGACCTGTACAGACATGCGGTTCTCCTTATATTTCCGACACCGTGGCGAGCACGATGTTCGTAACGACCAGCTCGTCGGAATCGACAAACGTCAGGTCCTCGATTCGGCCTACTGCTTGCAAATCGGCGGCCACCTGCCGGAGCAGAGCCACCTCCGCCGTCGATCCACCGATTGTGGCAGAGATGACGGCCGACTTCTGTGAGGCCTTCGCGTCGGTCTTGGCGCGTCGGATCCCGGTGAGGGCACGGCTGGCCAGATCGAGCAGGGCCAGAGTGTCGGCATCCGCCGCCGCGGCGCCGGCGACGGGCCACGGTGCGCGGTGCACCGAATCGTCATTCGACCACGACCAGGCTTCCTCCGTGGCGAAGGGCACGAACGGGGCGAACAGCCGCAGCAACGTCGACAGTGCCTGGCGCAGCGCCGCGACGGCGGATGCCTGTTCGGGGCCGACGTCGCCGTAGGCGCGTTCCTTGACCAGTTCGAGGTAGTCGTCGCAGAAGGTCCAGAAGAAGCTCTCGGTGAGCTCGAGGGCGCGGGCGTGGTCGAAGTTCTCGAATGCCGCCGTGGCCTGGCCGACCACCACGTTGAGCCGGGCGAGCATGCTCGCGTCGACCGGTTCGGTCACCGGAGCGGCATCGTCGCCGGCGAAGCCGAGGATGAACTTGCTCGCGTTGAGGATCTTGATCGCCAGGCGACGACCGATCTTGATCTGGGTGGGGTTCTTGGGGTCGAACGCCGCATCCGTGCCGAGCCTCGACGAGGCCGCCCAGTACCGCACGGCGTCTGAGCCGTGCTGGCTGAGCACGTCGGCCGGGGTGACCACATTGCCCTTGGACTTGGACATCTTCTTGCGGTCGGGGTCGACGATGAATCCGGACAGGGCGGCATGCTGCCAGGGCGATTCGCCGTGTTCGAGCTCGGCACGCAGCAGGGTGGAGAACAGCCAGGTGCGGATGATGTCCTGCCCCTGCGGGCGCAGGGAGTACGGGTAGACCAGGTCGAACAGCTCGGGGTCGCGTTCCCATCCGCCGGCCAGTTGGGGGGTGAGGGACGAGGTGGCCCAGGTATCCATCACGTCGACCTCGCCGACGAAGCCGTTGGCCGCTCCGCGCTGGTCTGCGGTGTAGCCGGGTGCGACATCCGAAGACGGGTCAACGGGCAGCAGGTCCGCGGTGGCGATGATCGGCTGGTCGAAGACCGGGTTGGCGTCGGCATCCAACGGGTACCAGACGGGCAGGGGAACGCCGAAGAAACGCTGGCGGGAGACCAGCCAGTCGCCGGTCAGGCCGTTGACCCAGTTCTCGTAGCGCACCCGCATGAACTCAGGATGCCACTGCAGGGCGCTGCCGTGTTCGATCAGGCGGGCGCGCAGCTTCTCGTCCCTGGCGCCGTTACGGATGTACCACTGGCGGGTGGAGACGATCTCGAGCGGCTTGTCGCCTTTTTCGAAGAACTTGACCGGGTGCACGATCGGCTTCGGTTCGCCGATGAGGTCACCGGAGGCGCGGAGCAGGTCGACCATGGCCTGCTTGGCGGAGAAGACGGTCTTGCCGGCCAGTTGGGCGTAGGCGGCCCGCGCCTCCTGCGTGACGATGACGTCGGGGGCGTCGGCAATGATGCGACCGTCGAAGCCCATGATGGCGCGGTTGGGCAGGTCGAGTTCGCGCCACCAGACCACGTCGGTGACGTCGCCGAAGGTGCAGATCATGGCGATGCCCGAGCCCTTGTCCTTCTGGGCGAGGTGGTGGGCCAGGATCGGGATCTCGACGTCGAACACCGGGGTGCGCACCGTCGTGCCGAAGAAGGGCTTGTACCGGTCGTCATCCGGATGCGCGACCAGGGCGACGCAGGCGGCGAGCAGTTCGGGCCTGGTCGTCTCGATCTCGATGGTGGAACCGTCTGGCTTGTGGAAGGAGACCCGGTGGTAGGCGGCCGGCATTTCCTTGTCTTCGAGTTCGGCCTGCGCGACGGCGGTGCGGAACGTGACATCCCACAGGGTCGGGGCCATGGCCTGGTAGGCCTCGCCCCGGTTGACGTTGCCGATGAATGCGCGCTGGGATGCCGTGATCGACTCCGGGGCGATGGTGCGGTAGCTCTGGGTCCAGTCGACGGAGAGACCCAGGGTGCGCCAGAGTTCTTCGAACTGCTTCTCGTCCTCGACGGTGAGGCGTTCGCACAGTTCGATGAAGTTGCGCCGGCTCACCGGCAGCTGGTCTGCGGCCTTGGTGCTCTTGCCGTCGCCGCCCTCGAAGGGGGGCACGAAGTCGGGGGTGTACGGCAGGGACGGGTCGCAGCGGACGCCGTAGAAGTTCTGCACCCGGCGTTCGGTGGGCAGGCCGTTGTCGTCCCACCCCATCGGGTAGAAGACGCTCTTGCCGCGCATGCGCTGGAACCGGGCGACGACGTCGGTGTGGGTGTAGCTGAAGACGTGGCCGATGTGGAGCGAGCCCGAGGCTGTGGGCGGGGGAGTGTCGATCGAGAAGATCGACGCCTTCGTGGCGCCGGCACGGTCGAACCGGTAGGTGCCCTGTGCCTCCCAGCTGGTCTCCCACTTGGTTTCCAGCCCTTCGAGGGCGGGCTTTTCGGGAACGCGGTCAGCGTTGGTCATGACACTCCGATTCGGTTCAGCGGCACCGTGTCGATGGTGAGGTGCCTTCAGTGATGCTGAACCAATCTAGTCGATCCGACGCCCTCGGCAGCACTCGAAGCCCCCGAACGGGCTGATCCGGGCCTTGTTTGGGAGTCTTCTCAGACGACGGCCCGAGTTAGAACGGCGGCTGTTCGGGCAGGTTGCTGGGTCGCGGGGCGGCTGAGGAAGCCGGCGCTTCCGGCACTGGTGCCTGGGTGACAGGTGGGCCGAGAGCGGTTTCCGGGTAGGTGCGGTGGATCTCCCCGGCCGGGGACGTCCAGACCAGAACGCCACCGGGTTCCTGTTTCACATTCCACAGAGATTGGTGTTTCAACCGGTGGTGGGCGGCGCAGAGGTGGGCGAGGTTGTCGTAGTCGGTCGGTCCGCCGTCTTCCCAGGGCCGGGTGTGGTCGATGTGGCTGCGGGCGGCCGGCCTGGTGCAGCCGGGGAACCGGCAGGTGCCGTCCCGCAACCTGAGCCACCGGCGCAGGTCGGCGGGGACCTTGTACTGTTCCTTGCCGACTGAGAGCACCACCCCGGTCTCCGGTTGGGTCAGTAACCGGGTCCAACTCGGCGCCCCGCCGGCGATCTCCCGGGCCGCGTCGGCCGGGATCGGCCCGTACCCTTCCAGGAATCCGGGGGCGTCGATCTTTCCCATCGCGGTGAGCACCGGGACGGTGACCATCACCGAACCCCGAATCCCACCGCCGGTGCCGGTCGGGGTGACTCCGTCCAGCAGCAGGTCCCCGATCGCATCGGCGCAGATCTGACCGATCGTGCGCCGCTGATCCTCCGGGATCGACTCGTCCTGGTACTCGCGGCTGCGGGTGGCTTCGGCGATGCTGGTCAACCGGTCGTGTGCGGCCTGCGTCTGTTGCGCGGTGCCGTACCAGGTCAGGGTGCCCATCCCATCGGGCCGGCCCTCCCACCACACGCCGCGCTCCTTCACCGCCTCGGTGGCGCGTTTGGTGATGGTCTCCGGGTGCGCGCGTTCCCGCATTCGCCGGGCCCTGCCTGCGAGCTTGCCCACGGTGAGTTCCGTCGCCACCGGCAGCAACTGGGCTTCCAACACCGCCACCTCCTCCAGCGGCAGGAAACTGAGCTGCTCCATCAGTACTTGTCCGTGCCGGTAGCTGAGGTCACCGGTACTCATCAGCTTCAACGTGGCCGTCATGGGTCCGGCGAAGATGGCCGCCTCCCCGATCAGGTTCTCCGCGGTGCGGTCGGCCAGGTGCAGGGAGCAGGCGACCTCGCTGATGACGGTGCGGCGGGCGATCTCCTGGTCCTCCCACGCCGGCACCTTCCGAGGGCTCGCGTCGGCATCCGTCAGCACCGGCCCGGCCGCACCGTCGCGGGCGTAGTCGGGATTCAGCAGCTTGGCCGTCACCGGATCCGAGCTCCACTGCCGCAGATCGTCGAGGTCCCGGGCACGTTGCGCGGTCGCTCTCGCGATCTTCCGATGCGACTTCGCCACCCTGGCCATCTTCTTCGCCAGAGTGGCGCGCGCCTGCTCCTGCAGCGACCGCCGCCGCCGGTGCGCCTGCTCCCGGGCGGACGCGTTCGGGTCGCCGGGCCGGTCATCCGGGTCATCGGGAAACTGCTCGGCTGGGCTGCTCATGCCCTCATGGTCGCACCCGCCACCGACACTCGCAGCCCTCATAGAGCAGGTGTGGAAAAGGCATCTGACCGGCCGCTTGTGGAGGAGTGGCGTCGCTCTCGGGTGGAGGAGCGGGGATCTGGTGGTAGCCGTTTGGCCTGGCGCGGCAGGCAAGAGGATCCCGCTCGGTACTATGGCCCCATGACCACCCTTCTGCGCAGCGGCCACACCAGGTGACGGCGACCCCGCCACGGGCGCGCCGCTCCTGGCGGCAGGGTACGCGGCACCTGTACGACCGACTGCCGACACCGTGGCTCCTCACCGGCATCACGACACTGCTCCTCGGGGTCTCCGCGCTCTTCGGTGGTCTCGACGACGCCCCGGTGCAGGCCGCGCCGGTGATCACACCCGGAGCCACGCACGTCGGGTCGGAGCTGACCGTGACCGTCGACCAGGCTCTCCTGATCGACGCGTTCCCCGAGCAGTACATCACGCCCGAAGCGGGCAACAGGCTGCTCGTGGTTCGAGCCGTAGTGGAGAACACCACGACCGAGCCGCGCCGGTTGAGCCCGGTCGAAACGGACAGCGTCGGCGTCGACGGAGTGCCGGGGCTGCCGGACGCGGCAGTGCCGCTGCGCATCCTGGTGATCGACGACGGCAGTGACCTCGTGGTCGTGCAGCCGGGGGTGCCCGTCGAGCTTGCCTACGTCTGGGAGATCGACGGCGCCGACCTGGCCGCGGGCGACACGATCACGGTCACCCTGCTCGACCGGGTGTACATCAGCGAGGGTCGCCTCACTCACGGTGGACTCTACGACGACCCCGTAGTCGCGGCGACTCTCGACCTGGTTCTGGACGACGTGGGAGCGGGGGTGTCCGAATGACCGGTCCCGTCCCGCGCTGGCGTCATGCGGCCAACGGCGTGACACTGGTCGGCATCCTGGCCGTCGCCGCTGTGGTGCTGCACACGGCGCCCGACCGGGATCTTCAGCAGTCACCGATCATCGTCGACGGCGTCCTCGGTGAGCGGGCCAGCGGACGCAACATCGCCGCCACCGTGCATTCCGTGGCTGTGACGGAAGCAGTGACCGCCGGAAACGGCTGGGCAGGGGGCACCTCGGGGGTGTGGGTTGTCGTCGACGTCTCGGTCGAGGCGGTGGTGAGCGATCAGCGTGCCGTGCTCGGAACGGCCGTACTCAGGGTGGGCGACTCGGGCTTCAGCGCCTCCACCCGACCCGGAAAGGCCACCGTCGCCTCGACCAGCCTGGCCACCGGTATCCCATTGACCGGACCGCTCATGTTCGAACTCCCGGCAGATGTCGCGACGGGCGCGTCGGCCGCACACGCGACGCTTGAACTCGCGGCGAACTCCGACCCGCGGGTTGACTCCCAGATCGTCGTTCCCCTCGACCTGACCGGAGACGACCTGCAGAAGAGCATCACGGTGACCTACCCGAAGTGGGGCGCAGAATGACCCGCGCACACGTACGACCGATACGGCGGATGCTGCGCCCGGGCTGGTTCAGGCAGAACCGGGCGGCCCTGCTCGCCGTGGCCGTGCTGCTGCCGGCGACGCTCGGGATCATGTTCGCCTACCAATGGCTGGGCTATTTCGAGCAGTGGCCGAGCAGGCCGGTGGATGTGGCGGCGGGGGACACCGTGCAGTACGGCCGCTCCGAGTGGCAGATCGAATCGACGGACAGGTACGCGGCAGACAGCGTCGGGGGAGTCGAGCGCGACCTGCCCGCAGGCACCGACCTGATCGTCGTCACCGTGCGGGTCGTCCCGAGCAGCACGGGATCCGACGAGGATCACGATCTGTGCGCCGTTCGGCTGGAAGAGACCGGGGGTGGAAACCTGCCCCGCAGCTGGGCCAACGCCTCTGGCGGGGCTGTCCCGCTCGCCGGCACCGCGCCCGAACGCACCTCCTGCAGCCGGGAGCTGCGAACCCCGTACACCTTCGACGCGCAGTTCGTGGTGCCGGCCGACACCGGCGACTGGGCCGCACTGACCCTGGGTATCTCCGTGAACGAGGAACTTCCCGAGTACGCCAGGTTCACGCTCGACTGACCCGGGCAGCCTCAGACCGATGCGGCGGTGGCAGGGTCGGCGAGCCCCGCCGCCCGGCGCCGCTCGCCCAGCCGCCGCAGGCAGAAGTCGTAGCCGGCGGCGATCAGGCAGATGCGCAACGGCTCGAGCAGCACCTCGATACCGAAATCGAGCGCCCCGTCGACGTTCATCCACCACAACGCGAGGTCGTGCGCACCCAGCAGTCTGGTTGCGCCGAACGACAGCCACGCGCCGGACGCCTCCAGCGCCGTATAAGCGAGAACGAAGATCCCCATCGGCACGACGCCGGCACGCCAGACCAGGGTCAGGGCGTTCGCGAGAGGCTTCCACCGGCTGACGAAATCGCCACCGACATCCGCTACCCGGCGCGACACCGCGCTCGGCACCCGGGCGTAGCCGGTGCGTACCCTCTCGGCGTACCTGTTCTGCGGCACGCGGAGCGCCAGGGGCCCGGTGGAGAGGACCCGACCATAGACGATGCCCGCGAGCGCGAGCCAGGCGACAGGGAGCAGCACCAGTGCGCCGGCCTCACCGATGGCCCAGCCGATGGCGTCCCACACCACGCCGATCGGGGTGAACAGATCGCCCAACCAGCCGCGCACGTCAGCCACCCAGTTCGTGGCCGCCCGGCTCGACAGCCACGAATCGAGTTCGTCGCGGTAGTTCATGATGAGGAACAGGGTGAGGTAGACCCAGACCGCCTCGAGGTACACCGTCAGAACGGGGGTCCAACGCGGCAACCTGTCGCTGTAGCGCTTGAGGAGGTACCGTCCGGTGAGGGCCACGACGATGGCCGCGGCTGATGCCCAGTTGAGCTGGATGTCCAACACGCCCACAGCGGAGTCGTCGGCGTCGAAGAAATTGATCTTCTCCAGCGCGGAGGCCGCGTACTGCAGAACATCCTCCTGCAGGAACTGCCAGGCCGCGTAAAAGGCGAAAAACGGCAGGATGCTGGCCAGGAACAGGTCCTGCATGCTCGGCCGGGCCGGTTCCGGCTCTCCACCGGTGCGATCGATGGCGTCCTCGCCGTGCGTCGCGAGTCTGTCGAACGCCGGCATGCCAGGCCGCAGCACGAGGAACATGCCGATGAAGCTCGCCAGCCGGGCGAGGATCGCAACGGGCATGATCAGGAACGCACCCAGGGTGTTCGTCGTGCCGACGAAGCCGGCGACCTCGATGAGCAGGTACCGCGCCAGCCAGCCGGCCAGATACAACGCCAGAAGGACCGGCCAGCGTGAGGCTGCCAGGCGAAGCGTCGAGGTCACGATGGAGAACACAGGGCTCAGCGTAGGGTATGCCAGCCTCAGATCAGACGGGGCACCGCACTGAGCAGCGCCTGGGTGTACGGATGCGCCGGCGCGGTGAACACCTCAGCGGCCGGGCCGGATTCCACGACGCGACCGTTCTGCATCACGGCCACCCGGTCGCTGACGTGCTGGATGACGCCGAGGTCGTGGGAGATGAACAACAGGCTCAGCGACAGCTCGCGCTGCAGCTCGTCGAGCAGGTCGAGCACCTGCGCCTGCACGCTGACGTCGAGTGCGGAGACGGGTTCGTCGCAGATGAGGATGCGGGGGTCGGAGGCCAAAGCCCTGGCGATGCCCACGCGTTGGCGTTGGCCGCCGGAGAGATCGGTGGGCCGGCGCTCCAGCAGGGTCTGGGCCAGGCCGACGCTGTCCAGGAGGGTGGCCACCCTGACGGCCGTGCTGCGCCGGCCCGGCGTTTCCGGGCCGCTGCCGGCAGCGGCCGCAACGGCGTGCTGAAGGATCTCCCGCACACTCAGGCGGGGGTCGAACGATCCGAGGACGTCCTGGTACACGGCGCCAACGAGCGGGCGCCTGGCCCGGCGTTCGCGTTCGGGCAGCGTGCTCCACGGCTCGCCGAACAGTCGTACCTCGCCGGAGTCGGCGGCCGTGAGTGCGAGGGCGAGCCTGGCAGTGGTGGTCTTGCCTGAGCCGGACTCGCCGACGATGCCCAGGGTGCCCCCGCGCGGCAGGGAGAACGACACGTCGTCCACCGCCAGGTGGGTGGTGCCGTGTACTCCGCGAAAGGACTTGGTCAGGCCGATGCCCGCAAGGGCCGGAACCGGTTCAGGGGTGGACGGGGCCGAGACCGTGGTCGGCGCCGTGCCGCCGGCGGCCCCGGTCGGTGTCGGGGCGAGCCGGGAGCCGCGGGGCTTGTCCACGGGAACCGCGGCCAGCATCCGCCGGGTCTCCGGGTGCTCAGGGGCGCCGAGAACGTCTGCGGCGCTGCCGGTCTCCACGATGCGGCCGTTGTGCATGACTGCGATTCGGTCGGCGATCCGGCCGACCACGGCGAGATCGTGGCTGATCAGCACGATGGCGGTGCCCTGACTGCGCACCTGGTCGAGCAGCGCCAGCACCTGGGCCTGGACGGTCACGTCCAGCGCGGTCGTGGGCTCGTCGGCGATCAGCAGCGGGGGATCGAGCGCGAGGGCCGCGGCGATCAACGCGCGTTGGCGCTGCCCGCCGGAGAGCTCACCCGAGCGCCGGCCGGCGTAGAGGTGCGGGTCCGGCAGTCCGACGGCCTCGAGGATCTCGAGCACCCGACGGGTGCGTGCGGCAGCGTCGAGGCGGGTGTGCAGGCGCAACGAGTCGCCGATCTCGCGCACGATCGGTCGCAGCGGGTCGAGCGACGCGAGAGCATCCTGCAGCACCAGGCCCACGTCCCGACCGCGTCGGCGGCGCCAGGCCGCCTCGCTCAGTCCGAGCACCGATTCCCCGGCGAGGCTCAGTTCATCGGCGTTGACCCTGGCGGCGCTGCCGGCCAGGCCGAGGAGGCTGCGCGCGGTGACGCTCTTGCCCGACCCGGATTCGCCGACGATGGCCAGGCATTCGCCTGCGCGCACCTCGAAGGAGATGCCGCGCACGGCGTCCTCGCCCGTGGGATCGCCGAAACCGACCCGCAGGTTCTGCACCCGCAGGGCGAGGGCGGGGTTGGGCCGGCGTGCTCCGACCTGTTCTGCGGCGCTCATGCGTGCCTCATCCGTCGTTCGATCGAGCGGCCGAGGGCGGTGGCGCACACCGCCGTGAGAACGATGAACAGGCCGGGGAAGAAGCTCATCCACCAGGCCGAGGTGATGTAGGTGCGCCCGGCGGAGAGCATCGCGCCCCATTCCGCGGCCGGTGGTTGCGCGCCCAGCCCGAGGTAACTCAGTGCTGCCGCCCAGACGATGGCCTGGCCGACTCCGAGGGTGCCCAGTACCAACAACGGTGCGAGGGTGTTGGGCAGGATGTGCCGGGTGAGGATGCGGCCGCGGCTCAGGCCCTGCACGGTGGCGGCCTCGACGAACGCCGACGAGCGCACCCGGATCAGCTGGGCCCGGATGATGCGCGCGTACCCCGGTGCCGTGGAGAGCCCCACCGCGACGATGGCGCTGCCGGGTCCAGGGCCGAAGACCAGAATGAAGAGCAGGGCGAGAAGCAGCCCGGGGAACGCGAACAGCACCTCGAGGAACCGGTTGACGGTGAAGTCCACCGCGGCGCCCAGGGTGCCGGCGACAACGCCCAGGATGGCGCCGAGACCCAGCCCGATGAGAGTGGCCGCGAGGCCGATCAGGAAGGAATCCCTGGCACCGTCGATCACCCGGGTGAAGATGTCCCGCCCGGACTCGTCGGTGCCGAATAAGTGCGACCACGACGGCGCACCGAACGCGGCCAGCGGGTCGATGGCGAGAGGGTCGCCTGGGGCGAGGAGACGAGGTGCGACGGCCGCCGTGAGGAGGAACGCGGCGAGTAGCCCTGCGGCCAGTTCCACGGCCGTGACCCGACCGGGGACACGGCCACGGCGGGTGGCGCGGTCGCCGTCGCCGGGCTGGGTACCGGCGCTCAGCTGGATTTCGAGTTCGCTCATGCGTCGGCTCCGGTCGGCGTGCGGATGGGTCGCGGGTCTGTCAGACGCGAGGCGAGGTCGGTCAGCACGGTCATCAGGATGTAGGCCAGCGCCACGATCATCACGACCCCGACGACAACGGGAACGTCGCGCACGGTGACGGCGTTGAGCAGGGTCCGGCCCAGGCCGGGCCGGGCGAAGATGGTCTCCACCACGACCGCGCCGCTGATCAGGGAACCGAACGCCCAGCCGGACAGGCTGATCGCCGGCAGGGCGGCGTGTCGTAGGGCGTGCCGCCAGAGCACCCCGCGGTCGCTCTCGCCCCTGGCCCTGGCCGAGAGCACGAACGGGGACTCGAGCGCGATGGTCAGGCTCTCGCGCATCACCTGGCCGAGGAAACCCGCCAGGGGAATGGCCAGGGTGATCACGGGCAGGACGAGGCCGCGCGCATCCATTGTGCTGATCGGCGGCAGCACCCCCCACCAGACGCTGAAGACCACGATGAGCGTGGTGGCCAGCCAGAAGTGCGGCAGAGCCGCGGCCACGATCTCCAGACCGGAGCCGATCTGGCGGGCGAGGCGGCCGCGACCGGTCGACCAGGTGGCCAGCAGGAGCGCGATCAGCCACGCCACGGTCAGTGCGAGCAGCGCCAGAATGAGCGTGCCGCCGAGCTGGCTGAACACCAGCGGTCCCACGTCCATGTTCAGGGCGTATGAGCGGCCGAGATCGCCCGTCGCCAGGCGGCCCAACTGGCTCAGGTACTGCAGCAGCACCGGCTGGTCGAGGCCGTACTCTGCTCGCACGGCGGCGAGTGCCTCAGGTGAGGTCTGCGACCCCGGCCCGCCGAGGATGGCCTCCGCGGGGTCGCCCGGAATGAGGCGCACGGCGAAGAAGGTCACGGTGGCAACGGCCCAGAGAACCAGCACCCCGCCGACCAGTCGGCGAAGCAGGACGACGCCGAGCAGGCGCCGCCGCCCCGCGACGGCGACGGCGCCAGGTCGGATGCTCCTGGGCGTTGTCAGCGGTTCAACCAGGTGTCGTAGAACGTGGGTGTCGACACGGTGGGCAGGGCCCGTGCGCCCTCGACGGCGGAGCTGAGCAGGAAGTGGTTCTGCTGGTCGTAGAGCGGCAGGATGTAGAAGCCTTCCAGCACGATGTCCTGCGCGTCTGCGTACAGCGCGGCGCGGGTGTCTGCGTCGTTCGTCGCATTCGCCTGGGCGAGCAGAGCATCCAGTTCCGGGTCGTTCAACTGGGCGTGATTGGCGAAGTAGCCGCTGGGAGCCGGAACGATCCCGGCCGAGTCGAACAGGATCCTCAGCACGTCAGGACCCACCTTGGTGTACGGGGCGCTGACCGCGTCGTAGTCGTTGGAGCCGAGCGCGGTGTACCAGCTGGCGAGGTCGAGGCGGCTCAACTGCACGTCGAACCCGGTTTCCTTGGCCGTGGCCTGGATCTGCTCGAAGAGGGACTGCTCGGCGGGAATGGACTGGTTGGTGCTCACCGGGAACACAACGGTGAGCCGCACGCCGTCCTTCACGCGGTAGCCGTCGGCATCCGTTTCCGACCAGCCGGCCGCGTCGAGCAGGTCGGCGGCGGCGTCGGGGTCGTAGTCGAACAGGTCGGGGCGGGAAGTGCCGAGCGGCTCGACGCTGGAGAGGGCGGAGTACGAGCGTTCCGCGCTGCCCTGGAACAGGGCGGTGACGGCGTCGTCGACGTTGGCGGAGCGGATGAACGCCTCACGCACGGCGGCGTCGTTGAACGGCGCCTTGCCCGAGTTCAGTTCGATCCGGTTGGATGCCCCTGGCCGTGGGGCGTCGAGGTGCACGATGGACTCGCTGGACTCTGCCTGGCTGATGGTGTCCGGCTGAGCGTTGTCGATCACGTCGACCTCGCCCGCCTGCAGCGCGGCGTAGCGCGACGCGGAGTCGGGGATGAAGCGCCACACGATGCTCTCCAGGTAGGCAGCGCCCTCGTGGGCCGCGTCCTGGGGCGGGGAGGTGTAGTCGTCGTTCCGCACCAGGGTGATGGCGTTCTGCTTCACCCAGGAGTCGACGATGAACGGTCCGGTGCCCACGGGGGCGGCGCAGTTCTCGTCCTGGCTGCGCTCCAGGGCGGTGGGGGACTGGATGGCCAACCACGGCTGGGACAGCGACTCGAGCAGTGCCGAATCGGGTTCGGCCAGGGTGAGGCGCACCACGGAGTCGGAGACCGCCTCGGTTCCGGTGACCTTGGCCAGGGCCAGGTAGCCGGTGGAGGAGCCCGTCGCGGGGTCCTGCAGGTGGGCGACATTGGCCTGCACGGCCGCGGCATCCAGCGGCGTGCCGTCGGTGAAGCTCACGCCGTCCCGGAGAGTGAACTCCCAGCTGAGCCCGTCCGGGCTGACGGTCCAGCTGTCGGCCAGCCACGGGATGACGTCTCCGTCGGCGTTCAGCGACACCAGGGACTCAAGGAATTGGCTGGCGACCAGTGCCTGGGGGTAGTTGCCACCCACGTGCGGGTCGAGGCAGGTCGGCTCGGCGTCGCCGGAGGCGTAGGTGAGCGTGCCTCCGCTGGCCGGCGTGCTCGCGTCGCCGCCGGGGGATGCGCTCGTGCAGCCGGTCAGAACGAGGCCGACGGCGGCGGTGGCGGCCACCAGGGCGAGGGTGACGGGGCGCGGGGCGAAGCGAACGGTTCCCTGACGGGGCATGCTGGTGTCTCTTTTCACGAGGGAGGTGACGTTTCACGAGGGAGGTGATGGCTGTATGCCATTATTGGACTCGATCCAATAACTGGATGCATCGAGTCCCATCGTAGAACACCGGAGGCGCATGTCGGATTCACGTGCCGTTGGTCGTCCCCGCGGGTCCTCCAGGGCCATGCTCGAGGAGGCCGCGGCCGAGCTGTTCCTCGAGCAGACCTATGCCAAGACCACCGTCGGCGACATCGCCAGGCGAGCCGGCGTGAGCCGCAACACCTTCTTCAACTACTTCACCGCCAAGAGCGACCTGCTCTGGGTGGATGTCGACGACGGTCTGGCAACGCTGCCGGCGGCACTGGCCGCCTGCGACCGTTCCGCGCCGGTCACAGAGTCGGTCCGCCAGGCCCTTCTGCGCGTCGCCGCCGGCTTCGGTCCAGGGCGGGTGCCCTGGTCCGTCACCCACGACCAGGTCATGGCGACGACCAGCGAGTTGGCGGCATCCGCCCTCGCCCGGTTGCTGGTGCAGGCCGGACTGGTGCACGAGTTCGTCGGCGCCAGACCCGGACACGCCGTCGACGCCGATCCGGTCGGACGGGCCTTCTCGACGGCCGTCGTCGCGGCCGCCGCGACCGCTGCGGCCGAGTGGGCCGCGGCCGGGGTGGGGCGCGGCGACCTCGGCCCGTACGTGGACGTCGCCATCTCGCCGGTGTGCGCGGGATTCGCCACGGTGCTCGACCCGGCCTGATCTGCATCTCACCCACCTGCCCCGGGAGGCGTGCGGCCCTGTAGTATTAATCGACATTGATCCGGCTATCACCGGGGAGTTTTCGGAAGAACGTTGGCAGTCTGCCCCGGCAGGAAGCCCGCCAGTAGAGCCGAACGGGTCGGGCCCGTCACAGCCTTAGTACGAGCGGTCGTTCGCTCTCGAGGGAACGGCAAGCGAGGTGGTACCGCGTTACGTCCTGTCGGGGCGGGCGTCCTCGTGGAATAGGCCAGCGGATCAACACCGCCTCGTCCAGGAGAAGCATGACGTACCCGCAGCAGCCCACAGACAACGCGTTCGGCCTGCCCGCCGCCGACCCCGCCAGGGACACAGCGGTCGTTCCCTCACCGAACTTCCCGCAGATCGAGACCGAGGTACTGGACTTCTGGGAGAAAGACGGCACCTTCCAGGCCTCCATCGACAACCGCGAGGGCGCCCAGGAGTGGGTCTTCTACGACGGCCCGCCCTTCGCCAACGGCCTGCCGCACTACGGTCACCTGCTCACCGGCTACGCCAAAGACCTGTTCCCGCGCTTCCAGACCATGCGCGGCAAGCAGGTGCACCGCCGGTTCGGCTGGGACACCCACGGCCTGCCCGCCGAGCTCGAGGCCGAGCGCAAGCTCGGCATCACCGACAAGAGCCAGATCGAAGAGATGGGCCTGGCCGCGTTCAACTCCGTCGCCCGCGAATCCGTGCTGGAGTACACCAAAGACTGGGAGAAGTACGTCACCCGTCAGGCGCGGTGGGTGGACTTCGAGAACGACTACAAGACCCTCGACATCAGCTACATGGAGTCGGTGATCTGGGCGTTCAAGGAACTGCACACCAAGGGCCTCGCCTACGAGGGCTACCGGGTGCTGCCGTACTGCTGGCGTGACCAGACCCCGCTGTCCAACCACGAGCTGCGCATGGACGACGACGTCTACAAGATGCGCCAGGACCAGACCGTGACGGTCACCTTCCCGCTGGTCGGCGCCAAGGCCGAAACCCTCGGCCTCACCGCGGTGCGCGCGCTGGCCTGGACCACCACCCCGTGGACCCTGCCCACCAACCTCGCCCTGGCCGTCGGCCCCGAGATCGTCTACGCCGTCGTCCCAGCAGGGCCGGGCGGCACGCCGGATGCCGAGGTGCTGCGTGAGCAGGCCGGCGCCGCTGCGGCGACCACAGAGGTGCTCGGTGGCGAGTACCTGCTGGCCATCGACCTGGTCGGCAGCTACGCCAAGGACCTGGGCTACGAGAGCGCCGCAGACGCCACGGCCGCGATCAGCCGCACCGTGCTGGGCCGTGACCTCGAGGGGGTCTCCTACGACCGCCTGTTCGACTACTACGCCGACGAGAGCGAGTGGGGCACGCAGAACGCCTGGCGCTTTGTGGTCGCCGACTACGTCACCACCTCCGACGGCACCGGCATCGTGCACCAGGCCCCCGCCTACGGTGAAGAGGACCAGATCGTCTGCCGCGCGTACGACATCCCGGTGATCCTCTCCCTCGACGACGGCGGCAAGTTCCTGCCCGACGTCACCGAGGTCGCCGGTCAGCTCTGGAGCGACGCGAACAAGCCGCTCACCCAGCTGATCAAGGCGCAGGGCCGGCTGCTCCGCCAGGCCAGCTACGAGCACTCGTACCCGCACTGCTGGCGCTGCCGCAACCCGCTGATCTACAAGGCCGTGTCGAGCTGGTTCGTGCGCGTCACCGACTTCCGCGACCGTATGGTCGACCTCAACCAGGAGGTCAGCTGGGTACCGGAGAACGTCAAGGACGGCCAGTTCGGCAAGTGGATCGGCAACGCCAGGGACTGGTCGATCAGCCGCAACAGGTACTGGGGCTCACCGATCCCGGTCTGGAAGAGCGACAACCCCGCCTACCCGCGGGTGGACGTCTACGGCTCGCTCGACGAGCTCGAGGCCGACTTCGGCGTGCGCCCCACCGACCTGCACCGCCCGTACATCGACGCGCTCACCCGGCCCAACCCCGACGACCCCACCGGGCAGTCCACCATGCGCCGCATCGAGGATGTCCTCGACGTCTGGTTCGATTCCGGCTCGATGCCGTTCGCCCAGGTGCACTATCCGTTCGAGAACCGGGAGTGGTTCGACTCGCACAACCCGGCCGACTTCATCGTGGAGTACATCGGCCAGACCCGCGGCTGGTTCTACCTGCTGCACGTGCTCTCCACCGCCCTGTTCGACCGGCCGGCGTTCAAGAACGTCATCAGCCACGGCATCGTGCTCGGCAACGACGGGCAGAAGATGAGCAAGTCGCTGCGCAACTACCCGAACGTCAACGAGGTCTTCGACCGCGATGGCTCCGATGCCATGCGCTGGTTCCTGATGAGCTCTCCTGTGCTGCGCGGCGGCAACCTCGTCGTCACCGAGGAAGGCATCCGCGAGGGCACCCGCCAGCTGCTTCTGCCGCTGTGGAGCACCTGGTACTTCTTCTCCCTCTACGCCAACGCCACCGGCTACACGGCCACCTGGCGCACCGACTCGACCGACGTGCTCGACCGCTACCTGCTGGCCAAGACCCGCGACCTCATCGAAGACGTCACCGGCGACCTGGAACGCCTCGACAGCACCCTCGCCTCCGCGCGCCTCCGTGACTTCGCCGATGTGCTCACCAACTGGTACGTGCGCCGCTCCCGCGACCGGTTCTGGGGCGGAGTGGCCGCAGACGGCACCGGAGCCGACGCCTTCGACACGCTCTACACGGTGCTCGAGACCGTGACCCGGGTCGCCGCGCCCCTGCTGCCGCTCGTATCCGAACGCATCTGGCAGGGCCTCACCGGCGGGCGCAGTGTGCACCTCACCGACTGGCCGGACGCCACGGTCTTCCCCGCCGACCCCGGCCTCGTCACCGCCATGGACCAGGTGCGCCTGATCAGCTCCACCGTGCTGTCGCTGCGCAAGAAGGCGGGGCTGCGAGTGCGCCTGCCACTGGCGAACCTCACCGTCGTCACCACCGACACCGCTGCCCTGGCCGGCTTCGCGGGTATTCTGCGCGACGAACTGAACGTCAAGGCCGTCACCCTGGTCGAGCAGCAGGCCGACAGCGCAGAGAGCTACGGCATCACCTCCAAGCTCACGGTCAACGCCCGTGCCGCCGGCCCACGCCTGGGCAAGCAGGTGCAGCAGGTCATCAAGGCCGCGCGCACCGGTGACTGGTCAGAGACGGATGGCGTCGTCACCGCCGGCGGCATCGCCCTGGTGACGGGGGAGTACGACCTGGAATTGCAGGCCGCCTCGACGTCCACCGACGCCGAATCCGTCCTGAACAGCTCGGCCCTCGCCCTGCTGGCCGGTGGCGGTTTCGTGCTGCTCGAGACGGGCACCACGCCCGAACTCGAGGCCGAGGGCCTGGCCCGTGACCTGATCAGGGCCGTGCAGGACACCCGCAAGTCCGCCGGATTCGCGGTCAGCGACCGCATTCGACTCGACCTGGTCTTCGTCGACGACGCGGATGCGGCCACCTTCGCCCTGGCCAGCAGCGTCGACGTCGCCGGTGAGACCCTGGCCACCCGCTTCAGCACGCACTCCGCACCGGCCGATACCGCCGGCACCCCCGCCGAATGGCTGCCGGGTCTGACCGGCTCCGTCGTGGAACACTACGTTCGCTTCGAGGCCGACCACTACGCGAACCACGGGCCGGTCATCGTTGCCGTCGCCCGCGAAAGAGGAACCATCAATGTCTGACGACTACTACCCCGACGAATTCCGCGACGCCGGCGACGCCGTACTGGCGGCGCTGCTCGAGCGGGTGGGGGAGAACGCACCCCAGCCCAGGCTGCAGGCCACCAGGCGGGCCGTTGAACTGCTGGGCGACCCGCAGAACTCCTACCCGATCATCCACGTGACCGGCACCAACGGCAAGACCAGCACCAGCCGCATCATCGAGAGCATCCTGCGTGCATACGGTCTGCGCACCGGCCTGCTGGTGAGCCCGCACCTGGTGCGACTCAACGAGCGCATCGTGATCGACGGTCAGTCGATCAGCGACGAGGCGTTGGCCGCGAACTGGTCCGACATCCAGCCCTATTTGGGCATGGTCGATGCCGAATTGGAGACGGCGGGCCAGGAGCCCCTGACCTTCTTCGAGGCCCTCACCGTGCTCGCCTTCGCCTGTTTCGCGGATGCGCCCGTCGACGTTGTCGTGCTCGAAGTCGGCATGGGCGGCGAATGGGACTCCACCAACGTGGCCGACGGCCAGGTGGCCGTGTTCACCCCCATCGCCCTCGACCACACCAAGCGGCTCGGCGACACCATCGCCGAGATCGCTCGCACCAAGTCGGGGATCATCAAGCCAGCGGCCGCCGTCGTGACCGCCGCGCAGCTGCCGGAGGCCATGACCGAGCTGAGCCGGGCAGCCGAGCTCACCGAGTCGACCCTGGCGGCCGAGGGCGGCGACTTCGCCCTCCTGGCCAGTCACGTGGCCGTCGGCGGCCAGCTGATCTCCGTGCGCGGTATCGCGGGTACCTACTCCGAGTTGTTCCTGCCGCTCTACGGCACCCACCAGGCGCAGAACGCCGCCGTGGCCATCGCGGCCGTGGAGTCGTTCCTCGGTGCCGGCAGTCAGGCGCTGGTCGAAGACATCCTGGTCGAGGGCCTCGCCACCGCCACCTCGCCGGGGCGCCTGCAGTTGGTCGGCATCGAACCGACCGTGCTCGTGGATGCCGCGCACAACCCGCACGGCGCCCTCGCCCTCACCGCGGCACTGCAGAGCTACTTCAACTTCGACGAGATCGTCGTGGTGATCGGCATCCTCGCCGACAAGGACGCCGCCGGCATCATCGAGGCTCTGCGCCCCATCGCCACCAGGTTCCACGTCACCCAGTCACACTCCGAACGGGCGATCGCCACCGACGATCTGGCCGATCTGGTCAGCGACCACGTCGGCGACGCCGACACCCACCGGTTCGGCGACCTCGCCCAGGCCCTGGATGCCGCGCGCGGCTGGGCGCAGGACGAGCCCAAACGGGCCGTTCTCGTGGCCGGCTCGATCACCCTCGTCGGTGACGCCGTGGCGTTGGCCGACGCGGGGGACTGGATGACCCCGTGAGTGCTCGCCGCGCGTCCTCTGTGCGGCGTTCGCTCGCCTCGATCGTGCTCGGTTTCGAGCTGGTCGTGGTGTTCCTGGGCACCCTGGTGGTCTTCGGTCTCAGCGATCTGCCGGCCTGGGTCACGCTCGGCGGCGGCGCCGTGCTGTGCCTGATCATGGTCGCCACGCTCGGGTTGCTACGGTACAACTGGGCCTATGCGATCGGCTGGGGAGTCCAGGTCGTCGTTCTCGCCACCGGATTCCTCACCCCCGCGATGTTCTTCGTCGGGGCACTCTTCACCGGCATGTGGGCCTACTGCATGATCACCGGGGCACGCATTGACAGACAGAACAGCTAGCCGGCCACAACGGCCGACCAGCCACAACAGCTCGACAGAGCGCACAAGGAGAACTCATGACGAACGTTCAGGAAACACTCGTATTGGTCAAGCCCGACGGCGTGGCCCGCAACCTCTCCGGTGAGATCCTTCGCCGCATCGAGGCGAAGGGTTACTCCCTCGTCGACATCAAGCTCGTGCAGGCCGAGCGTTCGCTCCTCGCCGAGCACTACGCCGAGCACGCCGGCAAGCCGTTCTTCGAGCCGCTCGTGGAGTTCATGGAAAGCGGGTCGATCCTGGCACTCCGGGTCGCAGGCGACCGCGTGATCGAGGGCTTCCGCGCCCTCGCCGGCACCACAGACCCCACCACCGCCGCTCCCGGAACCATCCGTGGCGACCTCGGCAGGGACTGGGGACTGAAGGTTCAGCAGAATCTCGTCCACGGCTCGGACTCGCCGGAGTCCGCCGCCCGCGAGCTGGCCCTCTGGTTCGCCTAGAAGTCGTTCCCGCCGCGCCGAAAGCCCCGAAAACCCACGTTGGTTTTCGGGGCTTTTCTCATGGGCCGGCACGGGCGGAACGTCCCTAGAGACGGTTCAGGAAGTCCATCTCGAGCTGGGCCACCGTGGCGGCGGCGAGGTAACAGGCGATGGTGATCACGAAGATCCAGGAGTACAAGCCGGCAGCGAGGCGACGGACACCGGCAGGGGCCGGGATGATTCCGGTCTTGAGGTTGTAGAGGGTCACGGCCAGGAACACCGGGATCGTCACCGCCCACGTGACCATGCACCACGGGCAGAGCACGTCGAGCACGAAGAAGCTCTGCCCCATCAGCCAGATCACGAAGACGAGCGCCCCGGTCACGCCCAGATTCAGGCCCAGCCAGAACCAGCGTGCCAGTCGGGCGCCGGCGAGGAGCGCGGCTCCGATGGTGATCACCACGCTCCATCCGGCGACACCGATGAGCGGATTCGGGAACCCGAACAACTCACCCTGCCAGGAGCCCAGATTCGTGCTGCATCCGACCAGGACGCTGAAATTGCAGGAGAGCTGCGCGGACGGATCCTGCAGCATCGTGAACTTGTCCAGAGTGAGCGCGAAAGCGGCCGCGATACCGATGCTTGCGGCGATGATGAGGAAGACTGCAAGGCCGATGGGAGGCTTTTTTGACGCGGTGTGGGGCACTTGGCGATTATGTCACGGGGCGCGCACGCGACCCTGGGAATGCGTGCGATAATCGTAAGCAGTCGTTTGAGCCGCGCTCAAACCGATGCCATAAGGCTTAATGGGCGGCACTCGCCCAGATTCATTGGTCGTAGACCAAAGGTATTAGCAACCAGAGCCAAGAGCCGGTTGCAGGACGCAATAGAATTCGCGGGGTTTTCGCGCAAGCGAAATCGTCGCTCGAGAGAGTAGCCGAGTGGGTGGCGCGGTCACCCACAGCGGTCAAGGAGCGCACCAGTGATGGTGGAAGACAACGACAACAAGAAGCGCAAGGGCCTCTTCGGCACTCGCAAGACAACCAGAAAGGTTCAGCCGGCGCCGCAGGTCACACCGGACACCGGTCCGCAGGACTCGGCTCCGCTTGCGCCCTCGGTGGTGGACGTGGAGGCGATCGAGGCGGACGCCGTCGACCAGTCCGTCGCGTTCCCCGCGCTGCCCACGCCATTCGACGAAAGCGTCGAGGTCGTGCGCCGCCCGACGACATCCCTACTCTTCCAGGCCCCGGCGATCCTGCCGGCTCCGGTTCGAACCGGCGGACGCGTGCTCGACGACGAGGATGACGACGCCGAAGAGACCTCGACGGTGCGCCGTCGCGCCCGACGACGCACCGGCGACGAGGGCCGCGGCGACGACCCCGCCAATACCGTCGTCCGGGTACGGGCCACCCGCGAACCCGAACTCATCACCGAACCGCAGCGGATCAAGGGTTCCACGCGGCTCGAGGCCAAGAAGCAGCGCCGCCGTGACGGTCGTGACGCCGGCCGCCGCCGTCCCGTCATCACCGAGGCCGAGTTCCTCGCCCGCCGCGAGTCCGTCGACCGCGCCATGGTCGTGCGTGCCAAGCACAACAAGATCCAGATCGGCGTGCTCGAAGACGGCGTGCTGGTCGAGCACTACGTCGCCAAGAACCAGGACGCGTCGCTCATCGGCAACGTCTACCTGGGTCGGGTGCAGAATGTCCTGCCGAGCATGGAAGCCGCGTTCGTCGACATCGGCCGCGGACGCAACGCCGTGCTCTACTCCGGTGAGGTCGACTGGGATGCCGCAGCGGTCAATTCGCCCGGCGGCAGCCAGACGCGCCGCATCGAGCTGGCCCTCAAGCCCGGCGACAAGGTCCTCGTTCAGGTCACCAAGGACCCGGTCGGGCACAAGGGCGCGCGCCTCACCAGCCAGGTCTCGCTGCCCGGCCGGTACCTCGTCTACGTGCCCAACGGGTCGATGAACGGCATCAGCCGCAAGCTGCCAGACACCGAGCGTGCCCGGCTGAAGAAGATCCTCAAGGAGGTCCTGCCAGACAACGTCGGCGTCATCGTGCGCACCGCCGCCGAAGGCGCGACCGACGAGCAGCTCACCCTCGACGTGAACCGCCTCACGGCGCAGTGGGCGTCCATCGCCAAGCAGGTCGACACCGTCTCCGGTCCAGCCCTGTTGCACTCGGAGCCCGACCTGCTGATCAAGATCGTCCGGGACGTCTTCAACGAGGACTTCCACAAGATGGTCATCTCCGGTGACGACGCCCAGGAGGTCATCGAGTCCTACCTGCGTCAGGTGGCCCCCGACCTCGTCGAGCGCGTACAGCGCTACGAGGGCGAGCGCGACGCGTTCGACGAGTACCGCATCTCCGAGCAGATCGAGAAGGCTCTGGACCGCAAGGTCTGGCTGCCCTCCGGTGGATCCCTCGTCATCGACCGCACCGAGGCGATGACCGTCGTCGACGTCAACACCGGCAAGTTCGTCGGGTCCGGCGGCAATCTCGAAGAGACCGTCACCAAGAACAACCTGGAAGCCGCCGACGAAATCGTGCGCCAGCTGCGCCTGCGCGACATCGGCGGCATCATCGTGGTCGACTTCATCGACATGGTGCTCGAGTCCAACCGTGACCTCGTGCTGCGTCGACTGGTCGAGTGCCTCAGCCGGGACCGTACCAAGCACCAGGTGGCCGAGGTCACCTCGCTCGGCCTCGTGCAGATGACCCGCAAGAAGCTGGGCCTGGGCCTGCTCGAGTCGTTCAGCGAAAACTGCGAGGCCTGCGCCGGCCGTGGAATCGTCATCCACCACGATCCCGTGATCAAGCACCGCCAGACCGCCCAGCCGGCCCAGGAACGTCGTCCGCGCAGCAAGTCGAACGGCAACGGGAACGACAACGGCCAGTCCGGTTCACGCAACGGCGGCGGTGGTGGCAACGGCCACTCTGCCGCTGCGCAGACCGACGCCGCCAAGGTCGGCCACGGCACCCACGGCATCACAGAGGACGCCAAGCACGCCCTCGCCCTGATCGCGGCGCGCACCATCACCCGGTCGCTCACCGGTTCCATCCCGGTCGTCGCACCGACCGAGCCGCCGGTTGCCGACGTGGCGACCGCCGCGCACGGGACAGAGGCCGACCCTGCACACCCGGGACCCGCAGAGGCAGAGGCGGCCAGCGCGACATCCGGCCGCACCGAGTCGGATGACAGCGGATCGCCCAGCACGGCGACCACCTCCACCGGACGCTCCAACCCGCGGGGTAACCGCGGTCGATCCGGCAACCGTTCCGGCCGGCCGCCCGCCAACGATGCACCGACGGATGCGCCGACCCGCGCCGCCGACGAGGCCGCCGCCGCAGACGCCACTGCCGCAGACGCCACTGCCGGAGAGGGCACCACCGCGCCGGCAGCAGACGAGGCACCCCGCGTGCCGGAGGCCGCCGTCCACGCGCAGGCATCGGAGCCCGCGGCCGTCGAGATCCTCGACATCCCGCTGACGATGTCCGCCCGCAACCGGCGCCCGGTGAGCAAGCAGGTCACCGACCAGCTGCTCGACTCGGTGCTGGACTCCCTGCCGGAGCCCAAGCAGCCAGGTCAGGGGCGCTCCCGCAGCCGTCGGGTCAGCACGGCAGGCGGACCCGCAGCGACGGTGCAGCCGATCGTGAGCCCGGCCGAGGACGCCGGATAGGCCCACGCCCGGCCCTCGGCCGCGCTCGATGAAGCGGCACCACCCTCCGGGGTGGTGCCGCTTCGTGCGTTCCCCGCCGCCGAGGCTCGGTTAGGCTGGGTCGATGCACACGGATCGGGGGTCAATTCGCCGTGTGCCCACCGGTCTGATTGTCGGGATCGTCCTGGTCGCGCTGGCCTTCACCGTGCGTGCCCTGAGTCCCGCCTTCGAGGGGTGGGGGCTCTCCGATCGCACCCAGGACACCGTCACCCTCGCCCTCAGCGTCATCATCGAGTCGGCGCCGTTCGTCTTCCTGGGCATCCTGCTGTCGACGGTGGTGCAGGTCTGGTTGCCGCACGGCTTCCTCCTGCGCTTCCTACCCAGGCAGCCCATTCTCCGCCGGGCGGCCATCTCCCTGCTCGGCATGTTCTTCCCGGTCTGCGAGTGCGGCAACGTACCGCTCGCCCGCGGATTCATGGTCGGCGGGTTCACCGTGCCTGAATCGATCACCTTCCTGCTGGCAGCGCCCATCCTCAACCCGATCACGATCATCACGACCCACCAGGCGTTCGGGTTCGGCGACGGCATCCTGATCACTCGCATCGTGGCCGGTTTCGTCATCGCCAACGTCATCGGCTGGCTGTACAGCAGGCACCCGGACCCTGACAGCCTGCTCACGCCGTCGTTCGCCGCCAGCTGCGCCCGGCCGACCGGCGCCGGCGCAGACCACGACCACGCGCACGATCACGGCCGGCCACAGAGCAAGGTCCAGACCTCCGTCGACCTCTTCGCTCGCGAAACCGCTGTCATCATGCCGGCGTTGTTCGTCGGGTCCCTCGTCGCCGCCCTCACCCAGGTGTTCGTTCCGCGATCGGTCCTGCTGGCACTCGGCAGCAACCCGGTCTGGTCGGTGCTGGCGATGATGGCCCTCGCGTTCATCGTCGCGGTCTGCTCCAACGTCGACGCCTTCTTCGTGCTGTCGTTCGGCAACACCTTCATGCCGGGTGGCATCGCCGCCTTCCTCACCTTTGGAGCCATGATCGACGTCAAGATGCTGGCGCTGATGCGCACGACCTTCACCACCCGCACCCTGGTGCAGATCACTGCGCTCGTGGCCCTGATGAGCGCCGCGGCCGGATTGCTGCTGAACTATGTCGGCTAAGCGGATGCCAGACTCCCACCTGGCCACTGACCGAGACACCACACCCGCCTGGCCGGCGCGCGTGGCCGAACGGTGGCGCGGCATCGGTCTGAGCCTGATCGTCGTCGTCGCCACGGTCTGGCTCGGCGTCACCGGCCAGCTCGGCCTCTACATCCACCCGAGGTACTTCGGTTTCACCCTGGTCATGGCCGTCCTCGGCCTCGCTTTCGTGGTGGCGTCCTTCTTCTTCCCGGCCCTGGCCGCCACCGAGCCCGCAGCACGCAGCTCCCGGCGCCGCCTCCTGCTCTCCGTCGCCGGCAGCGGGGTGCTGCTCGTCATCGCCGCTGTCACCGTTCTGGCACTGCCGCCGGCAACGCTCACGAGTGCCACGGCCACGCAGCGCGAGATCAACTCGGGTGGGCTGGACACCACCGAGGCCGCGGAGCAGGCCGCCACCCTGGTGGGAACGGGGGACTACGAACGGCTCAGCGTCAAGGAATGGGTGTCCCTGCTGGCCCAGTCCGACGACCCCGCGCTCTTCGCCGACAAGACCGCCAGCCTCACCGGCTTTGTGCTCCCCGACGCCGACGACCCGGACAACGTGTTCTACGTCGCCAGGTTCGTGGTCACCTGCTGCGCCGTCGACGCCCAGCCCATCGGTGTTCCGGTGTACCTGCCTGGCTGGTCCAACAACTACAGCACCGACGACTGGGTCGAGGTGACCGGCACGTTCACACCCAATCCGAGCGGCACGGCGCAGGCCTCCCTCGCGGTCGAGCCCACGACCATCGACGCCGTCGAACAGCCCAGTGACCCGTATGTCTACTGAGCGGATGACTGAAGGCCAGCCGACGACCGGCCGGAGGTCAGCCAGGGGGACCGCAGACACCATCCCGACCGACCGGCAGGAGCAGGACCGGCGATTTCGGCGCACGCTGGCAACCCTCCTGGTCGGCCTCCTCGTGGTCTGCCTGGGGCTCGTGGCCGTCAATGTGCTCAACGGTCCCCGGCTGACCGGCAGCACCGTCGACACCGCCGCGGTCGTGTCCAAGGCCAATCAGCGCCTGGTCCTCGATACCAACCAGCAGCTGAACGACGTCTCGGCTGACCAGGTGACCGTGACCCCGGCCAGCGCCGTGTCCGTGCAGACCTCGAACGACACCCTCGTGATCGTGTTCTCCCAGCCGTTGGACTACGACACCGAGTACACCGTCGACGTCACCGGCGTCACCGGACCGTTCGCCGAGCGGGTGTCGACCCTGAGCACGTCCTTCCGCACCGACGAGTCCCCGATGTACGTGCTGACCAGGGCGCCAGCCATGCCGGGGGCCGCGACCAAGGACCCCGACCGGATCGTGCGCACCGCCGTGGGAACGGCGGAGACGACCGAGGTGTTCACCGCTCCGTACATCCAGGCCTTCGTGCCCACCGGCGACGAACTCGTGGTCGTGACCCTTGCCGACGACCTCACCAGCAGACTCAACCTCGTCGCCACAGACGGTAGCTCGGCCGAGCTCACCCTGCCGGGCACCGGCACCGTGCAGAACCTGCAGGCCTCGCGCGTGTCGGCCACCGTCGGATTCACCTTCAGCAGCGTGCCTGGGGCCCCTGGCACCGTCTACGACAACACCCTTTTCCTGCTTGACCTCACCCAGGGCACTCTCGCCACGGTCGACGGGCTCGACGGCGAGCCCGTGCAGGCGATCAGCTGGGGCTTCATGCCGAACCGTGCCGAATTGGTCGCCCAGGTCTTCGACACGACGCTGCTGCTGGTCGATCCGCGCACCGATGACGCGCCGATCCCGATCGGGCAATTCCCCAATCTCAACGCCTTCGCGCCTGACGGCGTGCGCATCGCCGTCTCCGATCAGGAGCGCCAGTATGTGCTCGACCTGTCCACGGGCACCGAGAACGCCATTGAAGCTCAGGATGTGGCCGGCACCACGCCGTACACCGCCGAACTGCACTTCCTCACCGGGGGAGAGGGCTACGTGCAGCGGGTCGCCGAGTTCGACCAGGCGACCGGCCGCATCGTGCAATACCTCACCCTCGTCACCGGCGCTGCCGGAGCGGAGTCCAGCCGGGTAGTCTACGAACCGGCCCTGGCCAACGAGACCATCGTGGGCTTCAGTCTCTCGCCCAACGACCAGTACCTGGCCATCCAGACCGTGCCGAACAGCGACACCCAGGTGAGCGACGAGTACCCGGTTGATCCGCAGGCCACCACGACCACGACGGTGTTCGTCGAGCTCGACAGCGGCGCGATCACCCGCAGCATCGTCGGCATCGACGCCACCTGGTGATACGGCCGGCCGCGGCTCACCGGATGGGTGGGTGTGCGCGACGTTCCGCACCGCTCACCCGCAGGCCGCTGGCGCGTAACCGGGTGACGAGCCCGCGGAAGTCGACGGGTTCGGCGCCGGCCGCCACGAGGCTGTCGTACCTGGCCTGGGGCACGTCGTAGTGATCGCGGTCGAACCCGCGCCGCGGGATGTCCTGCGCGGCGGCGAACGCGTGCAGCTCCTCCAGTGAGGAGTCGCTGACCAGGTGGGACCAGAGCGTTCCGTGCGCCGGCCAGGCCGGCTGGTCGATCAGTATGCTCATGAAGTGAGTTTAGGGACTGGCCGGGCACGACACGCGGGGCCGACATGGTTTGACCGGGGCATTCCGATCAGCTAAAGTCGAGTGTTGGTGTGCGAAGGACTATGTCCAGGTAGCGCCCAAGGTTTTCTGACGTGACATGGTCCGACTTGGTCCATGGGCACTCGGTAACTTTCCATCATAGGAATCGGAGCCCCCGGGGTTCCCCAGAGATAGGTACGTAAAGTGGTTTACGCAGTTGTGCGCGCCGGTGGGCGGCAGGAGAAGGTAGAGGTCGGGACCATCGTAACGATGGACCGAATCAAGGCTGACAAGGACGGCAACGTCGAGCTGGCCGCCGTGCTTCTCGTCGACGGCGACAAGATCACCTCTGACTCGACGTCGCTGGCCAACGTCAAGGTCACCGCCGAGGTCCTCAACGACCTCCGCGGCCCGAAGATCGTCATCCAGAAGTTCAAGAACAAGACCGGTTACAAGAAGCGTCAGGGGCACCGTCAGGAGCTCACTCGCGTTCAGGTCACCGGCATCGCCTAGGCCCGAGGAGAATAACTAATGGCACACAAAAAAGGCGCGAGTTCCACTCGCAACGGTCGTGACTCCAACGCGCAGCGCCTCGGCGTGAAGCGCTTCGGCGGTCAGGTTGTCGGCGCGGGCGAGATCATCGTCCGTCAGCGTGGCACCCACTTCCACCCCGGCGTCAACGTCGGCCGTGGCGGCGACGACACCCTCTTCGCCCTCGAAGCCGGCTCGGTCGAGTTCGGCGCCAAGGGCGGCCGCAAGGTCGTCAACATCGTGGTAGCTGCCGCTTAGGCATCCACACAGCTTTTCAGCATGAGGGCGGGCTTCGGCTCGTCCTCATGTTTGTTTTTATCGCCACCTGAAAGGGGCATTCCCATGGCCACGTTCGTTGACCAAGTCACGCTCCACCTGCGAGCGGGCAACGGAGGAAACGGTTGTGTCTCGGTCAAACGCGAGAAGTTCAAGCCTCTCGCCGGACCCGATGGTGGCAACGGGGGCAGCGGGGGCGACATCGTCCTCGTCGCCGACCCGCAGGTGACGACCCTGCTCGCTTTCCACCGCTCCCCACACCGCAGTTCCGCCAATGGCGGGCCCGGCATGGGTGACCACCGCGCGGGGTACAGCAGCGACGAAATCGAACTCTCCGTGCCGCTGGGCACTGTCGTCAAAGACGCGGAGGGCAACGAGCTCGCCGATATGACCGAGCCCGGCTACCGCATCATCGTGGCGCCCGGAGGTCAAGGCGGACTGGGCAACGCCGCTCTCGCCTCGACCAAGCGCAAGGCGCCCGGCTTCGCCTTGCTCGGTACCCACGGCTTCGAGGGCGACGTCTACCTCGAGCTCAAGACGGTGGCGGATGTCGCCCTGGTGGGCTACCCCTCGGCGGGCAAGTCCAGCCTGATCGCCGCGATGTCGGCGGCCCGGCCCAAGATCGCCGATTATCCCTTCACCACCCTCCAGCCCAATCTCGGCGTCGTGGATGCTGGTGAGGTGCGCTACACCGTCGCTGACGTGCCCGGCCTCATCGAGGGCGCCAGCGAGGGCAAGGGCCTCGGTCTCGAATTCCTCCGACACGTTGAGCGGTGCACCGCGCTGCTGCACGTTCTCGACTGCGCCACGCTCGACCCGGGCCGCGACCCGATCAGCGACCTCGACGTCATCCTGGGCGAACTCTCCGCTTACCCGGTTCCGGATGGCCAGACCCCTCTGCTCGAACGTCCGCAGCTGATCGCACTGAACAAGATCGACGTGCCTGAGGGCCGCGAACTCGCCGCCTTCGTCAAGGCCGAACTCGAGGAACGTGGCTACCGGGTCTTCGAGATCTCCACGGTCAGTCACGAGGGTCTGCGCCAGCTGAACTTCGCCCTGGCCGAGACCGTCGAGGCCGGCCGTGTCTCCAGCGCCGAAGCCGCGGCTCTCAAGCCGCGCATCGTCATCCGGCCCAAGGCGGTCGACGACAGCGGCTTCATCGTGCGTGTCGAGGGCGGCTCGTTCGGCAACATCTTCCGCATTCTCGGCGCCAAGCCGGAGCGTTGGGTGCAGCAGACCGACTTCAAGAATGACGAGGCCGTCGGCTTCCTCGCGGACCGGCTTGCGAAGCTGGGTACAGAGGACGAACTGTTCAAGGCCGGCGCCGTTGCCGGTTCGACAGTCGTTATCGGGCCCGGCGACGGCATGGTCTTCGATTGGGAGCCCACACTCACCTCCACGGCCGAGCTGATCACCGCCCCCCGCGGAACCGATAGCCGGATGGATGACTCCAAGCGTCGCACCAGCAACGAACGGCGCGAGGAATACCTCAAGCGCATGGATGCGAAGTCCGCAGCCCGGGCCGAGCTCATCCGGGAACGCGAAGCCGGTATGTGGTCCACCGGTGAAGAAGAGTACAACGGCAGCGACGGTGAGGTCACGGAGAACAACGCCGCGCGCCGGCGCACGAAGGACGGCGGCTCCGAATGAGCGCACACGAGCGGGCTCGGATCTCCAGGGCCCGGCGGATCGTCGTGAAGGTGGGGTCGTCCTCGATCACCGGAGACCGTGTCGACCAGATCGGCCCTCTCGTCGAGACCTTGGCGGCCACCCACGGCCGTGGGGTGGAGGTCGTTCTGGTCTCCTCTGGCGCTGTGCCCAGCGGCATGCGTCACCTCGGCTTGGAAGAGAAGCAGGTGGACCTGGCCACTCAGCAGGCTGCTGCCTCCGTCGGCCAGAATGTGCTCGCCGCGATCTACCGCGAAACCCTGGGCCGTCACGATATCTTTGCCGGCCAGGTTCTTCTCACCGAGGGGGACCTGCTCGACGAACCGCACCGCAGCAACACCCGCCGCACCATCAACCGTCTTCTCGACCTGCGCACCCTGCCGATCGTGAACGAGAACGACACTGTGGCCACCCACGGTCTGCGATTCGGCGACAACGACCGCCTCGCCGCCATGTTGTCCGTGCTGATCAGGGCCGATCTTCTGCTGCTCCTCAGCGACATCGACGCGCTGTACACCAAGCCCCCGCATCTGCCAGGTGCGGTGCGGATCGAGGACATCGGTTGGGACCAGCCGTTGGACGGCATGGAGTTCGGCAAGAGCGAATCGGGTGTGGGCACCGGCGGGGCCGATACCAAGGTGACGGCGGCCAGGCTTGCCGCTGCGGCAGGCACTGCTGTGCTGGTCACCGCAACTCCGCTTGCCGCGGACGCGCTGCGTGGGGAACACGTGGGTACGTGGTTCGAGCCGTCTCCGCAAGCTCCTGGTCGTATTCTGCTGTGATCAAGCCCACAGTCATCAAGCGACGCGTCATGGAAGCACCCGCGCGTCAGCCGCACGCACTCGTCCCGGCTCTCGTACCCGCATGAGCGTCCTGGGTCGGGACGGCGTCCGCCACGCGGCGCGCATCGTGGTCAAGGTGGGCTCGTCCTCCATCAGCGGAGAGAATGTCGGTCAGATCGCGAAACTGGTCGATGCCCTCGCCTCCGCGCACGGTCGCGGGGCCGAGATCGTCCTGGTGTCGTCGGGCGCGATCGCCACCGGCATGCCCTACCTGAAGCTCGACGAGCGCCCCAGTGACCTGGCCACCCAGCAGGCCGCCGCCTCCGTGGGACAGAATCTGCTCGTCTTCCGCTACCAGGAGAGCCTGGACAGGTACGACATCATCGCCGGACAGGTTCTGCTCACCGCCGGTGACCTCGAGAACCCCGCGCACCGCAGCAACGCCCAACGGGCCATGGATCGTCTCCTTGGCCTGCGCATCCTGCCCATTGTCAACGAGAACGACACCGTCGCCACTCACGAGATCCGGTTCGGGGACAACGATCGGCTCGCTGCCATGGTCGCCACCCTGGTGAAGGCAGATCTCCTGGTGCTCCTCAGCGACGTCGACGCGCTCTTCACCCGGCCGCCGCACCTGCCGGGCGCCGAACGCATCGACTCGGTCGCCGCCGGCGACCCGCTGACCGGCATCGAGTTCGGCGAGAGCCTCTCCGGTGTCGGCACCGGAGGCGCGGCCACCAAGGTCTCCGCGGCCAGACTGGCTGCGTCCCACGGCACCGCCGTGCTGGTCACGTCCACGGCCCTGATCAGCGAGGCACTGGGCGGCGAACGGGTCGGAACCTGGTTCGAGGCCGTCGAGCGTCCTGGAACCCACGCCCCGTAGGCAGCGCCTGCGCACGCGGGCTCCGGTGCGCAGGGTCCCGTAAACTGGCCGGATGTTGCAGCCACTGAACGACACCGTCCAGCTTGTGCCCATCCTCGAGGCGTCCAGGCGGGCCTCCCTGGACCTTGCCGGGGCCTCAACCCAATTGAAGGACCTGGCCCTGTCCGCGATCGCGCAGGCGCTCCGCGGGAGCGTCACCGAGATCGTGGCGGCCAACCGAATCGACCTGGCCGCCGGGTCGGCCAACGGCCTGAGCAGCGGAATGCTCGACCGGCTCACCCTCACCGTCGAACGGATCGAGGGCCTCGCCGGTGCCGTCGAACAGATCATGATGCTCACCGACCCCGTCGGCGTGATCGTGCGGGGCAGCAGCCTGCCGAACGGCGTGAAGATCAGCCAGGTCCGGGTGCCCTTCGGCGTCGTCGGCGTGATCTACGAGGCCAGACCCAATGTCACCGTCGACATCGCCGCGATCGCGATCAAGAGCGGCAACGCCGTGGTCCTGCGGGGAGGGTCCGCCGCGGAGAACACCAACCGGGTGCTCGTGGCACTGCTCCAGGGCGCGCTCGGCACGGCCGGCCTGCCCCCGGAGTCCGTGCAGACCATCGACCCGTTCGGGCGAGACGGGGCAACGGCCCTGATGCAGGCCAGAGGCCACGTCGACGTTCTCATTCCGCGCGGCAGTGCCGGCCTGATCCAGGCGGTCGTGGAGCAGTCCAAGGTTCCCGTGATCGAAACCGGCGCGGGCGTCGTGCACATCTTCCTCGACGAGAGCGCCAACGCGGCCTGGGCCGTCGACATCGTGCACAACTCCAAGGTGCAACGACCCAGCGTCTGCAACGCGTTGGAGACGCTGCTCGTGCACAGGGACGCAGCCGAGCGGCTGTTGCCGTCTGTGCTGTCCAGGCTGGTGGAATCCGGCGTCACCATCCACGGTGATGAGCGAGTGCGCACGATCTTCCCCACGGCCGTGCCCGCAACCCCGGAAGACTGGGGCACCGAGTACATGGGTCTGGAGGTGGCCGTGGCCATCGTGGATTCGCTCGACGACGCCATCGGTCACATTCGCCGCTACTCCACCGGACACACCGAATCGATCATCACCAACGACATCGTCAACGCGGAACGCTTCCTGTCCGAGGTTGACTCCGCCGCGGTGATGGTCAACGCCTCCACCCGGTTCACCGACGGCGGCGAGTTCGGCTTCGGCGCCGAGGTCGGCATCTCGACCCAGAAGCTGCACGCGCGCGGACCGATGGGGCTGTCGGAGCTGACCAGCACCAAATGGATCGTGCGCGGTACCGGCCAGGTTCGCGCGTAACCGGCCCGCGCGGGCACCCCCGCTAGACTGGTCGGGGTACCGCAGGCCGCTGCCAGCTCTCACCCGATCCACGTCTGTCTGAACGGAGATTCCATGTTGTTCGTGACCGCTGTCCTTGCCGAGGTCGAGCACACCCAGCTGCCCGTACCCACCTGGGTCTACGGCCTCGTCGCCCTGGTGCTCTTTGCGGCCCTGGGCTTCGTGCTCTGGAGCTTCCGCGACGTGGCGAACCGCCACAGCGCCAAGGCCGATGCGTACAGTGCCGCGCACGGTGGCACGGCCAGCCACGGTGGCCACTAGGCCGACAGGCAGCCGGTGACACGTCACCGCCCACGCATCGGCGTGATGGGCGGCACCTTCGACCCCATCCATCACGGACACCTCGTGGCTGCCAGTGAAGTGGCCCAGAGCTTCGACCTCGACGAGGTCGTCTTCGTGCCGACGGGGCAGCCCTGGCAGAAGGCCGACGTCACCCGGGCCGAACACCGCTACCTGATGACGGTGATCGCGACGGCTTCCAACCCCCGGTTCACGGTCAGCCGGGTGGACATCGATCGCACCGGTCCCACCTATACGATCGACACGCTGCGGGACCTGCACGCCGAGCGACCGGATGCCGAGCTGTTCTTCATCACCGGAGCGGACGCCATCACCCAGATTCTGGGGTGGAAAGACGTGGCCGAGCTCTGGAAGCTCGCCCACTTCGTGGCTGTGAGTCGTCCGGGACATGACCTGAGCATTTCGGGATTGCCCAACCAGGACGTAAGCTTGTTGGAGGTTCCGGCTCTGGCTATCTCGTCCACTGACTGCCGGGCACGTGTGAACCGGGGTTTCCCGGTCTGGTACTTGGTCCCTGATGGGGTTGTCCAGTACATCTCAAAGCACCATTTGTATCGGAGTGTGGCATGACGTTGGGTAATGACCCGCAGCCACTGACGCGACGACAGTTGCGCGAGTTGGCTCGGGAGAACGAGCCGGCCTCGTCGGAGACCGACCCGTCGGTCGACCCCGCGTCGCTCACTCCCGCCGTGCAGCACTCCCGTCACACCGCGCCGGGTATCGAGGCACCGGCGGCGGCCAAGCTGGTACCGGCCAGGCCGGCATCCGCCAGGCCGGCATCCGCCAAGCCGGCATCCGCCAAGCCGGCATCCGCCAAGCCCAAGGTTGTCGAGCCCGAAGCCGCCACGCCCGTTCCCGCGCCGTTGCCGCTGCCCGATGCGCCCGCTGCTGCTCGTACCGAGGTCACAGAATCCGTCGTGGTCCAGCCGGGTCATACTCTCACCCGCCGGGAACTGCGTGCGCTGCAGGCCGCCGCGGCCGCCAGCGCGGAACCGGCAGCCGGCGTCACCCCCGCGAACGGGGCAGGCGCCCAGGATGCCGAGCCGGTGAGTCCCGTCGGAGTCACCCCTGCGGAAACGAACGCTGCCCACACCGACTCTGCTCACACGAACTCTGCTCAGGCGACCCCGGCTCAGAAGAGCCCAGCCGCCGCCGCGCCACTGGGGCTGAACCTTCCGGTGGGGCACTGGTCTGTCGACCGCGAGGACGACAGCCACATTCAGAGCATCGGTCGCCGTGACGATACGACCTTCGACGATCTGGTCGGCAGCGGAATGGGTGCCGGCGGAATCCCGACGACCAGCAACGCACTGATCCTGCCGGCGATCCCTCGTCAGGGAACCGCGGGTCCGATCACGAGCACCGGCGAGATCATGATCACCGGCTCGATCGACCTGCCGCGTAGCCTGGGCGCTACCGGGCAGCACCCGAACCTCTTCGATTCGTCCGAGATGGATCGCATGCTCGACCAGCTCGATGAGGGCGGTCACCACAATGACGTCGCCCCGGTCAGCGCCAGTCGCGCCGTGAGCACCCACACCTCCACCAGGGGCGTCATGACGCCGCCTCGAAAGCGTGGAGCGTCGCTGCCGACGGTCCTGGCGATCACCGCCGCGGTCCTCGCCATCGGCGTGCTGTCGCTCTTCGTTGTGGGCTACGCCTTCAACATCTACTAAATCTTCTCCTGCCATCCTTTTCGCTTTTACTAACTCAGGGATTCAATCGATGACCGCTTCTGCCCACGCTCTCGAGCTCCTCAAGGTGGCTGCCGCCGCCGCCGACTCGAAAGCGGGGGAGGACCTCGTTGCCATCGACGTCTCCAACCCGTTGCCGTTGGCCGACATCTTCCTCATCGTCACCGGGCGCTCCGAGCGCAACGTGGTCGCCATTGCCGGCGAAATCGAAGACAAGCTCATCGAGGCCGGTTACAAGCCGCTGCGCCGCGAGGGCCGCGCAGAGGGCCGATGGATCCTCGTTGACTTCGGCGACCTCGTCGTGCACGTGTTCCACGAGGAGGAAAGGGTCTACTACTCCCTCGAGCGACTCTGGAAGGACTGCCCGGTCATCCCGATCGACCTGGCCAGTGCGCGTGCCATCGACGACGCCGAAACAGAAACCCCGGTCGAAATTGAGGCCGCGGACTAGCGTTTGGTTCACGAGCACTCAAAACATGTAGTAACCTAATGAAGTTGTTTCGGAGGAATTCGAAACAAAGTCTGGGTCCGTGGCGCAGCTGGTAGCGCACCTGCATGGCATGCAGGGGGTCAGGGGTTCGAATCCCCTCGGATCCACCAAAACGAAAGAAACCCCCGATGAGAAAGTTCATCGGGGGTTTTTTCGTGCCACTCTTCGCGGTGGATTTCTTTTATATTTTTCTGCGGTTTCACCGTCCGATGCTCAACCAGGCATCGGGGTTGTCATCGCCGGCGGGACGAGCCGTGTGGGCAGACTTGGCGGACTTCATCGATTGCAGTTGACGCTCGACGTCGGCCGCGATCGCCCCTGACGACAGTTGCCGCTCGAGGTCGGAGTCCGGCGTCGCGGTGAGGTCGGTGAGGGTGCCGTTGGCCAACAACTCGTCGGTCGCAGCCGCGCGGGCCTGCATTTGCGCCACCCGATCCTTGGCCCGGTCGAGGTTCAGGCCCACGTCCGTCATCTGGCCGCCGATGCCGGCCGCGGCCTCGTTGGCCTTGACCTGGGCGACGGATGCCGCGTAGCTGGCCTTGATGGTCTCCTTCTCGGTGCGGAACGCCGTGATGCGCTCGGCCAGGCGACGCTCGTTGTCCTGCAAGCGCGCCTGCTGCTGTTCGAGCACGCTGTACTGGTCGTGGATCAGAGCGACCTGGTTCTCCAGTAGGGCGCGGCGCTCGAGAGCGGTTCTGGCCAGGTCGTCCCGTCCCTGATCGAGCGCCTGGTCGGCTTGCGCGCCCAGGCGGCGGTGGCGCTGACCCATCTCCTGGCCCTGCAGTTCGATGCGTTTCTTGGCGGTCGCGACCTCTGCCAGACCCTGGCGCACCTGGTGGAGCATCTTCACCTGTTGGTCATAGCTGTCGTCCAAGGCCTCTCGGGGATCCTCGATCCGGTCCAGTGCCTGGGAGGTCTTGCTACGAAAGATCACACGCAGCCTGGAGGACAGTGTCATGAGGGACTCCGTTCGGTGCGGGGGGTGAGCGCGGTCTGGCCGCCGGTGTCGTCGAGTCGATAGAGCGCGTGCAGCTCGCCCCGACCGGCGGAGAGGGCTTCGATCTCCCGGTCGAGATCTCCCCGGAGCACGGCGAGGGAATCATCGGTCGGGTCGCCGATTCCCGCCGCGACGGCCACGCGGAGGCGCCTGACCAAGGTGCCGACCTGGTCCACCCTGTTCCGTGCGGCGGGAATGGACTCCGTCAGGACGGCGCTGTCATGTTCGCTGAGGAGCAGCAGGAGCTGTGCATCCAGTGCGGCGGCGTCGGTGCGGATGCGCTCGAAGAGCCCCCGGAGTTCACCGAGGGGGGTGTCGTTCCGCTTGGCGATGTCCAGGGCCGCAGCTCCACTGGCGAGGAGCTCGGCGAGGCGCACTCTGAGGGCGAGGAGCTCGTGCTGCCGCCCGACGCTCAATCTGGCGCGCGCCCGCAGGACGGACGCGCTGACGGCCCGGCTCCGCCTGAGCCGGCCGACCACGACCTTGACACCGATGATGACGGCGGCGGTGGAGACGAGCATGATGCTCGCCAGGGCGAGCAGGATCTCCGCGAGGACGCTCACCGCGACCACCGGCCGGTGGTGGTGCAGGCAGTCCGGGTGCCTGCGGTGTTGATGCCTGCGGTGTTGGTGCGTGCGGTGTCGGTTTCGGTGGGTTCCATTGCTCCGCCTTCGTTCAGCAGCTGTCCGGGACGCCCAGGAGCGCCTAGCCCCGGTGTGAGGTGACCGCCGGCGTCGTACGCCCGGTCACGTTTTCTAGCGCACACGGTACGCCCGTTACCCTCGATTTGGCTCAGAGTCTGACCGGTACGATGGGGGAGTGAATGACACCCTGCCTCCGTGCCCGGAATGCTCCAGCGACCTGACCTATGAGATGGGGTCGCTGTTGGTCTGCCCGCTCTGCGCGCACGAATGGTCTGCAGAGGCCGCCGCGGCCGACGAGCCGGCGGCTGCAACCGTGATCAAGGATGCGCACGGCAGCGTGCTCGCCGACGGGGATTCCGTGACCATCATCAAGGGCCTCAAGGTCAAGGGCGGCACCAACATGCTCAAGGTGGGCACGAAGGTGCGCGACATCCGTCTGCGCCAGGGCGTGGGCGACCACGACATCGAGGCGCGGATCGAGGGCGTCACGACCCAGCTCAAGTCCAGCGTGGTCAAGAAGGCCTGACCCCCCTCACGAGGGCCCACGGGTTTACACTCCCCGGTATGACCGAGCAGCTGCCGTACACGGTGGTGCGGGCATTTCCTCGCTTCGACGTCCGACATTATCCGGCCCGGGTGCTCGTGCAGATGCGGGCCGATTCCGCGTCTGTCCGCGCCGGCCTGGCGGGTGCCAGGGTATTGCGTCGCTACCTGGGCGGCGAGAACGCGGCAGGGGCGGTCCTGGATGTGACCGCTCCGCTCCTGCTCGAACCGGTGGGGCCGGTCGAACCGGTGGGGCCGGTCGAATCGGGAGTCCTGCTCGAATCGGGAGGTCTGCTAGACCCGATGGCGGCAACCGGTCAGCTGGTGAGCATCGTCGTGGCGACCGGCACAGACCCGGCCGACCTCCCTGCTCCGTTGGAGGAGTCCGTTCAGCTCCGCTCCATGCCGGCTCACGAGGCCGCTGCCCTGCGCTTCGCCGGCCGACTCAGCACCGCCAGACTCCGAGCGGGCGGCAGGGACCTCCTCACCGAGGTGCGTTCCTGCCGACTGGAGCCTCTCGGTGGCCTGTACTACGCCCGCGTCGATCCGTGGTGGAAACCCGGCCCGCTCGGTCACACCGAGGCCCTCGTGCGGGTCACCTCGGCGTGAGCGCATCCGGGCGATAATGGCACGGTGCCCACACCCGACCCCGTCGTCCCGTCCGCCCTGCCCGTGCGCTGTCCCTGCCTGAGCGGCAATGGCTACGTCGACTGCTGCGGCCGACTCCACCGTGGGGAAAGCAGGGCGGCGACGGCAGAACAGCTCATGCGGTCGCGGTACTCGGCCTTCGCGGTCGGTGATGCCGACTATCTGCTCGCCACCTGGCATCCGCGCACTCGGCCGGAAGACCTGGAACTCGATGGAACGGTGCGGTGGATGCGCCTCGACATCGAACGAACCGAACGCGGGGGGATGCTGGACACCGTGGGAATCGTCGAGTTCACCGCGTACGCCCGTCAGGGCGGCCACCGCTCCCGGCAGCACGAGGTGAGCCGGTTCGAGAAGGTCGCGGGAGTCTGGTTCTACCTCGAGGCGACGGACTGACCGGCCGCTGGCGGTGACCCCCGGCCGCTGGCTACGCGGGCAGGAACAGGGCCGTCAGCAGGGCGACGTAGACGACCACGAAGATGGCCGGGGTCACCAGGCGCACCACGTTGATCCACGGGGCGGATGCGATCACCCGACGGCTCAGGGCCGAGGGTGAGCCGAGCGAGTTGAGGTCGTCGATGACGGCACGCCCCTCGTTGGCCGCACTGACTTGAACCAGGGCGCCCAGGATGCCGGAGGCAAGCAGGACACCGGCGGCCGCTAGACGCACACTCACCGGTGTGCCGGAGATCCCGACGGCCGTGAAGCCGATCAGGGCGATGAGAAGCACGGTCGGGGCGACCTGGGACACGATGATGTGCCAGCGGGCGGTGGCCCAGTGCGTCAGCAATTCGGATTCGCTCATGGTGGCTCCGTTCGGCGCACCCCGGTGGGCTCGCACTCTCTCCATTCTGGCGTGAACCCGCCCGTCCTGGCGTGAATCGGTGCCCGTCACCGGAATGGGAAACTAGACCCATGACCGCAACTCTCGTCGCCAAGGGACTGGCCGGTGGCTACGCCCATCGCACCCTGTTCGATTCGCTCGACCTCACCGTGGCTCCCGGAGACGTCGTCGGCGTGGTCGGCGTGAACGGCGCAGGCAAATCCACCCTGCTGCGGCTGCTCGGCGGCCTCGACGAGCCACAGGGCGGCACCGTGGCGCTGTCGCCCGCCGATGCGTTCGTCGGCTGGTTGCCGCAGGAACACGAACGGGTGCCTGGCGAGACCGTCGCCGAGTACATCGGCCGGCGAACCGGCTGCGCAGCGGCCACCAGGGAGATGGACGCCGCTGCCTCCGCCCTGGCCGAGCCGCCAGCGCCAGGCGGGACCGACCCCGCCGATGTCTACTCGAGCGCGTTGGACCGCTGGCTCGCCAGCGGCGCGGCCGACCTCGACGACAGGCTGCCAGGAGTGCTGAACGACCTCGGCCTCACTCTCGACGCCGCCGTGGCCGCTGACACCCTGATGACCTCACTCTCCGGCGGTCAGGCCGCCAGGGTCGGCCTGGCCGCCCTGCTGCTGTCCAGGTTCGACATCGTGCTGCTCGACGAGCCCACCAACGACCTGGACCTCGATGGTCTCGAACGCCTGGAAGCCTTTGTCACCGGCCTTCGCGGGGGAGTGGTGCTGGTCAGCCACGACCGGGAATTCCTGGCCCGCTCGGTCACCCGGGTCCTCGAACTCGACCTCGCGCAGGGTGCCAACCGGGTCTTCGGTGGCGGCTACGAGTCCTACCTCGACGAACGCGAAACGGCCAGACGGCAGAAGCGCGCCGCCTACGACGAGTTCGCCGACAAGAAGGCCGACCTGGTCGGTCGGGCCCGCACCCAGCGGGAGTGGTCGAGCCAGGGCGTACGCAACGCGATGAAGAAGTCCCCGGACAACGACAAGATCCGCCGCAAGGCCGCCGCCGAATCCAGCGAGAAGCAGGCGCAGAAGGTGCGCCAAATGGAGAGCCGGATCAGTCGACTCGACGAGGTCGACGAACCCCGCAAGGAATGGCAGCTGGAGTTCACCATCGGCAGCGCCCCGCGCTCGAGCGCCGTGGTATCCGTCCTCAACGAGGCTCTCATCCGACAGGGCGACTTCGTCTTCGGACCGGTGTCGCTGCAGGTCAACGCGGGTGAGCGCATCGGCATCACCGGACCGAACGGTGCCGGCAAGAGTACCCTGCTGCGGGCGCTGCTGGGCCGCCGCACCCCTGACGAGGGCTCGGCAAGCCTGGGGGCCAGTGTCGCCGTCGGCGAGATCGACCAGGCCAGGGCCAGTGTCACTGGCGAGCACACCCTGGTGGCCATCTTCGAGGAGCGACTGCCCGAGCTCGCCGCCGGCGAGATCCGCACACTCCTGGCCAAGTTCGGTCTCACCGCCGATCACGTCAACCGCCCGGCAGACGCCCTGTCGCCCGGCGAACGAACCCGCGCCGGCCTGGCGCTGCTGCAGGCTACCGGGGTGAACCTGCTGGTCCTGGACGAACCCACCAATCACCTCGACCTCGCGGCGATCGAACAACTCGAACAGGCGCTGGAGTCGTACACCGGCACGCTGTTGCTGGTAACCCACGACAGGCGAATGCTCGCCACCGTCCGGATCGACCGGCACTGGGCTGTGCGTGCAGGCCGGGTCTGGGAGAGCGAGCCGGGCGTTGCCTCCGGTCACTGACGGTGCTGTCATAGAGGGGTAGTCGTCATCTCTGCTGTGATCAGGAGGACTCTCATGACACCGAGCACCTTTTCCGAGAACACCGTGGATCCGCACCAGCTGGTCGAGGAACTGCGCCCCGCTGTGGCCGGCGATCTCATCGTCGCCACCGACCCGGGCTACGACGACGCCAGACGGGTCTGGAACGGCATGATCGACCGCCGCCCCCTGCTGGTGGTACGTGCAGGAACCGAGAGCGACATCGCGCCGACACTGGCCATCGCCCGCCGATACCGGCTGCCGCTGGCCGTGCGCGGCGGCGGACACAACGTGGCCGGCAACGGAACCGTCGATGCCGGCATCGTGCTGGACCTGTCCGCCCTGAACACCGTTGAGGTCGACCCGGACTCGCGGTCGGTTCGAGCGCAGGCCGGGGCGACCATGGCCGATATCGACAGGGCCACGGAGGTATACGGTCTCGCCGTGCCGCTGGGCGTGGTTTCCGCCACCGGGGTCGCCGGCCTCACCCTCGGGGGTGGAGTCGGTTGGTTGACCAGGGCATACGGGCTGACAGCCGACAATCTGCTCTCGGCAGAGATGATCACCGTGGCCGGAGAAACCGTGCGGGCCAGCGACACCGAGAACCCCGACCTTTTCTGGGGACTGCGCGGCGGCGGCGGAAACTTCGGTGTGGTGTCGTCATTCACCTTCAGGGCGCATCCGTTGCCCGCTCGTCTGGTGACGGGCAACTTCGTCTACCCGAGGCAGCACTGGGCGGCGACGCTGGCCGCATACGAGGAGTGGACCCTGGACCTGCCGGATGAGCTCACCTCCATCCTCAGCGTGCTCGTGCCGCCTCCCGCCATGGGACTCGGCTCAGAGCCGCTGATGCTGCTCGGGTTCGTCTGGACCGGCGCGGATGCCGGCGAGGGGCGACAGGTGATCGACAGGATGCGCCGGGCCGCGCCGCCCGCGATCGAGGTCGATGAGCCCGTTCCGTGGACGGCGTGGCAGTCCGCGGTCGATGGGATGTTCCCCAAGGGGGTGCGCGGCTACTGGCGGAACACCTCGTTCGACAGGATCGACCCGGCCGTGATCGAGACCGTGCTGCGTCGTGGCGGTGAGCAGACCTGGTTCGGCACCGGCTTCGACATCCATCACATGGGCGGTGCGTTCGGGCGCGTGCCAGAGGACGCCACACCGTTTCCCAACCGGGGAGCGCGGTTCTGGTTGAACATCTACGGATTCTGGACCGATCCGGCCGATGACGCGGAACGGGTGGCGTTCGTGCGCGGCTTCGGCACGGAGATGGAGGCGCTGGGGTCCGGCGGTAGGTACCTCAATTTCCTCGGCGCAGAAGCCGGGTCCGACCCCGTCGCCCAGGCCCTGGCCGTGTACGGGCCGGCCAAGCTGGAACGGCTGGCCGCCCTGAAACGGGTCTATGACCCGGAGAACCTGCTGAGGCTCAACCACAACATCCCCGTGATGATCGCCGGCAGCGGCGCGACCGGCGACACCGACTGACCACCAGACCCGCTGTGCCCACCGGCCGGACCCATGGGGTGGAATAGAACCACCCGGCCCCCGGTTGGGTCGTAGTATGCGTATGCATACAAAACGATCGAAAGGGCGCACCACCATGGCACCGACACTGGAACTGGGTCTCGACACGTTCGGCGACGTCACCTACGCCGCGGACGGCAGTCTGCTCAGCCACGCCCAGGTGCTGCGCAATGTCGTCGCCGAGGCCGTGCTCGCCGATGAGATCGGCCTCAGCTTCTTCGGCATCGGCGAACACCACCGCGAAGACTTCGCCGTGTCGGCCCCCGAAGTGGTTCTGGCCGCCATCGCCGGGCAGACCAACAACATCAAGCTCGGCTCCGCCGTCACCGTGCTCAGCTCCGACGACCCTGTGCGCGTGTTCCAGCGCTTCGCCACCCTGGACGCGGTGTCCAACGGTCGCGCGGAGGTCATCCTCGGCCGTGGGTCGTTCACCGAGTCCTTCCCGCTGTTCGGCCTCGAGCTCAGCGACTACGAGCAGCTGTTCGAGGAGAAGCTCGAACTCTTCACCGAACTCCTCAAGGAAGAGCCGGTGACCTGGGCGGGCAAGACTCGCGGGTCGCTGGCGAACCAGCGGGTGTTCCCGCCCACAGAGTCCGGCAGCATCCGCACCTGGATCGGCGTGGGCGGCAGCCCGCAGTCCGTGGTGCGCGCCGCCCACTACGGCCTGCCGCTGATGCTCGCCATCATCGGCGGCGAGCCCCTGGCCTTCGCCCAGTTCACCGACCTCTACCACCGGGCCCTCGACCAGTTCGGCCGGGAACGCCTGCCGATCGGCGAGCACTCGCCCGGCTACGTCGCCGCCACCGACGAGCAGGCGCGCGAGGAGATGTGGCCGCACTACCGTGCCATGCAGGACCGGATCGGCCGGGAACGTGGCTGGGGTCCGGCGACCAGGGCCCGTTTCGACCAGGATGCCGGCCCGGACGGCGCCCTGTTCGTGGGATCGCCGCAGACCGTGGCCACCAAGATCGCCAAGATGGCCACCGGCCTGTCCCTGTCCCGCTTCGACCTGAAGTACAGCCTGGGCACCCTCTCCCACGAGAAACTGATGACCAGCATCGAGCTGTACGGCACCGAAGTCGCACCTCTGGTGCACGAACTGATGGCCTGAGCGTCACCTTGCGGGGCCTGGACCGGCAATCCACGGTCCCCGGACGGGGTAGCGTGAACAAGTGGGCCCGGCGCAGGCACACCGCCCACCTCACCCTTTCGCTCTATTCCTCGAGGAGTCCACCGTGGAAACCTGGCCCGGATCTGCCTACCCGCTCGGCGCTACCTATGACGGCAGCGGCACCAACTTCGCCCTCTTCAGTGAGGCCGCGGAGCGGGTGGAGCTCTGCCTGTTCGACGAGAACGGCCAGGAAACCCCCGTCGAGGTGCGCGAGTCCAGCGCCTTCGTCTGGCACGTCTACCTGCCGGAGGTGCAGCCCGGGCAGCGTTACGGCTACCGGGTACACGGCGAGTACAACCCCAGCGAGGGCAAGCGCGCCAACCCGAACAAGCTGCTGCTCGACCCGTACGCCAAGGCCACCTGCGGTGTCATGGACTGGGATCAGGCGCTGTTCTCCTACAACTTCGGCGAACCGGATTCCCGCAACGATGAGGACTCCGCCCCGCACATGATGCTCGGCGTGGTGGTGAACCCGTTCTTCGACTGGACCGGAGACCGTTCGCCGCGCACCCCGTACAGCGAATCGGTGATCTACGAGGCGCACGTCAAGGGCCTCACCCAGCTGATGCAGGACGTGCCGGAGTCACAGCGGGGCACCTACGCGGCCGTCGCGCATCCGTCGGTCATCGAGCACCTGCAGAAGCTCGGCGTCACCGCGATCGAGCTGATGCCCGTGCACCAGTTCGTCAACGACTCCACCCTGCAGGACCAGGGACTGAGTAACTACTGGGGTTACAACACCATCGGTTTCTTCGCCCCGCACAACACCTACTCCTCCAGCGGCGACCTCGGCCAGCAGGTGCAGGAGTTCAAGGGCATGGTCAAGAACCTGCACGCCGCCGGGATCGAGGTCATCCTCGACGTGGTCTACAACCACACCGCTGAGGGCAACCACCTGGGCCCGACCATCTCGTTCAAGGGCATCGACAACGCCGCCTACTACCGTTTGATGGATGACGATGGTCGCTACTACATGGACTACACCGGCACCGGCAACACCCTGAACGTGCGCCACCCGCACTCGCTGCAGCTGATCATGGACTCGCTGCGCTACTGGGCCATCGAAATGCACGTCGACGGGTTCCGGTTCGACCTCGCCAGCGCGCTGGCCCGCGACCTCTACGACGTCGACAAGCTGTCCACCTTCTTCGAGCTCGTGCAGCAGGACCCGATCGTCTCCCAGGTCAAGCTCATCGCCGAGCCCTGGGACGTCGGCCCCGGCGGTTACCAGGTGGGCAACTTCCCGCCGCAGTGGACGGAATGGAACGGCAAGTACCGCGACACCGTGCGCGACTTCTGGCGCGGCGAGCCCTCCACCCTCGGCGAGTTCGCCTCTCGGATCTCCGGCTCCGCCGACCTCTACGAGCACTCCGGCCGGCGCCCGGTGGCGTCGATCAACTTCGTCACCGCGCACGACGGTTTCACCCTCAACGACCTGGTGTCGTACAACGAGAAGCACAACGACGCCAACGGTGAAGACAACAACGACGGCGAAAGCCACAACCGGTCCTGGAACGCCGGGGTCGAGGGACCCACGGACGACGACGCGATCCGCACCCTGCGTGGTCGCCAGCAGCGGAACTTCATCGCGACGATGCTGCTCTCCCAGGGTGTGCCGATGATCCTGCACGGCGACGAGCTGGGTCGCACCCAGCAGGGCAACAACAACACCTACGCCCAGGACTCCGAGTTGAGCTGGATCCACTGGGACGAGGCCGACCAGCCCCTGATCGAGTTCACCGCCGCCGTTGTGCGCCTGCGCAAGGAACACCCCACCTTCCGTCGCAGCCGTTTCTTCGACGGTCACCCCGGCAAGCGCGGCGAGGGTGACCCGCTGGCCGATATCGTCTGGCTGAACACCGACGGCGACGAGATGCGTGCGGAGGACTGGGACGAGAGTCGTGCTCGTACCGTGGGCATGTTCCTGAACGGTCAGGGCATCAGGGAGCGCGATTCCCGCGGCCGCGACGTCACCGATGTCAACTTCATCCTGCTCTTCAACGCGGATGGTGACGACGTCGAGTTCACGCTGCCCAGCGCCGAGTACTCCCCGGCCTGGGAAATCGTGATCGACACCGGGGGAGAGGGCGCCGACTCCGCAGCACGCCCCGCCGGCGCGAGCCACACCGTCAAGTCGCGTTCCCTCGTGGTGCTGCGGGAATACCACGAGCCGGAGGTGGCCCCCGACCACTCCGTCGCCGCCTCCCTCGCCAGCCACCCGGCGCCGCCCACATCCGCCATCACCCTGCCCGTGGTGAGCGACCCCTACGCCTCGACCGAAGGACCCTCGTAAGCATCATGAGCATCCCCGCCTCGACCTATCGCCTGCAGATCACCTCCGCCTTCGACCTGGACGAGGCGGCCGCCGTGCTCGACTACGTCAGCGAGCTCGGCGCCGACTGGATCTACCTGTCCCCGCTGCTCACGGCGGAGGACGGGTCTGACCACGGCTACGACGTCGTCGACCACGGTGCCGTCGACCCGGCCCGTGGCGGCCCGGAGGCGCTCGCCCGCCTGTCTGAGCGGGCGGCCGCCGCCGGCCGCGGCATCCTGGTGGACATCGTGCCCAACCACGTGGGTGTGAACACGCCGCACTCGAATTCCTGGTGGTGGGACCTGCTGCAGAACGGGCAGGACTCCCGGTACGCCGAGGCGTTCGACGTGGATTGGCCGGCCGGCAACGGCCGCCTGCTGCTGCCGGTGCTGGGCGACGGTGACACCGAACTCGACCGGCTCACGGTGGTCGGCGACGAACTCCACTACTACGACAACCGATTCCCCCTCGCCGTTGGGAGCGCGGACGACGGCGCCTCCGCCCGCGAGGTACACGATCGGCAGCACTACGAACTGGTCAACTGGCGCCGGGCGGACGCCGACCTGAACTACCGCCGCTTCTTCGCGGTCAACACCCTGGCGGGCCTCCGGGTCGAGGTGCCCTGGGTCTTCGACGAGTCACACCGCGAGATCCTGCGTTGGGTGCACACCGGCCTGGTGCAGGGACTCCGGGTCGACCACCCCGACGGCCTCGCCGACCCCGGTGGCTACCTGGACAGGCTGCACGCGGCCATGCCGGACGGCTACCTGCTGGTGGAGAAGATCCTGGAAGGACGCGAACAGCTGCCCAGCAGCTGGTCGACCCACGGCACCACCGGCTACGACGCCCTCGCGGACTTCGACCGGGTACTCGTCGACCCGGCCGGCCAGCCCGGCCTGGATGCCCTCGAGGCCACCCTGCAGGCCGAGCGGGAATCGGAGGACCCGGCCGAGCCGGTCTCCTGGACCGAGCTGGTCTACACCGGCAAGCGCGGCATCGCCGACAGCATCCTGCAGAGCGAGGTGCGACGACTCGACCGGCTGATCCCCGAGGTGCCGGATGCCGTGGACGCCCTGGCCGAACTGATCGCCTGGTTCCCGGTGTACCGCTCCTACCTGCCCGTCGGCCGGCATGAATTCGACACCGCCGTTCGACTCGCCCGGCAGCGCCGCCCCGACCTCGACGGCACGATCAGCGCGCTGATCCCCGTCCTCACCGACCCGGCCCATCCCGCCGCCGTGCGTTTTCAGCAGACCTCCGGCATGGTCATGGCCAAGGGCGTCGAAGACACCGCCTACTACCGCTACAGCCGGCTCACCTCGCTCAACGAGGTCGGAGCAGACCCGAGCGAATTCGCCGTGACCGTGGACGAGTTCCACCGCCGCCAGCAGACCCGCCTGGCCGTGGCCCCGGCGTCGCAGACCACGCTCTCGACCCACGACACCAAGCGCGGCGAAGACGTGCGAGCGCGCATCTCGGTTCTGGCGGAGCTGCCCGAGGAATGGGCGGAGCTCCTGGCCGAGTTGCGTGCACTGGCCCCGCTCGGTGATGCTCCGTTCGAGAACCTGCTCTGGCAGGCCATCATCGGGTCGTGGCCGGCCTCGACCGACCGACTGATCGGCTACGCAGAGAAGGCGTCACGGGAAGCGAATCTCTCGACCACCTGGACCGCACCGAACGAGGAATTCGAGCACGCCATGCGCGCCCTGGTGCGCCGCCTGGCCGAGCCCGGCCCGCTGCAGGACACGGTCAGCGCCTTCGTCGACCGGGTGCAACAGGCCGGCTGGAGCAACTCCCTCAGCCTCAAGCTGATCCAACTCACGGCGCCCGGCGTGCCGGACATCTACCAGGGCAGCGAGCTCTGGGAGATGTCCCTCGTCGATCCGGACAACCGCCGCCCGGTGGACTACGCGGTGCGGCGGGACTACCTCGCCCGCGTCACCGCGGGGTGGCTGCCGCCGATCGACGCGACCGGTGCGGCCAAGCTCCTCGTCAGCACGCGCGCCCTGCGCCTCCGCCGTGACCGGCCGGAGCTGTTCAGCCGGCACGCACCGGTCGAGGCGTTCGGACCGGCCGCCGCCCACGTGGTGGCCTACGACCGCGGCGGCGCCGTCACGGTGGCCACCCGGTTGCCCCTCACCCTGGCCGAGACCGGCTGGGGAGACACCACCATCATGCTCGCCGGCCATCGCTGGCAGAACACCCTGACCGGCGAGATCGTCGACGGCGGACTGGTGCGCCTGGCCGATCTGCTCTCCCGCTACCCGGTCGCCCTGCTGGTGCCCGCAGCGACCGATGCCCCCACCCCGACCGAGGAGGTCGCCCCGTGACGACAGACCAGACCCAACCGATCGACGTGTGGGCGCCCGCCGCCGACACCGTGCAGCTGGTCACAGGCGCCGACACCCACGCGACCGCCCCGATGACCCGCGACGATGCCGGCTGGTGGCACGGCACCCTGCCCGCCCGCGCTGACGGCGTCGACTACGGCTTCCTCGTCGACGGCGCAGGTCCGTTCCCCGACCCGCGGTCGCGCCGGCAGCCGCAGGGCGTGCACGAGCTCTCCCGCACCTTCGACCCGCAGGCACACACCTGGCAGGACAGTTCCTGGACCGGGCGTCAGCTCGCCGGCGCCACCATCTACGAACTGCACATCGGCACCTTCACCCCCGAGGGCACCCTCGAAGCGGCCGCGGGCCGCCTCGACCACCTGGTCGACCTCGGCGTCGACTTCATCGAACTCCTGCCGGTGAACGGCTTCAATGGCACCCACAACTGGGGCTACGACGGGGTGCTCTGGTACGCCGTGCACGAGGGCTACGGCGGACCCGCCGCGTACCAGGCCTTCGTCGACGCCTGCCACGCCGCGGGCATCGGCGTCATCCAGGACGTCGTGCACAACCACCTCGGCCCCAGCGGCAATTACCTGCCCAACTTCGGCCCCTATCTCAGCGACGCAGAGGGAAACACCTGGGGCGCATCGGTCAACCTCGACGGGCAGGATTCCGACGAGGTGCGCCGATACATCATCGACAGCGCCCTGATGTGGCTGCGGGATTACCACGTCGACGGTCTCCGGCTGGACGCCGTACACGCCCTCAAGGACCACTCCGCCGTGCACCTGCTCGAGCAGCTCGCCGGTGAGGTTGCGGTGCTCAGTGCCCACGTCGGTCGCCCGCTTACGTTGATCGCCGAGTCCGACCTCAACGACCCGCGCCTGATCACCTCCCGCGAGGCCAACGGCTACGGGCTCGACGCCCAGTGGAGTGACGACTTCCACCACGCCGTGCACGTCGCGCTGACCGGGGAGACCGTCGGCTACTACGCCGACTTCGCCCCGCTCGGTGCGCTGGCCAAGGTGCTCACCCGCGGCTTCTTCCACGACGGCACCTTCTCCAGCTTCCGCGGGCGGGTGCACGGTCGCCCGATCGACGTCGAGCGGATGCCGGCCTGGCGCCTCGTCGTCGCCTCGCAGAATCACGACCAGATCGGCAACCGCGCCATCGGTGACCGGCTCAGCGCCCAGCTCGACACCGGCCAGTTGGGTATCGCCGCCGCGCTCACCCTGCTCGGCCCGTTCACCCCGATGCTGTTCATGGGGGAGGAATGGGGCGCCCGTACCCCCTGGCAGTTCTTCACCTCACATCCGGAACCCGAACTGGGCCTTGCCACGGCAGAGGGTCGCATCGGCGAGTTCGCCCGGATGGGCTGGGACCCGGCCGTGGTGCCCGACCCGCAGGACCCCGGCACCTTCGAGAGGTCGAAGCTGGACTGGTCGGAGACCACCCGCCCAGAGGCCGTCCGCCTGCTGGCCTTCTACCGGGACCTCGTCGGTCTCCGCCGGCAGCTCGCCGATGTGACCGACCCCCGGTTCGGCCAGGTCGCGGTCACGTTCGACGAGAACGAGGGCTGGCTGCGACTGCGCAGAGGCGACACCGACATCGTGATCAACCTGTCCACGAGCGGTCGCTGGGTTCCCGTGACCGGGACGAGCATCGTCAGCTCGTTCGCCAACAACGCCGACGCGGTGCCGGCGCTGGAGAACGGCCGGGTACTGTTGCCGCCGCACTCCGTGGCCGTAATCGTCTGAGGCGCCATTTTCTACCCGCGAATCTGACCCACGACCACCACGACCACCACAACCCGCAAAGGAGCAGCAGTGGGACACTTCCTGTCCGCGGACACCGCCGCCGCACTGGCGCGGCTGACCGCCCTGGACGCCGACCGGGACGCGCCGGCGCTCGAGCGGATGCGTGCCATCCGCGCCGTCTTGCTGCACCTCGATGCCGACCCTGCGGCGCTGCGGAGCGTGCGGGACGCACTGGCCGAGGGGGCGCTCTGGCCGGAGATCGCCGACGCTGCCGGACTCAAACCGACAGCGGCGAAGTGGCGGTGGCAGGGCAGCGACGCCGAGATCGCCGCCCGGTTGGATGCGGGCCGCAAGCGCAGCATCCGGCCGAGCAGCGTGCCGACGGACCTGCCCGGCCACTCCGTGGCCGACGCCGCGGCCAGCCTCGGGGTCAGCCCGCAGGCCGTGTACCTGCAGGTGAGCAGGGGCAAGCTCACCAGCCGCACCGTCGAACTGCCGGACGGACGAAGCTACAAACGGGTCTTCCTGCCCGGTGACGCGCTACCCTCCACAGCAGAACCGGCCTCGGCAGCACAGCCCCCGACAGCACAGCCCCTGACAGCACAAGATCCCCCGTCCCCCGACCACGGCGGCTGACCCAGTGCCGGGTCCGCTGTCCTCGCACACGCGAGGGCATCCTTTCGACCCTGGAGTGATGATGACCGATCAGAACTACGACCCCTTCGACCGCACCCGCCCGATCGACCGGCCCGCCGAACCGGTGGCGACCACCGAACGCCTGCGGATGCCGACGGCCGAGCCGACGGCCCCATCCATCGGTGCCCCTGACCCGGCTCCCTCCGGCACCGCGCCCCGCAGTCGCACCGGGATGAACCTGCGCACCGGTCCGCCTCAACGGGCCGCCATCGTCGTGCTGGTCGGAATCGCTGTTCTGACCCTGGCGTTCCTGATCATGATCTTCGTCAACGTCTCCAGCGAGAGTGTCATCGCCCTCGCCGTGATCGCCACGCCGATCGCCTCGATGGTGGCGGCCTACTACGCCGTCACCCTCAGCATCCACCAGGTCGGCACCGAACGTGCCGACAAGGAGAAGGCCATGGCCACGCTCGACTCCGTTCGGGAGAACGCCCGCGAGACCGACGCCTGGGCCGCCCAGATGGAGTCGGGGTTGCGGGTGGCCCTGGCCAAGCTCGAATCCGCCGGCGTCTCGACGGATGCGGTCAGGCGCGCCGCCGGTACTCCGGACGACTTCTTCTAGGCTCGTTCGATCGTGGGGTCGGCCGTGGGTTCGGCCCGGAGGTAGTGTCGCATCGGCGCGTGCCGCAGCCGGGCGGGGAGCCGGGGATAGACCGCCCGGATCACGCCGAGCACCAGGTCGAACCGACGCTGGCGACCGGCCGACCAGGGCAGCGCGTACAGCGCCCGTTCGGCGGGATCCAGCAGCCCCGTGGTGATCAGCCGGGCCACAGGCATGGCCAGTCGCAACCAGAGCGGAGCCCTGCGCGGATGGAGCAGCTGGTCGGCGACGGCACGCGTGGTGGCGTCGGTCGTCAGTGTGGCCGTGGCGCGGTGCCAGTAGGTGGCGAAGGCGGCACGGTCGGACGGCCACATTCCGGCCGGCACCTGCAGGGCGGTACCGAGCACGCCGTAGTCGCGGTAGACCGACTCGGCGTCGGCGTCGTCGAGGGAACCGAAGACCAGGTCGTGCATGCGCGTCGCCGACTCGTACAGGGTCGCGGCCACCCACAGTTGCAGCTCGGGATCGAAGGCGTTATAGGCCGGCGAAGTCGCCGCCTGCGCGCCGTGGACCGGCCGGTGGGCGAGGGCGACCCGCCGCACCGCGGCCGCCCGCTGGATGGGGGATCCGCAGGTGACGGCGTAGACGTAGGCGAGGGTCCCGTTCAGCCGGCCCAGCGGCCGTGCGGCGAAGTCGCTGTGCCTGGCCACTCCATGACCGACGGCGGGGTTCGCCAACTGCAGCAGGATGGCTCGACCCCCGGCGAGCACGAGAACGCTCTCCGGCGCGATCTGGCGGATACCCAGCGCCGGGGTCCGGGGACCGGGTGCGGGCTGCCGCGGTTGGCTGGGTCGCATGAAGAGTCCTCTCGAAGGACCGAGCCTACTTCCCCGTGGCGAGACGCGGTCGCGGCCGTTCCTGAATCGTTCCCAGAAATTCTTGCGATGGATGGAATAACGTGGAGTCGTATGCGCTTGCATATACCTGAGGGTGAGGGATCCACTTGCCCCACGGACTTGAGGAGCACCATGAGCGACATCGACACCACCACCATCCCCGGGTACAAAGCCGGAACCTGGACCATCGACCCGACGCACAGCGCGGTCGGCTTCAGCATCCGCCACATCATGATCAGCAAGGTCAAGGGCACGTTCGAGAACTTCGACGCCACCTTCGTCACCACCGAGAACCCCCTCGAGACCAGCGTCACCGCCTCCGCCACCGTGGCCTCGATCAACACCAACGAGCCCAACCGCGACGGCCACCTGCGCACCGGCGACTTCTTCGACGCCGAGACCTACCCGACCATCGACTTCGTGTCGACCGGCGTGCGCGTCGTCAAGGGCGACTACCTCGTCGACGGCAACCTCACCATCAAGGGCGTCACCAAGCCGGTCACCTTCGACTTCGACTTCGGCGGCTTCGGCGGCGACCCCTACGGCAACTACAAGTTCGGTGCCACCGCCAAGACCGAGATCAACCGCGAAGACTTCGGCCTCACCTACAACGCCGCTCTCGAGACCGGCGGCGTGCTGCTGGGCGACAAGGTCACCATCACGCTCGAACTGCAGGGCGCACTCCAGGCCTAAGCAGAACCCATCACGGCGGGGACCCCAGGTGGGGTCCCCGTTGTGTGTTTAAGGTGTTGTGTGTTTCAGGTGTGTGATCAATTGGGTGTGTGTTCCTCGGCACTGCCCGGGTCAGCCGGCGACAACACCGTCCGGAGTGGCCCGCAGCACGCCGAGGCGTCGCAAGACCCTGGCGATGACCGGGTCGAGCGCGAACAGCGCGAATGCCGCTGACCCGATCAGCGTCGCGAGCGGGACGACCCCGACGGCGAGGGCGAGGGCGCTGATCGAATTGACCCTGCCGTTGTGCACCGCCTCCGCCGACGCGCCGTGCACCAGGTGCCGGCGCGGGGAACTCGCGTGGAACCACTGCCAGGTGCTGAACGCCACGATCAGCACGAAGTTCAGCGGAAGGAGCGTGCGCCCGAGCAGAAAGTCGCTGTACTCGTCGTTCAGGCTCGTGCTGAACGGCACCAGGACAACGCCGAGCAGGCGGAAATTGTTGAGCCAGATGATCGTGGTGTCCACCCGGGGGATGAACTCGAACTGGCGGACATGCACGAGCCAGAGCACGCTGAGCAGCAGGAAGCTGATCACGACGTTGAGAAGGCTCGGTGCCACGCTGACGAGCTGGTTCAGGAAATCGGCATCCGTGCGAACGGCGCGGAACCCGTCGACCGAGAGATTGAGCACCAGCAGGGTGGCCGCGATCGCGAAGACACCGTCGGTGTAGGACTCGAGCCGCCTGGTGGAGAGCACGGTGCGTCGGTCGGCGCTCGGCCGATCATCGGGGGGCGTGCGGCCAGGCCCTGGCCCCGATGTGCTCGGCATGCGGGCAGCCTACTCGCCGGTGATCTCCTCGCGTACCCGTCGCAGGTCTTCCATCAGCGCGCCGATCAGGATCCAGTGCTGCGGATGCGGGGTCATGATCGTCAACGGTGCCGTGAGCGCCAGTGGTTCGACGACGGGTGCTGCCGCCGAGACGGTGGCGGGGGCCGTGGCGAGCAGCCGCAGGTCGTGGGCCGCTCGCTCGAGCTCGATCGAGAACGCCTGCACGGTGGGTTCGAGGTGCAGGGATTCGTCGTAGTGGTCACGTAGTGCGCGGGTCATGCCCAGGGCGCGGGTGACGAGGGGCACGAGCCGGGCGTAGAGCGCGGTGTCGGCGTCGAGAACCTCGCGGTGCCTGGACTGACGCGGATTGAGTGTGAGGCTCTCTTCGGCCTGGCTGATGGCCTTCTCCGCCTTCGTGAGCATGGGCCGAAGCAGGCGGGCCTGAATCATCAGGGTCTCGAGGTCGGCGTACTTCTGCGGGCTCAGCAGCGCGTTGGCCACCCGGTCGAAGGTGGCGGCGACCTCGTCGGTGAGGCGGGTGACGGCGTCGTGGGCCGGAGTGAGCAGCACCGGGGGCACGATCAGGGCGTTGACGATGACGGCGATCGCGGCCCCCAGGATCGTCTCGATGATGCGGTCCCTGGCGTAGGTCGGGGTCGCGGCGCCCAGGGTCAGCACGAGCATCGCGCTGATCGGGATCTGATTCGCCGAGCCGGGGGAGAGCTTGAGCGCCCAGGCGAGCAGGATGCAGACGATCGTCGCCGAGAGCACGATCAGGCTGTCCTGGCCGAACAGGATGCCGATGGCGAGAGCCACCAGCACCCCGCCCACCACTCCGAGACTGCGCTCAAGGGCCCGGCCCAATGACTGGTTGACACTGGGCTGGACCACGAAGATCGCGGCCATCGCGGCAAAAATGGGCAGTTCGCCCGGAAGCAACCACTGCGAGATGATCCAGGCCACGGCCACGGCCACGGAGGTCTTGAGGGTCTGCAGAAGGGGGATCCGTCTGGACACTCGCAGGCTGGCCGTTATTCGCACTGTCATAGGGTACAAGGCCGGCACGGGGCGCACGATCGGCACCGGTGCGGACCGAGGCCCCGGCGGCCCCTCCGCTGGTCGGCATCCGTTCACGGCCGTACCTGCACCTCGCGACCCAGAAACCTGGCGTAGTCCTGCAACGACCGCTGCACCTGCCCTGCGGCGGTGGGGGACAACGGTGTGAACGGCTCGGGCTCGACCGTGATCTGCCGTGGCTGCCAGTGCCGGCGCCAGGTACCCACGACCCGGCCGTGCTGTACCAGGAGGGGCAGGAAGATGCCGTTCTTGCCCGGGATGACACGCGACAGTTTGGCCGGATCGATCGCGAGGGAGCGATCTCGGTAGCCGAGCAGGTACTCATCGAATCCCGGCAGTGCCAACACCGCGTCCCGTCCGCGCCCGGGGGCCGCCCGACCCACGGGGCCCAGATCACTCGACCGGGGGTACAGGTACCGCACGCCGTCCACCTCGAGAGCGGTCAACCGCTCACCGGCGACCGCCAGGGCCGTGCCGGCGGCCGCCATGGTCAGCTGGGACCACCAGGCGAAGTCGGTGAGGGGAGCCGGACCGTGGCCGGCCAGATAGCGCAGCAGGAACTCACCCAGCGCCTCATCGTGCTCCAACCGTCGGGGTGTGGGCACCCAGTCCTCCAGCAGCACCAGCATCTGCTGGGCGTCGAGTTGGCGTCCCCAGCAGAGGGTGCCGGACTGGGCCAGGTGCATGATCAGGTGGTAGCCGCGCTGCCCGGCGGTGCTGATGCCGTGGCGAGCGAGCGCAGCCAGGAAATCGGCGCGGCTGAGTTCCCGGCCGCCGGCGAGCTCGGCCGTGGCAACGTCCCTGGCGCGTTCGATGGTGACGTCGTCCAGGCCGAGTTCACGGCGGCGGGTCGCCGCGCCCCCCCCACAGTCGGGGCGTCGTGAGCGCGAGCATCCAGCCCAGATCTTCTGCCGGCACGAGGTGCAGTGTTCCCCGCATCGGCCAGGACCGAACGACCCGACCCGTGTCGAGAAGGGTGTCGATGTCGGCGGAGGTGGTGCCGGGGGCACGCACCCCCACGGCCCACTTGGCCCAGCGGAGGTCCTGCGCCTGCACGGCGAGGAGCCTGTCGACGACCTGGGCCGGATCCCGGCCGAGGGCTGCCGCAGGCCCGGCGAGCCCCTGGCTGATCAGACGTCGTCGGGTGATGTCGGTGCGGGTCGCGCGGGTCATGCGACCAGGGTGGCAGGGTCTACCGGTTTCGGCAGCCAGCGCCGTCAACGTGTTCTGGCTGCCGGCGTGCTGTCGTCAGCCGGTGTGGCTCAGGCCAGGTCGTCATCCGTGCGGGCGCCGAAGACGATCTCGTCCCAGCTGGGCATCGAGGCGCGACCGCGACGTCCGGTCTGCGCGGCGCGGGGCTGGCCGGTGGCGGCCTGGCTGGCCCAGACGCTGCGGGCCGGCTCCGGGGTGGCCGTGGCGGCCTCAGGCTCCGGTGCCTTCTCGTCCACCCGACGCACCGCTGCCTCAGCGGGGGCGCGTTCCGTACGGACCTCCGGGGCCGCCGGTGTGTCGGTGACCACGGCGGCGGCTTCGCGCTCACCGCGACGGCGGCGCAGCGATTCGAGAAGATCCGCGGTTTCGCTCAGGCTGTTGGCCGGCTCAGCGGCTCGTTTGATGGCCGCCTTGGACACGGCCTCGGTGGTACCGGACGAACGGTTGTACGGCACCGCCTCGTGCAGGGGTGCGGTGTCGTTGAGGATGTCGTCCGCGAGGGACTCCTTGAACGTGAAGGCGCCGCTGTCGAAACGGCTCACGTCGGCGAGGCTGGTCTCGGCGCCGACGGCGCGCAGACGCGGAATGAGGGCACCCTTGAGCTCGCCCTGCTGAGAGAGCGCGATGGCCTCGCTGCCGATCGGCGAGAGGGCGTTCTTCTTGGGTTCGAAAGCCCAGCGGGCATCGTGGTCGATGTCGTCGGCCGTGAAAGCGAGCTTCACAATCCAACCGGCGCCGGGTTCCTTCCAGCTCGCCCAGCGCTCATTCGACGCGCCCAGCGAAGCCAGACGTTCGCGGATGACGCTGCCGAAGTTGGCGGGCTCGTCCAGCGGCTCCGGGTCGATGGCGGCGTGGACCGGAACGCTGAGCGCCGAGGAGACGATGTACTCGCGCTCGGCGACCACCGGCCCCTCGAACCTGCGCACGAAGTCGATCGACGCGCCGGTCACCGCCGCCACGTCCTCCGCGGACATGCCGGCACGGATATGCGCCTGCACCTCCCGGGGCGACAACTTGGGCCGGACGGACGCATCCGTCTGGGTTTGGCGAAGCCGGGACTGGAGAACCGCATCGATGGGGATCCTAAAACGATCACCCTCCTCTGACGCTGCAAGCAGCGCGCCGTTCTCGACTCCGATAACTTTCAAATCCTGCATGGCGAAAGCCCTCTCGCGATCACTGATGGCCCAACCTTGCCATGCAAAGTGACCAAAACGGGGGAATACTGCGGGCGTGCCGCAAGTTGCTGTCATTGCCAACCTGAGAGGTTGGTGATTGGTTTGCTATTCCGCACGGATTGTTGCAAACTATGGCCGCCGATTTCGTTTATCGGCGTTAATGAAATGGATGGGCATGGCAACCGATTACGACGCACCGCGAAAGACCGAAGACGACTCAGAGTCGATCGAGGCCCTCAAGGAGCGTGTACCCGACAAGATGAGCGGAGTCGTTGATGTTGACGACTCCGACAATCCCGGTGGTTTCGACCTTCCGGGCGCCGATCTGTCCGACCTCGACCTCGACGTCGTCGTCCTGCCCCCGCAGGCCGACGAGTTCACCTGCGTGGAGTGCTTCCTCGTGAAGCACCGGTCGCAGATGTCGCACGAGACCAAGCTCGGCCCGGTCTGCCTGGAGTGCGACGCCTAAGCGCGCTTAGTTACTTGATGCTGGCCGTCGCGATCCATTGATCGCGGCGGCCATTTTCTGTGGGCGGCGACTGGAGATCAGCCAGTACGGTGCCGGGTCGGTGGGGTCGGTCAGCGGAACCCGCACCACGGGGGCGATCCAGCCGCGGATCAACAGCCAGGCGCGAGCATCCAGCCGCTGGCCACGTTCGAGGGCGGCCTCGCTCCCCTCCAGCGGCACGGCGTCGCCGAGCAGGCTGGTGTCGATACTCGCCCGTCCGGCCGTAAGGGTGCCGTCGGCTACCCGCACGGTGGGGGAGGCCAGCACCAACAGCGCGGCGCTGCCGAGGTAGAGACCGGCCGCTGTGAGCACACCGGCGAGCGGTGAGATCGGCAGGAACACCAGCAGGCTCGCGGGGATGACGAGGGCGATGATGACGAAGAGCCACGGGGATGGCCAGAGTTTTTCGCGATATTCGGGCATGGCTCTATTCGATCAGATAACTGCACTACCCTCGACACGTGTCCGAAAGCGTCGAAGTCCTGATTACAGCGTCCGTTCTCCCGACATACTGCCATCCGGGAGACGCCGGAGCCGACCTCCACGCCGCTGAGGCGCTTGTCCTGGCCCCCGGCGAACGGGCACTCGTCGGCACCGGGGTGTCCATCGCCCTGCCGGATGGCTACGCCGCCTTCGTCGTGCCGCGCAGCGGCCTCGCCGCCAAACACGGCGTGACCGTGGTCAACTCACCCGGCACCGTCGACGCCGGCTACCGGGGTGAGATCAAGGTCTGCCTGCTCAACACCGACAGCGCCGCTGCGTTCACCGTGGCCGTCGGCGACCGGATCGCCCAGCTCATCGTGTCGCCGGTGGTCCGCGCCCAGTTCATCCCCGTCGAACGGCTTCCCGGTAGTCAGCGCGGCGACGGCGGCTTCGGTTCGACCGGCGTTGCGCCTCGTGGTGCCGCCACCCCACCCACCAGTGCGGCGCCGCATCCGGCGGCTGCCCAGCAGAGCGGAGAAAACCTGTGAGTGACAACGTGAATCCCGACACGCGCTCGAGTACCGACACCAAGGCCGACACCAAGGCCGCCAAAAAGGCTGAGAAGGCCGAGAAGAAGGCCCGCAAGAACGCAGCCGTGCCGACGGTGACCGACGAGAGCACGGCGACCGACCTGGCCGAGACGGCCCCGGCGGAGGTCGACGAGCAGACCGAGGACCCCACGGCCAAGTCCGCGCCGGAGAACCGGGACATCGACGGCCCGCTGGACGAGGCGGAAGCCAACCCGGTGCGGCCGTACGTCGACCTCGGCGGGGTCAAGATCCTGCCCAGGGAAGGCCTGCACCTGCGCCTCGAAATCGAGGAGGGCAGCAAGCGGGTCGTGGCCATCGGTCTGGACTACGCCGGCTCCACCCTGCAGGTGCAGCCGTTCGCCGCACCGCGCTCCAGCGGCCTCTGGAACGAGATCCGCACCCAGATCGCCGACCAGATCGCCAAGCAGGGTGGGTCCACCACCCCTCGCGAGGGCCCGTTCGGCCCGGAACTCGTCGCCGAGATCCCGGTCGCCGCCGGCCAGGGTCCCTCCGGCACCACCCGGCTCGCTCGGTTCATCGGCGTTGACGGGCCGCGCTGGTTCCTGCGCGGTGTCATCGCGGGGGAGGGCGCCATCAACCCGAAGGCCGCCGCCGCAATTGAGGACCTGTTCCGCAGCATCGTCGTGGTGCGCGGCTCGTCGCCGATGCCGCCCCGTGACCTCATCCCGCTGCGGATGCCCGCCACTCCCGCCGGCAGCACCGAGCCCACCGGCGCCTAGCCACCAGGTGACGGACACCCCATGACCGACTCCCCTTCACCCACAGACCCGGAGAGCCGCCGACCGGCCGAAACCGAGACCAACGCCTCAGCGGGCGGGGCACTGGCCGACAGTATGGCCGCCGCCGCCAGGCGAGCCGGGTTCAGCCCGGCCGCAGAGGGCGAACCGATCAGCGGCCACGCCCTGATGGCCGCCATGGGCGGGGTGCGCGGAGTGGTTGAGGCCGTCCTGCCCGGACTGGTCTTCCTGGTGGCGTACACCCTCACCAGGGACCTCGTGCCCGCGCTGGTCGCCTCCGTGGCCATCGGCGTGGTGTTCTTCGTGCTCAGACTGGCCAAGAAGCAGACGGTCACCCAGGCCGTGGGCGGGCTCGTCGGCATCGGTATCAGCGCGGTGCTCGCCCTCCTCACGGGTCGGGCGGAGGACTTCTACCTGCCCGGGTTCTGGACCAACGGCGTCTACGGCGCCGTCCTCCTGGTCAGCGCCCTGATCGGCTGGCCACTGATCGGTGTCGGGGTGGGCTACCTGATGGGGGAACAGCTCGCGTGGCGCAGCGACCCGTCCAAGCGTCGGGTCTTCGCGATCCTCACCTTCATGTGGGCCGGCCTGTTCATCCTGCGCCTGGCCGTACAGCTGCCGCTCTACTACGCCGGCAACATCGAGTGGCTCGGTGCGACCAAGCTGCTGATGGGGATCCCGCTGTACGCGCCGCTCCTCGTGCTGTCCTGGCTGATGGTGCGTTCGGTGTACGCGGCGACCGCCGGAGCGAACCCGAAAACCCCCACCACGGACTAGCCTGCGTAGCTCTGGGCAGAGCGCGCGCCACGGCTTCGCTGGGGGTCGAGGTGGTATAGTTATCTTGACGTCAAGATAGTTTGGTAAGGCTACCCTTGCTGGCGATTGCGGGCGTCCCATAGTCAGGATTGGGGATTGCGGACGGTATTCCGTCGGTTTCCACAAAGGAGAGGACATCGTGTCTGCAGTTAATAGTTTTGGAGCTCGGGACACCCTGCGCGTCGGTTCGACAGACTACGAGGTCTTTCGTCTGGACGCCGTCGAGGGATTCGAGAAGCTCCCGTTCAGCCTCAAGGTGCTGCTGGAGAACCTTCTCCGCACCGAGGACGGCGCCAACATCACCGCCGACCACATCCGTGCCCTCGGCGCCTGGGTGCCGACGGCCGACCCCGACACCGAGATCCAGTTCACACCGGCTCGGGTGATCATGCAGGACTTCACCGGCGTGCCCTGCATCGTCGACCTCGCCACCATGCGTGAGGCCGTCGCCGCCCTCGGTGGCGACCCCAACACCATCAACCCGCTCGCCCCGGCCGAGATGGTCATCGACCACTCCGTCATCGCCGACCTGTTCGGCAGCGAGAACGCCCTCGAGCGCAACGTCGAGCTCGAGTACCAGCGCAACGGTGAGCGCTACCAGTTCCTGCGCTGGGGTCAGACCGCCTTCAACGACTTCAAGGTCGTTCCGCCCGGGACCGGCATCGTGCACCAGGTCAACATCGAGTACCTGGCCCGCGTCACCTTCACCCGCGAGGTGAACGGCGTCCTGCGCGCCTACCCGGACACCTGCGTCGGCACCGACTCGCACACCACCATGGTCAACGGCATCGGCGTTCTCGGCTGGGGCGTCGGCGGCATCGAGGCCGAGGCGGCCATGCTCGGCCAGCCCGTGTCGATGCTGATCCCCAAGGTCGTCGGCTTCAAGCTCAACGGCGCCATCCCCACCGGCGTCACCGCCACTGACGTGGTGCTCACCATCACCCAGATGCTGCGCAAGCACGGCGTGGTCGGCAAATTCGTGGAATTCTACGGCGAAGGCGTCGCCCAGGTGCCGCTGGCCAACCGCGCCACCATCGGCAACATGAGCCCCGAGTTCGGCTCCACCGCCGCCATGTTCCCCATCGACGACGTCACCCTGGACTACCTGCGCCTCACCGGCAGGAGCGAAGACCAGGTCGCCCTGGTCGAGGCATACTCCAAGCTGCAGGGCCTGTGGCACGACCCGGCTCAGGAACCCACCTTCAGCGAATACCTCGAGCTCGACCTCGGCACCGTCGTGCCTTCGATCGCCGGCCCGAAGCGTCCGCAGGACCGGGTCGAACTCAGTAACGCCAAGACCCAGTTCGAGATCGACCTGCAGAACTACGCCAGCCACGACATGTCCAGGGTTGACGAAGCCGTCGAGGCCTCCTTCCCGGCCTCCGACCCGATCGGGTTCACCGCGGAAGACGAAGAGAGCGCCCACGAGATTGCGCACAGCCACGTGAGCCACGCGCCGGTCTCGGTGTCGAGCCCCGTGCCGATCACGACCGCCGACGGCGCCAAGTACACCCTGGACCACGGCGCCGTGGCCGTTGCGGCCATCACCTCGTGCACCAACACCTCCAACCCGTCCGTGATGCTGGCGGCAGGCCTGCTGGCTCGCAACGCGGTCAAGAAGGGCCTGAAGTCCAAGCCCTGGGTCAAGACCACCCTGGCGCCTGGCTCCAAGGTCGTCACCGACTACTACGCCAAGGCCGGCCTCACCGACGACCTCGAGGCCCTCGGTTTCTACACCGTCGGCTACGGCTGCACGGTCTGCATCGGCAACACCGGTCCGCTGATCGACGAGGTGTCCGCCGCGATCAACGACAACGACCTCGCCGTCACCGCTGTGCTCTCTGGCAACCGCAACTTCGAGGGCCGGATCAGCCCGGACGTGAAGATGAACTACCTCGCCAGCCCGCCGCTGGTCATCGCCTACGCGCTGGCCGGATCGATGAACTTCGACTTCGAGACCGACGCCCTGGGCATCGGCAGCGACGGCGCCGAGGTGTTCCTCAAGGACATCTGGCCGGACTCCGCCGAGGTGCAGGCCACCATCGACAGCTCGATCGACACCGCCATGTTCACCAAGGAGTACGGCGAGGTCTTCGAGGGCGACGAGCGCTGGCGCGCACTGCCCACGCCGGACAGCGAGGTCTTCGAGTGGGACCCGCAGTCCACCTACGTGCGGAAGCCCCCGTACTTCGACGGCATGACCCTGGAAACCAGCCCGGTCACCGATATCAGCGGCGCCCGCGTGCTCGCCAAGCTCGGCGACTCCGTCACCACCGACCACATCAGCCCGGCCGGCAACATCAAGGCCGACAGCCCGGCCGGTGCCTACCTGATGGAGCACGGCGTCGACCGAAGCGACTTCAACTCCTACGGCTCCCGGCGCGGTAACCACGAGATCATGATCCGTGGCACCTTCGCCAACATCCGGCTGCGCAACCAGCTGCTGGACGGCGTCGAGGGCGGCTACACCCTCGACTTCACCAAGCCGGATGCGCCGCAGTCGTTCATCTACGACGCCAGCCAGAACTACCAGGCTGCGGGAACCCCGCTGGTGATCTTCGGTGGCAAGGAGTACGGCTCGGGTTCGTCGCGCGACTGGGCGGCCAAGGGCACCAGCCTGCTGGGCGTCAAGGCCGTCATCACCGAGAGCTTCGAACGCATCCACCGGTCCAACCTCATCGGCATGGGCGTGGTTCCGCTGCAGTTCCCCGCCGGACAGAGCTGGGCCTCGCTCGGCCTGGACGGCACGGAGTCCGTGAGCATCTCGGGCATCGAGGAGCTCAACGAGGGCCGCACGCCCAAGACCGTGCGCGTCGTCGCTACGCCGACCGAGCACTCCGCCCCCGGCAAGGCCACCGTCGAATTCGACGCGGTCGTGCGTATCGATACCCCCGGTGAGGCGGATTACTACCGCAACGGCGGCATCCTGCAGTACGTTCTGCGCTCTCTCGTCGTCTAACCGGGAATTCGCAGATACGCCGCAAACTGGCGCGTAGACTCGGGGAATCCGAACTGCGCGCCAGTTTTGCGTCCGGTGAGTCGTTCGTTGCATCACACGCGAAAGGTAGTGCCCATGACCCTTCTGGAGACGATCCACGGTCCGAGGGACCTTGACGGACTCACGAAGGACCAGCTGGTGGAACTCGCCGCCGAGGTTCGTGCCTTCCTCGTTGCGGAGGTCTCCAAGACCGGCGGTCACCTGGGTCCCAACCTCGGCGTGGTGGAAATGACCATCGCCATCCACCGGCTGTTCGATTCGCCGCGCGACGCCATCGTCTTCGACACCGGTCACCAGTCCTACGTGCACAAGATGCTCACCGGCCGACAGGACTTCAGCCGGATGCGCCAACGGGGCGGCCTGGCGGGCTACCCGCAGCGCCGGGAGTCCGAGCACGACATCGTCGAGTCCTCGCACGCGTCGAGCTCGCTGTCCTGGGCGGACGGCATCTCCAGGGCGTTCGAGATGACCGGCCAGAGCGACCGGCACGTCATCGCGGTCGTCGGGGACGGATCCCTCACCGGCGGCATGACCTGGGAAGCCCTGAACAACATCAGCGACGACAACAACCGTCGACTGATCATCGTCGTCAACGACAACGGTCGCTCATACGCGCCCACCATCGGTGGCATGGCCCGGTTCCTCAACACCGTGCGCCTCCGCCGCAGCTACAAGGCCGCCTACCTCACCAGCCGGGAGGCCTTCGACCACATGGGAGCTCCCGGACGGGCGGTCTTCCGCGGCGTCCGCGGTGGTCTGCACGGGTTCCTCAGCCGGTTCAGCAACAACGAGGCGCTCTACTCCAACCTCGACATCAAATACATCGGCCCCGTCGACGGTCACGACATGGAAGCCATGCTCGAGGCGCTCAGCCAGGCCAAGGACTACGGCGCTCCCGTGATCGTGCACACCATCACCCAGAAGGGCAAGGGTTACGACCCTGCCATGCAGGACGTCGCCGACCAGTTCCACGCCGTCGGCGTGATCGACCCGGAGACCGGGGAGCCGACGGAGTCAGCCGGTGCCCCGTCGTGGACCTCCGTCTTCGCCGACGAACTGCTGGATCTGGCCACCGCCGACCCCAAGCTGGTCGCGATCACCGCGGCCATGCTGCGGCCCACCGGGCTGCACAAGATGGCCGAGAGATTCCCCGACCGGGTGCACGATGTCGGCATCGCAGAGCAGCACGCCGTGACGAGCGCCGCCGGCCTCGCGTTCGGCGGCCTGCATCCGGTGGTGGCCCTGTACGCCACCTTCATCAACCGTGCCTTCGACCAGGTGCTGATGGATGTCGCCCTGCACCGCGCCGGCGTCACCTTCGTTCTGGACCGGGCCGGAGTCACCGGACCGGATGGCCCCAGCCACCACGGCATGTGGGACCTCGCCATCCTCCAGGTCATACCGAACATCCGTCTCGCAGCGCCGCGGGACTCCACGCGCCTCCGTGAGGAGCTCGGCGAGGCCGTTCTCGTCGACGACGGCCCCACCGTGCTGCGCTTTCCCAAGGGCAGCACTGGCGTCGAGTTCGACGCCCTCGAACGCCTGTCCGACGGCGTGGATGTGCTCCTGCGCAGCAGCCAGCAGGATGTGCTGATCGTCACGGTCGGACCGATGGCCGGCATGGGTCTCGAGGTGGCCGAGCGTCTCGCCGCCCAGGGAATCGGTGCCACGGTCGTCGACCCGCGCTGGGTCGTTCCCGTGCCGAAGAGCATCATCGAGTTGGCCGCCCAGCACCGCATCGTCGTGAGCATCGAGGACGGCATCCGGGTCGGCGGAATCGGAACCCGCATCCGCCAGGACCTGCGTGAAGCCGGCGTCGATACGGCGGTGACCGAGCTGGGCCTGCCCGACGAGTTCCTCGACCACGGCACCCGCGCCGAGATCCTCGAGCAGGTCGGCCTCACCCCGCAGCACATCGCCCGCGATGTCGTGGCGATGGTGCTGGGCAGCAAGCTGCCGCACGCCCGCGCACTGCCGGCCGACGCCCAAGCGGCCCGCTCCGACACGGGCACCGTCCCGCTGCAGCGCGCCCCCCGCGACTGACCACAGCTGTTACCGAAACGGACAATTGCACCCGGTACACCGGGGGTGGATTCAACCGGTCGATGCAACACTGCCGGTTTCTAGGTCCGAGAGTAGCTGATGGAGGGCTTCTCTCGGGGTGGCCGCGTCGAGTCGTTTGCGAGGTCGGTCGTTGAGCTTGTCGGCGACGAATTCGAGGTACTCGGGGTGGTAGCCGGAGAGGTCGGTGCCTTTGGGAAAGTACTGCCGGAGCAACCCGTTGGTGTTCTCGTTCGAGCCGCGCTGCCAGGGCGAGTGCGGGTCGCAGAAATAGATGTCGATGCCGGTAGCGATGCTGATTTCTTTGTGCTTGGCCATCTCGATGCCTTGATCCCAGGTCACCGTCTTGCGCAACTCGGCGGGCATCCTCTCGATCGCGAGGATCATCTGGTCGCGAACCTCGATCGCGCCGTGCTTTTCGGGCAGGTGCAGCAGCATCAAGTACCCCGTCGCCCGCTCGACCAGGGTGCCGATCGCTGACGCGTTCCCGGCGCCCGTGATGAGGTCCCCTTCCCAGTGGCCGGGCACCGCGCGATCTTCGACTTCTTCGGGCCGGTCGGCGATCATTACCATGTCGCGGATGCGTGACCCTGGTTGCTGCCGTCCCTGAGACTTGCGGAGCGTTCGGCCAGTGCGCAGCGCCGTCGCTAGCTCACGGCGCAGCTGGCCGCGACCCTGAACATACAGGGCCTGGTAGATCGTCTCGTGCGACACCCGCATCTCCAGCTCATCGGGAAAGTCCCGCCGCAACCGCAGACTGATCTGTTCCGGGCTGTGTTCGGCGCTCAACCCAGTCTGCACGTAGTCACGCAACCGGTCGTTCTGGGCCAGTTTCCCGCCACGAGGTCTGCGCGCTCGATCCCGCGAACTCTGCTCAGCGAACGACGGTCGATACCCACGCCCAGTCATCCCGCCGCGCAGCTCTCGGCTGATCGTTGACGGCGCCCGACCCAGACGGGTCGCGATCGAACGCATACTCTCGCCCTTAGACTGCCCGAACCAGATCTCCTCCCGATCGAGGAACGTCAAACGGTTCGAGGGGCTCACGCGCGGCGGGATCACCCCGCCAGCTTGGCTGACCCAGTTCGCCGCCGTCGACCGATTCACGCCCGCCCTAGCGGCCTCATCCGTCACCGTGCCGCCGGCTCTGAGTTCCTCCCAGAACCGGCGGCGCACCTCACGCGGAAATCCCAAACGACCACCCATGGCCAACACCTCAAATCACTCAGGTGTTGCAACGACCCCTTGAACCCAAGGGGTGCAATTGTCCGTTAAAGGAGCAGTTCGTGCGGGTGAAGCTAGGCGGGCACCGCGGCGCCGACGCCCCGAATCATCGGGGTGTGGAACGTCCCACCGAAGACCCGCTCACTCGCGCCGACCCGGTCGAGGTACGGGGTGACCCCGCCCATCTGGAACGGCCAGCCGGCGCCGAGCAACATGCAGAGGTCGATGTCCTCCGGCGCGTGCACCACGTCGTCGTCCAGCATCCGCTTGATCTCGTCGGCCAGGCCGTCCTCCACCCGGCGCAGAATCTGCTCGGCGGTCATCGGGTCTTTTCCGCCGGCCACGATCTTCACCGCGCCTCTGTCGAATCCGGTCACCACGCCCTTGGCGTTGCGGTCAAGGATGGTGCCGTGCTCGGCGAGCCTGTGCAGGTTGGTGCTCTCGAAGAACCGGTCGGGGAACGCAAGGTGGTGGGTGTCCAGCACGTGTGCGCCCACCTTGAGGCCGACGAGCTCAAGCAGCTCGAACGGGGTCATCGGCAACCCGAACGGCGCCAGTGCCCCGTTGACGACCTCGAACGGGGTGCCGGTGTCCACCGCGTGCATGGCCTCGCCGAGCAGTTTGGCCAGTACCCGGTTCACCACGAACCCGGGGGTGTCGCGGGTGATGACGGCGTTCTTACGCAGCTTGGCCGCGATCACCATGGCCGTGGACAGGGTCACCTCATCGGTGGCCGGCGTGTTCACGACCTCGATCAGCGGCATCACGGCCACCGGGTTGAAGAAGTGGAAACCGACCAGCCGTTCCGGGTGGGCCAGCTTCGCACCGATCTGCTCCACCGACAGTGACGACGTGTTCGTCGCAAGAATGGCGGTGGGGGAGATGTGCTTCTCGATCTCGGCGAAGACATCCTGCTTCACGCCGAGTTCTTCGAAGACGGCCTCGATGACCCAGTCGGCATCCGCGAAGTCGGCCTTGTCGGTGGTGCCGGTCACCAGGGCGCGCAGACGGTTGGCTTCGTCTGAGGTGATTCGGCCCTTGTCCTGCAGCGTGGCGATCTCGCCGTGGATGTACGCCACGCCCTTGTCGACCCTGGCCTGGTCCAAGTCGGTGATGACGACTGGGACCCGGAGCCGACGCACGAAGAGGAGGGCGAACTGGCTGGCCATCAGGCCGGCCCCGATCACGCCGACCTTGCCGATCGGGCGGGCCAGCGCCTTGTCAGGGGCGCCGGCTGGCCGCTTCGCACGCTTCTGCACGAGGTTGAAGGCGTAGATGCTGGCGGGCAGCTGGTCGCCGGAGATGAGGTCGGCGAGGGCATCGTCCTCCCGGGCGAAGGCCTCGGCCTTGGTACCTGACTTGGCGGCCTTGATCAGGTCAAGGGCCGCATACGGGGATGCTGCGACGGTTCCGATGCGGGACTCGAGCATCTTGCGCGCGATACCGACGGCCGCATCCCACTTGACCAGGCGCTCGACCTTGCCGGGGGCGTTGGGCCTCGACACCTTCTCCCGGCCGGCGATGACACCGTCGGCCCATCGGATCGAGTCTTCGAGGAAGGTCACCGACCGGAACATTCTGTCGGCAATGCCCAGCTTGAGAGCGTCAGCTCCGGTCAGGGTGCGGTTGTTCTTGAGCGGGTTCTCGATGATCACCTTGAGGGCGTTCTCGATGCCGACCAGGTTGGGCAGCAGGTATGACCCGCCCCAACCGGGGATCAGCCCGAGGAAGACCTCCGGCAGTGCGATGGCCGGCACGGTCTCGTCGACGGTGCGGTAATCGGCGTTCAGGGCCACCTCGAGGCCGCCACCGAGGGCGAGGCCGTTGATGAACACGAACGACGGCACACCGAGCGTACCGAGCTTGCCCAGGGCGAAGTGACCGAGCTGGGCGAGCAACTTGCCCACCTCGCGGGACGGGATCTCGCTGACCTTGCTCAGGTCGGCGCCGGCCGCGAGGATGAACGGCTTGCCGGTCACGGCCACGCCGTGGATCTCGCCCCGTGCAGCGCGGGCGGTGAGCTCGTCCATGACGGCGCTGAATTCGAGCAGGGTGACCGGGCCCAGCGTGTTGGGCCTGGTGTGGTCGCGGCCGTTGTCCAGCGTCACGAGGGCCAGGGTGCGGCCCCCGGAGAGTGGCACGTCGCGGACGAGGGAGCGGGTGACGACTTCGTCGTCGGAGAGCACGACGAGCGGTCCGAAGTCGAGCGCGGCGTAGTCGGTGGAGGTCGTGTCGGTCATCGCTTGGCTGCCTTCTTGTTGAAGTGCGGGTTTTCCCAGATGACGGTGCCGCCCTGGCCGAGGCCGATGCACATGGCCGTCAGGCCGTAACGCACCTCGGGGTGCTCGGCGAACTGGTGGGCGAGTTGGTTCATCAGGCGCACGCCCGATGAGGCGAGCGGATGCCCGATGGCGATCGCACCGCCGTACTCGTTGACCCTGGGGTCGTCGTCGTCGATGCCGAAGTGGTCGAGGAAGGAGATCACCTGAACGGCGAAGGCCTCGTTGAGCTCGAAGAGGCCGATGTCGGTGATCGAGAGGCCGGCTTTGCGCAGGGCCTTCTCGGTGGAGGGCACGGGCCCCAGACCCATGACCTCCGGCTCTACGCCGGCGAAGGCGAAGCTGACCAGCTTCATCTTGACGCTGAGGCCCAGTTCCTTGGCGGTGGCGCCGCTGGCCAGCAGGCACGCCGTTGCGCCGTCGTTGAGGCCGGAGGCGTTGCCGGCGGTGATGCGACCGTGCGGCCGGAACGGGGTCTTCAGGCCCGCGAGGCCGGCCAGGGTCGTCTCCGGTCGCGGGGCCTCATCGCGGGTTGCCAGGCCCCAACCGCTCTCGCTGCGGGTCGCGACGGGAATCAGGTCGGGCTGGATCTTTCCGGCCGCGTAGGCCGCAGCGACCTTCTGCTGGCTGCGCAGCGCGAAACGGTCTGAGCGTTCCTTGGTATACGCGGGGAACCTGTCGTGGATCCGCTCGGCGGTGGCACCCATGTTGAGCGCGTCCTCGCTGACCAGTCGTTCGCTCAGGAACCGGGGGTTGGGATCAACGCCGGCACCCATCGGGTGCCGCCCCATGTGCTCCACACCGCCGGCGATGGCCAGGTCGTACGCGCCGAAGCCGATTGCGGCGCCCATGGTGGTCACCGAGGTCATCGCTCCCGCGCACATCCGATCAATCGCGAAGCCAGGCACAGAGACCGGCAACCCGGCGAGCAGCGCCGCGGTGCGGCCCAGGGTCAGGCCCTGGTCTCCGGTCTGGGTGGTCGCGGCGATCGCGACATCGTCAATGCGTTCACCCGGCACATTCGGGTTGCGTTCCATCAATCCGGTGATCGCCTTCACGATCAGGTCGTCGGCGCGGGTATTCCAGTACATACCCTTCTCGCCAGCCCGACCGAACGGGGTACGAACACCGTCCACGAAGACGACTTCAGTTCTCTCGGCCACTTTGCCTCCATCACTCAAAACAGGTATCGCACGATCCTAGGGTGACGGATTAACCGGAGGGAATCCTTTGACTCTTCCTACGAAACCGGCTCGGGAGGCACGTCGCCGCTTTGGTGGACTTCCACAAAGGCATCCGCGATTAGTTGTGCAGTCGCCTCAATCTGCCACGGGCGAGCGCCCAGGGCGGCGAGCGCGTCTCCGAGTGCCTCCGCGTCCGCGGGGTTCGGCGGCTGCCAGGCCACACGGCGAAGATGCTCGGGGGTGAGCAGGTTCTCCAGCGGCACCGCCCGGTCTTCGGAGATCGAGGTCAACGCCGCTCTGGCGGCCTTGAACCGTAGGTCGGCGTCCGGATTCCGGTCCGCCCAGGCACGGGGCGGCGGCAGGGTATCGCCGTTGGCCTTCATCGACGGCAGGTCTGCGCTGGCGAGGCCGCGCTGGATAGCGGCCCACCAACGGTCGAGTTCGGTTCTACTGGCGCGACCGTTGAACTCACGCAGCTCGGCGAGGGCGCTGCGCGTTGCCGGGAGCAGCCGGGCGGCAGCTACCAGGGAGGCGTCGGGGACCAGTCGGCCGGGGGAGACGTCGAGGTCCTGCGCCAACGCGTCCCTGGCGACCCAGAGTTCGCGAGCGACGGCCAGATTGCGTTGGCCACGCACCGAGTGCAGGCCGGACAGCCGGCGCCACGGTTCGGCTCTGGCGGGTTTGGCCTCCTTGGCCAGGACCGCGGCGAATTCCTGGTCGGCGATGCCGGTCTTGTCGGATTCGACGAGGAGTTCGACCATGCGGTCGCGGAGGTCGGGCAGGAGCTCGACGTCAAGCGCGGCGTAGACCAACCAGCTCTCCGGGAGCGGGCGGGTCGACCAGTTGGCGGCCGAATGCTCCTTGGCCAGGTGGATGCCGAGGAGCTCGTCCACGACGGTGCCGAGCCCGACCCTGGGGAGACCCAGCAGCCGTGCGGCGAGTTCGGTGTCGAAGATCCGACTCGGGTCCAGGCCCACCTCGCGCAGGCAGGCGAGGTCCTGGCTGGCCGCGTGCAGGATCCACTCCTCGGCCGCCAGGGCCGTGTTGAGCTCCGTGAAGTCGCCGATTGCGGGCGGGTCGAAGAGGAAGGTGCCGGCGTCCCGCCGGTAGACCTGAATCAGATATGCCCGCTGGGAGTAGGTGAAGCCCGAGGCACGTTCGGCGTCGATGCCGACGGGGCCTGAGCCGGCCAGGAGTGCGTCGACGGCCGCCAGGTACCCGGACCGGGTATCGATCACCTGGTGTCCGGCGGCGGTGTGGGCAGCGACGGTGCCGGCAGCGCTCGTTCGGGCCGGAACCGTGTCATCAGCCACGGGCTGCACGGCGTGCCGAGAGATCCGCAACGCCCGATGTGGCCGGTGCCGCCGCGTGGAGTGATACGGCTGCAATCCCCTCGTGGTCGACGAAGCCGTTGCCGCCCGCGACGGGTCCGGCGGGACCGCCACCGCCGATGCGTGCTGCCTGGGCGCCCAGTCCCACGGCGTCCAGTCCCACGGCGCCAAGTCCCACGGCTTCAATTCCCACGGTGTTCAGTCCCACGGCGTTCATTCCCACGGTCTCCCTGCCGGCGCTGTCGGCGCCGCGCGTATCGAGATCGGTGCTGTCGACACCGACCAATTCCATGCCATCGGGTTCGGGGCCGGTGGCGACCACTTCCAGCGTATGCATTCCCGGCCCGTTTCGCCGCCCTCCCTCTGAGGTCGGCCCGATTCGGCCTCGCGGTCCGAGATCGATTCCCTTCCTCTGGTCGTCGTCTGGTCGCGGTGCGTCGGAACCGGCGGGATGGGTGCCGCGCGGCGGCTGAGGCATCTCTCCCGCCGGCGGCAGTCCGGCGAGCATGCAGAGCAACTCACCCCAGCCCTCGACATGGGTGGCGAGGTCGCTGTCCAATGGGCTCCAGGACGCGCGCAGTTCGATCTGGGCGCCGTCGCCCTGACGGGCGAGTTCCCCGAACCCGGAGGAGAGGATCTTGGTGGCGGTGCCTGAGGCGGCGGTGTACACGGCGCCGCGGCTGTCCAGGGCGTCGACGAGCCAGGCCCAGGCGACCTCGGCGAGGAAGGGGTCAACACCGATATCGGTCTCCAGCGGAGCCTGGGCGAAGCACACCACCCGGAACGGTCCGCCCCAGCTGTCGGGTTCGTCGGGGTCGTAGAGCAGAATGAACCGTCCCGTGCCGAAATCAGAATCGCTGCCGTGCCGTACCGGTGCGACGTCTGCCGACAGCGCGACGGCGTACGGGGCGAGGTTTCCTGGTGCCGAAATCTCGGTGACAACCAGCTCGGCGCGCGGCCGCGCGTGCCGGATGGCGTCGAGCGCTGCGGCGAACGGCGCAGGGCGGTGGGGCTCATCCTCTGTATCGGGCACGTCTGCAGACTAGAGTTTTTTCCGTGCGCTGGTGCGAGGCACGCCGAACAGTGCGGAGGTAGGCATGGGCCGGAACGAGCCAGCACCACAGGGCGCCCCATCGCTGGCGTCAGCCGGGCTGGTGCTCATCGGTGCGATGGCCGCCGTGGCCGCGGCCGGAACGGTCGCCGTGGGGGTATTGGCCGGTGTCATGGCCCGCCGCATCGTGACCCCGCCCACCTCGCGCGCCGACGACACCAGGGTGCACGCTGTCGACCTCGAGAACGGCACGATCACCCTCGCCGCCACGGCGGACTCGGTGCTGCCTGGCGACTACAGTTTCTGGTTCGCACGGGATGCCGGGCACGCCCGGCTGGGCGCAATCCTGCACAGTACCGCCACCAGGGTCACCCGCCGCATCATGAATGTCGATTTCGGTGATCTCGTCAGCGCGTCCGCTGGTCGTCTGGGCGGATATTCGTTCCTGGGGCCGTGGGACCTGGGGCTGGACTTCGAGAACGTCACCGTGAGCACCGATCGTGGTGACGCTCCGGCGTGGCTCATCCCGTCCGACTCGCCCTCCGGCCGTTGGGTGATCCAGGTGCACGGGCGCGGGGTGCGTCGCCACGAGACTCTGCGTGCGCTGCCGGTGTTCCACGCAGCCGGCTACACCTCGCTGCTGATCTCCTACCGCAACGACGGCGAGGCCCCACCCAGCGCCGACCGCCGATTCGGCCTGGGAGACACGGAATGGCGTGACGTGGAGGCGGCCATCGACTTCGCCGTGCGCCACGGTGCCACCGGGATCGTCCTGATGGGCTGGTCGATGGGAGGAGCGATCTCCCTGCAGGCCGCGACCAGGGCCGTCCATGACGGGCGCCTGCTGGGCATCGTGCTGGAATCACCCGTGATCGATTGGGCGGATGTCGTGGCCTATCAGGCCGTGCTGTTACGGCTCCCGGCACTGGTTGTGCGCGGCGCACTGACGGTGATGGGTCGTCGCTGGGGCCGGGTCGTCACTGGCCTGCACCTGCCGATCGACTTCCCCCGGCTCGATTTCGTCGCCAGGGCCGACGACCTCAGCCTGCCGATCCTCATCCTGCACAGCGACGATGACGGGTTCGTGCCGTCGACGCCGTCCAGGCGGCTGGCGGAACGCCGCCCGGACATCGTCACCCTGGTGCCGTTCTCCGTGGCCAGACACACCAAACTCTGGAATTACGATCCCGCCGCGTGGAACCGGGCAATCCTGACCTGGCTGACCGAGCTGGACTCGGCTCGCCCGGCGCTCGGACCGGGGAACTGACGAACGCTGTCTCGGTCAGGCCGAGGCGGCCGTGCGCTCCCGCAGCTGGCGTTTGGTGCGACCCAACATCGCCGTCATACCGCGCAGCCGCAGCGGCGAGACCGCTTGGGTGAGGCCGATGGTCTGCGGGAAGTCATCCGGGACGGCCAGCACGGCGTCGACGGTGAGCCCGTCGAGCCCCTGGGCCAGGATCGACGCAAATCCACGCGTGGTGGGGGACTCCGCCGGTGCCGTGGCATACAGGTGCACGAGAGCGTCCGAATCGACCTCGACGAAGATGAATACGGGTGATTGGCACTCCACGACCCGCTCGAAGAGGTCAGGATGGTCGCGGTAGCGCTCGGGCAGACCGGGCAGCTCGTTGGAGAATTCCAGCAGCAGTTGCAGCCGGTCCGGTTGCTCGAGGGCCAGGAAGTCCTCGCGGATCTCGGCGAGCTGGTCGGGAAGGTCAGGCGTTGTCATCGGTACGATCCTCCCACGGTCTCGGGCACGGCTGGAATCGGGTCATCGGGGTGCCGGAGCGGCACCGGCATCTGCGCCCTGCACGATCGGCACCCGTACGGCGCTGCCCCACTCTGTCCAAGAGCCGTCGTAGTTTCGCACCTGGGGGATTCCCAGCAGATGGGTGAGCACAAACCAGGTGTGGCTGGAGCGTTCGCCGATGCGGCAGTAGGCGATCACGGGCGCCTCATCGGTGAGGCCGACCTCGCCGCGGTAGATGGCGTCCAGCTCGGAGCGCGAGCGGAAGGTGGCGTCCTCGGCCGCCGCCCGCGCCCACGGCACGGAAACCGCGGAGGGGATGTGCCCGGCCCTGAGGGCACCCTCCTCGGGGTACGCAGGGGCAGTGGTGCGTTCACCGGTGTATTCCTCTGCCGACCTGACGTCGATCAGCGGATGGCCGAGGTGCGCGAGCACGTCTTCCTTGAAGGCCCGGATGGGCGCGTCGACCCTCTCCACCACGGGGTACTCGGTCGGATCGGCGGACTCCGGTGCGGTCGTGACCTCCCGGCCCTCTGCCAGCCACTTCTGGCGCCCGCCGTCGAGCAACCGAACATCGTCGTGGCCGAACAGGGTGAATACCCAGAGCGCGTAAGCCGCCCACCAGTTGCTCTTGTCGCCGTAGATCACCACGGTGCTGTCCCTGCTGATGCCCTTGCGGCCCAGCAGCGCGGCGAAGGCCGTACCGTCGATGTAGTCGCGCTCGACGGGGTCGTTGAGGTCGGTGTGCCAGTCGATCTTGACCGAGCCGGGAATGTGTCCGGTCTCGTACAGGATCACGTCCTCATCGGACTCGACCACCACCAGGCCGGGGGTGCCCAGGTGCTCCTGCAGCCAGTCGGTCGACACGAGACGCTCCGGATGCGCGTACTCGGCGAAAGCTGGGGACGGATCGGTTTGAACGCTCACGGTGTTTCCTCCCGGTGGGCCGGCGAACGCGAACGGCGTTCCGGCACTGCTGAACCAGCATTTAGGCTGGTGGACATCTTCTCAAGGCTTACAAGGATGAAGCCCCCACCGATATTCCGCCAGGATGCCGGTCGCACAGACAGGAACCGGATGCCAGACATGGTCGGCACGACTCGCCAGCTGCCCCTCAGACTGGTTGATCGCTCACCGTCGATCACGGGAGCGGAGATCGTGGCCGAGCTGGTGCCACCGCCGCAGTTCGAACACGCCTCATTCGAGTCCTACCGCCCCGACCTCGACTACCCGTCCCAGCTGGATGCCGTTGAACGCCTGAACACCTTCGCCGCCTGGTGGGCCCGGCCGGGGGGATTCTTCTCCCGATCCAGGCGGGTGAAGGCCGAGCTGCCCGGGATCTACCTCGACGGCGGGTTCGGTGTGGGCAAGACCCACCTCCTGGCCGCTCTCTGGCACGGGGCGCCCGGCCCCAAGTACTTCGGTACGTTCATCGAGTACACGGCCCTCGTCGGCGCCCTCGGCTACGCCGAAACCGTGAAAGAACTGACGGGTGCCAAGCTCATCTGCATCGACGAGTTCGAGCTGGACGATCCGGGCGACACCATGCTCATGACCCGGCTGCTCGGTGAGCTCATCGCCTCGGGGACACGGGTTGCGGCCACATCGAACACCCCGCCGAACTCGCTGGGCGAAGGCCGGTTCGCCGCGGCGGACTTCTTGCGCGAGATCCAGGCGATGTCTGCGAACTTCGAGACCGTGCGCATCGACGGCCTCGACTACCGCCGCCGGGACGCCTCCGGCCAGGCCGAGACGGTGCAGCCAGAAGAGCTCGACTCGATGACCGCGGCCCTGGCCGCTCGGGGTTCCCGGGTCACCATAGATGACTTCGGCGCGTTGATGCGGCATCTCAGCACCGTGCATCCGTCGAAGTACATCAAAATGATCGCCGAGATCGACGTGATCGCGCTGCGCAACGTGTTCCTGCTCACCGACCAGACGGATGCGTTGCGCCTGGTCGCGTTCATCGACCGGGTCTACGACGCGGAGATCCCGGTGATCGCCACGGGGATACCCCTGCACGATGTGTTCGACGCGGACATGCTGAATGGTGGCTACCGAAAGAAGTACCAGCGGTCCCAGTCGCGGATGGTCGCGCTGAGCACGGGAGAACTGCCGCCGCACGCGGAGTGAGGCGGCGAGACAGTCGGCTCGGAATCACCACCGGAGTAGGGTTCGGGTGTGATCGGCAGCCGCAGCATCCTCACCGCCCTTCGTTCCGCGATCGAACGCGTGGCGCCACGCAGGCGGGCGCCCGCCGGGCCGGCACCCACTCGTCCGGCAACTGTATCGGGCCAGGCGCGGCCAGAGACCCGCAACCCTTCCCCGGGCGGGTCCGGTTCCGACGCCACGGTCGAGATTGATCCGGCCACGCTGGGCAGCCCCCGGTGGGGATACGCGCCGGCGCCGAATGGCGTGCTCGACCCCGGCGAGATCGTCTGGACCTGGGTTCCCTACGAGGAACGGGACGGGCGGGGCAAGGACCGCCCCGTGATCATCATGGCCGCGTCGGCCGGTCAGAGGATGCTCGCCGTGGCGCTGACCAGCACCGACCACGGCGACGACGCGGACTTCGTTCCGCTCGGCGTCGGGCCGTGGGACAGGGAACGACGGCCGAGCTGGGCGGGTTTGGACAGGGTGTTCATGGTGAGCGACGGGGGAGTGCGCCGCGAGGGGGCCTTCGTGGACCGGGCAGGGTACACGCGGGTGGAGCGCGCGCTGCGCAGCCGCTACGGCTGGAACTGACCCGGCGGCTCATCGCCCCTTGACCGGGCTCAGCGGGTGCGGCAGTATCACCTCACTGGCGGTGACCCGAACGCCGCGAGAAACTCCGTCAGGGTCCCGGCCACCCGGGACCCTGACGGGGTCACTGCAAATCGAGGACGTTTCCCGATGGCCCCACCTGTCGCCCCGGCACCCCCTCCCGCTCCCGAACCCCAGCCCTCGGCGCTGCGGTCGAGCCTGTGGCCTGATCAGGCGGACTATACGCTGCCGGCCGGGGTCGCGGACGAACCGGCGTGGTATCTGCATCGTGCGCGCCTGGATTCCCTCCTGGAACGCCTCGCGGATCCCGACGCCCGGATCCTGGCGCTGTGGGATACCGCCGGAGCGGGGAAGACCACCGCCATGGCGGGGTGGGCGCGCAACCTGGTGGCGGCCAACCGACGTGTGACCTGGCTCGCGGCAGCAGACCCGCGCACGCTGACCGGGCCCGCCGAGATCCGGCGACGTCTGCTCAGCCTCGTTGCCGTTGCGGATGCGGCGGACGGGCCGGAGTTCGTGTTCGTCGATGACCTGCCCAGCGACATCGGGAACCTCGCCGGTCTGTTCAGCGCCCTGGCCGGCTCGCCGGCCGGCGTGCGCCTGGTGGTCTCCGGCCGTCACCGTCCGGGCGTCGGCCTGGCGGCCCTCGAGGCGTCTGGGGCACTGATCGCGTGTGCCGATGACGCTCTCGCTTTCACCCTGCCGGAGACCCTCCAGCTGGCCGAGCACCACCAGATCAACCTCCCCGCCCAGGACGCCGCCGTGCTCTGGCGGCATACCGGTGGCTGGGCGACGGGCGTGGCGCTCGCCCTCACCTGGCGACGAAACGAGGGTGAGGCCGGTGACCTGGAGCACTTCGACGGCGACAACCCGGCCGTGGCGGACTATCTCGCCACGGAGGTCGTGGCCGGACTCGTGCCGGGGGACCGCGAGGTCCTGCTGCAGTCCGCGCTCGGAGATGTGGTGCCCCTCGAGCTGGCTGTCGCCGTGTCGCAGCGGGCAGATGCCGGCGCGGTCCTCGAGCGGCTGGCCCGCCGCCGAACCCTGATCACTCGCGAACACGACGTCCATGGCCCCACTGCCTACCGCTACCACCCCCTGCTGCTGTCCTACCTGCAGGCAGAGGCTCAACGCCACGACGCCGGCGCCGCGACTGGTCGGCATCTGCTGGCCAGCCGCTGGTACTCCGCCAGGTCCGACGGAACGGCAGCGCTGGAGCAGGCGCTGTTGACGCACGAACCGCACCTGTGCGCCGAGCTGCTCGACCGATTCGGGCTGGGGCTGGTGTTGACGGGTCAGGCCGAGGTGGTCAGTCGGGCCCTCGGCGAGGTCGAGGGGCGTGTGGTGTCCCCGGCCGCCGAATGTCTACGCCTCGCGCTTGAGCCGCTCGAGGGCCCGGCCCGGCGCCGCACACAGCAGCTCTTCGAGGCCGCAGGCGCGGTGATCCAGGCCGGCGGTGATGCGGGCCGGACCGCCTATCCGCCGGTGGCCTGGCGTTTCGTCCTCGCCATCCTGCGTGCGCTGCACGTGACCGAGCGGGCCCAGGTGGAGGAGGCCCTGCGGGCCCTGCACGATCAGACCGGCGCCGTGGCGCGGTTGGACCCGGCCGTCGACCTGTTGGCGGCCATGGCGGAGGGCCGCTGCCTCGACCGTCTCGGTCAGTCGGCTGCGGCCGAGGACATCCTCAGGGAGGTCGCGGAGACAGCCGGCGAAACCGGCCTCCACTGGCTGTTCCTGCAGGCCACCGACCTGGCGGCGACCGCGGCAGGTCATGCCGGGAACTGGCTTCACGTCGCCAGGCTGGAAGGGCAACTGGCCGCGGCGGTACTGACGGAGGCGGCCCAGACGGATGCTGCGTCGACGGGTGCGGCGTCGACCGGTGCTGTGCCAATTGGTGCTGTCGGTACTGTGCCAATTGGTGCTGTGCCGGCCCACAGAGTGCCGGCCGATCCGGCGCCTCCGGTCACCAACGCCACCAGCCGGGCGCTGCTGTACGCGATGATCCGCCGCTACGATCGGTGCCGGCCCGTAGACCTTGCCCTGTTGCGGGAGCTGGCCACTGGCGGCGACGCCGGAGTGTGCGTGCCCGCGGAAGTTCTGCTGCTGCTGGCCGAACTGGAGCACCCGGCACACACGCGCCAGAGTCTCGATAGGTTGATGCTGCTCATGCGCGAGATGGGCGTCGACCATCCGCGTGCCCTGAGCCTGTGCTGCGTGCCCGTGATCGAGGTGAGTGGCGCGCTGGACGGCCGCGCAGAGAACACCCTGTTCGTTCGGCTGATCGAACGGGCGCTGGGGGAGAATTCCCTGGAGGCGCTGCTTGGCCAGTTCCTCCTGGTGCCGCCGAGCCGCTCCGGTCATCCGGCCGAGGAGCGCTTGCGCGCGGCAGCGCTGGACGAGGGCACGGCGTGGCGGGGCGCGACCATCGTCAGCGCGTGGATCGCCCTGGCGCACGCGGCGGATGTCGCCGGTCGGCACGTCGAGTCAGACACCCGCCTGCTGAGGGCGCTGCGGCTCGGCAGTCGGATCGGCTGTGAGCGTGCGTTCATTTCCGGGAGCGGCCAGGGCGTGGCGTTGATTCGCGCCCGGATCGGACGGCTCGGGGACCTGGACGACTTCGCCAGGCAGGTGCTCGCCGCCGCCACCGACCTCTCCACCGATGAGGGAGCACAGGCCCAGGACCGCCCATCGGGTTCCGTCCTGACTCCCAGGGAACGCGATGTGCTGCGCGAGCTGCCGTTCCACCAGTCCGTGGCCGATATCGCTCGGAAACGGAATGTGAGCCCGAACACCGTGAAAACCCATCTGCGCAACATCTACCAGAAGCTCGAGGCGGCAGACCGGGCCGACGCGGTGGCCAGAGCCCAGGACCTCGGCCTGCTCTGACTGACAAGAATCACCCTGTACGGGTGACTCGACCGATCAGGAGCGCGGCGACACTGACCGCGGACGGGGCTGCGGTGTCCGCCGACACGCACGACGTTATGTGCAACGACAGCTGCGACGACAGCTGCGACGAAGGGATGACCGATGGTGGACTTCAAGTACGGACCGGTGGAAATTCTCCTGATCTCCTTCGACGGAGACCGGCCGGGTCCCGCTCTGGCCGACGCCCTGCGCGAGCTCATCAGGGAGAAAACCATCACGCTGCTCGACCTGCTCTTCGTCTCCCGCAGCATGGATGGCGACCTACGCATCGTCGAGGCCGATGACCTGCCGGAGAAGGCACAACTGCCCGAGCTGAACCTGGGCGAGCTGGGCCTGGCCGGCATGGACGACGTCGAAGAACTCGCGGCAGAGCTCCTGCCGGGCACGTCCGCGGCGGTCCTCGTGGTGGAACTGGCCTGGGCCCGGAATTTCGCATCCGTGCTGGCGGCATCCGGCGGCGCCGTGCTCTACCAGGAGCGCATCCCCGCCGCGGTCGTCAACGAGGTGCTCGAGGCCGCCCGCTGATGCCCGCAGCCGCCACCAGCCAGGACCTGAATCAGCCACCAACAGCACCGGAAGAAAAGTGAGGACCGGATCATGTCACCTCGTCGAATGGGGCGCCCAGGGCTCCTGGGTATGGCGGCCAGGACCGCCGTTGTCGCCGGTACCGCCACCGCGGTGAGCGGCAATGTCCAACGCCGGCAGCAGTCGCGCGCCCAGGACGCCCAGGCGCAGGCCGATGCCGAGGCCCAGCAGGCCCAGTACGAGGCCCAACAACAGGCGGCCGCGCCACCGGCCGCTCCGCCTGCCGCACCGGATTCCGCCCTGCTCGACCAGCTGAACCAGCTCTCCCAGCTGCACAACGTCGGGGTGCTCAGCGACACCGAGTTCACGGCGGCGAAAGCAAAATTGCTGGCCTGAGTAGACAACTGCTCCTTCAGACACCCCACGCCGGGGCGCCGGACCGCTAGCCTACGTGGAGGGAGCGGGGCCCGTCTGGCTGCGCGACGTCATGTTCGCCTGGCGCGGACCGGAAGGAACACATGTTTGAACTCCTCAGCATCCCCGTCATCGGCACGGTCCTGCTGGTCATTGTCATAGGTGTCGTCGTACTGATCTACGCTCGCACCATCTACAAGAACGCCGGACCGGACGAGGCCCTCGTCATCACCGGAAAGAAGTCGAAGAAGACCATCGTCGACGGTGCCACCCTCGAGGAGTCCGGCCAGCGCGTCGTGCACGGCCAGGGTGTGTTCATCACCCCGTTCTTCCAGAAGGCGTTCAAGATCAGCCTGCGTAGCCGCGCCATCGAGATCACGGCCATCGCCCAGGACCGCAACGGCATCACCCTCACGGTCGAGGCCGTCGCCATCGTCAAGGTCGGGGATGACCCGGCCGCGATCCGCGCCGCCGCCCAGCGATTCCTCGGCCAGGACAAGAACATCGACAACTTCGCGCAGGAGGTCCTGAGTGGTTCCCTGCGGTCATCGATCGGTGCCACCGACGTCATGACGATCATCCAGAAGCGTGACGAGCTGGGTTCGTCTGTGCTCGCCACCGCACGGGAATCCCTCGCCAACCAGGGAGTCGACGTCGACTCGTTCGAGATCAAGGGCATCACGGACGAGAACGACTACATCCGCGACCTCGGTCGTGCGGAGCAGGCCAAGGTGCGCCGTCAGGCCGAGGTGGCCGAGCACCAGGCCAACCGGGAGGCGCAGGAGGCGTCGATCATCGCCGAGCAGGCCGTGGCCGAAGCGCAGAACACCCTGGCGCTGCGCAAAGCGGCCCTCCAGCTCGACACCGACAAGGCATCCGCCGAGGCCGCGGCGGCCAAGCCGCTGGCCGAAGCCAAGGCGCAGCAGAACATCGTGCAGGAGCAGGAGCTGACCGCCAAACGTCGTGCCAGCCTGCGCAAGGCCGAGCTCGACTCCGAGGTCAACGCCGTGGCGGATGCCGATGCCTACCGTGTTCGGGTTTCCGCCGCTGCGGCCGCAGAGGCGAGGGTCGCGGCGGCCAACGCCGATCGTGACAGCCGAGTCGCGACCGCAGAGGCCATCCGCGCGGAGGGCCAGGCCAACGCCGACGCCATCCTGGCTCGCGGTTCGGCCGAGGCCGAGGCCACGCGCCTCAGCGCCCAGGCCGTCGCCGAACAGTCCGAAGCCCTGATCCAGCTGCGGCTCGTGGAGATGCTGCCCAAGATCGCGCACGAGCTTGCGGCGCCCATGGGCAACATCGACCAGCTCACCGTCATCTCGACCGATGGCGCGAGCCAGTTGAGCAAGAACGTCGCCTCCGGCTTTTCCGAGGTCGATGCCGTGCTCAGCTCCACCATGGGCGTGGGCATCAAGGACCTGCTCGGCGGCCTGATCGGCGGCACCGCTGCGGGCAGCGCCCTCGCGAAGGCCCAGGCCGACGGTGTGGTGCCGGTCCACTCCGCGTCAGCCCACTCCGCGTCAGCCCACTCCGCCTCAGCCCACTCCGAGGCCACCGGGCGCCCGGTAGCCGTCGACAACGACATCTAACCCGGCGGTGTCAGACGCCTGGCCGATCACGGCCGTCGCTCCGCCCCTGGTCGGGCGGGCGACGGCCAGTCAGCGCTGGTCCGAGCTCGTTTTCCTGCACTGGCGGGTCGACGCAGAGCGGGTCGCACCGTTGCTACCGGCCGGGCTGCGGCCCGACGTCTTCGACGGCTCCAGCTGGGTCGGCTTGATCCCGTTCGTCCTGGATCGGGCGACCGTATTCGGCAGTCCACCGGTTCCATACTTCGGCAACTTCGTCGAGGTGAACGTGCGGCTGTATGCGGTGGATGCCCGGGGGCGTCGAGGTGTGGTGTTCGTCTCGCTCGAGGCGTCCCGCCTGGCCGCTGTCCTGGCAGCCAGGGCGTTGTTCTCGCTCCCATACATGTGGTCGCGCACCACCTTGGAGGTGACCGCGGGGGAGCTGCGCTACAGCTCGAGCCGGCACTTCGCCGCCGGCGCCCGCAGCCAGATCGTGGTGCGGCCCACGACTCGTGCGGTCGTGGCGGATCCTCTGGCCGACTTCCTGACGGCGCGGTGGGCACTGTTCACCCGGGTGCGTGGGCGCACCGTGCACCTGCGTAACCACCACGAGCCGTGGGGGCTGTTCGCGGCAGACCTGGTCACACTCGACGACACGCTGCTGGCCGCCGCAGGGTTCCCCGGTCTTGCCGGGGAACGCCCGCCGGATTCGGTGCTCTATTCGCCCGGAGTCACCACCTGGTTCGGCACCAGAGGCTAGCCGAGCGGCTGGGAGAGGCCGTGCCGGCGGTCGCCGAGCACCGTGACGCTCTGTGCGGCTTCGGCGGCGGCCGAGAACGGCGTGCGGTACGCGGCCACGGCGGTATTGATCTCTTCCATGATCAGGTCGGCGTTGACCGCGGTGGCCACGCCGAGGCCGGCCGCGGCGGACACGACGACCTGGGCCATCAGGTTGGTCGAGTTTCCCGCCGCCCACACGCCGGGAACCGAGACGCCGTCGGGGCGTACCCGGCCGGTCTCGTCGGTGTCGAGGTGCTGGCCGACGCCCATCGGATGCGGCACCGGAGCCACGCCCAGACCTTCAAGGAATCCCGTGCGGGCAGTGAAGGTGGGGGCGACGACCATTGCGGTCAGGGGGATCAGGTGACCGCTGGCCAGTCGGGCGCCGACCAGGGCATCGTCTCGCACCTCGAGAGATTCGACCGGGCCGATCACGACGCCGATGCCGCGGGCAGCGAGCTGTTCCCACTCGGCCGGCGTGGGTCCGTTCTCCTCGGAGAGGGCGCCGTCGGGGTCGAGCATGCCGTGCTGCAGGAACAGGGTGACGTCGCTGCTCCACTGGCGGAACAGCAACGCCTGGTGCACCGACATCGGTCCGGTGCCGAGAACGCCGATCGCCTGGTCCCGCACTTCCCAGCCGTGGCAGTACGGGCAGTGCAGCACGTCGCGGCCCCATCTGCCGGCCAGGCCGGCCACGTCGGGAAGCTCATCCACCAGCCCGGTAGCGATGATCAGGCGGCGACCGGTGATCGTCATGCCGTCCGCCAGGACCACCACGAAACCGTCAGCCGAGCGCCGCGTGTCGACCGCGAGGCCGTCAACCAGAACCGCTCCATACGAGCGAGCCTCCTCCCGTCCGAGCCGCAGCAACTCCGCAGGGCTGATCCCGTCCCGGGTGAGGAAGCTGTGCACTCCTGCGGCCGGGGCGTTGCGCGGCTGCCCACCATCGACCACGATCACGGAACGGCGGGCGCGCCCGAGGACCACGGCCGCGCTGAGACCGGCGGCGCCGCCGCCGATGATGACAACGTCGTATACCGCTGGGATGGATGGGCTGGGCGACGCTGAGGAGGGACCGTCCAGAGGAGCGGCAGAGCCGGAGGCGGACGTATCAGGGCTGTTCGACGGGGTGCGTGGGGAGGTCATGTGACCATCGTGAAGCGACCGCTTCAATCTGACAACTACGCTTGCCGATGTAGCAAGTCCTGTTGGTCCGCGTGGGCGACGCCGTGGTTGGGTTTTGCTAGAAGGGGGGCTCCTCGGGAAGCTCGCGCGCCCGGAACTCACCCGGTGCCGAGGTGGTGTCGGTATCCGGTGACGGGGTGGGGGACGGAGTCGGCGGCAGTGTCGGTGGCGGGCCGAGGGCGGTTTCCGGGTAGGTGCGGTGGGTCGCTCCGGCCGGGGAGGTCCAGACGAGCACGCCGCCCGGTTCCTGCGTCACGGACCAGAGGGATTGGTGTTTCAATCGGTGGTGCGCGCGGCAGAGGTGGGCGAGGTTGTCGTAGTCGGTGGGTCCGCCGTGCTCCCAGGGCCGGGTGTGGTCGATGTCGCTGCGGGAGGCCGGCCGGGTGCAGCCGGGGAACCGGCAGGTGCCGTCTCGCAACCGCAGCCACCGGCGGAGGTCGGCGGGGACTGTGTAGTGGTCTTTCCCGACCGAGAGCACGGTGCCGGTTTCCGGGTGGGTGAGCAGCCGGGTGAAACTCGGCGCCCCGGCGGCGATCTCCCGGGCGGCGTCGGCCGGGATCGGCCCGTAGCCCTCCAGAAACCCGGGGGCGTCGCTTTCTCCCATGGCGGTGAGTACCGGGACGGTGATCATCACGCTGCCGCGGATGCCGCCGCCGGTCCCGGTCGGGGTGACCCCGTCCAGCAGCAGGTCCCCGGCCGCATCGGCGCAGATCTGACCGATCGTGCGCCGCCGATCCTCGGGAATGGCCTCGTCCTGGAAGTCACGGTTGCGGGTGGCTTCGGCGATGCTGGTCAATCGGTCGTGCGCGGCCTGGGTCTGTTGCGCGGTGCCGTACCAGGTCAGGGTGCCCATGCCGTCGGGCCGGCCCTCCCACCAGACGCCGCGCTCTTTCACCGCCTCGGTGGCGCGTGTGGTGATGGTCTCCGGGTGCGCCCGTTCCCGCATTCGGCGGGCCCTGCCCGCAAGCTTGCCCACGGTGAGGTCCGTCGCCACCGACAGCAGCTGGGCTTCCAGTTCCGCGACTTCCTCCAGCGGTAGGAAGCTGAGTTGCTCCATCAGGACCTGGCCGTGCCGGTAACTGATCTCCCCGCGACTCATCGCCGTCAACGTCGCCTTCATCGGCCCGGCAAACATGGCCGCCTCACCGATCAGGCCCTCCGCGGTGCGCTCGGCCAGGCGCAAGGTGCAGGCAACCTCGCTGATGACCGTGCGCCGGGCGATCTCCTGGTTTTCCCACGCCGCGATCTTCCGTGGGCTCGCGTCGGCATCCGTCAGCACCGGCCCGGCCGCACCGGCGCGGGCGTAGTCGGGATTCAGGAGCTTGGCGGTGACCGGGTCCGCGCTCCACTCCCGCAGGTCCTCGAGGTCCCGGGCACGTTGCGCGGTCGCCTTCGCGATCCGGCGATGCGACTTCGCGACCCTGGCCATCTTCTTCGCCAGCGTGGACCGCGCCTGCTCCTGCAGCGATCGCCGCCGCCGGTGCCCCTGCTCCCGGGCACCCGCGTTCGGGTCGCCGGGCCGGTCGTCCGGGTCGTCTGAGAACTGCTCTGCTGGGCTGCTCATACCCCCATAGTTGCACCCACCACCGACACTCCAGGCCCTGAATGATCAGTTGTGGAAAGGTCCTCTGACCGGCGGGTTGTGGAGGAGGGCCTGACCGGATCAGATGACGTCGACGAAGTGCTGAACGTCGGGGAAGGGCTCGTAGAACGGGTGCAGCATGGCCTTCCACCGAGCGTATTCGGGGGAGCCCCTGAAGCCCTCGGTGTGGTCCTCGAGGCGGTCCCAGTCCACCAGCAGCAGGAACGAGGAGGGCGCCTCAAGCGAGCGCAACAGGCTCAGTCCACGGAACCCGGGCATCGACTCGATGAGCGGCCTGGCAACACGAAAAGCCGCCAGGAAGTCGTCCTCGCTCCCGGGGCGGACGGGCAGGACGGCGTGTTCTCTGATCACGTGACGAGAGTAACCCAGCGGGGCGGAGCGGGGCGGCGAGTACCATCGACTCCCATGAGCAGCCACACCGCACCCGAAGACAGCACGAGCCTCCTGACGCCTGCGCAGACCACGGTGATCGGCGCCGAACACTACTCCGCCGCCCTGGTCGAGGCCGTGCGGGCAGCCACGAGCGCCGCCGCGATCGCCGCGGGCGCCTGGTTCGGCCGCGGTGACAAGAACGCGGCGGATGCGGCGGCAGTCGCCGCGATGCGCGCCGAGCTGCTGCCCGCGCCGTTCGCCGGTTACGTGGTGATCGGGGAGGGGGAGAAGGATGAGGCGCCGATGCTGGCCAACGGGGAAGAGCTCGGAAGCGGCACCGGTCCGGCGTGCGACATCGCCGTCGACCCCCTCGACGGCACCCGGCTCGTGCAGGAGGGCTTGCCCGGATCGGTGAGCGTCATCGCCCTCGCCCCGCGCGGCAGCCTGTTCGACCCCACCGACGTGTTCTACATGGACAAGCTGATCTCCTCCGCCCCCGCCAGGGGAGCGCTCGACCTGCGGGCGACTCCGACCGAGAACGTTCGGCGCCTGGCCGTGGCGCTGGACAAGCCCGTGCAGGAGATCACGGTGGCCGTGCTCGACAAGCCGCGGCACCACGGCCTGGTCGCGGAACTCAGGGCGATCGGTGCCCGGGTCGCGCTGGCGGGGGAGGGCGACGTGTCGACCGCGGTCGCCGCGGCAACCCCCGGCGGCGATATCGACGTGGTGATGGGTATCGGCGGCACACCGGAGGGCGTTCTCACCGCCTGCGCCGTGCGGGCGCTGGGCGGGTTCATGGAGGGGCGACTTGCGCCTCAGGGCGACGCCCAAATGCGTGCGGCGGTGGCGGCGGGCCACGACCTGGACCGGGTGCTGACCCTGGACGACCTGGTCTCCAGCGACCGGGTGCTGTTCGCGTGCACGGCTATCGGCTGAGCCGACCTCGCCTGAGCCGGCTGCCGAGCAGTAGGAACAAGAAAACCCCCGGGTTCACCGGGGGTTTTTCTGTGGGCGATGCGGGACTCGAACCCACGACCTCTTCCGTGTGAAGGAAGCGCGCTACCAGCTGCGCCAATCGCCCGAACCACATTCGAAAACCTCTCGACTGCGACATTTGATACTAGACCAGACCGGGGCCCGAGCGCACATCGAGAGCCCGCGACACGCGGTGATCGCTCGGTTTGAATATGCGCCGCACTATCGGCTAGAGTCTTCAAAGCACGCAGAGATGCGGGCAGTTGCGGATGTGGCGCAGTGGTAGCGCATCACCTTGCCAAGGTGAGGGTCGCGAGTTCGAATCTCGTCATCCGCTCGAAAGAAATCGGCCGAAAGGCCGTTCTCTTTGTTGGAACGGCACGGCATTCTCTTCGGGGAGAGCACGGCTTTGGAAGTTACGGCATAAACAAGCACGGTGGATTGGCCGAGAGGCGAGGCAGCGGCCTGCAAAGCCGTATACACGGGTTCGAATCCCGTATCCACCTCCAGCCTGAGACGTACTGAGAGTCGCGTACATCACAGGATCTGGGCGATTGGCGCAGCGGTAGCGCGCTTCCCTGACACGGAAGAGGTCACTGGTTCGATCCCAGTATCGCCCACAGAGAAACACCAAGGCAGGATCAAAAACCCCCGGTAAACCCGGGGGTTTTTTGTTTTGCCCCGGGATTCCGCGGCTAAACGGGCAATTTCGCGCCGGACTGGGCGCCTGAGGCGCGTCGTGTGCACACGGCGCCCCCAGGATCGAGTAGAGTCTTCCAAGCACGCAGAAATGCGAGCAGTTGCGGATGTGGCGCAGTGGTAGCGCATCACCTTGCCAAGGTGAGGGTCGCGAGTTCGAATCTCGTCATCCGCTCGAAGAAACTCGGCCGAGAGGCCGTTTTTCTTTGGGTGCACACGTTTGATGGAACACGGTGGATTGGCCGAGAGGCGAGGCAACGGCCTGCAAAGCCGTCTACACGGGTTCGAATCCCGTATCCACCTCCAGTTCCGCGATTCACGTCGCGGCCTTGGGCGATTGGCGCAGCGGTAGCGCGCTTCCCTGACACGGAAGAGGTCACTGGTTCGATCCCAGTATCGCCCACACAGATATTCCCCACCGAGCGCGCTCCGGCTCGCTCCAGGACCCGCCCCTCTGGCTTCGGCCGCGCGGTTGTCCCCACGCCCTCCGAGGCACTCTGAGACGATATGACTCGTGCCGAACACTTATCGGTGACAGGGGCGGTGCTTCCGTGGGATCGCAGTCAATGGGGGAGGCAATGGGGGAGGCGACGATGGGGGAGGCTCTGCAGCGGCCGGTGTCGATTCCCGACGCCGCCTCGGCGGATGCCGCCGCACCGCACCTCGCCACCGCGGATGCTGCAGCCCCGGTCCCGACCGACCTCGAACTGTTCGCGAGGGTGCGGGCCGGCGACCGCCAGGCCTTCCGCGCTCTCTTCCGCGAGCACCAACGCACGGTCTACTGGGCCGCGTTCGCGGTCACGCACTCTCGCCCGGATGCCGAAGAGGTGCTGCAGGATGCCTTCCTGACCCTGTGGACCAAACGTGCCGGCATTGACCTGGTGGGGGAGTCGATGGCGCCCTGGCTCGTCACGACGGCCAGATACCTGGCCCTGAACCGGCGGCGTGCCGAGGTCCGCCGCCCCAGGGACAGCCTCGACGAGGGCCTCGACCTGGCCGCCGACCTCCCGTCGCCGGAAAGCGTGGCCATCGCGAACGAGGCCATGCGTAACATCCACGCCATCATGGCCACCCTGCCGGAGGTGGACCAACGCATCTTCGCGCTCTGCCTCGTCGACGACCTCAGCTACGAACAGGCCGCCGGACGCCTGGGTATCACCCACGCCACGGTGCGCAACCGCCTCTCGCGCCTGAAGGGCCGTCTCCGCGACGAACTCACGCTCTTGAAAGGAGGACCGAATCATGCTGCCCAGTAACCTGCTCCCGCCGACGAACGACGACTTCGTTCGGTTCGAAGAGCGCCTTCTCGACACCGTGGCGACCCGACAGACCCAGCGGAGGCGACGTCACCGCACCGTGCTGGCGGCCGCGACGGCGCTCCTTCTCGCCGGTGCAGGCGCAACGGCCTGGGTCACTCTGGCAACACCCGAACTCCAGTCCCTGTCGACGTACTGCTACGCCGAGGCGAACACCGATGCCGATGTCACCCAGGTCGGCAGCCCCACCGACCAGGTCGCCCCTGACGGCACCGTGACCTCGCTGGCACCGGTGGTCGACCCGTCCAGCGCTGCCATCACGAACTGCGCTGCGGTGTGGGCGATCGACCTGTTCGGCATCGTGGGGAACGGCGGTGATTCGCCGCTGGACGATTCCGCCGCGGCCGCCACCACCGCACCATTGTCCGATGCTCTGGCGGACCCGGCGACCGGCGCCCCTGTACCCGCAGCACCTCGTCTGCAGGCCTGCCTGCGCCCCGACGGCGTCTACTCGGTGTTTCCCGTAGTGGCGGACGAGTGGAACCCGGAAACCGCGCAGGCCGACGACCCGGACGGGTTCTGCGCCACCGTGGGCCTGCAGCCCCCATTCGCTCCCTGATCAGCGCCGTCACCGCGCCCACCGGCGCCCGCTAAAGTTGAGTGATTCGTAATTCAAGGGAGCTATACACGTGGTTGACGGTTTTGAGCTATTCACCGACCGATCCGTTGTCGCCATGCGCGTCAACGGCGAGCTCAGGGACCTCGCCACCCCGGTGACCGAGACCGATGACGTCACCCCGGTGACCATCGACTCGCCCGACGGCCTCAGCATCCTGCGCCACTCGGCCGCCCACGTGCTCGCCCAGGCCGTGCAGACGGTGAACCCCGCCGCCCGCCTGGGCATCGGCCCGCCCGTCACCGACGGGTTCTACTACGACTTCGACGTCGCGGAGCCGTTCACCCCCGAGGACATCAAGTCGCTCGAAAAGGCCATGGACCGCATCATCCGCCAGGGCCAGCGTTTTGTGCGCCGCGTGGTGACCGATGACGAGGCCCGCGCTGAACTCGCCGCGGAGCCCTACAAACTCGAGCTCATCGGCATCAAGGGGGTCTCGACAGGCTCGACCAACGATGGGGACAATGAATCCGTCGAGGTGGGCGGCGCCGAGCTGACCATCTACGACAACGTCGACCCGAAGACCGGCGAGACCGTGTGGAAGGACCTCTGCCGCGGCCCGCACCTGCCCAACACCCGCATGATCGGCAACGGCTATTCCCTCACCCGTCTCGCCGCCGCATACTGGCGCGGGTCGGAGAAGAACCCGCAGCTGCAGCGGGTCTACGGCACCGCCTGGCCCAGCAAGGACGAACTCCGCGCCTACCAGGCCCGCCTGGCCGAAGCCGCCAAGCGCGACCACCGCAAGCTCGGTGCGGAACTGGATCTGTTCTCCTTCCCGGAGGAGATCGGCTCCGGCCTCGCCGTGTTCCACCCCAAGGGCGGAATCATCCGGTCCGAGATCGAGAACTACATGCGCGAGCGCCTGCTCGCCAACGGGTACGACCTCGTGAACACCCCGCACATCACCAAGGGTCACCTGTTCGAGACCAGCCAGCACCTGAACTGGTACCGCGACGGAATGTTCCCGCCCATGCACCTCGATGAGGAAGTCGACGCAGAGGGGAACGTCACCCGCCAGGGCCAGGACTACTACCTCAAGCCGATGAACTGCCCGATGCACAACCTCATCTTCAAGGCCCGCGGACGCAGCTACCGTGAGCTCCCACTGCGTCTGGCGGAGTTCGGCACCGTCTACCGGTACGAGAAGAGCGGCACCCTGCAGGGCCTCACCCGCGTGCGTGGCCTCACCCAGGACGACGCGCACATCTACGTGACGCAGGACCAGGTGCGCGCCGAGGTGGCAAGCCAGCTCGAGTTCGTCTTCGAAACCCTGCGTGGCTATGGCCTCACCGACTTCTACCTGGAACTGTCGACCCGTGACCCCGCCAAGTCCGTCGGCACCGACGAGCAGTGGGATGCGGCGACGGACACCCTGCGGCAGGTGGGACTGGACTCCGGTCTCGAACTCGTCGCCGACCCGGGCGGAGCGGCGTTCTACGGTCCGAAGATCTCTGTGCAGGCCCGCGACGCGATCGGCCGCACCTGGCAGCTGTCCACCGTGCAGCTCGACTTCAACCAGCCGGAACTGTTCAACCTCGAATACACCGCACCGGACGGCACCCGGCAGCAGCCGGTCATGATCCACCGCGCACTGCTCGGTTCGATCGAACGCTTCTTCGCAATCCTGCTCGAGCACTACGCCGGTGCCTTCCCGGTCTGGCTCTCCCCGGTGCAGGTCATCGGAATCCCCGTCTCCGAGCAGTACGAGGACTACCTCTGGGAGGTCCTCACCACACTCAAGACCGCGGGCGTGCGCGTGGAACTGGACTCCTCCAGCGACCGGATGCAGAAGAAGATCCGCAACGCCACCCTGCAGCGGATCCCGTTCCAGCTGATCGTCGGCGAGGACGACCGCGCCAACGGTGCGGTCAGCTTCCGGTTCCGCGACGGCACCCAGGAGAACGGGGTCCCCGTCGCCGACGCCATCCGCCGGATCATCGCGGCTATCGGCACGCGCGCGCAGGTGCTCGGCGCCGCGGACTTCGCCGAGGGCGCCGCAGCACCCGCAGAGGTCGTCCCGGCCGGCATGGACCTGGCCTGACGATGACCGACCCGACTCCGGCAGCGCCGCGAGACACCGAGGGCGACAGTCCGCGTGACAGCCCGTGGGATCGCCTGTCCGGCACCCCGCAGGACGTGACCGAGGGCGTGCAGGTCGAGAACTCCGGCGACTTCGCCGCCGTTCCGGATGCCTTCCAGCGTCTGTGGACCCCGCATCGCATGGTCTACATTCAGGGCGGCCAGCAGCCGCATCCCGATGACTGCCCGTTCTGCATCGCGCCGTCGATGGACGACGAGAAGGCACTCATCGTGGCGCGCGGCAGGTACGCGTACGTGCTGCTGAACCTGTTTCCGTACAACAGCGGCCACCTGCTCGTGTGCCCGTACCGGCATGTTGCGACGTATGACGAGGCCACCCCGGAGGAAGTCGCCGAGATCGGTAGCCTGACCCAGACGGCCATGCGCGTGCTCAAAGCCACATCCGGATGCGACGGGTTCAACCTCGGTATGAACCAGGGCCGAATCGCCGGTGCCGGGATCGCCGAGCACCTGCACCAGCACATCGTTCCGCGCTGGGCGCTGGACTCGAACTTCTTCCCGATCATCGCCGGCACCAAGGCGATCCCGCAGCTGCTGGGCGACGTGCGTCGCGCTGTCGCAGACGGTTGGCCCGCCGGGGGCTCCTGACCCGCGGCACGTTTGTTGCTCTTCCCATCACCAGTGCCACGACCCCGCCGGGGCGGCACCAGACGCAAGGAATAGAATCGTAGTTATGACTGACACCACAACACCTGAGCAGTTCGGCTCGAGCCGCGTCAAGCGCGGACTCGCTGAGATGCTGAAGGGCGGCGTCATCATGGACGTCGTCACCGCCGAGCAGGCCCGGATCGCCGAAGACGCCGGCGCCGTCGCCGTCATGGCCCTCGAGCGTGTTCCGGCCGACATCCGCTCGCAGGGTGGGGTCGCCCGCATGAGCGATCCCGACCTGATCGACAGCATCCGCGCCGAGGTCTCCATCCCGGTGATGGCCAAGGCCCGTATCGGCCACTTCGTCGAAGCCCAGGTGCTGCAGGCCCTCGAGGTCGACTACATCGACGAGTCCGAGGTGCTCAGCCCGGCCGACTACGTCAACCACATCGACAAGTGGAACTTCACGATCCCCTTCGTGTGTGGCGCGACGAACCTGGGTGAGGCGCTGCGCCGCATCACCGAGGGTGCCGCCATGATCCGCTCCAAGGGCGAGGCCGGCACCGGCGACGTCTCCGAGGCGACCAAGCACATCCGCACCATCAAGGGTGAGATCGCCCGCCTCTCGTCGCTGACGAAGGACGAGCTCTACGTGGCCGCCAAGGAACTGCAGGCACCGTACGAACTGGTCGCCGAGATCGCCTCCACCGGCAAGCTGCCCGTCGTACTGTTCACCGCGGGCGGCGTGGCCACCCCGGCCGATGCGGCCATGATGATGCAGCTCGGCGCCGATGGCGTCTTCGTGGGCTCGGGCATCTTCAAGTCCGGCAACCCGCAGGAGCGCGCGAACGCGATCGTCAAGGCCGTCGCGTTCTACGACGACGCCAAGATCATTGCGGATGTCTCGCGCGGCCTCGGCGAGGCCATGGTCGGCATCAACGTGTCCGACCTGCCCGCCCCGCACCGTCTTTCCGAGCGCGGCTGGTAACACCCGCTTCATGTCCGTTGGAGTACTCGCCCTACAGGGCGATTTTCGCGAGCACGCCACCGTGCTGCGCTCGCTCGGCAGCGAGGTCACCCTCGTGCGCCGCCCGGAGGAGCTGGCCGGTGTCACCGGCCTGGTCATTCCGGGCGGCGAGTCCAGTGTGATGGACAAGCTCACCCGCTTGTTCGGGCTGGCGGAGCCACTGCGCGTCGCGGTGGCGGCCGGTCTGCCCGTCTACGGCACCTGCGCGGGCCTGATCATGCTCGCGGACACCGTGCTCGACGGCATCCGCGGCCAGCAGAGCATCGGCGGGTTGGACATCAGCGTGCGCCGCAACGCTTTCGGGTCACAGACGGCGTCGTTCGAGACCGACCTCGACATCCCCGTGCTCGGCGAGACGCCGGTGCACGCTGTGTTCATTCGCGCGCCCGTGGTCGAGAGCGTCGGCCCACTGGCCACGTCGCTCGCCACCGTCGCCGACGGCCGCTGCGTGGCCGTGGAGCAGGGCAACCTGCTCGGCACGTCGTTCCACCCCGAGATCACGGGGGAGTACCGCTTCCACGAGTACTTCCTGCGGAAGGTGAGGAGCGCCGCCTTCCGCGGTTAGCCTCCCTCCGCCACACTGGTCGGATGACTCACTACGTCGCCCTGCTGCGGGGCATCAACGTCGGCGGCATCACCATCACGATGGCCGACCTGGCCGACACCGTGCGCTCCCTCGGCCACACCGGGGTCAAGACAGTGCTCGCCAGCGGCAACCTCGTCTTCGACAGCGACGAGACGGATGCGGCCACCCTCAAGTCCGGCCTCGAACGCTTGCTCTCCGACACCTTCGGCTACGAGGCCTGGGTGGTCCTGCTCACCCGGGATGCCCTCGCGGCAGCGGTGGAGGACTATCCGTTCGACGACCTGGACGGCTGGCACTCCTATGTCTTGTTCGGCTCGGATCCCGCCATGCTGGACGAGCTGCTCACGGCCGCCCCCACCCTCGACCCGGCCGACGACCGCGTCGTGCCGGGCGACGGCGTGGTGTACTGGCAGGTCCGCCGGGAGGTGGGCATCAAGAGCCCCTTCAGCAGTCTCTCCGCCAAGACCCGCTACAAGGCGAGCACCACCAACCGCAATCTGCGCACCCTGCGCAAGATCCTCGACCTGCCGGGGTGAGCCAGCCGTGCTCCGGAGCGGCGCGGGTCGGCACTGGGGCTGCCGGGCTAGACTGGCAGGGCACTGACCGGTCAGCACGATCGCGGTGCCAGCAGACGACGCATCAAGCGCGTCGCACGAGCAAGCGACACACGGGAGATTCATGTCCGGGCATTCCAAGTGGGCAACCACCAAGCACCAGAAGGCCGTCACCGACTCACGTCGGGCCAAGGCGTTCGCCAAGCTGATCAAGAACATCGAGGTCGCCTCCCGCATGGGCGGCGCCGACCTGTCGGGTAACCCCACCCTCGTCGACGCCATCCAGAAGGCCAAGAAGACCTCGGTACCCAACGACAACATCGACCGCGCCGTCAAGCGCGGCGCCGGCCTCACCGGTGAGGTCGTCGACTACACCACGATCATGTACGAGGGCTACGCCGCGAACGGCGTCGCCATCATGATCGAGTGCCTCACCGACAACAAGAACCGTGCCGCCGCCGAGGTGCGCACCACGGTCAGCCGTAACGGCGGCAACATGGCCGATCCTGGCAGCGTCGCCTACAACTTCCACCGCAAGGGCATCGTCGTCGTGCCGAAGGGCAACGATGTCACCGAAGACGACGTGCTCGCCGCCGTTCTCGACGCCGGAGCCGAAGAAGTGATCGACGACGGGGAGAAGTTCGAGGTCTTCAGCGAGGCCCAGGACCTCGTCGCCACCCGTACTGCTCTGCAGACCGCTGGCATCGACTACGACTCCGCCGACATCGCCTTCGTCCCGCAGCTCAAGATCGAGGTCGATGCGGCCACCGCCCGCAAGGTCTTCCACCTGATCGACGCGCTCGAGGAGCTCGACGACGTGCAGAACATCTACAGCAACTACGACCTGTCCGCAGAGGTCCAGGCCGAGCTCGAAGCCGAGAGCGACTAATCCACCGATGACGGTCAGGGTGCTGGGCATCGACCCCGGCCTGACCCGCTGCGGCGTCGGCATCGTCGACGTCGCAGCCAACCGCACGGCGACCCTGGTCGACGTGCAGGTGCTGCGCAGCTCTCCCGACCTGTCCCTCGAGCGTCGGCTGTTGCTGATCAGCGAAGGGCTCGAAGAGCTCTTAGACAAGCACAAACCCGCCTTTGTGGCCATCGAGCGGGTCTTCGCTCAGCAGAACGTCAGCACGGTCATGGGCACGGCCCAGATCAGCGGCGTGGCCCTGATGCTCGCCGCCAAGCGCGGCCTCACGGTGACTCTGCACACCCCGAGCGAGGTCAAGGCGGCCATCACCGGCTATGGTTCCGCGGACAAGAAGCAGGTGGGCACCATGGTCGCCCGGGTGCTGGGGCTGGCCGAGATACCCAAACCGGCCGACGCCGCTGATGCCCTCGCCTTGGCGATCTGCCACGCCTGGCGCACGGGCGCCGCCGGCGGGGTGCTCCCCACAAGCGGAACCGTGGCCGCTGGCAAACGCTCCACACCGTCGCTCAACCCCGGCGCGCTCACACCGGCGCAGAAGGCCTGGCGCGATGCCGAACGGGGCGGCGTTGTTCGGGGCAACGCGCCGGACCCGGCGGCGTCAACGTCGGCGGGGCCCCGTAGGCTGAATAGGTGATCTCTTCTGTGCGTGGCCCAGTCCTTTCCGCCCTGGGCTCAACCGTGGTGATCGAGGTCGGGGGAGTGGGGCTGGCCGTGCAGGTCACCCCGTCCACGGCCCTCGCCGCCCGCGCCGGCACCGAGACCCGGCTGTCGACGACCCTGATCGTTCGCGAGGACTCGCTGACGCTGTACGGTTTTCCCAGCATCGAGGAACTGTCGGTGTTCGAACTGCTCGTCGGGGTGACCGGCGTCGGTCCCAAGTCGGCCCTTGGTGTTCTGGCCGTGATGACCCCGAACCAGATCGCGCACGCGGTCGCGGCCGACGACGATGCCGCCTTCCGGAAGGTGAGCGGTGTCGGCCCGAAGACCGCGAAACTCATCGTGCTCTCCCTCGTCGGCAAGGTTGCCGTGACCGCGCCCGCAGCGACGTCAGGACGTGGCGGAGTCGCCACGGCCACGGTCAGCGCCACCGTGCAGGCCGCCCTGATCGGTCTGGGCTGGTCTGAACGCGTCGCGGGCCAGGCCGTCGATGAGATCCTCGCCGGCAGCACCGCCGAATTCGACGCGGAGGACGCTGGTGTGGCCACGGTGCTGCGGCTGGCGCTCGCCCGGCTCGGCCCGGCCCAGCACGCGGGAAAGACCGCTGCAGCGGAGCGTCGCTCATGAGCCAGGATCCCGGCGTCGAGCTGACCAACCCGGCCGTCAACGGCGACGCCGAACTGGCTTTCGAGGGAGCATTGCGCCCGCAGAGCCTGGAGGAGTTTGTCGGTCAGCAGAAGGTTCGCGGCCAGCTGCAGCTGTTGCTCACCGCCGCCGCCATGCAGCAGCGCACCCCGGACCACATCCTGCTGGCCGGTCCCCCAGGGCTCGGCAAGACCACGCTGGCGATGATCATCGCGTACGAGGGCAACCGGCCGCTGCGGATGTCCAGCGGTCCGGCCATCCAGCATGCCGGCGACCTGGCGGCCGTGCTGTCATCGCTTGTGCCCGGCGAGGTGCTCTTCATCGACGAGATCCACCGCATGGCGCGGTCGGCGGAAGAAATGCTCTACCTCGCGATGGAAGACTTCCGAATCGACATCATGGTCGGCAAGGGCGCCGGTGCGACCTCGGTGCCGCTCGAGCTGGCGCCGTTCACTCTCGTGGGGGCAACCACGCGCTCCGGCATGCTGCCCAACCCGCTGCGCGACCGGTTCGGATTCACCGCGCACCTCGAGTTCTACGCCGATGCTGAGCTGGAACTGGTTCTCGTGAGGGCCGCCGCGCTGCTCGGCCTGGACATCGAGCGTGCGGCCATCGCCGAGATCGCCGGCCGGTGCCGGGGAACACCGCGGATCGCGAACCGGCTGCTTCGCCGGGTGCGCGACTACGCTCTGGTGCACGGCGGGGAGGCCGACCTCACGGCCGTCCACGCCGCCCTGGAACTGTACGACGTCGACGAAATCGGCCTGGACCGGTTGGACCGTGAGGTCATGAACATCGTCCTCACCCGGTTCGCCGGCGGGCCGGTCGGGCTCAATACGCTCGCCGTCTCGGTGGGCGAAGAGCCGGAGACCATCGAGTCCGTCGTGGAGCCATTCCTGGTCAGGATCGGCTTCCTCACCCGCACGCCGCGAGGACGCGTGGCGACACCGGCAGCATGGCGGCACTTCGGACTGAACAATCCTCAGGCTGCGCTCACCTTGGATGTCCTATAATTCAGTTTGGTCCGCGATTTTGTCGTGCCCGATCCCCCCACAAACCCTGCACCACTACACTGCTGCGGTCTTGAATCGCTCGCGGGAAGGTTTCACAGTTCTATGGATCCGTTGACACTTGTCATGCTCGCCGTACTGGCGCTGCTCGTCTTCTTCATGTTCCGCAATGGCCGCAAGCGCCAGAAGGACACCCTGGCGCTGCAGTCCAAGATGGTCGCCGGCGCCGACGTTATGACCAACTTCGGTCTGTACGGCACCATTGTCTCGATCGACGAGGAAGAAAACAAGGTTGCCCTCGAGATCGCTCCTGGCACCGTCGTTCAGATCCACCGTCAGACGATCGCCCGCGTCGTCGAGCCGACCGTCGTCGGTGACGACGTCGTCCTCGATGAGACCGTCGGCGACGACGCCGGCACCCCGTCCGTCCTCGGCGAGCCCGACTTCGGCCAGCGCAACGACTTCAAGCCGACCGCCGGCCAGGCCGAGAACGACACCGAACCCAAAAAGGGCGACGCGTAACAAACCCCTCTCCGTGCCCGCGCCCTGTGGCGCGGGCACGAGCAAAGAAAGCTGAGTTCAATAGGTGGCTAAGTCGTCTCCGACCAAGAAGGCCTGGCGTTCGCTGACCTGGCTTGGCGTGATCATCGTCGGTCTCATCGCCCTCAACGGCGCCGGAGTGTTGTCCGGGGGAGGGTCGTGGACGCCCAAGCTCGCCCTCGACCTCGAGGGCGGCACGCAGATCATCCTGGCGCCGAAGCTCGAGTCCGGTCAGACGGTGTCGAACGAGCAGCTGAGCCAGGCCGTGTCGATCATCCGTCAACGCATCGACTCCGCGGGGGTCTCCGAGTCGGAGATCAACACCCAGGGTGGACAAAACATCGTCATCTCCATCCCCGGTACCCCCGATGACGCCACCCTGAACCGCATCCAGTCTTCGGCCAAGCTCGAGTTCCGCCCCGTCATCGTCGCCTCAGCGCCGTCAGCAGACAGCGTCGGTACCGACGACAGCACCGCGGAGCCGACCGACGGCGCCACGGACCCGGCCGCGGAGGGTGCCACCGACACGGCCACCGACGAGGCGGCAGCGGCGGAAGAGGCCACACCGAGCGTCGCCCCGACCGACGCCAGCGACATCAACAACATCACGCCGGCCCTGCAGGAACAGTTCGACTCCTTCCAGTGCAGCGACATCGACACCACCGTCGTCGCACCGGCCGATGAGCCCCTGATCACGTGCGAGGCAGACGGATCGGTCAAGTACATCCTCGGCCCGGTCGAGGTCAGCGGCGAGAACATCTCGGACGCCACCAACGGCCAGGTCACTACCCAGAGCGGCGCCACCACGGGCGAGTGGGCCGTGAACATCGTCTTCGACGGCACCGGCACAGAGGCCTTCGCCGATGTGACCACCCGCCTCAGCGGACTCACCGGCGCCCAGAACCAGTTCGCCATCGTGCTGGACGGCAGTGTCATCTCCGCACCGCAGACCCTCGCGGTGATCACCGACGGCAAGCCGCAGATCACCGGCTCGTTCGACCAGGACACCTCCAAGGCCCTGGCCGACCAGCTCAAGTTCGGCGCGCTGCCGATCAGCTTCGCCGTGCAGAGCCAGGACACCATCTCGGCCACCCTCGGCTCCACCCAGCTGCAGAGCGGCCTGATCGCCGGCCTCATCGGCCTGATCCTCGTGGTGCTGTACTCCCTGGTGCAGTACCGCCTGCTGGGGCTCGTCACGGTCGCGTCGCTGATCGTGGCCGGTGTGATCACCTACTTCCTGATCACCCTGCTCTCCTGGCGGGAGGGCTACCGGCTCTCCCTGGCCGGTGTGGCCGGTCTGATCGTGGCGATCGGTATCACCGCTGACTCGTTCATCGTCTATTTCGAACGCGTGCGAGACGAACTGCGCGACGGTCGAGGACTGGTGTCCTCTGTCGAGGCCGGCTGGCGCCGCGCCATCCGCACCATCATCGCCTCTGACACCGTCAACTTCCTCGCCGCGGCGGTATTGTTCGTTCTGGCCGTCGGAAACGTGCGCGGTTTCGCGCTCACTCTCGGACTGACCACCCTCGTCGACCTGCTCGTCGTGGCCCTGTTCACCCACCCGACGCTGCAGCTGCTGGCCCGCACCAAGTTCTTCGGCGACGGGCACAAGCTGAGCGGCCTCGACCCCCGCGCCCTCGGAGCGGTCTACCGTGGCCGGGCCCGGTTCGAGACGCCCGCACCGGTAGCGTCGCGCAAGGGCGGGACCTCCAGCAAGGAGGCCGCGAAGCGGCAGACCATCGCCGAACGCAAGGCGGCTGAACTCATCGGCACCGGCTCGAGTAAGTCGACCGACGGGAAGGATTCCTAATGGCCAGCTTCAACCAGTTCGGCAATGACCTGCACACCGGCAAGCTCTCCTACGACATCGTCGGACGCCGCAAGGTCTGGTACGCCGTCGCCGGCGTCATGATCCTGATCGCCATTCTCGGTCCAGTGCTGCGCGGCGGTTTCACCTTCGGTATCGAGTTCACCGGCGGATCCCAATTCGTCCTGTCCGAGGTCTCCACCGAGGAGCAGGACCTGGCCACGACGGCGGTCAACGACGTCGTCCCCGAAGCCGTTCCCAAGGTCTCCGTCGTCGGAACCGACAGCATCAGGGTGCAGACGGACCAGCTCACGGACACCGAGAGCCGCGAAGTGCGCGCCTCCCTGGCATCGGCATTCAGTGTCGACCCGGCCCAGGTGACGTCCTCGTTCATCGGCCCGTCCTGGGGCCAGGACATCACCGGCTCCGCGATCCGCGCGCTCCTCACCTTCCTGGTGCTGGCCGGAACGGTCATGGCACTGTACTTCCGCACCTGGAAGATGGCCGTCGCCGCGATGGTGGCGCTCCTGCACGACCTCGTCATCACCGCCGGCATCTACGGCATCACCGGCTTCGAGATCACCCCGGCCGCCGTGATCGGCTTCCTGACGATTCTGGGTTACTCGCTGTACGACACCGTGGTGGTGTTCGACAAGATCAGGGAGAACACCAGCGAAGACGGACCTGAGTCTCGCCGGACGTTCGCCGACTCGGTCAACCTCGCCGTGAACCAGACCCTGGTGCGTTCGATCAACACCTCAGTCGTGGCCGTCCTGCCGGTGGCATCCATTCTTGTCATCGGCGCATTCGTACTCGGTGCAGGCACCCTGCGGGACATCTCGCTGGCGCTGCTGATCGGCATGATCGTGGGAACGTACTCGACGATCTTCATCGCCGCGCCGCTGTACGCCCACCTGCGGGAGAACGAACCCGAGATCCGCAAGCGCGACAAGAAGGCCCTCGCCCTCAAGGCCAAGGCGACCGAGACTTCCGTTGCGACCACCGGCACAGGCGCGGACGTTCCCGCGTGAGCCGAGTCACGGCCGGGGAATACCCGGCCCGGGTCGCCGGTTTCACGTTTATCCGCTAGTACAGGGATAATTGCGCCAGGGAATGAGGTACCGAGATGACTGAGACCACCACGACATCCACAGCGTCTCTGCGTCGCCTGGTGCCGCGGATCTTTTCGCGGGCGCAGCCCGTCGGAGCGGTCGACACGCTGCTCAAGACCGTGCGCACCCACCACCCCAAGGTGGACCTCTCGATCATCGAACGGGCCTACACGGCGGCGGAGCGTGCGCACGAGGGCCAGAAGCGTCGGAGCGGCGAGCCGTACATCACGCATCCCGTCGCCGTCGCGCAGATCCTGGCCGACCTCGGCATCGGACCCAAGACCGTCGCCGCCGCGCTGCTGCACGATACCGTCGAGGACACCGACTACACCCTCGACCAGTTGCGTGCCGACTTCGGCGACGAGATCACCATGCTGGTCGACGGCGTCACCAAGCTGGACAAGGTCAAGTACGGCGACTCGACCCAGGCCGAGACCGTGCGCAAGATGATCGTCGCGATGTCCAAGGACATCCGGGTGCTGATCATCAAGCTCGCCGACCGGCTGCACAACGCCCGTACCTGGGGGTTCGTGCCCGCGGAATCCGCCACCCGCAAGGCCACGGAGACCCTCGAGATCTACGCGCCGCTGGCGCACCGGCTCGGCATCCAGACCATCAAGTGGGAGCTGGAAGACCTGTCCTTCGGCGTGCTGTACCCCAAGCTGTACGCCGAGATCGAGAGCCTGGTCAAGCAGCGCACCCCGCAGCGTGAAGAGTTCGTGCAGTACGTGATCGACGCGATCAACGACGACCTCAAGGCCGCCCGCATTCGCGGAAAGGTGGCCGGCCGGCCCAAGCAGTACTACTCCATCTACCAGAAGATGGTGGTGCGCGGCCGGGAGTTCGACGAGATCTACGACCTCGTCGGCATCCGCGTTCTGGTGAACTCGGTTCGGGACTGCTACGCGGTGCTTGGCGCCATCCACGCGCGGTGGACGCCTCTGCCCGGCCGGTTCAAGGACTACATCGCCACCCCCAAGTTCAACCTGTACCAGTCCCTGCACACCACCGTTCTCGGCCCGAGCGGCCGCCCGGTGGAGATTCAGATCCGTACCCAGGAGATGCACGAGCGCGCCGAGTTCGGTGTCGCCTCGCACTGGAAGTACAAGGAACAGGTCAACGGCAAGAGCTCAGGCCCCGGCCCGCAGAGCGACACCGACATGGCGTGGCTCGCGCATATCTCCGACTGGCAGGCCGAAACGGCCGACCCGAACGAGTTCCTCGACTCGCTGCGCTACGAGATCGGCGCTAAGGAGGTGTACGTCTTCACCCCCAAGGGGCGGGTGATCGGCCTGCCGGCGGACGCCACCCCTGTGGACTTCGCCTACGCTGTGCACACCGAAGTTGGCCACCGCACCATGGGTGCGAAGGTCAACGGACGACTGGTGCCGCTGGAGAGTTCGCTGACCACAGGTGACGTCGTTGAGGTTTTCACGTCGAAGAACCCCGACTCAGGACCCAGCCAGGATTGGCTGAACTTCGTCAAGAGCCCCAGGGCCCGCAACAAGATCCGCCAGTGGTTCACCAAGGAACGCCGCGACGAGGCCATCGAACAGGGCCGAGACGCCATCGCCAGGGCGATGCGCAAGCAGAACCTGCCGCTGCAGAAGCTCATGAACCAGGACTCCTTCGCCGAGGTCGCCGCGGTCATGCGCTACGAAGACGTCTCAGCGCTCTACGCCGCCGTCGGCGAGGGACATGTCTCCACCCAATCCGTGCTGGAGAAGGTCGTCGCCACGCTGCAGAGCGTGGAGGAGAGCGACGCGACCGACCTGCCGTTCGCCCCGCATGGGCGCACCCAGACGCTGCGGAACAACGACTCCGGCATCCTCGTGCGCGGAGCGCCTGACATCCTGGTCAAGCTGGCCCGCTGCTGCACCCCGGTTCCCGGCGACAAGATCGTGGGCTTCATCACTCGCGGCTCCGGTGTGTCCGTTCACCAGTCCGATTGTCACAACGTTCAGGAGCTGCTCAAGGAACCCGAGCGGATGATCGACGTCGATTGGGCGCCCACCTCCAAGAGCCTGTTCCTGGTGCAGATCCAGATCGAGGCGCTCGACCGGTCTGGTCTGCTGTCCGACGTGACGAGGGTGTTGTCCGAACACCACGTCAACATCCTCTCCGCCACGGTGCACACCTCCAGCGACCGGTTGGCGATCAGTCGGTTCGTCTTCGAGATGGGCGACACCACCCACCTCGACCGGGTGCTCAACGCCGTACGCCGCATCGACGCCGTTTACGACGTCTACCGGGTCAGCGACGGCTAACCATCGTCGGGCGGCGCGGCACCGAGGAGATCGAACGCGTCCCTGAGCTGCGCCTGGGCGATCCGGCTGAAGGAGATGCCGCGCAGAGCGGGGCGCCCGGCACCGGCGCGCTCCAGTAACGCGGCGATCAGCGGGGTCTCGGCCCTGTGCCCGGTGGACACACCCCACCTGGTCAAGTCAACGGCCGTGCGCATGGGGGTCGTGACCCGCAGGCGAGCGAGGAGCAGGGTATCGTCGGCGGCGAGACGCACCTCTCGTAGCTGCACGGCGTCATCCGCTGCCTTGTGCGTCCTGGCCCGCACATCGACGCAGAACTGGTGTTGGGCGGGCTCAGGGCAGAGCCCGTAGATCCAGGCGGCGGTCAGGCGTTCCGCCGCGGCCCGGCGGGGTGCACTCGGTTGGATGGCGGCGGCCCGGGTCTCTGGCCCCGCCAGGGCATCGACCGGGCACCAGGAACCGCCCAGGGGAAACAGCTCGCCGTCCAACCGGGCACAGCTCAGCTCCGCCAGTGGCAGGTCGGTTTCCGTCAGAGCGCTGGGGAGGAGAGGAGGCATCGCACCAGCGTGCCCTCCGCCCGGGCGCGCACAAACGGGACCCGCGAATCTGTGGACAGATTCACGAATCCCGTTCTGTGAGTGCCGGGTTCCCGGCCCAGGAACCGGCGACTGACTACTGGCCGATAGCCTTCAACCAGGCCTTGCGGGTTTCCAGGGCCTCGGTGGCGTCCTTGATCTTGCGGGCGTCCTTGGTCTCCTCAGCCGCGGCCAGTTCGGCCTCCAGCTTGGCGATCGCATCGTGCAGCTGACCGGCGAGGCCCTCTGCGCGCGCCTTGGTCTCGGGGTTGTTTCGCTTCCAGTGGTCGTCGTCGAGCTTGCGAACGGCCGCCTCGACCTTGCGCATGCGGTCTTCGACGGGCTTGACCTGGTCGCGGGGCACCTTGCCGGCTTCGTCCCAGCGGCGCTGGATCGAGCTGAGCGCCTCGCGGGCCTTGACCCGGTCGGTCTCGGTCAGCAGGGCTTCGGCCTCCGTGAGGAGCTCGAGCTTGACCACGAGGTTCGCGGAGAACTCCTCGTTGTCCGCAGCGTCGATCTCGCTCTTGACCGAGTAGAGCACGTCGCCTGCGGCCTTGAACTTGGCCCACATGGCGTCATCCTGCTTCTTGCCTGAGCGGCCGGCGGCCTTCCAGTCCTCGAGCAGGTTGCGGTAGGCCGGGATGCCGTCGGCACCCTGGGGTGCGAGGGCCTCCGCCTTCTCGATGAGCTGCTGCTTGCGGTTGCGAACGTCCTTGTGGGCGCTGTCCAGTTCGGCGAAGAATGCCTTGCGGTTCTGCTCGATGGTGGTGCGGGCGGCCCGGAATCGCTTCCAGAGCTCGTTGGCCTCACCCTTCGGGATGCGCGGGGCATCGTGCTGGTGCGCCTGCCACTTGGCGAAGAGGGCGTCCAGAGCGGCGCTGGTCTGCTTCCACTGCGTCTTGGCCGGGTCTTCGGCGGCGAGGCGTTCCGCCTCCTCGACGATGGCGGCCCGTTCGGCCACGGCGGCGGCGCCGGCGGCCTTGGCCTCGACGCTCTGCTGCTCGGTGAGCTCGGTGACGGCTCCGCCGAGCGCACCGAGGCGCTCGGCCAGTGCGGCCAGGTTGCCGACGGCGTTCGCGGACGCGACCGACTTCGACAGGTTCGCGACCGACTTGGCGATGTCCGCGGCGGGAGCGCCGCCCTTCGCACGCTGCTCGAGCAGGGTGACCTGCCCGTTCAGCTCGACGTACTTACGCTCGAAGTAGGCCAGAGCCTCCTCCGGAGTCGCATCCGGGTACTGCCCGACGGCGCGTTCCCCGTCTGCTTCGCGCACGTAGACAGTGCCGGTTTCGTCTACGCGACCCCATGGTTGCTGATCTGTCGTAGTCAAGAGCCTCACCTTAATGATTTGGTTGATTCCCCACGAAGTAAGCCTTCTGCGGGTGAATCCCTGGACAAGCCAGTACTGACACACGCCAATACCCGCACAAGCCTATTGCAAGCGTGCGCCCCGGTCAGCGGAAACGACCGAACTGTTACCGCCGATGGGCCAGCAGGGCCGGACGCCCGGTATTGCCGCGCGGTGAAATTCACTGCACGGTGAAGCCGGTGATGGTGGTCGGAATCGCCGGAGCGCCGTCGGTGGAACCATCCTCGATGCCGGCATCCACGACACCGGTGATGAGCTGATCCAGTCCGCTGGTGACCCGACCGATCACGGTGTAGCCGCCCGCCTCGCTGGCGGGGATGGTGGTGTCGTCGTACACGATGAAGAACTGGCTGCCCTGGCTGTATGCATCCGCAGCCCTGGCCATGGCGAGGGTGCCGGCCGGGTAGACATCGTCGGCCGGGGCGTTCTCGACCGGGCCGTAGTAGTAGTCGGGGCCGCCGGTGCCGTCGCCGATCGGGTCACCGCACTGCAGCACCGAGAAGCCACCATTGGTGAGCCGATGACAGCTGAGGTCGTCGTAGAAACCGGACTGTGCCAGCGCGATCGTGGACGACACGGCCTGCGGTGCGAGGGCGCCGTCGAGCTCGATTCCCAACGGGATGTCGTTGAGCGTCAGTGTGCCGGTCCAGGTGCGGCTCTCGGCCAGGTCGCTGGAGGGGACCTCGCCCGCGTTCGCCCCCGGGGTGGGAACCACACCGGCGTCGGTGGGGGTCGCAGACGGGGTGGCGGACGCGGTGGGCTCTGCGGTGCCAGGGCCGCCGTTGAAGTAGAACAGTTGGGCGCCGACCAGCACAACGAGCACCAGAACGAGAACCCCGCCGGCCAGGATGTTGTCGCGCCTGCGTCGTTTCTGCTGGTGTTCGTTCACGGCCTTGCGGGCCTGGTAGGCGCGAACGCGACCTCTGGCCTCACGTTCCTGCTTGGTGTTCGGTGCCACGGGAATCCTCCAGGTGCCGCCAACGGCGCTCGTCTCAGCCTCCGGGCAGTACGGTTCCCGGACACCCTGAACTCTACGCATCCGTGGCCGACGGCGAAAACCGGCGCGGGCCGGTCGTTCTCGCCTGGTGACGGAATGCCGGGTGCGTGGCGGAATACCGTGTCGGCGGCACAAACTACGCTGGAACCATGTCTTCTGCCCAGCCAGGTCTCCGCACCGGCGCGACTCCGCTTGCGGTGCGCATGCGCCCCAAGAGCCTCGCCGAGGTGGCCGGCCAGCGCCACCTGCTGACACCCGGCTCGCCCCTGGTGAGTCTCGCCAACGACAAGACGGGGGAACAGGGGTCGGTGTCGGTGATCCTGTGGGGCCCGCCAGGCACAGGCAAGACCACCCTGGCCCAGACGATCGCGCACAGCTCCGGTCGCCGCTTCGTCGAACTGTCCGCCGTGTCCGCCGGGGTGAGGGACGTGCGTCAGGTGATGGAAGACGCCAGAACCAGCCGCGATCTCTACGGGCTGTCGACCGTGCTCTTCCTCGATGAGATCCACCGGTTCAGCAAGGCCCAACAGGACGCCCTGCTGCCAGGGGTGGAGAACGGGATCATCATCCTCGTGGCGGCCACCACGGAGAACCCGTCGTTCTCGGTGATCTCCCCGTTGCTGTCCAGGTCCCTCCTGCTCACGCTCGAGACGCTCAGCGACGACGACCTGGGCACGGTGGTGGACCGTGCGGTCACCGACTCCCGTGGCCTGGCTGACAAGTTCGTGCTCGATCCAGAGGCTCGCGGTGCCATCATCCGGCTCGCCTCCGGCGACGCCCGGCGTGCCCTCACCGCACTCGAGGCCGCGTCGGTCTCTGCCGCGACCACCGACGTCGCCGAGGATGAGAAGCCGGTCATCACCACCGAGATCGTCTCCCTCGCCGTCGACAGGGCGCTGCTGCGGTACGACCGCAACGGCGACGAACACTACGACGTGATCAGCGCGTTCATCAAGTCCGTACGCGGCTCGGACGTCGACGCCGCCCTGCACTACCTGGCCCGCATGATCGAGGCAGGGGAGGACCCCCGCTTCATCTGCCGGCGCATCATCGTGCTCGCGTCGGAAGACATCGGCATGGCAGATCCCCAGTCCCTGGTCATCGCCATCGCGGCGGCGGATGCCGTGCAGTACATCGGTATGCCGGAAGGGCGCATCCCCCTGGCCCAGGCCGTGGTGCACCTGGCCTGCGCCCCGAAATCGAACGCGGCATACACCGCCCTGGACGCGGCCATCGCCGACGTGCGCAACGGCAACACCGGTCGGGTGCCCAAGCACCTGCGCGACGCGCACTACCCCGGCGCCAAGCGGCTCGGACACGGCAAGGGCTACAAGTACCCGCACGACGACGCACTGGGCGTTCTGCAGCAGGACTATCTGCCCACCGAACTGCGCCGCACGCAGTACTACCAACCCACCGAACACGGCAACGAACGGGATGTCTCCGCCCGCCTGGCCAAGCTGCGCAAGATCATCCGGGGACAGTAGTCCCGTCCCGCCACGCAGGCCCGCGAGAATCGGCCCCACACGGCACCCGTGTGCTAACCTTGACCCTGCCTACAACCGGTTATGTCATGCGGCTGCGTACATCGCCTGTGTTGGAGTGGATTCGCCCTGTAGCCGGGCGGCCCGTGGCACCCACCCCTCTGATCTCCCATGACGCTCGTTGCTCGCGGCTTCTCGCTGCCGGCACCGTCGCCCTGGTATCCATTTTTCAGATCCATCCGGAAGGACACTGTGTCTACCAAGTCACGTACCCGCAGCAAGACCCGCCTCTCGCGGGCCCTGGGCATCGCCCTCACCCCGAAGGCCGCCAAGTACCTCGAGAAGCGTCCGTACGCTCCGGGCGAGCACGGCCGCACCAAGCGCAAGACCGACTCGGACTACGCCGTTCGTCTGCGCGAAAAGCAGCGCTTGCGCGCCCAGTACGGCATCCGCGAAGCCCAGCTCAAGATCGCCTTCGAAGAAGCGCGCCGTCGCCAGGGCCTGACCGGTGAAAACCTGGTTGAGATCCTCGAGACCCGCCTCGACGCCCTTCTGGTGCGTTCGGCCATCGCCCGCACCACCGCCCAGGCCCGTCAGATGGTTGTGCACCGTCACATCCTCGTCGACGGCCAGCTGGTCGACCGTCCCTCCTTCCGCGTGAAGCCGGGTCAGCTCATCCACGTCAAGGCCAAGAGCGAGGGCACCGAGCCCTTCCAGGTTGCCGCGGCCGGCGGTCACGTCGACCTGCTGCCCAAGCTCCCGCCGTACCTCGAGGTTGAGCTCGACAAGCTGCAGGCCCGCCTCGTGCGCGCCCCGAAGCGCATCGAGATCCCCGTGACCTGTGAAGTTCAGCTCGTCGTCGAGTACTACGCAGCACGCTAGTCACCTCCTGCGCGGCCAGCCGCACGGGAACTGAACTACGCTGGAGGGCGGATCACCTAGGTGATCCGCCCTTTTGCGTTTTCGATGTCGAGATTCGGTCGACCTGAAATGGATGGTGTCCTATGACTGGTGGAGATATTGCCGGCCTCATCGCCGCTGGCGTGTTCGCGGTTCTGGTGGCGTTCCTCGCCATCCCGCTGATCAAGCTGGGCCGGGTTTTCGACGAAACCACGTCGGCCATCCGCGACCTCAGCCAGAACGTGACGCCGCTGCTCGAAGAGACGACGAGCACCGTGGCCCAGACGAACCACCAGCTGGCCACCATCGACACGATCACCACCAACGTGGCCGAGGTCACCGGGAACGTCTCCGCTCTGATCGCGCTCTTCGCCGCCACTGTCGGCGGGCCGCTGATCAAGCTCGCGGGGTTCTCCGCAGCGGTGCGCGCCGCGCTCCGGGTCTCCAACCCCCGGCGCGGCCGGAAGTAGTCCACTACGCTGGAAACCTGATTGCCCGGCCCGTCAGCTGCCCACACTGCAGCTCGCCGGCAGACAGTCACCCGTTCCACACACCACCCACACACAACAGGGAGAGCATTCCATGAAGAACTTCATCTGGTTGGTCGTCGGCGTTGGGCTCGGATTCGTCGTCGCTCACGAGGTCAACAAGACCCAGCAGGGCAAGCGTTTCTTCACCGACCTGGATGCCAAGACCCGCGAGTTCGGTGAGGCCATCTCCGAGGGCTACCGCAAGCGCGAGGCCGAATTGCACGCCGCCCTCGGCGAGGCCGAAGACACCATCGAAGAGCTCTCCAAGCCCTGATCTCCCGGAGCGTCCCTGAGATTCGCTCCCACGATTCACCCCCACCGATTTCCCCGGTTCGGTCTCACCGAACCCAGCACAGTACGGACCCCATGCAGACTGCCGACATCCGCGGGCGCTGGCTCGACTTCTTCGCCGACCGCGGACACACCGTTGTCCCGTCGGCGTCGCTCGTGAGCGACGACCCCTCCCTCCTCTTCACGGTGGCCGGCATGGTGCCGTTCGTGCCCTACCTCACCGGTCTGGTGCCTGCGCCGTACCCTCGCGCCACGAGCGTGCAGAAGTGCATTCGCACCAACGACATCGAAGAGGTGGGCAAGACCCCGCGCCACGGCACGTTCTTCCAGATGAACGGCAACTTCTCCTTCGGCGACTACTTCAAGGAGCAGGCCATCAGTTACGCCTGGGAGCTGCTCACCAACAGTGAGGCCGACGGCGGCTACGGCTTCGCCGAGAAAGACCTCTGGGTCACCGTGTACGAGAACGACGACGAAGCCTTCGGCTACTGGCGCGCGCTTGGCCTGCCTGAGCACCGTATCCAGCGTCTCGGCATGGACACCAACTACTGGTCCACCGGCCAGCCGGGACCGGCCGGTCCCTGCAGCGAGATCTTCTTCGACCGTGGCCCCGCCTACGGCATCGACGGGGGACCTGCCACCGACGACGACCGGTACGTGGAAATCTGGAACCTGGTCTTCATGCAGTACCTGCGCGGCGAGGGAACCGGCAAGAACGACTTCCAGATCCTCGGCGACCTGCCCAAGAAGAACATCGACACCGGCATGGGGCTTGAGCGCGTCGCGTTCCTCAAGCAGGGCGTTGAGAACATGTACGAGATCGACCAGGTGCGCCCGGTCCTCGACCGCGCCGCGGCGCTCTCCGGCCGCCGCTACGGCGCCGACCACGACGACGACGTGCGGATGCGCATCGTCGCCGACCACGTGCGCTCCTCCCTGATGCTGATGAGCGACGGCGTCATGCCGTCCAATGAGGGGCGCGGTTACATCCTGCGCCGGCTGATGCGCCGCAGTGTGCGAGCCATGCGCCTGCTCGGCGTCGACGCCGCCTCGTTCACCGAACTGTTCCCGGCCTCCCGCGACGCCATGAGCGCGGCCTACCCCGAGGTCGCCACCGACTTCGACCGGATCAGCCAGGCCGCGTACGCCGAGGAAGAGACCTTCCTGCGCACCCTCGCCAGCGGCTCCAGCGTGCTGGACCTCGCCGTCGCGAAGACCAAGACGGCCCAGAAGAGCGAACTGCCGGGTGACACCGCGTTCCTCCTGCACGACACTTACGGTTTCCCCATCGAGATCACCCTCGAAATGGCCGAGGAAGCCGGCCTCAGCGTCAACCGTGAGGCGTTCGACACCCTCATGGCGAAGCAGCGCGCTATGGCCAAGGCCGACGCCAAGGCCAAGAAGACCCACCTGGCCGACCTCTCCGTGTACAGCGCCTTCCGCGCGTACGGCGAGACCGTCTTCACCGGTTACGACATGCTGCAGACCGAGTCCAGCATCCTGGGCCTGATCGTCGGCGGCGCCTCGGTGAACCGTGCCGTCGCCGGCGACATCGCCGAGGTCATCCTCGCCGAGACCGCGCTGTACGCCGAGTCCGGCGGCCAGGAGGCCGACGCGGGCCTCATCGTTGGCCCCGGCTACGAGCTCGAGGTTCTCGACGTGCAGAGGCCCGTCAAGGGGCTGATCAGCCACAAGGTTCAGGTCTCCAGCGGTGAGGTGGGCGTGGGGGACTCCGCCACGAGCGTCGTCGACCCGAATTGGCGCCGCGGCGCCCGTCAGGCGCACTCCGGCACGCACATCCTGCACGCGGCGCTCCGCCAGGTCCTCGGCCCGAACGCGCACCAGTCCGGCTCGTACAACAAGGCCGGATTCTTCCGTCTGGACTTCTCCTGGAACCAGGCGTTGTCGCCAGCGACGCGCAGCGAGATCGAAGAGATCTCCAACAACGCCATCCGCGACAACCTCGAGGTCAGCACCCGTGAGCTGCCGCTCGCCGAAGCCAAGGCGCTCGGCGCGATGGCTCTGTTCGGCGAGAAGTACGGTGAGACCGTGCGCGTCGTCGACATCGGCGGACCCTGGTCGCGTGAACTCTGCGCGGGCACTCACGTGTCCTCCAGCGCCGAAATCGGCATGATCAACCTCGTCAGCGAAGCGTCGGTCGGCTCGACCAACCGCCGGGTCGAGTCCCTCGTCGGACTCGAGGCGTTCCGCGACCTCGCCGCCGAGCGGGCCATCGTCTCGCAGCTCACCAGCAACCTCAAGACGCCGCGTGAGCAGCTGCCGGCCAAGATCATGGACCTGATGCAGAGCCTCAAGGCCGCGGAGAAGAAGATCGCATCGTTCGAGGCCCGCGCCCTGAGCGACCGGGTTCCCACCCTCGTGGCGCAGGCCGGCCGCGTCGGCGACCTCACCGTTGTCGCCGAAGACCTCGGCACGCTGAACTCGGCCGATGAGGTGCGGATGCTCGTGACCGGCACCCGTGAACGCCTCGGCTCCGACCCGAGCGTGGTGGCGCTGGCCGCCATCGTGGGCGACAAGCCCGTCGTGATCGTGGCGACCAATGCCGCGGCCCGCGACTCCGGCCAGAAGGCCGGTGCCTTGGCCAAGCAGCTCGCCGGGATCCTCGGCGGCGGCGGCGGCGGCAAGGACGATCTCGCGCAGGGCGGCGGCACCAAGGTCGAACTGATTCCCGAAGCGCTCAGCACCCTGCGCACCCTCGTGGCCCGCTAACCCATGCGGACTGGCGTGCGGGTGGGGATCGATGTCGGAACCGTGCGCATCGGGGTTGCCCGCAGCGACTTCCACGGCATGCTCGCCACCCCCGTCGAGACCGTGCAGCGGGGCGCCCCGCCGCGTCAGAAGGGCTCCACCGGCACCACCGCGGTGCGCACAGAAGCCGTGCTCCCCGCCGACCTGTCTCGGATCTCTGGCATCATCGCCGAGCTCGACGCCGTCGAGGTGATCGTGGGATTGCCGCTGGCGCTGTCCGGCCGTCAGACCGCCTCCACCGAGGACGCCCTGCGGTTCGCCGAGGCATTGGCGGCGGTCGTGCCTGTGCCGGTGCGCCTCGTCGACGAGCGACTCTCCACAGTGTCCGCCCAGGCGGCCCTGCGCACCGTTGGGCGGAGCACCCGCACCCAGCGTCCAGTGGTCGATCAGGTGGCCGCGACTATTATCTTGCAGCACGCACTCGACACCGAACGAGCATCCGGCCAGCCGGCTGGGGCGCCCGTAGAACGAACCGGAAGGCCGTAACCGTGGCGAAAAGTCCGCCGGAATCTCCCGACGCAACGCCGTCGGGCAGCATGGGCGAACCATCGATGCCCTCTCGACGATCCATGCGCGAGTCCGCCAGGGCCGCCGAGGCCGCCGAGGCTGCCAGGCAGAACCCCTCGGGCACGGCAACACCCGGCGGCGCTCAGCCGGACGGTGCGCAGCCGGCCGGTGTTGCACCGGAGCCCGTGCGGGACAATCCGTTCGCCGGGCTCGGCTTCGGGATGGATCCCGTGACCGCCGCCACATCCGTACCCGCCAGCCAGACCGCTGCGCCCGCGGATCGCGTGCCCACCGACACCCCGCCGCACTCGCGGACGGACCGGCGCACGCAGGTCTCCAACCAGCTGGCCGACCGGTTGCCGGCGGCGAAGAAGTCGCGCAGGGGCGGTTGGGGCTGCCTGATCGTCGTCCTGGTCCTTCTCGGACTCATGGCAGGGGCTGCCTTCGCCCTGCAGGGGCCGATCACGCAGCTGATCAGTTCCACCCAGGGTCCCGAGGACTACGAGGGCGCCGGCAGCGGCGAAGTGCTGGTCATGATCCATGACGGTGACACCGGCTCTGACATCGCCGACACCCTGCTCGAGCAGGACGTGGTGAAGAGCTACGACGCGTTCTACGACCTGCTGCTCGCACAGGCCGCCGATCCCGTCTTCCAGCCAGGGGCGTACCAACTGGCCTCCCAGATGAGCGCACAGGCCGCTCTCGAAGCTCTGCAGGACCCAGAGGCCCGGCAGGAGCTCACCGTGGTGATCCCAGAGGGCACCGCAGCGGTGGACGTTCTGGCCTCGGTGTCTGAGGGCACCGACATTCCGCTCGCCGACCTGCAGGCCGCCGCCGCCGACCCGTCCGCATACGGACTTCCGGCCGAGGCCACCACCCTCGAGGGCTTCCTGTTCCCGGCGACGTACACGTTCCAGCCCGGCACCACGGCGCAAGAGGCGATCAAGACCCTCGTCGACCGTCAGTTCCAGGCTCTCGACGAGGCCGGCGTCGCACCCGCGGACCGGTGGACCACCATTGTCATGGCGTCGCTGATCCAGCGCGAAGCCGGACTGCGGGACGACTACTACAAGGTTGCCCGGGTGTTCTACAACCGTCTCGACCCTGCCCAGTGGGACAGCGGACTCCTGCAGTCCGACGCCACCGTCGCCTACGGCACGGGCAATGTACACCTGGTGACCACGACCGACGCCGAACGAGGCGACGCCAACAACGCCTACAACACCTACGTGCACCCCGGGCTGCCGGTCGGACCGATCAGCAACCCCGGTGACCTGGCCATCGACGCCGCCCTGAACCCCGCCGAGGGCAGTTGGCTGTTCTTCGTGACCTGGAACCTCGACACCGGGGAGACCATCTTCTCCACCACGGTGGATGAACACGACGCCGGTGTGGCCAAGTGGCTCGACTGGATGAGCGAGCACCCCGAATATGGTTGAGCACCGTCTGGCCGTGCTCGGCTCGCCGATCGCGCACTCCCTGTCGCCGGCGCTGCACGCCGCCGCGTACAGCGCCATGGGCCTGGACTGGGAGTACACCGCTGTCGAGGTGGCCGAGGGCGAACTGAACACCTTCCTCGACGGCCTCACCCCGGAGTGGTTGGGCCTGTCATTGACCATGCCACTCAAGCACGAGGTGCAGCCGCGGCTGGACGACGTGGACCGCATCGCGGTGCTCACCGGGTCCGTCAACACCGTGCGATTCACCGCACTCCCCGACGGCTCCCGCACCGTGACCGGCTACAACACGGATGTGCCCGGCCTGGTTCGGGCTCTCGCCGAAGTCGGCATCGACCAGGCCACGCACGTGACCGTGCTGGGAGCGGGCGCCACCGCCGCATCCGCCGTCGCCGCGGCCGCTGAGCTGGGCGCCGAAAGCGTCGAGATCATCGCCCGCACCCCCGAACGCGCCGAGCCGCTTACTGCCCTGGCCCGACAGCTGGGTCTCGTGGCCACGGTGCGTGGCCTGTCGACCATCGCGGACACCGACCGCGTCAGCGATCTGGTGATCAGCACCATGCCGGGCGACGCTGCCCTGCCGGTCGAGTTCCCCGCGTCCGTGCGGGCCGCCGCACCACTGTTCGATGTGGGATATTCCCCGTGGCCCACGGCCCTGGCCGGTTCCTGGACGGCCGCAGGCGGTCGAGCCAGCTCCGGGCGCACCATGCTGCTGCACCAGGCTCTGATCCAGATCCGGATCTTCGTCGGAAACGACCCGTTCCTGCCGCTGCCCGATGAAGAGGCCGTGCTGCAGGCGATGCGGGCTGCCCTGCCCGACGGCGCTGTACCCGACGGCGCTGTAACCGACGGCGCTGTAACCGATCGCGCTGTGGAAGGATAGAACCCATGCTTCGTTGGCTCACCGCCGGAGAATCCCACGGCCCCGAACTCCTCGCCATTGTCGAGGGTTTGCCCGCAGGGATCCCGATCACCCTTGATGACATCCGCCTCGATCTTGCGCGCCGCAAACTCGGCTACGGCCGAGGCGCCCGCATGAAGTTCGAACAGGACGAGCTGAACATCTCCGGCGGTGTGCGCCACGGCCTCACCCTCGGCGGCCCTGTGGCCCTGCGGATCGGCAACACCGAATGGCCCAAGTGGGTCGACGTGATGAGCCCCGAACCCGTGGATGCAGACAAGCTCAGCCGCGGTCGTGGTGCTCCGCTCGTGCGCCCGCGCCCCGGCCACGCCGATCTGGTCGGCATGCAGAAGTACGACTTCGACGAGGCCCGGCCCGTACTCGAGCGTGCCAGCGCCAGGGAGACGGCCGCCAGGGTCGCCCTCGGCGCCGTTGCCAGAGCGTTCCTGGCCGGGCTCGGCATCGAGCTGGTCAGCCACACCCTCTCCATCGGCCCCGTTCGTGTGCCAGAGGGCTCGCCCCTCCCGCTCCCGAACGATGTCGACGCCCTCGACGCCGACCCGCTGCGCTGCTTCGACCCCACGACCAGCGCCCTGATGGTCGCGGAGGTGGACGCCGCCCACAAGGACGGTGACACCCTCGGCGGCATCGTCGAGGTGCTCGCCTACAACCTGCCCCCCGGGCTCGGCTCGTTCGTGCACTGGGACCGCAGGCTCGACTCGCAGCTGGCCGCGGCCCTGATGGGCATCCAGGCGATCAAGGGTGTCGAGGTCGGCGACGGCTTCCTCACCACCACCCGCCGCGGCTCGGACGCGCACGACGAACTCGTGCAGGTCGACGACCGTATCATCCGCTCCAGCGACAAGGCCGGCGGAACCGAGGGCGGCATGAGCACCGGCACGGTGCTGCGGGTCCGCGCCGGCATGAAGCCCATCGCGACGATTCCTCGTGCGCTGCGCACCGTTGACATCACCACCAGCGAGGCCGCGCCCGCGCACCACCAGCGTTCCGACGTCTGTGCGGTTCCGGCGGCCGGGGTCGTCGCCGAGGCCATGGTCGCGCTCGTACTGGCGAACTCGATGCTGGAGAAGTTCGGTGGCGACTCGCTCAGCGAGACGCGACGCAACCTCGACGCCTACCTCGCGAGCATCCCGGCGAACCTGCGCACCGGCTCGACCAGCGACGCCTCTGTCTGACGTGCTGTTCCTGAGCCCGGATGCGTCCCGCCCGGCCGAGGGCTGGCCAGCGGCGCCGACGTCGGCTCCCGCCGCTCGGGCAGACCGAGAGCATTCGGACGCGGACGCGGGCGACGCCCGGCCCGTGACCGCGGAGTCCCGCCACGACCGGGACACTCCGCTGTACCCGCTCGTGTTCATCGGACCGATGGCGTCGGGGAAGTCCAAGATCGGACGCAGGGTGGCACGTAGCCTGCGGGTGCCGTTCATCGACACCGACACCGACATCGAGGCCGAGCACGGCCCGATCACCGAGATCTTCGCCCGGCACGGCGAGCCCCATTTCCGGGCGCTCGAACGCGCCGCCGTCGCCCACGCTCTGCAACAGCAACGGGCCGTCGTCTCCCTGGGCGGGGGAGCGGTGCTCGACCCCGCCACCCAGGCGGACCTGCGCCGCGCGACCGTGATCTCGCTCAGCACCACCGCTGATGCCGTGCGAAAGCGCACCAAGAACGCCAAACGGCCCCTGCTCGCCGCGGGGCCGGACGCCTGGCAACAGATCTACGACGAGCGCCGCCCGCTGTACGAGGCGCTGGCCAGCATCCACTTCGACACGTCGACCAGGCCGGTCGACGCCATCGCCGCCGATATTGTGAAATGGGTAAAGAAGCACTCGTGACAGACATGATCCCCGCAGAATCCGGTACCACCACCATTACCGTGACCGGTGTCGACAGCTACCCGGTGCTGATCGACCGTGGCATCGTCGCCGACGTCGCCGAGCAACTGGGCGACACCGTCAAGAAGGTCCTGATCGTGCACACCTCGCACCTGGGTGCGAGGGCTGTGGCGCTGCGCGAGAGCCTGCTCGGCCGGTACGAGGTGCTCATCGCCGAGGTACCAGACGCCGAGCCCGCCAAACGGGTGGAGGTAGCCGCGTTCTGCTGGCAGGTGATGGGGCAGGCCGACTTCACCCGCACCGACGCCGTGATCGGCTTCGGCGGCGGCGCCGTCACCGACCTCGCCGGCTTCGTGGCCGCGACTTGGCTGCGCGGGGTCAAGCTCGTGCAGATCCCCACCAGTGTGCTCGGTATGGTCGACGCCGCCGTCGGCGGCAAGAACGGCATCAACACCGCAGAGGGCAAGAACCTCGTCGGCACCTTCTACGCACCGGCCGCCGTGGTCTGCGACCTCGACATTCTCGCCGACCTGCCCCGCAACGAGATCCTCGCCGGCTTCGCCGAGATTGTGAAGGCCGGTTTCATCCAGGTGCCGGAGATCCTCGACATCGTCGAGGCCGACGTCGCCGCCGTCACCGACCCCACCACCGCCGAATTCCGCCGAGTGCTCGAGCTGGCCATCGACATGAAGGCCCGTGTCGTCGGCGCGGACTTCAAGGAGGCCGGCCTCCGCGAGATCCTCAACTACGGGCACACCCTCGGCCACGCCGTCGAGCACGCCGAACGCTACGGCTGGCGCCACGGCGCCGCTGTCGCCGTCGGCATGATGTTCGCCGCGGAGCTCGCCCGCCTCAGCGGCCGGCTCTCCGATGAGGCCGTCGACCGGCACCGCCGCATCCTGGAGTCGCTCACCCTGCCGATCAGCTACCCCGTCGGCCGGTGGCCCACGCTGCTGGCCACGATGCAGCGCGACAAGAAGACCCGCAGCGGCATGTTGCGCTTCATCGTGCTCGACGACATCGGCAAGCCCACCGTGCTCGAAGCGCCGGATGCCTCCCTGCTGTTCGCCGCGTACCAGGAGATCGGGTCCTAACACCCCTTTTTCGCTGACTGTGCCTACAATGAAGCACCCGACCGGCCGGAACGCGCAGGTCGCCTACGACCAGCGTTGATCGGAGGTGTAGTGAGCAGCCCGTGGACGGTAACGGCCGCCGATTCGCCCCTGGTCACCTTCTCCCGGCAGGAACGCCTGCATGAGGCCGCGATCGGCGACCGCACGGACCTTCGCTCCGGTGCCGTCCAGACCGGGGTGCGGCGACTGGTGCGGGAATCCTGGCAGCGGTCGATCTCCCTGCGACTGGACCCGTTGACGGCGCAGGCCGCACCGACGTTGAGCGCCGACGAACTCGGGCGGCTGCGGGCACGGAACCCGCTCGCCGCTGTGCTGCCGGTGATCAACACCCTCCTGGTACGACACGCGGCCGAATTCGGGCTGATCGTGGCGGTGGCCGACGAGGCCGGCCGACTGCTCTGGATCGACGGCGACAGCGCTGTGCGCACCCTGGCCGAAGACATGCACTTCGTGGTCGGCGCCGACTGGTCGGAGGCCCGGGTCGGCACGAGCGCGCCCGGCACCGCGCTGGCACTCGACCACGGCATCCAGATCCAACGCGCCGAGCACTTCAACCAGCTCGCCCATCCGTTCAGCTGCACCGCGGTGCCCATTCACGACCCTGTCAGCGGAATGGTGCTCGGCGTCATCGACATCACCGGGGGAGACGCCGCCGTGGCGCCGCAGACCCTGCCGCTGGTGGAGGCCGCCGTCGCGGCGCTCGAAGCTGAACTGCGCATCCAGAGCCTCAGCGCCCCGCGGCCGGCACCGGCACGCCCGTCGGGCTTCACCGCCCCCGGCCTGCTGCTCAGCGTGCTGGGCACCGAACACGGCGCACTGCACGGCTCCCACGGCGGTGAGCACAGCGTTGAGAAAGACAGCGTCGACAAACACAGCGTGGACCTCAGCCCCCGGCACGCCGAGATCGTGCTCCTGCTCACCTGGCACAGGCAGGGCCTGTCCGCCGACCGGCTCGCCGGCCTCCTCAGCGACGAACAGCCGCACGCCGTCGAGAACCTGCGCGCCGAGATGGTGCGGTTGCGCCGGGTACTCGCGGTCAGCCATCCTCAGCTGCGGGTCGGCTCACGCCCGTACCGCCTAGAGACCAGCGTCGACACGGATGCCGCCCGGGTCCTCCGCCTCCTCGCCCGCGGCGCCCACCGGATGGCCCTGGCCGCCTACCGGGGAACGGTGCTGCCGGGCTCCACGTCACCGGGTGTCGCCGAAATCCGCGCGGAGGTGAGCGGGCGCCTGCGCCAGACCCTGCTCAGCGACGCCTCGGTGGAGGTGCTGCTCGACTACGCCCGCACCGAGGAGGCCGCCTGGGACAGCGAGGTGTGGCGGGCCTGCCTCGAGCTCCTGCCCGCCCGGTCCCCGCAGCGAGCCGCCGTGGCGGCACGTCTCGCCCGGATCGAGACCGAGCTTCGCGCGTAGCAGCCAGGCAGGGTCAGTCGGGAAGGGTCAGCCGGGAAGGATCAGCGCTCAGTTCAGGACGAACACCAGCACACCCACGAAGGCGAGCGTGCCCACCAGCCACGCGCTGGTCACCAGCGAGATGGCCCGGGGGACGAGCCGGCCGTGCAGGACCGCCGCGAGCAGGAAGGCGGCCGACAGCACGATCTCGAGGGTCCAGTAGACCGGGCTCGTGGTGTCGGCAATGGTGTTGAGCGCCCAGATCCCCTCACCCAGCAGCACAGCGCTCAGCGGCGTGACCGCCAACGCGCGCCACAGCGGTGGGGCATGGCGCACCAGACCGGCGGCAACGCCAAGCAGCGGCCCAGCGGCGAGACCGACAACGGTCCAGATCGAGCTGAACGGATCGCCGTCGTCGAACCCGCGCCACTCGGACACCACGCTGTACGACTCGACGAGAAGCTGGAAGGCCACGATGCCGAGCACCCCAGCGAGCACCGGCCGGGCCCGGCTGAGCCAGACGAGCAGGAAGCTGAACATCGTCCAGCCGCCGGCCGAGTTGCTGAGTGAATTGACCCAGGGCGGCAGGTACAGCTGCGCGAAACTGGTCAGCCCGCCGATCAGGACCGCGCCGCCGACGACCACCGTTGCCGCCCGCAGCGCCGACGAGCGGGTATCGGCGTGCCACCAGCCGCCGCTCGAGGGCGTGGACCTGACGATGCGCGAACTCTCCAGGGTTTCCATGCCCTCAACGCTAGGCAAACCGGTCCCGGCCCGGCATCCGTCTGCAGGGTGACCGGATCAAACCGGAGGATGACCTCGACCACCGGACCGGACCGGGGAGCGACCGCAACGTTTCGCAACCTCTGCCTTCGTAGGCTCACCCCATGGACCGCAACGACGCGGAAACCATCGACAGAGCCGTCGAACAAGGAGTGAAATGACCGTTTACGCCGCCCCCGGCACACCGGATGCGAAAGTCACCTTCAAGCCCCGCTACGAGAACTGGATCGGAGGCGAATGGGTGCCGCCGGTCAAGGGCCAGTACTTCGAAGACATCTCCCCGGTCAACGGCAAACCGTTCACCGAGGTCGCCCGCAGCACTCACGAAGACATCGACCTGGCCCTCGACGCCGCCCACAAGGCCGCACCGGCCTGGGGCAAGAGCACGGCCACACACCGGGCCGCGGTGCTGAACAAGATCGCGGATGTCATCGACGCGAACCGAGAGCTGCTCGCGGTCGCCGAAAGCTGGGACAACGGCAAGCCCATCCGAGAGCCGCTGAACGCGGACCTGCCGCTGGCCGCGGACCACTTCAGGTACTTCGCCTCCGCCATCCGCGCCCAGGACGGCGATCATGCCGAACTCGACAACGACACCATGTCCTACCAGTTCCACGAGCCCCTCGGCGTGGTCGGCCAGATCATCCCCTGGAACTTCCCGATCCTGATGGCGGTCTGGAAGCTCGCACCGGCCCTCGCCGCCGGCAACGCCGTCGTGCTCAAGCCCGCCGAGCAAACCCCCGCGTCGATCCTGGTGCTGATCGAACTGATCGGCGACATCCTGCCGCCCGGGGTGCTCAACATCGTCAACGGCTTCGGTATCGAAGCGGGCAAGCCGCTGGCCTCGTCGAACCGTATCCGCAAGATCGCCTTCACGGGCGAGACCACCACCGGCCGGCTGATCCTGCAGTATGCCAGCGCCAACATCATCCCGTCGACCGTGGAGCTGGGTGGCAAGAGCGCCAACATCTTCTTCGACGACGTCGCGCAGAAGAACGACAGCTACTACGACAAGGCGCAGGAAGGCTTCGTGCTCTTCGCCTTCAATCAGGGTGAGGTCTGCACCTGCCCCAGCCGCGCGCTGCTGCACAAGCCCATCTACGACAGCTTCCTCGGCGGCGCCATCGAGCGCACCAAACTGGCCAAGCAGGGCAACCCGCTCGACACCGACACCCAGGTCGGTGCCCAGGCCAGCAACGACCAGCTCGAGAAAATCCTCTCCTACATCGACATCGGCAAGAAGGAGGGCGCCAAGCTGCTGCTCGGCGGCGAGCAGGTCGACCTGGGCGGCGACCTCAGCGGCGGCTACTACGTGCAGCCGACCATCTTCGAGGGCCAGAACAAGATGCGCATCTTCCAGGAGGAGATCTTCGGACCCGTCGTGGCCGTGACCAGCTTCGACGACTACGACGACGCCATCTCGATCGCCAACGACACCCTCTACGGGCTCGGGGCCGGGGTCTGGTCGCGCAACGGCACCACCGCATACCGCGCCGGCCGTGACCTGCACGCCGGACGCGTCTGGGTGAACAACTATCACAACTACCCGGCTGGAGCGGCTTTCGGCGGCTACAAGAGCTCGGGTATCGGCCGGGAGAACAACAAGCTCGCGCTCGGCCACTACCAGCAGACCAAGAACCTGCTGGTGTCCTACTCCGAAGACGCGTTGGGCTTCTTCTAACCCGCGAACAGGCGGTGCCGGCCGGGCGACGCCCCCAAGGCCGTGCGGCCGGCACCGCCTCTCCAAATGCTCCATCCGCTCCAAGAGGAGGCACCCATGACCGATCTGATCACACCACCACCGGATGCCATCGGCCCCGCTGTGGAGGCGACCATCACCATCCCGGGAGAGACCCGGTCCAGAGTTGCACTGGCGCAGAGCTCCGTGGACCTGCTGCGGAGCCTGTGGGAGGAGCACGGCCCACTGATGTTCCACCAGTCCGGCGGATGCTGCGACGGGAGTTCGCCGATGTGCTTTCCGGCGGGAGAGTTCATCACCTCCGACCAGGACGTGCTGCTCGGCCGGCTCGACATCGCCCCGGCGGGGGAGCCCGCGCAGCTGATCGACTTCTGGATTTCCGCCGAACAGTTCGAGTACTGGAGCCACACGGCGCTGCTCATCGACACCGTCAAGGGCCGAGGCGGCGGGTTCTCGGCCGAGGCACCGCGCGGCGTGCGGTTCATCATCCGCTCGGAGCTGATGGATTCGTTCAGCGCGTAGGGCGCGACCCGCGGCCGTGACCGGCGAGGGTGAGACGGGCGAGGGTGAGACGTCGGTCTGCTCCGACCGCACACTCCCTAGTACACGCACCAGTTCGTGGTGTGGGTTTGGAGAGGCCACGGGCGCGCTGCACTGTCAGCGGCAACCTGGGACGACGCCAGCCCGGTTGACTTCCCAGCCCAGGACGGCTGGTACGTCGTCGCGACGACGCACGACGTGATCAGCGTCATTCTCGACGTGGACTCGGTGGTCGATCCGGAGAGTGGGGTCATCCCGGCCGACCGTGAGGTGCGCACCGTCGAATGGGTCGACGCCCCCAACGTGACGCCCGGCTGGTACGTGTCGATGAGCGGCCCGTGCGCACTCACGGTGAACCTCGGCGACCTGACCGTTCCGGCGATCGAACTGCAGGGTTCACCGTCATCCTGACCGAGCCCGTGGGCGGGCGGCTGGTCGTGGATGCGGGGCTCGTCGATCCGCGAGTGCTGGTATTCGGCGGCTGACGACCAGCGCTGGCGGGGTGCTAATCGAAGTTCTTCGCCGGTGCCGAGATCTGGCTGATCGGGCCGTCGGCCGGATGCGCGCTGAGCTCGGTGTGCAGAGCCCGGTCGATGTCGTCGCCCTCGACCGGAACCTCATCGACGTTCACGACCAATTCCAGCACACCCCGGTTGTCCCAGGTGCGGGAGTCCTCCGGCGAGGCTTCGGAAATGGGTACCAATGAGTCACCCACCGCGAACCCGCCGACGGTCTCGATACCGATGCCGTTCAGCTCGGCCGTCATCGCCCGAACGTGCACCTCCGCGCCGGTCGGCGGGTTCGCGGGACCGTCGGTGCCGATGATGAAGCCGTCCCACTCGTAGTCGGCGGCTGACGTGCCCTCATACGCGGTCACGACCGGCGCAGCTTCGAAGAGATCGGTGAGGATGGCGACGGCCGGGTCGATCGAGTCGAAGATGCCGATCTCGTCGAGGACGTCCCCGCTGTCGCTGAGCACCTGGAGCTGCATCGTGGAGATCACGAGGCGCGCTGGTTCGGCCGCCGGCTCCGGCGCGGGCGCGGGCTCCGCGGTGGGAGTGGTGGCGGGGGCCGACGGGGATGGGCTTGGAGCCGTCGGGCTTGGCGCTGCGGGGCTCGAAGCTGACGGGCTCTGTGCCGGAGAGGCGGCCCCCTCGGTCGACGCGGACGAACAGCCGCTCAGCAGGACAGCGCCGAGCACCACAACTCCGATTTTCCTACCGAACCCCATCTGTTCCCCCTGATTCGTCCTCAACGTACCAGTGCCCCACCGCCTGTCGTTCTTCGCGCCCCCGAACGGATGGAACTCCCGCCCGGGCCTAGGCTGGGGGCATGCGCACAGTTCTCGTTCTCAACGGCCCGAACCTGGGGCGTCTCGGCAGCCGCGAGCCGGATGTCTACGGATCCGCGAACCTGGACGACCTGCGCGTGCTCCTCACCGAGGTGGCACCGACCGACGTCACCGTCGATGTGCGCCAGACCGACGACGAGGCCGAGCTCATCCACTGGCTCTACGAGGCCGTGGACGCCAACACCCCCGTGGTGCTCAACCCGGCCGCGTTCACGCACTACAGCTATGCCCTGCGCGACGCCGCCGCTCTCGTCACCAAGGCCGGCATCCCGCTCGTGGAGGTGCACATCTCCAATCCGCACGCCCGCGAGACCTTCCGGCACACCAGCGTGGTCAGCGCCGTTGCCACGGGCGTCATCGCGGGGTTCGGTTTCGATTCCTACCGTTTGGCCCTCGACCACATTGTGCGGTTGAACTAACGAAAGCGCGCCCACCGGCACTCCTCGGCCGCCGGAATCGATCCGGCGGGGCGTGTCGGCTACACTCGTCTGAGGCCTCACGGCCGCGCACCTTACCAATTGAATCGAACGGAACACCTTTTCATGGCATCTACCGCCGACATTCGTAATGGCGTCGTCCTCAACATCGACAAGCAGCTGTGGGCCGTCATCGAGTTCCAGCACGTCAAGCCCGGCAAGGGTGGCGCCTTCGTGCGCACCAAGCTGAAGAACGTCGTCACGGGCAAGACCGTCGACCGTACCTTCAACGCCGGCGCGAAGATCGAAACCGAGAACGTCGACCGCCGCGACTTCCAGTACCTGTACGCGGATGGCGATTCTTACGTCTTCATGGACGTCGCCGACTACGACCAGCTCACCGTGTCCTCCACCGTCGTCGGCGATGCCGCCAACTTCATGCTGGAGAACCAGGCCGTCACCGTGGCTCTGCACGACGGCAACCCGCTGTACGTCGAACTGCCGGCATCCGTCGTGCTCGAAATCACCTACACCGAGCCCGGCCTGCAGGGTGACCGCTCGACCGGTGGCACCAAGCCCGCGACGGTGGAAACCGGCTTTCAGATTCAGGTGCCGCTCTTCCTCGAGCAGGGCACCAAGGTCAAGGTCGACACCCGCAACGGTGACTACCTCGGCCGCGTCAACTAGTGAGCGCTCGTACCAAGGCGCGTAAGCGCGCCATCGATATCCTGTACGCCGCCGACGTTCGCCAGACTACGATCGAGCAGTCGCTGGCCATGGAGGCCGAACGAGCCGCCAATGAGCCGGCCCGCATGGCGTCCTGGTTGTACGCCCGCGACATCGTGGACGGCGTCGTCGATCACCGCGACGAGATCGATGAACTCATCGAGACCTACTCGCAGGGCTGGACGCTGTCGCGGATGCCCACGATCGACCGGGCAATCCTGCGGATCGGCATTTGGGAAATCCTGTACAACGACGCCGTGCCGCACGCCGTCGCGATCGACGAGGCCGTCGAGGCCGCGAAGGTGCTCTCGACGGATGACTCCGCCGGATTCGTGAACGGTCTGCTCGGCCGGATCGCGCAGACCGCGCCATCCGCCTGAGCCAGCACGAGTAACGCGCACGTCGAGTGCCGTCCGGTTTGCCTGTGCAGCCGGACGGCACGACTGAGGGGGAGAACATGACTGCAGACAGCCACGGCACCGGCACCGGATACCTGCCACCCACTCAGCCGGCGCCCTACCCGCAGGGCGGTCCGGTCGTACCGCGCACCAATACCCTCGCGATCGTGTCCCTGGTCACCGGGTTCTTCTGCGCCATCGCTGCGGTGATCACCGGGCATCTCGCGATGGCCCAGATCAAGCGCACCGGCGAGAACGGCAAGGGTCTGGCCATCGCGGGCCTCGTTCTCGGCTACCTGGGCATCGCGGCCACGGCGGTCGCGGTGACTCTCGCCATCCTCTTCGCGGCGACCATCGCCTCGTTCCTCGCCACGGTCGCGAACACCACCGGGTCGGTGACACCGCCCGCGATGGTGTCCGGGCAGATCGGCGCGGCCCACCTCGACGAGGGCTACCTGCAGGTGGGCACCGGACGCACCGTCGTTGACCTGTACATCGACCCGATGTGCCCGTATTGCGGCCAGTTCGATGACGCGAATGGCTACACGTTGGCCGCGCTGGTCGACGACGACGTGATCACGCTGCGCGTGCACTCCCTCACCTTTCTTGACAACGCGTCGCAGGGATCCGAGTACTCGTCCCGCGCCTCGGCCGCGCTCACCTGCGAGGCCGCGATCAACCCGGAGTCGACCCTGGACTACCTGGCCGCACTGTTCGCTGACCAGCCGGTCGAAGGCACAACGGGCCTGTCGGATGACGAGTTGGTTGCGCTGTCGACCGGTGGCGCGTCCATTGCCGACTGTGTGAACGACGGCGAGTACCTGGCCTGGTCGCAGCAGAACACCCAGGATGCGCTCACCGGTCCGATCGACGGCGCCGAGATCCCGGCGATCCAGGGCACCCCGACCCTGCTCGTTGACGGCAGCCCGTACCCCGGTGCGATCAACGACAACGTGGCGCTCACCGAGTTCATCCTCGGCTCGGCGACCTGACCCGGATCCGACTTCCAGGTCCCAGGCTCCGGTGACCGGATCGATCTCCCATCCGGCGATGTACGCGGTGCCCCGGTAGGCGAAGGTGGCGTGGCCGATCGGTCCGGCCGGTCGGAACCACCACCGGCTCTCGGCGACGAGTTCAATGTCGGCCCGTGCGGTGACCGAGGAGAGGCTCGCACGGGGAACGAGGGCGACTCCTGTGCCAGCGAAGCCGATGTTTAATCCGACTCGACGGGCGACGGCGCCCTGCGCTCTGAGCGGGAGGTCGCCTCGACCTCGGTGTGTTCCCGTCGGTTCTGCTGGTGGGTGCCCGGTGTGTCTGGTCCTGACTGGGCAGGGCTCATTGCCTCACCTTCTTCGCGCCAGGCACCGGAGGTTCACGGTGCCTGTCGTTCACACGTGACTGATTTGCGGTTCAGGCTAGTCGCGGCGACAGGGTTTGGCGAGGCGCAGCGGCCCTGCGGGCATCAGAACGGCGGATTCTCGGGCACCGGGGGTGACGGACGACGCGTCGGCTGGTGTTCGGCCATCAGGTAGCTCGCCGTGGCCGGTCGTTTGCGTTTCTTGGGCGTCACCACCGGGGGTCTGGGTCGTGGTGGTGCGACCGGGTTGGCGGGGTCGGTGCGGTAGCTGCGCTTGCCGGGTGAGGTCCAGAGCAGCACCCCGCCCGGCTCCTGCACGACCTGCCACTGGGAGAGGTGTTTGAGCCGGTGGTGGGCTTCGCAGAGGTGGGCGAGGTTGTCGCAGTCGGTTTTTCCGCCGTTGGCCCAGTCGTTGGTGTGATCCACGTCGGATTTCACCGCCGGCCGGTTGCAGCCGGGGAACCGGCAGGTCTCATCGCGCATCCGCAGCCATTTCTTCATGGCTTTGGTGTTCTTGTACTGGGTCTTGCCCAGGGAAAGCACCACGCCGGTTTCCGGGTGGGTGAGCAGCCGGGTGAAGCTGGGTGCGCCGGCGGCGATCTCCCTGGCGGTCTCCGGTGAGATCGGCCCGTACCCCTCTAAGGTGGCCGGTTCATCGCTCTGGCCCAGCAGCGTGAGCACCGGCACCGTGATCATCACCGTGCCGCGGATGCCGGCACCGAGGCCGTCGGGGGTGACACCGTCCAGCAGCAGGGCCCGGGTGATGTCCGCCCGGAGCTGGGCGAGGCCGCGCTTGCGCTGCTGCTCGGCCTCGGCTCGCTCTGCCGCTGAGCCCGCGCCTGCGTCGCCGTGCGGTTTCAAGGCCTTCGCGGTCGTATCGATGCGATCGAAGGCGGATTTGGTGTCGTGAGCGGTGCCGTACCAGTGCAACCAGCCCATGCCGTCGGCGGCGGGTTCCCACCGGGTGTGCCGGTCGGCGAGGGCGTTCGTCGTGCGGGTCACGATCGACTCCGGGTGCTGTCTCTCCCGCAGCCGGTGGGCCCGGTTGGTGAACCGGCCCACCGGCAGGGTTTTCGCGTGCGGCAGCAGAGCTTCCTCGAACGCGGCCTGGTGCTCGTCGGGCAGGGTGCGCATCTGATCGATCAACGCTTTGGCGTGCGGGTAACTGATCTCCCCGGCCGTCAAAGCTTCGAACGTCGCCGGGGTGGAGTACAGCCAGAGCGACTCGTCCAGCAGACGCTCCACGGTGCGTTCGTGCAGATTCAGCAAGCACGCCGTCTCGCTCACGATCGTGCGCCTCGCGACCTCCCGGTCCTCCCACCGGCCGAACGCGACCGCCCGGGCCTGACACGCGGTGAGCGTGGCGGCGTTCCGGTCGGCCAGGTGAATGGCTTCCAGGTTGCCCTGCAGCCGGGACGCCACCTGGGGGTCCTCGCTCCAGAGCTGCAGCTCGACCAGCCGTTCGGCCTGCCGAGCTTGCGCTTGGGCGATGGCCCGGTGCTCGGCCGCGATCAACTCGGTGCGCCGCACCAACTCCGTGCGCACCAGCTCGTCCATCGTCGGGTCGGGCACATATCGTTCATGCACCGGGTCGGGTGGCGCAGGTTCGGACAGCACCGGGTCGGGTGGGGCAGATGCTGCTTGCGCGGGCTCGGTCGGGTTTTCGGGGGTGGATCCGGGTGGAACGGGTTCCGGAGAGTAGTCGTCATCATCCGGAACTGGCGGTGGTGCCTGGTCTGGGCTACTCATACTGAGATCATCTCAGCTACCACCGACATTGACGCTCGGCTGGAACGCCCCCCGGCGGCAGCCATCCGTCTGCAACGAAAAAGCCCCGAAAGACGAGACTTTTCACGGCTCCCGCGCACGATTCGCCGAACGGGCAGGCTCATCGGGGATGGTAGGGTTCAGGGGTACCGTGACCTACTTTAAGCGCCGTCCTGTGAGACGGGAAAGGAGGTTGGTTTGACAGAGCGCACCGTGCTCACCCAGGCTGACATCACCCGAGCGTTGACTCGGATCTCACACGAGATCCTGGAGTCCAATCGAGGAAGCGCGAACCTGGTGATCCTGGGCATTCCCACCAGGGGAGTGGCCCTCGCCCAGCGCATCGCCGACATCATCCAGCGCATCGAGCCGGACTCCGCCGCCGTGCGCGTCGGCTCCCTCGACGTGACGATGTACCGCGACGACCTCGCGCACACCCGCACCCGCACCCCCGCGCCCACCCAGGTGCCCGGCAGCATCGACGGTGCCACCGTGGTGCTCGTCGACGACGTGCTCTACTCGGGCCGCACCATCCGCTCGGCGCTCGACGCGCTCGGCGACCACGGCCGCCCCAGCGTCGTGCGCCTGGCCGTTCTGGTCGACCGCGGCCACCGCGAGCTGCCGATCCGGGCCGACTTTGTGGGCAAGAACCTGCCCAGCGCCAGCCACGAACGCATCAACGTGCACGTCATCGAGGTCGACGGTGACGAGTTCGTCAGCATCGAGGGAGGGACCGAATCGTGAGGCACCTGCTCACCACCAAGGCGCTCAGCCGCGACGAGGCCATCACCCTGCTCGACATCGCCGAAGACATGGCGGATGTCGCCAATCGCGAGGTCAAGAAGCTTCCAACCCTGCGCGGCAAGACCGTGGTCAACCTCTTCTTCGAGGACTCCACCCGCACCCGGATCTCGTTCGAAGCCGCCGCGAAGCGCCTCAGCGCCGACGTGATCAACTTCAGCGCCAAGGGCTCCAGCGTCTCCAAGGGCGAGAGCCTGAAAGACACCGCGCAGACCCTCGCCGCAATGGGCGCCGACGGCGTCGTCATCCGCCACCCCGCCTCCGGCGCCCCGCAGGTCCTCGCCGGTAGCGGCTGGATCGACGCCGGCATCATCAACGCCGGCGACGGCACCCACGAACACCCCACCCAGGCCCTGCTCGACGCCTTCACGATTCGCCGCCGCCTGCACGGCGCGGCCTCCCGTGGCCGAGACCTGGACGGCGTCACGGTCACCATCGTCGGCGACATCCTGCACTCCAGGGTCGCCCGTTCCAACCTCTGGCTGCTCCACACCCTGGGCGCGCACGTCACCCTCATCGCTCCGCCCACACTGCTGCCCTCCGACACCTCCGGCTGGCCGGCCACGATCGGATACGACCTCGACACGGCCATCGACTCCGGCCCGGACGTCGTGATGATGCTGCGCATCCAGGCCGAGCGGATGAACGCCGCATTCTTCCCCAACAGCCGGGAGTACTCCCGGCGCTGGGGCCTGGACGATGAGCGTTTCGCCCGGCTGTCGTCGCATAGCATTGTCATGCACCCCGGACCGATGAATCGCGGCCTGGAGATTTCCTCCGCCGCAGCCGACTCTGACCGGTCCACCGTGCGCGAACAGGTCGCGAACGGGGTCTCCGTCCGAATGGCGGCGTTGTACCTGTTGCTTTCCGGCGACCGAGAGGACCACTGAATGTCGACCGAACGCTTTCTCATCCGCGGAGCCCAGCTCAGCGACGGCACCACCTCCGACCTCCTCCTCGGCGACGGCCGCATCACCGACATGGGCACGGGGCTCACGGATGTCGGAGCCACCGTGATCGACGCGGCCGGCCTGATCGCCCTGCCCGGCCTGGTCGACCTGCACACGCACCTGCGCGAACCGGGCTATGAGCAGAGCGAGACCGTGCTCACCGGCAGCCAGGCGGCCGCGATCGGCGGGTTCACCACGGTGTTCGCCATGGCCAACACCTCGCCGGTGCAGGACACCGCCGGGGTCGTCGAGCAGGTGCTCGCCCTGGGGGAGAGTGCCGGCTACGTCACCGTTCAGCCGATCGGTGCCGTCACCGTGGGGTTGGCGGGCGAACGCCTCGCCGAACTGGGCGCCATGGCCACCAGCCGCGCCAACGTGCGGGTCTTCTCCGACGACGGCTTCTGCGTCTCCGACCCGCTGCTGATGCGCCGCGCCCTCGAGTACGTCAAGGCCTTCGACGGAGTCGTCGCCCAGCACTCCCAGGAGCCCCGCCTCACGGTTGGCGCCCAGATGAACGAGGGCGCGCTCTCCGGTGAGCTCGGCCTCACCGGCTGGCCCGCCGTGGCCGAGGAGTCGATCATCGCCCGCGACGTGCTGCTGGCCGAACACGTGGGCTCCCGCCTGCACGTCTGCCACCTCTCCACAGCCGGAGCCGTCGACGTGGTGCGCTGGGCCAAGGCCCGCGGCATCAACGTGACCGCGGAGGTCACCCCGCACCACCTGCTGCTCACCGAGGACCTGGTGGCCGGCTACGACGCGCGTTACAAGGTCAACCCGCCGCTGCGCCGCCGCGAAGACGTCGAGGCGCTGCGCCAGGGGCTGGCCGACGGCACCATCGACATCATCGCCACCGACCACGCCCCGCACCCCGTCGAGGCCAAGGACTGCGAGTGGGGCGCCGCCGCGAACGGCATGGTCGGGCTCGAATCCGCCCTGTCGGTGGCTCACGCCGCGCTGGTCGAGACCGGACACCTCACCTGGGCCGACATCGAGCGGGTCCTGTCCAGGGTCCCCGCCCGCATCGGCCGCATCCAGAGCCAGGGCCAGGCCCTCGCCGTCGGTGCGCCAGCAGAACTCACCCTCTACGACCCGAACGTGCGCCGCGAGTTCGGTCGACAGAACCTCGTCGGCAAGGGTGTCAACTCGCCGTACCTGCAGATGACCCTGCCAGGGCAGGTGCTGGCCACGTTCCACCGCGGCTACGCCACCGTGCTCGACGGTGTGCTGCAGAGCACCGCGCAGATCGCGGCCGCCCGCACGAACGGCAGCCATGAGTAGCCGCACCGTCGCCACGATCATCATCGTCGTGGTGCTGGTCGGTGTGCTCCTGCTGATGCTGCGCTCCTGGCGCAGGCGCACGGCGCGGGATGCCGCGTTGACCGCCGGCTACCCGCAGCCGGCCGACCTCGGCCGGCCACTCGCCTCGGCAGCCGCCCTCTATGTCGCCACCACGCCCAGGGACCAGCCGCTCGAGCGACTCGCGATCACCGGCCTCGGCTTCCGCGCCCGCGGCGGCGTCACCGTCACCGCGGCGGGCGTGCTGCTCGAACTGGCTGGCTCGCCCGCGCTGTTCATCCCGGCGGATGCCGTGGAGCGGGTCACCGACGCCACCTGGGCCATCGACAGGGCCGTAGAGCCCGGCGGCCTGATGCTGATCGGCTGGCGGCTCGCCCCGGCCACCGGGCCCGCCACCGCGGCACAGGACGCCCCGGCCAGCGTGGACAGCTACTTCCGTTTCAGTGACCCCGCCGATCGCCGATCGATCGGCGAGGCCATCAGATCTCTCGCAGTGACCGCCCCGAGCCAGTCGGGCGGCACCGCATCCGGCACAACAGAATTCGGCACCGAAGAAAGTGAGGTGTAGCCCGTGAGCTACCCAACATCCACACCGGCTCCGGCCGTGCTCGTCCTCGAAGACGGCACCCGCTACGTGGGACGTGCCTACGGAAGCCGTGGACAGACCCTCGGCGAGATCGTCTTCGCCACCGGCATGACCGGCTACCAGGAGACCCTGACCGACCCGTCATACGCCGGCCAGATCGTGCTCATGACCGCCCCGCACATCGGTAACACCGGCGCCAACGACGAGGACATGGAATCGTCCCGCATCTGGGTCGCCGGCTTCGTCGTGCGCGAACCCGCCAGGACGCCGTCGAACTTCCGCTCCCAGCGCACCCTCGACTCCGAGCTGGAGTCCCACGACATCGTGGGTATCAGCGGCATCGACACCCGGGCCATCACCCGGCACATCCGCTCGCTCGGCGCCATGCGCAGCGGCATCTTCTCTGGTGAGCGCTACGACATCTCCGAGAGCGAGCAGCTCGAGCTCGTGCGCGGCGGCGCTAGCATGCGCGGCCGCAACCTCTCCGACGACGTCTCCACCGTCGAGCCGTACTCCCTCCCCGCCCAGGGCGAGAGGATCGGCTCGGTCGCGGTGCTCGACCTCGGCGTGAAGACCTCCACCCTCAACTACCTCGCCGAGCGTGGCTTCGAGGTCTTCGTGCTGCCGCAGTCCGTCACCGCGGAGCACGTGCTCTCGCTGAACCCGTCCGCGCTGTTCTTCTCGAACGGTCCGGGCGACCCCGCCGCCAGCGACGCCCACGTCACCCTCCTGCAGGAGGTGCTGCGGGCAGGGGTGCCGTACTTCGGCATCTGCTTCGGCAACCAGCTGCTTGGCCGGGCCCTCGGCTTCGGCACCTACAAGCTGCCGTTCGGACACCGCGGGATCAACCAGCCGGTGCTCGACAAGGCCACCGGCCGGGTGGAGATCACCTCGCAGAACCACGGCTTCGCCGTGGACATGCCGATCGAGGGCGTGCACGAGTCCTCCACCGGCTTCGGCAAGGTCGAGGTGAGCCACTACAGCCTCAACGACCACGTCGTCGAGGGCATCCGGTGCCTGGACATCCCGGCATTCTCGGTGCAGTACCACCCGGAGTCGGCCTCTGGCCCGCACGACGCCAACTATCTTTTCGACAGGTTCAGGGATGTGGTGCTCGCGCACGCGGCCACCACCGGAGCAGGAGACACCAAGTAATGCCCAAGCGCGACGATATCAACAGCGTCCTCGTCATCGGATCCGGTCCGATCGTCATCGGCCAGGCCTGCGAGTTCGACTACTCCGGCACCCAGGCGTGCCGGGTTCTCCGCGAAGAGGGCGTCAGGGTCATCCTGGTCAACTCCAACCCGGCCACCATCATGACCGACCCGGACTTCGCCGACGCGACCTACATCGAGCCGATCACGCCAGAGATCCTCGAAACGATCATCGCCAAGGAACGTCCGGATGCGATCCTGCCGACCCTGGGCGGCCAGACGGCCCTCAACGCGGCCATCGCCCTGCACGAGCGTGGCATCCTCACCAAGTACAACGTCGAGCTGATCGGCGCGAAGTTCGAGGCCATCCAGAAGGGTGAGGACCGCCAGATCTTCAAGCAGTTGGTGCTCGACGCCGGCGCTGACGTGGCCAAGTCCTACATCGCCCACACCGTGGAAGAGGCCGTCGGCTTCGCCGAGGACCTCGGCTACCCGCTGGTGGTGCGCCCGTCGTTCACCATGGGCGGCCTGGGCTCAGGCTTCGCCTACACCGAAGCCGAGCTCCGCCGCATCGTCGGCGACGGCCTGCACCAGAGCCCGACCACCGAGGTGCTCCTGGAGGAGTCCATTCTCGGCTGGAAGGAATACGAGCTCGAGATGATGCGCGACACCGCCGACAACACCGTGGTGGTCTGCTCGATCGAGAACGTCGACCCCGTCGGGGTGCACACCGGGGACTCCATCACGGTCGCCCCCGCCCTCACCCTCACCGACCGCGAGTACCAGAAGCTGCGCGACATCGGCATCGACATCATCCGCGCCGTCGGCGTCGACACCGGCGGCTGCAACATCCAGTTCGCCATCGACCCGGCCAACGGCCGCATCATCGTGATCGAAATGAACCCCAGGGTCTCCCGCTCGTCCGCCCTGGCCAGCAAGGCCACAGGCTTCCCGATCGCCAAGATCGCGGCGAAGCTCGCCCTCGGCTACCGGCTCGACGAGATCCCCAACGACATCACCAAGGTCACCCCGGCCAGCTTCGAACCCACGCTCGACTACGTCGTGGTCAAGGTGCCCCGGTTCGCGTTCGAGAAGTTCCCCAAGGCGGATGCACGCCTGACCACCACCATGAAGTCCGTGGGCGAGGCCATGGCCATCGGCCGCAACTACGCCTCCGCCCTGCAGAAGGCCCTGCGCTCGCTCGAGAAGCGCGGCTCCTCGTTCCACTGGGGTGCAGAGGACCGCACCGTCGAGGAACTCCTCGCCGTCGCCGAGGTGCCCACAGACGGCCGCATCGTCACGGTGCAGCAGGCGCTCCGCAAGGGCGCCACCATCGAGCAGCTCTTCGAAGCCACCAAGATCGACCCGTGGTTCCTCGATCAGATCGTGCTCATCAACGAGATCGCCGACACCGTCGCCGCCTCGGACACCCTCGACACCGAGATCCTCCGCACCGCCAAGGACCACGGCTTCTCCGACGCCCAGATCGGCGAGCTGCGCGGCTTCGGCGAAGCTGATGTACGCAAGGTCCGGCACATCCTCGGCGTACGCCCGGTCTTCAAGACCGTGGACACCTGCGCCGGCGAGTTCCCCGCCCTCACCCCGTACCACTACTCGAGCTACGACCAGGAGACCGAGGTCATCCCCTCCGACCGCAGGAAGGTCGTCATCCTGGGCTCCGGCCCGAACCGCATCGGCCAGGGCGTCGAGTTCGACTACTCCTGCGTGCACGCCTCGTTCGCCCTGTCAGAGGCCGGGTACGAGACGATCATGATCAACTGCAACCCGGAGACGGTCTCCACCGACTACGACACCAGCGACCGGCTCTACTTCGAGCCGCTCACCCTGGAAGACGTGCTGGAGATCATCCACGCGGAAAGCCAGAGCGGCGAACTCGTCGGCGTCGTCGTGCAGCTCGGCGGTCAGACCGCCCTCGGCCTGGCCAAGGGCCTCGAGGCCGCCGGCATCCCGATCCTGGGCACCTCGCCGTCCGCCATCGACCTGGCAGAGGAACGCGGCCTGTTCAGCGGCATCCTGGCCGATGCCGGCCTGCTCGCCCCGCGCAACGGCACGGCGACCGACTACGCCGGTGCCGTCGTCGTCGCCGAGGAGATCGGCTACCCGGTGCTCGTGCGCCCCAGCTACGTGCTCGGCGGCCGCGGCATGGAGATCATCTACGACAGTGCATCCCTGGCCGACTACTTCACCCGCATGCAGGGCCAGGGCATCATCGGCCCGTCGCACCCGCTGCTGGTGGACCGGTTCCTCGACGACGCCATCGAGATCGACGTCGACGCCATCTACGACGGCCACGAGCTGTACATCGGCGGCGTCATGGAGCACATCGAAGAAGCCGGCGTGCACTCCGGTGACTCCAGCTGCACCCTGCCTCCGGTCACGCTGGGCCGCGCCGAGATCGACCGGGTGCGCGACGCGACCCTGGCCATCGCGCAGGGCATCGGCGTGCGCGGACTCCTCAACGTGCAGTTCGCCATCGGCGCCGGCGTGCTCTACGTGCTCGAAGCCAACCCGCGGGCTTCCCGCACGGTGCCGTTCGTCGCCAAGGCCCTCGGCATCACGCTCGCCAAGGCCGCGTCGCTGATCATGGTTGGCACCACCATCGCCGAGCTCAAGGCGGCAGGAAAGCTGCCCGAGATCGACGGCTCCCGGGTGCCGATGGACTCGCCGGTCGCGGTGAAGGAAGCCGTGCTGCCGTTCAACCGGTTCCGCACCCACGAGGGCCTGATCGTCGACTCCGTGCTCGGCCCGGAGATGCGCTCCACCGGTGAGGTCATGGGCATCGACCGGGACTTCCCCCGGGCCTTCGCCAAGAGCCAGCTCGCCGCCTACGGCGGAATCCCGCTCACCGGAACCGTGTTCGTGTCGGTGTCCGACCGCGACAAGCGGGCCGTGATCCTGCCGATGCTGCGCCTCTCGCAGCTGGGCTACACGATCATGGCCACCGAGGGAACCGCCGAAGTTTTGCAGCGAAACGGAATCGGGGCCACAGTGGTGGCAAAGTTCAGCGAAAAGGCCGATGAGTCCGTGGACACCGTCGTCGACCTGATCCGCCGCGAGGAGGTGCACATCGTGATCAACACACCCAACGGCCGAACGGCCAGGGCGGATGGTTACGAGATCCGCGCCGCGGCCGTCGCCGGCGACCTGCCGCTGTTCACGACCATCGCCGAGCTCTCCGCCGCGGTCGCGTCCATCGACTCGATCCGCACCGGTTTCGAGGTCACCAGCCTGCAGGAGTACGCGGCGACCCGGGCGGCGGCACTGTGAGTCCAGCCGGCACCGTCAGTACTGCCGAATCGGTCAGGGCAACCGCTCCCTTCGGCGAACGCCTCCAGGACGCGTTCGACCGCTTCGGCCGGCTCTGTGTCGGAATCGACCCGCACTCCTGGCTGCTCACCGAGTGGAACCTGCCAGACACCGCCCGGGGGGCCGAGGACTTCGGCCGCCGGGTGGTCGAGGCATCCGCCGGCCTGGTGGGCATCGTGAAACCCCAGGTCGCGTTCTACGAGAGGTTCGGCTCGGCCGGATACGTCGCTCTGGAGCGGGTGCTGGCCGACGCCCGCGCCGCCGGGCTCCTGATCATCGCCGACGTCAAACGGGGCGACCTGGGCACCAGCGTGGACGCATACGCTCAGGCCTGGCTCAGCCCTGGCTCCCCGCTGGAGGTCGACGCCATCACCGTGAACCCCTACATGGGTGTCGGATCGCTCTCCAGCACCATCGAGCTGGCCGCACGGCACAGCAAGGGCACCTTCCTGCTCGCCGCCACGTCCAACCCCGAGGCCGCGGCACTGCAGCAGGCCGTGTTGGCCGGGGGAGCGCAGGCCGGCCAGACCGTCGCGGCAGCCGTGCTCAGCCAGGTCGCCGAGATCAACGCTGCGGCGGCCGCCGCTGACCCGGCCGCCGCCGGCCTGGGATCCGCCGGCCTGGGAGCCGTCGGCGTCGTGCTCGGCGCCACTCTCGCACTCGGTGATTTCGGCATCGACATCGCCGCGCCGGCGCCCGCCGTGCTCACTCCGGTGCTCGCTCCCGGCTTCGGCCACCAGGGCGCCAATCCCACCGATCTGACGAGTTTGTTTGGTGGATACGCTCAAGGCGTTATCGTGAGTGAATCGCGCAGCGTGTTGTCGGCAGGTCCAGACCAGCTGGCAAATCAGATAGCACGCCGAGTAACCGAAGCTGGAGCGACCCGTGGCTGACAATCGCCCTACCCCACCCGACGTCGACCGTGTGGCCGCGTCCCGCGCCGCCGTCGCGGCCCGACGCGCCCGCGCCGCCGTGAAGGCTCAGGTCGCGGCCGGCGAGCGTACCTCGCTCGACGTGCTCGCGGCCGCCGTCAAGGACCCCAACGGTGTCGAGGGCCGGCTGCGGGTCACCGAGCTGCTCGTGAGCATCCCGGCGATCGGCGTCACCAAGATGCAACGCATCATGACCAGACTCGAGATCTCGCCGTCGAAACGGCTGGGCGGGCTGGGCAAGCACCAGCGTGACCGGCTGCGGGACTTCCTCGCGGCCAGGCCACCGGCCCGCCGTGGGGCGCCGGACTCCCGACTTGTCGTCCTCGCCGGGCCCACCGCCGTCGGCAAGGGCACTGTCGCCGGCTACATCCGGGAACACCACCCCGAGGTGCACCTGTCCGTCTCCGCCACCACCCGCGCGCCCCGCGCCGGCGAGGTGGAGGGGGTCAGCTACTTCTTCGTGTCCGACGCCGAGTTCGACCGCATGATCGACGCTGGCGAGTTGCTCGAGTACGCCACCGTGCACAACGCCTACCGCTACGGCACTCCGCGCGGCCCGGTCGACGCCGCGATCGCCGGCGGCAACAGCGTGCTGCTCGAGATCGACATCCAGGGCGCCCGTGCCGTGCGCCGGGCCATGCCGGAGGCCCGTCTGGTCTTCCTGCTGCCGCCCAGCTGGGACGAACTCGTGCGCCGGCTGGTCGGTCGGGGCACCGAGGATTCGGCCGAACAGGCCCGCCGGTTGGAGACCGCCAAGCTCGAATTGGCCGCTCAGGGCGAGTTCGATTACCGTGTCGTGAACACCGACGTGGCCGAAGCGGCCGAAGAAGTCGTAGACTTGATGCAGATTCGCAAGACAGCGACGCCGTCGTAGCGCCCGCCGTACTTGAATTCCTCGCGTCGAATAGGCGCATCATCGTGGTTAACGCCCGGTTTCCGGCCACGGAAACCCGCGGCGTGACACCGCGCAGCCCGTACATTTTGCTTGAACTGCATGAAGGAGTGTGACAGCGTGCCCAACAAGCCCACTGGCATCATTGACCCGCCCATCGACGACCTGCTGACCAAGGTCGATTCCAAGTACGCCCTGGTGATCTTCGCGTCCAAGCGCGCCCGCCAGATCAACGACTACTACGCCGACCTGCACGAGGGCAGCCTGTTCGACAACGTCGGACCCCTCGTCGACTCCACCGTCGACGACAAGCCGCTCTCCGTTGCCCTGCGCGAGATCAACGAGGACAAGCTCACCTCGAAGCCCATCGTCGAGTAACACCCTCGACACCTCAAGCGCGCACAATGTCGACTGGTCGCAGGATCGTCGTCGGGATAACCGGCGGAATCGCTGCCTATAAGGCCGTCAACGTGGTGCGCGCTTTTGTGTTGCTCGGCGACGACGTGCACGTCGTCGCCACCGAGGCTGCGCTCAGATTCGTGGGGAGGCCCACGCTCGAGGCCATCTCGCGCAACCCCGTGCACACGGATCTGTACGAGGGCGTCGCCGAGGTACGTCACGTGGCCATCGGCCAGTCCGCCGACCTCATCGTGATCGCCCCTGCGACCGCCAACAGCATCGCGAAAATCGCGCTCGGCCTCGCCGACGACCTGCTCGGCAACACCATCCTGGCCAGCACGGCGCCGCTCGTGATCGCCCCTGCCATGCACACCGAGATGTGGAACAACCCCGCAACGCAGGCCAACGTCGCCACCCTCCGCGCCAGGGGCGTGACGATCGTGGGCCCCGGCATCGGGCGGCTCACCGGGGCGGACTCCGGCCCCGGCCGGATGGAGGAACCCGACACCATCGTGGCCGCAGCCCTGGCCGTGCTGGACGGCCAGGACCCGCCCGTCCAGGACGGCGCCATTCAGGACCGCGCCACTCACAACCTCGCCGGTCAGGATCTCGCCGGCCGTCAGGTGCTGATCAGCGCCGGCGGCACTCGTGAGCCACTTGACCCCGTACGCTTCCTGGGCAACCGCTCCAGCGGCCGGCAGGGCGTCGCCCTGGCCGAAGCCGCGATCGCCAGGGGCGCGACCGTGACCCTGGTGGCAGCGCACCTCGAGGTTCCCGAACCCGCCGGCGTCACCGTACACAACGTCAGCACCGCCCTCGAACTGCAGCGGGACCTCCAGGCCGCGGCCTTCGCGGCCGACATCATCATCATGGCCGCCGCCGTCGCCGACTACCGCCCGGCAGAGGTGCAGGCCGGCAAGATCAAGAAGAACGTCGCGGGCGACCGGGTCTCCCTCGACCTGGTGCAGAACCCCGACGTGCTCGCCGGACTGGTCGATCACCGCCGCCCCGGCCAGGTGATCGTCGGTTTCGCCGCCGAAACCGAACCGGACGACGCCCTCCGCCGTGACCTCGGTCGCACCAAGATCCAGCGCAAGGGCTGTGACCTGCTGGTGCTCAACCGCGTCGGCTGGACCGAGGGTTTCGCCACCGTGGGTAACACGATCGAGGTGCTCGACCGTGCCGGAGATATAGTGATGGAGGCCTCCGGAACGAAGTTGTCGGTGGCCCACCGTATTCTCGACAGCATCCTCGATTCCGGCCTGAACGGCCTTCGTCAGGACACCCCCGTCGCCTGAAACGGCGCCGGGTCGATCCGCGATCGAGCATGCGCGCATCCGTTTTTGACAGTCAACCGCAGCACATTCACTCACAGAATTGAGACGCCCCGATGAGCGATCTTCGCCTCTTCACCTCGGAGTCGGTCACCGAAGGCCACCCGGACAAGATCTGCGACCAGATCTCGGACACCATCCTCGACGCCCTCCTCACCGAAGACCCGCACAGCCGGGTCGCCGTCGAGACCCTCGTGACCACGGGCCTGGTGCACGTGGCCGGTGAGGTCACCACGGCCGGCTATGTCGAGATCCCCTCGATCGTGCGCAAGTGCATCACCGACATCGGCTACGACTCGTCCGACGTCTGGTTCGACGGCCGGTCCTGCGGCGTGGAGATCTCCATCGGCGGCCAATCGCCCGACATCGCCCAGGGCGTCGACGACGCCTATGAGAGCCGGGAACAGGACAGCCTCGACGACTACGACCGCCAGGGCGCCGGCGACCAGGGCATCATGTTCGGTTACGCCACCCGCGAGACCCCCGAGCTGATGCCGATCCCGATCTGGATCGCCCACCGCATGGCCGAACGCCTCGCCGAGGTGCGCAAGTCCGGTGAGCTGAGCTACCTCCGGCCCGACGGCAAGACCCAGGTCACCATCGGCTACGACGGCATCGTGCCGCGCACCGTCGAAACCGTCGTGCTCTCCACCCAGCACTCCCCGTCGGTACGCACCGAACAGCTGCGCGCCGAGATCGCCGAACTCGTGATCAAGCCCGTGCTCGAGCGGGTCGACCTCGACGCGAGCAACCTGCGCACCCTGGTCAACCCCACCGGCCGGTTCGAGATCGGCGGCCCGCAGGGCGACGCGGGCCTCACCGGCCGCAAGATCATCATCGACACCTACGGCGGCTCCAGCCGGCACGGCGGCGGGGCATTCAGCGGCAAGGACCCGTCCAAGGTCGACCGTTCGGCCGCATACGCCATGCGCTGGGTCGCCAAGAACGCCGTCGCGGCCGGCCTGGCCGACCGCCTCGAAATCCAGGTGGCGTACGCCATCGGCACCGCCTCACCGGTGGGACTCTACGTGGAGACCTTCGGCACCGGGGCGCTGCCGGAGAAGGACATCACCGCGGCCATCCGCGAGGTCTTCGACCTGCGCCCGGCCGCGATCATCAACGACCTCGACCTGCTGCGCCCGATCTACGCCCAGACCGCCGCTTACGGTCACTTCGGCCGTGAGCTGCCCGACTTCACCTGGGAACGACTCGACCGGGTCGACGACCTGCGCAGCGCCGCCAGACTCTGACCGATATCACAGAGAGCCACCCGAACACCCCGCACCAGACGCCGACGCAGGGAGGCCGCAGATGACTCGCACCGGCCTCATCGCACGGGTGCTGATCGATTCACCCCTGCCGCAGCTCGACCACCTCTTCGACTACGCCATCCCCGAGGAGCTCGCGCCCCTCGCCCAGGTCGGCGTGCGTGTGCGGGTGCCGCTGCGCTCGGCGAACCGGGTCGCCGACGGCTATGTGGTCGAGCTGATCGACCCGCAGCAGGTGCGGGCCTCGGCAGCGGATGCGACGGCTGCGGCGACGCTGGACGGGATCGGCGCGGAGACCGGATACAGCGGCGCGCTCAGCCCGGTCGACTCGATCGTGTCCGCCGTGCCCGTGCTCACGCCGGCGGTCTGGCAGCTCGCCCGGCGGCTGGCCGACCGCGCGGCCGGCAACGCGAGCGACATCGTGCGGCTCGCCGTGCCGCCTCGGGCCGTGCGGGTGGAGAAGGCCTGGCTGGCCGAGCGCGCCGTCGCTGCCGACACTCCGGCCGCCGCCGGGGCCGGTGCGCACGACGCACGAGCCGACCTGGCCGAACCCGGCTTCGCCGAATACCCGCCGGAAACCCTCGGCACCGTCGTGGCCGAGCGGAGGCGGGTCGCCATCGCCGCGGTGCCGCGCCTGGTGCTTCTGCCGGACACCACCCGCACGGACAGCGGAACGGCAGGCAGCACCGGTGGCAGAAACGACGGCAACACCGTCGGCACCTGGGCGATCACCCTGGCCGAGCTCGCGGTCTCGGCACTCCGGCTGCAGAAGAGCAGCATCCTGGTGGTCCCCGACTTCCGCGACCAGGATCAGCTGCAGGCGGCGCTGGCGATGCTCGCACCCGCCGCAGACATCGTGCGGGTCGACGCCAGGCAGAGCAACCCCGACCGCTACCGGGGCTTCCTCAGCCTGCTCGAGGGCCGGCCGCGCATCATCGTCGGCAACCGGTCGGCCGTGTACGCGCCGGCGCACAACCTCGGCCTGATCGCGCTCTTCGACGACGGCGACCCGCTCTACGGCGAGCAGCTCAGCCCCTACGTGCATGCCAGGGACGCCGCCCTCATCCGCCGCGAGGCCGCGGACTGCGCCCTGGTCTTCCTCGGCCACTCCCGCAGCGTCGAGACCGAGCGTCTGATCGAGATCGGTTGGCTCCACGCCGTGCACCCCGCCCGTGACAGCCACCCGCGGGTGATCCCCACCACCTTCCAGTCCGAGCCGGACGCGCAGGCCCGCGCCGCGCGCATCCCCTCCGCGGCCTGGCTCGCCGCCAAGGAGGCCGTGCGAACCGGACCCGTGTTGGTGCAGGTCGCCAGCCCCGGCTACGCCCCGATGCTGGCCTGCCGGTCCTGCGGCCAGTCCGCCCGCTGCACCCAGTGCCAGGGCCCGCTCGCCCTCGCCAACGCCAACGCCACGCCCGCCTGCCGGTGGTGCGGACACCTCGCCGCCGGCTGGCACTGCTCGCATTGCGAGGGCACCGCCCTGCGCGTGGTCACGGTCGGCACCGGCCGCACCGCGGAGGAGCTCGGCCGGGCCTTCCCCGGTTCCCGGGTCATCGTCGCCGACGGCGACCACACCGTGCAGACCATCGGCCCCGAACCCGCCCTGGTGATCGCCACCCGCGGCGCCGAACCGATTCCCCGACACGGCTACGCCGCGATCCTGCTGCTCGACGGCGAACGGATGCTGGCGCGGGAATCCCTGCGAGTGGGGGAGGACTGCCTGCGCTGGTGGGCCAACGCCGCCGCCCTCGCCGCCCCCGGCGCCCCTGTAATGCTCGCCGGGGTCGGCGGCGCGCTCGCCCACGCCCTGAACACCTGGCAACCCGGCCCATACGCCGCCGCCGAACTCGCCGACCGCCGGCAGCTACGCTTCCCCCCGGCGGTGCGGGTGGCCTCCGTCACCGGCACCAGCGCCGAGGTGGGCACGGCGCTGGAGTCGCTGGCCGATCTGCCCGGACTCGACATCCTCGGACCGGTCGACCACGACCAGGCCGGACCGGGCCAGAAGCCCGGCGGCCCCGCGCTCGTGCGCGCCATCGTGCGGTTCGGCTACCCGCTCGGCGACGAGGTCGCCCGCACCCTCAAGGCCGCCATCGTGCGCAACGCCGCCAACCGCCGCAAGCCCAAGGGCGCCTCCTGGCGCCCTGCGCCTACACTCAGAGTACGATTCGACGACCCGGAGCTGCTGTAAATGAAACTCGTCTTCGCCGGGACCCCTCAGGTCGCCGTGCCCAGCCTGACCGCCCTGGCCGCGTCAGAGCATGAGATCGTCGCCGTCGTCACCCGCACGGATGCCCCGCTCGGCCGGAAGCGCGTGCTCACGCCCTCACCGGTCGCCGTCGCCGCTGCCGAGCTCGGCCTGCCCGTCATCAAGGCCAACCGGCTCGACGCCGCGGCTACCGACGCCATCACCGCCCTGGGCGCCGACCTCGGCGTGATCGTGGCCTACGGCGGCCTGGTTCGCGAACCGCTGTTGTCCGCCCCCAGGCTCGGGTGGATCAACCTGCACTTCTCCCTGCTGCCGCGGTGGCGTGGCGCCGCCCCCGTGCAGCGCGCAATCATGGCCGGCGACACCGAAACCGGCGCAGCCGTGTTCCAGCTCGTCGCCGAGCTCGACGCCGGCGCCGTCTTCGCCCAGCTGAGCACACCCATCGGACGACACACCACGGCGGGCGCCCTGCTGGAGAATCTGAGCCGGAGCGGCGCCGAGCTGCTGCAGGGCGTGGTCGACGACCTTGCGACCGGCAGCATCCGCGCGGTCGAACAGAGCGGCGACGTGACCCTCGCCCCCAAACTGACCCTCGACGACGCCCGGGTGGACTGGCGCCTGCCCGGCGAGAGGATCCACGCCATCATCCGTGGCGTCACCCCTGAGCCCGGAGCGTTCACCGAGATCGACGGCGCCAGGCTCAAACTGCACGATGTGGCCCCCGCACACGGCCAGTCCGGCCTGCCCGCCGGCCACATCAGTGAAATCGACAAGAGAGTTCTGATCGGAACCGGCACGGAGCCGCTCGAACTCATCACCGTACAACCGGCAGGGAAAACCGCAATGAAAGCAATCGACTGGTGGCGTGGCGTGGCAGCAACCGAGGTGATCGCCTCATGAGCGGCGGCGGCGACCGCACGGAGCGGAACACCCCGGGGGCCCGGGCACCGCGCCAGGGTGCGCGCACCGAGAACCGGCCCAGCTACGTTGTGCAGCCGGCCCGCCGGGTGGCCTACGAGGTGATCGAGGCGGTGCGTGAATCCGACGCCTACGCCAATCTGCTGCTGCCCACCCGCATCCAGCGTGCCGCCCTCAACACCGCGGATGCCGCCCTGGCCACCGAGCTGACCTACGGCACCCTGCGGATGCAGGGCTTCTACGACCGGGTGATCGCCGAGGCCGCCGGCCGGCCGGTCACGGCCATCGACCCTGCGATCCTGGACGTGCTCCGGCTCGGCGCGCACCAGCTGCTCGCCACCAGGGTGGCCACCCACGCCGCCGTCAACGAATCCGTCGAACTGGCCCGCCAGGTCGGCTCACGGTCAGCGACCGGCTTCACCAACGGCGTGCTGCGGGCCATCGCCAGGGTGAGCGCCGACGAGTGGCGTGAGCGTATCCTCGCCGACACCAGCACCCCAGACGACGCCCTCGCCGCGCTGTACTCCCACCCGGTGTGGGTCGTGCGGGCGTTCCGGCAGTCCCTGCGTCAGGAGGGCCGCGAGAACGAACTGGAAGAGCTCCTCGCCGCCGACAACGCCGCGCCCCGGGTGAACATGGTGGCGCTGCCCGGTCTGGCCGAGGCCACGAGCGAGCTGGGCGAGGCCAACACCTTCTCGCCCACCGGTTTCGTGCTGGCCGGGGGAGACCCGCACCACCTGATGAAAGACAGTGGCGGGCGCCTGCGCGTGCAGGACGAGGGCTCCCAACTCGCCGCCCTGGCGTTGAGCCGGGCCAGGCCGATCGTGGAGGGTGAGCGCTGGCTCGACCTCTGCGCCGGCCCAGGCGGCAAGGCCGCCCTGCTCGCCGCCGAGGCGTTGAACGGTGGCGCCACCCTGGTCGCGAACGAGGTCGTGCCGGCCCGCGCCCAGCTGGTGCGGGCGGCGCTGGCCGCCGTGCCCGCCGACGTGCCGGTCTGGGAGATGGACGGCACCTGGGTGGGCGAGGACCAGCCGGAGGCCTTCGACCGAATCCTGCTCGACGCGCCGTGCACCGGCCTCGGCGCCCTGCGCCGCCGGCCGGAAGCCCGCTGGCGGAAACAGCCCAAGGACGTGGCCGAACTCTCCGACCTGCAGTCCGCGCTGATCCACGCCGCACTCGGCGCGCTCAAGCCCGGCGGCATCCTCGCCTACGTGACCTGCTCACCGCACATCGCGGAGACCAGGGGGATCGTGGCGACGGCCCGCAAGGCCTGGGGTGAGAAGGTGACACCGCTCGACACCGCCGCGGTGCTCCAGGACCTGGCTGAGCATCCGCTCGACCTGGCCGGAGACGCCGGCAGCGTGCAACTCTGGCCGCACCGGCACGGCACAGACGCCATGTTCATCACCCTGCTGCAGCGCCAGGCCGACTGAGCCGGCCCGACCGGTGCCACGCGGGTTCGGTAGGCTGACGGCATGGTTACCCGGATCAACCCGAGCATTCTGGCCGCAGACTTCGCCAACCTGGAGCGGGAATTCGGCCGGATCAGCACCGCCGACCTCGCCCATGTCGACGTGATGGACAACCACTTCGTACCGAACCTCACCCTCGGCCTGCCCGTGGTCGAACGGCTGCTCGAGGTGTCGCCGATCCCGCTGGACCTGCACCTGATGATCGACGATCCCGACCGCTGGGCTCCGGCCTACGCCGAGGCCGGCGCGTACTCGGTCACGTTCCACGCCGAGGCCGCCACGGATGCCGTCGGCCTGGCCAGGCGCCTGCGCGCTATCGGCGCCAGGGCGGGCATCGCGCTCAAGCCTGACACCCCCGCGGGGCCATACCTCGACCTGCTCGACGAGTTCGACCAGGTGCTGGTCATGACCGTCGAGCCGGGTTTCGGCGGCCAGAGCTTCATGGCGTCGACGATGCCCAAGCTCAGCCTGCTCGCCGACGCCGTGCGCACGAGCGGTCTCGACGTGTGGCTTCAGGTCGACGGCGGCATCACCGAGGACACCATTGCCCAGGCCGCCCAGGCCGGCGCGAACACCTTCGTCGCCGGTTCGAGCGTCTTCAACGGCGACCCGGCCGGGGCGATCGCCCGGCTCCGTTCGGCCGCGGAGCTGCACGCGCACGCCCACTGACCCCGCCCGCGCCGCGCACACCCCTGGGACCGGTACCCTGTAGAGGTGAAAACTTTCGACGACCTGTTCGCTGAGCTGAGCCAGAAGGCCAAAGACCGGCCGGAGGGCTCAGGCACCGTCCGCGAGCTCGACGCCGGCGTCCACGCCATCGGCAAGAAAATCGTCGAAGAGGCCGCAGAGGTCTGGATGGCCGCCGAATACCAGAGCGACACCGAAACCGCCGAGGAGATCTCGCAGTTGATCTACCACCTGCAGGTCCTCATGGTGGCGAAGGGGCTTTCCCCCGAGGACGTCTACCGACATCTGTGAGACCCGGCATCCCCGATGCCGACCCTCAGACTCCGCCTCCCCACCCGGGAAATCCCTCCTCTTGGAAAGAATGACATGTTGAGAATCGCTGTGCCCAACAAGGGCTCGCTCGCTGAGACCGCCGCCCAGATGCTCGCCGAGGCCGGCTACAACGGCCGTCGCGACCCCCGCGACCTGGTCGTCGCCGACCCGCACAACGACGTGGAGTTCTTCTACCTGCGTCCCCGCGACATCGCCACCTACGTCGGGAGCGGCGCTCTGGACGTCGGCATCACCGGCCGTGACCTGCTCCTGGACTCCCGCTCCACTGCCGGTGAGATCGCCAGCCTCGACTTCGGCGACTCCACCTTCAGATTCGCCGGTCCCGCCGGCCGGTTCACCGAGCTGTCCGACCTCGAGGGCCTGCGCGTCGCCACGAGCTACCCCGGCCTGGTCGGCGCCTTCCTGGCCGGCCACGGCGTCACGGTCCACCTCGTCACCCTCGACGGCGCCGTCGAGTCCGCCGTGCAGCTCGGCGTCGCGGATGCCGTCGCCGACGTCGTCTCCACCGGATCGACGCTGCGCAAGGCCGGCCTGCAGATTTTCGGCCCGGTCATCCTCGAATCCACCGCGGTGCTGATCACCTCCGAGAACGAACACCCCGGCATCAACACCCTGCTGCGCCGCCTGCAGGGTGTGCTGGTCGCCCGCCAGTACGTGCTCGTCGACTACGACGTGCACGTGGACAACCTCGACGCCGCCTGCCAGGCCGCCTCCGGGATCGAGTCGCCGACGATCTCGTCGCTGCGCGACCCGAACTGGGTGGCCGTGCGGGTGATGATCCCCCGGGTCGACACCAACCGCGTGATGGACCAGCTCTACGAGCTCGGTGCCCGCGCCATCCTGGTCACCTCGATCCACAACGCCCGGTTGTAACCATGAGCCTCGCCGTTCGCGTGATCCCGTGCCTCGACGTGGCCAACGGCCGCGTGGTCAAGGGCGTCAACTTCCAGAACCTGCGCGACGCCGGCGACCCGGTCGAACTCGCCAAGCGCTATTACGAGCAGGGCGCTGACGAACTCACCTTCCTCGACGTCACCGCCACGGTGGATGACCGCTCCACCACCTACGACGTCGTGCGCGCGACGGCGGAGCAGGTCTTCATCCCGCTCACCGTCGGCGGCGGTATCCGCAGCGTCGACGATGTCTCCAGGCTGCAGGCCAGCGGAGCGGACAAGGTGGGCGTGAACAGCGCCGCCATCGCCAGGCCCGCCCTGATCTCCGAGATCGCGGACCGGTACGGCGCACAGGTGCTGGTGCTCTCCCTCGACGTCAAACGGAGTGAACGCACCGCATCCGGCTTCGTCGTCACCACGCACGGCGGCCGCACAGAGACCGACCTCGACGCCCTCGCCTGGGCTCGTCAGGCGATCGAGCTCGGCGCGGGCGAGCTACTGGTGAACAGCATCGACGCCGACGGCACCAAGGCCGGCTTCGACCTGGAAATGATCACCATCATGCGCGAACTCAGCACCGTGCCGGTGATCGCCTCCGGGGGAGCCGGTCGGGTGCAGGACTTCCCGCCGGCGATCAGCGCCGGCGCCGACGCCGTACTGGCCGCCTCCGTCTTCCACAGCGGAGGCCTGACGATTGGCGACGTCAAGCGCGAGCTTGCCGACGCCGGAATGGTGGTGCGCCGATGAACGTCGACGCCGCTCTGGATAGCGCCCGTTTCGACAGCAACGGGCTGCTGCCCGCCGTGATCCAGCAGTGGGACAGCCACGAGGTGCTGATGCTCGGTTGGATGGACCGGGAGGCCCTCCGCCGGACCCTCACCGAGGGCCGGGTCACCTTCTGGTCGCGAAGCCGGCAGGAATACTGGCGCAAGGGTGATACCTCCGGGCACGCCCAGTTCGTGCGCTCGGCGGCCCTGGACTGCGACGCCGACACCCTCGTCGTTCAGGTCGAACAGATCGGCGCGGCCTGCCACACCGGCAGCCACACCTGCTTCGACGGTCGCGGCATCGATGTCACCGGTCTTCTGCCGGAGGACGAGCGATGAGCGCCGGGTCGACCACGCCGGAACAGTTTGCCGGCCTGCTCGCCGAACACCGGGTGATCCCGGTCATCCGTGAACTCTTCGCCGACGGCGAGACGCCCGTGGGCATCTACCGCAAGCTCGCCGACGGCAAACCCGGCAGCTTCCTGCTGGAATCCGCCGAGCAGGGCGGGATCTGGTCCCGGTTCTCGTTCGTCGGGGTGTCCTCCTTCGGTGTGCTCACCCAGACCGGCGACGACACCGCCTGGATCGACTACGGCGTGTCGGCCGAGCGCGCCTTCGGCGGGGTCGTCGACCTTCCGCCGCTCGCGGCACTCGCCTACCTCTACGAGCGCTGGCAGACCCCCCGGCTGGCCGAGCACCCGCCGCTGACCGGCGGCCTGGTCGGGTTCATCGGCTGGGAGGCCATCCGCCAGATCGAACGGCTGCCGAACCGGCCGCCGGCCGACTACGACGTGCCGGGCCAGGCGTTCAGCTTTGTGGCAGACCTCGTCGTCATCGACCACAAGCTGGGCACCGTGCAGCTGATCGTCAACGTGCTCAACGACGGCGTCGACGCCACGGATGCGCTCTGGCCGGCCGCCCAGGCGCGCCTGGACGCCCTGCAGTCCCGGCTGACCCAACCGGCAGAGGCCTTCGTCTCCGAGGTCGACCTCTCCGCGCCTGCCACACCGGTGAACCGCACCGACCGGGACGACTTCCTCGCCGCCGTGCACACGTCCAAACAGCACATCGTCGACGGCGACATCTTCCAGGTCGTCATCTCGCAGCGGTTCGACCAGGACTGTTTCGCGGACGCCATCGACGTCTACCGGGTGCTCCGCAGCCTCAACCCGAGCCCGTACATGTACCTGCTCAGCCTCGAATCCACCGCGGGGGAGCCGTACTGGATCGTCGGCTCCTCGCCGGAGGCCCTGGTGAAGGTGGCCGACACGCGCGTCTTCACCCACCCCATCGCCGGGTCGAAGCCCCGTGGCGCGACCCCGGAGGCCGACGCCGATTTCGAGACCGAACTGGCCGGAGACCCGAAGGAACGCGCGGAGCACCTCATGCTCGTCGACCTGGCCCGCAACGACCTGCTCAAGGTCTGCCGCGCCGGCTCTGTCGAGGTGACCGAGTTCATGCGCATCGAACGGTTCAGCCACATCATGCACCTGGTCTCCTCCGTCGAGGGCGACCTGCTGCCGGAGATGACCGCGATCGACGTGTTCAGGGCCACCTTCCCCGCCGGCACGCTCTCCGGAGCGCCCAAACCGCGGGCACTGGAGATCATCGACGCTCTGGAACCGGCCCAGCGCGGCGTCTACGGCGGAGTGGTGGGCTACTTCGGTTTCGCCGGCGACGCGGACCTCGCCATCGCCATCCGCACCGCCACGATCATGAACGGCGTCGCGCACGTGCAGGCCGGAGGCGGCCTCGTCGCCGACTCCGACCCCGCCAGCGAATACCAGGAGTCGCAGAACAAGGCCGCCGCTCCGCTCCGGGCCGTCGCCGTGGCCAACTCGATGACCCGGGTGTACTGAATGTCCCCGGCGACGCGCACGACCAAGCGGCTGAAGCCGATGCTGATCCTGGCCGTGATCATCGCCAGCGGCATCGCCCTGCTGGCCTGGACCCAGGTCTGGCTGACCGTTCGGCTGGCCGCGGACGGCACCAGCCAGCAGGTGCTCGACGTCACCGGCAGCGTCGCCGCGCCCGGCCTGACCGCCCTGGCCCTGGCCGGCCTCGCGCTGGCCGGTGCGCTCACCATCGCCGGCGCCGTGATCCGCATCATCCTCGGCCTGCTCGAGGTGCTCCTCGGAGCCAGCGTGATCCTCTCCGCGACCCTGGCCGTCGCCGACCCCGCCGGTGTGGCAGCGGCCGCGGTGACCACCGCCACCGGAATCGCCGGCGTGGACTCCACCCGGGCCGCCGTCGACAGCACCGCACTGACGTTCTGGCCCTACCTGGCCCTGGTCGCCGGCGTGCTGATGCTGCTCATCGGGCTGCTCATCGTCATCACGGCCACCCGGTGGCCCGGTCCCACCTCCCGGTACGACAGCACCCGCTTCGAACCCGTGACGGATGCCACGACCGGTCAGACCCGCCCCCGCGACGCCGTCGACGACTGGGACGGCCTCACCAAGGGCAACGACCCGACCGTCTGAGCAACGGGCAGACACCCGGCGGAGCCGGGCCTGATCCCCGGCAAGCTAGAATTGACCCGCACGCCCATTGACCTTAGGAGAACCATGAGCTTCGAGTCGGCAGACCCCGGCCACGGCCACTCGACGGCGGCCTGGACCGCAGTCACCATCATGCTGATCGCATTCACCATCGGCACCGTCGCCTTCTTCTTCGAGGTCGTCTGGCTCGTCTGGGCATCCGCTGCCCTGCTGCTCGCCGGCCTGGCGATCGGCTGGATCATGGCCAAGGCCGGGTACGGCGCGGCGTCGGTCGACGGAAGTCACTGACGCAAGTGACCAGCGACCTGCTCACAGAACTCCTCGCCGGTTCGCTGGCCGACGCCGAAGCCCGACGGGTGCACCGGCCGTTCGCCGCGGTTGAAGCCGACGCTCTCGCGCAGGTCCCCGCGCTCGACGCGCTGCACGCCCTCGCGCCGGCCGATCGCGTCAAGGTCATCGCCGAGGTGAAGCGCGCCAGCCCGTCCCGCGGGCCGCTGGCCGACATCGTCGACCCGGCCGCCCTGGCCGTGTCCTACGAATTCGGCGGCGCCAGCGCCATCAGCGTCCTCACCGAAGGCCGCCGGTTCCTCGGTTCGCTCGACGACCTGGAACAGGTCAGGTCTGCGGTGTCGATCCCGGTGCTGCGCAAGGACTTCATCGGCAACGACTACCAGGTTCTCGAAGCCAGGGCCGCCGGCGCCGACCTGGTTCTGCTCATCGTCGCCGCCCTCGACCAGGCCACCCTCGCATCCCTGCACAGCCGGGTGCTCGAGCTCGGCATGACCCCCCTGGTGGAGACGCACAGCGCAGACGAGGTCGACCGGGCCCTGGATGTGGGCGCCAACCTGGTCGGCGTCAACGCCAGGAACCTCAGCACCTTCGAACTCGACCAGAACCTGTTCGCGAGCCTGGCCGACCGGATCCCGTCCGGTGTCGTGCGGGTCGCGGAATCAGCGGTCAAAAACGCCACAGACGTGGCCCACTACCGCTCAGCCGGCGCCGACGTCGTCCTGGTCGGAGAAGCCCTCGTCACCAGCGATCCCATCCTCACCCTCACCGAATTCTTGGCGGTATAGATTGTCCACTGGAACGCATCCCCACGCCGATTCACCCGTCAGCGATGCCCTGCACGCTGATTCCCTGCGGGCGCAGAGCGGCCCGTACTTCGGCGACTTCGGCGGCCGATTCGTGCCGGAGTCCCTCGTCGCAGCGCTCGACGAGCTCTCCGCGGAATACGCCCTCGCCAAGGCCGACCCGGCGTTCGCCGCCGAGCTGACCGAGCTGCACCGCAGCTATTCCGGTCGGCCGTCCCTGATCACCGAGGTGCCGCGCTTCGCCGCCCACGGCGGCGGCGCCCGGATCATCCTCAAGCGGGAAGACCTCAACCACACCGGCTCGCACAAGATCAACAACGTTCTCGGCCAGGTGCTGCTCACCAAGCGCATCGGCAAGAAGCGGGTCATCGCCGAAACCGGTGCAGGCCAGCACGGCGTGGCCACGGCGACCGCCGCTGCGCTCTTCGGGCTCGACTGCGTCATCTACATGGGCGAGGTCGACACCGAACGTCAGGCCCTGAACGTGGCCAGGATGCGCCTGCTCGGCGCAGAGGTGATCTCGGTCACGACCGGGTCGCGCACCCTGAAGGACGCCATCAACGATGCGATGCGCGACTGGGTGACGAACGTCGAGACCACCAACTACGTCTTCGGCACCGTCGCGGGCCCGCACCCGTTCCCGGCCATGGTGCGTGACTTCCAGAAGATCATCGGTGAGGAAGCCCGCCAGCAGGTCCTCGATCTCACCGGCCGGCTCCCCGACGCCGTCACCGCCTGTGTCGGCGGCGGTTCCAACGCGATGGGCATCTTCCACGCCTTCCTCGACGACCCCGAGGTGGCTCTGTACGGCTACGAGGCCGGGGGAGAGGGCATCACCGGGCTCCGCCACGCCGCCACCCTCACCAAGGGCCGGCCGGGAGTGCTGCACGGCGCCCGCAGCATGATGCTGCAGGACGAGGACGGCCAGACCGTCGAGTCGCACTCCATCTCTGCCGGGCTGGACTACCCGGGCGTCGGACCGGAACACGCCTGGCTGGCCAGCATCGGCCGCGCCACCTACCTGCCGGTCACGGACGCCGAAGCCATGGACGCACTGCGCCTGCTCAGCCGCACCGAGGGGATCATTCCCGCCATCGAGTCCGCGCACGCGCTGGCCGGCACGCTCGAACTCGGCAAGCAGCTCGGCCCTGACGCCGTCATCCTGGTCAACCTGTCCGGACGCGGCGACAAGGACATGGAAACCGCCGGTCGGTACTTCGACCTCCTCGATGCCGGAGCGGAGCAGCTGTGAGCACCACCCCCGTCACCAGCCCGGTCGAAGCGACCATCGCCGCCAGGCGTGCCGCCGGCGGCGGTGCCCTGGTCGGCTACCTGCCGGTAGGGTTCCCCACCCTCAGCGAGAGCATCGACGCCGCCGTCGCGATCGCCCAGAACGGTGTGGACGTGCTCGAGCTCGGCCTGCCGTACTCCGACCCCGTCATGGACGGTCCGGTCATCCAGGCCGCCACCCAGCAGGCCCTGGCCAACGGGTTCCGCCTGCGGCACGGCTTCGAGGCCGTCGCCGCGATCACCGCTCAGGTGGACACCCCCGTGCTGATCATGACCTACTGGAACCCCGTGCTGCAGTACGGCGTCGACCGGTTCGCCGATGACCTGGCCGCCGCGGGCGGAGCCGGACTGATCACGCCCGACCTCATCCCCGACGATGCCGACGCCTGGCTGGCCGCGAGTGAACGCGCCGGGCTTGACCGGGTCTTCCTCGCCGCGCCGTCGTCATCCGACGAACGGCTCGTCCAGGCCGTCACCCAGAGCCGCGGCTTCGTCTACGCCGTCTCCACCATGGGCATCACCGGTGCCAGGAGCGACGTGGACTCCGCCGCCCGGGTGCTCGTCACCCGCCTGCGCGAGGCCGGTTCCACCAGTGCCTGTGTCGGCCTGGGCATCTCCACACCCGCCCAGGTGCGCGAAGTGTTGCAGTACGCCGACGGCGCCATCGTCGGCTCTGCGCTGGTCAAGGCCCTCGCCGACGGTGGAGTCGCCGCCGTCGCGACCCTCGCCGCCGAACTCGCCGCCGGCGCGCGCGACATCCGCGCGGCCGGTTAGCCCTCTCTCGAAGATCTCGTCCTGCCCAATAGGGTAAATTGTCCGAGGCGGTCGACCGACCGGCTCGTGAGTGGCGTACGCGCCGCGATGAAAGGTTGTTGTGGTGTCGTTTCCCTTGAGCATTCCGAGCCCGGAGTGGAGCTTCTTCGACCTCGGTCCCTTCCGCATCCACGCGTACGCGATCTGCATCCTGATCGGCATCTTCCTTGCCACGGCCGTGACCAGCCGCCGACTGACCAAACGAGGAGCGGAGCCGGGCGTGGTGCTCGACATCATCCTCTGGGCCGTGCCGCTCGGCATCGTCGGGGCACGGATCTTCCACGTGCTCACCCACCCGAATGACTACTTCGGCGACGGGAAGAACCTTCTCGAGGTCTTCGCGGTCTGGAACGGCGGCATCGCCATCTTCGGGGCCCTTCTGGGCGGCGCCGTCGGCGCGTACATCGGCTGCCGTCGCGCCGGCATCCGGTTCTGGTCCTTCGCGGATGCGCTGGCACCGGCCATGCTGATCGCCCAGGCCATGGGTCGGCTGGGCAACTGGTTCAACCACGAACTGTACGGACTGCCCACCACCCTGCCGTGGGGCCTTGAGATCGAGTCCACGAACGCGGCCTACCCGGTCGGCCTGCCCGCCGGCACCCTGTTCCACCCCACCTTCCTCTACGAGATCGTCTGGAACCTCGTCGGTGTCGCCGTCCTTCTCGTCCTGGAGCGCAAGTTCCGGCTGCGCTGGGGCAGTGCCTTCGGTGTCTACCTGATCTGGTACGGCGTGGGCCGCAGCGTTTTCGAGTCGATCCGCGTCGACCCGAGCGAGATCTTCTTCGGTCTGCGCACCAACGTCTGGGCGGCGCTGTTCGCTGTCGTCCTGGGCCTGGTCATCATTCTGGTGCAGAGCCGACGCCACACCGGGGTGGAATTGAGCCCGTACCTGCCCGGTCGCGAGTGGAAGCCGCTTTCTGCTGAGGTAGAATCTGGTGAAACCGATTCCACACTCGAGGATCACGGCAATGAGGCTGCTGAACCCGTTGAATCACGCGAGGTCGACGCCACAAGCACCACCGACACCCGCCCCTAGCCGGGGTTTGCCCCGGTCCACGGTTTCCGCCCTCACTAACGGGCGGCCGGTATCTCTTCCAGCGGGCCGACGTCGTCCCCACCTGCCAGTTATTTTGTGAGGACGGTCTTATGACCCAGCAACCACTCTTCTCGCGGTTCAGCAGTGTTCCCGAGGCCCAGGGTCTGTACAACCCCCACGACGAGCGCGACGCCTGCGGCCTCGCCATGGTCGCCACCCTGCGCGGGACGGCCGGACACGACATCATCACCCGTGCTCTGGACGCCCTACGCAACCTCGAGCACCGTGGGGCCGTCGGATCGGACGCCGGCACCGGGGACGGCGCCGGAATCGTCACCCAGATTCCGGACGAGTTCTTCCGCGCCGAGTCGACCTTCGCTCTGCCGGCGGCCGGCGGTTACGCCGTCGGCAACGTCTTCCTGCCCACGGACCCCACCGGTCGCAGTGCGGTCAAGGGCGCCATCGAGAGGATCGCCCGCGAGGAGAGCCTGGTCGTCCTCGGCTGGCGTGAGGTTCCCGTGCGGCCAGACGAGGTCGGCAACCTCGCCAGGGCCGCGATGCCCGCGATCCAGCAGCTCTACGTGTCGAGCAGCCGGGTCGACGAAGACGGACTCCCGTTGACCGGCATCCGGCTCGACCGCCAGGCCGTGCGGTTGCGCAAGCGCGCCGAACGTGAACTGGACACCTACTTCGCGTCGCTGTCCTGCCGCACCATCGTGTACAAGGGCATGGTCACCACGCTGCAGCTGGAACCGTTCTACCCCGACCTCTCCGACGAGCGGTTCACCTCCAAGCTCGCCCTGGTGCACTCGCGGTACTCCACCAACACCTTCCCGTCCTGGCCGCTCGCCCAGCCGTTCCGCATGATCGCCCACAACGGCGAGATCAACACCGTGCAGGGCAACCGCAACTGGATGCGCGCGCGCCAGTCCCAGCTGGAGTCCGAGCTGCTCGGCGACCTCGGACCGCTGTTCCCGATCGTCACCCCCGGCGCCAGCGACTCCGCCTCCTTCGACGAGGTCGTCGAGCTGCTCAGCCTGTCCGGCCGGTCGCTGCCGCACGCCGTCATGATGATGGTGCCAGAGGCCTGGGAGAACCAGCCGGGTCTGGACCGTGACCGGCGCGCGTTCTACGAGTACCACTCCATGCTGATGGAACCGTGGGACGGCCCCGCCGCCATCGTCTTCACCGACGGCACCCTCGTCGGCGCGACCCTGGACCGGAACGGTCTGCGCCCCGGCCGCTACGTCATCACCGACGACGGCCTGGTCGTGCTCGCCAGCGAGATCGGCGTGCTCGACGTCGACCCCGCGCGCGTCGTGCGCAAGGGCCGCCTGCAGCCGGGCAAGATGTTCCTCGTCGACACCGAAGCCGGTCGGATCATCGAGGATGAAGAGATCAAGGGCTCCCTCGCCGCCAGCCAGCCCTGGGGATCCTGGCTGGACGCCGGCCGGATCAACCTCAAGGACCTGCCGGACCGGGAGCACATCGTGCACCCGCCCGCATCCGTCGTTCGACGCCAACGCACCTTCGGTTACACCGAAGAAGAGGTGCGCATCCTGCTCGCCCCGATGGCCAGGAACGGTGCGGAGCCGTTGGGCGCGATGGGCAGCGACACGCCCATCGCCGTGCTCAGCGAACGACCCCGGCTACTCTTCGACTACTTCACCCAGCAGTTCGCGCAGGTGACCAACCCGCCGCTGGACTCGATCAGGGAAGAGGTTGTCACCAGCCTCCAACTCGGCCTCGGCCCCGAGCTCAACCTGCTGGCCGCCGGTCCGGAGCACGCCCGCCAGGTGGTGCTCGACTTCCCGGTGATCGACAACGACGAGCTGGCCAAGATCCAGCACATCGATACCTCGCCCGGCAGCCGTACCACCACGACGGTGCGCGGGCTGTACCGCTTCGACGACGGTCCTGGCGCCCTGTCCAGCCGCATCGAGGAGATGTGCCACGAGGTCGACGCGGCCATCGAGGCCGGCGCGCTGTTCATCGTGCTCTCCGACCGCGACAGCACCAAGGACCTCGCGCCGATCCCGTCGCTGCTGATGATCGCGGCCGTCCACCACCACCTCATCCGCACCGAGAACCGCCTCAAGGTCGGGATCGTCGTGGAGGCCGGTGACGTGCGCGAGGTGCACCATGTGGCCCTTTTGATCGGCTACGGCGCCAGCGCCGTGAACCCGTACCTGGCCATGGAAACCTGTGAGGACCTGGTCCGCAGCGGATTCATCACCACGGTCACGCCGGAGAAGGCCGTGAAGAACGTCATCAAGGCGCTCGGCAAGGGTGTGCTCAAGATCATGTCCAAGATGGGCATCTCGACGGTGTCGTCCTACGCCGGCGCCCAGACCTTCGAGGCCGTCGGCCTCGACCAGGCCTTCATCGACCGGTACTTCACCGGCACCACCAGCAAGCTCGGCGGCGTCGGCATCGACGTGATCGCCGCGGAGAACCTGGAACGGCACATCGGCGCATACCCGCCGGATGCCGCGGTCACCGCGCACGAGCGACTCGCCACGGGCGGCGAATACCAGTGGCGCCGCGACGGGTCCCCGCACCTGTTCAACCCGGAGACCATCTTCCGGTTGCAGCACTCCACGCGCACCCGCCGCTACGACATCTTCAAGGAGTACACCAAGCTCGTCGACGACCAGTCGGAGAGCCTGATGACCCTGCGCGGCATGTTCGCGTTCAACGTGGGGCAGCGCAAGCCCGTGCCGATCGACGAGGTCGAGTCGGTGGCGTCCATCGTCAAGAAGTTCTCCACCGGCGCGATGAGCTACGGGTCGATCTCCCAGGAGGCGCACGAGACCCTCGCCATCGCCATGAACCGGTTGGGCGGCAAGTCCAACACCGGTGAGGGCGGCGAGGACCTCGACCGGCTCCTCGACCCGACCAGGCGCAGCGCCGTCAAGCAGGTCGCATCCGGTCGGTTCGGCGTGACGAGCATGTACCTCACCCACGCCGACGACATCCAGATCAAGCTCGCCCAGGGTGCCAAGCCGGGGGAGGGCGGCCAGTTGCCGCCCACCAAGGTGTACCCGTGGGTGGCCCGCACCCGGCACGCCACCGCGGGCGTGGGTCTGATCTCACCGCCCCCGCACCACGACATCTACTCGATCGAAGACCTCAAGCAGTTGATCTTCGACCTCAAACGGGCCAACCCGAGTGCGCGCATCCACACCAAACTGGTCAGCCAGTCCGGCATCGGCGCCGTCGCGGCCGGCGTCGCCAAGGCGCTCTCCGACGTGATCCTGATCTCCGGCCACGACGGCGGAACCGGCGCCAGCCCGCTCAACTCGCTCAAGCACGCCGGCACCCCCTGGGAACTCGGCCTGGCCGAGACCCAGCAGACCCTGATGCTCAACGGCATGCGCGACCGCGTCGTGCTGCAGGTGGACGGTCAGCTCAAGACCGGCCGTGACGTCATCATCGGCGCCCTGCTCGGGGCAGAGGAGTTCGGTTTCGCCACCGCACCGCTGATCGTCGAGGGCTGCATCATGATGCGTGTCTGCCACCTCGACACCTGCCCGGTCGGCGTCGCCACCCAGAACCCTGAGCTGCGCAAGCGCTTCTCCGGCAAGGCCGACTACGTGGTGAACTTCTTCGAGTTCATCGCGCAGGAGGTGCGGGAGTACCTTGCCGAGCTCGGCTTCCGCAGCCTCGAAGAGGTCACCGGTCGTAAGGAACTGTTGAACATCAACGGCGCCCTCAACCACTGGAAGGCATCCGGTCTCGACCTGGCGCCCATCCTGGTCGGCCCCGACTTCTCGGCCGGAGAGCCCCGCCACTCCCGCCGGGAGCAGGAGCACGAGCTCGACCTGCACTTCGACAACGACCTGATCCGCGAGAGCGCCAGCGTGCTCGAACACGGCGGTCAGGTCAGCATCAGCCGCACCATCCGCAACACCGAACGCGCCGTCGGCACCATGCTCGGCCACGAGGTGACCCTGCGCCACGGTGAGAACGGTCTGCCGGCCGGTTCCATCGACGTCACCCTCACCGGATCCGCCGGGCAGTCCTTCGGAGCGTTCCTGCCGAGCGGCATCACCCTGCGGCTCGAGGGGGACTCGAACGACTACGTCGGCAAGGGCCTGTCCGGCGGGCAGATCACCGTCCGCCCCGACCGGAGCAGCAGTTTCGCCGCCGAGGACAACGTGATCGCCGGCAATGTCATCGGCTACGGTGCCACGCTCGGCAGCATGTTCATCCGCGGCATCGTCGGTGAACGCTTCCTGGTGCGCAACTCCGGCGCCACCGCCGTCGTGGAAGGCGTGGGCGACCACGCCCTCGAATACATGACGGGTGGACTCGCCGTGATCCTGGGCAGCACCGGCCGGAACCTGGGCGCGGGCATGTCCGGGGGAACGGCGTACGTCTACGGGCTGTCCCGCGACCTGGTCAACCGGGACTCGCTCGAGTCCGGTGAGCTGTCGCTCCTGCCGCTCGGCAGTGCCGACATCGAGATCGTCGGCGACCTGCTCGAACAGCACCTCGCCCAGACCGATTCCGACCTGGCCCGGCGCATGCTCGCCGACCGGGACACGACAATGAAGAACTTCGTCAAGGTACTGCCGCGTGACTACGCTGCGGTCCTGGCGACCAGGCAGAGTGCTGTCGCCGAGGGGCTCGACCCCGACGGCGACGTGGTCTGGAACCGCATCTTGGAGGTAACCAATGGCTGACCCGAAAGGATTCCTGAAGACCACGGAACGGGAACTCCCGCCGCGGCGACCGGTATCCATCCGCTTGATGGACTGGAAAGAGGTCTACGAGGCCGGCGACTCCGCCGTGCTCAAGCGCCAGGCCGGCCGATGCATGGACTGCGGCGTGCCGTTCTGCCACCAGGGCTGCCCGCTCGGCAACCTGATTCCGGAGTGGAACGACCTGACCTGGCGGGATGAGGGCCGGCAGGCCATCGAACGCCTGCACGCGACCAACAACTTCCCCGAGTTCACCGGGCGGCTCTGCCCCGCCCCGTGCGAGGCCGCCTGCGTGCTGGGCATCAACCAGCCCGCAGTGACGATCAAGCAGGTCGAGGTGTCCATCATCGACCAGGCCTTCGCCGAGGGCTGGGTCACCCCGCAGCCGCCAGGCCGCCTGACCGGCAAGACCGTCGCCGTCGTCGGCTCCGGACCCGCCGGCCTCGCCGCGGCCCAGCAGCTGACCCGGGCCGGCCACACCGTGGCGGTGTTCGAACGGGACGACCGCATCGGCGGGCTCCTGCGCTACGGCATCCCCGACTTCAAGATGGAAAAGAAGCACCTCGACGGCCGCCTGGCCCAGATGACCGCGGAGGGAACCCGGTTCCGCGCCGGCGTCACCATCGGTGTGGACATCAGCTGGAGCGACCTCCGCGCTCGCTACGACGCCGTGATCGTCGCCACCGGCGCCATGGTTCCCCGCGACCTGCCCATCCCCGGACGCGACCTGCCCGGCGTGCACTTCGCCATGGAATACCTCGTGCAGCAGAACAAGGTGGGTGCGGGCGACACCGTCGACAACCAGATCCTGGCCGAGGGCAAGCACGTCATGGTCCTCGGCGGCGGCGACACCGGCGCCGACTGCATCGGCACCGCCCACCGTCAGCTCGCCGCGTCGGTGACCAACCTCGCCATCGGCAAGCAGCCGGGCGACAGCCGGCCGGAGCACCAGCCCTGGCCGATGTCCCCGACCCTGTTCGAGGTGTCCAGCGCCCACGAAGAGGGCGGCACCCGGCAGTACCTCGCCTCCACCATCGAATTCCTGGCCAACGACGCCGGCGAGGTGCGCGCCATCCGCGTCGCCGAAACCGAATACCTCGACGGTCGGCGCGTCCCCAAGGCAGGAACGGAAAGGGAAATTCCCGCCGATCTGGTCTTGCTGGCACTGGGTTTCACGGGTCCGGACAGCACCGAGCTGACCCATCAGCTGCACGTACCGCTCGACGACCGGAGTAATGTCGTGCGTGATAGTGATTACCAGACCAGCCACGAGGGTGTATTCGTCGCCGGAGATGCGGGCCGAGGTCAGTCGCTCATCGTATGGGCGATCGCCGAAGGACGCGCTGCCGCGGCAGCCGTCGATCGGTTTCTCGAAGGCGAGACTCAACTGCCCGCCCCGGTGAAGCCGACGGATCACTCGTTTGCCATCTGAGCGAACGAACTGAATTCCGCTGCCCATTTCTCCACCTCAACCGAAAGCACCAATGCGCCACACCGGCGCGGAAACCGGAGATCCACCAGAATGAGACGCGCGAAAATCGTCGCCACCCTCGGGCCGGCAGCATCAAGCTACGAGCAGATCCGCGCCATTATCGACGCCGGCGTAGATGTCTGCCGCATGAACCTGAGCCACGGTGACTACACCGTGCACGAGGGCGTCTACGCCAACGTCCGCAAGGCCGCGAACGACTCCGGCCGCGCCGTCGCCGTGATGGTCGACCTGCAGGGCCCGAAGATCCGCCTCGGAAAGTTCGAGGGCGGCCCGTACGACCTCGCTGTCGGCGACATCTTCAAGATCACCACCGAGGACATCCTCGGCACCAAGGAACTCTCCGGCACGACGTACAAGGGCCTGCCCAACGACGTCAAGCCGGGCGACTTCCTGCTGATCGATGACGGCAAGGTCAAGGTCGAGGTCGTCGAGACCGACGGCACCGTCGTGACCACCCGCGTCATCGTCGCCGGCCCGGTGTCGAACAACAAGGGCATCAACCTGCCCGGTGTCGCCGTCAACGTGCCCGCCCTGAGCGAAAAGGACGAAGCTGACCTGCGTTGGGGCCTGCGCCTCGGCACGGACCTGATCGCCCTGTCCTTCGTGCGCAATGCGGCCGACATCGACCGGGTGCACGAGATCATGGCCGAAGAGGGCCGCAAGGTTCCCGTCATCGCCAAGATCGAGAAGCCGCAGGCCGTCGAGGCCCTCGAAGGCATCGTGGACGCGTTCGACGCGATCATGGTCGCCCGTGGTGACCTCGGCGTCGAGCTCCCGCTCGAAGCCGTGCCGATCGTGCAGAAGCATGCCGTCGAGCTGGCCCGCCGCATGGCGAAGCCGGTCATCGTGGCGACGCAGATGCTCGAGTCGATGATCCACAGCCCCGTCCCGACGCGCGCGGAGACGTCCGACGTCGCCAACGCCGTTCTCGACGGCGCCGATGCGGTCATGCTCAGCGGCGAGACCAGCGTCGGCGAGTACCCCGTGGTCACCGTTCAGACCATGGCTCGGATCGTCGCCTCCACCGAGGAGCACGGCCTGGAGCGGATCGCACCGCTCACCAACAAGCCGCGCACCCAGGGCGGCGCCATCACGCTGGCCGCCATCGAGGTCGCCGAGTTCGTCGAGGCCAAATTCCTCTGCATCTTCACCGAGTCCGGTGACTCCGCTCGCCGGATGTCACGCCTGCGGTCCTCGATCCCGATGCTGGCCTTCACGGTCGAACCCGCCATCCGCCGTCGCCTCGCGCTGACCTGGGGCGTGCAGACGTACCTGGTCGACCGGGTGACCCACACCGACTCCATGTTCGGTCAGGTCGACGACATCCTGCTCGGCCAGGGTCTGGCCGAGATCGGCGACAAGGTCGTGGTGATCTCCGGATCCCCTCCCGGAATCGCCGGTTCCACCAACGACATCCGGGTTCACCGCATCGGTGACGCACACAACGGTGTCGCTCCGGCGTACGCGGCTCAGCCGTAACCACCGGCAGCACCACAACGGCCCCGCGGAGACTTCCGCGGGGTCGTTGTCGTTCCCGGCAGGCCTCAGCCGGTCCTGAGCGCCCGTGCACCGGCGATGGGCGCCTGTGCAGGCGCGCACCGACATCCGCTGCCTCGAGCCATGGGTGAAGGCTGAGAGCGGCGTGTACGGCCGCTGAGTGGGGGAGACACCGCAGCCCGTCGCGGGAGTTATTCCGGGCGACGGGCTGCGGTGAGGTGGTACCGGTGGTGGGACTCGAACCCACACGTCCTTGCGAACAAAGCATTTTGAGTGCTCCGCGTCTGCCATTCCGCCACACCGGCTCACAACACCTGCACCAGAATACCGTAGGCTTTTGGCTGTGACCGACCAAGAGACTACTCCAGCACCCCCCCGCCGCGTCGTCGTAGCGGAGGATGAATCCCTCATCAGGCTCGACATCGTCGAGATCCTCCGAGACAACGGATTCGAAGTGGTGGGCGAAGCCGGCGACGGCGAGACCGCCGTGGCCCTCGCCACCGAGCTCCGGCCCGACCTCGTGATCATGGACGTGAAGATGCCCCACCTCGACGGGATCTCCGCCGCGGAGCGCATCACCAAGGCCCACATCGCCCCGGTCGTGCTGCTGACCGCCTTCAGCCAGAAGGAGCTCGTCGAGCGGGCGAGCGAGGCAGGCGCCCTGGCCTACGTGGTCAAGCCGTTCACGCCGAACGACCTGCTGCCGGCGATCGAGATCGCTCTCTCCCGGTACAGCCAGATCATCACGCTCGAGGCCGAGGTCGCCGACCTGGTCGAGCGCTTCGAGACCCGCAAGCTCGTCGACCGGGCCAAGGGCCTGCTCAACGAGAAGATGGGCCTCACCGAGCCGGAGGCGTTCCGCTGGATCCAGAAGGCGTCGATGGACCGCCGCCTGACCATGCACGACGTCGCCCAGGCCATCATCGAGCAGCTGTCCGCCAAGAAATAGCAGGCCACTGCGCCGTCACGAGAAAAGCGGGCCCGGTCGGGCCCGCTTTTTCGTGTCTGGGGGAGCGCGCTCCGGCGCCGGTCAGGCGCCGGCCGGCCGGTCCAGGATCAGGTTGGTGATCCGGATCGTGGAACAGCGCCGACCGGTGTCGTCGGTGACCACGATCTCGTGGGTGGTGAGGGTGCGGCCGAGGTGGATCGGCGTGCACACCGCGGTGACATAACCGGAGGTGGCCGAGCCGGTGTGGCTGGCATTGATCTCGATGCCGACGGCGAGCTTGCCCGGTCCCGCATGCAGATTCGCCGACATCGACCCGAGCGACTCACCCATCACCACGTATGCGCCTCCGTGCAGCAGCATCGCGGGCTGGGTATTGCCCGCTACCGGCATCCGTGCCACCGCCCGCTCGAGACTGAACTCGGTGAATTCGATCCCCATCTTGTCGGCCAGGTCGCCGGCGCCGCGCGCCTTGGTCCAGGCCAGGAAGTCGGTCTCGGGTGCGGGCGCGTCCTGCTCGGTCATGGTCACCTTCGGTTTGCCCTGCCCCACCGGATGCGGCTTGTAGGCTGGGTCTGTGTCGGAATCCAAGAAGCCTACCCTGATGATCATCGATGGCCACTCGCTGGCATATCGGGCGTTCCACGCCCTCCCCGTCGACAGTTTCCAGACCCAGGACGGGCAGCACACCAACGCCATCCACGGGTTCCTGTCGATGCTGCTGAGCCTGCTGCGCACCGAGAACCCCAGCCACATCGCCGTGGCCTTCGACATCTCCCGGTTCTCCTTCCGCACCCGCGACTACCCCGAATACAAGGGCACCCGCGCGGTGACACCCTCGGAGTTCAAGGGCCAGATCCCGCTGCTGCAGGAGGCCCTCAAGGCGCTGAACATCACCACCCTGACCAAGGACGACTACGAGGCAGACGACATCCTCGCGACCCTGTCGGTGCGCGGCACCGCCGAGGGTTTCGACGTCTTCGTCGTCTCCGGCGACCGGGACACCATCCAGCTGGTCAACAACACCGTGACGCTGCTCTACCCGGCCAGCCAGGGGGTGTCGGCGCTGACCAGGTACGACCCGGCCAAGGTGCGGGAGAAGTACGGCATCGCGCCAGAGCAGTATCCCGACATCGCCGCGCTCGTCGGCGAAACCAGCGACAACCTCATCGGCATCAGCAAGGTCGGGGAGAAGACGGCCGTGAAGTGGCTGGATCGGTTCGGCAGCCTGGACGCGATCCTCGAGCACGCCGACGAGATCACGGGCGTCGTCGGGGCCAACCTGCGTGAGCAGAAGGAGAACGCGATCCGGAACCGCCGGCTCAACCGGCTCGTGACCGACCTGGACCTTCCGGTCGAACTCGGCGACCTCGTCCGTGGCCCCATCGACGAGGAGGCCGTGCGGGCCGTTTTCGGCCGGCTGGAATTCCGCACCCTGCTCGACCGGGTGATCAAGCTGGAAGGCCTCGCGAACGGTGCCGGCGCCGGCAACGGCTCCGGCTCTGCTGCCCCGGTCGCCGAGGTCGCCGAGGCGGTCACGGCCCCCGTGCGGCGGGAGCTCCTCGACGAGGAACTCGCGACCTGGCTGGACCGGGTCACCGGCGCAGGCACACCGCTGGCCGTGACGGTGGAGCTGCTCGACGGCCTGCCGATCGGATTCGGCCTTGCCACCGCGACGGAGACAGCGACCGTCGCCTGGCAGCCCCACCGCGCCGACTACCTGCCGCTCGAGGAATGGCTGGCCGGACCGAGCCCGAAGGTCATGCACGACGCGAAACCCCAGGTGAAGGCGCTGCTGCGCGCCGGGCTCACCCTGGACGGGCTCGCCATCGACACACTGGTGGCCGGTTGGCTGCTGCGCCCGGGCGGCCCGGACAAGACCCTGGCCGACCTCGTCAAGCGGTACCTGGACGAGACCCTGCCCGTCGCCGACCCCAACCAGCTCGTGCCAGATGAGAGCCTGGCCGGCGGCGTGGCCGTGGACTCCTGGTACACCGTGCGGCTCGCCGCAACGCTGACCGGCCTGCTCGACCCCGGTTCGCTCGGCGTGCTGTCCGAGCTCGAGATGCCCACCCTGATGACCCTCGCCGGCATGGAACTGGCCGGGGTGGCCGTGTCGCACGACGAACTTGCGGCCCTGTCCACCGAACTGGCGACCACCGCAGCCGAACTGGCCGCTGGCGCATACGCCCAGATCGGCCGGGAGGTGAACCTGGGCTCGCCCAAGCAGTTGCAGGAGGTGCTGTTCGATCAGCTCGGCATGCCCCGCACCCGCGCCAACAAGACCGGTTTCACCACGGATGCCGGCGCCCTCGCCGACCTCCAGGCCAGCAACCCGCACCCGTTCCTCGACCTGCTGCTCAAGCACAGGGACGCCACCAAACTCCGCCAGATCGTGGAAACCCTCGACAAGGCGATCGACGACACCGGCCGCATCCACACCACCTACGTGCAGATCGGCACGGCCACCGGGCGGATCTCCTCGAACGACCCCAACCTGCAGAACATCCCCGTGCGCACGCAGGAGGGCCGCCGCATCCGGGCCGCGTTCCACGCCGGGGCCGGCAGCGAGTGCCTGCTCACCGCCGACTACTCGCAGATCGAAATGCGCATCATGGCGCACCTGTCCGAAGACGCCGGCCTGATCGAGGCGTTCAACGCGGGGGAGGACCTGCACCGGTTCGTGGGCGCCCGGGTGTTCGGGGTCGCCCCCGAGGACGTGACGGGGGAGATGCGCAACAAGGTCAAGGCCATGTCCTACGGCCTGGCCTACGGGCTCAGCGCGTTCGGGTTGTCCAAGCAGCTGCGCATCGAGTCCCGCGAGGCCAAGCAGCTCATCACCGACTACTTCGCCAGGTTCGGTGCCGTGCGCGACTACCTGCGCCGGGTGGTGGAGCAGGCGAAGGTAGACGGCCACACCACCACCATCTTCGGCCGCCGCCGGCCGTTCCCCGAGCTGAACAGCCCGAACCGGGTGCTGCGCGACAACGCCGAGCGGGCCGCGCTGAACGCCCCGATCCAGGGCTCCGCCGCCGACCTGATGAAGATCGCCATGAACAACATCGCCGCAGACCTGCGCGAGCAGGACCTGGCCAGCCGGATGATGCTGCAGGTGCACGACGAATTGATCTTCGAGGTCGCACCGGGCGAGTGGGATGCGCTGCGGGCCGTGGTCACCCACCGGATGGAAACGGCGGCCGACCTGCTGGTTCCACTGGACGTGCAGGTCGGCCGCGGCGCCAACTGGGACGCCGCCGCGCACTGACAGCCGGCGGGGCGGTGTTCTAGGCTCGGGGGATGACACGCAACGAACAGCGCACCCCCACCCCGGTCGACCAGATCGCCGAGCAGTGGGTTGACCGCCTGGTCGCGCTCGACCCGACGGTGGGCACCTACATCGGCCGGCCGGCCGATGGTTCGGGGTTCGCGGACTACTCGCCGGAGGGGCACGCCCGCTACATCCAGGCGGCCACAGACACCATCCGGGACCTGGATGCCACCGCCGTGGTCGACGACATCGACCGGGTCACCCGCACCGATCTGCGCAGCACCCTCGCGTTGGACCTGGAGAGCACCGACGCGGCGCTGCAGCTGCGCGACCTCAACGTCATCGCCTCCCCGGCCCAGGCCATCCGTGAGGTCTTCGACCTCATGCCCACCGGCACCGTCGAGGACTGGCAGGACATCTCCGCCAGGCTCGCCGCCGTCCCCGCCGCCATCGACGGCTACATCCAGACCCTCCGCCTGGGCATCGAACGCGGCATCACTCCCGCTCGCCGGCAGGTTCTCGAGGTGCTCGGCCAGGCCAGACGCAACGCAGCCAATGACGGCTTCTTCGCCCACTTCGTCGCAGACGCCGGGCTGGAGAACGGTTCGCTGCCGGCCTCGCTGGCCACCGACCTCGGCGCGGGCGCGCGCACCGCTGCGACGGCCTACGACACCCTCGCCGCGTTCCTCGCCGACGACCTCGCCCCACAGGCCACCGAACAGGATGCCGTCGGCCGCGAGCTGTACGCGCTCAGCTCCCGCCGATTCCTCGGCGCCACCATCGATCTCGACGAAACCTACGAGTGGGGAATCCAGGAGCTCGCCCGCATGGTGGACGAGCAGGAGAGTGTCGCCCGGCAGATCAAACCCGGCGCCACCGTGCTGGAGGCCATCGAGTTCCTCGACGGCGACCCGGCCAGGAAGCTGCACGGCACCGACGCGTTGCAGCGCTGGATGCAGGAAACCAGCGACAGGGCCGTCGCCGAGCTCGGGGAGACCCAGTTCGACATCCCGGAGGAGATCCGCCGGCTGGAATGCCTGATCGCGCCGACCCAGGAGGGCGGCATCTACTACACCGGACCCACCGACGACTTCTCCCGGCCCGGCCGGATGTGGTGGTCGGTGCCCGTCGGGGTGACCGAGTTCGATACCTGGCGGGAACTGACCACCGTGTACCACGAGGGTATTCCCGGGCACCACCTGCAGATCGGCCAGGCCGTCTACAACCGGGCCAAGCTGAACACCTGGCGCCGCCAGCTCGCCGGCACCTCCGGTCACGCCGAAGGCTGGGCGCTCTACGCCGAACGGCTGATGGAGCAGCTGGGCTACCTCGACGACCCGGCCGACCGCCTGGGCATGCTCGACGGGCAGCGGATGCGTGCGGCCCGGGTCGTGCTCGACATCGGTGTGCACCTCGGGAAGACCGTGCCGGACGGGTCCCAGACCTGGACGGCGGACTACGCATTCGACTTCCTCGCCCGGAACGTGAACATGAACGACGGCTTCGTCCGGTTCGAGGTCAACCGGTACCTCGGCTGGCCGGGCCAGGCCCCGTCCTACAAGGTGGGCCAGCGGATCTGGGAGCAGCTGCGGGACGAGGCCCAGGCCAGGGAGGGAGAGGCGTTCAACATCAAGGAGTTCCACCGCCGCGCCCTCGACCTCGGCGGGGTCGGCCTGGACACCCTGAGGAGCGCATTGCAGGCTGATACCGGGTTGCCCGAGAGGCCCGGAAACAGCTAAGCTTTACTGTCACGCTTGTGACGAATTAGCCGCTGCCAGTCGCGGATCATCAACATAAATCGTACGTCCTTCCCTTCTGGCCCGAATATGTCCATCCTGGAGCAACTACTACATGACAATCGCAACGACCGAACGGGCACCCAAGCAGGTCGCCATCAACGACATCGGATCTGCTGAAGACTTCCTTGCCGCGGTCGAAAAGACTCTGAAATTCTTCAACGACGGCGACCTCATCGAGGGCACCGTTGTGAAGATCGACCGCGACGAGGTTCTCCTCGACGTCGGCTACAAGACCGAGGGTGTCATCCCCTCCCGCGAACTTTCCATCAAGCACGACGTTGACCCCTCCGAGGTTGTCAAGGTCGGCGACCTGGTCGAGGCGCTCGTTCTGCAGAAGGAAGACAAAGAAGGCCGTCTGATCCTGTCGAAGAAGCGCGCTCAGTACGAGCGTGCATGGGGCGACGTCGAGAAGATCAAGGAATCCGATGGCGTTGTCACCGGTTCGGTCATCGAGGTCGTCAAGGGCGGGCTCATCGTCGACATCGGCCTGCGCGGCTTCCTGCCGGCATCGCTGATCGAGCTGCGCCGTGTTCGCGACCTGACCCCGTACCTGGGCCAGGAGATCGAGGCCAAGATCCTCGAACTCGACAAGAACCGCAACAACGTCGTTCTGTCGCGCCGTGCACTGCTCGAGCAGACTCAGTCCGAGAGCCGCACCACCTTCCTCAACAACCTCCAGAAGGGACAGGTCCGCAAGGGCGTTGTCTCGTCGATCGTCAACTTCGGTGCGTTCGTCGACCTGGGTGGCGTTGACGGTCTGGTTCACGTCTCCGAGCTCAGCTGGAAGCACATCGAGCACGCCAGCGAGGTCGTCGAGGTCGGTCAGGAAGTCACCGTCGAGATCCTCGAGGTCGACCTGGACCGCGAGCGCGTTTCCCTGTCGCTCAAGGCCACGCAGGAAGACCCGTGGCAGGTCTTCGCCCGCACCCACGCCATCGGCCAGGTTGCACCGGGTAAGGTCACCAAGCTCGTCCCCTTCGGCGCGTTCGTTCGCGTCGCAGAGGGCATCGAGGGCCTGGTGCACATCTCCGAGCTCTCCGGCAAGCACGTCGAACTCGCCGAGCAGGTTGTCTCGGTCGGCGACGAGGTGTTCGTCAAGGTCATCGACATCGACCTGGAGCGTCGCCGCATCTCGCTGAGCCTCAAGCAGGCCAACGACGGTGTCGACCCCGAGGGCACCGAGTTCGACCCGGCACTCTACGGAATGCTCACCGAGTACGACGACCAGGGCAACTACAAGTACCCCGAGGGCTTCGACCCGGAGACCAACGAGTGGCGCGAAGGCTTCGAGACCCAGCGCGAGAAGTGGGAGCAGGACTACGCTGCAGCCCAGGCTCGCTGGGAAGCACACAAGAAGCAGGTCGCATCCGCGAACGACGAGATCATCGCCCCCGGCGATGTCGCGTCCGCAGCGGGCAACTCGTTCACCAGTGAGGCTGCCGGAGCCGGCACCCTCGCCGACGACGAGGCGCTTGCCGCACTGCGCGAGAAGCTCAGCAGCTCCAACTAGTACGAGCACCATCCCGCACCGGCTTCGGCCGGTGCCCACAGGCCGGACCCTTCGGGGTCCGGCCTGTTCCGGTTCACCAACGCCCCTCCGTTAGCATGGGGCGGTGTACTTGATTGGGTTGACCGGCGGGATCGCATCGGGAAAGAGCACCGTGGCGAAGAGATTCGCCGAGCACGGGGCCGTGATCATCGATGCCGATCAGCTGGCCAGGGCCGCGGTCGCGCCTGGCACTGATGCTCTGGCGCACATCGCGGACATCTTCGGCCCCGAGGTCATCGCCGAGGACGGCAGCCTCAACCGGGCGCGCCTGGGCGCCATCGTCTTCGACAACCCGGCGGCCCTCAGCGTGCTCAACAAGGTCGTCCACCCCGCCGTGCGGCTGCTCTCCACCGCGGCGATCGCCGACGCCGAACGGGCCGACCCCGACGTGGTCATCGTCTACGACGTGCCGCTGCTGGTGGAGGCCTCCGTGGGGCACCCGTTCGACCTGATCGTTGTCGTGCACGCCGACGCGGACACGCGGGTGCAGCGCATGATCGAACTCCGCGGGATGGCCGAGGCGGACGCCCGCAGCCGGATCAACGCCCAGGCGGCCGATGTGGACCGGCTCGCGGTCGCGGACGTCGTGATCGACTCGATGGGCTCCCTCGAGCACACCATCGACCAGGTCGACCGGCTCTGGGATGAACGCCTGCGGGGGCTGCGGAGCACGCACTCCGACGCCGGTGTCGGTGGCGCTCCTTAGACTGGAAGCATGGAACCCACCCGCGCCGTTCACCCCTTCGAGGTCGTGAGCGAGTACACCCCCAGCGGTGACCAGCCGGCCGCGATCGCCGAGCTCACCGGCCGTATCAACGCCGGCGAGACCGACATCGTGCTGCTCGGTGCCACCGGCACCGGTAAATCGGCCACCACGGCCTGGCTGATCGAGCAGGTCCAGCGGCCCACCCTGGTGCTCGCCCACAACAAGACCCTGGCCGCGCAGCTCGTCAATGAGTTCCGCGAACTGATGCCGCACAACGCGGTCGAGTATTTCGTCTCCTACTACGACTACTACCAGCCTGAAGCGTACGTACCCCAGACCGACACCTTCATCGAGAAGGACTCCTCGATCAACGAGGAGGTGGAGCGGCTGCGGCACTCCACCACGAACTCGCTGCTCAGTCGCCGGGACGTCATCGTCGTCTCCACGGTGTCGTGCATCTACGGCCTCGGCACCCCCGAGGGCTACCTCGAGGCGATGGTGGCGCTGCAGGTCGGCCAGAAGGTCGACAGGGACGCCCTGATCCGCCGATTCGTGGCCATGCAGTACCAGCGCAACGACATCGACTTCTCCCGCGGGCACTTCAGGGTGCGCGGGGACACCATCGAGATCATTCCGATGTACGAGGAACTCGCCATCCGGATCGAGATGTTCGGCGACGAGATCGAGGCGCTGTACAGCCTGCATCCGCTCACCGGCGACGTGGTGAAGAAGCTCGACGCCGTCTCGGTGTTCCCCGGCTCGCACTACGTGGCCTCCACCGACGTCATGCAACGGGCGATGGTCACCATCCAGGAAGAACTCGCCGAGCGCCTCGGCCAGCTCGAACGCGAGGGCAAACTGCTCGAAGCCCAGCGTCTGCGGATGCGCACCAACTTCGACCTGGAGATGATGGAACAGATCGGCTTCTGCTCCGGCATCGAGAACTACTCCCGGCACATCGACGGACGCAGCGCCGGGGAGCCCGGGCACTGCCTGCTGGACTATTTCCCCGACGACTTCCTCGTCGTCATCGACGAGTCGCACGTGACCGTGCCCCAGATCGGCGCCATGTTCGAGGGCGACTCGTCCCGCAAGCGCACCCTGGTCGAGCACGGCTTCCGACTGCCCAGCGCCCTGGACAACCGTCCGCTGAAGTGGAACGAGTTCAAGGGCAGGGTCGGCCAGACCGTCTACCTGTCCGCCACGCCGGGCAAGTACGAGATGGGAATCGCCGACGGCATCGTCGAGCAGATCATCCGCCCGACCGGTCTGGTCGACCCGCAGATCATCATCAAGCCGTCTGCCGGTCAGATCGACGACCTGCTCGAGCAGATCCGCCTGCGCGTGGAGCGCAACGAGCGGGTGCTGGTCACCACCCTCACCAAGAAGATGGCGGAAGAGCTCACCGACTTCCTCACCGAAGCCGGCGTGCGGGTGCGCTATCTGCACTCCGACGTCGACACCCTGCGCCGGGTGGAGCTGCTCACCGAACTGCGCCAGGGGCTGTACGACGTGCTGGTGGGGATCAACCTGCTCCGGGAGGGCCTCGACCTGCCCGAGGTGTCCCTGGTGGCCATCCTCGACGCCGACAAGGAAGGGTTCCTGCGCTCCTCCACCTCGCTCATCCAGACCATTGGTCGAGCCGCCCGTAACGTGTCCGGTGAGGTGCACATGTATGCCGACCGGATCACCGACTCGATGGCCAGGGCCATCGATGAGACCGACCGGCGGCGGGAGAAGCAGGTGGAGTACAACACCCTGCACGGCATCGACCCCACCCCGTTGCGCAAGCGCATCGCCGACATCACCGACGCGCTCTCCCGCGAGGAGGCCGACACGGCCGAGCTGCTCGCCGGCCGGGACGCCAGGCGGCGCAGCCCCACCCCGTCGGTGCGCAAGGGCCTAGCGGCGAACGGCGCGAATGACCTCGAGTCGATCATCGCCGACCTCAACGCCCAGATGCTCGAGGCCGCCGGTGAACTCAAGTTCGAGCTGGCCGGGCGGCTGCGCGACGAGGTCGCCGAGCTCAAGCGGGAACTGCGGCAGATGGAGAAGGCCGGCCACCTGAACTAGCGCCGTGCCCCCGGCGTTCGCTGTCAGCGACCGTCAGGGGCACGTCGGTGGCACGGGAGTGTCGGTGGCACTGCATAGACTCGAATGGTGTCAATTTCAGAGGTAGAGCACGGCTCTCAACTCAGCGTCCGCGGCGCTCGCGTCCACAATCTTCACAACGTCAACCTCGACATCCCACGCGATTCGCTCGTGGTGTTCACCGGTTTGTCCGGGTCGGGAAAATCGTCGCTCGCCTTCGATACCATCTTCGCCGAGGGCCAGCGGCGTTACGTCGAGTCGCTCTCGGCGTACGCACGGCAGTTCCTCGGCCAGGTCGACCGACCCGACGTCGACTTCATCGAGGGTCTCAGCCCCGCGGTCTCGATCGACCAGAAATCCACCAACCGCAACCCGCGGTCCACGGTGGGCACCATCACCGAGATCTACGACTACATGCGCCTGCTCTGGGCCCGCATCGGCGTGCCGCACTGCGCCATCTGCGGTGAGATCATCCAGTCGCAGACCGTGCAGCAGATCGCCGACCAGCTGATGGAGATGGAGGACGGGGTCCGGTACCAGATTCTCAGCCCGATCGTCTCGCAGAAGAAGGGCGAGTTCGTCGACCTGTTCAAGGAACTGGCCGCGTCCGGCTACTCCCGCGCCATGGTCGATGGCACCCAGATTCAGCTGAATGAACCGCCCACGCTCAAGAAGCAGGTCAAGCACGACATCTCCGTCGTCGTGGACCGCCTCGTGGCGGGCCCCGACCTGCTCAGCCGCCTCACCGACTCGCTCGAGACGGCGCTGAAGCTCACCGACGGGCTGGTGCTGGTCAACTACGTCGACCTCGAGGGCGACGAGGCCTGGCAGAGCTACTCCGAGAAGCTCTCCTGCCCGAACAACCACCCGGTGCAGCTGACCGAGATCGAACCGCGCACCTTCTCGTTCAACGCCCCGTTCGGCGCCTGCCCGGAGTGCTCCGGTCTCGGCACCCGCATGTCGGTCGATGAAGACCTGCTGCTCGGCGACCCCGACCTCAGCATCGCCGAGGGTGTCGTGCTGCCCTGGACCACCCAGGGCAAGGGCCTCTTCCAGTACTACGAGAAGCTGCTCGACGGGCTCGCCCGCGACCTCAAGTTCAAGCTCACCACACCGTGGAAGAAGCTCAGCGACGAGGTGCGCACGGCCGTCATGCGCGGGGACAACTTCGAGGTCAAGGTCAAGTGGAAGAACCGGTACGGCCGGGAGATGAGCTACACCTCCGGCTTCGAGGGCGTGGTGCCATATATCGAGCGCCAGTTCCTGCAGGCGGAGACCGACACCCAGCGTCAGCGCTGGGGTGAATACCTGCGTGAGGTGGACTGCCCCGTCTGCGACGGCACCCGGCTGAAGCCCGAGGTGCTCGCCGTTCTGGTACACGAGAAGAGCATCGCCGACATCTGCCGGCTCAGCCTCACCGATGCGCGCCAGTTCATGGACAAGCTCGAGCTGACCGACCGCGAGAAGACCATCGCCGCCCAGGTGCTGCGCGAGATCAAGGTGCGCCTGGACTTCCTGCTCCAGGTCGGCCTGAACTACCTCAGCCTGGCCAGGGCGGCGGGCACCCTGTCCGGCGGTGAGGCGCAGCGCATCCGCCTGGCCACCCAGATCGGTTCAGGGCTGACGGGTGTGCTCTACGTGCTCGACGAGCCCAGCATCGGCCTGCACCAGCGTGACAACAGGCGCCTGATCCAGACGCTGGTGGCGCTCCGCGACCTCGGCAACACCCTGATCGTCGTCGAACACGACGAGGACACCATCAAGACAGCCGACTGGGTGGTCGACATTGGACCGGGCGCCGGCGTCAACGGTGGGCACGTTGTGCACTCCGGGTCCTACGCCGACCTGCTCACCAACACCGACTCGCTCACCAGCGACTACCTGTCGGGGCGCAAATCGATCGCGACCCCGACGGATCGGCGCGCCCTCGACCCCGAACGGGAAATCACCGTGGTCGGGGCCGAGGCGAACAACCTCAAGAAGGTCACCGTCAAGTTCCCGCTCGGCGTCTTCACCGCCGTCACCGGCGTCAGCGGATCCGGCAAGTCCTCCCTGGTCAACGACGTGCTCTACCGGGTGCTCGCCAACCGGCTCAACGGCGCCCGCAAACTGCCCGGCCGGCACACCAAGGTCACCGGCCTCGACCAGCTGGACAAGGTCATCCACGTCGACCAGGCCCCGATCGGGCGCACCCCGCGGTCCAACCCGGCCACCTACACCGGCGTGTTCGACAAGATCCGCACCCTGTTCGCGGAAACCATGGAAGCCAAGGCCCGCGGCTACCTGCCCGGCCGGTTCAGCTTCAACGTCAAGGGCGGGCGTTGTGAGGCCTGCTCCGGCGACGGCACGATCAAGATCGAGATGAACTTCCTGCCCGATGTGTACGTGGCCTGCGAGGTCTGCGGGGGAGCGCGGTACAACCGCGACACCCTCACCGTGCACTACAAGGGCAAGAACATCGCCGAGGTCCTGGACATGCCGATCAGCGAGGCGGCCGAGTTCTTCGAACCGATCTCGTCGATCCACCGGTTCCTCAAGACCCTCGTCGAGGTGGGCCTGGGCTATGTGCGCCTGGGTCAGAGCGCCACCACGCTCTCCGGCGGTGAGGCTCAGCGGGTCAAGCTCGCCACCGAGCTGCAGCGCCGGTCCAACGGCCGCAGCGTCTACGTTCTCGACGAACCGACAACCGGTCTGCACTTCGAGGACGTGCGGAAGCTTCTGCTGGTGCTGAACAGCCTCGTCGACAAGGGCAACACCGTGATCGTGATTGAGCACAACCTCGACGTGATCAAGTCCGCAGACTGGGTCATCGACCTCGGCCCAGAGGGCGGCTCCGGCGGCGGCAAGGTACTCGCCACCGGCACCCCCGAGCACGTTGCCAGCGTCAAGAAGAGCCACACCGGTATGTTCCTGAAGGAGGTCCTCGCCGCGGGTTAGGCAGGGGAAGAACATGTCTGATGCGTTGAGCTACCGCCCGAAGGCGGGGGAGATCCCCACCGAACCCGGCGTCTACCGGTTCAGGGACCCCTCCGGCCGGGTGCTGTACGTAGGCAAGGCCAAGAACCTCCGTGCCCGGCTGAGCAACTACTTCGCCCCGCTGAGCAGCCTGCACGAACGCACCAGACGGATGGTGACCACCGCGACGAGCGTCGAGTGGACGACCGTGGGCACCGAGGTCGAGGCTCTGCAGCTGGAGTGGACCTGGATCAACGAGTTCGATCCGCCGTTCAACGTGCAGTTCAAGGACGACAAGTCCTACCCGTACCTGGCGGTGACCCTCGCTGACGAGGCACCGCGGGCCCTGGTGACCCGCACCACCGGCATCAAGGGGGCCAGGTACTTCGGCCCGTACCCGAAGGTGTGGGCGGTGCACGAGACCATCGACCTGATGCTCAAGGCGTTTCCCATTCGCACCTGCAACAACGCCAACTACAAACGAGCCATGCAGTCGGGCAAACCCTGTTTCGCGGGCCAGATCGGCCGCTGTTTCGGACCGTGCTCCGGCACCGTCGGCATCGAAGAACACCGCGCCATCGTCAACGAGTTCGTCAGCTTCATGGGCAGCCAGGACCGCAAACTCATCAACAGCCTCACCGCCGAGATGAAGGAAGCCGCCCTCAGCCAGGACTACGAGACCGCCGCCAGGCGCCGCGACCAGGTGAAGGCGCTCAATTCGGTGCTGGAGAAGAGCGCCGTGGTGCTGCGCGACAACGTTGACATCGACCTGTTCGGGATCGAGCAGGACGAACTCGCCGCGGCGGTCCAGCTGTTCATCGTGCGCGGCGGGCGCATCCGGGGTGTGCGCGGTTGGGTCGTCGACAAGGAACTCGACCTCAGCATGAGTGAACTGGTCGACTCGATCATGCAGACCGCGTACACCGGCGATGCCGTGCCGCCGCGGGAGATCGTGCTGCCAGAACTGCCAGACGACGCGGACGCCCTCGAGGGCTGGCTGGGCGAGATCGCGAAGCGCAAGGTGCGACTCGTCGCCGCGCAGCGCGGCGAGAAGGCCGCCCTGCTGACCACGGCGACCCAGAACGCCAAGCAGGCGTTGATGCTCTACAAGACCAGACGCAGCTCCGACTTCGTGGCCAGGTCCAAGGCCCTCGAGGACCTGCAGGAGGCGTTGGGGATGGACTCCGCGCCGCTGCGGATGGAATGCTACGACGTGTCCCACCTCGGCGGCACGAACATCGTCGCGTCGATGGTCGTGTTCGAGGACGGCCTGCCGCGCAAGGACGAATACCGCCGGTTCGGCGTGCCGGAGTCCACCGACGACACCGACTCGCTCTACCGGGTGCTCACCCGGCGGCTGGCCTACCTCCGCCCGGACGACGCCACCCCGGAGGCGCTGCCGACGGGCGGGGTGATCAGCGTGACCGAAGCGCCGGCCGCAGCTGCACCCGACCTCGACGCTGTCACCGTCGAAGCGGGCCCAGACGTCCCGATCGATACCGCGGACAGCACCGAGGTGGCGGCGAAGCGGAAGAAGTTCCGCTACCAGCCCAACCTGCTCATCGTCGACGGTGGCCAGCCCCAGGTCGCCGCCGCGGCCAGGGCGCTCCGCGAGTCCGGAGTCGAGGGCATCACCCTGTGCGGCATCGCGAAGCGGCTCGAAGAGATCTGGCTGCCGGATTCGGACTACCCGGTGATCCTGCCGCGCAACAGCGACGCCCTCTTCCTCATCCAACGCATCCGTGACGAGGCGCACCGTTTCGCCATCACCCACCAGCGGGCCAGACGCAAACGGGACATCAACACGATTCTCGGCGAAATCCCCGGTCTTGGCCCCGCCCGGATCAAGGTGTTGCTGCAGCACTTCGGCTCGGTGACTCGGTTGCGGGAGGCCTCGGTGGACTCGATCGCCGAGATCAGGGGCATCGGACCGGCCCTCGCCGAGGGCATTCACCGGCACCTGCGCGCCTGAACCGTTCCCCCGGTCGATAAGCTGGACATTCACTCGTTTCGACCGAAGGCATAATCCAGCATGAGCACCGAGACCGAGAAGCAGGAGATGCTCATCGTCACGGGCATGTCCGGCGCCGGGCGATCGACAGTGGCGAATGCCCTGGAGGACCTCGGCTGGTACGTTGTGGACAACCTGCCCCCGCAGATGCTCCGCCCCTTGGTCGAACTGGTCGGCCGGGCCGGAACCAGCCTGCCGAAGATCGCGGCCGTCGTCGACATCCGTGGCCGGGACTTCTTCGGCGACTTCCAGGAACTCGTTCAGGCCCTGCGCACCGGCACCCAGGTGCGGGTGATCTTCCTCGAAGCCCGCGACGACGTGCTCGTCCGCCGGTTCGAGGCCGTCCGGCGGCCGCACCCGCTGCAGGGTGAAGGCACGATCCTGGACGGCATCTCCGCCGAACGTACCCGACTGGCCGTGGTCCGCGAATCCTGCGACATCGTCATCGACACCTCCGATCTCAACATCCACCAACTGGCCACCACCATCACGGAACGCTTCGCCGCGGAGAACGCCGCCGGACTGCACCTCACCGTGATGAGCTTCGGCTTCAAGTACGGTCTGCCCACCGACGTCGACATGGTCGCCGATGCCAGGTTCCTGCCGAATCCGTTCTGGATCCCCGACCTTCGGCCCCACACCGGCCTCGACCCGGAGGTCAGCGACTACGTCCTCGGTCAGGAAGGCGCACGGGAGTTCATCGACGCCTACGCGGCCGCCGTCGGACCGGTGCTGGCCGGCTACCAGCGCGAGAACAAGCGCCATGCCACCATCGCCATCGGCTGCACGGGCGGCAAGCACCGCTCCGTGGCCATGGCCAGGGAACTGGCCAGACTGCTCCAAGAATTTCCCGGCGTTGCGGTGAGTCTCAAACACCGCGACCTCGGACGAGAATGACGACAGGTCTGCGTCACGAAGACGCCAGACCGTGAACAACAGAATGGATATGACGATTGGCACTCACCATCGACGTCAAAGATGAACTAGCTCGCGTCGAGGTCTCCAAGACCACGGTCCGCGCGGCCGAACTGGCGACGATCCTGCGTTTCTCCGGTGGCCTCCACATGATCTCCGGCCGGATTGCCATCGAGTCGGAGCTGGATACGCCGCTCCTGGCCCGGCGGGTACGCAAAGACCTCGCCGAACTGTACGGCGTGCGCAGCGACGTGACCGTGATCACGGCCTCCGGGCTGCGCCGCACCAACCACTACCTGGTGCGGGTCCTGGACGGCGGCGAAACCCTCGCCAGGCAGACCGGTCTGCTCGACGCCAGGCGCCGCCCGATTCGCGGCCTGCCCAACCGGCTGACCACGGGCTCCAAAGACGAGATCGCGGCCGTCTGGCGCGGCGCGTTCCTCGCCACCGGCACCCTCACCGACCCCGGCCGCTCTGCCGCACTCGAGGTCGTCTGCCCCGGCAACGAGGCAGCGATGGCCATCGTCGGCGCCGCGGGCCGTCTCGGAATCGTCGCGAAGGCCCGTGAGGTCCGCGGCGTTCACCGGGTGGTCATCCGCGACGGTGACGCCATCGGCGCCATGCTCGTGCAGATGGGTGCGGCAGAGACGGTGTTGAACTGGGAGGCGCTGCGGCAGCGTCGCGAGGTCAGGGCCACCGCCAACCGCCTGGTCAACTTCGACGACGCCAACCTGCGCCGCTCCGCGCAGGCGGCCGTGGCCGCGTGCGCCAGGGTCGACCGGGCCATGGAGATCCTCGGCGATGACATTCCCCAGCACCTCCGCTACGCGGGCGAGCTCAGACTCTCCTTCCGCGACTCCAGCCTCGATGAACTCGGCCACCACGCCGACCCGCCCATGACAAAGGATGCCGTCGCCGGACGCATCCGCCGCCTGCTGGCGATGGCCGACAAGAAGGCCGTCGACCTGGGCATCCCCGGCACGGACGCCAACCTGCCTGCCGACCTCGACGACGTCTGAGGCGCCCGCGCCGCCCAGGCGCCGAGCGGCTCAGGGGACCAACGTCCCCCCGTCACCTGAGTAGACTGAAATGGTCACTTACAGTGCAGATGGGCAGAGAAATCCTGCCGCTGCCACATAAATGAGGAGATACAAGCTATGGCCGAATACACCCTGCCTGAATTGGCTTACGACTACTCGGCGCTCGCGCCGAGCATCAGCGGCACCATCATGGAACTCCACCACAGCAAGCACCACCAGGCGTATGTGACCGGAGCGAACACCGCGCTCGCCCAGCTGGCCGAGGCCCGGGATTCCGGCAGCCTGGTGTACGTCAACAAACTCGAAAAGGACCTGGCTTTCAACCTCGGCGGCCACGTCAACCACTCGATCTTCTGGACCAACATGTCCCCGAACGGCGGCGACAAGCCGGTCGGTGAACTGGCCAGCGCCATCGACGACTTCTTCGGCTCCTTCGACAAGTTCCAGGCCCACTTCGCGGCCACCGCCATGGGCGTGCAGGGCTCTGGCTGGTCTGTTCTGGCCTGGGACTCCATCGGGCAGCGCCTGATCATCCAGCAGTTCTTCGACCAGCAGGCGAACTTCGCTGCCGGCACCGTGCCCATCCTGATGCTCGACGTCTGGGAGCACGCCTACTACCTCGACTACCAGAACGTGCGCGCCGACTACGTCACGGCCTTCTGGAACATCGTCGATTGGGAGAACGTCCAGGCGCGCTTCACGGCCGCCCGCGACAAGACCAGCGGTCTGCTGCTGCTCTCCTAGTCCCTTCGTCCTCAGTTCTTTTCCTTCCCACCACCCGGCGCCACACGCGTCATCAATAACAGGAGCTATTTTGTCTGTAAAGATCGGCATTAACGGATTTGGCCGCATTGGCCGCAACTACCTGCGCGCCGCACTGGCCCAGGGCAGCGACATCGAAATCGTCGCCGTCAACGACCTCACCGACACCAAGACCCTGGCGCACCTCCTCAAATACGACTCCATCACGGGCCGTCTGGACGCCACCGTCTCCGTCGAGGGTGACTCCATCCTCGTCAACGGCAAGCCGATTAAGGTTCTCGCCGAGCGCGACCCGGCCAACCTTCCCTGGGGCGCCCTGGGCGTTGACATCGTGATCGAGTCGACCGGCCGCTTCACCAAGGCCGACGATGCGCGTAAGCACATCGTTGCCGGTGCCAAGAAGGTCATCGTCTCCGCTCCCGCCACCGGCGACGTTGCGACCATCGTGATGGGCGTCAACGAGGAGACCTACGACTCCGCCAAGTTCGACATCATCTCGAACGCCTCCTGCACCACCAACTGCCTCGCACCGCTGGCCAAGGTCTTCAACGACAACTTCGGCATCAAGAGCGGCCTGATGACCACCATCCACGCGTACACGGCAGACCAGAACCTGCAGGACGGCCCGCACAGCGACCTGCGTCGCGCCCGCGCCGCCGCTGTCAACATCATCCCGACGTCCACCGGTGCCGCCAAGGCCCTGGGCATCGTCCTCCCGGAGCTCGCCGGCAAGCTTGACGGCTTCGCACTGCGCGTACCCGTTCCCACCGGTTCCATCACCGACCTGACCGTCGTCGCCGAGAAGCCGGTCACCGTCGAAGCCATCAAGGCCGCGTACAAGGCTGCAGCAGAGGGCCCCCTCAAGGGCATCCTGATGTACACCGAAGACGAGATCGTCTCCAGCGACATCGTGACCGACCCGCACTCCTCGATCTTCGACGCCGGCCTGCTGCGCGTCCTGGGCGACCAGGTCAAGCTGTCCTCCTGGTACGACAACGAGTGGGGCTACTCCAACCGCATGGTTGACCTCACCGAGTTCGTCGCCGAGCGTCTCTAACTAGGGGATACGCAGTGACGCTTCGCACTATCGAATCGCTGGGATCGCTCCGCGGCAAGCGCGTCATCGTTCGGTGTGATCTGAACGTTCCGTTGAAGGACGGTCAGATCACCGACGATGGCCGCGTGCGGGCGTCCCTGCCCACCCTCAAGGCTCTGGTCGAACAGGGCGCCCGTCTGGTGATCGTTTCTCACCTCGGGCGTCCTGACGGCCAGGTCAACCCCAAGTACAGCCTGGCGCCGGTAGCGGCCCGCCTGGCCGAGCTGATCGGCACTCCGGTGGCCTTCGCCGCCGACACCGTCGGCGAGGCCGCCCAGGCTGCCGTCGCCGCCCTCACCGATGGCGACATCGTCGTGCTGGAGAACCTGCGTTTCAACGCCGGCGAGACCAGCAAGGTCGAGGCCGAACGCGTGGCCTTCGCCACGGAACTGTCCGCCCTGGGCGATGCCCTGGTCTCCGACGGTTTCGGTGTTGTGCACCGCAAGCAGGCCAGCGTCTTCGACCTGGCCCAGATCCTGCCCAGCGCGGCCGGCCTGCTGATCGCAGCAGAACTCGACGTGCTGGACCGCCTGACCGAGAAGCCGGAGGCGCCGTACACGGTGATCCTCGGCGGCTCCAAGGTGTCGGACAAGCTCGGCGTCATCGGACACCTGCTCCCGCGGGTGAACTCGCTTCTGATCGGTGGCGGCATGCTGTTCACCTTCCTCGCGGCCCAGGGCCACAAGGTCGGCGCCAGCCTGCTCGAGGCCGACCAGATCGAGACCGTGCGCGGATACCTCACCGAGGCCGAACGTCTCGGCGTGAAAATCGTGTTGCCGACCGACGTGGTCGTCGCCTCGAAGTTCGGTGCCGACGCCGAATACGTCACCACACCGGCTGACCAGATCGAGGAGACCCCGTTCGGGGCCTCAGGACTCGGCCTGGACATCGGACCGGACACGGCCGCGGCCTTCGCCACGATCATCCGCGACTCGAAGACGGTCTTCTGGAACGGCCCGATGGGCGTTTTTGAACTGGCACCGTTCGCCGACGGCACCCGCACGGTTGCCGCAGCACTCACCGAGGTCAACGGGCTGAGCGTGGTCGGCGGGGGAGACTCCGCCGCCGCCGTGCGCATCCTCGGTTTCAACGATGACCAGTTCGGTCATATTTCTACCGGCGGTGGCGCCAGCCTCGAGTTCCTCGAGGGCAAGCGACTGCCAGGACTGGAGGTCCTCGGATGGCAGTAAACACGCGTGTCCCCCTGATCGCAGGAAACTGGAAGATGAACCTGGACCACCTCCAGGCCATCGCCTTCGTGCAGAAGCTGGCTTGGAGCCTCAAGGACGCAGACCACGACTTCAGCACCACAGAGGTCGCCGTCTTCCCGCCCTTCACCGACCTGCGCAGCGTGCAGACTCTGGTGGCAGCCGACAAGCTGCCCCTCGCCTACGGCGGACAGGACGTCTCCACCCAGGAGTCCGGCGCATACACCGGCGAGATCTCGGCCGCCTTCCTGGCCGCGCTCGAATGCCAGTACGTGTTGATCGGTCACTCCGAGCGTCGCACCCTGCACAACGAGACCGATGAGGTCGTCGCCGCCAAGGTGACGGCCGCTCTGGGTCACAACCTGGTTCCGATCATCTGTGTCGGCGAGACCGCCGCGGACCTGGAACTGCACGGCCCGAGTGCCGTGCCGGTCGCTCAGCTGAAGGCCGCACTGGCCGGAGTGGACGCCGCCGCGGACATCGTCGTGGCGTACGAGCCGGTCTGGGCCATCGGCTCCGGCAAGGCCGCCACGCCCGAACAGGCCGAACAGGTCGCGGCCCAGCTGCGCCTGACCCTGGCAGAGGTTCTCGGCCAGGATGTCGCCGACAAGACCCGCATCCTGTATGGCGGTTCGGTCAAGGGCGTGAACATCGGCGGCTTCATGAAGGAGCCCAACGTCGATGGCGCTCTCGTCGGTGGTGCCAGCCTGGACATTGCGGAGTTCTCCAGCATCATCCGCTTCCAGAAGCACGTCGGACTGTAGCGATCGCCCGCTGTGCCCCCTGCGGGGGGCACGGCGGGTTTCGTCTGCCGTCAGGCTATAATTGCCACTGGTCTTGGTGGAGCTCTAGCGTCCATCGTTTTGTGAAAGGTTTCGCGTGGAGATTCTCCAGGTTGTGTTGCAGGTCCTGCTCGGTATTACGAGCCTCCTGCTCACCATGCTCATTCTGTTACACAAGGGTCGCGGTGGTGGGCTGTCCGACATGTTCGGCGGCGGAGTCACCTCGAACCTCGGCGCCTCAGGCGTCGCCGAACGTAACCTCAACCGCATCACGATCATCCTGGCCGTACTGTGGATTTCCTGCATCATCGTGCTGGGCCTGATCACCAAATTCGATACCGGAGCCTGACGCGACGCCGGCTCGGCAGCCCCGTACCCCGCGGCTGGTGAACCCGGTACTGCATCACGCACCATAGCTCGCGACCCCGTCGCATCCGGTCTCCCACGGCGGGACCGGACCTGAGCGGAACATCCCGAACAAGCCGAACAGTTTTAGCGGAGGAACACAATGGCATCTGGTGGAAGCGCAATTCGCGGCTCGCGAGTCGGAGCGGGCCCCATGGGCGAGCAGGACCGCGGTTTTCACGCCGATCGGATCCGGGTGTCCTACTGGGACGCCCTCGGAAACGAGACCGTCAGGTACTTCGCGGCGAACCTGCCGGATGAAGAAATTCCCGACACGATCGACTGCCCGTCGTCGGGGCTGCCTGCCGGCCGCGACAAGGAGAATCCGCCGTCGGTGGTCAAGCTCGAGCCGTACAAGACGCACCTTGCTTACGTGAAGGAGCGTCGCACCGAGGAAGAGGCAGAGTCCCTCCTCGAAGAGGCCCTGCTTCAGCTGCGGGTTCGCCGCGGCAAGCTCAGCGCCACCAACTAGCAGCACCACAAAAGCGCATCGGTTCCGAGGAACCGATGCGCTTTTTGTGTGTCTGAACGACGCCTAGTTGGGCTGGGCGATCAGGTTCTCCGGCACCTCGGCGGCCGCCTCACCGTCGACGAAGAAGTCGGTGTAGTGGCGGCCACGGATGCCGGCGACCGGGACCTCATCGCGGCTGGCGCCGGCCAGGGCCAGGCCGAGGGCAGAGGCCTTGTCCGGCCCGGAGACGACCAGCCAGATGCGCTCGGAGGAGTTGATCACCCAGCGGGTGAGGCTGAGCCGTTCAGACGGCGGCTTGGGCGAATTCAGCACGGGAATGACGCTGAGGTCGTTCTCCCGGATTCCCTGCATGTGCGGGAACAGCGACGCGATGTGGCCATCCGGACCAACGCCGAGGAAGGTGATGTCGAACTGCGGCACCAGTGCGTCTGGGCCGGCCAAGGTCTGCAACTCGGCAGCGTACCGTTCGGCGGCGACATCGAGCTTCAGGCCCTCGTCAGACGCCGGGAAGGCGTGCACATTGGCGGCAGGAATGTCGATGTGATCGAGCAAGGCCGCCCTGGCCTGCACCTCATTGCGGTCGGCGTGTCCGCGCGGGACCCACCGTTCGTCGCCCCACCACACATCGATCTTGGACCAGTTCACGGTGTCGCGCTCCGGGGAGGCGTTGATCGCCTCCAGCACCCCGGTGCCGACGCTTCCGCCGGTCAGGATGACGTGCGCGTGGCCCTGCTCGTGCAGGATTTCGGTGATCTTGGTGATGAACCGTTCCGCGACGGAGGCGACCAGGGCCGCCTTGTCATCGTGGACGAGAACGCGCCTGTCGTGAGTCATGAGTGCTCTCCAGTGGGTGTGGCGGGACCCTCCAGTTGGGGGAGTCCCTGGGTGATGACCTGGCCGTACAGCTCGTCGGGATCGAGGCGACGGAGTTCGTCGCTGAGGCAATCCCGCAGGCTGCGGCGCTTGAGGGTGAGGTCTTGCACCGGCTGACCCGATTGGGTGAGCGTGGCGATGCCGGGAACCTCGCGTTCGAGGGAGATGACGCCGGAGGACCGGGTGAGATGCACGCCGTGGATGCCGTTCGCGTTCGCGCCAGAGGTCAGTTCGTAATGCACGGGGACCTGCAGCGCCAACTGCAGCCATGCGGCCAGCAGGGTCGTCGAGGGGGAGTCGAGCGCACCGGTGACGGACACCGCGGTGATGCTCTCGTACGGCGGCTGGTCCAGGACGGCCGCGAGCTGGGCACGCCACAGAGTGAGCCGGGTCCAGGCGAAGTCGGTGTCGCCGGGGCGGTACGAACTGCAGATCTGCGTGAGGGCGGCCTGCGGGTCGGCCTGCGCGGACGCGTCGGTGATCCGCCGGTACGCGATCCGGCCGAGCGGAGACTCGGCCGGCACCGCAGGGGCTTCACCCGGCCACCAGGCGACGACGGGAGCATCCGGCAGCAACAGGCCCGTGACCAGGCTCTCGGGGTCGCTCGCGGCGTCACCGTAGGCGCGGAGCACGATGACCTCGCTCGCTCCGGCGTCGCCGCCCACCCGGATCTCCGCGTCGACACGCGGTTCACAATCGGCCGCGTCGGCCTGGGTGGACAGCACGATGACTCGCATCGGGTGTTCACGGGAGGCATCGTTCGCGGCCCCGATGGCCTCCTCCTCCTGGCCGAGTTCCGCGGCGATGATGAGAGTGAGCACCCGGCCGAGGGCGACGGCGCCGCCCTCCTCCCTGATGCGCACGAGGGCCTTGGAAATCTTGGCTGTGGTGGTGTTGGGCAGATCGACGATCATGGTCGTCTCCAGTTCCGGCCGTCTCGTGACAGCAGTTCGTCGGCTGATGCGGGCCCCCAGGTTCCGGGTCGGTACTGTTCCGGCTGGCCCTGGGTGGTCCAGAACTCCTCGATCGGGTCGAGAATCTTCCAGGAGAGTTCAACCTCTTCATGGCGCGGGAAGAGCGGCGGGTCTCCGAGCAGAACGTCCAAGATCAAACGCTCGTACGCTTCCGGGCTGGCCTCGGTGAAGGCGTGGCCGTACCCGAAGTCCATGGTCACGTCCCGCACCTGCATGCCGACGCCCGGCACCTTGGAGCCGAACCGGATGGTGACACCCTCGTCGGGCTGCACCCTGATGACCAGGGCGTTCTCACCGAGCGCGGCCGTCTGGCTCTTCTCGAAGAGGTACTGCGGTGCCCGCTTGAAAACCACGGCGATCTCGGTCACCCGGCGGCCCAGGCGCTTGCCTGCTCGCAGGTAGAACGGCACACCGGACCAGCGTCGGGTGTCGATTTCCAGGCGCAGTGCCGCGTACGTCTCCGTGAGAGACTCCGGGTTCATGCCGTCTTCCTCGAGGAAGCCGAGGATCTTCTCGCCGCCCTGCCAGCCGCCGGCGTACTGCCCGCGCGCCGTGCCCGTTGCCAGGTCGTCGGGGAGCCGTACCGACGCCAGGACCTTTTCCTTCTCCGTGCGCAGGTCCGCCGCGTCGAAGGAAATGGGTTCCTCCATCGCGGTGAGCGCCAACAACTGAAGCAGGTGGTTCTGGATGACGTCGCGTGCGGCACCGATGCCGTCGTAGTAACCGGCCCGCCCGCCCACGCCGATGTCCTCGGCCATGGTGATCTGCACGTGGTCGACGTAGTTCGCGTTCCAGATCGGTTCGTAGAGCTGGTTCGCGAAGCGCAGCGCGAGGATGTTCTGCACCGTCTCCTTACCCAGGTAGTGGTCGATACGGAACACCGAATCGGCCGGGAAGACGGACTCGACGACGTCGTTCAACTCACGAGCGGTTTTGAGATCGCTGCCGAACGGCTTCTCGATGACGACGCGTCGCCACTGGCCGTCCTTCTGCTCGGCCAGGCCGGACCGGCGCAACTGCTCGGTCACCTGGGGGAACGCCTTCGGCGGGATCGACAGGTAGAACGCATGGTTGCCCATGGTGCCCCGCTCCCGGTCGAGCTCCTCAATGGTCTCCTTGAGGAGTTCGAAGGCGGCGTCGTCGTCGAACGTGCCCGGTACGAACCGGATGCCTTCGGCGAGCTGGGCCCACACATCCTCGTGGAACTCGGTGCGCGCGTACTCCTTGACGGAGTCGTGCACCACCTGCATGAAGTCCTGGTTGTCCCAGTCTCTGCGGGCGAACCCGACCAGGGCGAACCCGGGCGGTAACAGGCCCCGGTTGGCGAGGTCGTAGACGGCGGGCATGAGTTTCTTCCGCGACAGGTCTCCGGTCACGCCGAAGATGACGAGGCTAGACGGCCCCGCAATCCGATTGAGGCGATAGTCGGAGGGGGAACGTAACGGATTGAACTCCGGGGTGATTTCCACCGGGGACATGCAACTCCTTAGAGGGTGAAAGCGAAACGACGCAGAAGGCTTGACTTATCGGACTGCGGCGAACAGGGTGTCGAGGTTCGCAGCCGGGTCGGTCAGGGTGAGGGTGAGGACCGGGCGACCGGCTTCGGCGAGAACGCTGGCGTCACCGTTGGCCTGGGCCTGGATGAGCTCACCGAACGTGAATGGACGGCCGGGGATCGCCAGGTCTTCGGCGGGAGTGCTGAGGATCTGCAGGAACACGCCTGTCGGCGTGCCACCCTTGTGGAACTGGCCGGTCGAGTGCAGGAACCTGGGCCCCCACCCGAAGGTGACCGGACGCTTGGCCAGCGTCGCGATGAGACCGCGCAGCTCCGACAACTGCGGGACCGCAAGCCGGTCGGCGTAGGCCTGCACGGCAACGTACCCGTCGGGCCCGAGCTCCTCCAGCAGCGCGTCCACGGCGCTGGCCAGGTCGCTGGCGGCACCGATGACGTGCGGCGTGCCACGCACCTCGATGCCGTCGGAGATGAACGCGGCCGGTTCGGGTTCCGGGCGGGACTCCAACAGGCCGCGGGTCGCGATCTTGGCTGACTCGACGTCGGGCTGGTCGAACGGGTTGATCCCGAGCAGCCGGCCGGCGATGACGGTGGCGTACTCCCACACCAGGAACTGGGCACCGAGGGTTCCACTGACGCGGATCTCATCAGCACCGTCGTGATCGACGAACACCTCGCCGCCGGCATCCGCAACGACCCGCACGACCTGAACGTCGGGCAGCATCGCGGCGAGCTCCGGTGCAGCAGGGTCGAGCACGACGGGCAGGATGCCGGTCCCGCTTTTGCCCGTGGATTCGGCGATGAGTTGTTCGGCCCAGTCGGCGAAACCACTGATGTGGGTGCCGTCTGCGACGATTGCCAGCTTGTCCCGGCGCGGACTGGTCGCCGCGATCGCGGCGCCCAGGATCAGCCCGGGGTTATCCGCTGAGTCGACCGCCAACGCCAGCGAGACCGCGTCGGCCTCGTCGAGGAGCTGGCCGATGTCAACGCCGGCCAGGCCGGACGGCACCAGCCCGAATGCGGTGAGCGCCGAGAACCGGCCGCCGACGGTGGGGTCGGCGGTGAAGACCCGGTAGCCGGCTTCGGCCGCCGACGCTTCCAGCGGGGAGCCGGGGTCGGTGACGACGATGATGCGCTCAGCGGGGTCGATACCGATGTCGCGGAACGCCCGTTCGAAAACCCGGAGCTGACTGTCGGTCTCGACGGTGCCGCCGGACTTGGACGACACCACCAGGGCCGTGCTCTCCAACCGGTCGGTGAGTGCGGAGAGCACCTGGCCGGGGTCGGTCGCGTCGAGCACGGTCAGGGGCACACCGCTGGTGCGGGTGATGACCTCGGGCGCGAGCGACGATCCGCCCATGCCCGCCAGGGTGATCTGGGTGACACCCCGGGCGGTCAGTTCCTCGCGCAGGGCGAGGATCTCGGCGACGAGCGGGCGCGACGTGACGACGGACTCGGTCCACCCGAGTCGCTTGCCGGCCTCGGCTTCAGCCTCCGGGCCCCACAGTGCGGGGTCCAGTGACGTGATACCGGAGGCGACAAGCTCGGTCACGAGAGCCGGCACCGCGGCGCGGGCGGCCGTAGCGGCCGCTCCGCTCACCGAGATGTGAAAACTCACTTGGCCGCTTCGAGCGCCGCCGTGACGGTGTCCAGCAGTTCGTTCCAGGAGATGATGAACTTCGAGACGCCCTCTTCCTCGAGCAGACGGGTGACGTCGTCGTAGGAGACACCCTGCGCGGCGATCGCGTCGAGCACGGCGTTGGCCTCGTCGTACGCGCTGGTGACGGCGCCGGCGACGATGACACCGTGGTCGAATGTGGCCTCGAGGGTCTTCTCCGGCATCGTGTTGACAACCTCGGGGGCGACCAGTTCGGTCACGTAGAGGGTGTCGGGCAGGTCGGCCGACTTCACGCCGGTGGATGCCCAGAGCGGGCGCTGCTTGTTGGCACCCGCGGCCAGGAGCCCGGCGGCGCGCTCGGACGCGAAGGACTGCTCGAAGACCTGGTAGGCGAGCTGTGCGTTGGCGACGCCGGCCTTGCTCTGCAGGGCGAGTGCCTCATCGGTGCCGACCGCGGCGAGGCGCTTGTCGATTTCAGTGTCGACCCGCGACACGAAGAACGAGGCGACCGAGTGGATCGTGGACAGGTCGATACCGGCAGCCTTGGCCTTCTCGAGACCGCTGAGGTAGGCGTTGATGACCGCGCGGTAGCGTTCCAGGCTGAAGATCAGGGTGACGTTGACGCTGATGCCGAGTGCGATGGTCTCCGTGATCGCTTCGAGGCCCTCGATGGTCGCGGGGATCTTGATCATCGCGTTGGGACGGTTGACCTTCTTCCACAGCTGCTGCGCTTCGGCGAGGGTCTTCTCGGCGTCGTGGGCGGCGGCGGGCTCGACCTCGATCGACACCCGGCCGTCGAAGCCGTTGGTGGCGTCGTAGATCGGGCGGAAGATGTCGCAGGCAGCCGCGACGTCGTCGGTGGTGATCTCGAAGACGGCGTCGGTGACGTTGGTGCCGGCCGCGGCCAAGGTGGCCACCTGGGCGTCGTATGCCTCGCCCTTGGCCAGCGCTGCGGCGAAGATCGTCGGGTTGGTGGTGATGCCGACGACGTTCTTCTCTGCGATGAGCTTCTGCAGTCCGCCGGACTGGATGCGCTCACGCGACAGGTCGTCGAGCCAGATGCTGACGCCGGCGGCGGAGAGTGCGGCGGTGGGGGTGTTTTCAGTCATGAAAGTCATATCTCCTTGAGTGCTGCTCTTCGGGGTGTCGCGCTCAGAGCGCGGCGAGGGATTCTTTGGCGGCGGCGACGACGGCTTCGGTGGTGATACCGAATTCGCGGAACAGGGTCTTGTAGTCGGCCGACGCACCGAAGTGCTCGATCGACACGCTGCGGCCGCGGTCGCCGACGTACTTGGTCCAGGTCAACGCGATTCCGGCCTCAACCGATACCCGGGCGGTGATCGCCTTGGGCAGAACCGACTCGCGGTACTCCGCCGGCTGCTCCTCGAACCACTCCAGGCTCGGCACGGAGACGACGCGAGCGTTCACGCCGTCCGCCTTGAGCGCCTCGCGGGCGTTGACGGCCAGCTGAACCTCGGAGCCGGTGGCGATGAGGATCACATCGGGCGTGCCGCCCGGGGCCTCGGCCAGGACGTAGGCGCCCTTGGCGACGTTCTTCGCCGACGCGAAGGTCTCACCGGAGGCGTCGCCGTCGCCACGCTCGAACACCGGGATGTTCTGACGGGTCAGGACGATACCGGCCGGGCCGTTGCGGCGTTCGAGGATGGTCTTCCAGGCCCAGGAGACCTCGTTGGCGTCGCCGGGGCGCACCACGTCGAGTCCGGGAATGGCGCGCAGGGTGGCGAGCTGTTCGATCGGCTGGTGGGTGGGACCGTCTTCACCGAGCGCGACGGAGTCGTGGGTCCAGACGAAGATCGACGGGGCCTTCATCAACGCGGCCAGACGCACGGCGGGGCGCATGTAGTCGCTGAAGATCAGGAACGTGCCGCCGAAGGGGCGGGTGTTGCCGTGCAGGACGATGCCGTTGAGGATCGCGGCCATGGCGTGCTCACGGATACCGAAGTGCAGGACGCGGCCGTACGAGTTTCCGGTCCATTCCCCGGTGGAGTGCTCGCTCGGGATGAACGAGGCGGCCCCGCCGATGGTGGTGTTGTTCGACTCGGCCAGGTCGGCTGAGCCACCCCACAGTTCCGGGATGACGCCGCCGAGGGCGGTGAGGACCTTGCCGGAGGAGGCCCGGGTGGAGACCTCGGTGCCGGCGGGGAAGACCGGCAGGGCCTCGTCGACGCCGTCGGGCAGGTCGCCGGAGAGGATCCGGTCGAGCAGGATCTTGCGCTCGGGGTTGGCCGCGGCCCAGGCGTCGAAGCGCACGTTCCACTCCGCGTGCTGCTCGGCGCCACGGTCCAGGGCCTGGCGGGTGTGAGCGATGACCTCGTCGGAGACCTCGAACGTCTTCTCGGGGTCGAAGCCGAGGATTTCCTTCACGCCGGCGAGTTCCTCTGCGCCGAGGGCGGAACCGTGGATCTTTCCGGTGTTCTGCTTCTTGGGGCTCGGCCACCCGATGATGGTCTTGAGGATGATCAGCGACGGCTTGTCGGTGACGGCCTTGGCCGCCTCGATCGCGTCGTTGAGCGCGGCGACGTCCTCGACGTACTCACCGGTCTTCTTCCAGTCGACGGTCTGCACGTGCCAGTTGTAGGCGTCGTAGCGGGCCGCGACATCCTCGGTGAAGGCGATGTTGGTGTCGTCCTCGATCGAGATCTGGTTGGAGTCGTAGATCGCGATCAGGTTGCCGAGCTGCTGATGGCCGGCCAGCGAGGACGCCTCGGAGGTGATGCCCTCCTGGAGGTCGCCGTCACCGGCGATGACGTAGACGAACTGGTCGAAGACGCTGGTGCCGGTTTCGGCCTCCGGGTCGAACAGACCGCGCTCGAAGCGGGAGGCGTACGCGAAGCCGACGGCGGAGGCGAGGCCCTGGCCGAGGGGACCCGTGGTGATCTCGACACCGTCGGTGTGGCCGTACTCGGGGTGGCCGGGGGTCTTGGAGCCCCAAGTGCGCAGCGCCTTGAGGTCGTCCAGTTCGAGGCCGTAGCCGCCGAGGTAGAGCTGTACGTACTGGGTGAGGGAGCTGTGGCCGACCGAGAGGATGAACCGGTCACGGCCGATCCACTCGTTGTCAGCGGGATCGCGTCGCATGACCTTCTGGAACAGCAGGTAGGCGGCCGGAGCGAGGCTCATGGCGGTACCCGGGTGGCCGTTCCCGACCTTTTCCACGGCGTCTGCCGCCAGGATGCGAGCGGTGTCGACCGCTTTGTTGTCGATGGAATCCCACTGCAATGCTGCCACGTGAACTGACCCTTCTGAATCCGTCAAAGGCGGCACGCTTATCCCGCGCCGCTGGAGAGTAATTGCCCGCCGACGTCGTTATCGGCATCGAGGTGCGCAGGAGGAGGCCCGTATCAGGTGGCTCACGGATGCATGCACCTTAGATTGGCGAGCAATTCCAGTATACGGACCCCGGCTTGGCGACGTTGTTTCGTGAAGATTGCGCCGCACTCGCACAGTCGGGCCGGGAGTGAGAGGTGCCGGAATGATCTAGAATCAAGGCAATATGCGAAGCGCACGAGAAGCAATCGACACTACTGCGGAGGCCCGCGAACCGGGCGCACACGACCGGTACGCCCGGGCCAGACGAACATTCCTGGCCTATCTGTCGCTGACCAAGCCGCGGGTCGTCGAACTGTTACTCGTTGTTACAGCGCCGACGATGATCCTCGCCACCGGCGGCATCCCCGACCTGTGGCTGGTCCTGGCCACCCTCATCGGCGGAGCGTTCAGTGCGGGCTCGGCCGGGGCGTTCAACTGTTACCTGGACCGCGACATCGACCGGTTGATGAACCGTACCCAGGGTCGCCCGCTGGTGACCGGCGAACTGACCGACCGTCAGGCCCTGGTCTTCGCCTGGGTTCTCGGCGCCGTGTCGATCGCCTGGCTCTGGATCTTCACCAACTGGGTCGCAGCGGCGCTGTCGCTGGGCGCGATCCTGCTCTACGTGGTCTTCTACACGATGATCCTCAAGCGCCGCACCGCGCAGAACATCGTCTGGGGCGGAGTCGCAGGCTGCATGCCGGTGCTGATCGGTTGGGCCGCCGTGACCGGTGACCTGTCCTGGCCGCCGTTCGTGCTCTTCCTCATCATCTTCCTCTGGACTCCGCCGCACTACTGGCCGTTGTCGATGAAGTATCGCGACGACTATCAGGCCGCCGGCGTGCCCATGCTGGCCGTCGTGCGCGGCCGAGCCCAGGTGGGCCTCCAGGTCATCCTCTACGCCTGGGCCACCGTAGCCTGCTCGCTGCTGCTCATCCCGATCGCGGACATGGGCGTGCTCTACACCGTTGTGGCGGCGGCATCGGGCGCCTGGTTCATCTACGAGACCCACCGCCTCTACAACCTGACGATCCGCCACGAGAACGTGTCGCCGATGCGGGTGTTCCACGGTTCGATCGGGTATCTCACCCTCGTCTTCGTCGCCGTGGGCGTCGACCCGCTGCTGCCCTTCTAGCCCGGCTGCGCGCTCCGGCGGGCCGCTCCACCGTCCGCGAGAGCGGGGTGTGGCTGCGTCGGGCGTGCTGAGGTGACCGTTTCACCGCTCTCGCGGGAGGCTCACCGGGAGCCTGGGACCACCTCTCGGCCCGGGTCAGCGGGCGGCGGTAGCTGCCGGGGTGCGCTGGGCCGGGGGAGTGACGGCAACCGGCACGGGCTGCTTGAGGTTCAGGATCACGGCGGTCATCGCCGCGGCGAGCACGCAGGCGAGAACCATGTGCACACCCACGAGGATGGGCGGCAGGCCGAGGTTGGACTGGATGAGCCCGACAGCGGTCTGCACCAGCTCGACGGCGAGGAGCAGCAGTACCCAGCGTCGCAGCGGCAGGCGCAGCGTCACGGCGCCGACCACGAGTGCCAGGGTCAGCGCCACCGTCAGGTAGGCCGGCCAGCTGTGCACGTGCTGCAGGAATTCGGAGTCGAGGCCGTTACGCGGCGCATCCGCGTCACCCGCGTGCGGCCCAGACCCGGTGGTGAGGATGCCGACGAGGATGGTGACGGCCACGGCGAAGCTGGTGAGGTGGGTCACGCCGAGGAACCACCCCGGCACGACCCGTTCCCGCGGACCTGGGCCGGTGTACAACCGGTAGAGGAACGCGGTGCACAGGCCGACGAGGACCACCGAGATGACGAAGTGGATCCCGACCACATACGGGTTCAGCTGGGTCAGCACGCTGATGCCGCCGATCACGGCCTGGGCGGGAATCCCCAGGCCCGCGAACAGGGTGAGGCGGAACAGGTCGGGCCGGCTGCGGCGCATCCGCAGGACCGCCACGAACGCGGCGATGGCGAGGAGGCCGAGCAGCACGCCGAGCAGGCGGTTACCGAATTCGATCACCCCGTGGATGCCCATCTCCGGCGTGTTGATCAGGGAGTCGTCCGTGCACTTGGGCCAGGTCGGGCACCCCAAACCCGAACTGGTCAGGCGGACCAGGCCGCCGGTGCCGACCAGGAAGATCTGCGCGGCGAGGTAGACCCAGCCGAGAACGATGAGGCGACGGCCCACGCTGGTGGGCAACCACTCGATGATGCGGTTCACGGTTCTGCTCCCTGCTTGTGCGCACGTATGTGAATACGCCGGGTCGCACTACTAATAACATGACAAGCCTGTAGAATTAGGTGTTTCACGGGCCCAGCGTGCGCGACGGATGAATTTCACATCGCGGCGCGACCGGCCCTTGTTCATCTTAGGTACGCAACGTAGCCATCCACACAACTCACGCCTGCGGGGCGCTGCACGTTCGACCAGTCGGTCGGTCTGCACGGCCCGCGGGAATGACCGGACTGATATCCGGGTTGATGTGGGTAGGAGAAGAGGTAAAGATGTCTGACGTTCTGCTGGACCGACCCGAGCTCGAAGGGCTGGGGGTGTACGAATTCGGCTGGTCCGACTCCGACGCCGCCGGCGCATCCGCCCGCCGCGGTATCTCGCCCGAGGTTGTCACTGACATCTCGAACCTGAAAAAGGAACCGGCCTGGATGCTGGAGCGGCGCCTGAAGGCGCTCGCCCTGTTCGAGCGCAAGCCCATGCCCACCTGGGGCGCCGATCTCTCCGAGATCGATTTCGACAACATCAAGTACTTCGTGCGCTCCACGGAGAAGCAGGCCCAGACCTGGGAAGACCTGCCGGACGACATCAAGAACACCTACGAGAAGCTCGGCATCCCCGAAGCCGAACGTCAGCGCCTGGTCTCCGGTGTCGCCGCGCAGTACGAGTCCGAAGTGGTCTACCACCAGATCAACGAAGAGCTCGAAGCCCAGGGCGTCATCTTCATGGACACCGACACGGCGCTCAAGGAGCACCCGGAGTTCTTCGAGGAGTACTTCGGCAGCGTGATCCCGTCCGGCGACAACAAGTTCGCCGCCCTGAACACCTCCGTCTGGTCCGGCGGTTCGTTCGTCTATGTGCCGCCCGGCGTGCACGTGGAGATCCCGTTGCAGGCCTACTTCCGCATCAACACCGAGAACATGGGCCAGTTCGAGCGCACCCTGATCATCGCCGACGAGGGCAGCTACGTCCACTACATCGAGGGCTGCACCGCCCCGATCTACAAGTCGGACTCGTTGCACTCCGCCGTGGTCGAGATCATCGTGAAGAAGAACGCCCGCGTTCGCTACACGACCATCCAGAACTGGTCGAACAACGTCTACAACCTGGTCACCAAGCGCGCCACGGCCGCCGAGGGCGCCACCATGGAGTGGATCGACGGCAACATCGGTTCCAAGGTCACCATGAAGTACCCGTCCATCTACCTGATGGGCGAGCACGCCAAGGGTGAAACGCTGTCCGTCGCCTTCGCCGGCCCCGGTCAGCACCAGGACGCCGGCGCCAAGATGATCCACATGGCGCCGTACACGCAGTCCTCGATCGTCTCCAAGTCGATCGCCCGCGGCGGTGGCCGAGCCGGCTACCGTGGTGAGGTGCGAGTGGATGCCACGGCGCACCACTCCGCCAACACCGTGCGGTGCGATGCGCTGCTGGTTGATACCCAGTCCCGTTCAGACACCTACCCGGCCATCGACATCCGCGTCGACGACGTGCAGCTCGGCCACGAGGCCACGGTCTCGCGGGTCAGCGAAGAACAGCTGTTCTACCTCATGAGCCGCGGCATGCCCGAAGACGAGGCCATGGCCATGATCGTGCGCGGCTTCATCGAACCCATCGCCAGGGAGCTCCCGATGGAGTACGCCCTCGAACTCAACAAGCTCATTGAAATGGGCATGGAAGGATCCGTCGGCTAAATGTCCGCCGCCTCGACTTCAACTTCATCCACAGCCCGCCCGTCGTCCGAAGCCTTGCCCACCGCGCAGCAGCACGGTATCAAGGAGCACTCGGACGGCCGGTTCGGCTTTGTCCCCGTTCAAACCAGGTCCGCACGCTTCAAGAGCTTTGATGTGGCCGACTTCCCCGCCGTCACCGGCAGGGAAGCGGTCTGGAAGCTCTCCCCGGTCGCGCGATTCACCGACCTCACCGCCGGCGTACTGGACGGATCGGTCTACGAGATCGACTCCACCGGCCACGCTGACGTCGACGTCGCCTGGGTCGATCGCACCGACGCGCGCATCGGCACCGCCGGCGCGCCGGAGGAACGTGCGGCCGCGAACGCCTGGAACGCCTTCGACCGGGCCCTGGCCATCACCGTCACCGGTGAGGAAGCCAAGGAGATCACGGTCACCAGGTCCGCGCTCGGCACGGCGCCCCGCGCCGCCCATACCGTGATCGAGGCCCGGCCGTTCAGCCAGGCCGTGGTGATCCTGCAGAACACCGGCGACGCCCGGATCTCGGAGAACGTCGAGATCATCGTCGGCGAATCCGCGAACCTCACCGTCGTCACCGTGCAGGAGTGGAACGCCGATGCCGTGCAGCTGGCCAACCACTTCGCCACGATCGGTCGGGACGCCCGTCTCAAGCACGTCGTCGTCTCCCTCGGCGGCGGCATCGTGCGGGTCAACCCGTCGGTGCACCTGGCCGGGCAGGGGAGCGACACCGAGCTTTTCGGACTGTACTTCGCCGACGCCGGTCAGCACCTCGAGCAGCAGGTCTACGTCAACCACGACGCACCGAACAGCCGCAGCAGGGTCAACTACAAGGGTGCCTTGCAGGGCGCCGGCGCACGCACCGTGTGGATCGGCGACGTACTGATCGGCAACACCGCACCCGGTACCGACAGCTACGAGCAGAACCGCAACCTCGTGCTCACCGAGGGCACCAGGGCCGACTCCATTCCGAACCTGGAAATCGAAACCGGTGACATCCTGGGCGCCGGACACGCAAGCGCCACCGGTCGGTTCGACGACGAGCAGCTGTTCTACCTGCAGTCCAGAGGAATCGGTGAGGTCGAGGCCCGCCGTCTGGTCGTTCGCGGCTTCCTCAGCGAGATTGTGCAGCACATTGGATCGGAACCGCTCGAAACGCGCCTTCAGGGCGCCATCGAAGACGAGCTCCGCGGAACAGAAAGCAACTGAACATGGCGTCAACGAAGATTTGTGCCCTCGACGACCTCGAACCCAACGAGGCCATCAAGGTTGAGATCGATGGAGTGAACATCGCCGTCGTCCGTGATGCCCACGGCGCCGTCTTCGCTATCGGCGACACCTGCACGCACGGCGACATTTCGCTGTCCGAGGGCTTCGTCGAGGGCGACACGCTGGAATGCTGGGCGCACGGCTCGAAGTTCTCGCTCACGACCGGCCGCCCCCTGACGCTGCCGGCCTACGAGCCGGTTCCCGTCTACCAGGTCGACCTGATCGACGGCGACGTGTTCATCGATCCTCTGGTCACGATCGCCGTTTGACGCGCACGCCGGGCGCACACCAGCGCACCCGGCCCCACACACTGAAGCCCGCAACCCGCGGACAACGAAAGAGATACCGAAAAAATGTCTGTTCTTGAGATCAAAGACCTGCACGTCAGCGTCGAGACCGACCAGGGCACCAAGCAAATCCTGCGCGGCGTCGACCTCACCATCAACGAGGGTGAGATCCACGCGATCATGGGGCCGAACGGCTCCGGCAAGTCCACCCTGGCGTACACGATCGCCGGCCACCCGAAGTACCACGTCGACAGCGGCTCCATCCTGCTCGACGGTGCAGAGGTGCTCACCATGACGGTGGACGAACGAGCTCGTGCCGGCCTCTTCCTGGCCATGCAGTACCCGGTCGAGATCCCCGGCGTCACCGTCACCAACTTCCTCCGCACCGCCAAGACCGCCATCGACGGTGAAGCGCCCGCGATCCGCCACTGGATCAAGGATGTTCGCGAGTCGATGACCCGCCTCCGGATGGACAAGAGCTTCGCCGAGCGCAACGTCAACGAGGGCTTCTCCGGTGGCGAGAAGAAGCGCAACGAGATCCTGCAGCTCGAACTGCTCAAGCCGAAGTTCGCCGTGCTCGACGAGACCGACTCCGGCCTCGACGTCGACGCGCTGAAGATCGTGTCGGAGGGCGTCAACCGCGCCAAGGAGAACACCGGCCTCGGCCTGCTCCTGATCACGCACTACACCCGCATTCTGCGCTACATCAAGCCGGACTTCGTGCACGTCTTCGTCGACGGCCGTATCGCCGAGCAGGGTGGACCCGAGCTCGCCGACCGTCTGGAAGACGAAGGTTACGATCGCTTCCTCGCCGAGACGCCCGTAAGCTAGAACCATGGTTTCGACACTCACTCCTGCGCGCTTCGATGAGATCGAAGAGGCCCTCAAAGACGTCATGGACCCCGAGCTCGGCATCAACGTCGTCGACCTCGGGCTGATCTACGACCTGGGCTGGGACGACGAGAACGACGCGCTGATCATTCACATGACTCTCACGTCGGCCGGATGCCCCCTCACCGACGTGCTCGAAGAACAGACCGCAGAGGCCCTGGACGGCGTCGTCGACCAGTTCCGCATCAACTGGGTCTGGATGCCGCCGTGGGGTCCGGAGAAGATCACCGATGACGGGCGCGACATGATGCGCGCCCTCGGCTTCGCGATCTGACCCAGAGCCAACCGCACCACCTGTCCCGCGCCGGAACGGATGCCACCGCATCCGTCACCGGCGCGGTTCTCGTTAACCCCGGCACTGCCGGAATCCCGAGCTCCGGCCGGCCCAATCGTCACTGTGGAAGGCCATGCCAGATAGTGGAGTGGTATTCTACGAAGATGGAAACCACCCGCACCCGCAGCCAGCTCCGGCGAGACGCCCAGACGGCGGGCACCCGCGGCGACATCGTCGAGGCGGCGGCGGAACTGATGCGAGAGCACGGCTACGCGGGCACGTCGATCGCCGCGATCGCCGAGCGTGGCGGCGTCGCCGTCCAGACCATCTACAACACGGTCGGCTCCAAGGTCGATGTTCTCGCTGCCGTGCTCGCGGCGGCCAACACCGCGGCACGGTCCACCGGCGGCGGTGTCGCGGATCTCTCCAGCGGCATCGCACACTCGACCACCCCGGCCGTGGCGATCGCCGCACTGGCGACCTGGATCGCCGCAGAGAACGAGCGGGCGGCTCCACTGCACCGGGTGGTGAACGAAGCAGCCGGAACCGACCCGGAGATTCGTGAACTCGAGGTCACCATGGCCGCCCGCAGTTTGCACGCCTACGCCGATGCCGTCGGCGCCCTGCGCACTCAACTGGGTCTCCGCCCAGGACTGAGCGACCATGAGGCGGCCACATCGATCTGGGCCCTCGGCCATCCGCAGGTCTTCCACACCCTGGTCTCCGGCCTCGGCTGGTCCAGGGAGACCTACACGGCCTGGCTTCGTTCCGCCCTGCCCGGCGTGCTCCCGAGCGGACGCTTTCCGGCCAGGTGACCCCCGTCGGCGCGGCCCATTAGGGGACATCGGCACCGAAACCGCGCGCGAACAAATATACTGGTGGATTGGCCGTGTTTGGCCGCCCTCCCACGACTCCTCTGAATGGACTATTGCTGTGCTCAGTGTGCAAGATCTCGAAATCCGAGTTGGGGCGCGCGTGCTCATGGAGGACGTCAACTTCCGCGTATCCGCCGGCGACAAGATCGGCCTGGTCGGCCGGAACGGCGCGGGCAAGACCACGCTGACGAAGACCCTGGCCAGGGAGACCCTGCCAACCAAGGGCAAGATCGAGAGCTCCGGCGAGATCGGCTACCTGCCGCAGGACCCCCGCTCCGGTGACCCGGACATGCTGGCCCGTACCCGCATCCTGGATGCCCGCGGTCTCGGCACCATCTCGCTGGGTCTGACCCAGGCAGGAATCGACATGGGCTCGCCAGACAGCAAGACCAGCGAAAAGGCGATGAAGCGCTACGGCACCCTCACCGACGAATTCAACGCGCTCGGCGGGTACGCGGCGGAAGCCGAGGCGGCATCGATCGCCAGCAACCTGAACCTGCCAGACCGCATCCTCGACCAGCCACTGCGCACCCTCTCCGGTGGTCAGCGTCGCCGGATCGAGCTGGCCCGCATCCTCTTCTCCGCCGCCGAGACCATGATCCTCGACGAGCCCACCAACCACCTCGACGCCGACTCCGTCGTCTGGCTTCGCGAGTTCGTGAAGAACTACCGCGGCGGGTGCATCATCATCAGCCACGACATCGAACTGGTCGGCGACACCGTCAACCGGGTGTTCTACCTCGACGCCAACCGCATGGTCATCGACATCTACAACATGAACTGGAAGAACTACCAGCGGCAGCGGGTCGCAGACGCGGACCGCCGCAAGAAGGAACGCGCCAACGCCGAGAAGAAGGCGTCGACCCTGCAGCTGCAGGCCGCCAAGTTCGGCGCCAAGGCCAGCAAGGCCGCCGCCGCTCACCAGATGGTCGCCCGCGCGGAGAAGCTCCTGTCCGGCCTGGACGCCGTTCGTGCCGTCGACAGGGTCGCCAAGCTGCGCTTCCCTGAGCCCGCCCCGTGCGGTCGCACCCCGCTGATGGCCAGCGACCTGTCCAAGAGCTACGGCTCGTTGGAGATCTTCGCCGCCGTGGACCTCGCCATCGACCGTGGCTCCAAGGTCGTCATCCTCGGACTCAACGGTGCTGGCAAGACAACCCTGCTGCGGATGCTGGCCGGCGTCGACAAGCCGGACACCGGCGAAATCGTGCCGGGCCACGGCCTGCGGATCGGGTATTTCGCCCAGGAGCACGAGACCATCGATGTGAAGCGCAGTGTGCTGCAGAACATGATTTCCTCGTCACCGAACATCACCGAGATGGAGGCCCGTCGGGTTCTCGGCTCGTTCCTGTTCACCGGTGACGACTCGCACAAACCGGCCGGGGTCCTCTCCGGCGGTGAAAAGACCCGCCTCGCCCTGGCGATGATCGTGGTCTCCGGAGCCAACGTGCTGCTCCTCGACGAGCCCACCAACAACCTCGACCCGGCCAGCCGCGAAGAGATCCTGGACGCCCTGGCGCACTTCACTGGCGCCGTGGTTCTGGTCAGCCACGATGAGGGGGCCGTGGAGGCGCTCAACCCGGAACGGGTGCTCATCATGCCGGACGGCACCGAGGACCACTGGAACAAGGACTACCTCGACCTGATCACTCTGGCCTGATCACTCAGGCCTGACCCCTCTGGCCTGACCGCCGTGAGGATCCGCAGACACGCACAGACCCGCCGGCCCCCTCGGGGAACGGCGGGTCTGTGCGTGTCTGGGGTTCCGTACCCGGTCAGGAATGCTGGTCGATCAGCTCATCCTCGATCTCGGAGTCGCTGCGCGGCTTGGTGGCGTGCCGCCTGGCCCGCTCGGCGGCGCGCTCCTGCTCCTCTGGCACTGCGGCGTTGACGGTGCGATACTCCTGCCGGGCCGCCCAGCCCAGGCCGACGAAGGCCATCAGGGCGAAGACGAACCACTGGAAGGCGTAGGACAGGTGTGGGCCCTCGTCCCGCACCGGCCGGAGGACCGGCATGGGTCGCTCGGCCACCGCGGGGTCCTCCGACTTCATCAGGCCATAGGCTCCGGTGTATGTGTCCCTGCCGAGCCTTTCGGCGATGTCGGGCAGGTGGATGGTGGCCACCTGGTCCCCGCTCGCGCTGCGGCCGGCGAGGACGGGTTCGCCCTGCTTGAGTCTGGCCACGACGGTGACTTCACCCGTCGGCGCTGCCGGCACCGCGTCCGGGGCGTTCTGCCCTTCACCGGTGGGAACCCAGCCGCGGTTGACGATGAACACATCCCCGTTCGTGAGCAGCAGCGGAGTGAGGACCTCGAATCCCGGGTTGATGTTGTATGCCCGGTTGCGGACCAGGAGCTCGTCGTCGAGCAGATAGGTACCGGTCAGCTCGACGGGCAGCCATTTCTGGTCTTCGGAGAAGGAGTCGAGCTCTGGGAGGGCGTCAGTGACCGGAACCGCCTCGGCGTCGAAGTTCGCATCCACCCGGCTGATCTCGGTCTGGGCTTCGGCCCGACGGGCGAGCTGCCAGGTACCCAGGCCGGAGCAGACGACGGCGAAGACAATGGTGAGGGCCAGGTATCCCGCCCACTGCCGAGACAACAGGAAGCCCCAACCGGTCATGCCGGCGCCGTTTCGGTCGCGGGCGATTCGGCCGGTGGCACGGCGCTGACCGTGAGCGGGAAGTCGCGGGTGGCGAGGAAGTCGCGGAGGAAGTCGACGTGCTCGTCACAGGCCAACCAGGTTTTCGTGCGGTCTTCGGCGTGGATGCGCGGATTGCGCCAGTCCAGTCGCCAGCCAGCGCGCTCACGGCAGCCCGCCCTCGAGCAGCTCGTCTCTGGGGCGTTGCCGAATCCGATCACAGTGGGTCTCCGTTGTGGGAATGATGGGTCGCGCGGCCGGTGTCCGTGCCTCCGGGGCGTTCCTCCTGGCCGGGTCGGGGGAGGACCGCCACCGCACCAGGTCGCAGCACCGCTCCTGGGCGCTGGTCGCCGTGCACATTGGCGGCGATGACGGCGAAGTACGGCAACAGGATCGCGCCGAGGGCACAGACCAGCAGCCACCACCCCTGCGCGAACAGCATCAGCACGATACAGACCATGCGGATGCCCATGGTGACCGTGTACCGGATCATGCGGCGTCGACGCTCGTCCTCCGGGGACGGAGGAAGAGTCGTGATCGATTGCTGTTTCATCGTGCCCATCGCTTCACCCTGTGATGACGGTCAGTATGCCGGTCCATGTCGTGAATCAAGCCTACGTCTCCTGTCCGCTTCGCGGTGCCCATCTCGGGACGCTCTAAGCTGAATGGATCTGTGCCCGCGCGTGAAGCGGGCGTTCCCACTGAAAGGACCCGCGCCATGGCGACCGCTCGAACAGTTCTGGTAACCGGAGGCAACCGCGGCATCGGCTACGCCATCGCCGAGGAATTCATCGCCCAGGGGCACAGGGTGGCCATCACAGCCCGCTCCGGTGAGGGCCCGGCCGGGAGCCTGACCGTGCGCGCCGATGTCACCGACTACGCCTCCATCGACGCCGCATTCACCGAGATCGAGGCGGCATACGGCCCCGTCGAGGTCGTCGTCGCCAACGCCGGCATCACCAAGGACACCCTGCTGATGCGCATGTCGGAGGACGACTTCACCTCGGTGATCGACACCAACCTCAGCGGAGCCTTCCGCGTGGTCAAGCGTGCGTCCAGGGGGATGCTCAAGGCCAGGTTCGGTCGCATCGTCCTGATCTCCAGCGTGGTCGGGCTGTACGGATCCGCCGGCCAGGTGAATTACTCGTCCTCCAAGAGCGGACTGGTCGGGCTGGCGCGTTCGGTCACCCGTGAGCTCGGCGCTCGGGGCATCACGGCCAACGTCGTTGCGCCCGGTTTCATCGAGACCGACATGACCGCGGCATTGCCTGAGGCCCAGCAGGCCGAATACAAGCGCAACATCCCGGCCGGACGCTTCGCGGCTCCTGCCGAGGTGGCCAGGGTGGTCACGTGGATCGCCGGAGATGACGCGGCCTACATCTCCGGTGCCGTGATCCCCGTCGACGGCGGACTGGGCATGGGCCACTAGAGCGCCAGCCCTGGCCGGTACGCGCCCAGCCCGTGGGGTTATAACCGCACCCGCCGGGCGGGCAGGTCAGCCGCGGAGGCCGAGGAGCGGCAGGACCTGGCTGAGGTCCTGCCGATCGATCACGAGATCGGCGGACCGGCGCACGATGGGCTTGGCGTTGAACGCCACACCGAGTCCGGCGACCCGCATCATGGTCAGGTCGTTGGCCCCGTCGCCGATGGCGACGGTGCTGCAGAGCTCGATGCCGTTCAGCTCCGCCCATTCGGTGAGCGCGGCGGCCTTGGCCGACGCGTCGATGATCGGCCCGACCAGGCCGCCGGTGAGGCGGCCTGCGCTGGTTTCGAGCCGGTTGGCCCGCCAGTGATCCAGACCGAGCGTCTCGGCGAGCGGGTCGAGGAGTTCGTGGAACCCGCCGGAGACCACCCCCACGCGGCCGCCCGCGGCGTGCACGCCCTCGATGAGTTCGTGCACACCGTCGGTGGGCCGGATGCGCGCGCCCACCTCGGCGAAGACATCCGTCGACAGGCCGGCGAGGGTCGCCACCCGTTCGCGCAGGCTCTCGGCGAAGTCGAGTTCACCGCGCATGGCGCGGTCGGTCACCTCCGCCACCTGGGCGAGGGAACCGGCCGCGTCAGCGAGAAGTTCGATGACCTCGTTCTCGATAAGTGTCGAATCGGCATCAAGGACAACGAGGAATCGGGCTGCGGAGATCACGGGTGAACGTGCACACCCTTCCCGACGACGGTGATCCCGGATTCGGTCACGCTGAATCCGCGAGCCAGGTCCCGATCGCGGTCGACGCCGACGGCGGCGCCCTCTGCGACGATGACGTCCTTGTCGAGGATGGCGCGGTGCACGACGGCACCGGGCCGGATCTGCACCCGGTCGAACACGATCGAGTCCACCACGTGAGCACCGGAGTCGATGACCGCCCAGGGCCCGACGACGCTTCGCTCGAGGTGCGCTCCGGAGATGACGCAACCCAGTGACACGACCGAGTCGATCACGGTTCCGAGCGAGCCCTTGGCGTCGCGCACGAACTTGGCGGGCGGAGAGTTCAGCTGCTGGCTGAAGATCGGCCAGCTCTGGTTGTACAGGTTGAACACCGGCAGGGCGCTGATCAGGTCCTGGTGCGCCTCGAAGAACGAGTCGATGGTTCCCACGTCGCGCCAGTAGTACCGGTCGCGGTCGGTGGAGCCCGGCACGTCGTTGCGCTGCAGGTCGTAGACGCCGGCTTCGCCGCGGTTGACGAAGTCGGGAACGATGTCGCCGCCCATGTCGTGGCTGGAGTCGGTCCGTTCGCCGTCCCGGCGCACGGCCTCGATCAGGGCGTCGGTGTTGAAGACGTAGTTACCCATCGACGCGAAAACCTCATGCGGTGCGTCGGCGAGCCCCACGGCGTCCTTGGGCTTCTCCAGGAATGCCTTGATCCGGTCGGGGGTGGCGGCATCCACTTCGATGACACCGAACTGGTCGGCCAGGCCGATGGGCTGGCGAATGGCGGCGACGGTGGCCTCTGCACCGGACGCGATGTGCGCCTCGATCATCTGATCGAAGTCCATCCGGTAGACGTGGTCTGCGCCGACCACGACAACGATGTCGGGCTTTTCGTCGTGGATGAGGTTGAGGCTCTGCAGGATGGCGTCGGCTGAGCCGCTGAACCAGCGCTTGCCGAGCCGCTGCTGTGCGGGCACGGACGCGATGTACGAGTTGAACAGGCCCTGGGAGACATGCCAGGTCTGCGACACGTGCCGGTCGAGACTGTGTGACTTGTACTGGGTGAGGACGACGACCTGCGTCACCCCTGAGTTGATCAAATTCGACAATGCGAAGTCGATCAGACGGTAATGCCCTCCAAACGGTACCGCCGGCTTGGCGCGGTCTTCGGTCAACGGCATCAGCCGCTTTCCCTCGCCGCCTGCGAGAACGATTCCAAAGATCTTCTTGGCCTTCATAACTTCAGAGTAGGGCCAACGGGGGGTTCGGACCAGCCGCTGGGGGCGTGTCCCGGTTCAGCCTGTGCTGGGTTTGGTGCATGCGCTAGCTTTACTGCATGCGCGTCGATCTGCTCACCAAGGAATACCCGCCCGAAATCTACGGAGGGGCCGGTGTTCACGTCGCCGAACTCGTCAAGGCCCTCCGCACCGACATCGATGTGACGGTGCGCTGCTTCGGCTCGCCGCGCACGGAGCCGGACACCTTCGCCTACGGCGTCCCCGCCGAACTGGCCGAGGCCAACGCGACCCTCACCACGCTCGGCGTGGACCTGCAGATGGCTCAGGATGTGCAGGGCGCGGATGTGGTGCACTCGCACACCTGGTACGCCAACGGCGCCGGGCACATCGCCAAGCTGCTGCACGGGGTGCCCCACGTGGTCACGGCGCACAGCCTGGAGCCGTTGCGGCCGTGGAAGGCCGAACAGCTCGGCGGCGGCTACCGCGTGTCGAGCTGGATCGAGAAGACCGCCTTCGAAGCCGCGGATGCCGTCATCGCCGTCAGCGGCGGCATGCGCGCCGACATCCTGCGCAGCTACCCGGCCCTGGACGAGTCCCGCGTTCATGTGGTCTACAACGGCATCGACCTCGACCGGTGGAAGCCCGTGGACGACCGCGACACTGTGCGCGCCCTGGGAATCGACCCCGACCGTCCCTCCGTGGTCTTCGTCGGGCGGATCACCAGGCAGAAGGGGCTGCCCTACCTGCTGCGGGCCGCCGCGCTCCTGCCGCCTGAGGTGCAGCTCGTGCTCTGTGCCGGCGCCCCGGACACGCCCGGCATCCTCGCCGAGGTGACCGACCTGGTCGAGGCGTTGCAGAAGGAACGTTCTGGTGTGGTCTGGATCGACAGGTTGCTTCCGCAGCCGGAGCTGTCCGCCGTTCTCACGGCCGGCACGGTCTTCGTCTGCCCGTCGGTGTACGAACCCCTCGGCATCGTCAACCTCGAAGCCATGGCCTGCGGTCTGCCCGTGGTCGGCACGGCGACCGGCGGCATCCCCGAGGTCGTCGCCGACGGCGTCACCGGCCGCCTGGTGCCCATCGACCAGCTGACCGACGGCACGGGAACGCCCACCGACCCCGAGGTCTTCGTCGCCGACCTGGCACGGACCCTGACCGAGGTGCTCGCCGATCCGGCGTTGGCGGCCCAGATGGGCCGCGCCGGCCGGGTCAGGGCCGAGGAGATGTTCAGCTGGGGTCAGATCGCCGCCAGCACGCGGGAGATTTACGCCGGACTGCTCTAGCGTGACCCGAGGCCCAGGCGGCGCCCGATAACATGGGGTCATGGTCAACGTTCTTCACTTCACCGGGGTTTCCGTCGTCCGGGGTGGCACAACCATCCTCGACTCAGTGGATTGGAGCGTAGACAGCGAACAGCGCTGGGTCATTCTCGGACCCAACGGGGCCGGGAAGACCACCACCCTGCAGATCGCCGCGGCCCTGCTGCACCCCTCCACGGGAACCGCGGAGGTCCTCGAAGAACCGATCGGCTCCAGCGACCTGTTCGAACTGCGGCCGCGGATCGGCTTCGCGTCCACGGCCATGGCCCGTCGTGTTCCGGCAAGCGAGACCGTGCTCAACGTCGTGATGACCGCCGCGTACTCCGTGACCGGGCGATGGAACGAGGAGTACGAGGAGATCGACGAACGCCGCGCCCAGCGGGTCCTGGCCGAGTGGAAGCTCGACCACCTCGCCGCACGCAAGTTCGGCACCCTGAGCGACGGCGAGCAGAAGCGTGTGCAGATCGCCAGGTCGATCATGACCGACCCCGAGATCCTGCTGCTCGACGAGCCTGCCGCCAGCCTCGACCTCGGCGCCCGCGAGGAACTGCTGAGGCTCCTCAGCGGCTACGCGAGCGAACCGGACTCCCCGGCGATCATCATGGTCACCCACCACGTCGAGGAGATCCCGCGCGGATTCACCCACGTGCTGCTCTTGTCCGACGGTCACATCGTCAGCGCCGGACCGCTCGCGGAAGCCCTCACCTCCGACACTCTCAGTGAGACTTTCGGTCTGCCCATCGAGCTGACCGAGAACGACGGCCGCTACACCGCACGCGCACTTTGAGCCACGGCGGGTCCTGGCCACCTCCGGCCTCAAGATTCTGCTAAACTCGGTAGCTGGTCCTCGTGACCGCACTACTTTTCTGCCGCAACCGGCGAGCCAGAACCCACCCACCGAAACGCACCAAGGAAGTCTCCATGAAGTCTGACATTCACCCCACATACGCTCCCGTGGTCTTCCGCGACCTCGCGTCGGGTGCGACGTTCCTTACCCGTTCGACGGTCTCCAGCTCCAAGACCATCGAGTGGGAAGACGGCACCACCTACCCCGTCATCGACGTCGAAATCTCCTCCGAGTCGCACCCGTTCTACACGGGCAAGCAGCGCATCATGGACTCCGCCGGACGCGTGGAGAAGTTCAACTCGCGCTACAAGGGCTTCGGCAAGTAGTCCGACCCCCTCTTTTTCGGATCCGCGCGACGGATCCCACCCGCAGGGTGACCGGCTTCGGCCGGTCACCCTGTTTTTGTGTGTTGAGTTCGAACGGACCGGTCAGACCCTGCGGAACTGGAGGTTCGACTGCATGCCGCCGGCGTTCATTCCCGCTGCATTCAGCCCGGCGGCCGTGAGTCCGGCCGTGCTCGGGCCGCAGTGCAACCAGTAGAAGCTCTGCGCGCCCAGGGTCAGGGTGAGTCCGCCCTGCTCGTCGAAGGACGGGAACACGGCTCCACCGAACACGTCGTAGAGCCGGGTGCCGGCGAGGCCGGGTTCGTCGATGTGGAACGCCACCGGATTGTGCGCGAAGCTGAAGACGCAGAGCAGCGTCTCCGGTTGATCGCCGAAGCTGGACCCGGACCCGGCGTACTCCCGCACGAAGGCCAGGATCGACTCGTGGTCGACCGAGAGCACCCGCAGGGAACCCAGACCGAAGGTCGGATGCCCCTTCCGCACGTAGATCACGTTGCGGATCCAGTGCAGCAGGGACCCGGACTGGGCCAGGGATGATTCGACGTTGGTCTGCGCGAAGTTGTAGACCAATGACTGCACGATCGGCAGATAGAGCTTGCCGGGATCGGCAGCCGAGAACCCGGCGTTCCGGTCAGGGGTCCACTGCATAGGCGTGCGGGAACTGTCCCGGTCCGGCAGCCAGATGTTGTCGCCCATCCCGATTTCGTCGCCGTAGTAGAGAAACGGGCTTCCGGGCAGGGCGAAGAGGAGCGCGTGGGCGAGCTCCAGCTCTGACCGGGAATTGTCCAGCAGCGGGGCCAGCCGCCGGCGAATGCCGATGTTAGCGCGCATCCTGGGGTCATAGGCGTACCACCCGTACATGGCCTGTCGGTACTCCTCGCTGACCATCTCCAGGGTGAGTTCGTCGTGGTTGCGCAGGAACACCGCCCACCCCGCACCGGACGGAATGTCGGTGGTTTCCGACAGGACCCGCAGGAGTTCTCCGGCCCGCTGTGACCTCAGGGAGTAGAAGATCCGCGGCATCACGGGAAAATCGAAGGCCATATGGCACTCCGGTTCGTCCTCGGTGCCCAGGAACGCCGCGACCTCCCTCGGCCACTGGTTCGCCTCAGCGATCATGACCCGCCCCGGGTACTCCCGGTCGAGGATGCCGCGCAGGTGTCTGATGAACTCGTGGGTGGGCGGTTCCCCCTCACCGTTGCCCTCATCGGACTCGTACAGGTAGGGGATGGCGTCCAACCGGAACCCGTCAACGCCCAGGTCGAGCCAGTAGCGCACGATCTCGATGATCGCCGTGTGCACGGCGGGATTCTCGAAGTTCAGGTCGGGTTGGTGGGAGAAGAACCGATGGAAGTAGAACTGACGGCGCACCGAGTCGAATGCCCAGTTCGAATCCTCCGTGTCGGTGAAGATGATCCGGATGTCGGGGTACCTCGTGTCGGTGTCGCTCCAGACGTAGAAGTCGCCGAACGGACCCGACCTGTCCTGGCGGGACTGTCGGAACCAGGCGTGCTGGTCGGAGGTGTGATTGAGGGGAAGGTCGATCACGATCCGCATATTGCGTTCGTGCGCCTTGGTCACGAGTTCCTTGAACTCCTCCAGGGTGCCGAATTCGGGCAGGATCGACCGGTAGTCGGCCACGTCATACCCGCCGTCGCGGAGGGGGGAGGTGAAGAACGGTGGGATCCACAGGGCATCGATGCCGAGCCACTGCAGGTAGTCCAGCTTCGAGATCAGTCCGGCCAGATCGCCGGCGCCGTCGGCGTTGCTGTCCACAAAAGACCGCACCATGACCTCGTAGAACACGGCCCGCCGGTACCAGCGCGGATCGAGCGTGAGCCCGGGCAGTTGAATGGGTGCGGTGAAGCTCACGGCGTTCCTTCCGGACCTGTCGCGGTGGCCTCCGGAACGGATACGCCCTCACGCGGCTGTGGATGGTGCGATGCGATGCGATTCTAAATCGATTCCCGCCTGCCGGTCGAGCCTGCCCTGGCCGTCCAGCCTAAACTGGGAGCGATGATCGTTCCCTCGCCATACGCCGACCTGCTCAGCGTGATGGATGCCCGCGCCCACACCCTGCCCGTACGAGGCAGCGACACCCGCTACTGGGAGTACGGCGATGCGGCGTCCCCCACCACGGTGGTGATGGTGCACGGCTTCCGCGGTGACCACCACGGGCTTGAGGCCGTCGTCGCCCAGCTGCACGGACTGCATGTCCTCGCGCCTGACCTGCCCGGCTTCGGTGAATCCGCACCGTTCACCACCGCCGGACACACCGTCGAGTCCTACGCCGACTGGTTGACCGAGTTCCTGCGTCTCGTCGATCTGCCCGGGCGCGTCGTCGTGCTCGGCCACTCCTTCGGTTCCATCATCGTCGCCGCCGCGGCCGCACAGGCCGAGGGCCTGCACGCCGACGATCTCGTGCTGGTGAACCCGATCGCGGCACCGGCCCTGGCCGGCCCGCGGGGGGTCCTGACCCGGCTGGCGGTCTTCTACTACTGGCTGGCCGCGGCACTGCCGGAACGGTGGGGGTTCGCCCTGCTGCGCAACCGCGTCATCGTGCGCGTCATGAGCATCACGATGGCCAAGACGCGCAGCCGGGAACGGCGCCGCTGGATCCACAACCAGCACGACCGGTACTTCTCCGCGTTCGCCGACCGCACCGTCGTGCTCGAGGCCTTCCGGGCATCCGTGAGCCGGGACGTCAGCGAGTACGCCGACGCCATCACCACCAGGACCCTGCTGATCGCAGCCGAGAAGGACGACATCACCCCCGTGGCCGCGCAGGTGCGTCTGCAGGCCCGATTCGCCGACGCCCGTCTGCACGTCATACCCGGCGTCGGGCACCTGATCCACTACGAGGTACCCGAGACCGCTGCCACCCGACTGCGCCGATTCCTGGATCTGGCGGACGAGTGAACGAGCGCACCGAGCACCCGGCAGAGAACCCGCCAGAGAACCCGCCCGCGGAACCGCTGCGGATCGTCTTCGACTGCCGCTACACCCGCACCGACCGGCACGACGGCATCAGCCGGTACACGGCCGGCCTGGTCACCGAGCTCGGCCGGCTGCACCCGGTCACCATGCTGATCAGCGACCACCGCCAGCTGGCGATGCTTCCCGCTCTGCCCTGGCAGCTCGTCGGGGCGCCGACCAGCGTGTTCGAACCTCTGATCGCGCGCACCGTCAACAAATTGAAGCCCGACATCGTCTTCAGCCCCATGCAGACGATGGGGTCGTGGGGACGCCGGTACCGCCTGGTGCTCACGGTGCACGACCTGATCTACTACCGCAACCGCACCCCACCCCGCGAGTTCTCGGCCGGCATCCGGCTGCTCTGGCGGCTGTACCACCTCTCCTGGGCTCCGCAGCGGATGCTGCTGAACCGGTCGGACGGTGTGGTGACGGTCTCCCAGACGACGGCCGGCCTGATCGAGAGGCATCGCCTGACCCGGCGCCCGGTCTCCGTGGTACCCAACGCGGCGGATATCGACGCCGCGGGGTCGGCGGTCGCGCCGCGCACGGCGCCGGCGACCAGACGCCTGGTCTACATGGGCTCGTTCATGCCGTACAAGAATGTCGACACCCTGGTTAGAGCCGCCGCGGCCCTACCGGGCTACGAGCTGCACCTGCTCAGTCGGATCGGTGACGAGGAACGAGCCCGGTTGACCGCCCTGGCGCCGCAGGCCGCCCTCGTCTTCCACAACGGGGTCACCGACGACGCCTACATCCGTCTGCTGGCCGACGCCACCGCGCTGGTGACGGCGTCACTCGACGAAGGATTCGGCATCCCCCTGGTCGAGTCGATGAGCCTCGGCATCCCCGTGGTCGTCAGCGACATCGACATCTTCCGGGAGATCGGCGGTGACGCCGCCAGTTACGCGGATGCGCGGGACGCCGACGCGTTCGCCATGGCCGTGCTGGCGTTGGAGGAACCGGGGGAGTGGGCCAGACGGTCCCGGTTGTCGGTACAGCAGGCGGCCGGGTTCACCTGGTCGGAGTCCGCGGCCCGGTTGCTGCGCGTTCTTCGGGGTACTCGGTCCGCATCGAGGCGCTGACCGCACCCGGGCGTCGGCGGGGCGAGCCGTCAACGGGCCGCGGCGAACGAGTCCAGTTCCAGCCGGCCGGACTCCCAGCGGAAGTCGTGCACCGAGCCGTTGGGAATGAGCTCACCTGGTGTGGGTCGTCGTCCGTCGGTCGCATACCGCACCAGGGTTCCGATCACGCCACCGTGGCAGACCACGACGAGCCGGCTGCCCTGATGCGCTGTCGCGAGCCGCTCAAGGGCGGGGAGGACCCGGTCGAGCACCGCCTGACGGCTTTCCAGCCCTGGCACCACGGAGCCGTCCGGAAACCGGAGCTGGCGTTCGGCGAAGGTGAGGCCCTCGATGTCGCCGTGATGGCGTTCGGTGAGTTCGGGGACGACGAGCGGCGCCGGGTGATCGAGTTCCCCCGAGATGATCCGCGCGGTCTCGTGCGCCCGAACCAGCGGACTCGTCACGACCGCCGTCCACGCGGTTCCGCGCAGGGCCAGCCCGGTTTCCGCGGCCTGTGCCCGGCCGAGCGAATTCAACGGGATGTCGGTGCTGCCCTGGATGCGTTGCTCCAGGTTCCAGTCGGTCTGCCCGTGCCTGACGATCGCGAACCTGGTCACCACAACGCCGCCTCCTGCTGAACGAGTACTAGTCGGTGAGTCGGGTCACCAGCCCGGCGAACGTCTCCGACGTGCCTGCCTCCAGCTTAACCAGGGCGCGCCCGTCGCCCTTCGTCGCCCCGCGGTTGATCACGACGATGGGCAGCTTGCGCCGCCTGGCCAGTTCGAGCAGCCTGATCCCCGAGTTCACCGCCAACGACGACCCGGCCACAACCAGGGCATCCGCCGTGCGCACCAGGGCGGCCGCTGCGGTGAACTTGCCGGTGGGCACCAGTTCGCCGAAGAACACCACGTTCGGCTTGAGCAGGCCGCCGCAGACCGAGCAGTCCGGCACGATGAAGCCGTCGATGTCGACCACGATGGCGTCGCCGTCAGGGGCGATCTGCACCTGTTCTGGGTCGGCCAGCACCGGGTTGTCCGCCTCCAGCCTGGCCGCGATGCTGTCTCGACCGAACGCCTGCCCGCAGGACAGGCACACCACCTGGTCCATCGACCCGTGCAGGTCGACAACGTGGCTGGACCCGGCCCTGGTGTGCAGCCCATCGACGTTCTGGGTGATGATGCCGCTGACCAGGCCGGATTCCTCCAGCGTGACCAGGGAGCGGTGGCCCAGGTTGGGCTGCGCGGCCCGGAACCGGTGCCAGCCCAGGTGACTGCCCGCCCAGTAGCGCTTGCGCGCGCGATCATCGGCGATAAAGGTCTGGAACGTCATCGGGACACGCACGGGCGCGCCGGCACCCCGGTAGTCGGGGATTCCGGAATCCGTGCTCACCCCGGCACCGGTGAGGACCGCGGTGCGACGGCCGCGTAGCAGAGCGGCCAGCGCGTCCAGGGCGGCTTCGGCGCCGACAGACGGTGTCACGATCGTCTCAGCAGTCATCGTGCTCCATCCGCGTCTCGCTCAGGCGGCAGGCCCCGCTGGCCCGTCCGACGATGGCGTATGTCGAGTCTAAACTGGTCAGTTTTCGTCTGGGGTACCGTGAGGCCGGTACCGTGACGCACACACCGCCCAGCGGACCGTTCGCCGTCGTGGCGCACGGGCCGGGCCCGCGGATCTGACAGTCTGGACGCAGACACCCCAGAAAGGCGGCTGCCGCCGTGCGCATCATTCCGATCACCGACCTCGACCAGCCTGGCCTGACCGACTACTCCCGACTGACGGATGTGGCCCTACGCCGGGTGAGCGAACCGGCCAACGGCCTGTACATCGCCGAGTCGGCGAAGGTCATCGGCCGGGCACTCAACGCCGGCCACCGTCCGCGTTCGGTGCTCGTGCAGGAGCAGTGGCTGCCAGACGCCGAGCGCCTGCTCGCCGACTGGCCCGAGGTGCCGATCTATGTGGGCTCCGCCGCCCTGCTCGAACAACTCACCGGCTACAACCTGCATCGCGGCGCCCTCGCCGCAATGCACAGGCCCGACCTCGCCGACGTCGCCGACGTCATCCGTGGAGCCCGACGGGTCGTCATTCTGGAGGACATCGTCGACCACACCAATGTCGGTGCGATTTTCCGCTCCGTGGCCGGTCTCGGCGCCGATGCCGTTCTGATCACCCCCCGCTGCGCTGACCCGCTCTACCGGCGGAGCGTGCGGGTGAGCATGGGGACCGTGCTCCAGGTGCCGTGGACGCGGCTGCCGGAGTGGAACCAGGCGGCACCCGTGCTGCACGAGCATGGTTTCCACCTGGCCGCCCTCGCACTGGCCGATGACGCCGTCTCCCTGGACACCTTCGCCATCGACCCGCCCGAACGGGTGGCGCTGATCCTCGGCACCGAGGGCGATGGCCTGAGCAGGAACGCCCTGGCCGCGGCGGACAGCATCGTCACCATCCCGATGCTCCACGGGGTCGATTCCCTGAATGTGGCCTCCGCCAGCGCCGTCGCCCTGTACGCCCTCCGGCCCCGACCGAGCTGACCCGGCGGGCCGCTGACACCGGCGCGGCCGCGCGGCCACGACGCGCGGCGGGGCAGCAGGAACGGGACGACAGCCGTGGTTAGACTCATCGAATGTCTCCCACCCGGCGCCAGGTCTACCACCGTCGGCGTATCGCCGTCTTCAGCGTTCTCGCCGTGATCCTTCTGGCCGTCACGTACCTCACCAGCACCGGCCTGGCCGCCGTGACGCCATCCGCGGCGGCAGTGACAGAGCCGGCCGCGCTCACCCAGCCCGCGGTCACACCGGCCTGGCCGAGTGACGGGGCGGGGGCGATCGGTGCGGTGGGGTTCGACGGTGTCCTGGCCGCAAGCGGCGAGCAGGGCACGGTGCCGATCGCGAGCATCACCAAGATGGTGACCGCCCTGGTCATTCTGGAAGCCAAGCCCCTGACCGGGGACGACGCCGGGCCGGACATCACGTTCACCGACGAGGATGTCGACATCTACTACGAGGCCATCGCGGAGAACGGCTCCGTCGCCCCCGTCGTAGCCGGCATGGTGCTCAGCCAACGCGAGGCGTTTGAGACCATGCTCTTGCCGTCCGCGAACAACTACAGCGTGTCCCTGGCGGTGTGGGCCTTCGGGTCGGTCGACGCGTACCTGGCTGCTGCTGCGGAGTTCCTGGCCGCCAACGGGCTCACCGGGACCAGCGTCGCCGACACCAGTGGCATCTCCGCCGAGAGCGTCAGCAGCCCGGCCGACCTGGTCGCCCTCGCCAAGCTCGTCGTGGCGAACCCGGTCCTGGCCTCGATCGTGGCGATGCCCACCGCCGATATCCCCACCATCGGCACCGTCGTCAACACGAACAAGCTGCTCGGCATCGACGGTGTGGACGGCATCAAGACCGGAACCACCGATGAAGCCGGAGCGTGCCTGCTGTTCGCCGTCGACGTGCCCGTCGGTGACTCGACCGTCACGCTGGTGGGTGTCGTGCTCGGTGGAGCCACCCACCCCGAACTGAATCGCACCATCCGCACCCTGATCGACAGCGTGACACCGGGGTTCCGGAAGGTGGAGCTGGTCGCGGCCGGGGCTCCCTTCGGTGAGTACTCGACGCCGTGGGAGCAGTCGGCCCAGGCCGTTGCCGAGACCGGCGAGTCCGCCATTGTCTGGGCGGACACCCCGATCAGTACGACCGTGGTCCTCGACCCCCTGGCTCTGGGGGAGAAGGGCGACGTCGTCGGCAGCGTCGACGTCACCGTCGGCACCCAGACCGTCACGGTGCCCCTGGTGCTGGATGCCAGCATCACCGACCCAGGCCCCTTCTGGCGCTGGACCCACCCCGGCGAGGTCTGAGCCGGCTAGCTCTCCCTGGGCACCGGCACGGGGTCGTCGAGCCGGGTCACCGGGTCCGCCGCGGGGCGTTTGGGCAGGATGTGGTCGCCGGAGGACTGGTGCCGCACCCGGCGGAGAACCCACGGCACCAGGTATTCCCTGGCCCAGGCGAGGTCCTCGGTTCGCGCCTGCCGCCAGGTGACCCCCGGCATGGGTTCAGGCACCAGCGGCTCCAACGGATTCTGCACGTTCAGGACATCGAGCACCATCCTGGCGACGGTGTGGTGGCCGAGCGGATTGAGATGCAACCGGTCCGGCGCCCACATGCGGGCATCCTGGATCTCGGTCAGCGACCACATGTCTGCCACGATCGCGTCCCGCGCCGTCGCGATCGCTCGGATGTTCTCGTTGTAGATCGCGACCTTGCCCCGCAGCCCGCGCAGGACGGGGGAGAAGCGCACATCGGTGCCGGTGAACACCACCACCGTTGCGCCCTCTGAACCGAGCAGGGCCACGGCCTCGTCCAGCCGGGCGGCGATGGCATCCGGGTCGCTGCCCGGGCGCAGGACGTCGTTGCCGCCGGCCGAGATCGTCACCAGGTCTGGACGCAGGTCGAGGGCCGCCTGAACCTGCTCGGCGCGGATCTGGTTCATCAGCTTTCCGCGGACCGCAAGGTTGCCGTAAGCGAAATCATCCGAACCCAGACTGAGCATCTCCGCGACCCGGTCCGCCCAGCCCCGATTGCCGCCCAGGCTGGCCGGCTCGGCGTCACCGACACCCTCGGTGAACGAGTCGCCCACCGCGACGTATCTGGACCACGGATGCTGCTGCTTCGTCATCTCAACATTGTGCCCCGTCCGGCGAGGACCGTCGCAACTTGATAGGTTCTTATCCAGTGACTACTGCACCTGACTTCGTTTCGCACCTCCGGGAACCCTCCAACCGGGAGACCTCCGAACCTGGATTGTTCGCCCTTCCCGGCTCGGCCCCCGACGACTCCCCGTCTGCCGACCGCGTTCTGGCAGACGGCGTCGACACCCCGCCCGTGTACGGCCCCGACCGGGGCCCCGGCCAGGGCACCAGTGCGGCCGAGCACCTCTCGCCGGCCTTCCCCGAACGCGCGGCGTGGGGCACCGCGAGCAAACTGCGAGCCTGGCAGGCAGAGGCCCTCGAGGCCTACTTCCAGCACGAGCCACGCGACTTCCTCGCCGCCGCCACGCCGGGTGCAGGCAAGACCACCTTCGCCCTCCGCCTGGCCGCCGAGCTGCGTGCCCGCCGGATCATCGACCGGATCACCGTGGTCGCGCCCACCGAACACCTCAAACGCCAGTGGGCGGATGCGGCCGCGCGCGCCGGCATCCGGCTTGACCCGTTCTTCAAGAACGCGCACGGGCGGTACGGCAGCCACTACCACGGCATCGCCGTCACCTACGCACAGGTGGCGACCAGGGCTGCCCTGCACCGCGAACTCACCCAGAGCAGCCGCACCCTGGTGATCCTGGACGAGGTGCACCACGGCGGTGACGCGCTCAGCTGGGGCGACGCCATCCGCGAGGCGTTCGACCCGGCCACCAAGCGGTTGTCGCTGACCGGAACGCCCTTCCGCTCCGACACCTCGCCGATCCCGTTCGTGACCTATCTGCCCGACAAGCACGGTATCCGGCTGTCGCAGAGCGACTACAACTACGGTTACGGCCGGGCCCTCGAGGACGGCGTCGTGCGGCCGGTCATGTTCATGGTCTACGCCGGGCACATGAAATGGCGCACCAGGGCCGGCGACGAGATGGAAGCGAAGCTCGGCGAGGGCAACACCAAGGACATCACCTCGCAGGCCTGGCGCACCGCGTTGGAGCCCAGCGGGCAGTGGATCCCCGCGGTGCTGCGGGCGGCAGACAGCCGACTGACCGAGGTCAGGCACGGCATCCCGGACGCCGGCGGCCTGGTCATCGCGACGGACCAGACCACGGCTCGCGCGTACGCGGCGATCCTCGAGGAGATCTCCGGGGAACCGGTCACCGTGGTGCTGAGTGACGAGAAGGAATCCAGCGAGCGGATCGACGAGTTCTCGCACAACACCAGACGGTGGATGGTCGCGGTGCGGATGGTGTCTGAGGGGGTCGACGTTCCCCGCCTGGCCGTCGGTGTCTACGCCACGAGTGCGTCGACCCCGTTGTTCTTCGCGCAGGCCATCGGCCGATTCGTCCGCGCCCGTCGGCGGGGCGAGACGGCATCGATCTTCCTGCCCAATGTGCCAGGGCTCCTCGGCCTGGCCAACGCCATGGAGCTGGAACGGGACCACGCCCTGGATCGCAGCAACCGCGACGACGGCGACGACGGCATGTACAACCCCGAAGATGCCATGGTGGCCGCCGCGAACAAGACCGAGAAGGCCTCGGACGACCTCGGCGAGGAATTCACCTGGCAGGCGTTGGACTCGCAGGCCACCTTCGACATGGTCATGTTCAACGGCGACGAATTCGGTGAACTCGCCGAACCAGGCACAGACGAGGAGTTCGACTTCATCGGCATCCCCGGCCTGCTCGAACCCGAGCAGGTCTCCGAACTGCTCCGGCAACGCCAGCACAAGCAGGCCAAGCGCGGCTCTGACCGGCGCACTGCGGCCGCCGCGGTGGAGGGAGCGCCCGAGGAGCCGATGCCGCTCTACCGCACGCTCAAGGAGCAGCGGAAGCTGCTGGGCAGCCTCGTGGGCATGTGGTCGAAGCTGTCGGGGGAGCCGCACGCGATGGTGCACGCCGAGCTGCGCCGCCTGTGCGGGGGACCGGCCGTGGCCCAGGCGAGCGTCACCCAGATCCAGAAGCGGATCGACCTGCTCCGCCGCCGGCTCGGCCGGAGTTGACACCGACCGCCCCGTCGCGGCTCCTGCGGCGTAATCAGCCCGACACGCAGCCGTGACGCAGTTGATGCGCGGGTGGGTACCCGGCTCGCAGAACGGTCGATAAACTGGGCCGATTACGAAAGGGCGAGCATGGACTCCAAGAAAGCCGATCTTGACCGCGTCGACCGGGCTCTGCTCCGTGCACTGTCGGTCAACGCCCGTGCCTCCGGTGCCGCACTCGCCAGTGAAATCGGTGTTGCCGAATCGACGGTGTCGCTCCGGTTGCGCCGCCTGCAACAGCTGGGCCACATCCGCGGGTACCGTGCCAACATCGACCTGGCGGCTCTGGGCGCCTCGCTGCAGGCCCTGATCTCGGTGCGGCTGGCCAAGCACGTTCGGGACCAGATCGACGACTTCCGCAACGCCGCACCACACTGGCCCGGCGTCATCGGGCTCTTCCACACCGCCGGCGCCGACGACTACCTGCTGCACGTGGCAGCGGCGGATGCGTCCGACCTGCGCGACTTCGTCCTCGAACACCTGGCGGAGCATCCGGCCGTCGCGCACACCGAGACGAATCTCATCTTCGAGTACGTCGACGGGGACGGCTGGCAGGACCTGGTCAAGTAGGCCAGCGTCGAGTCCGGGCGCCCTGGACGCCGGCCGGCACAAAACACCGCGATAATCGAGAGATGACGGCCCCCAGCAATCGAGAAGAGCCCAAACGGCGGGCCGCGAGCGTCGTCGACGTGGCCAGGGTGGCTGGGGTGTCGCATCAGACGGTGTCACGGGTGCTGAACGATCATCCGAGCCTGCGCGAGGCCACCAGGCAGAAGGTGCTGGCCGCGATGCGGGAACTGGACTACCGGCCGAACGCCGCGGCACGCGCGCTCTCCTCGAGCCGGTCCAGGATGATCGGCATCCTCTCCACCTCCAGCGGTGAATACGGACCGGCCTCCAGCGTGGCCGCCGTCGAGGCGGCCGCCCGCGCCCGTGGCTACAGCGTGACCATCGCCAACGCCGACGGCCTCGACCCGCGGTCCATCGACGAGGCCGTCAACCACCTGGCGAATCTCTCCGCGGAGGGGCTCGTCGTGGTGGCGCCGCAGATCCAGGTCCTCCTGGCCCTGTCGAAACTGTCCATCGGAATCCCGTTCATCACCCTGCAGGCCGCGTCAGCCGACCCGACGGGCGAGCGCCCACTCGACCAGGTGGTGGGTGCCAGGCTGGCCACTGCGCACCTCATTGCGCTGGGCCACCGCAGGATCGGTCACATCGCCGGCCCGTCGGAGTGGCTGGACGCCGCACAGCGCCAGTCGGGGTTCCAGGCCGAGCTGACGGCTCACGGGCTGCCGGACGGCCTCATCGTCACCGGCGACTGGAGTGCAGCCTCCGGCTATGACTGCGCCAAGGAGCTCCTCGCCGGGGGAGTGACCGCGATCTTCGCCGGCAACGACCAGATGGCTCTCGGTGCGCTCAGCGCAGCGATGGCGTCGGGCCTGGACGTTCCCCTGGACCTGAGCATCGTCGGTTTCGACGATGTCCCTGAGGCGGCGTTCTATCGGCCGGCATTGACGACGGTGCGGCAGGATCTCGCCGAAGCGGGCCGGCGCGCCGTCGCACAGCTCCTCGGGGAGAGCGACGTCGCCCCCTCCGTGCGCCCCCAGCTCATCGTGCGCGCCTCCACGGCGGTGCCGCACAACCCTGCACCCGATGATGCGTCGGAGACGTCGGCTGGCAAATAGTCCGTATCCGCACGCATTCGTGCCGTACACTCGGAGTGTGATCGCTCATGTGATCGATCACATCTGAGCCAAAGGAGTCCCGCGCCATGACTGAGCACGCCGCCGCGACCGCCGCTTTCGACGCCGCCCCGCCGCCAGGGTCCCCTCGATCCGACGCCGACAGGCGCGAGGCCGCCAGGGACGCCATCCTCGGTGGGCGAGCGTCTCTCGGCATCGAGCTGGGATCCACCCGGATCAAGGCCTGCCTGATCGGGGACATCCCGTCCGACGTGCTCGCCGTCGGCAGCCACGACTGGGAGAACGAGTTCGTCGAACGGATGTGGACTTACTCCCTGGACGACGTGTGGGCAGGGATTCAGGCCGCGCACGCCGCCCTCGTCGCGGACATCGAGACCCGGTACGGCATCGTTCCCACCGAATACGGCGCCATCGGCGTTTCGGCCATGATGCACGGCTACCTGGCCTTCGACGGTAACGGCGACCAGTTGGTGCCGTTCCGCACCTGGCGGAACACCACCACCGGTGCCGCCTCGACCGAGCTGACCGAACTCTTCGGTGTGAACATCCCGCTGCGCTGGTCGATCGCGCACCTGCACCAGGCCGTGCTCGATCACGAACCGCACGTGCCGCAGCTCGATTTCATCACCACCCTCGCCGGGTACGTGCACTGGCGCCTCACCGGCCGCAAGGTCCTCGGCGTCGGCGACGCGTCCGGCATGTTCCCCATCGACGCCGCGACCAGGGACTACGACGCCGACCTCCTCGGCCGGTACGACGTCCTCGTTTCCGGCTCCGCACCCGGCCTCCAGCTGGCTGCCCTGCTGCCGGAGGTGCTCGTCGCCGGTCAGCCCGCCGGTGAGCTCACCGCCGCGGGGGCCGCGCTGCTCGACCCGACCGGAGCCCTGCGGCCAGGCGCCGTGCTGTGTCCGCCCGAGGGCGACGCCGGCACCGGCATGGTCGCGACCTGCTCCGTCGCACCCCGCACCGGCAACGTCAGCGCCGGCACCAGTATCTTCGCGATGGTCGTGCTGGAGCGCCCGCTCGGCAGCGTGCACCACGAGCTCGACGTAGTCACCACCCCCGCCGGCGACACCGTCGCGATGGTGCACTGCAACAACGGCGCGAGCGAACTCGCCGCCTGGGCCGGGATGTTCGGCCGCTTCTCCGCCGCCGCCGGGTCCCCGCTCGATTCCGACGCCGTGTTCAACGCCCTGTTCCTGGAGGCCCTCGACGGCGAACCCGACGCCGGCGGCCTGCTCGCCTACAACCACCTGGCGGGTGAGCCGATCGCCGGCCTCAGCGAGGGGCGGCCGTTGTTCGTGCGCACCCCCGACAGCCGGTTCACGCTGGCCAACTTCATGCGTGCGCAGCTCTACGGGGTGTTCGGCACCCTGAGCCTTGGCATGCGGGTCCTCGCCGAGGAGGGGGTCGAACTCGACGCCATGTTCGCGCACGGCGGGCTCTTCCGCACCGCGGGTGTGGCGCAGAGGTTCCTCGCCGGCGCCCTGGATGCCCCGGTGTCCGTGGCGGAGACGGCATCCGAAGGCGGCGCCTGGGGGATCGCGGTCCTGGCCTCGTACACCGCCGCCGTGGCATCCGGCGTCGACCTCGGCCTCGACGGGTACCTGCGCGAGCGGGTCTTCGGGGACGCTGAATTCGACACGGCCGCCCCCGACGCCGCCGACGTCGCCGGTTTCACCGCCTACCTCGACCGTTACGCCGCCGGCCTCGCCATCGAGCGCACCGCCGTCGACACGCTCTCCTGAAAGGAACCACCATGGTCAGCTTCTCGCCCGACATCGACGCCGCCATCGCGCGCACCCGCACGGAGGTGGCGACCCTGCACGCCCAACTCACCAAGTACGGACTCGTGATCTGGACCGGCGGCAACGTCTCCGGCCGGGTGCCCGGCGCCGACCTGTTCGTGATCAAGCCGTCCGGCGTCGACTACGACGACCTTACGCCGGAGAACCAGATCCTCTGCGACCTCGATGGCAACGTCATCACCGGCACCCCGGGGTCGGACCGCAGCCCGTCCAGCGACACCGCCGCGCACGCGTACGTGTACCGGAACATGCCGGAGGTCGGCGGCGTCGTGCACACCCACTCCACCTACGCCACCGCCTGGGCGGCGCGCGGCGAGGCGATCCCGTGCGTGATCACGGCCATGGCCGACGAGTTCGGCGGCGAGATCCCCATCGGCCCGTTCGCCATCATCGGCGACGAATCGATCGGCCGCGGCATCGTCCAGACGCTCGCCGGGCACCGCTCGCGCGCCGTCCTGATGCAGAACCACGGTGTCTTCACCATCGGCAAGAACGCCAAGGACGCCGTGAAGGCCGCCGTGATGGCCGAGGACGTCGCGAAGACCGTGCACATCTCCCGCCAGCTGGGCGAGAGCCTCCCCATTCCCCAGACCGCGATCGACTCCCTGTTCGATCGCTACCAGAACGTGTACGGCCAAGACCCCAAAGGAGCACTGAAGTGACTAACTCGATCATCCCCGACCTCAAGGCGAACGAAGTCTGGTTCCTCACCGGCAGCCAGGACCTCTACGGCGAGGAGACCCTGCGCCAGGTCGCCGAGCAGTCCCAGGACGTGGTGGACCAGCTGAACGCATCCAGCGACATCCCGGTCACCATCGTCTGGAAGCCCGTCGTCAAGGACTCCGAGGCCATCCGTCGTGCGATGATCGACGCGAACTCAGACGACAAGGTCGTCGGCGTCATCGCATGGATGCACACTTTCAGCCCGGCCAAGATGTGGATCCGCGGGCTGGATGCGCTGGCCAAGCCGTTCCTGCACCTGCACACGCAGGCCAACGTCGAGCTGCCCTGGGCCGAGATCGACTTCGACTTCATGAACCTCAACCAGGCCGCCCACGGCGACCGCGAGTTCGGCTACATCGCCGGCCGGATGAACATCCCCCGCAAGACCGTCGTCGGCCACGTCTCGAACCCCGCCGTCGCCCTGCAGGTCGGCACCTGGACCCGTGCCGCCAGCGGTGCGTGCGCCGTGCGCAACCTCAAGCTGGCCCGGTTCGGTGACAACATGCGCAACGTCGCCGTCACCGAGGGCGACAAGACCGAAGCCGAAATCCGTTTCGGCGTCTCCGTGAACACCTGGGGTGTCAACGATTTGGTCGACCGGGTGGATGCTGCGAGCGAGGCCGACGTGGACGCCCTCATCGCCGTCTACCTCGAGGCCTACAACGTCGCTGCGGAGCTGAAGCCCGATGGCGACCGGCACGAGTCGCTCCTCTACGGCGCCAAGATCGAGTTGGGACTGCGTTCCTTCCTGGAAGAGGGTGGCTTCAGCGCCTTCACCACCAACTTCGAGGACCTCGGCGGGCTCCGTCAGCTGCCAGGGCTGGCCGTGCAGCGCCTGATGGCCGACGGCTACGGCTTCGGCGGGGAGGGCGACTGGAAGACCGCCGTCCTCATCCGTGCGGCCAAGGTCATGGGTGCCGGTCTGGCCGGGGGAGCGTCGCTGATGGAGGACTACACCTACAACCTCGTTCCTGGCGAGGAGGCCATTCTCGGCGCGCACATGCTGGAGATCTGCCCGTCGCTGACCGAGACGAAGCCCAACCTGGAGATCCACCCGCTCGGCATCGGCGGACGGGAAGACCCGGTTCGACTGGTCTTCGACACCGACGCCGGCGCCGGCATTGTGGTGGCCCTGTCCGACATGCGCGACCGGTTCCGCCTGGTCGCGAACGTGGTGGAGGTCATCGACCTGCCCGCACCGCTGCCGCACCTGCCCGTGGCGCGCGCGGTGTGGAAGCCCGCCCCCGACCTGGCCACGAGCGCGACGGCGTGGATCACGGCCGGTGCCGCCCACCACACCGTGCTCTCCACCGCGGTCGGCATCGAGGCCTGGGAGGACTTCGCCGAGATCACCCGCACCGAGCTGCTGATCATCGACGAGGACACCACCACGCGCGGGTTCGCCAACGACGTCAAGTGGAACGCGGCCTACTACCGCCTGGCCCAGGGCATCTGACCCGCGGCTTCTCGCACGGCAACTGTGCCCCGTGCGGACAATTGTGACCGGTACGCCGGACGCAATTGTCCGTACGGGGCACAGTTGTGGGCGTCTGGCGTTAAAAAAGCAACGCCCCCGCCGAAGCGGGGGCGTTGCCGGCAGCTTTATAAAGCTGACGCAGCTCTAGTTAGAGGGCGCGGATGTTCTCGGCCTGGGGACCCTTGGGGCCCTGGGTTACCTCGAACTCGACCTTCTGGTTCTCGTCAAGCGACTTGTAGCCGTTCGAAGCGATTGCAGAGTAGTGCGCGAAAACGTCGGCGCTTCCGTCGTCGGGAGCGATGAATCCGAAGCCCTTTTCAGCGTTGAACCATTTCACGGTACCTGTTGCCATTATGAAACTCCTCCAGGAGTGTTAGAAAGGCCCCGACTTTCGAGGCCGTTCGTCGCGGTATTCGTCGTCCGCTTCCGAAAGGAATAAGCGCGCACCGACCGGAGTCAATGCGTTTTCTAGACGTGCAAGCACTACAACTACTTCGACAACACTAGCCCACAACGCTCGGTTCTCGTGGAGATCTATGCGAAAAGGGGATCAAAGTGTTACGAAATCTGACAGAAATGCTCAAAATTGGCCGACCGGGTCACGCGTCGACGGTGACGAAGTCGATGAGCTGTTCCACCCGGCCGAGCAGGGCCGGCTCGAGATCGGCATAACTGCGCACCCGGCCGAGGATCCGCTGCCAGGCGCGGGCGATGTCGGCCTGCTCCTCGTGTGGCCAGCCCAGAGCTTCGCAGATCCCGTGCTTCCACTCGACGTTGCGGGGGATTGTGGGCCAGACCGGCAGATTCAACCGGGCCGGCTTGACCGACTGCCACACGTCGACGTAGGGGTGACCGACCACCAGGACGTGTCGGCCGTGCGGCCCGCGGGCGACGGCGTCCGCTATCCGGCTTTCCTTGGAGCCTGGCACGAGGTGGTCCACCAGCACCCCGACCCGACGGGTGGGGCCTGGCCTGAACTCGGCCAGCAGTTCGGCCAGGTTGTCGACTCCTTCGATGTATTCCACGACGACACCCTCGATCCGCAGATCGGCACCCCAGACCTTCTCCACCAGCTCGGCATCGTGCCGGCCCTCGACAAAGATCCGGCTGGCCCTGGCCACCCGCGCCGGTGCGTCCGAGACCGCCAGGGACCCAGAGGCCGTGCGAGCCCGACCGGCGGGGGCGCTCGGGCGCGGTGGTACCAGCACCACGGGTTCGCCGTCCAGCAGGAAGCCGCCGCCGAGGGGGAACAGCCTGAGCTTGCCGAACCGATCCTCCAGGGTGACGACTTTCTTCTCGACCCTGATCACTGCACCGCAGAACCCCGTGGCGACCTCTTCGACGACCAGGTCGCGGACGGCCTCCTGTTGCGGCACGACCCGGCGGCCGGCCTCTTTCCATCCGGTGGCGAGCACATCCTGGGAGTAGCGGTCTTCATTCACTGGATCGACGCTAGCGGAAGTCCCTCGATGAGGCGTGAGCCGCCACCGTGAGAGGTTCGAATCTGTCGGCGATGAGGTTGACCACACCCTCGGGGGAACGCTCCAGGATGCCGCGGATCACCAGGGCGGGGGATTCCCGGGCGATCCGGCGGAAGTGGGCCCAGACACCCACGCTGACCACGACGTTGACGTTGCCGGTCTCGTCCTCGAGGTTGATGAACGTGACCCCGTTCGCGGTGGCTGGCCGTTGCCGGTGGGTGACGACGCCGCCGACTTGGATGCGCCGGCCGTTCTCGGCAGTGGCCAGCTGGTTCGCCGTGACGGCTCCGCGCTCGTTCAGCGCCGCCCTCACGTGCCGGATCGGATGGTCGTCGGTGGACACCCCGGTGGCCCAGAGGTCATAGGCCACCTGCTCCACCGGGGTCATCAATTCCAGCAGCGGCGGCTGCACGGTGTCGATGGAATCGCGCAGGCGGTCCTCGGTGTCCAGGGCTGCTTCACCGGCCGACCAGAGCGCCTGGCGGCGGTCGAGTCCCATGGTCTCGAAGGCGCCGGCGGTCGCCAGGGACTCGAGCTGCTCTGCGCTGAGCCCTCCCCGCCTGGCCAGGTCGTTCATCGAGCGAAAAGGGCCGAAGCGCTCGCGCTCGGCCACGATCCGCGCCGCCACGGTGGCCCCGATGGCGCGGACGTCGGCGAGGCCGAGACGCACCGCCAGGGCGCCGTCCCTGCGGTGGCCCCGGTCATCCGCGGGCACTGTCCTGTCGTAGTCCCCGACCGCTGGCTGGTCACCGTCGAGGCACCCGGGCCGCCCACCCGCGCTTTCCTGCGGTAGCGGTTCGAGGGTCGCATCCGCGCCGGAGCGTTGCACGTCGGGGCGCAGCACCCGCACCCCGTGCCGCCTGGCGTCGGCGACGAGCGATTGGGGAGAGTAGAACCCCATCGGCTGGGCGCGGAGCAGGGCCGCGAGGAACGCACCGGGATAGTGCAGCTTCAGCCAGGCACTGGCGTACACCAACAGGGCGAAACTGATGGAGTGGCTCTCGGCGAAACCGAAATTGGCGAAGGCCTCGATCTTCTCGTAGATCTCGTCGGCCAACGCACCGGTGATGCCGTTACCGGCCATGCCCTCGTACAGGGTGGCGCGCAGCGACGAAATCTTTTCCACCCCGCGCTTGGACCCCATGGCACGGCGGAGCAGGTCGGCGTCTTCGCCGGTGCAGCCGCCGACGGCCATGGCCATCTGCATGAGCTGTTCCTGAAAGAGGGGAATGCCGAGGGTGCGTTCCAGCACCGGTTCCAGTTTGGGGTGCAGGTACGTCACCGGTTCCTGGCCGAGCTTGCGGCGGATGTACGGGTGCACGGCGCCGCCCTGGATCGGGCCAGGCCGGATCAGGGCGATCTCCACCACGAGGTCGTAGAACCGCCGGGGTTTCAGCCGGGGCAGGGTGCCCATCTGCGCCCGGCTCTCGACCTGGAAGACGCCGATGGAGTCGGCTCGGCACAGCATGTCGTAGACGCCCGCCTCTTCCCGGGGAAGGCTGCCCAGGGTCCAGGACTCGCCCAGTGCCTGCTCGACCAGGTCGAAGGTGTACTGCAGGGCGGCGAGCATCCCCAAACCGAGCAGGTCGAACTTGACCAGTCCCATCCACGCACAGTCGTCCTTGTCCCACTGCAGGACCGTGCGGCCGTCCTTGCGCGCGTGCTCGATCGGACAGACCTCCCCGACGGGCCGGTCGGTGAGGACCATGCCGCCCGAGTGGATGCCCAGGTGCCGGGGGAAACCGAGGATCTGCCCGGCGAGGTCGGCGACCTGGTCGGGGATGTCGTGGTCTGGGCTGGACACCGCGGAGCCCCAGCGTTCCACCTGCTTGGACCAGGCATCCTGCTGACCGGTGCTATAGCCGAGCGCCTTCGCCATGTCGCGCACGGCGAACTTGGGCCGGTAGGTGATCAAGTTGGCCACCTGGGCCGCGTTCTGCCGGCCGTACCGGTCGTAGACGTACTGGATGACCTCCTCACGCCGATCGGAGTCGAAGTCGACATCGATGTCGGGTTCTTCCTCCCTGAGGCTGGACAGGAATCTCTCGAAGGGCAACCGGTAGAAGATGGAGTCCACGGCGGTGATACCGATGACGAAGCAGACGGCCGAGTTCGCCGCGGACCCGCGCCCCTGGCAGAGGATGCCGTTTCTTCTGGCGAATTGCACGATGTCGTGCACGATCAGGAAATAGCCGGGGAAGTCCTTGGCCTCGATCACGGCCAGCTCCTTCTCCAGGCGGTCGCGCACATTGGTGTTGTAGCCCGGGTAGGCGCGCTCAGCGCCCTCCCACACCAGGTGCCGAAGCCAGCTCATCGGCGTGTGCCCGTCTGGCACGTTCTGCTGGGGCAGCCGGGGTTTAGCGCGCCGCAGGGAGAAGGCGAGGTCGTTCGCCAGGGGAACGGTGCGGTCAACGGCGCCTGGATAGCGCCGAAAGCGTGCCGCCATCTCGGCGCCACTGCGCAGATGCTGGGTCGGGGCGGCCGGGAGCCAGCCGTCCATCTGGTCCAGGCTGCGGTGGGCCCGGATCGCGGACAGGGCCGAATACCGGCCGAAGTCAGCTGGACGGGCGTAGTGCACGTTGTTGGTGGCCAGCACGGGAAGGCCGGCCCTGGCGGCGAGGGCGGCGAGGACGTCATTGGCCGAGGAGTCCTGCGGTCGACCGTGGTCGAACACTTCAACGTTCACGGCGTCGGCGCCGAAAGCTGAGATCAGGCGTTGGAGTTCCCTGGCGGCCCCTGCCTCTCCGTCGTGGCGCAGGGCCTGGCGCACCGCCCCCGACCCCGAACCGGTGAGGATGCTCCAGTGCCCGCCGGCGAGCTCGGCCAGTTCGTCGACGTCGTAGACCGGCCGGCCCTTCTCGCCTCCGGCCAGTTGGGCGTGGGTGAGTGCCGCGGCGAGTCTGTGGTAGCCCTCCTGGCCCCTGGCCAGGACGACCAGGTGGCTGCCCTCCGGCTCTGCCACGCCGTTCTGCGGTCGCTCGAGGTCGAGCGAGAGTTCGGCTCCGAAGACCGTGCGGAGGTCGGGGTAGCTCTCGGCGGTCTCCGCCAGTCGCACCGCTCCGTAGAGTCCGTCGTGATCGGTGAGCGCCAGGGCGTGCAGGCCGAGATCGCCGGCCTCCTCCAGCAGCCGCTCCGGAGAGCTGCCGCCGTCGAGGAAGCTGAAATTGGAGTGCGCGTGCAGCTCGGCGTAGGCCACGGCAGGCTCGGGTGGCCGGTGCGGTGCGGCCGGCGGAACGTACGCGTGCCGATGGCGCGACCAGGCCGGGCTGTCGCCGCCGTCCGCCTCCGGCGGGGGCCCGCCAGGTCGCCGGTCGGAGAGCCTTCGCTCCAGCTCCGACCAGGGAATGGGCGGGTTACTGAATCCCATGCGTTCTCGCCTCCGTCGGTACTCGCTCAGTCATACCTGGCCTCGGCCCGCCAGGCCTCGCCGACCAGGGCCAGCAGCCAGGCGTCGCCCGTCGCGTCGACTAGCTGCATCCGGTGCACCGACCGGGCCGCTGCGGCATCCCACCAGCGCTCCTGAACGGGCCAGGGACCGGCCCACGCCGTCACGGGGCGCAGTTCGGGGTCGCCCGGCTGCCGGTCGAGAGGGGACGGTGCGAACGCGGCGGGGATCCCGTGCAGGTCCCCGCGGTCGTCCACCGTGACCGTCCGGCCATCGGCGTCGATGAGGCGGACGGGCCGGGGCTGCCGATACACAGTGGCAGGGACCACCCCGTCCAGGCTGCCCGACCAGGGCTGGTCGCGGCCAGAGTCAGCCGCGGCGTCATCGCCCCAGGGCAGCCACCGCTGCCGGTCGGCGAGCAGGCGCCCGCCGCCGACGGCGGCCGTGACGACCCCGGCATGACCGACCAGCCCCTGCACCCGGGTCAGCGCGTGGTGGATGCGTTCGTCCGGGCCGGTTCCCCACAGGCCGTCCTCGTGGTTGGCCACGGCGTCCACCCGATCGGGGGAGAGCACCACGCGTACGATGCCCGCCGCGAGGCCTGACCCGGCTCGCCATTCGCCCTGGAGCTGCCAGCGCACCCGGTCGATGAGGTCGGAGGCGGTGAACCAGCGGGGGTGCCGCCAGCTGCGCTCGGTGATCACGCCGTCTTCTGTGGTCACCAGGATGCTCACGGCCGTGCATACGAGCGTCCGCTCGCGGAGGGCGCGGACGACGTCGTCTGCCGTGCCGCGCAGGGCGAAGGCGAGCTGGTCGATCCTGTCCAGGGCCGGTTCGAAGTCCTGGCCACGCTCGAACACCGGGGTAGGAGATCTGGGCACGACCTCCTCCCGCTCCTGCCCCGATGCCCGGGAGTGGGCCACGAACGCAGCGGCACCGAACCGGTGATGCACGTCCTGGGCGGGCAGGGCGGCGAACTGTCCGAGGGTGTGCACGCCGAGTCTGGCGAGCAACGTGCCCAGCTGGCCATCCACCACCGTCGAGACCGGGAGGGGAGCCAGGAACGCGGCAGACCCACCGGCAGGCACGAGGAGCATCCGGTCGATGGCCTGAGCCGGAGGAGCCCCAGACCGATCAACCGGCCCGTCGACCTGCCCGGCCCGCCTGGCAGCCTCCTCGGCGGCGAACGGACCGTCGGCGATGCCCACCCGCGCCTGCGTCAGCCCCGCCCCGTGCAGGTAGTCGAGCAGGGCGCTGGCGGCGGCGACCTCGCCGCCGTAGTAGCGCACCGGACCCCTGGCCCGGATCGCGCAGGTTCCCGGACGCACCACGGCCACACCGGGCGTGAGCGCCTCTATCCCGTCGAGGACCGGCTCGAATGCCCGGCGATCCAAGATCGGGTCGTAGGGCGCGACGGCCAGGTCGGAGCAGCGGAACTGCGCTTCGCGCAGGGTCAGGCCGCGACGAACGCCCGCGAGCCGGGCCTCGGGCGAACAGGCGAAGACCAGCCCGTGGTCGATCAGCGCCAGGGGCGTGTGCTGCGCGACATCGAGTGCCGACCGGGCGGCACGCACGGGCCAGTCCGGACACCAGAGCACGATGGTGCGATCCCGTTTGAGGGCGGATGCGCTCATGCCCGTCACCCCGCAGCCGGCTGACGGTGCGGACTGAACGTCGGGGCAGCCGGGGCACCCAGCGCCAGCGCCGCCGGCGCCTCTCCGCCCGTCATTCCCAGGCCGGGAAGGCGCAGGGGAGCGCTCCTGCCTGGCCCGGTCCGGTCGGCGACGTTCACGGTGAGGTCACGCCCGGTCAGGTAGCCGTGCCCGACGCCGAGCCCCTCCCATCGGCTCCCGATGATTTGCAGCGCTGCCTCCGGCTGCGGCCAGTGCCCAGCCACGAGCAGCGTGCAGCCGGTCTGACGCAGGCGGGCGCTCAGCCTGGCGACCTCCGCGGCGGCCACCCGGCGTTCCGGATGCACGACCACGATGGGCAGCACATCGACCAGTGCCGCCGTGACAGCCAGCCAGTGCTCGCCAGGAGACGGCACCAATACCAAACGGTTCAGGTCGATGCCGAAGCCGACCGCGGCCTCCACTCCGAAGTCCGGCAACCCGACCACCGCGGCCCAGCCGCCGTCGGCGGTACCGGCCGCGAGGATCGCCATGATCACCGAGGTCGAGTTCTGCACGGTGTAGGTCACTCCGGAGCGCAGGCGGCCATGCGGGAACACCGTTGCCAAGCCAGCGGGCAGCGGACAAGCGTTGGGCTCCCACCGGTCCCGCTGCATGCCGTTCATGCGCTCCCGCAAGGCGCTGACGCGTTCCACTGCGCTGACGGGGTCTCCGGCGGTGTCCGCCGCGCTCCGGCCGGGGGCCGCATTCACCGGCGCCGGGGTGCTCGGCCCCGGAGCGGCAGCGGAAATTTGAGGCATGGACACCCCATAATTTTCGAACACAGATTCGAATTAGTCAACCGGTGTGGATAACCCGTTTCGCTCAGGGTGGCACGGTAGCCTGAGCGTATGTGTGGGCGATTTATCATGACCGATTCGGCGCCTGACCTCGCCGCCATGTTCGACATCGAGCACGAGGCGGGGGAGCTGCCCGAAGCATCCTGGAACGTGAAGCCGACCGAGCAGATCCCGATCGTTCTCGAGTCGATGAAGTCAGACCCGGTCGTGCGCCGACTCGAACCGGCGCGCTGGTCACTGGTGCCCACCTTCTCGCCTGAGCTCTCCGCGGCGTTCTCCACCTTCAACGCCCGCGCCGAGACGGTGGCAGAGAAACCCACTTTTCGCACGGCCCTGGCCAAGACTCGCGCGATCATTCCCGCGACCGGATACTACGAATGGCACACGAACGGCACCAGTAAAACGCCGTACTTCGTTCACTCCGACGACGGTCTACCCCTGGCTCTGGCCGGTCTGTACTCCTGGTGGCGCAACCCAGCGCTCGGCCCGGATGACCCGGCCAGGTGGGTCCTGACCGCGACCATCCTGACGGCGCCGGCTCAGGGCGCCCTGTCCGAGATCCACGACCGGATGCCCGTGGTGTTGCCGGAGGAAGCCTGGGACCGGTGGCTCGACCCGCACGCCGACGGCGACCAGGCCCTCGTCGACGCCGTCGTCGAGGCGTCCACAGAGGCAGCCGCAGGGCTCGCGTTCTACGAGGTCGCCCCGCTGGACGGTGACGCTCCCGAGTTGATCGACCCGGTCGGCCCCGAACGTGAGGTCGGTTACAGCGCCTAGCTGTACTGGGTCATGACGTTGGTGACACTCGGCTGATGGGTATTGCTCCGATGCCGGTGTGGATGCGTTCAGTGTTGT
>NZ_JAIEUL010000019.1 GCF_019599185.1 Cryobacterium inferilacus | reverse complement strand
GCAACCCTCGACTACGCGGAGGTCCCGTAATGAGGCAACCAATCGACTCACGCGGAGGTTTCTTATGAGTCAACTCGCCGTCTTGACATCCGGATGCCGCGGCGTACCGTCGGAATATGTTCACACACAGGGCGAGGCGGCCACGCCCCGCACCCGACCGGTCGACCGACGGCTCACTCGATCGCGGCGGCTACCCCGGACTCGAGGGCGATTTCGAGTCCGAGCGCCGCCGAGCGGCCTCGGCCACCGGCACATCCGTTCCCCCGTACGAGCACGGCGAGGGCGAGCGACCGGTCCTCCCGGTCACCACACCAGGCCTCACCCACCCCTGACCGCGGCGGATCCGATCTGATCCGGACAGCATCCGGCCGTTCACCATGCCCGCAACCGCGAGCATCGAAGAAAGGAAAGATAACATGGCCATGAACTACGACCCCTTCCGCGACCTGGACCGTGTTGCCGGCGCCCTGCTCGAGGGCCGCGGCCCGCGCGTCATGCCGATGGACCTGTACCGGTCCGGCGACGTGTACGTGCTCAATGCCGACATGCCGGGAATCGACCCGGGCTCCGTCGACATCGACGTGGACGGCCAGCTGCTCACCATCCGTGGTGAACGCACCCTCGCGAACCACGACAACGTGAAGTGGCTCACTCGGGAGCGCACCGCCGGGTCGTTCCTGCGCCAGCTCAACCTCGGCCAGGGCATCGATCTGGACAACATCAGCGCCACCTACGCCAACGGTGTGCTGTCGGTCACCATCCCGGTCACCGCGGCCGCGAAGCCGCGCAAGATCGAGGTCAGCACCGAGCAGCGGGAGACGCTCACCCTGAAGGAAGGCGAGAAGGCGGACGAGCAGCGCGAGAAGTAGAACGGTCGCGACGCCCAGACAGGGCCCGGAGGAGTTTTCCCTCCCGGGTCCTGTCTTTTTGCGTGTTGTACACGGTATGTTCATAAATCTCTGATCGACTGGTTTTGTAGCATCCGCAGCGTAATCCCCGTAAAGTGCATGAGTACCAAACGAATGGAAGCTCCGTGAGCATTCGAACGGCCGAATACCCCAGGCCGGATTATTTCCTTCTCCACCTCAGCGACACTCACCTACTCGCAGACGGTAACCGTCTCTACGGCAGCGTGGACAGTGCCCAACACGTCGAACGGTTGATCCGTGACGTCGAGGCGTCCGGCGGTCGACCAGACGCCATCATCATCACCGGCGACCTGGCCGACAAGGGCGAGCCGCACGCCTACGCCCAGCTACGCAGCATCGTCGAGCCCGCGGCGGAACGCATGGGCGCCACGCTGCTCTGGGTGATGGGCAACCACGACAACCGGTCCAACTTCCGCACCGAACTCCTCGACCAGGAGCCCAGCCTGGCCCCGATCGACCACGTCGACTACGTCGGCGGGCTGCGCATCATCACCCTGGACACCTCGGTGCCCGGCAGCCATCACGGTGAGATTTCCGAGGTCCAGCTCCAGTGGCTCAGCGAACAGCTGAGCGTCCCTGCCCCTGACGGCACCATCCTCGCGATGCACCACCCGCCGGTGCCGAGCATGCTCGACCTGTCCGTGGCGGTGGAGCTGCGCGACCAGACCTCGCTCGCGCAGGTGCTGCGCGGCACGGATGTCCGCAGCATCCTGGCCGGACACCTGCACTACTCCTCCACCGCGACCTTCGCCGGCATCCCGGTGTCGGTGGCGTCGGCAACGTGCTACACGCAGGACCTCAACGTACCGGTCGGCGGAACCCGCGGCCGGGACGGCGCCCGGGCGTTCAACCTCGTGCACGTCTACGCCAACACCGTGCTGCACTCGGTCGTGCCGCTGGGCGAGTTCGAGGCCCTGGACTACATCGACGCCGCCGAAAGCGCTCGTCGGTTGAGCGCCTCCGGCATCGAGATCATGCCGGCTGGGTCTCTCCCCGCGTACCGCGAGCCGCCAATGACCAGGCCGATCCCGGTTCTGCGCTGACATCGGCCCCCATGCCGAGGGCACTCTCGATGAGGGTGTCCTCGCCGTGCTGGGTTTCGGCGATGACCGCTTCGCGTTCCCACGGGGCCACGATCGGGAAGTAGCGCTCGAGGAAGTCGGTGACCGCCGCGGTGCGCACCTCGTCGCTGATCTCGGGGAAGCTGCCGTCGTTGAGGCAGAACATGTCCTGATCGCGACGCTTGAGCAGCTTGTTCATCTGGCGCAGCGCCAATTTCAGCGTGGTCTCCACGTAGAGCGAACGCGCCTGGGTCTGCTCCACGGCGCGGCCGGTGGCCAGCGCGTAGTAGTGGTACAGCGAGTTCGTCACCGAGATGTCGGTGGCCGAACGGAACCGGCTCTTCATGGTGCGGGTGAAGTCCTCGGGGAACTCCGCCTCCATCTCGTGCATGACGCTCTTGCGCAGCGGCGCCGCCGTGTGCTCGAGGTGCCGGGTGGTGACCTTGCCGAACCGCTCGCGCAGCAGCGCCCGGTTCACCCTGGCCGCGTTCTCGAAACCGCTGCGGGTGGGGTCGTTCTCGCCCAGCCCGATGCGGGTGGGCGCCTCGATGAACTTGGTGATGCCGCCGGGTGAGAAGAACAGCTCGGGGCCGATCGGGCGCCCGAAGAACATGTCGTCGTTGGAGTAGAGGAAGTGCTCGGCGAGCCCGGGGATGTGGTGCAGCTGGCTCTCCACGGCGTGCGAGTTGTGGGTGGGCAGTCCGCTGATGTCGGGGAAGAAGTCTTCGCTGTTCATGATCGTCACCCGGGGGTGGTCGACCAGCCACTCCGGGGCGGGCGAGTCGGTGGCGATGAAGATGCGTCGCACCCACGGGGCGAACATGTACACGCTGCGCAGCGCGTACTTGAGCTCGTCGATCTGCCGGAAACGGGCATCCGAGTCGTCGCCCTCGCCGACCACATGCGAGGCCATGCGGGCCGCGCGGGCCTTCTGGAAGTCGGCGGAGGAGCCGTCGACCCAGGAGAACACCATGTCGATGTCGAAGCTGATGTCGCTGACGAGGTCGTCGAACATGTTCTGCAGGGTGCGCCAGCTGCGGCCGAACAGCTCGACGGTGGTCTCACGGGCCTCGGAGCGGGGAAGACGCTTACGCATCAGCACGTTCTCGACCGGGGCGATGATCTCGTCTTCGCCGAACCGCCACAGTTCCAGCTGGAACGCGGTTTCGGCGCCGTAGCGGAGCCGGCCGATCGGTTCGATGCGCGGCTGGTAGACCCGGAACACGTCGGAGCTGGCCAGGGTGGCCAGGGCGCCGTCGGCGACGAGGGTCGGGCGGGCCGGGTCGCCGTCGAGCGGCTTGAGGTAGAACGGGGTGTTCGCGAACGCGTCGGCGAGCACCCGGCTGATCTTCTTGCGGCGCTTGCGGTTGACGGCGATGACCGGCCGGTCACGGTCGCCGCGCACCAGCAGGTACTCGATGTCGGCGGCGTCCAGGGCCTCCGCCAGGGCGAGCAGGTCGCTGACCCTGGACTCGTGCGGGGTGAAGTGCCCGTTGATCAGCGCGATCTCGCCCTTGCGCACGACAACGTCATTGCGGTCGAAGCGGCGGGTGCGTTCGTCGAGGGAGCGGAGGACCAGCTCGGGCTCGCTGCTCAGCGAGAGCAGCGGAATGGAGCCGGTGTCTGGGGTGGGATCGGCGTCTCGGCTCGGCGCGGCCTCGGAGAAACCACTGCCGGCAGCGGTGCGGGAGTGTCGGGTGGAGTCGGTGCGGTCGAAGCGTGCCATGGTCCTCCTTGGAGCAATTGCGTGGAGCGGAAACTGGGTGCCGTACGGCGGCGGCGGCGTGTGTTCGGAACGATTCGTGCGGTGATCTCAGCGCGGCGGGCAGCAGTGCGCCAGGCCCCGGAGAATGTGCCCGACGGTTCGGGCTGCAACGCACTGGTCCAGACCGGGCTCGGAGCCCGCGGGTAACAGTGGCGTTGGTCTAGTGTACGTCTCCGCCGGGCGGGTCAGACGCCGACGCCGAACAGGCCGATGATCAGCGCCATCACCGTGATGGTCACGAGCTCGTGGGCGAGGTTGAGCACGGTGAGCCCGCGGGGGCGGCGGTCGAACGCATCGTGGGTGATCATCCGTGCGGCGGTGAACCCGGCCCAGAGGATCAGGCCGGTGAGCAGCGTGTTGGCCAGGAAGTTACCGCCGTAGAACTCCTGGGCGATGAACGCCGCCCCCGCGAGCACCCAGGCGGTGATGAAGCTCACGATCACGGTGATCACGATGGCGACGGTGCCGCCGGACTGCGTGGTTTCGTCGGTGTGCCCGACCGCTTTCATCCAATACCGGCCGAAGACCGGCTTGGCGTACCAGATGGCGCCGATCACCATGCTGGACGCGGTGGCGAGCAGAACGGCCCAGATGTTCACGTCGGGGATCATGCTGGCCTCCTTCTGTCGACGGCGGCGCCGTCGGGCTTCACTGACGACGGTACTGCCGGCCGTGCGGGCGCGGGCGCCGGCGTCAGCCGAGGTCCGCCGCATCCGTTGTGGGCAGGCGGCAGACGAAGTCATGGCAGAGGTAGGCGGTGGGCCGGCCGGCACGGATGCCACGTTCGGCGAAGAGCTCGAATCCGGCGGCCGCGAACGCGGCCCCCTGCTCCTCGGTGACCACGGCCACCAGCCCCGGTCGGCGGCGGGCGGCGTCGACGAGGTCGCTCGGGCCTGCGGACGGCCGGGGGGTCACCACGACGAGCTGCTCGACCGGGGAGGTGAGCGCGTTCACCAGCCGCAGCGCCGCCCCGAAGGCCAGCGGGTTCGGCGACCCGGCGCCCACCAGCCGCAGCATCCCGGCGGTGGCCGCCTCCCGGTAGCGGGAGCCGCCGCCGAGCAGGTGCAGCCGCCAGGCCGCGGCCGCGATGGCGGACAGGCCGGACGGGTATGCGCCCTCGGAGGGGTCGGAGGCCAGGGCCAGGCGCTGACCGGTGAGCACCGGGTCGGCGCCGTCCGGGGCGGCGAAGGTCGTGCCGGACCCGGGCAGGGCGGCGTCGACGAGCTCCCTGGCGATCACGGCGTACCGCGCCTCGCCGGTCGCGGTGGCGAGGTCGAGCAGGCCGCCGGCGAACATTCCGTAGTCCTCGAGCGTGGCCACCGCCGACGACCGGCGGTCGCCGATCGAGGCCCGCACCAGGGCGCCGGAGTCGCGGCGGTGCCGTTCGAGTAGCACATCAGCGGTGCGGCGGGCCAGCGCCAGCGCGGTGTCGTCGGCGAAGACCGCCCCTGCTCCGGCGAGCGCCCCGATCGCCAGTCCGTTCCAGCCGGTGAGCACCTTGGCGTCCAGCGCCGGGGGCACCTGGGCGCGGCGGGCGTCCTCGTCGAGGGCGTAGTAGCCGCCCTCCACCCGCGCCCCGTCGACCGTGCTCTCCGAGTCCTGCGCGCTGGCGAAGCCGCCGCCGGGCAGCGCGAGCACCTGGTCGAGGAAGCGCACCAGGCCCTCGGCCACGATCCGGGCCCAGTCCTCCCCGGTGAGCAGCCAGGCCCTGGTGTACAGCTCGAGCAGTTGGGCGTTGTCGTAGAGCATCCGCTCATAGTGCGGGTCGCTCCAGTCCCGGTTCACGGCGTAGCGGAAGAAGCCGCCCTCGACCGGGTCACGCAGCGGCGACGCGCCCATCCGCTTGAGGGTGCGCAGGGCCAGGTCTCGACCGTCGGCCCGGTCCAGGAGCAGCGCCAGCGCGGGTGAGGCGGGGAACTTCGGTGCGTCGCCGAAACCGCCGTGCACCGGGTCTTCCGCGGTCGCCAGCCGGGCGACGATCTCGGCGAGCTGGGCCTGGTCGGGCAGCCGGCCCTCAGCCGGGTCGGGGGCCGGCTGCGCGAGCGCCTCGGCCAGGCCGGCCGCGCTGCTCTCCACGGCGTCGCGGCGGCTGGTCCAGGCATCCGTCACGGCGGTGAGCACCTCGCGAAACGCCGGATGCCCCGGCATGGCCGTGGGCGGCGAGTAGGTGCCGGCGTAGAACGGCCGGCCGGCCGGGGTGACGAACACGTTCAGCGGCCAGCCCAGATTCTGGGTGAACGCGCCAGCGGCGGCCAGGTAGCTGGCGTCCACATCCGGATGCTCCTCCCGGTCGACCTTGATGCTCACGAAGTGCTCGTTGAGGTAGCCGGCGACGGCGGGGTCGCTGAAGCTCTCCCTGGCCATCACGTGGCACCAGTGGCAGGTGGCGTAGCCGATCGACACCAGCACGGGCACGTCCCGGTCCCTGGCCTCGGCGAAAGCGGCCTCACCCCAGGGCTGCCAGTCGACCGGATTCTCGGCGTGCGAGCGCAGGTAGGGGCTGATGGCATCGGCGAGGCGATTGGTCATGTCTCCATTGTGCCGGGCCTGATCGAGGGTTGCCGGGGTGCAGGCCGACTGTGAGACTGGATATCCCCCACAGAGCGAGCCGCGGATGACCGAACGCACGATGACCCTCGCCGAAGCGGCGGCGGTGCTCGAGGTGCCCGTCGATGCGGTGCCCGAGCAGGTGGAGCGCGCCTACCGGTACCAGGCCCAGCGTTCCCATCCCGACCGGTTGGCCGCGGCGACTCCCGCCGAGGTGGCCGCGGCGGCGGCCAGGTTCGACCGCTGCACCCTCGCCCGGGCGGTGCTGCGCGCCGCCGATGCCGAGCGTCGGCTGCACTCCCCCGCGGAGGGAAACGGGTCGACCGCAGGGTCGGCCGGTAACGGCGCGGCGGCCGGCGCATCCGCTCGCACCGGTCGGGCGGCGGAGGGGTCGTGGACCGGCCCGGTCTGGGCGGCGGACGAGCCCTACCAGCCGTCGGTGCCGGCCGGGCCCTGGCTGTTCTGGGTGTGGGCGGGGCTCTACGCGGTGGGGGCCGTGATCTCGTTCCTCGGCGGGCCGCTGCCGTACTCGCAGGCCGACCTGTGGCTGCGGTTGCTGCCGCTGGGACTGGCCGCCGCGGCTTTCGCCCGCACCGGCCGCCGCGGCTTCCTGGCCGCCGTGGTGGTGTGGGGCGCCGCGACCGCCGTGCTGACCATCCTGTTCGCGTCGTTCGGCCCCCTGGTGGCCATGATCGTGCTCATGGCGCCGGTGATCGGCCTGGTGGCCCTCGGTCGTCGGCGGCAGCGCGACCGGGTCGAGGCCGGAACCTAGGCCGGCACCCGCTCGAGCAGCGCCTGGCGGCGGCGTTGCACTCGGGTCCAGATCACGAAGCCGGTGAGGGTGAACGCCCCGTAGAAGAGGTACAGGATCGCCGAGGCGTAGTAGCCGGCGCTGATCAGCAGCGGCACGCCCACGATGTCAACGGCCACCCAGATCAGCCAGAACTCGGTCCAGCCCTTCGCCATGCCGTAGGTGGCCAGCAGCGACCCGGTGAAGATCCAGGCGTCGGCCCAGACCGGCTCGAACGAACCCAGGGCGCGGAAGATCGGGGTGAGGATGAGCGTGCCGACGATCAGGCCCACGCCCAGCCCGATGCGAGCGCGGGTGCTCGCCCAGTGCGGCGAGACGGCGATGTGGCCGGCCCCGCGGCTGCGCGACCACTGCACCCAGCCGAAGATCGACACGGCGATGAACATCACCTGCCGGCCGGCCTGGCCGAGCAGGTTCACCGGGTTGGGGGTGCCGAACACGGCGCCCAGGAACACCGTGAAGAGCAGGGCGTTACCGATGATGCCCACGGGCCAGGCCCAGATCTTGCGGCGCATCCCGCCCACGGCGCTGGCGATGCCGAACACGTTGCCGACGATCTCCCGCCAGAGGATGGTCTGGCTGCCGATCTGCAGCTGGGCGTCGAAAAGCCAATCGATCAGGGACACAGGACACTTCTCTCCCGGATGGGTCGCATCCGTGCACGTCCCAATGTAAGGCGTGCGGGGCCAGGACTATTCCGGGCGGCCCACGGACCGTTGGCGCGTCACCAGACGACGGCGGCGGCGTCGGCCAGCAGACCGGCCGGCAGGCTGGCGCGCACGAGCGGCAGGCCGCGGCGGACGACCTGGTCGATGCGGTCGCTCAGCTCGGCGTTGGTCACCCGGTAGTCGGTGAAGTCCGAGTCCTTCGCGTACACGCCCAACGGCAGGGTGAGCGCTTGGAAGAAGCTGAACAGCGGCCGGAACTGGTGCTCGAGGGTGAGTGCGTGTCGGTCGGTGCCGCCGGTCGCCGCGAGCAGCACCGGCTTGTCCACGAGCGAGTACTGCTCGACGAAGTCGAAGACGTGCTTGAACAGCCCGGTGAACGAGGCCCGGTACACCGGCGAGGCCACGATGAGCAGGTCGGCGCCCTCGATGCGCTGCAGATCGGCCTCGGCGGCGGCCGACAGTTCGTCGCGGCGGAGCGCGCCGGAGAACTCACGGCCCACCTGGCTGAGCTCGATCAGGTGCACGTCGATGGGAAGCTCGCGCTCGAGCGCGGCGAGGATCTCCCGCACCAGGGCGGTGGTCTTCGAGGGTGCGTGCAGACTGCCGGAGACGGCGACGACGTTCAGGGTGTACGACATCCTCCGACGCTAAGTGCCGCACCCGGATGCCGCCACCCGCGCCGACACACGGCGTAAGACGCCCAGCTCGGTCGCCCCCACGCATCCGCGCGCTGGGCGCGGGGCGCGGGAGCGCGAGATGCCGCAAACGGCCCCTTCAGACGCGCTGAAGGGGCCGTTCGCGGCAATTCGGGAGAGCAGCCGGGGCTAGTTCACCTCGCTGGGGTGCGCGCTGACGCGGCCGCCCCGCTCGAGGGCCGAGATGGTGGCCAGCTCGGTGTTGCTCAGCTCGAAGTCGAAGACGTCGAAGTTCTCGGCCATCCGCGCGCGGCTGTTCGACTTGGGGAAGACGATGTTGCCGGTCTGCAGGTGCCAGCGGATGATCACCTGGGCGGCCGTCTTGCCGTGTGCCTCGGCCGCGGTGGTGACCACACCCTCCTCGAGCAGCGGGTACTTGCCCTGGCCGAGCGGTCCCCAGGCCTCGATGTGGATGCCGTGCTCGCGGGCGAATGCGGTGACCTCGGCCTGCTGGTAGGCGGGGTGCAGCTCGATCTGGTTGACCGCGGGAACGACCTCGGTCTCGGTGAGGAGGCGCTCGAGGTGCGGCACGAGGAAGTTCGAGACACCGATGGAGCGGGCCCGGCCGGTCTCGCGGATCGTCTGGAGGGTCTTCCAGCTCTCGACGAACCTGTCGTTGGCGGGTGCCGGCCAGTGGATGAGGTACAGGTCGACGTAGTCCAGGCCGAGCTTCTCCAGGCTCTCGTCGAACGCGTCCAGCGCCGACTGGGTGCCCTGCTTGTCGTTCCACAGCTTCGTGGTGATGAACAGGTCGGAGCGGTCGATGCCGGAGGAGGCGAGCGCCTGACCGACGCCCTCCTCGTTGCCGTAGACGGCGGCGGTGTCGATGTGGCGGTAGCCCACCTCGAGCGCGTCGGTCACGATGCGGGTGGTTTCGGTGGGTTCGACCTTGAATACCCCGAAGCCGAGCTGCGGGATGGTGTGGCCGTCGTTCAGGGTGATGGTGGGTAGGGAAGTCGTCATCCCCCGAGCCTAGGCATCGGCCCCCTTCGGCGCACGTCACGCACGCCGACAGCGTAATTCGCACACGCTCCTCGGGGCTGACTGCGCCCGATGCGGACAATTGCGCCCGGCACACCGGGACCACTTGTCCGCACGGGGAACAGGTGCGCCGCTACCGGTAGCGGCGGCCCTCGTCGCGGCGAAAGAGCAGCAGGGCCAGGGCGAAGGTGGCCGCGGTCCACAGCAGGATGCCGATCCACACCCACGGCTCCAACTCGCCGCCCTGCACGGCCCAGATCACGAACTCGCGGGCCTGCCGCGACGGCAGGAACATCGACAGGGTGTCCAGCCAGTCCGCGAAGAGGTACGGCGGCAGGAACAGACCGCCGGCGAACGCCAGCCCGAACATCACGATCTGCACCACGGCGATCGCCGCCTTCGATGACATCGAGTAGCCGATCGAGATGCCGATGAACATGAACGGCAGCGCCGAAATACCCAGCGCCACGAGCCCGGCGAGCACACCGAGCACGGATGCCTCCGCCGCGGTGAACAGGGCACCGATCGCGATCACCGGCAGGATCGAGGCCAGCCCCATCAGCCCGGTGGAGCACACCTGGCCGAGCACCCGGGCGACGCCGGGCACGGGCAGGGTGCGCAGGTATGGGTCCCAGGGCTGCTCCCGGTTGGACGCGATGTTGAGACCGAAACTGAACAGCGAGTTCGACATCAGCGCGAACACGCTCAGCGCGACCACCGCCTGGGTGGCGAACTCGGGGTTGTCGGCGATGGCACGCTGCGGCACCACGAAGAACAGCAGCGACAGCCCGGGGAACACGAGCGAGCCGATCAGGGCGGCCGGGATGCGAAAGGTCTCGATGAGGATGATCCTGGCGTGCAGCAGGGTGAGGGCCAGGATGCCCGTGCGGCCGCCGATCACCGGGCCGCGGGTGAGGGTGCTCATCGGTTCATCTCCTTCTCGGCGGTGCGGGCAGGGGCGGTGCGGGCGGGGGCGGTGCGGGCGGCCGGCGGCTCGGCACCCGTCGCCCCGGTGAGGGTGAGGAACGCCTCTTCGAGGGTGGCGCCGCGCACGGTGAGGTCGCTGAAGGGGATACCGGAGCGCACGAGCTCGACGATCAGCCGGTCGCTGTCGCTGGCGTAGAAGGTGGTCGTGCCGTCATCGGCCACGTCGCGGCCCACCACGCCCGGCAGGCCGCTGACCCGGTCGGGGTGCTCGGTGACCAGGCGCACCTGGCGCAGCGACACCTGGTTGATCACGGCGGCCACGGTGTCGTCGGCGATCACCCGGCCGTGCCCGAGCACCACCACCCGTTCGGCCAGCGCCTCGATCTCCTCGAGGTAGTGGCTGGTCACCACCACGGTGGCGCCGCGCTCGTGCTGGCGCCGCACCGCGTCCCACAGGGTGCGGCGGGCGTCCACGTCCAGGCCGGTGGTCGGTTCGTCCAGCAGCACCAGACGGGGCTGGCCCACGAACGCGAGCGCCACGCTCAGCCGGCGCTTCTGCCCGCCGGAGAGGGCGCCGGTCTGCCGCTTGAGCAGCTCTCCCAGCCCGAACTCGTCGGCCACGGCCGCCGTGCTCAGCGGGGCGTCGAAGTGCCGGCCGACGAAGTCGATCACCTCGCCCACCCGCAGGGTCGGCGGCAGCGCGGTCTCCTGCGGAGTGCCGCCGAGCTTCCGGCGCATCCGGTAGTCGCCCGGCGAGCCGCCGAACAGCGTCACCGTGCCGGTACTGGGCCGTCGCAGCCCCTGCACCATCGTGAGCACCGTGGACTTGCCGGCGCCGTTGGGTCCGAGCAGACCCAGGATGGTGCCCGAGTGGATGTCGAGGCTCACGTCGTCAACGGCGAGCACGTCGCCGAAGCGCCGCGTCACGTGATCGAGCCGGGCCAGAACGCTCATGCTGATTCCCCTAACAGGCCGCGCAGGGCCTCTCGGTAGTCTTCGAACGCGCGCCGGCCGGTGCGCGACAGGGCCAGGTAGGTCACCGGGCTGCGGCCCAGGTGGGACTTGACGACGTCAACATAGCCCGCGTCTTCGAGCTTGCGCAGGTGGGTGGAGAGATTGCCGGCGGTCATGCCGAGCAGCTCCTGCAGCCGGGGGAAGGCGATCTGGTCGCCCACCTCGAGGGTGGCCAGGGTGGCGGTGATCTTGAGCCGGGCGGATGCGTGGATCACCGGGTCGAGTTCGTCCATCAGCGGTTGCGGCCGAGGCGCACGGCCATCACGGCGGCGGTGACGAGGAACGCGCCGCCGCCGGCGAGGGCGAAGACCAGGTCGTTGCCCGGAGACCCGGCGAACGGGGCGGCAGCGCCGACGATGAGCATGACCAGGCCGAGGATGAGCTGGGATGTGTCCCGCCAGAGCGCGGCGCCGCCGAGGTAGATGGTGCCGCACATCAGCGCGAAGCCGGACGGGAAGTAGAGGTTGGCGAGGTCGGTGGACAGGCCGTGGCTGATCAGGGCGGTGCCGAGCAGCCCGAATGCCGCGCCGCAGACCGACCAGGACAGCCCGTAGACGGCGCCGGAGAAGCTGGACACGCCGCGCACACCCCGGTTGATGCGCACACCGATCACGGCGGAGGACACGATCGAGATCACCAGCAGCACGATGAACAGCGGCGTGGCCACCCCGGCCGGAATCGTGAACCACGGGTTGCCGTCCTCGTCGCCCGACCAGAGCGCGAGGAAGCCGACGAACCAGGCGACGCCCCAGATGAAGTACAGCCAGACGACGGGCGCGATCTGCGCATCCGCCACCCGGCGTTGCTGAGCTTCGAGCAGGGCGAGCATCTCGCGCGGGTCCCCCATCGGCTCGTCGAGGTCTGTGGCAGCGGGTGTCCTGTTGTCATCCATGCCTACTTTGTAACACAAAGTAGTTTGCTCCACAACGGTTCGGCCCGAAGTGGGGTACCCCCGCGACGCAATACGATGGAGGGCTAATGATTCCCGTGAACATCACCTTCCCGCCCGAGTTGCCGATCAGTCAGCGCCGCGACGACATCGCGCGCGCCATCCGCGACAACCAGGTCGTGATCGTGGCCGGTTCCACCGGGTCGGGCAAGACCACCCAGCTGCCCAAGATCTGCCTGGAACTGGGCCGGGAGTCGATCGGGCACACCCAGCCGCGCCGGCTGGCCGCCCGCACCATCGCCGAGCGCATCGCAGAGGAGCTCGGCCAGGAGGTGGGCGAACTCGTCGGCTACCAGGTGCGCTTCACCGACCGCGTCGGCGCCGACACCCGCATCAAGCTGATGACCGACGGCATCCTGCTCAACGAGATCCACCGCGACCGGATGCTGCGCAAGTACGACACCATCATCATCGACGAGGCCCACGAGCGCAGCCTCAACATCGACTTCCTGCTCGGCTACCTGCAGCAGCTGCTCCCCCAGCGCCCCGAGCTCAAGCTCATCATCACCAGCGCCACCATCGACCCGGCCAGCTTCGCCAAGCACTTCGCGGCGGCCGACGGCACCCCGGCGCCCATCATCGAGGTCTCCGGCCGCACCTACCCGGTCGAGATCCGCTACCGCCCGCTCGTGGCCGAGGCCGCGATCGACGACGAAGACGAGATCACGGATGCCGCGCCCAGCGTGGACCGCGACTACATCGAGGGCATCTCCGCCGCGCTCGACGAGCTCGAGCAGGAGTCCAACGGCGACGTGCTGGTGTTCCTCTCCGGCGAGACCGAGATCCGCGACGCGGCCGACGCCCTGCAGGGCAAGTTCGCCGGCGCAGGCCGCACCAGCCCCACCGAGGTGCTGCCGCTCTACGGCCGGCTCTCCTCCGCCGACCAGCACAAGGTGTTCCAGCCCTCCACCGTGGCCGGGGTGCGGCGCCGCATCGTTCTGGCCACCAACGTGGCCGAGACCAGCCTCACCGTGCCGGGCATCCGCTACGTCATCGACGCCGGCACCGCCCGGATCAGCCGGTACAGCGTGCGCTCGAAGGTGCAGCGGCTGCCGATCGAGGCCATCGCGCAGGCCTCCGCCAACCAGCGTTCGGGCCGCTCCGGCCGCACCAGCGACGGCATCGCCATCCGCCTGTACAGCGAAGAAGACTTCACCCGCCGGCCCGAGTACACCGAGCCGGAGATCCTGCGCACCAACCTGGCCGCGGTCATCCTGCAGATGATCTCGCTGGGCCTGGGCGACATCGCGCAGTTCCCGTTCCTCACGCCGCCGGACTCCCGCAACATCAAGGACGGCCTCGACCTGCTCACCGAGCTCGGCGCGGTCAAAGCCACCGTGGCGCCGTCCGGAACCCCCACCGAGGACCCGAGCCAGGCCGGGGCCGGCCGCTCCGGTCGTGACGGCGGGCGTGGGCGCGGCGGCCGGGGCGGTTCAGGACACGGCGGCGGGCGGATGGCCGTGACGGCGGGCACGCACACCCTCACCCGGGTGGGCCAGCAGCTCGCCCAGCTGCCCATCGACCCCCGGTTCGGCCGCATGGTGATCGAGTCCAAGGTGCAGGGCACCAGCCGCGAGGTGATGGCCATCGTGGCCGGGCTCACCATCCAGGATGTGCGTGAGCGGCCGCTCGAGCGCCGCGGCTCCGCCGACGAGAAGCACGCCCGGTTCGCTGACCCCACCAGTGATTTCCTTTCGCTGCTGAACCTCTGGAACTACCTGGAGACCCAGCAGAAGGAGCTCGGCTCCAGCGCGTTCCGCCGGCTGTGCAAGAACGAGTACCTCAACTACCTGCGCGTACGCGAGTGGCAGGACGTCTACAAGCAGCTCCGCCAGCTGGCCAAGCCGCTCGGCCTGCACATCGGCGACCCGGCCGTGAACCCCGACGGCATCCACCGGTCGATGCTCTCCGGCCTGCTCTCGCACATCGGCCTCAAGGACGTGGCCAAGAAGGACTACATCGGCGCGAGGCAGCAACGCTTCGTACTCTTCCCCGGTTCCGCGCTGGCCAAGAAGCAGCCCAACGCCGTGATGAGCGCCGAACTGGTGGAGACCAGCCGGTTGTTCGCCCGGATGAACGCCGTCGTCGACCCGGCCTGGGCCGAGCAGCTCGCCGGTGACCTCTGCAAGCGCAGCTACTCCGAGCCGCACTGGGAGAAGAAGCAGGGCGCCGTGGTGGCCTACGAGCGGGTCACCCTGTACGGGGTGCCGATCGTGCCGCGCCGCCGGGTGCAGTTCTCCAGGGTCGACCCGGCCTACGCCCGCGAGCTGTTCATCCGGCATGCCCTCGTCGACGGCGAGTGGGACCTCGACCGGGTCGATCAGCGGGTCACCGCGTTCGACCGCGCCAACACGGCCCTCCGCAAGGAGCTCGCCGAGCTCGAGGAGCGCACCCGTCGCCGCGACATTCTCTTCGACGATGAGGCCGTCTTCGAGTTCTACCAGCGCCGCATCCCCGCCGACGTGCACAGCACCCGCACCTTCGAGACCTGGTGGCGGGTCGCCCGCGCCGCGACGCCCGACCTGCTCACCATGACCGCCGAGGCGCTGGTGCCCGAGGATGCGCCGGAGGTCGACGAGTCGCTCTTCCCGCCGTCCTGGCAGCAGCGCGACCAGCGCTTCGCGCTGAGCTACCGGTTCGAGCCGGGCGCGGAGGACGACGGCGTGACCGTGCAGGTTCCGCTCGCGCTGCTCGCCCGGGTCTCCCCCACCGGCTTCGACTGGCAGGTGCCGGGCCTGCGCGCAGACCTCGTGGCGTCGCTGATCAAGTCGCTGCCCAAGGCCATCCGTCGTAACGTGGTGCCCGCCGCCGACTGGGCCGTGCGGCTGCTCGCCGAGCTGCCGCCAGCGCCAGGCGTGGTGGGTTCGGCCGAGCCTGTCGAAACCACCGACCTCTCTTTCGCCGAGACCCTCGCCGCCCTCATCCAGCGGCTCACCTACGTGCCCGTCACCGTGCGTGACTTCGATCTCTCCCGCGTGCCCGCGCACCTGCGGATGACCTTCCGGGTCATCGACGAGCGCGGCCGCGCGGTCGCCTCCGGCAAGGACCTCGGCGAGCTGCAACGCCGCCTGGGCAACAAGGTGCGCGAGTCGGTCGCCAAGGCCTCCGCGGCCACACCGAAGAACGCCATCGAACGCTCTGGGCTCACCACCTGGGACTTCATCGAGTTGCCCCGGTTCATCGACACCAAGCAGGGTGACAACACCATCCGCGGGTACCCCACCCTGATCGACGACGGTACCTCGGTGAGCATCCGCATGATGAGCACCGTCGACGAGCAGGCCCGCACCCTGCCTGGCGGGGTACGGCGGCTGTTGCTGCTGGCGACGGCGTCACCGGTGGCGTACGTGCAACAGCACCTCACGGGCAGCGAGAAGCTGTCGCTGGCCACGAGCCCGTACCGTTCCACCCAGGCCCTGTTCGACGACTGCCTCGCGGCCGCCGTCGACGACGTGCTCTACCGGGTGCGGCCAGACGGCCAGGTCTTCATGAAGGCCGAATTCGACAGCATCCGCGACCGGGTCTCCGGCGTGGTGATGGACTCGATGTTCGAGACCGTCGGCCTCGTCGCCCGCATCCTCACCGCCTCCCGCGCGGCCGACAAGGCACTCAAGGCCTCCACCAGCATGGCCCTGCTCGCCGCGCTGACGGATGCCCGCGAGCAACTGAACGGGCTGGTCTACCCCGGTTTTGTCAGCGCAACCGGCCTCGCCCAGCTGCGACACCTGCCGCGGTACCTCGGCGGCATCACCGCACGCATCGACAAGCTCCTCGACAACCCCAACCGCGACCGGGTCTGGATGAACGAGGTGCAGTCCGCCACCGCGAAGTTCACCGAGGCCGGCGGCCGCATCCCGCTGCCGGAGACCGCCGCGGCGAACCTGGTGCGCGCGAGATGGATGATCGAGGAGCTGCGCATCAGCCTCTTCGCCCAGGAGCTCCGCGCCGCCGAGTCGGTCTCGCTGCAGCGCATCCAGAAGGTCCTCGCCTCCTAGCCGCGCCTCGCGGCTGGTCGCGACCCGACGCTGGTCGAGCTTGTCGAGACCCCGCGACCCTGTCTAGCTACGAACGGCCGATTAACAAAGGTCGCGCCCGACCAGACCTGCCAGATGAAGAGCATACCGACCGCCAAGCCTTCATCATGCTCCGGAATAATCAGACCATTTCTTGAGTCTTTTCATTTCAACTTTCTGTCCATCCCGCAGTATCTGGAATGGAACCAAAACCGTTCGCGCCGGCACCCCGACGTGCCAGTCTTGCATCGAAGAGCTGATTGCAGACCAGTAGTCGCGCTGCTCCTGAGCACCCTTCTGCGCGTCCATCTCATTCTCTGCTTGACGCATCCAGTCCTTCACCCTGCGGTCGCGTCGACGCAAATGCGACGTCAAATCGATGGTGTCTGCATTCAGCTTTTCCATCGCAGCGTAAACCTCGGCCTGGGACCCTTCACTCGTCGCCATAGAAGCCTCGGCGTTGACTAGCGCGACTCCAGACTTCACGTATTCGACAATCCGAGCCCTACGCATCTCACGCCGTTCAGCTCGCCGAGTAGACGAGCTAACGAGCGAAGGACCAAACAAGGCAGCGACGCTTCCGAGAAGCGCTCCGACCAGTCCCGTGATGGCGGTGATTAGGGCTACGGCAACGGTCTCGGTCATGGCCGAAGACTACCTGTGATTGACCGAGCGATTTAGCTGAGCGGCAGTTCGGAATTGCCGATTCGTTTCTCGACTGCTCCGTCGGCTCATCAGCAGCGGCTCCTGCTCGAAAGCGAGAAAGGGAGTTCACGGGCGTTGGCCGCCAACCAGGGGAAAACCCGCCCGTAAGATGGCTGACCTCAGCTCCAGCAGGAGAGCCGCGTGATCTTTGCCGGAGGGTTCAGTGCATTACCCCAACGTTATGGTGAACGACTTCGAATCCCGGGTCGCATCCGTCCACGAGATCACGATGTCCGCGCTTGCGGGATCAGTCAGCCCTCCGCCGAAGTTGATGAAGATCGGATTCCCACGCTCGACATCGCGGAAGTCCCTGTCGTCTTCCATTTGAAATCGAATGCCGTTCGCGACAAGCTGCACGAATTCAGCGCGCATGCCAGTCTCGTTCGTTACTCGCCAACGCTCCGGACTCAACTTCTGTACAAGCCACGGAATGCGCGCCGCATCCTCTCTGGCCGCGCGTGCGTTCCGCACTTCGAGTGCAGCTGCGGCGCGCGTACTGGCCTCCGCAGTCTTCTGGGCAGACTCCGCAGCCTTTCTGGCATCTGTCCCAGCTTCCGTCGCAGAATCCGCCGCCTCTTTTCGAGACGAGCGAGCATCGACCACCGCGATCACTGCGACGATCGCGGAGGAAGCCGAAACAATCACGCCCAAGCCGGTAAAGAACGTCGCGCTATCCATGCCTCGAACTCTAGTGGAGCGTCACACTCGACCAGTATCGGCCTGTCGTCTCGCCCAAAATGCTTCCCGACATCACGCATAGATGGGCAGTGCCCACGAGCTCAACGGTCGTTCCGGAGGCGCATCTTTGGCCTGGGTTCCACGCGTTTAGCGGATCAGGAAACGATTTGTTCCGGTCAAGCATTTCGCCTACGAGTTACAGATCCCAAAGAAACGCGCATCAGTCTTGTTCGCCAGAGAGCTGCACGCCGCCGAGAGTGCTTCCCCCCAGCGCCTCCAGAAGGGCCTCGCTTCCTATCCTTGTCTCGCGGGCTAGTTCGACAAGCTCAGTACAGTGCTCGACAAGCTCGATCAACGAGGCCGGGCGTTCGCGACCCGTGAGCTGAGCCCCAGAAACCCGGCGATTTAGGTGCTCAGGTCACAGCTCGCGGGGTCGTCGGGGTGGGCGAGCGCGCCCGCGATGTCGGTGAGGGAGAGCACCTGGGCCGGAGTGAGGCGGTCGAAGATCAACCTGCGCACCTGGGCCACGTGGCCGGGGGCGGCCGCCACCAGCTTGGCCGAGCCCGTTTCGGTGAGGGTCGCGATCACCGCGCGCCGGTCATCCGGCGCCATCTCACGGGTGACGTAACCCGCGGCCTCGAGCCGGGCCACGATGCGCGACAAACGCGACTGCGAGGTGCTGGCGGATGAGGCGAGTTCGCTCATGCGCATGCTGTGGTCGTCCCGTTCGGAGAGCATCACCAGCACCATGTAGTCCGCCATCGCCAGGTCGGCGTCGCGCTGCAACTGCGACTCGAGTCCGGCCGGCAGCCGGAACAGCAACTCGGCCAGAGCCATCCAGGCGTCGTGCTCCACGGGGGTCAGCCACTCCGGTTCAGCCATGACTCCAGCCTACCCAGAATTAGTTGACACAGAAAGTAGTTCGCGCTAACTTATTTGACGCGTCAACTAATTCGGATGCAATCACCTCGGCCTCGATCAGGCCACCACACCAGGAGTCCCCCCATGAACATCGCCATCTGGATCATCACCGGTCTGCTCGCCCTCGCCTTCATCGGCGCCGGCCTGATGAAGGTCTCCCAGCCGCGCGCCAAGCTCGCCGCCAACGGAATGGCCTGGACCAACGACTACTCGGATGCCGGCGTCAAACTTGTCGGTCTCGCTGAACTGCTCGGCGGCCTCGGCCTGATCCTGCCCGCCGTCACCGGCATCGCCCCGATCCTGGTGCCGATAGCCGCGGCGGCGCTCACCGTGATCATGATCGGCGCGGTCGTCTGGCACGTGCGCGCCGGCGACGGCGCCAAGGAGACAATGCCCAGCGTGATCCTCGGCCTGCTCGCCCTCGTCGTGGCCATCACCCGCTTCGGCCCCTGGGCCTTCTAGCCCCTCGCGAGGCTAGTTCTGGAATGCGTCGAATGGATAATCACGCGTACTGCGCAGTCTGGACTGGCGAATTGCTTCAGAACAAGTGATCAATTCCGCCTCCGCCCGAACTGGGGGTTACCGTTTCGGCATCCAGACCGTCATGGACGCAGTCATGCGGGTTGTCCAGTCCTCGGTCGTCAGATGTCTGGCAAGGCGGTCCTGGAACTGGTCGACCTACGCACTCGACGCCACTGTGACATCCCTTCAAGCAAGGTTGCCACGGCATCACGACCCGACATATCTCACAAGCCCGACTCCGGTTCCCGTTACATTTAGAGCACATTGCCGATCGGCCATGTAGCAGGCGCGACCGCGCATCAAGGGGCACCATGAGCTACCGCAACAAGACCTACGTCGCCTTCGCAAGCGAAGACATCAATAACTACCGGATGATGCAGGCGTGGTCCAAGAACGAGAGCATTGATTTCGACTTCACCGATGCCCACAGCCTTTTCATTGCTCGAGACACTAGCAAGCCAGAAACCATCAAGAATAACCTCCGCGATCGGATGAAGAACGCCAAGCAAATCGTTCTCCTCGGGAGCGCCACCGCCCGCAGGAAGGGGAGCAATGGCACGAGCTTTCTGGCATACGAGATAAAAGTGGCGCTAGAACTCAACCTCCCAATCGTCATTGCAAATCTAGGCGGCTCACGCGAGATCGTTAATGGATTCATACCGGAGCCGATCTTAGACGCGGGACATTACACGATGTCAGTCTCATTCCAGCCAAAGATCATCAAGGTAGCTCTGGACAACTACGCAGCCACTTTCGCCAACAGCTCGAACACGGGGTCCTACTACTACAAGGATTCCACATACACGAGCCTGGGGCTCTAGTGCTGGCTTACGCCCGGCAGCTCAAATACCCGAGGTTCTGGAAAGACTTCTTCAGGACGTGGCTTGCAAGTATCGGCGCCTTCGCTTTGATCGTTGGCTTACTTGCGGTCTTCTTCCCGGACTTCTTCATCGGCAACGTCCTCATTGTGCTTATTGTTGTTGGAGGATCAGGTGTTGCCGCGATCGTGCTCTCACGTCCGGTGATCCCGTTCAACGAGTACGTATCCGATCGAGCAAAGATTCGCCTCGTCGTTGGCGACTTGTTCGCTCAGCCAGGCAACAGCCTAATCGGCGTCACCACAACATTCGACGTGACCACGAGCGATGGAATCATCGCGAAAAGCAGCGTACAGGGCGCGCTGCTTGCCACCGTGTTCGACGGTTCGGAGGCCCGCATGGGCAAAGCCATGGACGACGCGCTTCTTCCGCACACCCCGCTCAGGAGCATCCACAAACCGGGCAGAACCAATGCATATGAAGTTGGAACTGTGGCGTCACTTTCGGCGACGAACGGAACGCGATACTTCTGCGTTGCGTACACGGAAATGGACACGCACAACAACGCTCACGGATCTATCGAGAATGTGGAGAAGGCGCTCCAAGCTACCTGGGATGAGGTTGACAGGACGACGAATGGCGAGCGCATCAACGTTCCCCTCATTGGTCAGGGACAATCCCGCATCGCCGGTCTCACGCCAGAGGTGGTGGTTCGGCTCATCGCAATTTCGTTCCTTTTGAGAACACGTCGATCCTTCTTTTCCAAGGAACTATGTATCGCGATCCACCCGTCCGACGCAGGAAAGATCAACATGCGTGAGTTCCATGCATTCTTGGTTCAATTGGGAACGACATGAGCGACACCCATTTGGATGTGCCTGTGGCGGAGCCGTGTGCATTCTGTGCCTATCTGCGCGGTGAACGTCCCTACACTGTTCTGTTTCGGTCAGCAGAAGTCGCGGTGCTCGTCACGCGCGAGCAAAGAGGAATCGGCCATCTCTTGGTCCTGCCGGTCCAGCATAGGGAAACTCTATTGGACCTCAATCAAGTCGAGCGACACTCGATTATTGATTGGCTCAGCGTCGCAGGAGATGCAATTGACATAACCTTCCAGCGCCCTGGAATCTCGGTCTGGCAGAACAACGGGACCGAGGCGCACCAAGCAATCCCGCATTTCCACTTCCATATCGCCGGCACTCTCGGTGGCGGGGGCACGGATTTCGGGGACGTGGCGGAGGTTAGCATCAGCGAGACGGACGCTATTGCAATGACAATTCGCTCTGCCGTGGGCGTCGACTTTCCGGAGAGATCAGAGCGTCTCTAGCAGGAACATTGGCTTCATCCTGACGGTCCGGTCCGGTCCGGTCCGCACGGCCAGGGGTGCAGGCGGCCGCGACGAACACGCAGGCGTTGATCCGAGCTCGAAATCTGGACGGTTGCGCATCGCGCGCGCTGTGAGAATGCCCCAAAATCTCGAAGATTTTGGGGCATTCTCACGTCTCGCGGAAGGTGCTAGAGCACCTTGGAGAGGAACGCCTGGGTGCGGGCGTGCCGCGGATTCGCCAAGACCTCGCTCGGCAGGCCGGACTCGACCACGACGCCGGCGTCCATGAAGACCAGGGAGTCGGCGACCTCGCGGGCGAAGCCCATCTCGTGGGTGACCACGATCATGGTCATGCCCTCCTTGGCCAGGCCCTTCATCACGTCGAGCACCTCGCCGACGAGTTCGGGGTCGAGGGCGCTGGTGGGCTCGTCGAAGAGCATCAGCTTGGGCTCCATCGCCAGTGCCCTGGCGATCGCGACCCGCTGCTGCTGCCCGCCGGAGAGGTGCGCCGGGTAGTAATCGGCCCGGTCGGCCAGGCCCACCCTGGCGAGCAGCTCGCGGGCGCTCGACTCCACCTTCGCCTTGGGCAGACCCTTCACCCGCAGTGGTGCTTCCATCACGTTCTGCAGTGCGGTCATGTGCGGGAACAGGTTGAACCGCTGGAACACCATGCCGATGTCGCGGCGCTGCTTCGACGCCTCTTTGGGCGCCATCTCGTAGAGCTTGCCGTTGGCCTCGCGGTAGCCGATCAGCTCGCCGTCCACGCTGAGCCGGCCGGCCGAGAGCACCTCGAGGTGGTTGATGCAGCGCAGGAAGGTGGACTTGCCCGAGCCGCTCGGCCCGACCAGGCACATCACCTCGCCGCGTTTGACCTCGAGGGTGATGCCCTTGAGCACTTCGTTGGAGCCGAAGCTCTTGGTCACCTGTTCGGCCAGCACCATCGGCACCTCAACGGATGCCGCGCCCCGCACTGTCGTCGCGCTCATCGTGTTCCTTCGTGGCCGGTCGTACCCGGCGCATCCGTTGTCGGCGGCACGACCACGGTCGGCTGCCCGGATCCCACGACGGGAACCACACCGGTGATGGCGCCGGTCGTGGGAGCCGCAGGGTCGCTCTTGGTGGGTTGCCGGTCGCCGACGCCGCGGGAGAAGCGCTTCTCGAGGAAGTACTGCCCCACCATCAGGATGGAGGTGAAGAACAGGTACCAGATCGACGCCACGATGAGCAACGGGATGGGGTTGAAGGTCTCGGCCGAGATGTCGCGTGATCGGGTGAACAGCTCCAGGCTGAACGGCACGGCCGTGACCAGCGAGGTGGTCTTCAGCATCGAGATCACCTCGTTGCCGGTCGGCGGGATGATCACCCGCATCGACTGGGGCAGGATGACCCTGGTCATCGTCTGTGACCAGCTCATGCCCAGGGCGATCGAGGCCTCTTCCTGGCCCTTGTCCACCGACAGCAGGCCGGCGCGCACGATCTCGGCCATGTACGCGGCCTCGTTCAGGGCCAGGCCGATGATCGCGAGAGTGAACGTGTTCAGGGCCGCGTTGGTCTGGAACGACACCCACGGGTCCATGAACGGGATGCCGATATCGATGCTGGTGTAGATCAGCGAGATCAGGCCCCAGATGGTCAGCTGCACGTACACCGGGGTGCCGCGGAAGATCCAGAGGTAGAACCAGGCGACGCTCTTGACCACCGGGTTGGGTGAGAGCCGCATCACGGCCAGGATCACGCCGAGGATGATGGCGATCACCATCGAGAACACGGTCAGCTGGATCGTCACCACGGCGGCCATCGAGATACGACGGTCGAAGAGGTACTTTCCCACCGCCGGCCAGTCGTAGGCCGGGCGGAAGGCCGCGTCGATGACGAAGAGCGCAAAGATCGCCACGAGCAGCACGGCGAAGACCACACGCCAGGGGTGCCGGAGCCGGATGGCCTTGATCGGCTCCGACGTGGCCGCTGACTCGCCGTTCATATTCGTGGTGCTCACGGATTAACCGTTCGCGCCCGCGTTGATCGTGATCTCGTCGATGCCGCCGTCGGCGACGCCCCACGCGTCCAGGATCTCGCCGTAGCTGCCGTCATCGACCATCGACTGCAGCGCGGCCTGCACGGCCACGGTCAGCTCGGATCCCTTGGCCAGGACCATGCCGTACGGGGCCACGTCGAAGGTCTCGCCGGCCAGCTGGAGCTTGCCGTCGGTCTGGGAGATGGCGTACAGGGTGACCGGGGAGTCGGCGCTGAGGGCGTCGGCCTGGCCGAGCACGACGGCGTTGGTGGCGGCATCCTGGGTGTCGAACTTGAGCTTGTCGATGGCGGGCTTGCCGGCGGCCACGCAGGCGTCACTCTTGGCCGGCACCTCGTCGGTGTCCTCGTAGGTGGTGGCCTGCACGGCCACCTTGAGGCCGCAGGCGTCATTGGGGTCGACATCCGTGCCGGCCGCGGACGCCCACTGGATCCCCGCGGTGTAGTAATTCACGAAGTCGACCTGCTGCTGACGCTCAACGGTGTCGGTGAACGACGACGACCCCATGTCGGCCTTGCCGCCGGTGACGCTCGGGATGATGTTGTCGAACTTCGCGACCTGGAACTCGGGTTCAAGACCGAGCTTGGCGGCGACGCCGCTGGCCAGTTCGATGCCCCAGCCGATCGGGTCGCCGGCCTCGTTCTTGAACTCGTTCGGCGCGTAGGTGGGGTCGGTGCCGATGACCAGGGTGCCGGTGTCGGCGACGTCGGCCGGAACCAGCGCCGCGGCGGCGTCATCCGTCTCGATGGTCGGGCCGCTGTCACTGGCGCCACCGGTGGCGGGTGTCGAGTTGTCGACGCAGCCGGTGAGCATCAGGGCGGCGGCGGCAGCGAGGGCGGGGAGTACGTATCTAGCGCGCATGGCACAACCTTCTTCGTAGGGCGTCGAGGTTTCGGTGCGACCGAATAGCAGGGAACGGTACGACTGCAGTGAGCCTAATACACCCCTGCGCCGGGGGAACGGCCTGGCGATATCGGTTCGGGAACAGCCCAACCGACGCCCGCCAAGGCTACCGTGTTCCGCGCCGGAGAGACTCCAGCGGGTGCTGGAGGCTAGCCGTTCGCGGCTGCGTTGATCGTGATCTCGGTCACGCCACCGTCCGCGACACCCCAGGTATCGAGGATGCCCGCGTAGCTGCCGTCATCGACCATCGACTGCAGCGCGGCCTGCACGGCCACGGTCAGTTCGGATCCCTTGGCGACGACCATGCCGTAGGGGGCTTCGTCGAAGGTCTCGCCGGCCGGCTGCAGTTTGCCGCCGGTCTGAGCGATCGCGTACAGGGTGACCGGGGAGTCGGCGCTGAGCGCGTCGGCCTGGCCGAGCACCACGGCGTTGGCCACGTCGGCCTGGGTGTCGAATTTCAGCTTGTCGATGGCGGGCTTGCCGGCGGCCACGCAGGCGTCGTTCTTGGCGGGCACCTCGTCGGTGTCCTCGTAGGTGGCGGTCTGCACGGCCACCTTGAGGCCGCAGGCGTTGTTCGGGTCGATGTCGGTGCCCGCCGCCGAGGCCCACTGGATGCCGGCGTTGTAGTAGTTGACGAAGTCGACCTGCTGTTCGCGTTCGACGGTGTCGGTGAAGGACGACGCGCCGATGTCGGCCTTGCCGCCGGCCACACTCGGGATGATGTTGTCGAACTTCGCGACCTGGAACTCCGGGGTCAGGCCGAGCTTGGCGGCGAGGCCACTGGCGAGCTCGATGTCCCAGCCGATCGGTTCTCCGGCCTCGTTCTTGAACTCGTTCGGCGCGTAGGTCGGTTCGGTTCCGATGATCAGGGTGCCACGGTCGGCCACCTCGGCCGGAACCAGCGCTGCGGCCGCGTCGTCGGTCTCGATCAGGGCGGCGCCGCCCTCCGGGGACCCTGACGGCGCCGGAGTCGAATTGTCGACGCAACCGGTGAGCATCAGGGCCGCAACGGCAGCGAGGGCGGGGACGACGTGTTTAGCGCGCATGGCACAACCTTTTCCTGGGACTCGAGGCCGTTCAGGTTCGAGTCGACTGAGCGCTCCGTGCATCGTACGACCGGAGTGAGCCTCATCCATCCCTGCGCTGGGAGTGCGGCTCGTACGATATCGACGTCTGGATCAGTCGAAACGGAGGCGTCTCCAGGTTACCGGTTTCCCCACCGCCCTCGCTGCCGGCCGCGATTACTCCGCGGCGTCGGCCGCCAGCGCTGCGGTCGAGAGCAGGTCGACGTAGTCGTCGATGCCCCAGGTGAGCGAGAGGCCGGTGGGCGGGGAGACCGAGGAGACGAACGCCGCGCCGACCGGGGAAGCGACCGCACCGTTCTGCACCTGCGGCATGACCTGCGCGTAGCCGGCGTTCAGGAAGGCGTCGGACTCCTCCTGGGTGGCGCCGAAGTTGACGATGACGTCGCTCTCGAGCTGGTCGAGCTGCTCGTAGCTGAGCGTGTAGAAGAAGGCTGATTCGCCGTTGGCCAGCTCGGCCACGCTCGGGGCGCTCTCGAAGCCGAGTTCGGTGGCGAAGGTCACGCGCGGGTCGGCATCCGTGTAGACGTAGAAGACTCCGCCGCTGTCGGAGGTGAGGGCGACGGTCTTGCCGTCGAACTCCGGATGCGCCGCGGCCTTCTCGGCGATCGTGTCGTCGATGTCGGCGAGCAGGGTGGTGGCCTCGTCGGAGCGGCCGAGCGCCGTGCCGGTGATCTCGATCAGTTCGCGCCAGTCGGTGGACCAGGGCTCGTCGGGGTAGGCCACGACGGGGGCGATCGCGCTGAGCAGCTCGTACTGCTCCTCGGTGAGTCCGGAGTACGCGGCCAGGATCACGTCGGGGGCCGCTTCGGCGATTTCCTCGTAGGGCGGTTCGGTGGAGTCGGAGAGCACGGTGGGCAGTTCCTCGCCCTGCTCGTCGAGGGCCTCGGAGATCCACGGCAGCACGCCGTTCTCGTCGCCGCCGTAGGCCTGGAACGGGATGGCGACCGGCACGACGCCGAGGGCGATGGCGTCATCGGCGCTGCCCCAGCCCCAGGTCACCACGCGGGTGGGTTCGGCGTCGATGGTGGTGTCACCGAAGGCGTGCTCGATGGTGACGGGGAACGAGCCGTCGGCCGCGGTGTCTGAGCCGGTCTCGTCGTCGGCGGTGGCGGAGCATCCGCTGAGCGTGAGGGCGGCGATGGCCGCGGTGGCGGCGAGCACGGTGGTCAAACGTCTGGGCACTGGAGACTCCGGTTCTGGAAAGGTGGGGGCCGGCGCGCAGGCCGATAAGGGTAGCCTAGCCTAAATAGAGAGAGGGTCGGTGCCGTGGAACCGGCCGATGGGCACGACCAGCGGCGAGCCGCAGACCGGGTCGGCGATGATGCGAGCGCTGAGCCCGAAGGCCTCGAGCACCACCGCCTCGGTGAGCACCTCTGCCGGGGGCCCCTCGGCGATGATGCGCCCGTGCCGCATGACGACGAGCCGGTCGGCGTAGCGGGCGGCCAGGTTGAGGTCGTGCAGCACCATCACCACGGTGGTGCCCTGCTCGTGGTTGAGCTCGTGCAGCAGGTCGAGGACCTCCACCTGGTGGGTGACGTCGAGGAAGGTGGTGGGTTCGTCCAGCAGCAGGATGTCGGGCTTCTGCGCGAGCGCCATGGCGATCCAGACCCGTTGGCGCTGCCCGCCGGAGAGCTCCTCCATGCGCCGCGTCGCCAGTTCCAGGGTCTGGGTGGCGGTCATGGCCTCGGCCACAATGGCGTCGTCCGTACTCGACCAGTGCCGGAACCAGCCCTGGTGCGGGTACCGGCCGCGCCCGACCAGGTCGGCCACGCCGATGCCCTCCGGCGCGATGGGCTGCTGCGGCAGCAACCCCACGATGGTGGCGACCTGGCGGCTGGGCAGGCCGGCGATGTCCCGGCCGTCGAGGGTGACCGTGCCGGACTGCGGCGGCAGCAACCGGGCCAGGCCGCGCAACAGGGTGGACTTGCCGGACGCGTTGGCACCGACGATCACGGTGATCGCGCCGGGCTCGATGGCGAGGTCGAGATCGTCGACGATGCGGGTGCCGTCGTAGCCCAGGCTGAGGCCGGTGGCGGTGAGGGCGTGCCGGGCGGATGCGGAGGGCGGGGCAGCCGGGCCGGTGGCGGCCTGGTCGAGGGCGGCCTGGTCGGGGGCGGCCTGACCGGTCATGGCCTGGTCGGGGGCTGCCTGGTCGATGGGCTGGGGCATCAGGCGCCCTTTCCGATTCGGTTCTGGGTGGCGAGCAGCCAGAGCAGGTAGGGCGCGCCGATCGCGCCGGTGATGATGCCGGCCGGCAGCTCGAGGTTGCCCGGCAGCAGGTGCTGAGCGGTGAAGTCCGCCACGGTGGTGATGAGCACGCCGATCAGCGCGGCCGGCAGGAGCGCCAGGCTGCCGGTGCCCACCAGACGCCGGGCGATGGGCGCGGAGACGAACGCGATGAAGGCGAGCGGCCCCACGAACGCGGTGGCGAGGGCGGCGAGCGCCACGGCCGCCACGAGCAGGGCCAGCCGGGAGCGTTCGGCGTGCACGCCCAGGCTGCTGGCGGTGTCGTCACCGAGCTGCAGCATCCGCATCCGCCCGGCGAGCACGCCCACGGCCGGCAGCAGCAGCACCAGGAACGCGGCCAGCACCGCGATCTCGGGCCAGCGGGCACCGCTGACGCTGCCGACCAGCCAGGTCAGGGCATCCTCGGCGTTCCGCAGGTCGGCGCGCGAGAGCAGGTAGCCGAGCAGGCCCTGCACCATGAACGCGACGCCCACCCCGATGAGTACGAATCGGTAGCCGACCACGCCGCCGCGCCAGGCGAGCAGGTAGATGGCGGTGGCGACCACCATCGCACCGGCGAAGGCCATGAACGAGGTGGCCACACTGCCCAGCCCGAGCACGAGCAGGCCGAACACCGCGGCCGCGCTCGCTCCCCCGGTGACGCCGATGATGTCGGGGCTGGCCAGGGGGTTGCGCAGAACAGTCTGGAAGAGCGCGCCGGAGACGGCGAACGCCACGCCGACGAGGATCGCCAGGGTCAGCCGGGGCAGGCGCAGCGTGAAGACGATGAAGTTCTCACTGCCGGAGCCCTGGCCCGCCAGGGTGCGCAGCAGGTCGGGCACGCTGAGGCTGTACGCCCCCACCATCAGGCTGACCGCGGCGATCACGACAGCCAGCGCGGCCAGCACGAGCACGATCCGCCGCTCCCGGCGGTGCTTGAGGGTGCGGGCGAGGGTGAGCGGGGCGGCGTCCGCTGTCGGGCGGGCGGGCACGGATGCCGTCAGGTCGGCGGTCACAGGCCGGCCAGCTTCACGCGGCGCACCAGCGCGATGAGCATCGGGGCACCGAGGAACGCGACGATCAGACCGGCTTCGATCTCGCCGGGTGGGGCGATCACGCGGCCGAGCACGTCGGCGGCCAGCAGCAGCGCCGGGCCGAGCACCGCGGAGTAGAGCAGGATCCACCGGTAGTCCGGCCCGGTGAACCGGCGGGCGATGTGCGGCACGGCCAGGCCCACGAACACGATCGGGCCGGCCAGGGCGGTGGCGGAGCCGCAGAGCAGCACCACCGCGACGGCGCAGACGATCCGGGCCGCCACGAGGTTCTGGCCGAGACCGCGGGCCAGGTCGTCGCCGAGGGCGAGGGCATTGAGCATCCGCCCCGCCAGCACGCAGAGCAGCACACCGACGGCGATGAACGGCGCCAGTTGCAGGGCGGAGTCGAGGTCGCGGGCGACGAGTGAACCGGCGGACCAGAACCGGTACTTGTCGAAGGCCTCGGAGTCGCTGAGCAGCACGATGGTGATCAGGGAGGTGAGCGACGCGGTGAGCGCGGTGCCGGCCAGGGCCAGTTTCACCGGGGTGGCGCCCTCGCGGCCGAGCGACCCGACCACGTAGACGATCACGGCGGCCACGAATGCGCCGGCGAACGCGAACCAGACGTAGCCCAGCGCCGAGGTGACCCCGAACCAGGCGATGCCGGCCACGACGAAGAGTGAGGCGCCGGCGTTGACCCCGAGCAGGCCGGGGTCGGCGAGCGGGTTGCGGGTGATGCCCTGCATCAGGGCCCCGGCCAGGCCGAGGGCGAGACCGGCGAGCAGGCCGATGGCCGTGCGCGGCACCCGCAGGTCGAGCACCACGGTGTGGTCGGTGAGGCCGAGGTCGGGGCGCAGTAACGCGTCGAGCACGGTGCCCAGCGGGATCGACCGGCTGCCCACCACGAGGGAGGCCGATACGGCGAGCGCCAGCAGGATCACGGCGATGACCAGACCGGCGAGCTGCCGGCGGCGCGGCACCCGCACCGCATCCAGCGCGCTGCCGGCTGCGGCGGTCGCGGCGGTCGCGGCGGGCACGCCGGTGCCGCGGGCGGGCGCGCCCGTCCCCGACTCCGCTGAGGTAAGCATTACCTAAGTATGACAGGCGAGACTCGTGCTCAGACCTGCCAGGGCGCTGGGAGAATCTCCGCCAGGGCCCACCGTGGGCCCCTCCGCCCATGCCGGCGGCGCATTTCGGCTCACCGCACCTCGGACGGGTGACCGCGGCCGCTATAGAGCGTGTTGCTTTTTCGAGTGTTGGTCCCGGCGGGTTAACCCGGGGTTTGGGACCATGGTTCATGGCCCTGAACTATCGTCCTGTCGAGCGTGATCAGTTGTTTTTGGTGCCGCCGGATATGCGGGATTGGTTGTCCGAGGATCATTTGGCGTGGTTCATTCTGGACGTGGTCGCCGCCTTGGACACGAGCGCTTTACATGCGGCCTCGCGGCGCGGTGGCACGGGCCGTGAGGGGTATGACCCGGAGATGCTTTTGGGCTTGTGGTTGTATGCCTCGGCTCGGGGAATCAGTTCGTCTCGGGTGATTGAGCGGGCGTGTTCGGAGGACGTTGCGTTCCGGGTGTTGTGCGCGCAGGACGTGCCTGATCACACGGTGTTGTGTCGTTTTCGGCAGCAGCATGAAGGTGTGATGGCTGACTTGTGTGGAGTTTGGCGCTTTTTGGCGGTGTTCTGTGATCGTTTCGTGTCGCTAGTTGCCGATGACGAGGATGCTGGCGGCGGCTTCGATGACGTCGTCCGTGATGGTGTCCAGTTGGTTGATCTTGAGGACGCGGTTGATCTGAGGGAAGAGTCGTTCGAGGAGGCGGAAGTTGCCGCGGGTGATGCGTTCGATGGCGGCGATGGCTTGCGCGTCTGTGAAGTCGTCAGGGTCGAGTGTCCTGCCGAGTCGTGTCCAGTGGCGGTCGAGGACAAAGAGGAGTTCTTCGCGTCCGAGGGCACGGTAGTGGTGTGAGAATCCGAGCCGGCTGTAGAGCTGGGGGTAGTGGCGGAATCGTTCGTCGATTCCCGGCATTCCGATAAGGATCATTGCCAGGTGGGTTCGGTCGTGTCTGTCACGGAGCATCTCGAGCGCGGTTGGGGTGAGTCGTTCGGCTTCGTCGATGATGAGCAGCTCAACGTGGCGGGTCATGTCTCCCATCTTTCGTGGGGGCGGTTCGTTGGCGTGGATGTGCTGGTCGGCGCAGATGCCGACTTTGATCTGCCAGTAGTCGATGTCGTGCATGAGGTCTTTTGGTCGGCAGAGGACTTCGGGTGTGTAGAAGACGGTTCGGGATCGGTTCGCGAGGGCGTAGAACTTTGCATCGTGGTCCCCGCGGGGCCCCCATTCGGTGATGTAGGGCTCAAGGGCGTCCCAGTTTGCGTAACGGCGAGCGGAGTTGGTTTTTCCGACGCCGGCGGCGCCGTGGCAGATTCCGATCGTCTTTTCCTTGCGGACAGCGTTGGCGAATTCGGCGAAGCGCCGGTGTTCTTTGGTGACGATGAATGCTTGGTTCATCACTCGTCCTCTTCGTAGGTGCGCAGCTTCGGCCGCCGCTTCGTGGGTTCGGGGGTGCGGGGTTCTTCCCGGGTGGCAACGGTTGGGATGCGGTCGTTGATGGCTCGGCGCAGTTGCTTGCGGCGGGCCCGGCGGGCGGTTTCGATGTCACGGAGGCTGAGCCTGAGGTTGGGGTGGGCTTCGTCGATCGCGGTGCAGATGAAGGTATCCCGGTCGTACACGCGGATCTCGGAGATGTCGCGGGGGTCGTACCGGATGGTGATGGTGTGCCCGACGAACGGGGCAAGAGTGGGGGCGAGGTAGCGCTGGCCCTGGAAGTGGATCCCGTCACGTTGCACGACCCGGTTTTTCGGAACGGTGAGGAGCAGGCCGTCGAGTTCTTGAAGGCTGTCGGGCATCCGAGGCAGCCACCCACCGGCTACCCAAGCGTCTCGCGGGGAGATGCCCAACTCGCTGTGGGTCCGGTCGTTGTAGGCGCCGATGAATTCGCCGATCGCACGGTCGAGCCCGGCGAGGTCGATGACAGGCGTCGGAGTCCGGCTGCCGGGCCCGAGATGGCCAGGTAGGGCGGCCAGGAGTTCGGTGTTGACGGTGCCGAAGAACCGCTCGATCTTTCCTCGTCCTTGGGGTCGGCCAATGGTCGAGTGGATGATCCTGATGTGCAGGGCGACGGCAGTTCGTTCGATATGGTCGCTGATGAAGTCGGATCCGTGGTCGACGTGCAGGATGTCCGGGATTCCACACATCGCCCAGGCCGGGTCGGTCTTCCGCCAGATCGCCTGCCGAAGAGCCAGGGCAGTGTTGATGGCTGAGGGGGCGCCGGTGAAGACCATGTACCCGCAGACGGCGCGGGAGTGGTCGTCCATCACGGTGGTCAGCCATGGCCGGTCAGGTTTCCCGTCGGCGCCGACGATGAGAATGTCGAGTTCGGTGTGGTCGGACTGCCAGGTCTGGTTGGGGTGTTCAGCGCGGCGCCGGAAGACGAGCTCGTGCTTATCCCGGTACGAGATCGGCCCCTCGAGTGCCAGGGTGACAAGGGCCGGATCGAGAGCTTGCACGATCTCCCTCACGGTCGCATAGCTCGGCTCCGGCAGCTCACGCGCTTGAGCATCGGTGGCAGCGAGACGGTGCAGCGTGGCGAGACTCGGGCGCGGCCGAGTGAGCGCCAACCGTTCGATGAACGCGACCGTCTCGACCGAAGTTCGGCGGACACCCTTGTCTATGCGCGCGTGCAGGTCCAGGGACGCGACGCCGCCAGTGCGGTAGAGCCGATTCCAGCGCTGCAGGGTCCGTGCAGAGATCCCGGTCTCCCGGGCGAGGACCGCGAGCGGGATCTGGTCTTCGACATACAGCCGAAGAATACGCCACCGCTCGGCCGCGTCCACAAGTCACCTACACGGTGGTGCTCTCGCGCGCCGCGACGGCCTGCTGATGCCGGTACAGGGTGGCCCGGCTCCACCCGACGAGCCTTGCCGCATCCTCCGCAGTCCGGCCCTTCGCCCGGGCCTCCGTGACGAGCTTGAGTTTGTCGGCTACGACCACGGGATCAGACAGAGGCCGACCAAACTTGGTGCCGCCTTCTCGGGCGGCTGTGATTCCTGCGTTCACCCGTTCGGTAATCAGCTCGCGTTCGTACTCGGCCAAAGTGGCGAGCATGTTCAGCATCAGCCGGCCCGAGGTCGTCGACGGGTCGATGCCATCCGAGATGCTCTTCATATGGCGGAGCACCATTGCTTCCCCCACTTCGAGTGAACCTGTCTCAAGAGCTTTCGTCAACAGTTTGAGCAAGATGAATTTCAGCCGAGATCAGGAAAAAGATATTCGGCCACCCGCCGAAACACTGATGTCTGCACACAATTCCGCTCACATTGTGAGGACCCGAGCGACGATTTGGCGGCCGGGAATGGAGGCAGTCCCCAGCAACTGCACGGGACGTGACCTCGTGGGACATGTCGCTGAGGTTCGCTCGCAATTGACATGGACAAGCAACGCGAAGCGCCACCTAGCGAGCACAGAACGCCGCCACAAAGCGCTAAAAATCACACACCAAGCCGACCCGCGAGATTCCGGCACCTCGGGGAAAGACACCCTATTGGTGCAAAACCGATCGGTTTTGCACCAATAGACGGCCCGCGCGCCAGGCCAGCCGGGAGAACGCGTTTCGCATCCTCGACCCGGCGATGAGGTAACCCGAGAGGACGAAGAAGCCGTCGACCGCCCAGCCTCCGAGCCCGACGACCGGAGAATCGCCGAAGCCGCCGACGGGCCATGCGTGACTGACGATGACGGTGGCCGCGAGCGCGAGGCGAACGAAGTTCAACGCGTTGTCGCGCGACGACAGACGGTCCCCGATGGTCACTCGGTCAGATTAGCGGTATGACGGATGCCGCTCCGCACGGCTCATACCAGAGACCGACTGGGCTCATTTCGGTCATATCCCGCGATCGCGGCGGACTCGACGGTGAGCGCGACGAGCTTCTCACCCATCGGGCGCGGCACGACGGTGATGAGCCGGTCGACGAACGAGGCGACGCGCTGCACTCTCGCTTCGCCCGCCCGCCACGCGAGCGCCCGCACCGCACCGCCCCACACCCCGCCCGGTCGGTTGAGCGGACCCGCCGCATCGACGCCGTGAAGCCCTTCGAACGTCCGGCGGGCCGAACCCGACAGGTAGGCGCGCTTGCTCCGGATCGCGGCGGAAACGGACGGCGAGTGATGGATGGACTCGGCGCCGGGGAGCATGCGTACGGGAACCGACGCGGCGTGGAGTCGATATCCCCAATCGACGTCCTCCCAGCCGTACGAGCGGTAGGCGCTGCTGTACGGGCCGATCCGAGCGAACGTCTCCCGCGTCACCGATGCATTGCCCGCCCAATACCGCCACGTGCGCTCCGCGGGCGTCGCATACGCCTTTTCGGCGAACAGAAGGTCGGCCTTGCGTCCATAGGCACGCGCATATGGGCTGTCCGGATAGACATTGCGATAGAGCCCGATGACACCCACCGACTCGCCGGCATGTTCAGCGACATGGGCAGCGACCCACCCCGGCGCGGGCTCGAGGTCGTCATCGCATCGAATCAGCACATCGCCCGTCGCTGCGGCGAAGCCCGCGTTCAGAGCGGCCGACCGCCCCTTGTTCTCGGCGAAGGCGATGCTCCGAACGGTGATCGGTGATCGCTCGAGGACTTCCTCCGAGCCATCGATGTCACCGTCGACCACGACGATGATCTCCACGTCGGGATGCGTCTGCGCGCCGAGAGCGGCCAGCAATCGAGGAAGACGCTCGGCCCCGCCGCGGCTCGGCACGATCACGCTGGCTCGGGTCACGCGACAACTCTAGCGATCTACCCCACTCGGGCAGACGCGCCCGGCGGATCGCATCGGCCGGCTCGCTCGCCATCCCGCATCGCCCGAGCCGCACGCCCGGTATGCTCGGGCGGTGCCCGAATTGCGCGTGCTCGGTCTCTTCGACCACCACGGCGTCAGACGCCATCAGCATCGTCTCCCGGCAGACCAGCAGGTCTCGGGTCCGTACTGCGTGCACCTGCTCATGGACGAGGGCATCGATCTGATGCCCGTGCGTCCCGCGGAGGGGCGCGTGCACCGCAAGGTGCGAGACGTCATCGAGCACAGATCCGGCGTGCGGGTGGACCTTGCCGTGCGCGGCACGGTCAGCGCTGCGCGCTCGGACGTCGTGCTCGCGCTCCTCGAGGGGATGGCCGTGCTCCCTTCGACGCTGAAGCAGAGAGGCCTGCCGCCCTATGCGAATCGGCCGCTCGCGGCCATCTCGTGCTGGTGGGCCGAAGAGATCGCCACCGGCACGGAAGCGGATCGCCGTCGGATCGCTCACGCGCTGGCCGGCATCGACCGCGTCTTCGTCTTCTCCCGCAACCAAGTGGAGATATTCGCGAGCATCGGCGCGGGAGACAAGATCGTGCCGGTGCTGTTCGGCGTCGACCCCGACTGGTACTGCCCCGATCCTGCAGTGTCGCGCCGATTCCAGGTGCTGAGCGTCGGCATCGATCGCGGACGCGACTTCGACACGCTCCTCGATGCGGCCCGCCTCCTTCCCGACGCGCGGTTCCACATCGTCACGAGCACCGGTCGTATCGATCCCGCTGACATCCCGGCGAACGTCACCGTCGCGGGGATGGTGTCGATGACCGAGCATCGGGAGAATCTCCGCGCCGCCGACCTGGTCGTCGTACCGACCCATGACCTTGCGTATCCGACGGGGCAGAGTGTGCTCCTCGAAGCGATGGCGTGCGGCCGGTGCGTCGCGGTGACGGCGACGGAGGCCATGGGGGACTACATAGACGATGGGGTGACGAATCTCGCCATCCCGCTGCACGATGCGCGCGGCACCGCTCAGGTGATCGGCGCCATCCTGGCCGACGACACCAGGCGTGAACGCATCGCCGCCGCGGCACGAGCGGCAGCCGTCGAGCGATTCTCGTTCCGACGCACGTGGCACGAGGTCGCGCTCGCCCTCGATGCGCTGGCACGAAGCAGCCGGGGCGCCACGCACATCACCGATTAGGCTGGCCGAGCGGTCAGGCGCAGACCCGCCGATGTCGCCGGAGCCGTGCGCCCGACCAGCCTGCGACGGACGAGGACAGACGATGACCATGAGCGACATATTCCGGCACCGCGCGAAGGTGGCGCTGCGGGGCGGGCTCCTCACCCCTGTGGGCAAAGTGCTGGGAGCCCCCACCGTCCATATCAGTTCTCCCCTCACCCGCGGCGGCAACTACCTCTACTACTGGATGTGGGCCTACACGCGCGATACCGAGCGCCGACCGGTTCGCGTCCTTCATCACGAGGTGATCGACGAGTGGCTCACCGAATTTCCTCTGGTGAGCCACCTTTCCATCCGCCGCGACGAGGCATCCACACTGTTCAGCGAATGGGTCGGAGAACACCGCCACTACTTCGGTCAGTCCTTCACCCGCGCCGAGCTGGAGAGATTCTGCATCGCGCTCGTCGAGTCGTCGCCCGCGTTTCGCGCACGGCTCGACGCCGCACGTTCGTGGATCGGGCCGGACACCTGCGTCCTCAACGTGCGACGCGGCGATTATTACCAGTACCCCGAGCTGACGGCCATGTACGGACTGGACATCGAGCGGAACATCACCGGTTCGATAGAGATCCTGCGCAGCAGCGGGCGGGCCGTCGACGATGTCGTGGTCGTGTCCGACGATGTGCCGTGGTGCGTCGAGAACGTCGCACCACTCCTGCCCGGGACGATGCGGGTCGTGCCCGAGCGAACGAGCATGTTCGACGACCTCGCCGTTCTCGCTTCGGCCCGGACCCTGATTCTGGCCAACTCCACCTTCTCGTTCTGGGGCGGCTACCTGGCCTCCGTGCTTCAGACCGACCATCTCGCTGTCGCGCCCGAACACCACTTCATCGATGAGGACGGGCAGCGCCACCGCGATCCATACGATCCGCGCTGGCGCATCGCCGAGGCCTGACCGCACCGCCCGCGCCTATCTCGAGGCGAGGATCCGCACCAGATGCTCGATGCGGCGATCGAACTCCGCATCGAAGTGATGCTCCTGCATGAATCGTCGCCCTCGCTCGCCGCGATCGGCGAGCAGCCCGCGATCGGCCACCAGGCGCTGGACGATGTCGGCCAGCGCCTGCACGTTTCGCAGCGGAACGGCCCATCCGAGATCGAACCTCGACACCAGATTGCGCAACGCGGTGTTGTCGAATCCGAGTACGGGAACTCCCAGTCCGCCGGACTCGAGATAGGTTCCGGACGGATCTCCCTGAATGTGCGGAAGCACCATGACATCGACGCTCTCGCGCGCCCAGCGGACCCATTCGGTGTCGAAATCCATCGGTGCCAAGAACTGGACGTCGCCGTCCGCCGCGACGCGCAGAACCGATTCCAGTGGACCCCCGCCGACGAGCGTCATGGTGTGTGCGACCCCGCGCGCTCGAAGCTCATCGTGGAGGCGCACCGCGTAGATCGGCCCCTTCCCGGTGACGAACCGGCCCGAGAAGGCGATCCGTAGACGTCCGTCCGGCAGGAGCTCTCGATCGTCGAGGCTCGCCTCGTCCACCTGCGCACGCGTCAGGCGCGTGTCGTAGAACAGCAGCGGATCCGGCGAGAACCGCGAGTACGCCTCCCACGCGCTCCATCCGTTGCACTGGAGCCCCGCCGCGCGCTTGGCCATGCGGCGCAGCTGCCCCTCGTAGCGAACGGCTCCCGCCACGATCCGCGCCCGCGCGACGGGAGCGGGCCGCTCTTCGAGCGGGGGGATCGCGGCGTCGCGAGCCGGGATCTCGCTGGTCAACGCCGCAGGCACCGACGCGTCGAACACGGCACGGAAGTCCGGATGATGCGGCGCGAGCACGATGTCCGGGCGAGCCGACGCCAGCGCCTCGCCGAGATCGCCGGCGACATGCAGGCGGAACGGCAGATCCTCCGCGCGCACCCACTCCCCGCCGAGTCCCACGTTGCCGTCCTCGCCAGCATCGCGACCGACCATGACGACCTCACCCGGCCACCGCTCCTGATAGGCGACCATCCCGGTGACCGTCTTGCGAGCGATCTTCACGCGACCGTCGCTCGTGTTCGGCTGACCGCCCGGGATGACGACCGCGAGTCGAGGAGTCTGTGCCATACCCCATGCTTGCATGCAGATGCTCGCGCAGCGTCGGCACCTCTCCGCGGCGACGACTACTCTGTGATGGTGGCTACCCTTAACCGCACCGCGAGATCGGCGATGCCCGACCGTGCGCGGTGCGCGAGGGACGCATCGATGCGAATACCTCCTCACACCGAGCCCGAGAGCAATCGCCTGCGCATCGCCGTGGTCACCCCCTGGCGTCTGGATGACCCCGACGCCTGGTCGGGGATGATTCCGCTGATCGTCGCCGCACTCAGCGATGTGGCCGACGTCGTTCCCCTCTCGACCGCCCAGCAGCCGACCTCGCTGCTCGATCGAGGCGCTGCGCGGCTGCTCGGCGCCGTCAGCAGCCGCAGCTACCTGTGGGGCTTCGGTCTGGCGACGGCGATCGCGCGCGGCCGCTCGGTGCGCCGCCGCATCCGCGCGGCCGCTCCTGACGTGGTGCTCGGCGTCGTCGCGTCGACCGATCTCGCGTTCCTCGGAGACGTCGGCGTGCCGGTCGTACAGGTATCGGATGCGACCTTCGCAGCGATTCGCGGCTTCTACCCGATGTTCAGCAATCTGCATCCGCTTTCGTCGCTGCAGGCCGAGATCATCGCCGAACGCTCGACCCGGGCGACCGATGTGTTCGTCGCATCGTCGCAGTGGGCGATCGATTCGCTGGTGCGCGATTACGCCGTCGGGACGCATCAGTGCGTGCTCGCGCCGACCGGACCGGGCATCGAGCCGCTCACGGCTCCGACGCGCGAGGACTCCGCGCCGCACGTGCTCAACGCGCTGCTGGTCGCGAGCGACTGGCACCGCAAGGGCGGCGATGTCGCCGTCGAGGCCGTGCGGCGAGCGCAGGACCGGGGAACACAGGTCGTTCTCACCATCGTCGGGGATGCGCCGGCGGGCCTGCCGGAGTGGTGTCGGGCACGAGGACGGCTCGATCCCGCCGCGCTCAGCGCCGAATACGCTCGCGCCGATGTGCTGCTCGAACTCACCAGCGCCAACGCCGCCGGCGTGACCCTCACCGATGCGGCAGCCCACGGCCTGCCGGTGATCGCCGCGAACGTGGGCGGCGTCGCGAGCATCGTCCGAGACGATGAGACGGGAGTGCTCGTCGGCGCCGACACGGACTCGCCGCACGAACTCGCAGAGGCGGCGGCCGAAGCCCTCCCGCCGTTCGCCGACCCGGCCTTCCGGTCGCGGCTGAGCGAGGCCGCGCGCGCCCGCTGGGCGAGCGATCTCAACTGGGATGAGTGGGCCCGCCGGACGTTGTCGGCATGCGTCCGCGCGCGGGAAGAGCGAGAGGCAAGGCGGAGATGAAGCTTTCCAACCTGTTGGAACACCTGCGGATCGCGATGTCGTTGCTGCCGGGGCGGCACCGGGGCTGGCTCGTGGGCGCCGTGCTCGGCTCGGTGCTGCTGGCCGCCCTCGACATGCTCGGCGTCGCGGCGATGCTGCCCCTGCTCGATCTGCTGACCAACGGCACATCCGGGACGTACGGCGGATGGCTCGCCGGGTTCTTCGGCACGGACGACATGCAGACCCTGATCATCTTGTGCGGGTCTCTCATCGCCGCAGCGTTCATCCTGAAGAGCGTCGTATCGATCGCCTTCCGCTGGTGGCTGCTCGGGCGGATCAATCAGCTCGCCGCCGATACGGCGAGCGAGCTGCTGCGCGCCTACCTGCTCTCTCCGTACTCGACCCATCGAATGCGCGCCCTCCCGGCCATCTACCGCAATCTCGGCATGTCCATCGACGAGACGTTCGGCCGAGTGCTCACCGGCCTGGTGACCCTGTTGTCGAACCTCATCACCGTCGTCGGCATCGCCGCCGTGCTCCTGATCGTCTCGCCCCTCGCGACGATCGTCGCGATCACCGTGTTCGCCTCGGCGACCCTCGGCATCCAGGCGCTGCTCAAGTCGCGGCAGCTGGCGATCGGCGACCGTGTCGCTGCCGCTGACGTCGCAGGGTGGCGTGTGGTGACGCCCAGCCTGGAGGGGTTCCGCGACACGCGGATCGCCGCTCTGGCCGGCGCCTATGTCCAGCGGTACCGGGCCGCCCGGACCGCTCGCGCTCACGCGGCGCGCAGCTTCACTCTCATGAGCGAGCTTCCCCGCTACGCGCTCGAGATCGTGTTCATCCTGACGATCATCCTGCTCACCGTCCTCCTGTTCGCGACGTCGTCGAGTGCGACCGCCCTCTCTGTGCTCGGTCTGTTCGCAGTGGCCTCGGTGCGGCTGCTGCCGACGATGAACCAGGTATCGGCGATGATGACGAGCATTCGAGCGGGCGAGGCCGGCATGAAGCTCCTCGTGGCCGAGATCGAGGAATTCGGGCAGCACACACCGCATCAAGAGGAGCGGCTGTCGATCGAAGCGCACCGCGGAGACATCGTCATCGACGACGTCGTGTTCGCCTATCCCGACTCCGACGAACAGATCCTCCGCGGCGTGACGACGATCGTGCGCTCCGGCGAGATGACCGCGTTCGTCGGATCCAGTGGAGCGGGCAAGAGCACGCTTCTCGACCTCGTGCTGGGACTGCTCACCCCCACCTCGGGCCAGATCCTCAGCGGCGGCCGCTCGATCTACGACGATCCCCAGACGTGGTTCGACTCCCTGGGCATGGTGTCGCAGGATGTCTTCCTCTTCGACGGGACGCTTCGGCAGAACATCGCCTTCGGCGTGCCGGACGAGGACATCGACGAAATCGCCATCCAAGAGGCTCTCGCCTCGGCGCAGCTCACGTCGTTCATCGCCGCACTCGACCAGGGTCTCGACACCCGAGTGGGCGAGCGCGGCGTGCGCCTGTCGGGTGGTCAGCGGCAGCGCATCGGCATTGCCCGAGCGCTGTACCGGCGTCCTGCCGTGCTCGTGCTCGATGAGGCGACGTCGGCCCTCGACAACGCCACGGAAGCGCAGATCGCAGAGACCATCGATGCGCTGAAGGGTCGTATGACGATCCTGGTCGTTGCCCACCGGCTGTCGACCGTCAAGAACGCGGATCGGATCGTCTTCATGTCCGACGGTCGCATCGCCGCCGAAGGAGACATGTCGAGCCTCAGCGAGCGCAACGCAGAGTTCCGCCACCTCGTCGAACTGGGCAGACTCACGTGAAGATCGTCTTCGTCTCGCCGATGCTGCCCAACCCGAAGCCCGACAATGCCGGAGAGCGCTACCTTCTGCAGCTGTATCGCGCGTTGGGCACCGCCGAGACCCTGGTCATCGCTCCGCGCACGCCCCGCAGCATCGAAGCGGTACAGCCCGGAGCCGCCGCCCATCTCCTGATCCCCTACGACGATGGTCCGCCGATCCTCCCGCTCCGCCGGCTGCGCGCTGCGTGGGGACACGCGTTCTCCGTCAGCCCGCACGCCGGCTTCGCGCGGGCGCTGCGGCGGCATCCCGAAGCATGCCGCGCGCTCGCCGAAGCGGACATCGTCGATGTGCAGTGGGAGAGTTCGCAGCTTCTGCTGCCCCTCCTGCGACGCCTCGCCCCGAACGCGCGCATCGTGCTCACCTTTCACGATGTGGCCAGCCAGCAGAAGTCCAGGGAGCTGGCAGCGGCGCGCGGCCTGAGATCCCGTATCAAGGCCGCAGCCGGCCTCGCGCAGGCGCGGTGGCTGGAACGACGCGCTCACGAATGGGCGGACGAGCTCGTAGTGCTCAGCGAGAAGGATCGCTCGATCCTGCCGCGCCCGGACCGCGCCACCGTCATCTACCCGCCGATCGCGGCCGACATCGTCCCGCCCGCACCGGCGGACACTGCGCCTGGCGACCACGATCCTCGCGTCCTGTTCATCGGGCCCTTGTGGCGCGAACCCAACCGCGAAGCGGTGCAGTGGCTCGTCGATGCGGTGTGGCCGATCGTCAGACGTGCCGTGCCGAATGCGCAGCTCCACGTCGCCGGCTCGCTGCCCGAGAGCATCGCCCCGCTCGTCCCCCGAGCTCCGGGCGTCACCTACGCCGGATTCGTCGACGACCTCGACGGTCTCTACGCGAGCTCGGCAGTGCTGGCCGCTCCGCTCCAGCAGGGCGCCGGAGTCAAGTTCAAGGTCCTCGAGGCGATCGCGCGGGGGGTTCCCACGGCGCTGACCTCCATCGCGGCGGAGGGCATCGGCGACGCGGCCTTCATGCCCCGCAGCGCGGATTCGGCCGAAGACTTCGCGCAGCAGCTGATTGAAGCGCTCCGCGATCCGCACGCAGCCCGGGCCGGTGCGACTCGCGGTGCGCAGTGGGCGAGCTGGCGCTACGGCTGGCCTCAGTTCGAACGGAGGGTCACTGCCGTGTACGGCCCCTCGACCGCCGAGCACGACCCGCTGATCGCCGCAGAGGACGGGCCGGTGCCTCCGATCACCGTCGTGATCCCGACCCGAAACGGCGCATCGATGCTCTCCGACGAGCTCGATGCGATCGCGGCCGAGCCGGAGGCCCGTGACCTCGAGGTCATCGTGTCCGACAACGGCTCGCGCGACCGGACGGTGGCGGTCGCGCGCGCATACTCCGACGCGTTCGGGTCGCTTCGCGTCGTCGACTCGAGCGCTGTCGCCGGTGTCGGGCACGCACGCAACGTCGGTGCCCGCGCCGCACGTGCCGATCGGGTCGTCTTCATCGACGCCGACGACCAGATCCGTCCCGGGTTCATCGGTGCGATCCGCGCGGCCCTCGATCGCGCCGACGCCGCCGGGGGCCTGCCTCTGACGGGACGGCTCGGGCCGGCCGACCCCACCGCCGCGGACGCCACCCAGACCTTGCGGCGAGCCCCGTTCGGGACGCTGCGCTATGGCATGGGCTGCGCTCTCGGCGTACGCACCGAGGTCCTGTTCGGGCTGGGTGGTTTCGACGAGTCGTTCCGAGAAGGACACGAGGAGGTCGATTTCAGCTGGCGTCTCCAGCTGGCCGGTCACACGCTGGTAGGTGAACCCGGAGCGGTCCTCGACTACCGGCAGCGTCCCACGCCGCGCTCGTCCTTCCGTCAGTATCGCCGCTACGCGCGTTCGGCCGAGCAGCTGCGCAGCCGGTATGTGCACAGCCTCCAGCTTCCCCCCGCGTCGGTGAGAGGTGCGGCGAGGGCTTTCGTTCGGGCCGTGGCGTTCGCCGCCCGTGACGCGCGGCGGAAGGGGACCATCGACGTCGCACGGCGACTCGGCTGGGCCTACGGTGCGCTCGAAGGGACCATCAGGTATCGCCGCCGACCGCAGCCGGTCGACGCCCCGCCCTCGCTCGTCGTCGCGAGCGGAGCAGCTACGGATGCCGCGAAGCCGTCACCGGCGCCGTGACCGGCGATCCCGCCGCGACGAGGCCACGTCGGCGATCAGCGATGCCCAGCGGCGCGCCATGTGGACGTGTGTGAACTCGCGATGAAAGGCCTCCGCGTTCTGCTGACCCCAGGCCGCTGACGCTCGCCTCAGCGCGATTGCCGCCCGCACCGCCTCGGCCAGCGCATCAGGCTCGCTCCCCACCGAATCCGGCAGCAGCTCGAGCTGATCGATGTTGCCGCCGACGCGAGTCAGGACGAGCCCTCGGCCCAGCGCGGCTGCCTCGAGGGGCAGCAGGTCGAAATAAGCGGTCCGGTTCGCCACGACGATGATGTCGGCCTGCGCGATGACCGCATGTGGGGCGTCGCGCCAGCCCAGATCGGTCACGCTGCGCGAGGGCCGCTTCAGCGGGCCATCGCCGAGCGTCCAGAATGCGGCATCCACCCCCTCGCCGGTGAGCCGTTCGGCGGCGTCCAGGAACAGGTCGTATCCCTTGTGCGGCACATAGCGGCCCACGAACAGGACGTTGGTCGTTGCTTCCGAGAAGAGCGCGTCCGGCCCCGCACCCGTGGTGTCGGCGATCGCCGGCGGCTCGACGCCGGACAGAACGTACGCGACGCGGCGAGAGGCCAGCACCTCGCCGAACGCGTCCTTGTACGGCTCCACTGCGTGCGCGGTGGGAAAGACCACCACGTCCGCGGCCGCGAACAGCGCACGCTCCTTGTTCTGCAGCGCCCGGTGCTCGGAGTCGCCGACCGGCTGATCGGAACCGGTCAGCGCACGCATCATCCGCACCTCGTCGGCGAAGATCGACGGCGAATGCGGCATGTAGATCACGGTCTTGCCCGCACGGCGCGCCCAGCGCGCCTCCGCCGCCGGCTGATACCCCTGGAAGACGACGATGTCGGCGCCGGCAATGGTGCGCCACCGCTTCAGCGTCTTCCGAGCCCGACGCCATGCCGCCCGCGGGCTGAGCCTTCGCGCAGCCGCGCGCGTCCCAGCGGCGAGGCGGGCCGAGGCGGGTCTGTTCGGCGCCTCGCGCAGGTCCGCCGGGGCAGCACCGGTCGCACGATTCCTGGTCCCGAGTTCGATTCCCAGAAAACGAACGCCGCCGGCCGTCGCACCGAGTTCGGGATCGTCCACCAGCTCGGCAAGACCCGCCCGCAGATTGTAGGTGTAGCCGGGAGGACCACCGCCGGGGCAGATCGTCGGGCAGATCACCAGCGTGCGCACGGCAGGCGGATGCGGACCCGATCCGATCTCTCGTTCGTCTGTCACTGCGAGAATCCCCTCGTCCTCACCGCTGGTAGGCGGCGCTCGTGCGCTCGACCATGACCGCGACGTCGTCGACCTCGCCCCACTCGGCCTCGACACCGGAGGACGCGATGGCCGCCAAGGTGCGGGCAACGGCGGCAGGATCCTCCGGATCGCTCACGAGTGAGCCCGCCGGCACGATCTCCGCGTTGCCCCCGACATCCGATGCCACGACACGTACCCCGCGCGCGATGGCATCCAGCAGCGTGTACGAGCAGTTCTCCCACACCGAGAGCTGCACGACGACATCGGCGGCACCGATGGCCTCTTCGGGATCGACGAACCCGGGGAAGCTCACGACACCGGACAGCCCTGCTCGGGTCACCTGCGCTCGGAGCGATTGCTCGAGGGGGCCGGCGCCGGCGATCGTGAGCGTCGCGTCGGAGCGTTCGGCGTGTACGAGAGCGAAGGCGTCGATCAGGACATCGATGCGCTTCTCGGGAGCAAGACGCGACAGCGAGAGGATGCGGAGCGCCTGGTCTGCGCCGCTCGGTCCGGCCGCGGGCGAGCGCGGAACGATGCCCTCGGGCAGATCGACGCCATTGCGGATGACGGAGATCTGCTGCCGCGGCCGCCACTTCGCGATCATCGCGCGCCTGGTCGCCTCGGACACGGCGATCACCCCGTCGAAGCGGCGGAGCCGGAGGTGGTGCACGGCGCCCATGATGCGGGATTTCGCCGCGGAGCCGTGATACACGGCATCCGGCCCGGCGATTCCGTGCTCAGTCGTGAACCGGCGCGTGCCCGCCGGCAGCGGGGTTGCCGCAACGATGATGTCGGCGTAGGCCAGGTGCGAGTGCACGGTGGCGGGGCGGAGCGCGCGGGCGACCCTCCGGAGAGTGCGCACCGAAGCGAGCACTCCCGCGTCGGGCCCGAACTCGCCCGTCACCACTGCGGCTCCCCGCGCCTGGAGCTCTTCGGCGAGCGGACCCTGCGGGCACAGCACCACAAGGCGCCACCCCGGCACGCCTTGACGCGCCGTATCGAGCACGTGGCGAGCTACCCCACCGATGTCAGCGACCGGGATGACCCACAGCGCGATTGGGTCAGGCGTCAGAACCACTGTTCGAGCCGATCGAGCGCGGTCCAGAATCCGGCTCCGCTGTCGACGTGGCCCTGCCAGATCTCGGGGATGAAGGAGACGCCGGGGGCGAGCTCCTCCAGCGTCGCAGCGAGTTGCGGCCAGTCGACCTCTCCCTCGCCGACCTGCACGCCCTCCCCGTCGATCCCGGTCGCGTCGACCAGATGCAGATGCGTCGTCAGCGGTGCAAGTGTCGCAACCACCTCCGAGAACGGGATGCCGAGGAAGTTCGCCGCGAGCTTCGAATGCGAGACATCGAAGCAGAGCCCGGTGCCGGTCGCCACGGCGAACTCGGCCGTGTCGCGAGGGTCGACGAAGAGGTTGTGGAACGCCTGGCCGCCCATCAGCCAGGGGTGCGGCGGGAGCGTCTGGGCGGCGATCCGGATGCCGGTCGTATCGAGGCGCTTCAGCGCGTCCCCGATGCGCGCGTACATCGCCGGTCGCTCGGCGGGATCGAGGTGACGATCCTTCGTGAACCCGCCCATCGTGACGACCATGATCGGTTCGCTCTCGCGCGGGAACCACTCCTTGAGGGACCGGGTGACGTCGATGGTGCGCTGGACCTCCGCGATGGAGCGCTCCCACACCTCGTCGTCGCTCGAGGCGAGATCGACGAGGAAATCCCCCGCGAACAGGTCCGGCAGATGCGTCGTGAAACCCATCTCCAGCGGACCGTCGAAGACGGACGCGGGGTCGACCTCTAGGTCCTTGTACGAGAAATGGAACTCGAGGAAATCGGGCGTGCAGTCCGCGATCAGCGCGGAGAAGTCGTGATAGCGCACCGGCAGGCCCCACGGGCGGCGGAACTCGAACTGCCGGCCCACCGGCACCGTGTCGGTCAGGTCTCCGGCGAAGAAGAAGTCGCCGGCTGCCAGCTCTCGGCGCAGCGTTCGTCCGAGGAGCTTGGGCAGCGCGTTGGGCTGCAGGCCCCGGCCGGGGCTCTTGACCGCGACGTCCACCTCGCCTATCACGTCGCCGGCGGCCAGCGGCCCAGCGGCGACCAGCGACTTGGCGAGATTGACGCGATTCATCTGCTCACCCGTCGAGACGACCCGCGGGCTCGCATCCCCCATCGCCGATTCCACGTCGCGGATCTGCCGCACCATCGCCTGGAACTCATCGGGCAGCAGCGACACCGTGTGGTCGTTGCCCTCCATCGTCCGGTCGATCGTGAAGTGCTTCTCGATGATCCGTGCCCCCCGCGCAACGGCCGCGATCGGCACGTGCCAGCCGCGCTCGTGACCCGAGTAGCCGACGACGCATTCTCCGATCTCGGCGAGGCGGTCGAGGTAGGCCAGATTGACGTCCTTGAACGGCGCCGGATAGGTCGACTGACAGTGCAGCAGCGCGTATCCGGTGCCGAGCGATCGCAGCAGCGCCGTCGTCTCGAGGATCTCCGTCTCGCGCGACATGCCGGTGCTGAGCACCAGCGGCAGGTGACGTGAGCCGGCATCGCGGAGAAGCTCGTGATTGGTCAGGTCGGCCGAGGCGATCTTCAGCGCCGGGATGCCGTAGTCCACGAGAGCCTGCACGCTCGGCGCGTCCCACGGAGTGCACATGACCGGGATGCCCCGCTCCTGTGCGTGATCGAACACGCGGAACAGGCTCTCCGCCGACAGTGAGTACTTCGCCAGCAGGTCGAGCGTGTACTGCACGCCGAGATCTTCTCCCCCACTGGCTCCCCCGCCCTGGCGATAAAGGGCATCCATGTCACGCAGCTGGAACTTCACCGCGTCCGCGCCGGCCTCGACCGCCAGATCGACGAGGTGCTTGGCCAGATCGACCGAACCGTTGTGGTTGTTGCCGACCTCGGCGATCACGAATGCCGGGTGTCCTTCGCCGATCTCGTGGTCCGCGATCCGCAGCACATCGTTGCGGTCGATCGCGATCCCGACGAGGTGCCCGCGATCGTCGACGAGGGGGATGTGGGAGATCCCTCCGCGCCCGAACAGGGGGGTGAGCTCGGCGGGGTTCGCCTCTGCCGCCGCCGAGCGCACGGCGACGTTGGCGACCTCGCCGCATGAGATCTCGAGCGAGGCGGTGGGGTGGGCGACGATCCAGCGCCGGAAGTCCCCGTCCGAGAGCGACCCGCGCAGGATCCCGTGCTCGTCCACGCAGAAGACGATGCGCTCGCCGTTGGCGCTGATCTTCTGCAGACCCACCAGCACCGGATCCTGCGCGAACACGATGTACGGTCCGAGGTTGCGTTCGATGATCACAGGGCGGTCTCCTCTGGTGCGGACGATCTCGTCGGGTCGCCGTCCGCTGTCGATAGCCGCTGCAGCTCGTGCGCTGCGAGGCTCAGGTCGAGTTCTGTGTCGATGTCGATCCCCTCGACGTCGACCATCACGAATAGTCCCACATCGCCGCCGAGGCGATTGTGCCGCTGCTCGTAGATCTCGGTGCGGGTCAGATAGAGCGAACCGGTCTCACGGTAGAAGTAGCCATCCGCGTCGAGCTCCTGCCGCCGAGGTCGCGCGTCGATGTCGTAGTGGGCCAGGACCGGGTCGCCCCGTCGCCACAGGAACGGGGTCTGCGGCACGACACCCACCAGCGAGTCGACCGCCGTCTCGCGGAACTGCGAGACGGCCCGATCGATGGTGCCGGGCAGCCGCAGCGGCGATGTGGCCTGCAGCAGCATGACCGCGTCAGGGCGTCGCCCCTCGGAGGTGCGATGTGCGATCGCGTGCACAATCACCGGCTCCGTCGCCGTCTCGTCTTGCGCGAGGCTGTCCGGGCGCAGGAACGGCACGTCGGCCCCCGCCTCGCGCGCGATGCGGGCCAGTTCCGGGTCATCGGTCGATACGAGCACGTCGAGGGCGGGCCGCGCGGCGAGCGCCTGCTCGATCGTCCACACCACGAGCGGCTTGCCGCCCACGAGGCGCCGGTTCTTCCCCGGTACGCCCTTGGATCCACCGCGCACCGGGATCACGCACAGGATGTTCGAGGTCTCCTCGCTCATCGTCATCCTCCTGTCGCCAGCCGGCGCAGGCTGCCCGCGATGGCTTGGGCCGGTTCGAGATCGGCGACGTCCGGGGGTGGGGTCGGATCGCCGCCCCACACCGACATGTCGTAGCGCTCCCAGCAATCGAGAACCCATGCAGGAGGACGCACGGCGCTGACCCACGCGGGGATGCCGGCCGCAGCGGCCTCGAGGACGCCCGTCGAGAAGATCGAGACGACCGGACGGCGATTCTCGCTCAGGGGTCTGCCGGAGGTGTCGAAATCGATTCCCCGACGACGCCAGCGCGCATGCTGCAGACGGGATAGCCGGTCCGTCTCGGACGGATGCGGACGGTAGGTCGCCCCGACGCTCTCGCAGAAACGGCCCGCAGAGCGCGCCGAAATCCGCCGGGGCAGTTCGGCGCCGTGCAGCTGGCCGAGGAACAGCGGCCGCGCCTGCAGATCGGGCCGGAGATTGCGCTGTCGCGCCCGCCAGAACAGCTGCGATCCGACGACCTCGTGGGTGATGTCGGATCGTCCGGAGGCCCAATAGCGCGCATCGGCGTCGGAGAATGCCAGCAGATGCGCATCTTCGGGCAGGGGCGGCGCCCACGGTGTCAGCAGCCCGTGCTGCGCGACGACGAACCGCGCGCCGAGCGCGCGCGCCCATGCGTGGGCGGCGACGCCCGCCGGCAGGAAGTGCCCCGCGGCGAAGACCGTCGTCACCGCGCCGAGCTCGCGGGGCAGGTCGCGCTCGCCGTCGAGGGCGCGGACGGTCCATTCCCCCGGCAGCTGCGCGCTGATGTCGGCGAGAGAGAGCACCGCGACGGGGGCGTCCCCGAGATGACGCAGCGGTTCGGCGAACGCGGCGACCGAGCTCGGTGTCGTCGAGTCCACCGCGACCAGCAGCGACGGTGAGGGACCGGTGGTGGCCAGCCACAGCGAGGGCGGTGACGGGCGCTGCGCGAGGTCTCGTGCACGGCGCAGCCGGTTGCGAGAGTTCTGCCAGCGCTGCCAGGCATGGAGGTCGGACGGGAATGTCAGTGCCATTGCGCCTCCACTGTGCCCATGCGATGCACGAGCGTGTGCTCGGCAAGGGTCCGTGCCCTGCCTGCTTCGCGGATGGCGCCGGCCCACTGCGGTTCGCGCTGCGCCCGGGCGACGTGGTCGACAAGCTCCTCGGGCGAGGTGAACACCAGCGTCTCCGTCCCCACGTCGTAGTATCGGTCGACATCCGGGCGGTCGACGAGATGGAGACCGCCCACGCCGGGCGCCTCGAAGGTGCGCATCGTGAAACCGTCGTGATCGTCTCCGTGGATGTTCAGCGCGGCGAGGGAGCCGGCCATCACGCCGTAATAGTCGTTGCGCGGCAGGTCCGGACCGGCCGGGATGCCGGGGCTCGCGAACCGCCGGGTGCGAACGATGTCCCACGGGCGGCGAGACCATTCCCGCCCATATGCCTTCACCGGGATGCCGGCAGCTGCGAGCCTTCGCATGAGGCGCTCTCGCCCCGGATAGCGCGCTCCCACGAAGGTGGCCGCCCCGGTGGGTCGGGCGACGAACTCTGCGAGCGAGTCGAACCCGTCCGGCAGGTAGGTCGCGGCGATGCCTTCGGCCCGCAGTCGCGCGACGTCGCGCGGGCTGTAGCTCACGATCGGACCGATCTCGCGCAGCGTCTCAAGCGAGTAGTCCATCCGCGTCAGTTCGTCGTACAGCCAGAGCACCGTCGGCACGCGCGCCTCGGCCACCGCCTGCCACCAGCGCTCCCCCAGCAGATCGGCCTTGATCACCAGAAGCGCATCGGCTCGCGACTCACGCAGCGCCGTGACGGCGCTGTCGCAGATCGCCCGCTGCGCCGAGCGCGCCGCTGCTCGACCGGGCAGCTCGTGCGCCACCTTGTTGCGCACGAGCTGGCGCAGGTTCGCGGGGGCGTCGTAGCAGTGCACGACGACAGTGTGCCCACGCGCCTCGAGTGCGTCGCGGACAGCGCGCCAATATCCGTGGAAGACAGGGCTGACCAGCAGGACGCGACGTCCCCGCGCGGAGGAGCTCACTGCGCGCCTCGCAGCAGCCTCAGCTCGTCGCGGAGGATCCGCCGCGCATCGATCGGTCGCCGCGCAAGCTGTCGAACGCCGTTGACCGCGAAGTTCACCAGCGATGCCCCGGCGAGCGTCAGCTGCAGGCGGCGCGGGCCTTCGCCCCACTTGCGCGCGTAGCGAAGCCGTGAATCGACCAGCCACCGGCGTCGCCTCGCAGGATCCGACGAGCCGCCGCCTTCGTGCACGGCGGTGACCGTTCCGGCGAAGACCGACGGGACGCCCCGGCTCCGCAGGCGGCGCTGCAGATCGACCTCTTCGCAGTTCATGTGAAAGCCCTCGTCGAAGCCATTCACCGCGCGGAACTCCGCGAGCGGGATCAGCATCGCCGCACCTGCGACCCAGTCCACCGGGACCACCGCCCCCGCGACGCAGCGGGTGTCGTGTCCGACCGCCTCGTGCAGTCCGCGCCTGTGACGGAAGCGAGCGAACGGGGTCAGCCACTCCACCGCGTAGTGTCCGGTACGGGGGAAGTGGCGGCCGACCCACTCCGCCTCGCCCGAGGGACGCACGATCTGCGGACTCACGACCGCGGGCTGCCACGGCGCCGCGGCCCCGACGAGATCGCGCACGAACGATGCGCCGATATCGAGGTCGCTGTTGAGGACCATGATCAGCTCGCCCACGGCGACGGAGGCGCCGGTATTGACGGCCGCGCCGAAGCCGCCGTTGCGCTGACGGCGGATGACATTGACCCCGAGGCGTTCCGGGAACGCGATCGGCGAAGCATCGTCGACGACGATGATCTCCCGGATGAGCGGCTCGGAGTGGGCCTGCAGCGCAGCTACGAGCGCAGACGTCGTCGCAGGATCGCCGTAGTGGGCGACGATGACCGAGACGCCGGACACGGTCGGACGTGGATGCGGCTCCCTTGCCGACATCACAGAAGCGCTCCCGGTGACACGCCCTGCGACATCCCCCGGAGCGGCGATGCCGTGACCCGCGGTGTCGCGCCGACCGCAGCGAGGATGACCTCGAGCAGCTCCGCGATCTCGGCGACGGCGCTCTCGGCGGCGGCTGAGCCACGTCCGTAAGGGTCGGCGAAATCGTCCTCACCGAGGTACGGTGCGTCATCCAGGGCCAGGAAGCTCAGCGGCTCGGCCCGCCTCGGGAGCCGTCGAAGCGCGTGCGCTGCGCGACGGATCGTGAATGTCGAGCGGACCGATGCGGGTGACTCCTTGAGCATCCACGTCCGCTGTCGCGCCTCGAAGGCGAGCACGAGGTCCGCATCCGCGAGCATGTCCGCATCGACCTGACGTGCGATGTGAGCGGAAGTGCCGATCCCGCGCCGGTGAAGCGCCCGCGCGAGCTCGGGGTCGACGCCGTGACCTGCCAGCGCGTCGACGCCTGCGCTGGCGACCTCCCACGCCCCCTCCCCGCCGATGGCGTGGCGGGCGAGGAGCTCAGCAGAGGCCGACCGGGCGATGTTTGCCTGGCAGACGAACAGCAGAGTGGGCATCAGTCCCCTCGACGGGCAGCGCGGCGCAGCCTCGCCCCGTCGAACGATGTCTCACCGTCTGCCCGGGTCGCGGGAGCCGGCACTGCCGCGGCCGCGGGAACGGACTCCGGGCCCTTGGCGTAGTACTTCGCGTTGCGTTGGTACTCGTAGCCCTCACCGGTCTCGCGCCCCGATACCTTGTTGAGGACCGTGCCGAGGATCCGCGCGTGCACCTGGTCCAGCGTGTGCCTCGCGAGTGCCATGTCCTCCTTGCGTGTCTTTCCGACCGTCGCGAGGAGAATCGTGCCGTCCGCCGCCACGCTGAGGAGCGCGGCATCGGTCACGGGAAGCACCGGTGGCGCGTCGATGACGACGAAGTAGTGCTCCGACAGTCCCGCCAGGACCGAGCTCATCGCATGCGAGCCGAGCATCTCGGAAGGATTCGGCGGCACATGACCGGCGGGCAGCACCAACAGACCCGGTGTGTCCGTGGTGCGCAGCGCGTCATCGATCTGCACCTGGCCGCTCAGCACCTCGCTGAGGCCGATGCTGCCGTCCACACCGGTCAGGCCCGAAACGGAGGGGCGGCGCAGATCGGCGTCGATGAGCACGGTTGGCTGGCCCGAGTGGGCCAGCACCTTCGCGAGCATGACCGCCACCGTCGATTTGCCCTCACCGGCGTTGGCGCTGGTCACGACGACGCTGTGCACCTGCTCATCGACGCTCGAAAAGCGCAGATTGGTGCGCAGCCGGCGGAACGCTTCGGCGGCACGGGCATCGGCATCGGCTAGCTTGCGATCGGCGCCAGCCAGCTGCGAGGACTTGGGGATCCTGCCGAGCTCGCCGGCGCCACCGGCAGCCTTGGACAGGTCCGAGGCGGTGCGAATGCGCACGTCCGCGGCCCGGCGCAAGAAGATGAGGAGATACGCGACAGCGAGCCCCGCGATCGCGCCCAGAAGCACATTCGTGCGCAGATCCGGACTCACAGGCGCCGTCGGTGCGACGGCGTTCTCGAGCGGAACGACCGCGATCGACGACGTCTGGCCGCCGAGCCCGGCGGCCAGACGTCCGACCACGGTCGCCACGGCATCCAGTGCGCCGTTGGCGAGGGCGGCGGCGGCTTCGGGTGTGGACGCCGTCGCCGATACCTGGAGCAGGGCGCTGCCTTCCGCGACGAACGCCGACAATCGCCCGTCGAGGGATTGGCCGCCGAGGTCCAGATCCGGATCGGCTGCGATCTCTTCGAACACGGCGCGGCTCGTGATGAGCGGGATGAAGGAGCGCGCCTTGTTCGAGGCCACCTCCGCCCCGCTCAGGGCATCGATCAGACCGGGTTCACCGCCGGCGACCACATAGCCCGCGGAGCTGGCCGCATACACGCGCGGCTGCACCTGGGTGTAGCCGAACATGACGATCGCTCCCAGAACGATGCCGGCGATCAGAATGATCCAGTTTTTGCGCGTGAGGCGGAGGAAGTCGAGTACCGTCATGGCACGGCCGTGACCTCTCAAGAACAGGACGCTCTCCCCAGAGAGCGCGCACTTACGGACATTTCAAAGCTCGACTACACACTACCAGCACGCACGGTGGGTCCCCACGCGGGCTGGCGCACATGTGTCACGTACGCGCGAAGACCGCCCCAGTAGACTCACAGCCGTTGCCGATCGTCCGTTCCGCTCTGGGAGGTGTCCCGACGTGCTCCCTGCATCACACGCCTGCGCGCAGGCAGTCTCGGGCGACCGCGTGTCCTCCTCCGACCGGTGGCACTTCCGCCTGCTCGAGGCCCTGCTCGGCGGTCTGTTCGTGTTCCGGATCGCTCTGCCGGGGCCCTTGGAACTGCCCTTGTCGGACATCGCCGCCCTCGCGCTCATCGTCATCGCCGCGTTCCGGCACCCGCGCCGCTCGCTGCGCCCGATCAGCTGGTACGTGTACTTCTGCGTGCTCCTGGTCGCATACCTCGCCGTGGTCGCTCTCGTCAACGACATCGATCCGGTAAGACGACTGGCCAGGTTCGCGATCCTCATGGTGCTGGTCGGCTTCATCGCCAGCGCGCGGATCGACCTCCGATCCGTGATGATCGGTGCCGGGGTCGGGCTGGTGGCCAACACCGCCCTGTTCTACGCGGGCCTGGCTCCCGACAACTATGGCGGCCTGCTCACCGGCTTCCTCGAGGACAAGAACAGGGCGGGCCTGTATTTCGCGGTGCTGCCGCTGCTGCTGATCGCCTTCGTCCGGCCGACCTGGGCCAAGGCCCTCATCCTCATCGCCGGCGCGGCGGGACTCTATCTGACCGACTCGCGCACGTCGATGGCTGCGTTCGCCGGGGGCATCATCTGGCTCGTCCTGAGCACCCGACTCGGCGGCGGGCTGCGTGCCGTGCTCGCGCTCGCGATCTATCTCGCATTCAGCTGGGTGGAGGACAACCTCGCGGAGATCGGCCACTACGCCGAGCGTGCCGGTTCGGATGCGCTGAGATCGCGCATCGACAGCGCGGCCCTGATCAAGGTGTCCCAGGCGCCGTGGTACGGACTCGGCGTCGGAGAAGGCGAAGTGACCGTCGCCGGTGGTCGATGGTTCTTCCACAACTCGTATCTCGTGCTGCTCGTCGAGGGTGGCTGGGTCATGCTCCTCGCCGTCGTCGCGCTGTTCGTCGTCGTGGGGTTCCGCGTCGGAGCGCGCTCACCCCGCACCTTCGACGACGTCGCCATCGAAGCGGCCACCGTAGCGGTCCTGCTCTGCGCGACGAGGCTCGGCGAGGTCTTCTTCACTCTTCCGGCGTTCCTGCTGCTCGGGATCGCGCTGGCCGCACGGGTACGGGAGGCACCGCCGAATGGCGGCGGCTATTCGTGGCCGACGTCCGCGGCCTCGGGATAGCCGACCTCCGGCTGCATCCTTCCCAGCCCGGCGAGAAGTCGCCGGGTGCGCTCCCGACCGGCCTCCGGCGAGAACTCCGCCTCCCACCGCGCGAACCCCGCCTGCACGGCTGCGGCGGCGTCGCCCACGCCGTCGGCACGATCGAGGATCGCCGCGGCCAAGGCATTCACGTCTCCGGCAGCGACGATGACGGCGTCATCTCCCCCGACGACTTCGGGCAGCGCCCCCGCGTCGCTCACCAGCAGCGGTGTCCGCGTCGCCATCGCCTCGGCGGCCACCAGACCGAACGGCTCGGCCCACACCGACGGGCAGACGATCAGATCGACGCGGTCGAAGAACTCCGTCGGCTCAATCCAGCCGAGCCGCTCGACGAGCCCGTCGAGCGGCTCGAGGGCTGTTTCCACCGCACGCTGATCGCGCTGCGAGACGAAACGGCCATCGCCGGCCAGGAGCAGGCGGAACCGGCCGGGATGCGACTGCTCCAGCCGCCCCAGCGCGCCGGCCAGAATCGGCACGCCCTTATCCACCGAGATGCGGCCGAGATATCCCACGACGAATGCCTCGTCGGAGCGGCGTTCTCGGTTGCGGCGCTCGATGGGCCGGACCCAGTTCGGGAAGACATCCGCTGCGCGCACGTCCCGGCGCATAGAGGTCGACGGCACGACGGTCGCGAGCGCGCCGAGACGGGCGATCGACAGCGCTGCCTTGCGTGCAGGGGCCACCGTCGAGTGCACGTGCACGATCCGATCGGGGTGCCCCGTCGTCGCGATCGCCGCCACGAGCCCGTTGCACCACAGCAGTCCCTCGCGCTGATCCCGGTCCCACCGGCGCAGCGCCCGCATCCACTCCCTGCGGGTGCTCGCCTCGAGGACCACTGTGCGATGCCCCGCCTCACGCGCCGCATCGACCAGGTCCGACGAGTGCGACGGGCCGACGACGACCGTGTCGACGCCGAGTTCCTCGCAGGCGCGCGCGATGTTCAGCAGCATCACCTCGCCACCCGCGATGGCGCCGTTATTGGCGGCGATCGTCACACGCCCCAGCGCGATCTTCCCCCGTGTCATGCTCCGCCCTCAGTTCGCCCGGTGTGCTGCCGCGATACCGTCCCCGCCAGCACAGTCATGCCCGCCCATACTACTGGCCCTCGTCGGCGGCGAAGATCGGCGAGGCGCCCGGCTCTCTTCGTGCGGCGTGCGGCTGGACCGGCAAGCGTCCACGGCCAGGCGCGCTACTGTCCGGGTGATCCGGCGGCGTCGCCGTCGCCGCCCGGCAGAAGCAGTCCCGTGCGTACCAGCACGGCCAGCGACGCGAGCACGTCGCGTCGCACCGCCGCCAGATCTGCGCCATAGCGCTCGGCGAGCACCCGGGCGATCTCCTCGGCACTGCGCCTGTCATCGATCTCGCGCCACAGCGCGACGCCAGTGCCCTGCAGCATGTACGGCTCGCACCGGGGATCGTCCAGGCGCAGCACCACGACATGGTCGTCGGAGTCGGTCACCGCCAGTGCGTGCGCGCGACGGACCGGGGGTGCGGCGCCGTTCGCGGGAGCGGAGAAGTCCGACGGCATTGTCATGCGGCGCGCGCGGCGCGGAATCCGTCCCAGGCCGACGCGATGATCTCGCGCAGGCCGAACCGGGCCGACCAGCCCAGTTCCGCGCCGATTCGCGACGCGTCGGCGATGAGCGTCGCCGGATCGCCGGGTCGGCGGGCGCCCACGATCGGCGGCGTGGCGATGCCGGTGACGTCTCTGATGGTCGCCAGCACCTCGAAGACCGAATATCCGGTGCCCGTTCCGACGTTGACAGCGGCCGGTACCGGGCCGCCGGCGGCGAGGGCATCGAGCACCGCCAGGTGTGCGTCGGCGAGATCGGCCACGTGCACGTAATCGCGGATGCAGGTGCCGTCGGGCGTCGGGTAGTCATCACCGAAGACACGCGGCGCCTCGCCGGCGCGAAGTCGCTCGAACGCGATCGGGATGAGGTTGGTCGCGAACCGGTCGGCGAGCAGCTCGCTCCCGGCCCCGGCAACGTTGAAGTAGCGCAGCGACACGGCGCGCAGCCATCCGGCGCGCACCGCGCCCCCGACCATCCACTCCCCCGCGAGCTTCGTCTCACCGTAGGGGTTGATCGGCTCGGGAGTGTCGCTCTCGCGCGCAGGCTCACCGGTCCCGCTGCCGTAGACGGCCGCCGACGAGGAGAACACGAGGTCAGAGACCCCGGCCGATTCCATTCCCAGGAGCAGGTTCGCCAGCCCACCGACGTTCTGCCGGTAGTACCACGCGGGTCGCTCGACGGACTCCCCGACCTGCTTCTTCGCCGCGAGGTGGACGACGGCGTGCACTTCGTGCTCACGCAGGACCGCCTCGACCTGATCGGCCGCATCATCGGACGCGAGGTCGCACGATACGAGCGGGAGGCCCGAGACACGCTCCGGGACTCCCGTGCTGAGGTCGTCGACGACCACGACCGATTCCCCGCGCAGCTGCAGGGCGGCCACGACATGGCCGCCGATGTATCCGGCGCCGCCGGTCACGAGAACACTCACGGGACCCACGATAGTGGCCGGCGTCGGGCCGGCTGCGGCCGGCCGCTCAGCATCCGGGGGTCCAGACCGCCTTGGCCAGCGCCGCCGATTGGTAGAGGAGTTGCCTGCCGCCTTCGAACAAGGACAGACCGGCGCCGTCGGAGACGACGAGCAGCCGGCCGTCGAAACACCGCCCGAACAGCAGCCGCGCACGGGCCGCGTGATACGTCGAGGTCACCACGAGCGCGCTGCGCCAGCCGTGCTCGATCGCCAAGCGGCCGAGCATGCGCGCTTCGCCCTGCGTCGTGAACGGATCGGGCACCTCGCAGATGACGGGATACGGCCGCGACTGTCGGCACGGAACGACGTTGCTCGCATCATCGATGCCGTAGTCGTCCACCGAGATCAGCAGTGTCGCACCGAGCTTGTGCGCCATGAGGTCCTCGGCGACATTCACTCGCTCGGGCACCGGGCGGCCAAGGACCACGATCACATCGACGGGATCCGGCTCATCGAGCGGCGGAAAGACGAGCACCTGGAGCGCTACGGCCCCCAGGATTGCGCACACGGTTGCGCATACGACCACCGTGCGCCGCATCCTGCGCGTGCGGCGCCGCGGCCGGTCGGCGGACGGCATTGCTGACATGGTCCGATCAAACACCATCGGAGGGGGCGATCCAGGGGCGGATCAGATGGTATAGTCTGCTTCAGATTGCCCTCGGACCCGAAAATTCGTGGGCGAGTTGTCGGAGATTGACCATTCGGCCCGCGCGGCGGATCAGATCACGACGTGACACTCGACGCCGTCTCTGGGGGACACGTGGGAACATCAATGCCTGCTCGGGTGCGGTCGTGGGACCGCCGTTGCGCACCTCCCGCCTCCGCGGGCTCTGTGCAGCCGGACGACAGCATCCGACTGTCCCGATGACCGCCTCGGCTTCACCGGTGACGATCGTGGCGCACGACTACCTCACCCAGCGTGGCGGTGCAGAACGGGTCGCGCTCGAGATCGCGCGCCAGCTCGGCGCACGCGAGATCATCACGTCCGTCTTCGACCCGGCCAACACCTTCCACGGGTTCGACGAGTTCACGATCACCGAGAGCACCTCGCGCGCACTGCACTCGCTGCGCGGCGACATGCGTTGGGGCTTGCCGCTGCTCGCGCAGGCATGGTCCCAGATGCCCCCTGTCGACGCCGACGTGCTCGTGTGCAGCTCCTCGGGGTGGGCGCACGGGCTGCCGACCACCGAACGCACGAAGAAAGTGGTCTACTGCCACAACCCTGCGCGCTGGCTCTATCAGCGCGCCGACTACGTCACGGATCAGTCGCTGCCCGTGCGCGCGCTACTCGCCGCGCTGACGCCGCGGTTGCGCTCGTGGGACCAGCGCGCGGCGCAGTCGGCTCAGCTGTACGTCGCGAACTCGGTGTCGGTGGCCGCGCGCATCGAGCGCGTGTACGGCATTCGCGCCGAGGTCCTGCATCCCCCCCTCTCCATCGACGTGACCGGCCCGCGCGACGCTGTTCCCGGCGTGCCCGACGAGTACTTCCTGTCGGTGTCGCGCGCCCGCGGCTATAAGGGCACGTCGCTGCTGATCGACTCGTTCGCCCGCATGCCCGAGCGAACCCTGGTCATCGTCGGTGTCCAGCCGTCGCCCTCGCTGCCGCGCAACGTGCTTGCACTGGGCAATGTGTCGGAGGCGCACCTGCGCTGGCTCTATGCCCACACACGCGCCCTCATGTCGATGTCTCACGAGGACTTCGGACTCACCCCGATCGAGGCCAACGCGTTCGGGCGTCCGGCGCTCGTGCTGCGTGCGGGCGGGTTCCTCGACTCGACCGTCGAGGGCGTATCGGGACTGTTCATCGACGACGAGACGGTGGATGCCGTGATCACAGCCGTGCGCACATTCCCCGCCGAGTGGAACACGGAGGCGATCCGTGCTGCAGCGGAGCGTTTCTCCCCCGCGTCATTCGCCCACAACCTCCGCGAAGTGATCGCGGGGGCGCGCGCACTGTGAGCGGGGACGGCGGGCTGCAGCCCGCGACTGCGCAGACGACGCGGTGGCGACGCATCACGCGCTCGGTCTGGTTTCAGCTCGCTCTGGCGTTCACCGTCATGGCGCTGGTGCTGAGCTTCGTCGCGAAGCCCTACGTCGTCCCGTCAGAATCCATGGACGAGACTCTGCAGGCGGGTGATCGCGTGCTGGTCAACCGGCTCGCGTTCGCCGGTTCGTCGCCGGTACCCGGAGACATCGTGGTCTTCGACGCCGATGAGGCCTGGGACGGCGATGCGCCGGCAGCCGAGGATCCGCTCCGTTCGGTGCTGCGGTGGGCGGGTGAGGTGAGCGGATTCGGTCCGTCGGGGCGACATACGCTGGTCAAGCGGGTGATCGCCGGGCCGGGTCAGGTCGCTGCGTGCTGCACGGACGACGGAGCGGTCACCGTCGACGGCGTGCCGCTGGACGAGCCGTACGTGTTCGAGGACTTCCCCTTCGAGCCCGGCGCCGTCGATTGCACGTCGACCCCCCGCTCGTCGCGCTGCTTCGACAGCGTCACGGTTCCCGCGGAGTCGTACCTGATGCTGGGCGACCACCGCTCAGGCTCATCGGACTCGGCCGCTCGATGCCGAGTCGTGGATGCCGATCAGGATTGCTGGCGTTGGGCGAGCCGCGACGGCATCGTCGGAAAGGCCGTCATGATCCTGTGGCCGATCCCGAGGTGGGGTCTGCTCTGATGCCGGAGAACACCGAGCCTGCAGCGGCCGAGCTGCACCTCGAAGACGCCGTGCTGCTGGCGACGGCCCTGTCGCACCACATCGCGCACCGCGCCGGCATCCGCGCGCTCATCCTCAAAGGACCGCTCGCCGCAGCCCAGGGCCTGCGTGAGCAGAGGCAATCACAGGACGTCGACGTGCTCGTCGACCCGGCGCGGTTCGACGACCTGCTGGCCGCCTTCGCGCAGTATGGATGGATTCCGCGCCCGACACCGGGCTTTCCCCTCATGCTCGAGCTGCACTCGCGCACGCTGGTGCATCCGGGTTGGAACTGCGACATCGACGTACATCACTACTGGCCGGGATTCATCGGCGAGGCCGGGACGACGTTCGACCACGTGTGGCAGCGACGGCAGTCGCTCTCGGCTGCCGGCGTCGAGGTCGACACCACGGGGCGCGCCGACACCGTACTCGTGCTCGCGCTGCACACGCTGCGCGAGGCCGGCTATGCCGCCGCCGAGAGCCGCAAGATGCGCGATTACACCGCGCTGCTGGCACGTGTTCGCGACGACGAGGCACTCGCGTGCGCGGTTCTCGCCTGCGCACACGACACCGGTGCGCTGCAGACGGCGCGCCCTTTTCTGCTCTCCCTCGGCTTCGACGTCCCCGAAGACGCACACCCGTCCGAGGCGCTGCGCCGCTGGCGGCTGCACGCGCACGCGCGTCACCGCATGACGGCGTGGCTGCTCGAACTGCGCGGAGCGTCGTTCACCCACAGGGTGCACGTGATCCGGCGCGCGGTGTTCCCCACCGCCGATGAGCTGCGCGCCATCGATCCCGCGATCGGACGCGGTGCGCGCGCGGTCATCGCCGGCTGGTGGCGCCGCCTCTCCCGCGGCGTGCGATCGGCCCCCCAGGCGATTCACGATCTGCGGGCGCACTACCGCTCACGCTGAAGCGGCGGCGCGCTGCCGGGCGTCGACGTGGATGCGGGCTGCTGGCGCGCTGCCTGCAACAACGAGAGGCTCAGGCCGTTCCGTAGCGCCCGAAACTCGTGGGAGCACTGTTGCTGATCGCCCCGTCGGACGACGCCGCAGAGCAGATCACGAAACCATTCGACGCCGTCTCTGGGGGACTCGTGGAAGTATGGACGCGTGCGCATGCAATGAGCACATCGTCATCGCCTGTGACGGTGGTCGCTCACGACTACCTCACTCAGCGCGGCGGCGCAGAGCGTGTGGCCCTTGAAATCGCCCGTCGGCTCGACGCGCGCGAGATCATCACGTCCGTCTTCGACCCTGCGAACACGTTCCAGGGGTTCGACGAGTTCACGATCACCGAGAGCACGTCACGACTGCTGCATTCGTTCGGCGGTGACATGCGGTGGGGGCTTCCGCTGCTCGCCCCGGCCTGGTCGCGCATGCCGGTGGTCGACGCCGATGTGCTCGTGTGCAGTTCCTCGGGCTGGGCGCACGGGCTGCGCGCACACCCCGACACCCTGAAGGTCGTCTACTGCCACAATCCCGCGCGCTGGCTGTATCAGCGCGAAGACTACGTCAAAGACCAGTCGAAGCCCGTCCGGGCAGCCTTGGGCGCACTGGCCCCGCGGCTGCGCGGCTGGGACCAGCGTGCCGCACGCACGGCCGACTTCTATCTCGCGAACTCGGTCTCTGTCGCCGAGCGCGTCAAGAAGGTCTACGGCATCCGCGCCGAGGTGCTGCATCCTCCGATGTCGATGGACATCGCCGGACCCCGCTCCGAGGTCGCGGACGTGCCCGATGAGTTCTTCCTGTCGGTCTCACGAGCTCGCGGATACAAGGGCACGGCACTGCTGATCGACGCCTTCGCGCGCATGCCCGAGCAGACCCTGGTCATCGTCGGGGTCGATCCGTCGCCCTCATTGCCCACCAATGTGATCGCTCTCGGCACCAACCTGCCCGAGCCGAAGCTCCGATGGCTCTATGCCCACACGCGAGCCCTGATGTCGATGTCGCACGAAGACTTCGGGCTCACGCCCGTCGAGGCCAACGCGTTCGGCAACCCCGCCCTAGTGTTGCGTGCCGGCGGATTCCTCGACTCGACCATCGAAGGCGTCTCGGGGCTGTTCATCGACGACGAGACGGTGGACGGCGTGATCCGCAGTGTGCGCAGCTTTCCTTCGGAATGGGATGCCGACGCGATCCGGGCAAGCGCCGAGCGATTCTCGCCCGCGTCGTTCGCCCAGAACCTCCGCGCCGTGATCGCGGGCTCGCTCACGCTGTGAGCATCGCGTGAGCGCTGAGATCGACCATCCGGGGCGGTGGCGACGGATCACGGGCTCCGTCTGGTTCCACCTCGCGCTGGCGTTCACGGTCGTGGCGCTCGTGCTGAGCTTCATCGCGAAGCCCTACGTCGTTCCGTCGGGATCGATGGACGAGACCCTCCAGGCGGGTGATCGCGTGCTGGTGAACCGGCTCGCCTACCTCGGCTCGCCGCCCACGACAGGCGATGTGGTCGTCTTCGACGCCGGCGAAGCCTGGGATGGCGGCGCAGCGCCGAGCGAAGATCCGATCCGCTCAGTGTTGCGCTGGGTGGGCGAGGTGACCGGGTTCGGTCCGTCAGGGCGGCATACGCTGGTTAAACGGGTGATCGCCGGGCCGGGCCAGGTCGCCGCGTGCTGCACCGATGGCGGCGCGGTCACCGTCGACGGCGTGCCGCTCGTCGAGCCGTACGTGTTCGAGGATCTCCCCTTCGAGCCGGGCGCTCTGGACTGCACGTCGAACCCACGGTCGTCGCGCTGCTTCGACAGCGTCACCGTTCCTGCGGAGTCGTACCTGATGCTCGGAGACCACCGTTCGGCGTCATCCGACTCAGCCGCTCGCTGCCGAGTCGCAGACGCCGATCAGGACTGCTGGCGGTGGGCGAGCCGCGACGGGATCGTCGGGAAGGCCGTCGTCATCCTTTGGCCGATCACGCGGTGGGATCTGCTCTGACACGCATCGACCGGTGGCGCGGGCTCTGAGGACCGCGTCACCTTGGATGGGACGGAGACGTCAATGCGAAGGGATCACACCGGCATTTCGGTGTGACCCCTTCGCATTGACCGGGCTCACCTCGGCGACCCTTTGACGTGCCGACGCGGGTCAGGAGTTACCCCTGCCCGGCGCTGGGGTAGAGTCCGTATGCATCGTAGGGAGGACTAGGTAGATAGCCCCAGGGGCCGCCGCCGTTGAAGTACCAGATTCCGTTATTCCACGCGCCCACGCCGGTGTCGTAGGTACCAAGATTCTCACCACCCGATGTTGTGGCCTGGATCGTGACCGGCGATCTCCAATAGATCCACCCGGGCAGGTAAGAGTTGTCACCGTTGACGCCGGAAATCCACGCATTAGGAATATTCGCGTTGAGAGCGAACGTGACGCTGCCGCCGGGCGCGAGGGTACCACTCATGGTGAAGTACGTGTCAGCGAGCAGCAACCACACCTGCTCCCACGCGGCCCCCGTTCCGCTGCCTTTTACGTTCTGCACATATGTCGAGTGATTGACCGGCGTATTCCAACCGCTCACGTTTGCCGGACTAAACAATGTGCCACTACCGGATGCGAACACATCCTTGGTGCCCCAGTTGTTGAACGCACTGGTGTTGTTGCCGGTGGCCTGGTTCCACATCCGGGGGAAGGAGAAGTTGACCCTCAGCGTGCCGGTGAAGGTCCCTTCGCCGACATTTTGGATGACGAACGCTCGGCGGAAGTCCGTCGGGTTAGCGGAACCACCAGCATTGTAGTTGCTGCCCGTGTTATATCGCCCCTCGGCGCCACCGAGAGGAGCGACTCTGAGGTCCGCCTGAAGGTTGAACTCCCCGCTCGCAACCGCCGCTGGTGTCGCCGCAGCCATCGCGATGACCGGAACCGCCCAGGCGGCAGCGGTCAGAGTACCCCGTCTGCTGACCTCGGCTTTCCAGAGCGTCTCGTCCCGCCGAGTGAGTTCGGAATTCGGAATGGCTGATGATTCGGGATCTCGGTCGTTCACGTTTCTCCATCCATCGTGCGTATCGTGATTACCCCAGGCATCACGCGCTCGGCCACGCTGCAAGCGTTTCCAGTCTGGCGCCAGACTATTGGGCTCATAGTACTTCGCGCAACTAGTACTTCGCGCAACGCGACGCGATGCGCCGCTCGACTTCATTCTTCCTCATCGCGGTTTCGGGCGGCTGCGCCGCCGCTCCGTCGACACGATCAGTCCTGTCGCCGCACCACCACGCCGTGCGCGCTGAGCTCAGCGATCGCCGCCGCGACGGCGGACGCGGCATCCGATTCCGCCGGCTCGCCGTGCGCCCGCACGACGACCGATACCAGCTCTTCGTCCGAACGCCCCGTGGCGTCGCTCCACAACGTCGGCCCGATGCCGCTGATCACCCGCAGGATCGCCCCCTCGTCGGTGTCCGGCTGCAGCAATGCCACCCGACGGGGGTGGTCCAGGACAAGAGCATCGAGATAGGCCCCGCGAAAAAGACCGGTTGTCATTCTGTGCTTCGACGTGCGTTCCCCGCCGTCAGCCTGCGGCTCACCGGTCTCGCTCACATCGATGACGATCGCGTCAGGATCGCGAAAGAGCGGGGCGAGCCCTTCGACGAGGCTCGTCGCCTCACGGTAGACGACACGGTGAATACCGCCGACGGATGCCGCCAGCGCCGCAATCGTCCGCAGCGGGTGGGGCAGATCTGCGAGGTAGCTGGTCTGCTCCACGAGCTCGCCGAGCACGTCGCCCAGATCGCACTCCTCGAGCATAGGCACGTCGGGCCCGTCGGGGCGTCGATCCAGCAGGACGAGCGCAGCCACTCGCAGTTGCGGCGCCGGCAGAGCGCCCAGGCCGAGCTCGCCCGGCGGACGCTGCGCCTTGACGGCCACCGCGCCTTCGATGATCGACAGCGGCTTGCGGTACGGCTGCACGCGTCCGGATCCATCGATGGCTATCGTCTCGTCGGTGACGTAGCCGTAGCGTTGCGCCAGCGCCCGCACCGCCGTCGTCTTTCCGCGACCCGATGGCCCGATGACGACGACGACATGTCCTCGCTCGTCGGCGATGCCCGCTGCGTGCAGCATCCATGCCTCGCCGCGCCTGGCCTCGATCGCGGCGAGCGTGACGCGCTTGGAGAGCGAGGACAGCAGGCGTTCGATCGGCACCCCTGCGGGCGCCACCACGGTGACGTCGACGGGGATCGACCCGTCGGACGAGGATGGCGCGGCGTCGGCCCACACTCGCGCGACCTCAGCGGCGTCGGCCGCATCGAGCGCCGACACATCGATGCGGATGACCGCGCCGAGGGCGCTGATCAACGGGTCATGTGGCACACCGGCTACTGTACTGAACCGCCCACCGATACCCCGTCCGCGTGCGATCTCGACCCCATCGCCCGACCGGACGTCGTCGACGGCGAGAAGCAGGGCGCGTCGCGGTCGGCGATGCGCCCTGCTCCCCGGGTTGAAGGTGGTCGTGGCGAGAGGAGAGTCCTCGGAGCTCTCCTGCGTCAGCGCGTGATGTCTCGCACGGTTCCCTTGTCGAGCCGGAGCCGGCGGTGCGCGCGGCGTGCGACGGCCGAGTCGTGCGTGACGACGATGAGCGTGAGCCCCTCGGCGCACAGCCCCTCCAGCACGGCGAGGATCTCGTCGCGCATACTCTCGTCGAGGTTTCCGGTCGGCTCGTCGGCCAGGAGCACGCGCGGGCGCTTCACGATCGCGCGGGCGATCGCGACACGCTGCTGCTGACCGCCTGACAACTCGGTGGGCTTGTGGTCGGTGCGGTCGGCGAGGCCGACGTGCGCGAGCGCCTCGGCGACGCGCGTCGCACGCTCCGCCTTCGGCAGACCGAGCGGCTCGAGGGCCATGTCGACGTTCTCCGCCGCGGTCAGCGTCGGGATCAGGTTGAATCCCTGGAACACGAATCCGATCTCACGCGCGCGGACGCGCCCGAGTTCGGCATCCGAGGCGTTCGCAAGATCCGTGCCCGCGAGCATCACCGAGCCCGACGAGGGTCGGTCGAGGGCTCCCAGAAGCTGCAGGAGCGTGGACTTGCCGCCACCGGTCGGGCCCTGGATCGTGACGAACTCGCCGGCGCCGATCTCGAGCCCGACACCGGTCAGCGCCTTGATCACGCGCTGCTTCTGCCGATAGGTGCGTGTCACATCGGTCAGTCGGTAGAGCGCCGCGGTCGGGGCATCCCCCACTCCGGCCGGGCCGGTGTCGATCATCGTCATGTCTTCGTCTCCTGTCGTGGTGAAGCTCGTGAGCGGCTTCTTGGTGAGAGCGGGCGGGGCGATCTCGGTCATCGCCGCGTCACCCGACCGATCGCAGCGCTTCGGCGGGGCTGAGCCGGGCCGCGCGCCATCCGCCGAACGCACCGGCGACGAGTCCGCCGAGCACCGCGATGCCCACGGCTGCCACGATCACCCACAGGGTGACGGGTGCCTGCAGAACGATGTCGGTAGAACCCTGCTGCATGACCGCGTTGCCGAACGCGCCGTCGCCGGGACCGCCGCCCGCGCCTCCGGGGCCGCCCTGGGTCGACGTTTCGGCCGCGGCCGCCGTCGAGATCGTCGGCGAGATGAGGTTGATCGCCACGATGCCGGCGAAGCCGAGCACCAGACCCACGACGCCGCCGAGGAGTCCCTGCACCGCGGATTCGCCCGCGACCTGTCCGACGACGCGTCCGTTGGACCAGCCGATCGCCTTGAGCGTGCCGAACTCGCGCGTGCGGCGCGAGACGCCCGAGATGGTGAACAGCACGGCCAGCACGAGCGCGACGGCGAGCACGATCACCGAGAGCCAGGTGCCGAGGTTCGTGATGAGCGAGGAGGCGCTGGAGAGCGAGCCGGAGACGGTCGAGGCGAGGTCGGCCTGCGAGCTCACCGTGGTGTCGGGCAGTGCCTCTTCGAGATCGGCCTGCACGGCCGCGATCGCGTCGGACGATTCGGCCTGTACGTACACGGTCGAAACGACCGCGCCGACGCCGGAGAGCGTCTGAGCGACATCGAGCGGAATGTACACGTTCGACGCCGTGTCTGCCTCGTCCGAGGTCGATGCCACGAGCCCGACGACCTCGAAGTCCTCGCCGCCGATGTCGATGGTGTCGCCCACGACGACCTCGGCCGTCGCAGCATAGGTCGCGTCCAGTACGGCGACGTTCCCGCCCTCGTCGCTGCTCTCGAGCGCGCGGCCGTCGCTGATCTCGACGGCCGACAGCGGCCCGACAGCGGTCGAGGTGGGGTCGATGCCGAGCACCGTGAACGAGTCGACGCCGAACGAGCCGCCTCCGAAGCCGCCGCCTCCGCCCTCACCTTGCGGCGGAGTTCCCTGCGTGCCGCCTTCGGTCGTCGTGGTGTCGTCGGGGGCCGCCGGCAGCTCGCCCGAGAATGTCATGTTGGTGAGGCTGAGTGTGGCGGATGCCGCCGACACGCCGTCAACGGCGGTCACGGTGTCGAGGGTGCTCGCGTCGAGCGTGGCGCGCATCGGCTCCGAGACGAGCTGCGACTGGCTGAGCTCGGTCGTGCCGTCCTCGCCCGTCGCGCCGCCCTCCTCGCCGAAGTCGAACCGCTGGCCGCCGCCCTCCCCGGGCTCGGGCATGGCACCGGTCACCGTCAGGTCGGTGCCGACGCCGTAGACCGACTCGAGGGCCTGCGCCTGCGCGTCGCGCACGCCTGCCGCGAGCGAGTTCACGATCATCACGAGTGCGATGGCGATCGCGAGGCCGGCGGCCACGATGATCGTCTGCTTCTTGCGGCCGACGAGTTCTCGCCGCAGATACGTTCCGTACATGGGTCTCCTCCCGGCACGCCTTCTGCGGCCGTCGGGGTGAACCTACGGAGCGCTCCGATGGGGATTTCCAGTGCGAGCGCCGAGCACGTCTGCGAGAACTGTCGACTTTCCCGCTCCTGGTGGGCCGGCGAGGATGATCGCCTTCTTCTCCGAGCGGACGTCGGGAAAGTGAGCGCGGTACTCGTTCACGAGGCGGGCGTGCATGAGTCGGCGGGCAGCGCGAGGCTGGACCGATCCATCCGACTCCTGGGTGAACCAGTCCCGGTTGTTGACCGTCGCGCGCTCACTCGCAGGGCTCAGTGGGCCTCCCGCCCGAGCCCACGCGCGCACCGTCTCACGGTGCGCGGCGATCGCTGACGAGTCCTCCGCCGTCACCGACCTTGCTCGCTGTAGCGGTCAAGGATCTCGTCGTACGCGTCCGCGTCGATCAGGTGCTCAGTGAGAGCGCGACCTACTTCCTCGAACTCCCCCGGGTCCAAGGTGGTCCAGTCGTAGCCATCGCTGGGCGAGCCTGGACGATACGGCCAGCGGCCGAGCTCATCGATGACTTGCTCCCGTGTCAGCTCTCCCGCGTCGTAGCGCTGGGCGATTTCGTAGGGCGTCGCGCCAGAGAACCCGGGACGCACGTCGGGCACTGCGGCCGCAGACTTCAACGCACTGTTGACCGACGGCTGCGAGATGCCGATGTCGCGGGCGAGCTGCGACTGAGTGGTGCCTTCGGCCGCCGTCCGCAACGCGCGGAGGTACGACACGCGGGTTACGACCTGCAAGCTGCGTAGCCGGCGAACAGTGTCCCCATTGGGCCTCTCAGCGATCGACACGGCAACCACCTCCTATAGAACATTCTATCCCAGCGCGAGAGCAGCCGACAGAGGTCACCGTGCGTGCGCGGTTGCCAGTTCTCCCCAGTGCGTTGTCGCGCGCAGCGACAGCGCATCGCGTTTCATCGTCCACACCGGTCCTTTGCGGATGCCGGCGAGGCCAAGGCCGACCGCGGAGCGGCCGTGGCGCTTCGTCACGGCGTCGATCGTGGCGCCGAGGCCCTTGGTGTCGAAGTCGTTGTCGAACACGTCCAGCAGGGCGTGAGAGCCCTTCGCAGACAAGTTGGTGAGGATGACGCCGGCGCGCACGTAGCGCGCACCCTCGCGCAACCTGGGCACAAGGGTGCCGGTGGCGGCCTTGACGATGGTCACCGGGTCGTCGGTGGGGACGGGGAAGCCGGCCATGCCGCCGGCGGACTCGTAGGGCGCGTCGGCGTAAGGCGACGTCGACGCGAACACGCTCATCGTCTTGGTGACCGACCCCTGCGCTCGGAGGCGGTGCGCGGCACGCTGCGCGTAGACGGAGAGCACCTGTTCCATGTCCGCGATCGTCGTCACGGGTGAGGAAAACGAGCGCGAGAAGATCAGCTGGTCCCGGACCGTGCGTGCGGCCTCGAGCGGGATGCAGTCGATTCCGCGCAGCTCGTAGACGGAGCGCTGCAAGACGACGGAGAACTTCTTGCGGATGAGGATGGGATCGGCGTCGCGGAGGTCGCGGATCGTGTGGATGTTCAGCTCTGCGAGGCGCTTCGCGGTGCGGCCGGCGACGCCCCACAGCTCGGTGACGTGTTGCGAGGCCATGAGGCCGTCCATCTGCTCGGGGGTGTACCAGTCGGTATCGCACACTCCCCCGAGGCTCGGGTGCTTCTTCGCCCCGCCCTTGTTGACGAACTTCGCGAGAGTCTTGCTCGGCCCGAAGCCGACGCACACCGGCAGGCCGACGTTCTTCGCGACGGCCGCGCGCATTGCTCGGCCGATCTTCTCCCGCTCCGTCACATCGCCGTCGACTCCGACGAAGCTCTCATCGATCGAGTACACCTCCTGCCAGGCGGAGTACCGGCCCAGCAGCTCCATGACGCGCGCGGACAGCTCGCCGTACAGCTCGTAGTTGCTCGAGCGGGCGATGACCTCGGGGAGCCGGCCGGCGCGGATCAGGGGTTCGATCTTGAACCAGGGGGTGCCGTTCTCGATGCCGAGCTGCTTCACCTCGTCGCTCCGGGCGACCACACACCCGTCGTTGTTGGACAGGACGACGACGGGCCGGCCGCTGAGCTTCGGATCGAACAGCCGCTCGCAGGAAACGTAAAAACTGTTGACGTCGATGAGGCCGATGCGCCGCTCAGAGCGCACGGTGGAGCCGGTGAAGGCAGACGGTGACGACGCCCCACACCTGGAGGTCGCTGAGCTCGGGGACGAGGATTGGGGGGTAGTCGGGGTTCTCGGCGCGCAGCACTACTCCCCCGCGGTGTAGTTCGAGCCGTTTGACGGTCAGCTCGCCGTCCAGGATCGCGATGACGACGCTGCCGTGCGTGGGTGTGATCGATCGGTCGACCACGAGCTCGTCGCCGTCGCTGATGCCGGCGCCGGTCATGCTCTCGCCGGACACTCGGACGATGAAGGTCGAGGTCTTGTCTCGGATCAGGTGGTCGTTGAGGTCGAGAGAGCCGTCGAAGTAGTCCTGCGCCGGCGATGGGAAGCCTGCGGCCACCGCGTCGCCGGTGACGAGGAAGGCGATGGAGACGGCCTCCTCGGCGGGTGTGGCTATGCGGTCCACGACGGTGACACTCACGTCGCCCTCCCTCACTTAGTCGAACGTGTGTTCGAATGCGTTCGAGTGTAGGTCGACTCCACCGACATGCGACCACGCGTCAGTCAGCGGGCGGCCAGACGGGCACGGATTCGGGCGTTCTAGCCAGATACATATATAGTTTCAAACGGCCCCGAACTCGGAATACAGCGAAAAGAGGCCCTGACCACCACATCGCTGTAGACATGCGGGCTCTCGGTTGATCCGACTACACGACACATTCGCAGGCAGCGTCTCCAAATCAAAGCGACTCATGAGCCATGAGTATCGAACTACTTGGAGCTTGAGGTAAAGCATCCGTTGATCGTGCGCCTGGCGAGCTAGGGTGACAGTGCTCGCACTTCTCGACGTTGATGGAGGTTGCCTTGTCACCGGTCCTCATCCGTCAGGCCGAATCAATGCCCGGTGCCGGCCATCAGCATCGGCGTGCACCGATCATCATCATGGCCTGTGTAGCCCTCTCCTCGCTTGCCAGTTGCACCACCGCTGAGCCCCCACTCCCTGAACCGAGCGGACTGCTCACATACCCCCTCCCAGAAGACTGGTACGGGATGGCCGGGCTAAAGATTGGAACTCTCGCGTTCGTCGACAACTGCGTTCGTTTCGATGATGGTGCCATTCCGGTGTTTCCCGACTCCCTCACCACTTGGGATGGGACGACACTCACGTTTGCGGGCCAGGAGTACCAGATGGGCGACGAGATCTCGATCGGCGGCGGGAGTCTTGGCGGGCGGGAGTCGGTATCGACACCGATCCCCGAATCCTGTGGGACAGGGGCGGTCATAATCGTCTCCCCGCCGTCGCGCTCCGAATGAGAGTCCTTGCGGCCTCACTAGTGTCGATCAGCAATGGGATACCATCCAAAATGCGAATGTGACTCGCAACCTACGTGTCTCGTATCCCATGGGATTCGAGACGCGGGCGGGCGATGAGCAACAGGTGATTTGTCTCGCATCCAGACCTGTCTCGCATCGTCCGGATACGAGACAGCCGGACGAAACCGATCCAGCCGCGAAGCTACAGTCCGTTCTCACCAGCAACGGAGCGGCGTCCAAAGGCGCCACCACGTTGCGGTCAGCTAACGATGTGTCACGCCGCCGAGGCTTCGCGTCGAAGGCCAGCAATTCCTAAGTAGGCGAGCACGGTCGTCCCGCAGATTCCGATGAATCCGGCCAGAAAGGGTGCGTCCACGCCGAAGCCGCCGACGAAATTCACGACCGCGTACCCCGCCACCGCCAGTCCAACCAGGAGGACGTATGACAGTCGAACGAGCCATCCGATTGGCGAACGAACGAGGGACGTCAGGATCACGGCGGTCATCGGCGCAAGCATTATCCCGCCGAAAAGCAACGCGGGCGCCACGCGTACATCACGACCTGGGCAGGGACCCATGAGAATGCAGATCGTTGAGAATCCCTGAGCCATCCAGAAGATCAGCCAGGTGACGACGACAATGACGACGGCGGGTAGCAATATCCTGAAGCGAGTATTCGCCTGTACGCCAGAGGTCATGTCAAGAGTGTCCCACTCATGTGCGAGCGGCAGATGTGCGTAGAGTCATGGAATGTCGAACCCACAGTCTCAATCCAGGAATCTCTGGTGGTTGATGGCCGTGATTGGAGTACTGGTTGTCGCCGCGTGCATCACCCTGATGAGCGGGGGGGGGCTTTCGATGTGGCTGGATCAGGAGCCTGAAGGTGAACTTGGGACTCTAGTAGGTAAGATTTTGCAGCTCGAGACCTAATGCACTCGCGCGGGCAACTCTTCTCTGAGGGCGCAGCACTAGAGGTCGTCACCAACAGGCGTGTCGCGATACCTGTATGTCTCGAATCCCATGGGATACAAGACGCTGTCTACCCGCTCTGAGCCAACACGAGCAACCAGGTCAATGCGCCAAATAGCGATCACAGAACGCCGCCATATAGCGCCGAAAGTCACAGCTGACTTGTTTGCCCAGGTTTTGGTGTTGTGTTTGCAGGCCGGGTTGGGGCGTTTCGGGGTGGTCGCGATCGATGG
>NZ_JAIEUL010000018.1 GCF_019599185.1 Cryobacterium inferilacus | reverse complement strand
CCATCACCACGACGCGGAGATCTCGTAATGAGGCAACGAATCAATCTTCGCGGAGGTATTGACGTGAGGCAACAGGGACGGTTAAGTGCCTGATTCGGCCGGCCCCCGTTGACGGCACGCACACCCCGCTTTCACGGTTCACCCATCCTGGCGTGGGAGACTTGAGGGTGCCCTCGGTTTCTCGTCTCACCCCCGCCCGCTACGTTGGCGCGGCCCTGGTCTGCCTGCTCGCTTTCGTGGCGCTGTACCTGTTTTTCGTGCGTGACGAAACCGGGCAGGCCATCGACCAGTTGGCCTTCAACGGGGCAGAGGACGGCACCACCGGTATGGCCGTCACGCAGAGCCTGCTCGACCTGATCCCCTCCGTCATGGTGGCCGTTGGCGCGATAGTGAGCCTGGTCATCGCCGTCGTGCGCCGGGCCTGGTTCGCGCTCGTGGTCGCCGTGGCCGGGGCGATGGCGGCCGTGGTGACCACTCAGCTGCTGAAGAACATCGTCCTCACCCGGCCGGACCTCGGCGTGGATGGCTACGTCTCCAACTCATTCCCGTCCGGGCATACGACGGTGGCGGCCGCATCCGCTCTGGTGGTCTTTCTCGTCGCCAGCCCGCACACCCGGTGGCTGGCCGGCACCATCGGCGCCGCCTTCGCGGTCGCGGCCGGGGTGTCGACCCTGGTGAGCCTGTGGCACCGGCCCAGCGACGTGATCGCGGCGCTGCTCGTGGTGGCGTTCTGGGGCTGCGTCAGCGGCGCCGTGCTCACCCGGCTGGGCGGCCGGCAACGTGCCGCGCAGATCCCGACGCCGGCCAAGGTGGGTCTGCGGCTGCAGACCTGGATCGCGGTGCTCGCGGGAATCGTGACCGCCGTGGCGGTGGGCATCGGTGCCACGGGTGCGTTCGGCAGCCAGGCGGCGCCGTTGGCGTACCTGGGTGCCGTGACCGCCATTGTCGCGGTCGGCTTCGTGCTGGCCATCAGCGCCACCCGCCTGTTCGACCGGCTGCCGTAAACGCCGCGCGGCACGCCGCTCGGAGGGGTGTGCGCCTGCCGCCGCGCGTGTCACACTGGGGCATGGCCGTCACGCTGAGAGCGCTCCAGACCGTTGTACCGCCCACCGTCCTCGTGCAGGAGCAAGTACGGGACATTTTCGCCGCGCAGCCCGGCCTCAGCCGGCTGGCGCAGCGGCTGGTGACCGCCTCCTTCAACCTGTCCGGTATCGACACCCGGCACACCGTGATCGAGGAGCTCACCCTGGACTCGGAGGTGACCGAGCCGCAGTTCTTCGATGCCACCACCCAGCGGCTGCTCGTGCCCGGCACCCGGGTGCGCAACGAGCTCTACATCGAACAGGCCACGAAGCTGTTCGTGGAGGCCGGCCGCCGGGCCGTGGCCGCCTGCCCCGGACTGGACGCCGCCGACATCACCCACGTGGTGACGGTCTCCTGCACCGGCTTCTACGCCCCGGGTCCCGACTACATGCTGGTGCGCGAACTGGGCCTGGCCGCCTCCACCCAGCGCTACCACCTGGGGTTCATGGGCTGCTACGCCGCCATGCCGGCGCTGCGCACCGCCAAGCAGTTCGTGGAGGCCGACCCGAACGCTGTGGTGCTGGTGGTGAGCGCCGAGCTGTGCTCGTTGCACCTGCGCACCTCGAGCGACCCGGACACCATCGTGGCGTCCTCCCTGTTCTCTGACGGTGCCGCGGCCGGCATTGTGAGCGCCCGCCCGCCGGAGCCCGGCGAGAACGCCCTGGTGCTCGACCACTTCGAGACCGTGATCACGCCCGTCGGCGAGGGGGACATGGCCTGGAAGATCGGCGATGAGGGCTTCGAGATGGTGCTGAGCTCCTATGTACCGCACATCATCGACGAGCACATCGAGTCGGCCCTGGCCCCGTTGTTCGGCCGGGACGAGTCCCTCACCCTGGCCTTGGCGGCCGGTGTGCTGGCCGAGGCCGGTGCGGCGACAGGTGCCGACGTCGACGGTTCAGAGCCTGCCACCGCCGCGGCGGGCCAGGTGCTCACCGCGCCCGCGCCGGCATCGCCGCTGAGCACGGCGATCGCGCACTGGGCCATCCACCCCGGTGGGCGCAGCATCCTCGACAAGACCGAGGCCAAACTCGGCCTCACCGAGGCGCAACTGGTGCCGTCACGCGAGACCCTGCGCACCAACGGGAATATGTCCAGCGCCACCATCCTGTTCGTCATGAAGGCCATCCTCGACGCCGAGGCGACCGGTGATGGTGAACGCGTCTGCGCGATGGCGTTCGGCCCTGGTCTGACCGTCGAATCCGGCCTGATGACCGTGACGCGCGGCTGACGCCGTGCTCCCAACGCTCCGCGCACGCGCGGTTGACGCCGTCGAGATCATGGACGATCCGCACTGCGACCCTGACGCGCTCGCCCGCACCTACGCCGATTTCCGGCTGGTCAACGCCGTCGTCTCCGGGTTGCGGCACAGCTACCGCCACGACATCCGGCCGCGCCTGTCGGCCACCCGCCCGCACCGTTTGCTCGACATCGGCTCCGGCGGCGGTGACGTGGCCAGGTCGCTGGCCCGATGGGCCGCGCGGGACGGCCTGCGGCTGAGCGTCACGGCGATCGACCCGGATGCGCGCGCGCACGACTTCGCCGTCGCCCAGCCGCCGCTGCCCGGACTGGAATTCCGCCGGGCGCACAGCGGCGACCTGGTCACGGCGGGGGAGCGGTTCGACACCGTGCTCTCCAACCACGTGCTGCACCACCTCGGCGCCGCCGACCTCGGCGCGCTGCTGGCCGACTCCGAACGGCTCAGTCGCGGCCTGGTGCTGCACGGCGACATCGAGCGGGCTCCGCTGGCCTACGCCGGGTTCGGCCTGGGCACCTGGCCGTTCTTCCGCCGCTCCTACATCCGCGCCGACGGGCTCACCTCCATTCGGCGCAGCTTCACCTTCGCCGAGCTGTCGGCCGTCGCGCCGCCCGGCTGGACCGTCAGCCGCGAGCGCCCCTACCGGCTGGTGCTCCGCTGGACTGCGCCTGCCGCGGCGACCGGGCAGGCCCCGGCCAAGGAAGAAGGGGCCCATGCGTGACGTGATCGTGGTCGGTGGCGGGCCCGTCGGCATCCTGCTGGCCTGTTTGCTCGCCGACCAGGGCCTGGACGTGCTGGTACTGGAGAGTCGCACGGAGCCGTCGATGCAGGCGCGGGCCATCGGCATCCACCCGCCGTCGATGCGGGTGTTGCGCACGGTGGGGGTTGCCGGCGAGGTTCTGGCCAAGGCGGTGCGGATCGAGGTGGGCAGTGTTCGTTGCGGTGGCCGCACCCTGGGCCGGCTGTCCTTCGCCAGGGTCGCCGACCGGTTTCCGTTCGTGGTGGCGCTGCCGCAGTACGAGACCGAGGCCGTGCTGCGCAAGAGACTGCGGCAGCTGCGGCCGGACGCGCTGCGCTCCGGTGTGCGGGTGGGCACACTGCAGGACCGTGGTGACCATGTGAACGTGCTGGCGGAGACCACCGACCCGGCGCGGAAGGGCAGCGTCGACCTGCTCGGCATCGCCAGGTACGTGGTGGTGGCCGACGGGGCGCGCGGGCACCTGCGCGAGGCGGTCGGCATCGGCACCCGGCCGCTCGGCGGCGGCGACACCTACCTGATGGCCGACTACCCGGACACCGGTGAGCACGGCAGCGAGGCGGTGCTGTTCTTCGAGGCCGGCGGCGTGGTCGAGTCCTTCCCGCTGCCCAACGGGCGGCGGCGCTGGGTGGCCATGACGCCGACCCTGATGACGGATGCGCCCATCACCGCGCTCAGCGACCTCATCCGCACCCGCACCGGCGTGACCCTGCCGGCCTCGGACGCCGTGCCCAGCGCGTTCACCGTGCAGCAGCGGCTGGCGACCTCGATGGTGCGCGGCCGGCTGGTGCTCGTGGGCGATGCGGCGCACGAGATCAGCCCGATCGGCGGGCAGGGCATGAACCTGGGCTGGCTGGACGCGCTGGCGTTGGCGCCGGCGCTCAAGCACGCGCTCGCCCTGCCGATCGAGGCCAGGGCCACCCTCGGCGACTACGACAGGGTGCGCCGCCGCAGCGCCCGACGGGCCGCCAGCCAGGCCGGCTTCAACATGGCGATGGGGCGGCCCGCGCACGGACTGCGCCTGCGGGCCCGGAACGCGCTGGTGCGCATCCTGGCGACGCCGCCGCTGAACGGCCTGCTCGCCCGGGCCTTCACCATGCGCTGGCTCTGACCGCGCCCCGCAGCCCGCCCGCCCCTGCCCGCGTCCGCTGGGTGCGGGGCGCATAACTCCTGCAGCATCTGCAGCGGTGGCGGAGCGCCCGCGTGTTTCCGGCATCCGTTGCTCACGATCTGAAAAATTGCAGGAGTTATGCGCCCGAGCAGCGGGGATGGCGGGGTGCGCGGCGGACTGCGGGGTGCAGTTGAATGGAGGGGTGACTGCACCCCTGATCGACCTGCTCCGTGCCGACCTCTCCGCCGCCAACTTCTCGGTGACGGCCCTGACCGGCCTGTGGGGCATCGAAGCGGATGCCGCGCTGCACCGTAATCACCGGGTGCCGGCCCTGCGGGCGCTCGCCCGGTTGCGCGCCACCCTGACCGTGCCGGAGCCCACGGTGGCCCTGGCCCAGCTTTTCGTGCTCGGGCTGCCCGTGACCAGGGCCGAAATCGCCGCGGCGCTGCCCACCCTGGGCCTGGCGGGCGCCGAGGAGCTCGGCCTGCTGAGCGGTACCCCGCGGGACGGCAGTGCGACGGAGCCGGCGCCCGCCGACCCGACCGGCGCGACCGGCGCGACCGAGCCGGCGCTGGTGCATCCGCTCGTCGACCTGCGCCCGTACAGCTTCGTCGACGCACACGGCGCGGGCAGCTGGTGGATCGTCTCCGACCTCGGCGAGCTGGCGCTGGGCCACCCCCTCGGTGAGAGCCACGTGCTCGGCGTCGGCGGCGCCTCGCTCACCCTCAGCGCGCTGATGATCCCGAACCCGGTCGAGAGCGCGCTCGACCTCGGCACCGGCTGTGGCATCCAGGCCCTGCACGCCGCCAGGCACGCCACCCGGGTCGTGGCTACCGACATCTCGGTGCGCGCGCTCGAGTTGGCGGCGCTCAACGCCAGCCTCAACGGGGTGGAGAACATCGAGTTCCGGCTCGGCAGCCTGTTCGACCCGGTGGCGGGGGAGCGCTTCGACCACATCATCTCCAACCCGCCGTTCGTGATCACCCCGCGCACCGAGGGTGTGCCCAGCTACGAGTACCGCGATGGCGGTCTCGTCGGCGATGCGCTGGTGGAGGCCGTGGTGCGCGGTGCGTCCGAGCACCTCACCCCGGGTGGGGTGGCCCAGCTGCTGGGCAACTGGGAGTACCACGACGACGCAGAGGCCTTCGACCGGCTCACCGGCTGGCTCACCGCACCGACCGGCCACACTGGCGGCACCGCGGCGCTGGACGCCTGGATCATCGAGCGCGAGGTGCAACTGCCCACCGGCTACGCCGAAACCTGGATCCGCGATGGCGGCACCCGGCCGGACACCCCGCAGTTCGACAGCCTCTACGGCGCCTGGCTCGACGACTTCGAGGCCCGCGGGGTGCGCCAGGTCGGCTTCGGCTACGTGCTGCTGCGCCGACCGGCGGATGCGCAGGGTCACGCCGCCCCGCCCCGCCCCCGGCTGCTGCGGCTGGAACGCCTGCCAGAGGCCCTCGGCCACAACCCGGCCGGCATCGGCAGCCACCTAGCGGCCTGCCTGGCCGCGCACGACTGGCATGCAGGGCTGGACGACGACGCGCTGGCCCGCTCCACCCTCACCGTCGCATCCGACGTCACCGAGGAGCGCCACTTCTGGCCAGGCCAGGAGGACCCGACCCTGATGACGCTGCACCAGGGTGGCGGGTTCGGCCGGTCGGAGCCGCTGGACACCGCCCAGGCCGCCCTGATCGGCGCCTGCGACGGTGAACTGCCGGTCGGCGCGATCATCGACGCCATCGCGCAGCTGCTCGAGGCCGACCCGGCCGCGCTCCGGGCGGAGCTGCTGCCGCGCGTGCGCGCCCTGCTCGACGACGGCTTCCTCGAGCCGCCCAGGTCCTGACCGCCCCAACTGTTGCCGAAGCGGACAAGTGCGCCCGGTACGCCGGACGCAAATGTCCGCACGGGCAACAGTTGCGGCACGCGCGCTGAGGTAGCGTGAGGGATACACCTTCAAGGGGCCGAGAGGAGTGCGTCACCTGACGCGATCGCAACGATGAACCGTCGCACCTTTCTGCTCGGCACCTTCTCGGGGCTGTCCGTGCTCGCGCTCAGCGGATGCGTGCCGGAGCCCACCCCCACGGGCACGCCGACGCCCACCAGCACGCCGGCGCCGTCCCTCGTGCCGCAGCCGGCCGAAATGCTGCGCACCTCCTGGTCCGACGACCCGTTCGCCCGCGGCTCGTACAGCTTCGCGGCGGTCGGCTCCACGCCGCAGCACCGCGAGGACCTCGCCGAACCCATCCTGGACCGGCTCTACCTGGCCGGTGAGGCCGTCTCGATCGACGAACCCGGCACCGTGCAGGGCGCCCGCGGCTCGGGCCAGAGCGCGGCGCGGGCTCTGCTCGAGGTCGCCGAACCGGGGGAGCGGATCGCCGTGATCGGCGGAGGCATCGCCGGCCTCGCGGCCGCCCGCCAGCTCACCGCCGCCGGGTTCACCGCCGTCGTGATCGAGTCCCGCGATCGACTGGGCGGCCGCATCCAGACCGTGTCCGGCGACGCCTGGCCGATCCCCGTCGAACTCGGTCCATCGTTCATCGTCTCCGGCGGCAGCACCTCCCTCGACGAGGAACTGACCGGCCTCGACATCGCCCACGAGCAGTTCCTGCCCACCCCGGAGGTGCGCACCCCGGACGGCACGCTCGCCACCGTCTCCCCGGTCGGCGCCGAGGTCGTGACCGCTGCCCTGGCCTGGGCCGCCGAGCAGGCCCAGGACACCGCACTGGCCCAGGCCCTCGTCGCCACCGGGTCCGCGACGCTGTCGATGACGGATGGCGATGCCGGCGTCTCCGACGCCGACTGGCTGGACTACCAGCTCGCCACCTCCACCACCCTGGAGTCCGGCGCGCCGACGGAAGAGATGTCCGGCTGGTACACCCCCACCCCGGCGACCATCCAGGCCGAGGACACCCGGATCGTGCTGGGCGGCTACGGCGCCCTGATCGACGATCTCGCCGCGGACCTCGACGTGCTCTACTCCAGCGTGGTCACCCGCATCGGCTACACCGAGACATCCGTCAGCCTGCGCCTGGGCACCGGGGAGTCGCTGACCGTGGACCGGGCGATCGTGACGGTGCCGCTGGGGGTGCTGCAGAGCGACGTGATCGAATTCGTGCCGCCGCTGCCGTTCGCCCACCGCGGCGCGATCGCGGCGCTGGGGATGGGCACGCTGGACAAGATCTGGTTGCGCTTCGACGAACCGTTCTGGGACACCGAGGCCACGGTGTGGACCACGGTCGGGGACGACACTCTCGACTTCCGGGTGTGGGTGAACATGCTGCCGCTCACCGGGGAGCCGATCCTGATGGGCCTCGTCAGCGGTGAGCGTGCGCTGGCCCTGGCCACCGTTGACGACACCGCGTTCACGGATGCGGCGCTGCGCAGCCTGGAACCGTTCGCGGTGCTCGCGACAGCCACCCCGGCACCGTAATCAATTAACGAGCAAAACTCAGAGTTCCGGTGTAAGCTCCACGAAACGTCTAGTCGGTGAAGTAGCCGACCGAGTGAGGGAGGCTTCCCGCGGGAAGTTCCTGTCGTTTCCCGACCGGTCGCGCCGACGGAGTCCGGTTGTGGTTTTCTGTGTGTCGCCGTCGGCCATCGGGTGTGGTCGCGATCCCGGTGTCCCATTCGATTCGCGGCCGCCAGTCCCACCTGATTGACCAAGTGAGCATGTATATTCTGACAAATTTCGAATCCATGTCGTTGCTCGACTTCGACGCCGCATTGCCCTGCGAGGGCAGCCATCATCACCGCAGCCTGAGCGGCCACGCCGCCGCCGAACCGGGCGCCTTCATGGTGATCTCGCCGTGTTGCGGGCCCAAGGTGATCCAGTGTTCTCCCCGGGTATCGGCCATGCAGGCCTCCGGCGTGCTCTACTGCGGTACCTGTGAGTCCGAGCACCTCACCAGCCAGTACACCTTCGTTCCCGTGGAGCAGTCGGCCGGCTAGCTAGTTCGGTACCGAGCCGCCGGCGCCGCGGGAACGCGGCCGCCAGCTCAGCCGGGACGTCGCCACCAGCACGGCGGCGATGCCCAGGAACAGCACCACGGCGATCAGGCAGTAGGCGGCGGTCTCGAGTGGGCCGCTGACCTGGGCCGGGTCGAGGAAGAAGTACGGGTACCAGCCCACCTGGGCGCCGCGCACGAGCGTGAACACGCCCCAGACGATCGGGTACGGCATGATCCAGCGCAGGAAGCGCCAGGACAGCCGGGCCTTGCCGGTGTCGGTCAGCCAGTCCAGGAGCGCGATCACGGGGATGTAGAAGTGCAGCACCTGGCTGGGCCAGGGCACCTCCATCGAGTAGTCGCGTGATGACGACTGGATGACGATGGTGAGGAAGACGATGCCGGAGACGAGGATGTAGGTGGTGACCAGGGCCCGGAACAGGTCCAGCCACTGCGGGTCCTTGTCCTGCCGGAGCGCCACGATCGCGCCGAACACGAACGCGACCACCGCCCCGATCGCGCTCTGCACGGTGAAGTAGGTGAAGACGTTGTACGCCGCGAAGGTGGGGAACAGCAGCACGTACTCGTAATTGCCGATCAGCGCGATAATGCCCGCCGCGGCGAGCAGCAGCCGTCCGACGGCGTAGCCGTGTCGCAGGGTGACGCGTCGGCGCGCGGGCAACGCCTCACGCGCCTCCGCTTCCCCCCATGGTTGGGAGGAGGTGCGCACGATCGGTCCAGTCCGGTCGGGACCGGATGACTGCGCGCCCATGTTCCAACGCTACGCCAGAGTGCCCCTGGCTCGGGCCAGCCCGGCCGCCGTCGCTCACAGCCGGATGCTGAAACTCGCCTCGCCGTGCTCGGCCAGGTCGGTCACCTGCACCGATTGCACGCTCGCTGACCGCGGCCCGGTGTGCAGCCAGTCCAGCATCCGCTCGACGGCCGCGTCGTCGCCCTCGATCTCGGCCTCGACGGCCCCGTCTGCTCGGTTGCGCACGAATCCGCCCAACCCCAGACTGCCGGCCTGTGCCTCGGTGTAGTACCGAAAGCCCACGCCCTGCACCAGCCCGTTGACGATCACCCGTTTGCGACTCACGCCCCCATTGTGTGCGCCGCCCGCCGCCGCGGCAACCCCAGCGGCCGGCCCGGGCTATACGGCCCAACTGTTACCCGTGCGGACAATTGGTCCCGGTGTGCCGGGCGCAATTGTCCGCTTGGGGAACAGTTGCGTACGGGGGAGCCGCGCAGCCGCGCGGGTCAGGCGGAGTCGCGCCAGACGATCTCGGTGTCGAGCAGGATGCCGCCGAGCTCGGCGGGTTCCCCGCGCAGCTGGCTGAGCACGGACTCGGCCGCGCGCTGGCCGAGGCCGTTGGCGGGCTGGCGCACCGTGGAGAGCAGCGGCTGGCAGCGCAGCGCCCAGGCGCTGTCGTCGAAGCCGACGATGCCCACGTCCTCGGGCACGCGCCGGCCGGCCTCGCGCAGGGCGTTGAGGGCGCCGGCGGCGATCACGTCTGAGGCCGCGAACACCCCGTCGATCGAGGGGTCCTGGGCCAGCAGCGCGCGCATGCCGTCGCGGCCGTCGGTGTAGGTGTACAGCGGCACCGGCGCCACCAGGGCGGGGTCGAACCGGTCGCCCAGGGCATCCGTGTAGCCGGCCAGCCGGTCGGAGCCGGAGTCGCGGTCGAGCGCCGCGGCGATCATGCCGATGCGGGTGCGTCCGGTGCCGATCAGCCGCTCGGTGATGGCGCGGGCGGCGGTGCGGTTGTTGATGCCCACGTAGGGCAGGTCGCGCAGGTCCTGCGGATGCCCGACGAACGCGGCCGGCAGGTCCAGCCGTTCGATCACCCGGGTGATCGGGTCCTGCTCCCTGGCGGAGACGACGACCACGCCGTCGACGAAGCCACCGGAGAGGTAGCGCGCCACCCGCTCGGTGTCCCGGTCGGACTCGATCACCAGGCTGACCATCTGGTAGTCGGCGCGGGAGAGCGCGGAGTTGGCGCCGAGCAGGATCTCACCGATGTTGGGGTCTTCGAGGAAGAGCGAGTGCGGCTCGTGCACGATCAGGCCCACCGCCTGGGAACGCTGCATCACCAGGTTGCGGGCGGCGGTGTTCGGCACGTAGCCGACCTTCTCGATGGCGGCCTCGATGGCCACCCTGGCCTCGGCGGAGACGTAGGGCTCGTTGTTCACGACCCGGCTGACGGTGCCGCGGGACACGCCGGCCTCCGCCGCCACGTCATGGATCGTCGCGCGCTTGCGTCGGCCCGGGATTGTCACCATTCGATAACTGTACCCGTCCGTCAGCTTGACATCGTGGCCGAGCTGTACTTACTCTGTGTACGTTCACAGACACTCAATGAGGAGTCATTTGCTCCTCGATCTGTGCACGTTCACAGAACGTCGAATCGGGGCCGGTCCCACCGGGGCCACCCGCAGAAGCAGGAGCACATGAACACCGCAGTAGCCAGTCCCGCCGTGACGCACCCCGTCACCTCGGCGACCCCGTTCACACAGGACGGCATCGCCTACGGCTGCGACTACAACCCCGAGCAGTGGGGACCAGACGTCTGGGCCGAGGACGTGCTGCTCATGCAGCAGGCCGGCGTCGACCTCGTCGCGATCAACATCTTCGGCTGGTCCGCGCTCGAGCCCGCCCCCGGCGTGTACGACTTCACCCTGCTCGACACCATCATCGAGCTGCTGCACGAGCACGGCATCCGGGTGAACCTGGGCACCGGCACCTCGTCGCCGCCGCCGTGGCTGACCACGCTGCACCCCGAGATCCTGCCGCAGACCGAGGACGGCACCACCCGCTACCCCGGCGGCCGCCAGGCCTGGTGCCCGAGCTCGCCGGTGTTCCGCGAGCACGCCCTGCGCCTGGTCGAGCAGGTGGCCCGCCGCTACGGCGCCCACCCGGCCGTGGCCCTCTGGCACGTCTCCAACGAACTCGGCTGCCACAACGCGCTCTGCTACGACGACGACTCCGCCGCCGCATTCCGGCTTTGGCTGGAAGCGAAGTACAGCACCATCGCCGCGCTCAACGCCGCCTGGGGAACGAGCTTCTGGAGCCAGCGCTACACCGACTGGGCCGAGATCCACACCCCCCGGCTCACCCTGTCCAGCCGCAACCCCGGCCAGGTGCTCGATTTCCAGCGCTTCAGCTCCGACGAACTGCTCGGCTACTACCAGGCCGAAGAGGCCGTCATCCGCCGGCACAGCACCGTGCCGGTCACAACGAACTTCATGGTCACCGCGCACATCAAGAACCTCGACTACTGGCGTTGGGCATCCGTCGTTGACGTCGTGGCCAACGACCACTACCTCGACCACCGCCTCGCCGACCCCACCACCGAGCTGGCCTTCGCCGCCGACCTCACCCGTGGGCTGGCCGGCGGCAACGCCTGGCTGCTGATGGAGCAGGCCACCAGCGCCGTGAACTGGCAGCCGCTGAACCTGGCCAAGACGCCGGGGGAGATGACCCGCAACTCGCTGGCCCACGTGGCCCGCGGCGCCGACGCGATCTGCTTCTTCCAGTGGCGAGCCTCCCAGCAGGGCTCGGAGAAATTCCACTCCGCGCTCGTGCCGCACGCCGGCACCGACACCGTGCTCTGGCGCGAGGTCGTGCAGCTGGGCGCCACCCTCGACAAGCTCGACGAGATCATCGGCACCCGCGTCGTCGCGGATGCCGCGATCCTGTTCAGCTGGGAGGCCTGGTGGGCCGGAGACGGCGAGTCCCGGCCGTCCCAGTCGGTGAAATACCTCGAGCAGGTGCACGCCGCGTACACCGCGCTGCACCGGCTCGGCGTCACCGTCGACATCGTCTCCCCGGATGCCGACCTCTCCGGCTACCGCCTCGTCGTGGCGCCCGCGCTGTACCTGGTCACCGACTCCCAGGCCGCCAACCTCGCCGGCTTCGTCGCCGACGGCGGTCACGCCCTGGTCACCTTCTACAGCGGCATCGTCGATGAGGATGACCGGGTGCGCCTCGGCGGCTACCCCGGTGCGTTCCGCGACCTGCTCGGCGTGCGCGTCGAGGAGTTCGCGCCGCTGCGCCCCGGCACCACCGTGGGGCTGCACGCGCCGATCGGCCTATCCAACGGCGCCACCGGTACCCTGTGGACCGAACGCCTGCAGCTGGCCGGGGCGGAGGCCGTGGCGCACTACACCGACGGTGCCCTCACCGGTGTGCCCGCGCTCACCCGCAACCGGCACGGCGCCGGCACCGCCTGGTACCTGGCGACGGCGCCGGACGCCGACACCTACCGCGACCTGCTGGGCACCATCGCCGGGCAGGCCCGCGTCACCGCGGCCGGCCCGGTCGGCGACGGCCTCGTCGAGGTCATCCGTCGCGCCGCCGCCGACCGCTCCTACCGCTTCATCATCAACCACGGCGACACCGACGTTCAGGTCAGCGGCGACGGGCACGAGCTCGTCACCGGCCTCACCGTCACCAGCACCCTGCGCGTACCGGCCGGAGCCGTACGCGTACTCAGAGAGGACACCGCATCATGAGCGCACCAGCCCTTCCGGCTGCGGATGCCCGGAGCGCGGCACCGCGCAGTCCGGCACCGAAGCCCCGCAAGATCAAGGTGTCGCACCCGAAGGCGATCGCCGTCTTCATCGTTCCGTTCGCCGTGCTCTTCACCCTGTTCTACCTGGTGCCGATCGGCTACGCGATCTACCAGTCGCTGCTCGTGGTGGAACGCGACGGCACCTTCGGCAAGGCCACCGAGGTCTTCGGCGGGCTGACCCAGTACATCGCCGTGTTCCAGAACGGACCGTTCTGGGAGTCGATCACCCGGGTGCTCGCCTTCGGTGTGGTGCAGGTGCCGGTCATGCTCGGCCTGGCGCTGCTCTTCGCGCTGCTGCTGGACAGCCCGCTGCTGCGCGGCAAGCGCTTCTTCCGGCTCGCCTTCTTCGTGCCGTACGCCGTTCCCGGCGTCATCGCCGCGATCATGTGGGGCTTCCTCTACTCGCCCAACCTGTCGCCGTTCACGGCCGTCACCAGCAACATCAGCTTCCTCTCCGCCGATCTGGTGCTCTGGGCCATCGCCAACGTCGTCACCTGGGTCTACGTGGGCTACAACATGCTCATCATCTACTCGGCGCTGCTGGCCATCCCCACCGAGATCTACGAGGCCGCCCGCCTCGACGGTGCCGGCCAGATGCGCATCGCCTGGTCGATCAAGATCCCGCTGATCATGCCCGCGATCGTGCTCACCGGCATCTTCTCCATCATCGGCACCCTGCAGCTGCTCGCCGAGCCGCAGGTGTTCCGCACCTTCAGCTCCGCCGTGACCAGCACGTTCACCCCGAACCTGATGGTCTACTCCACCTCCTCGATCCCCAACGTGAACCTCGCCGCGGCGTTCAGCGTGGTGCTGGCCCTGGCCACCTTCGTGCTCTCGTTCTCGTTCCTCAAGTTCACCCAGCGGAAGGAAGGCAAATGAGCGCCCTCACCGAGTCATCCGTCGCCCGCTCCGCCAAGCGCGTGAAGACCACCACCCCGGCCCCCAAGGTCGCCAAGGAGAGCCCGCTCTCCCGCATCGGCGCGATGACCGTGATGCTCGTCTTCACGCTCTACTTCCTGGTGCCGATCTGGTGGCTGTTCATCGCCGGCACCAAGAGCAGCTCGCAGTTCACCAGCACCAACCCGCTCTGGTTCGCCGACTTCAACCTGTTCGCCAACATCGGCAACCTGGTCGCCTACCGCGACGGCGTCTTCCTCAAGTGGATGCTCAACAGCGCACTGTACGCCGGCGCCGGCGCCCTGCTGGCCACCCTGTTCGCCGGCATGGCCGGCTACGCCCTGGCCAAGTACCGCTTCCCCGGCCGGGAACTGCTGTTCAACATCGTGCTCGGCGGGGTGCTCGTTCCGGCCACCGCGCTGGCGCTGCCGCTGTTCCTGATCTTCAGCCAGGTCAGCCTCACCAACACCTTCTGGGCGGTGTTCCTGCCCAGCCTGGTCAGCCCGTTCGGGGTGTACCTCACCCGCATCTTCGCCTCGGCGAGCGTGCCGGACGAACTGATCGAGGCCGCCCGCCTCGACGGTGCCGGCGAGGTGCGCACCTTCTTCACCGTCTCGGTGAAGCTGATGTTCCCCGCCCTGGTCACCGTGTTCCTCTTTCAGTTCGTGGCCATCTGGAACAACTTCTTCCTGCCGCTGATCATGCTGCGCGACGAGACCCTGTTCCCGGTGACCCTCGGCCTGTACGCCTGGAACTCCCAGGTCAACCAGATCCCCGAGCTGCGCGGCTACGTGCTCATCGGTGCCCTGCTGTCGATCATCCCGCTGATCATCCTGTTCCTGCTGCTGCAGCGCTTCTGGCGCAACGGCCTCGGCGCCGGCAGCGTCAAGTGACCCCCAGACTCTCCTGACCGTTTCACCCAGCCATACCCGCATCATCCGCGTCACCTTGCACCACTCCTTTTCAGCGAAACCCCAACAAAGGAAAACAATGCGAATCACCAAGAGAGCGGCCACCGTTGCCCTGCTCACCGCAGCCACCGTCGCACTGACCGGTTGCTCCGCCGCCGGCGGCGGCACGACCGACAGCGCAGACGCTGCCGACTGTGCGCCAGCAGACGGCGCGGTCGAGTTGAGCTTCACCTCGTGGATCCCCGGCATCGAAGAGGTCGTCGACGTCTGGAACGAAGCCAACCCCGACATCCAGGTGGCCGGGCAGACCGGCCCGAACGGCAACGGCGGCACCTACGCCAACTTCTTCAACCAGCTCGAGGCCGGCAACGCGCCCGACCTCGGCCAGATCGAGTACGACGCCCTGCCGAACTTCCGCGTGCAGGACGGCCTGGTCAACCTGGCCTCGTGCGAGGGTGTCATGGACGCCAAGGCCGACTTCGTGGACTGGACCTGGGGACAGGTCAGCTTCAACGAGGACGACGCCGTCTACGCCATCCCGCAGGACTCCGGCCCCATGGCCATGTTCTACCGCGCCGACCTCTTCGAGGCCAACGGCATCGCGATCCCCACCACCTGGGAAGAGTACGCCACCGCCGCCGAGCAGGTTCGTGCCACCGGCGCGTACATCACCAACTTCTCGCAGGGTGACATCAACCAGTTCGCCGGACTAGTCTGGCAGGCCGGCGGAACCTGGTTCGGCAACGACGGCGACAACTGGAACGTCGACCTCACCGGCGACGAGTCCATCATGGTCGCCGACTACTGGCAGGACCTGATCGACCGCGACCTGGTGTCGACGGTTCCGGCCTGGACCACCGAGTGGGATAACGCCTACAACACCGGCGCAGCCTGGACCTGGAACTCCGCAGCCTGGGGTGCCAACTCCATCGCCAGCGGCGCACCCGACACCGCCGGCAAGTGGTCCGTCTCCGCCTCCCCGCAGTGGGAAGCCGGCGATGAGGCCAGCGGAAACTGGGGTGGCTCGTCCACCGCAGTGTTCACCGGTTCGGAGCACCCGTACGAAGCCGCTCAGTTCGCCCTGTGGCTGAACAGCTCGAGCGAGTCGCTGACCATGCTCAACGAGGCAGCCAACCTGTACCCGGCCGCTGTTGAGGGCCTGGACCTCCCCGTGCTCAAGGAAGGCGTGGAGTTCTACGGCGACCAGCCGATCTACGACGTCTTCGCCGAAGCATCCGGCCAGGTCTCGGCCGACTTCGTCTGGGGCCCGACCATGACCCAGACGTACAACGACGTCTCCGACGGCTTCAAGTCCGCCGTCAGCGGCAACGGCACCCTCGCGGATGCCCTCGCCACGGGCCAGACGTCCACCGTCGACGCGCTCAAGGCCCAGTCCATTCCCGTAGCGGAGTAGGCAGCCCTGATCGGTTGATCGACTGAACTACCCCGTACCGCCCGGCGCTCCATGTGCCGGGCGGTACGGTGCGTCTGAACCGCGTGCGCGGGTTGCGTTCGGGTGATCGGCTCGCGGGGTCTCGACAGGCTCGACCAACGGCATGGGTACGACCTGCAAGCACGTCACGCCGGTCCCGGCGGGGCAACCCGTGCGCTGGTCGACCTTGTCGAGACCCGGTGACGCATCCGCGTGCTCGCCCCGTCTCGTTGGTCGAGCGTGTCGAGACCCGGTGACGCATCCGTTGGGTCGTGACGCCGGCCCAGGCGCATGACCCGCGTAACGGCGTCTGACCCGCGTTGGGCGGCGCGCGGGGGCGGCGCCGCTACGCGGGTGGCGTGCCACCCGCGCAACGGCGCGTGACCCGCGGAGCTCTTCCGGGCTCCGTTCAGGAGCGCACGGCTCGGGCGCTATCGTTCCCCCATAACTCCTCGAAGAAAGCAGTGTCATGATCCACCACCTCCGTGCCGCCGGCACCAGCCTCGTCCTCGATGCCACCGGCACTGGCACGCCGGTGATCGTGCACTGGGGCGCCGACCTCGGCGCGCTGACCCCGGCCGACCTGGCCGCGCTGGCCGCCGCCAGCCTGCCGCCCGTCGGCCCGAGCTCGATCGACGTGCCGCTGCGGCTCAGCCTGCTGCCCGCCCTCGCCGAGGGCTGGAGCGGACGCCCCGCCCTCGGCGGGTTCCGCGCCGCCGCCGGCTCGACGGGCACCAGCGCCCCGGCCGGCACGCTCGACCCGGCGCTGGCCCTGGTGGCCGTGCACGAGCGCGGCGCGAACACGCTGGCGATCGAGTTGGCGGATGCGTCCGCATCCGTGGCCGTGACCACCGACCTCGAACTCACCGCGCAGGGTGTGCTGCGGCTGCGGCACACCGTGACCAACACCGCCACGGATGCCGCGGCCGGCCCCCTCGAGCTGGCAGGCCTCGACGCGATGCTGCCGGTGCCAGACCGGGCGGGCGAGCTGCTCGACTTCACCGGGCTGTGGAGCCACGAACGCCGCCCGCAGCGCAGCGTGCTCGGTCAGGGCGTCTGGAGCCGGGAGTCCCGGCACGGCCGGCCCGGCCACGACGACTCCTACCTCACCGTGGCCGGTACCCCCGGATTCGGCTTTCGCCGAGGCGAGGTCTGGGCGGTGCACCTGGCGTTCAGCGGTGACAAGCGGGTCTTCGCCGAGCGCAGCGCCCTCGGCTACGCCGTGCTCGGCGCGGGCGAACTGCTCGCGCCCGGCGAGCTGAGCCTGCCCGCAGGCGCCAGCTACACCAGCCCGTGGACCGTCGCGGTGTACTCCGACGCCGGCCTGGACGGCCTGAGCGCCCGGCTGCACCCGTGGATTCGCTCGTGGTCGACCATCAGCGGGCCGCGCAAGGTGCTGCTGAACACCTGGGAGGCCGTGTACTTCGACCACGACCTGCCCACCCTGAGCCGCCTCGTCGACGCCGCCGCGCAGGTGGGCGTGGAGCGGTTCGTGCTCGACGACGGCTGGTTCTCCGGCCGCACCGACGACCAGCGCGCGCTCGGCGACTGGTTCGTCGACGCCGCCAAGTGGCCCCAGGGCCTGCACCCGCTGATCGAGCGGGTGCATGCCGCGGGCCTCGACTTCGGCCTCTGGGTGGAGCCGGAGATGGTCAACCCCGACTCCGACCTGGCCAGGGCGCACCCGGATTGGCTGCTCGGTTCGGCATCCGCCCCCACCTGGCGCGGCCAGCGCGTGCTCGACCTCGCCAACCCGGATGCGTTCGCCTGGCTGCTCGAACGGCTCACCGCGCTGCTGGCCGAATACCCGATCGCGTACCTCAAGTGGGACCACAACCGGGACCTGCTCGGCGGCTCGGTGCACCGGCAGACCGCCGCGCTGTACCGATTGATCGACGCCGTGCGCGCCGCGCAGCCGGGCCTGGAGATCGAGTCCTGCGCGTCGGGCGGGGCGCGCATCGACCTCGGCATCCTCGAGCGGGTGGACCGGGTCTGGACCAGCGACACGAACGACCCGCTGGAGCGCCAGCAGATCCAGCGCTACACCAGCGTGCTGGTGCCGCCGGAATACCTCGGCGGCCACCTCGGCGCCGCGACCGCGCACACCACCGGGCGCACCTCGGCGCTCGGCTTCCGGTTGGCCACGGCACTGTTCGGCAGCGCCGGCATCGAGTGGGACCTCACCCAGGCATCCGCCGCCGAGCTCGACCAGATCGCCGCCTGGATCGCGGTGTACAAGGAGCGCCGCGCGCTGCTGCACGCTGGGGTGATCGTGCACGCCGACGGGTCGGACCCGGCGCTCGAACTGCACGGTGTGGTGGCAACGGATGGCGCCTCCGCGGTGTTCGCGCAGGTCGCCCTGGCCGCGCCGCGCACCGCGTTGCCCGCGCCGATCCGGTTCCCCGGCCTCGACCCCGAGCGGCGCTACCGGGTGCGGCCGCTACTGGTGGGCCCGGCGCCGCACGCCATGCAGACCATCCCGCCGGCCTGGTTGGCCGAGGGTGCGCCAGAGCTGGTGCTCACCGGCGCCGTACTCGCCCGGGTGGGCCTGCCGGCCCCGCTGCTCACCCCCGAGCAGGCCGCACTGTTCACCCTCACCGCGGTCTGACCCGCTTGCCCCTCGCGCGAGAGCGGGGTTGTGGTGGGTTCAGCGGGGTGAGGTGACCACACGACCGCTCTCGCGGAACCGGAGTGGGTAACGTAGGGGCATGGACGACCAGTCGCCGCGGCGCACAGAGCTCACCGGCACGATCCTGGTCACCGGGGCATCCGGTACCGTGGGCCACGCCGTCGCGGAGGCCTTGGCCGCCGTGGGCGAAACCGTGGTGGCCGGCATGCGCGACCCGCGCGCCTGGCTCGCCGAGAGCGCCAGGCGCGCCAGCGGCACCGCGGCCGGCCAGCAGCCTGACCGCGCCGGCGGCCGGCCCGACCGCGCCGGTAGCCAGCCCGACCGCTCCGGCTCCGGTCGGGCACCGGGCGCGGGGCGAACCGGTGCCGGCCCGCTCGGTAAGCCGTCGCGGGCGCCCAACCAGAAGCCCAGCCGCAGCCCGGCGCACAAGCCGGCCGGCCGCCCCGGAGGGTCCACTGCCGCCGGGGCGGCTCAGCCGGGCGGGGCAGCCGTGGCGACCGCCGCCGACAGCAGCGTGACCGTGCGGGCCTTCGACTTCGCCGACCGCAGCACCTGGGCGCGCGCGCTGGCCGGAGTCGACCGGGTGTTCCTACTGGTGCCACCGACGATCAGCGATGTCGGCCGCACCCTCCTCCCGTTCATCGACCAGGCGATGGAGGAGGCGGATGTGGAGCAGATCGTGTTCCTCTCGGCGCCGGGTGTGCGGTTCAGTCACACCTCGCCGCATCACGCGGTGGAGAAGTACCTCAAACGCACCCGCGCCCCGCACACGGTGTTGCGGCCCACCGTGCTGCTGCAGACCCTGTCGACGCTCTATCGGGACGACATCCGTCGACGCAGCGAGATCGTGCTGCCGGCGGCCGGCGCCAAGGTGGCGTTCGTCGACGCGGATGACGTGGGCCGGGCCGCAGCCCGGGTGCTCACCGAGCCCGGCCACCTCGGTAAGGCATACAGCCTCGCCGGCGAGCAGGCGCTGAGTTACCCGCAGGTGGCCGAGATTCTCACCGCGGAGCTGGGCCGGCCCATCCGCTACACGCCCACGAGCGAGGCCGACTTCACCGACCTGGCCGTGAAACAGGGCGCATCCGCCGCGGATGTCGCCGCGCAGGCCGGCTGGTACCGGGCCGCGCGGCGCCGGCTGGTGGCGGTGCCGAACCGGAGCATCCGCCGGCTCACCGGCCGACCGGCCACCGGTCTGCGCGAGTTCGTGGAGAAGAACCGGCACAGCTGGCAGTGATCAGGCCGCTGGCACGCCCTCGACGGTGACCACCGCGAAGGCCTCGTCGAGTTCGACGTCGATGTCCTGGCCGTTCTCCAGGGTGACCTCGACCTCGTAGGCGTGGTCGAAGTCGTCGCTGCGCTCGACCTCGGTGATGGTGCCCACGGTGCCGGCCGGCAGGGCGGCGAGGGCCGCGGCGGAGGCGGCCTCACGGTCGGCATCGGTGAGGGCGGGCAGGGCGGCATCGGTGCCGGAGCTGTCGTCGTCGCTGTTGCTGCCGTTGCTGCTGTCGTCGGTGCCGGTGCTGCCGTCGCTGCTGCTGCTGCTGCTGTCGTCGTCGTCGGTGCCGGTCGTCGATCCGGCGCCGTCGCGGGGCATCCCGTCGACCCAGAGCACGCCGAACGTGTCGTCCAGTGCCACGTCGACGTCGGTGCCGTCGGCGAGGGTGACCTCGATCTCGTAGGCCTGCGCGTCGTCGTCGTCGCCGAGATCGGAGTCGGTGACGGTGCCACTGCCGACGGCGTCGAGGGCGGCGGTGCTGGCCCGGTCGAGGGTGTCGCCGGTGAGCGGGCCGTCGTCGCCGAACGAGCCGTCGAACGGGTCGGCGATGGCGAGGCCGGCGCCGCCCACGACGAGAACGGTGGCGACGGCTGCGCCGGTGATCCAGATGGTCTTCTTCTTCACGGTGTGTCCCTTGTTCGTGCGGTGCCACCGCTACGGTGGCTGATCACCCCACTGTGCCCGGTCACCGCTGAAGCCAGCCTGAAGCCCGCTGAACGCGGCTTCAGGAACGCGTCAGGTCTTAGGTCTCGGCGGGCAGGCGCACTTCGAACCGGGCACCGCCGAGCTCGCTGTCGACGATCCGCACCGTGCCGTGGTGCGCCGCGACGCTCTCCCGCACGATCGCCAGACCCAGACCGGTGCCACCGGATGCCCTGGCCCTGGACTCGTCCAACCGCACGAACCGTTCGAAGACCCGTTCCCGCTCGCCAGGAGGCACCCCGTGGCCGTCGTCCTCGACGACCAGCAGGGCCTGCCCGTCGACGACGCCGAGCGCCAGGGTGACCCGGCCGGAGGCGTGTTGGGCGGCGTTGTCGACGAGGTTGCGCACCACCTGGCCGAGCAGGGTCTCGTCGCCGTGCACCCTGGCCGCGCCCACGCCGGTGCTGTCGATGCCCAGCGCCATGGTGTCGCGCAGCCGGCGGGCCTCGGCGAGCATCAGGTCGTCCAGGTCCACGGCCGTGCCGGTCGCGGTGGCCGAGCGTTCGGTCACCTGCGCGAGCAGCAGCATGCCGCGCACCAGGCGTTCCAGCCGGGCGCCCTCGTCGAGCACGGCCTCGGACAGGTCGTCGAGGTTGACCCGGTCGGGGTGCGCCTGGGCCACCTCGGCGTACTGGCGGAGGGACGCGAGTGGGGAGCGCAGCTCGTGCGAGGCATCCGACACGAACTGCCGTTGGGCGTGCTGGGACTGCTCGAGCCGGTCGAGCATGCCGTTCATGGTGTGCGCCAGCCGGCCGATCTCATCGGCGCGGCCGGGGTCCTTGATGCGCCGGTCGAGGCTGCTGGCGGTGACGGCGTCGACCTCGCGGCGCATCCGTTCGACCGGGGCCAGTGCCCGGCCCACCACGATCCAGGTGAGCGCGGCCACCACCAGGACCAGGAGCGGCACGGCGCCGGCGAGCAGCCAGCCGACGGTGCCCACGGACTCGTCGACGGTCTCGACGCTGCGGCCGACGGCGATGGTGAGGCCGTCCTGCTCCTCGGCGGCGACGAGGTAGGCGGCGTCTTCGTCTGGTACCCGCACCAGCTGGGCGTCGTCGGTGTCGTCCAGGGGCACCGCCTGGCCCTCGAGGGCGTCGCTGCCGGCGAGCAGGGCGCCGGAGTCGTCGGTGACCTGCACGAGGATCTCGTCGTCATCGGGGTCGAACCCGTTGAGGGCGCCGTCGAGCGCGTACTCCGACTCGACCTGCTGCAGGTCGCGTTCGGCGGCGGTGCCCACCTCGGCGATCAGCACCGTGCGCAACACCAGCACGAACAGGATGGCGCCGATCACCAGGGTGACGGCCACGATGGCCGTGGAGACCAGGGTGATCCGGCCGCGCAGTGACCGGCCGCGCCGCTCAGCCACCGTTGGCCGCCAACCGGTAGCCGGCGCCGCGGAGGGTCTCGATCGCGGCCCGGTCGAACGGCCGGTCCACCTTGTTGCGCAGGTGCCGCACGTACACCTCCACGATGTTGGGGTCGCCCTCGAAGTCGAAGTCCCAGACGTTGTCGAGCACGTCACGCTTGCTCACCACGGTGCCGCGGTTGCGCATCAGGTACTCGAGCACCGCGAACTCCCTGGCGGTGACGTCAACGGATGTCTCGCCCCGGCTGACCGTGCGGGTGGCGGGGTCGAGTTGCAGGTCGCCTGCCCGCAGCACGGTGGGCCTGGCGCTGGCGCCGCGACGGATGAGGGCGCGCATCCGGGCCAGGAGCACGGCGGAGGAGAACGGTTTGGTGAGGTAGTCGTCTGCGCCGGTGTCGAGGGCCTCGATCTGGTCCCATTCGCCGTCCTTGGCGGTGAGCATGAGGATCGGGGTCCAGTTCTCCTCGGCGCGCAGGGTCTCGCAGACCCGGTAGCCGCTCTGCCCGGGCAGCATGATGTCGAGCAGGATCACCGCGTACTCGTTCTCGCGGGCGAGCCAGAGGCCGTCAGGCCCGGTGCCGGCCACGTCGACCGCGAAACCCTCGGCTTCGAGGCCGCGCTTGAGGCCGGTCGCCAGCCGCACCTCGTCTTCCACCACCAGCACGCGCATCCGGCCCCCTCGTCAGGTTGCGGCCAGGTGGCCGTGACTGTCAGTCTGGCCGACGCCGCTGAAGGCAAGCTGAAACCGCCGTGATCAGCGAGAATGTCGCGCTGGCGCCGCCCGTGTCGCGCGCGTGAGCGCGCGCCAGGCGGCGGAGGGGCTTCATTTCGGAACTTTGCAGGGTCATTCGAGGCCCGGACTGTGCTTTGTGCCGAAATGAGCGAGCGGATGCGCGGCGCGCGCGCGTGACCCTCAGGCGCGGCGTCGGCGCAGCAGCAGCCGGGCCAGCGACAGGTTGGCGAGCAGCAGGAGTTCCACGATGACCAGGATCGCCGGCCAGAGCCCGTTCGCGTCGTAGACGGCCAGCGCCACGAGCGGCCCGGTCACGGCGCCGAGGTCGCCGGCGGTGCGCGTGATGCCCACCACGAGTCCGCTCTGCCGGGCGGGCACGGCCTCGCTCATCAGCACGGTGGGCACGATGCCCGCCACGCTCGTGGCCAGCCCGTAGAGCACGATGGCCAGGGCGAACAGCCACGGTCCGCTCGCCACCGGAAAGAGCAGCAGGGCCGCGGCGGAGGCGATCACGCCCGGCACCAGCACGGCGAGCCGCTAGCCGCGGTCGATGAGCCGGCCCACCACCGGCAGCGCGGCCAGGGAGAGCAGCGTCGCCGTGGCCAGCGCCACACCGAGGGTGAGCGGGGTGAGCCCGCCGGTGTCGTACGCCGCCACCGGAACCAGGCCCTGTTCGCCGCCGAAGCGGGCGAAGAAGGTGGCGAAGGAGCTCAGCGCCAGGGCGATGACGATGGCGGCGACCCCCACGCCGGCGTAGCTGGGCGCGCCCACGCTCGGCACCGATGCGCCGGCTCGCGGGGTCTCGACAAGCTCGACCGACGCATCCAGCGGGGCGGGATTGGGTCGTGGGGTCTCGACAGGCTCGACCGACGCATCCAGCGGGGCGGGATTGGGTCGTGGGGTCTCGACAGGCTCGACCACCGTGTGGGGCATTGACGAGACTGCCGTCGGTGTTGCAGGCGCGGGCGCCACGGCGCGGCCGCGGGGCAGTAGTGCGCGGCGGGGCGCACCGCGTCCCAGGCGAGCATCAGCGCGAGGGGCACGCCGGCGACCAGGAACACCACCTCGAGCGGGAACCAGGTGAGCACCAGCCCGCCGAGGAACGACCCGATCGCGCCGGCGGACATCTGCACGGCGGTGACGGTGGCCATCACCCGGCCGCGCCGGGCGGGCGGGGCACCGGCGACGAGGATCGCGAAGCCGATGGTGATCGCGGCGCCGCCGAGCACGCGGGCGAGCACCCGGGCGGCGATCAGCCACTCCGAGGTGGGCGCGAGCCCGGTGAGCCCGGTGACCACCACGAGCAGCAGGCTCACCGCCCACAGGTACGGCCGCGGCCGCCACCAGCGCAGCAGGATGCCCGCCGGAATATTGGCGAGCACCCGGCCGAAACCGAACGCGGCGATGATCGGTGCGGGCGAAGGCCGGGTAGCTCTCGGCGGTCTCGGCCAGGAACACGGCCACGAGCGGCGGGATCACCGAGACGCTGGTGAAGCTGTTGGCGGTGAAGCCGTAGGCGGCGCCGCTCACGTTCGTGGTGACCAGGGTGACCGAGGTGGCCATGCCGGCCAGGGCCCGGCGCAGTTCGCCGGGGTCGAAGGCATCCGTCGGGACGGGTCGGGGGTCGGTCTGCTGCACGCTGGTCTCCAAGGCACAAGTCAACTATTTGAGTGGAGGAGAGCGAGCGGGTGAAGTGCTGGTGCTGAGGGTGTCAGGTGGCAAATGGCCCGCGGAGGTCCGTTGGCTTTTACGATAAGCGGCGCAGATTTCGTGAAAGTCCGCCCGCTGTTTCGCGCAGGTAAACTCCCGGGCCATCTCGTTGGTCGAGCTTGTCGAGACCCCGTGACGTGTCTGCGGGTCGCGCCCCTCCCGCTCAGCCCGCGGCGTGCTCCGTGAGGAGCCCGGCGAGCACCGCCACCGCCCGGCCGAGCTCGAGGTCGGTCGGGGCGCCGTAGCCGAGTACCAGGCCGTGCTGCCCGCGGTCGATCACGGCGTAGTCGGCCAGCAACGCGACCCGCACGCCGCGGGCGGCGGCCTCGGTGACGAGAGCGGATGCATCCGTGCCGGTGCTGGGCTTGGTACCCGCACCGAGGGGCGGCGAGAGATGCACGACCACGTGCAGCCCGCCGTCGAGGCCGCTCAGGCGCACGCCGGGCAGCGCGCCGAGCGCGTCGATCACCAGGGCGCGGCGGTGCGCGTATTCGCGGCGCACCCGGGTGATGTTGCGGGCCAGGCCGCCGCTGTCGAGGTAGTGCGCGAGCGCCGCCTGTTGCACCCCGGAGACCGACGGGCCGAGGTCGGCGCGCACGGCGGTGAGGGCCGCGCCGAGGTCGCCGGTGGCGACGATGTAGCCGCAACGGATCCACGGGGTGACGGTCTTGGAGAAGCTGCCGACGAGCGCGACCCGGCCGGAGCTGTCGAGGGTGGCCAGGGCGGGCAGGGGCGAGGTGCCGAAGCGGAACTCGCTGTCATAGTCGTCTTCGATGACAACGGCATCCGCGGCGCGTGCCCACTCGAGCAGGTCGAGCCGGCCCTGCACCGAGAGGCTGCTGCCCAGCGGGTACTGGTGGCTCGGCGTGACGAGCACGGCGTGCGGGGGCGGGGTGAGAGCGGCGAGCTCGGTCAGGTTGATGCCCGACTCGTCGGTGTGCACCGGGTCGAGGTGCGCGCCCACCCTGGTGAGCACCCGCCGGGCGGTGGGGTAACCGGGGTCTTCGACGGCGATGCGCGGGGTGGGCCGGGTGCGCGGCTGGTTGGCGTCGCCGGCCAGGGCCGCGAGGGCGAGTCCGATACTCGCCAGGGCGTCGCTGGTGCCGGCCGTGACGATCACGTCCTCCGGGCGGCAGGCGAGCCCGCGCGCACGCCGCACGTGCTCGGCGATGGCGGTGCGCAGCTCGAGGGTGCCGGTCGAAGATGGTGAGTCGCTGCGCCCCGATGCGGCGACGGCGGCGCGCCAGGCCGCGGTCCAGGCCGGGTCGACGAGGCTGCGGGTCGACGGATGCCCGGGGGCCAGGTCGATCAACGGCGGGGGAGTCGGGGCCGAAGAAGCCTCGCCGGTTCGGGCGGCGCCCGCGGCGCCGGTGCCGGTCGCGGAGGGGGTGGCCCGGCCCCTGAGCGGCCGACCGCGTTGGTCTCGGACCGCGTCGGTGAGCGCCTCGTGCCGCTCCACCCGCACCCGGGTGGCCGAGCCCGGCCGTGCCAGCAGGTAGCCCTCGCCGGCGAGCTGGTCGTAGGCGGCCACCACGGTGCCGCGCGACACCCGCACCGAGGCCGCGAGGGCACGGGTCGAGGGCAGGGCCTCGTCGTGGCGCAGGATGCCGTCGAGGATCGCCCGGCGCAGAGCCGTGGCGAGTTGGGCCGCGAGCGGGAGCTCCGACGCGCGGTCGAGCAGGATCGGCAGGTCGTGTGCGGTCATCGTGGCTCCTCTTTCGGTGTGCAGCCGCCCTCGTCTCGTCCGAATGCGGCAACCGGTCCAGTCGAAGTAACCGAAAGTGGCTCTGTTGCCGATCCAGTGTGCGCTCGATCCTAGTAGCATGCCCCACTCGACACCGCCCCACTCGACACCGCCCCGCTCGACACCGCCCCAGCCCGACGCAGCCCAGCCCGCAGCCACCCTGCCCGTCACCGCCCGCACCCGCATCACCCGCGCCCCCGAGCGCCAGCGTACCGACCGCGCCGAGCTGTACCGGATTCTCGACGAGGCCCTCGTCGCCCACGTGGCGATCGTGCGCGACGGCCTGCCGTTGGTGCTGCCGATGGGCTTCGGCCGCGACGGCGACGCCATCTACCTGCACGGCTCCACCGGCAGCGGCATCTTTCGATTGATGGCATCCGGCGCCCCGATCTCGGTCACGGTGACGCACCTCGACGGTCTCGTCTACGCCCGCTCGTTGTTCGACAGCTCGATGAACTACCGAAGTGCCGTCGTTTTCGGCGTGCCCAGGGTGGTCGCGGATGCCGCGGAGAAATGGGAGGCGCTGCGAGTGGTCTGCGAACACCTGATGCCGGGCCGCTTCGCCGAGGTGCGCGACATGACCAAGCGCGAGCTCGCCGCGACGCTCGTGCTGCGGCTTTCGCTGGACGAGGCCAGCGTGAAGGTGCGCGCGCACGGGGCCTCAGAGGAGGCGGACGACGGCGAAGACCGCGCGGTGTGGGCCGGGGTGCTGCCGCTGCGGCTGACCGCGCTGGCGCCGGAGACCTCCGCGCTCACCCCGCCCGGCACGCCGACATCCGCTGCGGCACTGGCGTACGCGGCCCGCACTGCAGCTCGCTGAGCGCTCGCGCCGCGTTTGTTTGCAGACTTCGCGGGCTGCTGAGTTCCGGACTTCGCACAGTGCGGCGGCCTGCTGACTGTGCAAAGTCCGGAAATGAGCACCCGACGGTGTGCCGGACGCGCGGGCTCAGCGGGTGAGGAGCTCCAGCGGCGCATCCGGCCGGAAGATGTAGACATCCACGTGCATATCGGCCGCGGCCGCGCTCGGCCAGGACGCCGGGGTGAAGAAGCGGGCCAGCGGCTCGCTGATGCAGATGACCAGGCGGGGCCGGGTGGGGAGGACGCCGCGCAGCCAGACCAGTTTGAGCATGTCGGCGATGGCGTTGTTGCGGTGCGACGACTTGGGGGTGCCGGTGTTGGCCACCAGCTGCACGAGCACGCTCGCGGCGGGGTCGATGCCCTCGACCTCCACCCGCAGGCCGCCGGGCACGGTGAGGGTGCGCGACTCGAGGTCGACGCCCAGGCGGTCGCCGAGTGCGCGCAGCATGGCGTGCTCGGTCGACTCCGGCTGGATGCGCCCGGTGGCCCCGTTCTGCGTCATGCCGTGTCCCTTCCCGCACCCGATGCGGCTGTTCTCGATGGCTCAGTGTACGGCCCGGGCTCCCGGCTCGCGCTCCGGACCGAGTTGGCAGCTCGCACGGGGAACAGTTGTGGAGCGGGGCGCACGCGGGGGTCGGGGTGGCCGATAGGATCAACCGTTGCCCGCAATGCCGAGAGGAACCCGTGACGGTCAAGAGCGCGACCACGTACGCGGATTTCCGAACGCTTGCCCTCGGGGTCCTCGCCCTTCTCGCCGGCCTGCGGTCGCTGCTGGTCCTCGTCATCCCGCTCGACCCAGCCCCGCTGAACTGGATCATGCTGGTCTCCGCCGCGGCCCTGCTCGCGCTGTTCGCCGTCACCGTGCTGCGCCGGCAGATCTCCGAGCCGGCCGGGCTCGCCGGTCTCTGGCTCGCCCTCGGCGGCGCGGTCGTGGGCGGGGTGGGCTTCGCTCCCGACCAGCTGGGCGACGTGAGTTGCTTCACCATCGTGTCGCTGGTGGTGGTGGCCGTCGCGGTGCTCAAGGTCGCCGCGGCCGTGACCACCACCGTGGTGGGCCTGGTGGCCGGGGCGGCCTGCCTGGGCCTGCGGTCGGAGGCGCCCGTGCAGACCGCGGTGGTGTTCGTGGGCATGGTGATCACCACCAGCGTGGTGGTGGGGATGCTGCGCAGCTTTCTGGCCACCGAGCGGGATCACGCCCTGGGCCTGGCCCTGACGGATGCGCTCACCGGCACCGTCAACCGCCGCGGCATGGTCGACCGGGTGCCCGCCCTCAGCGACCTGGCCGATCGAACCGGCCAGCAGCTCGGCTGCCTGGTGCTCGACATCGACTGCTTCAAGGCGATCAACGACCGGTACGGGCACCCGTACGGCGACCGGGTGCTGGTGGAGGTGGCGACCGCGATCGGCGCGGTCTCCCGGCGCAGCGACGTGTTGGTGCGCCTCGGCGGCGAGGAGTTCGCGCTGTTCGTGGTCGTGCCCGGGGCTGACGAGCTGCGGATGCTGGCCGAACAGGTGCGTGTGGCGGTGGCGCACCAGGTGGCGCCGCCGCATCCGCCGGTGACCGTGAGCGTCGGCGGCAGCCTGGGCTCCGGTGGAACCGATGAGGCGGTGGCCGAACTTGTCGCGGCCGCCGATGCGGCCATGTACCAGGCCAAACAGGCCGGTCGCGATCGGGTCGTCATCCCGGCCTGATTGACGGCGCGTCATCCGCTGGCCATACTGGCTATATCGACATCCGTCGATGTAGTGGAGAGTGACGCGCAGATGCCGGAGACGACCGTGCCCCAGAAGACCGTGGCCGAGAAGACCGTGGCCGAGAAGACCGTGACCGAGAAGGCCACCATCACCGAGCAGGTGCGCGAGCGTTACGCCGCGCAGGCCCTGCAGGTCACCGATGTCAGCAGCGGCTCCTGCTGCGGAACCCCGCTGGAGACCAGCGCCGTGTTCGGCTCGGTGCTGTACACCGGCACCGAGCACACCGAGGTGCCGGACGCGGCCATGCTCGCCAGCATCGGCTGCGGCAACCCCACCGCGGTCGCCGACCTGCTGCCTGGCGAGCGGGTGCTCGACCTCGGCTCAGGCGGCGGCATCGACGTGCTGCTCTCCGCCCGCCGGGTGGGTCCCACCGGGTTCGCCTACGGCCTGGACATGACCGACGAGATGCTCACCCTGGCTCGCGCCAACGCGGCCGAGGCCGGCGCCACCAACGTCGAGTTCCTGAAGGGCTTCATCGAGGAGATCCCGCTGCCGGATGCCGCGGTGAACGTGGTCATCTCCAACTGTGTGATCAACCTCTCGGCCGACAAGAACGCCGTCGTGCACGAGATGTTCCGGGTGCTCACCCTCGGCGGCCGGCTCGGGCTCTCCGACGTCGTCGCCGAGAACCAGCTCAGTGAGAGCGAGCGCATCGAGCGCGGGTCGTACGCCGGCTGCATCGCGGGCGCGCTGAGCGAGGACGAGTACCGGGTGGCCCTGGCCGCGGCCGGGTTCACCGACGTGAGCGTGCAGTTCACCCACGAGGTGGCCCCGCAGATGCACGGCGCCATCATCCAGGCGACCAAGCCGGCCTAGGCTGAGCCGGGCAGCCCCAGGAACTCGATCGCGGCATCCCGGAACGCCCGGGACGTGGGCGCGTTGAAGTGGTTGCGACCGGGGATCTCGAAGAACGACGCGTGCGGGGTGGCCTCGGCCAGCGCGCGAGACGCCTCGAGAATCTTGTCTTCGCTGCCGGTGGCGAACAGCACCCGCTGCTCGGGCGCGTTCGCCGCGTGCGGTTGCGGGCCGTCGCGCATCCCCTCGACGAGCGCGATGAGCGCCTCGAGGTCGTTGTCACGGATGGCGCCGGCCATCTTCAGGTACGCGGCGGTGAGGGCATCCGTCACCGGTGCGCCGCCCTGCACGAACGCGCGCGCCTCGTCGACCCGGAAGCGGGTGAGCGGGTCACCGTCGGGGATGCCGCCGAAGACCGCGCGGTCGATGCGGGTGGGCATGAAGCGGGCGGCGTGCCAGCCGACCCGGGCGCCGAGGGAGTAGCCGACGTAGTCGACCTCGTCGAGCATGAAGGTGTCGAGCACGGTGAGCACGTCGGTGACGAGCAGGTCCATCGAGTAGGCGTCGGCGGAGTGCGGCTTGTCGCTCTGGCCGTGGCCGCGCTGGTCGATCGCGATCACGTGGTAGCCCTCGCGCACCAGGTCGCGGATCCAGCCGGTGGCGTGGAAGTTCGCCAGCGCGCTGGACGCGAAGCCGTGCACCGCCAGCACGGTGGGGGCGTCGGGGTCGCCGAATTCGTAGGTGGCGATCTGCACGTTGTCTGGCGCGATGACGGTGCGGGCGGGCGGGGCTGGGGGAGTATGCATCGCCTCTATTCGACCACACGGGCGGATGCGCCGGCGCCTTGTCCTGCGCCGGCCGGCCAGGGCTAGAGCTCGTCGACGAACATCTGGCTGGCCATCGGCACGTAGGACTCGTTCGTGGTCGGGTCCCAGCCGACGAGCGCGACGACGTTGCCGCCGACGCGGGCGGTCATGCCGACGAGGGTGAACGGGGTGCCGCCCACATCGCCGGTGACCCGGAACGCGACGGTCTGGTCGGCGCCGGTCAGCTCGGCGTCGAAGGTCTCGACCTCGGTCTGCACGGGCTGGCTCTGCATCACGAACAGGTCGGTGCCGGTCTCGCAGCGCACGAGCGCATCCGCCGAGTCGCCCACGAGGATCGAGGCGTCATCGGCGTCGCCGACGCTGGCGACGACGGCCGTCATCGACCGGTCGTTGCTGGTGCCGAATTCCACGCCGGTGCTGTCCAGGTCCAGTTCCCAGCCCACTCCGAACGGGGTGAGGCAGGTGACGTCGGAGGTGGTCAGGCCCGGGTAGATCGAGTCGATCATGCCGCCGGTGTTGTCGAACTCGTCCGGCACGAACTGCAGCTCGGTGAAGATGCCCGCAAGGTCGGCGTCGGTGAGCACGGGGGAGGATTCCGCTGCGGCGTCCGGTGTGGCCGTCGGCGTCGGCGTCGCCGCGGCGCTGACCGGTGCGCTCGCCGTCGGGGACGCCGTTGGCGTCGCATCCGTCGTGTCGCCGCCCGCACAACCGGTCAGCGCCAGCAGCAGCACTCCCGCGAACCCGAACCCCATAGTCTTCACCGACATGTCACGTCCCCCGTGTCTGCCCGCGACCTGGTGCAGCGGGCGAATCGAGAGGTTACCAGACGTCCGCCGCGGCTCAGCCGATCCGGGTGTCCGCGTCGCTCGTGATGCGCAACCAGCGATGTCCATACGGCTCGAGGAGCAGCTCGACCGTGCCCCGGTTGATCGGCAGGATCTTGGGCTGCAGCAGATCGAAGAGGTGCGACTTGGGTTCCAGGTCGGGCAGGCTGAGCGTGAGTTCCACGGGCTCGTCCGCGAGGTTGTGCACCGCCAGCATCGCGCCCACGCTGGCCCGCACGATGTGGGCGAGCACCCGGTGGTCCCCGTGCTCAAGGATCGTGAGCCTGCCCCAGCCGATCTCTGGAGAGTTGCGGTAGGCCTGGATCAGGTCGCGTATGAAGTGCGTCAGCGAGTCCCGGTCGCGGCGCTGGGATGTCGCGTTCACGTGCTTCGGCGAGAACTCCCCGTCGGTCAGCGGCACCACCAGGTCGGACGCGCGCGCCTTCGAGAACCCGCCGTTCTTGCCGTCGGACCACTGCATGGGGGTGCGCACCGCATAGCGGCCCTCCACCGCCAGGTTCTCGCCCATGCCGATCTCCTCGCCGTAGAACAGCACGGGTGTGCCCGGCAACGAGAACATCAGGCTGTACGCCAGGCGGATGCGCCTCTCGTCGCCGCCGAACATCGGCGGCAGCCGGCGACGGATGCCCCGGCCGTACAGCCGCATGTCGGGGTCGGGGGCGAAGGCCTCGAAGACCTCGTCGCGCTCGGGGTCGCTGAGCTGGTCGAGGGTGAGCTCGTCGTGGTTGCGCACAAAGGTGCCCCACTGGCACCCGTCCGGCAGGTCGGGCCGGCCGGCCAGCGATGCGGTGAGCGGCCGGGCATCGTTGCGAGCGAAGGAGAGGTAGAGCTGCTGCATGCCGTGGAAGTCAAACTGCATCTGCAGCTCAGGCCTATCGCCGGCGCCGAAGAAGGCGAGCTGCTCCTGGTGCGGCAGGTTCACCTCACCGAGCAGCATGGCTTCGCTTGAACGCCGGGCGAGGAACGCGGAGATGTCGCCGAGGTACTCGTGCGGGTCGGGCAGCTGGTCGTGCCCCTCGGCGCCCTCCTCCTCCGACTTCGGTTCGATGAGAAAGGGCACGGCGTCCACCCTGAACCCGGAGATGCCCAGCTGCGTCCAAAAGCCCACAATTCGCGCAATCTCGTCGCGTACCGGTGGGTGGGCGATGTTGAGGTCTGGCTGGTGCCGGTAGAAGTTGTGCAGGTAGTACTGCTCGGTGGTGTCGTCGTATTCCCAGATGCTGTCGGAGTCGCCGGGGAACGCGGACGGCTGGTTCTTGGTGGGCGGGTTGTCACGCCAGACGTAGTAGTCGCGTTTGGGAGACTCGCGGCTGGACCTGGATTCGATGAACCAGGGGTGTTGATCCGAGGTGTGGTTGACGACAAGGTCCATGATCACCCGGATGCCCCGGTCCCTGGCGGTGCGCACGAGCTCGACGAACTCTCCGAAACTGCCCAGGCGTGGGTCGATGGCGTAGAAGTCGGTGATGTCGTAGCCGTCGTCGTGGCCGGGGCTGGGGTAGAGCGGCATCAGCCAGAGGCAGGTGACGCCGAGTTCGGCCAGGTAGTCGATGCGGCGGGTCAACCCGGGCAGGTCGCCGACGCCGTCGTCGTTGCTGTCGAGGTAGACCTCCACGTCGAGGCAGTAGATGACCGCGTTCTTCCACCACCGGTCGCTGGTGTCTGAGATCCTCATGAGCTCACTCCGGTTGTGCGCAGCTGGGGGAGCACGCTGTCACCGAAGGCATCCAGGAAGCCCTGCTGCTGCCGGCCCACGTGGTGCAGGTAGATGTCGTCGAAGCCGAGCTCGGCGAACTCGGCGAGCCTGGCGGCGTGCCAGCCGAGGTCGCTGGAGATGAGCACCGACTCGCGCAGATCATCCGGGGTGATGTGTTTGGAGACCTCGTCGAAGGTCTCCGGGGTGTCCAGGTCCCACGGCACGGGTGGTGCGAAGGCGTTGGTGCGCCACTGATCGTGAGCGATCGCGCCGGCCTCCTCGTCGGTACCCGCCCAGCTGAGGTGCACCTGCAGGGCGCGGCGTCCCGTGCCACCGGCGCTGTCGTAGGCGCCGAGCACCTCCCTGAGAACGTCGACGGGTTGGGCCACGGTGACCAGACCGTCGGCCCAGGAGGCGGCCCATCCGGCGGTGGCGGCGGAGTAGGCCGCGACCACGAGCGGCGGCGGGGTGTCGGGGCGGCTCCAGACCTTGGCCCTGTCCACCGTGACCGATCCGTCGCTGCTCACCTCCTCGCCCTGGAGGAGGGCGCGCATCACCCGCACGCTCTCCTCGAGCCTCTCGTTGCGTAGCTCTTTTCGGGGCCACGGTTCGCCGGTGATGTGTTCATTCAGAAATTCACCGGAGCCGAGCGCTGCCCAAAATCTGTCGGGGTACATCTGCCCCAGAGTGCCGATCGCCTGCGCGATGATGGCCGGGTGGTAGCGCTGACCGGGCGCGGTGACCACGCCGAACGGGAGATTCGTGGCCTCCAGGGCCGCGCCCAGCCACGACCAGGCGAAGCCGGATTGCCCCTGCCGCACGCTCCACGGCGCAATGTGGTCGGAGCACATCGCGGCGGTGAAGCCCACGGTCTCAGCGTGCGTGACCGCGGCGAGAAGTGCCCGGGGATCGATTTGTTCGTGCGATGCGTGGAATCCGATCACGGGGAGCCTTTCGGTCGAACGTGCGGGCGCGGGGCTGGGTATCCATGCAACAGGGTTTATCTGAAGACCTCAAGTGGGGGTTCGCACGGGCGCTCCGAGCTGGCGCCAGGGGTGGCGAAACACACTTGTAATGACCGGGACACGTGCGGGCAACCGGGCGCGCGCACACTGTAAGAGCGACGTAAGCCGTTGCTCTCCATCTGAGACACCAATCCTCAGTGGCTCACTCATCGAGTCGATGACGAAGCTATGCCCGATTGGTGGCCCGGCATCGATCTCGTGACCTGATCCAGTGGTTCGACGGAGGAACACGATGCTGAAAATTACAATTCTGGTGGGCAACCCCAAGCCCCAGAGCCGCACCCTCAAGCTTGCGGAAACGCTGGTCGACGAGCTGCTCGTCGCCGGCACCTACGACCTTCGGGTCATCGACTTGGCCGAGTATTCGAGTCACATCTTCGAGTGGCCCTCGCCGGTGATGTCCGAGCTCAACCAGGCCGTGGCCGACAGCGACCTGCTCGTTGTCGCCAGCCCCACCTACAAGGCCACCTACACCGGCCTGCTCAAGGGCTTTCTCGACCGGTACGCCGCCAACGGCCTGCGCGGGGTCACCGCGATCGGCGTGATGACCGGTGCCGACCTCAGCCACTCGATGGGTGTCGACGTCAACCTGCGTCCGCTGCTCGTCGAGCTGGGCGCGAGCGTGCCCACCAAGGGCCTCTACTTCGTCACCGGCCAGATGGAGAAGATGGAGGAGATCGTGGCCGCTTGGGCCGCCGAGAACCTCGCCGTGCTGCGCCTGCTGCAACCCCTGACGATGGGCATGTTGGGCAAGAACCCCGAGACGGATGTGCAGACCGCGTCGGATGCATCCGCCACCGTCTCGAACGGAGCACGCGCATGAGCCCCCGCGACCTCGACATCGTGACCGCGCTCGAACCCACGGACACGCACGGCCTCGAGGCCATCAGCAGCGACCCGAGCGACATTCGCGGGGCGTTCGGCAAGTTCCCGTCGGGTGTGGCGGCGTTGTGCGCCGAGATCGACGGCCAGCCCACCGGCCTGGTGGCATCGTCGTTCTCGGTGGGCGTCTCGTACGAGCCGCCGCTGGTGCTGTTCTCGGTGCAGAACAGCTCCACCACCTGGCCGGTGCTGCGGCAGGGCGGGCGCATCGGCGTGTCGATCCTGGGCAGCGACCACGCCCGCGAGTGCTACCAGTTGGCCTCCCGCAAGGGCGACCGGTTCGCCGGTCTCGACACCCGCGTCACCGACCTGGGCGCGCTGTTCATCGAGGGTTCGTCGCTCTGGCTGGACTGCGAGATCTACTCGGAGACCCCGGCCGGTGACCACACGATCGTGCTGCTCGAGGTGAAGTCGCTCAAGGTGAGCGACGACCGTGACCCGCTGATCTACCACTCGGCCGCGTTCCGCAGCCTGCTGCCCGCCGAGCCCAAGGCCGCCTGAGGCGCCGGCCCGCCCGCCGGCCCCGCCCCAACTCGTCGATTCGCCCGGCCCTGGTGCATAACTCCTGCAATTTTCCGGATCGGCCCCTGGGAGGGCCGGAAACACGCGGAAGTCTGCGGGGCCGGCCGGATTCCGCAGGAGTTATGCGCCCCACAGGGGGGTGAAGGGGCGGGGGAGCGGGCTAGAGGTGGTCGTGCTCGGCGTGGGCGCGGGGCACGACCGGCACCGCCAGGGCCGGGAAGACCGCCGCGGCCGCGAAGGTGAGCGGGTAGCCGACCAGCCCGATCAGGGCGCCCATCAGCGGTCCGACCATCGACGCGGCGATGAACTGGCCGGTGTTCTGCACCCCCAGGGCCTTGCCAGACCAGCCCGGCCCGGCCATCTCGGCCACCGACGTGAACGCCAGCCCGTTCGGCGCCACGGTGCACGTCGTCGCGAGCACGAACACCACGGCGGCGGCGCCCCAGTGCGCGGCATCCACCGCGGCCAGCAGCACCAGCACGAGCGTCACGCTCACCGCCACCCAGCGCAGCGGGCGCACCCGGCTGCCGACCCGGTCGCTCACCACACCGATCACGATGCGACCGATCGCACCCACGAACTGCGCGGCGCCCACCAGCACGCCGGCGGCCAGCGCATCCCAACCCTGGTCGCTGACCAGCCAGACCAGCCCGAACGTGGAGATGGTGAACTGCGGCACCACCAGCAGAACGGATGCGGCGTGGATGCGCCAGAGGAACCCGCTGGCGCGGTACGGGTTGTGCGGCGGCAGAGCGGCACCGGCGGCACCCGCGCGCGGGGCGACCCTGGGCGGGTTGGCCAGGCCGATCGCACACGCCACGAAAAGCACCGCGGTGAGCGCGAACGGCACGAACAGGGCCGCGCCCACCCCGGCATCCGCGGCGATCACCGGGATGGTGACGGCCGCGACGGTGACACCGAGCGGCTGCGACATCTGCCGGATGCCCATGGCCAGGCCGCGCCTGTGCTTGGGGAACCAGCCCACCACGATGCGTCCGCTGGCGGAGTTGGTGCTCGCCGAGGCCATGCCGCCGAGCAGCAGGAACACGCCGAGCGCGAGGTAGCCCTCGGCGAGGATGGCGCCGCCGGCCGCGAGCGCGGTGAGCAGCAGCCCGCCGGCGATCACCCATTTCTCGCCGATCCGGTCGGCCAGGGCGCCCCAGAGGATGAGGGTGAGCACCATGCCGAAGGTGGGGATCGCGGCGAGCAGCCCGGCCTGGGCGAGCGAGAGGCCGCGTTCGGTGTGCAGCAGGGGGATGAGGAAGGCCGGAGCGCTGACGAAGACCGTGCCGGCGGTCTGCGCGGCCACGCCGAGCGCGAGCACCACCCAGGCGCGGGCGCTGACGGTCGATGGTGCGGCGGTGCTGGTGCTCAACGGTCTCTCCCCGGGTCCCTCAGAGCCTATTGCCACCGGCAGCCACCCAAAGTGGGGGTGCCGCCCGGGGGCTCGCGCTCGCTAACCTCGAATCACCGAACCCGTCGAGGCTCCCCGCCTGCACTGCACTGACGGATGGTCCGACGCCGCTGACGCGGCGCACATCCGAAGGCAATCCCGGCCCGCCCTGCCCCGCCCGCGCGGTCTCCTGGGCGCAGCCGCGTCCGGGCGCGTCCAAAGGAGCCACGTGACCCTGAATCCACCCGCGATGCGCACCCGCATCGCTGCTCAGCTGGTCATCGAACACCTCCTCTCCCGCCAGAATGCCGTGCCGCCGCGCACCCGGGTGGCCCGCCTGTTCGGCCAGTCGCCGCTCTGCCCGGAGAGCGTGAGCTGGTACCTCGGCGCGCAGGGCGAGATCACGGTGGGCAAGCTGCTCGCCACCCTGCCGCCGGACTGGACGGCCTTCCACGCGGTGCCGATCGGCAAGAACGACACCGACATCGACCACATCCTGGTGGGCCCCGGCGGCATCTTCACCATCAACACCCAGCACCACTGCGGCAAGCGCATCTGGGTGGGCAGCCGCACCGTCACGGTCTCCGGGCACAAGAAGGCCTACCTGCCGGCCGCCGAGCACGAGGCAGAGCGGGTGAGCACGGTACTGCGCGAACGGATGCCGCTGGTCGCGCCCGTGCAGCCCGTGGTCGCGCTCGTCGACGCCAAGCAGATCACCTTCCGGCAGAAGCCCGAGCAGGTGAAGGTGCTCGATGCCCGTGGGCTACTCAGCTGGTTGGAGCGGCTGCAGCCGGTGCTCAGCGAGGCGGAGATCGCCGAGGCCGTCGTGATCCTGGACAGCCCGACAACCTGGCGGCAGCATCCGTGCCCGCCGGCGGCCGACGTGATGAGCCGGTTCACCGCACTGGACGGGCAGGTGCGGCGTGCACGCCTGCGCCGCGTGCTCTGGGCGACCGCGGGGGTGCTCAGCGTGGGTGGCGGCGCCGTGGGTGCGGCCGCGCTGATCGAGAAGGCCCTGCTCGGCGCCCTGAACGGCTGAACCGACCCGGCAGCCTCAGTCCAGTCGCCGCCAGCTGGCCACCAGGGTGGCGCCGAGTGCGCCGACCAGGTAGGCCAGCAGGTCCACCGCGGTGAACGTGGTGCCCAGCGCCAGCCGGCTGAGCGGAAAGACCTCGGCCAGGGCCGCGGGAATGCCGGTGAGCTGGAAGAACTCGATCGCCAGGCAGATCAGGAGGGTGATCAGTCCGATGCGCCAACCCGATGCCCGCACGAACACGATCGACAGCAGCACGAACAGCATCACCGCGTACAGAGCGTCGGCAACGAAGTCGCCGGCCGCGCCCATGATCGTGAAGTGCACGACCAGCCCGGTGACCAGAATCAGGCCGGCGACCGCGGCCAGCAGGCGTCGGCGCTGGGTGATCGGGGAGCGCATCGACAATTCGCCGGTGACATCGAGGAGGTCGTGCCGCGCCGGTGCGTCCACCCCGGCGTTGCCGGCACGGTAGCCCGACGGGATCACCCGGATGTTGCGCGTCATACCGAGAACATACCGTGTGCCGGTACCCCCACGCCTCGGTCGATGCGTACGAATACGCTTAAGCGCGCGCCTCGGCCACGATGGCCCTGGTTGCCGGCAACACGGTGTCGCCCAGTCGCTCGATCGTGTGCGGGTCGTCGCCGCTGACGATGAAGGTGCCGATGCCGTGACCCAGCGCCAGGTCGGCCAACTGTTCTGGGGCGGTGTCCGCCGGTCCCACATTCAGCAGCCGACGGATGCTCGACGGCTGCCGCCCGGCCGCGTTGGCGGCGTCGTCGATGCGGGCATTGCCGTCGTCGAGCTGCACCATCGAATCCAGCCTGCTCAGCGTGGGCAGCCAGCCGTCCGCGGCGATGCCGACGAGGGTGAGCATCCGCTCGCTGTACGCGCCCAACCAGATCGGGATCGGATGCGGGTGTCGGTGTCCCAGATCTCCCGGATCACCCCGATCGCCTCGGCGAGCGCTATCGTCGCCTCGCCGGGTACGCGCCGGTCCGCGCCCATGGCGACGAGGGCGTCTCAGAACCCGCCGGTGCCCAGGCCCAGCGCCATCCGCCCGTTTGTCAGCCGGTCCAGCGATGCGGCCGATCTGGCGAGCACGGCCGGCGGCCGCAGCGGGATGTTGTGCACGTTGCCGGCCAGCTGCACCCGTTCGGTGTGCGCCCCCACCCACGACAGCAGGGTCCAGGTATCAGGTCGACCGTGGCCGGGGGATCCGCGGCCAACGGCGTGATGAACGTGCCGCAACTGATCGAGGCACCATAGTCGACCCCGGGCATGCCCACCTCCCCTTCGCACCAGCGGGATAGCCGTTGTCCGAGGCCGCTGCTACCGTGCTGGCATGACCACGAATCCTGACCCGGCCCGCTCCCGCGCCGCCCTGGTCGGCTGCGTGTTCGTCGGCACCAGCCTGGATGGCTTCATCGCCAGGGAGAACGGTGATTTTGAGTGGCTCACCGCCGCCGGCGACGCGTTGGGCGAGACCGGGTACGACGAGTTCTTCGCCAGCGTCGATGCCATGGTGCTCGGCCGCGGCACCTTCGACACCGTGAGCATGTTCCCGGAGTGGCCATACCAGGGCAAACGGGTGTTCGTACTCAGCCGCACCCTGCTGCGCAGCGACGCCGGCGAGAGCCGGCCGGACACCACCATGCACGCCACCCTCGGGGATGTGATCGACGCCCTCATCGCGGAGGGCCGTCGCCGGGTCTACGTCGACGGCGGGCGCACCATCCAGAGCTTTCTGCGGGCCGGGTTGATCCGCGAGATCACCATCACTAGGGCGCCGGTGCTGCTGGGCTCTGGTATTCCCCTGTTCGGCCCGCTCTCCGGCGACGTGCACCTGCGGCACATCGGCACCCGGGAGCTCGGTGCCGGCTTTGTGCAGTCCAGCTACGAGGTGCTGGGTTAACCGGCCCGCTCGGCCAGGTTCAGCCACTCCAGCAGCTGGTCCAGCGGCAGGGCCCGCGAGTACAGGTGTCCCTGTGCAGAGTCGGCGCCGATCTCGGCCATCTGCTCCTGGTGGTCTGGCCGTTCCACCCCCTCCGCGATGGTGGTGATGCCGAGCTTCGCGCTCATCTGCACGATGGCCTCCACCACGCTGCGGTCCACCGCGTTGGCCAGCGCCCCGACCACAAAACTGGAATCGAGCTTGACCACCGTGATCGGCAGCATCCGCAGGGTCGACAGCGAGGCGTAACCGGTGCCGAAGTCGTCGATGGCGATGTGGATGCCGTGGCCGGCGAGGGTCTTCAACCGCCCCACCGCCGCCGCCGATTCGAGCATCACGGTCTCGGTGAGCTCGAGCACCAGCCGGTCGGCCGGCAGGCCGCTGTCGGCCAGGCACCAGAGCACGGAGGCCACGAAGTTGTCGCTGTCCAGCTCTCGGGCGGAGACGTTCACCTGCACCGTCATCGGCACACCGGGGTGCACCTCCGGCCAGGTCATCGCATCCGCGCAGGCCCGGCGCAGCACGAACGCGCCGATGCCCACGATGGCCCCGGACGTCTCGGCCAACGCCACGAATTCCTCCGGCTGCAACAGCCCGCGCTCCGGATGCTGCCAGCGCACGAGAGCCTCCGCGCCGGTGCAGCGCAGGTCGGTCAGCGACACGACCGGCTGGTAGTGCACCACGAGCTCGGCGTTGCCGGCGGCCCTGGCCACCTGTCGTTCGAAGGTGACCAGCGGCGGTTCGCCCTGCAGCAGCCCCACCGTGAACGCCCGCACCCGGCCCTTGCCGTTCGCCTTCGCGGCGTACATCGCCACGTCGGCCTGGTGCACGAGCGCGTCAAGGTCGATGCCGGGGCGGGCCGAGGCCACGCCCACGCTGGCGTTCACCAGCACGGGGCGCCCGTCGAACGTGATCGGGGCGGCCAGCGACCCCACCATCCGTTGCCCGATCGCGAGCGCGTCGTCATCCGTCGTGCCGGTGAGCACGACCGCGAACTCGTCGCCGCCGAGCCGCGCGCAGACGTCCTGCGGGCGGATGCTGTGCTGCAGCCGGGCGGCGACCTCGGTGAGCACGGCGTCGCCGGCGTGGTGGCCGAGCTGGTCGTTGACGTCCTTGAAGTCGTCCAGGTCGAGGAACAGCACGTGCAGGCCGCCCTCTGCGCCCTGTTCGTCGAGCGCGGTGGCGAGCTTGGTGGTGAAGGTGGCTCGGTTGTCGAGGCCAGTGAGCGGGTCGCTCTCGGCCTGCGCCGTGAGCTGGCGGTGTGCGTCACTGTTGCGCAGCGCCAGGTTCACCTGGTTCACGAGGCCGCGCACCGACAGCAGGGTGCCCTCGGGGATGCGCCGGGGGGCACCGATCAGCAGCCAGGCGTCATCCTCTTCTTCGGTGAGGGGAACGCACTCCCACTTGAGGGCGGTGCCGACGGCGTCGTTGAGTGGAGCGTCATCGGCGACCCTGGCGTCGTCCACCGCGCCGGTGCAGTTCACCACGGATCCGGGCACGGTGACGGGCAGGGTCGCGAACTGCCCGGTACTGGCGCCGATTCGCAGCACGTCGCCGTCGCGGGAGGCCTTGAGCACCCGGAGCCCTGGGGTGGTGGAGCCGAGTTCGTTGGCGGTGGTCCAGGCCAGGCCACGGATGCGATCCGGGTCGGTGAGGCCGAGCAGTTTCGCGCCGGTCTTGGTGAGCGCTCGGTCCCGTTCGATGGCCCAGTCGTGGGCCTGCAGCCCGATGCGCAGTTGTGCGGATACCGTGATGGTGAGGGCCATGATCGACACGACACCGATCTGTTGCACCCATGTGGGCGCCGTGGTGTGCTCGGGAACCAGCGGCCAGAGTGCCGCGGCGGTGAGGTACGCGGCGGTGTAGAGCACGCCGCGTGCCGTCGATCGCCAGCGCGAGCCGTACAGGGTGCGCACCCAGGCGCAGGCGAAGAGCAGCGGTGCCACGGCCGAGGGGGTGGCGCAGGCGACCGCGAGCGCGGTGAGCGCGACGGCGTCGAGAATCTCCAGGCCGAACGGCACCCGCTGGCGCAGGTAGCCGTAGATGTGCGAGGCCCACAGTGTGAGCGCGGCAACGGTGCCGAGCAGCAGGACGAACGGGTGCACCTCTGGCACGACGAACACCGCGGGCAGGGTGAACAGCAGAGACAACATCGCCAGCCAGGTGAACAGCCAGCGGGTGCCCTGCAGGATGCCGTCCGGCCGGCGCAGCAGTGTCGGCAGCGCCTGGCGCAGCCCGATACGAGCGGGTGTGACGGGCGTTGACCATTCCCCGACTGTGTTCATCTGACCGAGTTCCCTCACCGTGTGTTCACGGCGGGTGAACCCCTGGGGGTGGTGTAGCCGACACGTAGCTTGAACCTACCAGTGAGTAGTCCTCACTGCTGCGCGCCGTGCCCGTGCCGACGCGCCGGATTACCCTGTCGGCATGAGCCATCCGCAGCGTCTGGCCGCCGTCGACGGCCAGGCGGGTCTGGAGCGGTTCTGCGCAGAGTTGATGGGTGTGCCGGTACCTCGGGATCGCCCGCTGTGGGAGCTGCTGGTGGTGCCGGATGCGCAGGCCCGCTGGGTCGGCTTCGTGCTGCGCATCCACCACGCGGTCGCCGACGGCATGGCGGCCGTGGCCATCGCCCAGCAGCTCTTCGATCCGACCCCGCCGGCAGCAGACTTCCCGCCGACCGCCCCACCGGCCCCACCGCGCCGTCGGCACCTGCTCCGCACCCTCCGCATCGGCCTGCGTCGCACGCGACTCACGCTCACCGGCCGCGGGGTGGCTCCGACCGTGCTGCTCGGCCCGCGCAGTGCGAGCCGGGGCGTGGCCTTCGTCGATGCCGACCTCGCCGCCCTCGAGACGCGTGCGCATGCACGGGGTTCCACCGTGAACGACGCTCTGCTGGCGAGTGTGGCGGCGGGCTACCGTGCCGCCCTGATGGCGGTCGGTGAGCCCCTGCCTGCGCGGCTGCCGGTCTCCGTTCCGGTGGCGCTGCGGCGCCGCGGAACATCGGGCAACCAGGTGGGCGTGATGCTCGTGCGGCTGCCTCTGGATCTGTCCATAGCCGACGACAGGCTGAGCGCGATCGCCGAGCAGACCCGGGCCGAGAAGGTCGAAGCCCGTGAACAGGGCACCCTGGAGCTGATGCGCGGCCCGCTGGGAGCGACGATCATGGATCGGCTCGCCCGACGGCAGCACCTCGTGGCCGGCTTCGTGACCAATGTTCCCGGTCCTGCTCACCGGCTGCACCTCGCCGGAGCGGCGGTGGACGCCATCTGGCCGGTCGGCGTCATCGCCGCCAATGTGCGCCTCGGTGTCGCGGCGGTTTCCCACGCCGGCCGACTCTCGTGCAGCATCCACTTCGATGCGGCGAATGTGCCGGGCATGGTCTTCGCCCGTGCGATGGCCGACGAACTGCGCCGCCTGACCGCCTGACCGCCTGACCGCCTGACCGCCTGGCAACCTGGCAACTTGACCACCGCCCCCCCACGATCACGCCGCCCCATCACACGGCTGCCGTGATCACGCCGCTCGGCTGGCCCGATGCCGCTTGGGCGTGCGCCACTTCTGCTCCGGATCCAGCCAGGGTGGCCCCTTGACCTGAGGCATCCCGTTCAGCATGCGGATCTGCCACCCCGACGTGTCGATGGTGCGGTGGTGGTACCAGCAGAGCAGCACCCCGTTGGTGATCTCGGTCTTGCCGCCGTATTGCCAGGGGATGACATGGTGCACTTCGGTCCACTGCGGTGGGCATTCGCAACCATCGATCACGCAGCCACCGTCTCTGGCAGTGATCGCCTTGCGCTGCACCGGGCTGAACCGGCGACAGGTGCTGCCGAGGCCGAGAACTGCACCGTTGGTGCCGATGTACACCGGCTGCATGCCGCCATTGTCAATCATCTGGGTGATGGTGCGCATCGATATCGGGGCGTCCACCCCGTCGATCCAGCCGACCCCGCTGAGATTGACCCCGTTCTTGGTGAGCAGGTCGCGCGCATTCACGTGCACCATCACCGTGGGCGGCATGCCCGCCATGGTGGGTGTGGTTGGGTCCTGCGCCACCTGGGTGAACACGCCACGGATGATGTCGGCCCGCTTCTGCGCGCCGGACCGCTCGTCGAGGGCGTCGCCGGGCACGAGCTCGCCGGCGTCGATGCGGGCCTGTTCCTCTGCCGAGGGGAAGGAGGGCTGCGAGCGGGCCGAGAGGTAGGTGTTGAAGACCCCGGAGATGATGCCCTTGAGCTCGGGGGTGACCGCTCCGCGCAGCGGGTAGAGGCCGTTGCTGACCCGGCCGAAGGAGAAGGTGGACTTGGCCTCGGAGGTGGCATCGTTGGGAGCGGCCCCGTCCGGGTTCAGGAATGCCCGCCACTCCATGCCCTGGCCCCTGACCAGGTCGGCCGGGAAGGTGAAGCCGTCAGAGTCACCGAGTCGGCAGACGGGTCCCGAGGAAGGATCGGTCTCGGTCTCGGTCTCGGTCTCGGTCTCGGGGTCAGCGGCGGTGTCACCGTCGGTGTCGTGTCCCTTCGACCGCCCGAAGACCGACCCTGTCGCGTTCTGCACCAGGGCGGCCTCCGCCCCGTCGACCGCCACGGGATCGGCGTCGTACCGACCGTGGACCTTGTAGTCCGATAGGGCGCTCACGATGTTTCCCGCCGAGTCCAGGCCCAGCTCTCCGGCGGCAAGGGCCGCCGCGACAATGGGGAACACGGGCTCGAGCCGGCTTGCACCGAGAACCCGGGGTGTGATCTTCTCGCCGAGCTTGACCCGGCGGTTCATCTCCCACGCCGAGGCATTGGTCAGGCGGGTGAGTAGTTCGGAGGGTGTCGCTGCTCCCAGCCGCCAGGCGATGGACGCGTTGCCGAGACCAGGTCTGGCGCGATCGGCAATGACGGCGGCGGCGGCGACCCTGGCCGCATCCACCGGGCGCCCGGCGGCCTCGACGGCCTGCGTGAGGGCGACGATCTCGGGGTCGGTGAGCCCAACGGTGTCGACCGAGCCCAGAGCGGCGATGAAGATGCGGCGTGCCTCGTCGATGGCCCGTAGTTTCTCACCGAGGGCACCGGTGCGCGCGTTCTGCACGGCCGGCAGGTCGGCCGGATCTCTCCACGCTGGGCGTGAACGACGAGGGCTGCTCGCCGCACCTGCGGCGCTGTCGGTGGTCGCTCCTAGGCTGGGGGCATTCAGCCGGGCGGGGGCCGCCAGGCTGGTGTTCCAGTCGGGTGAAATTGGTGGAACGGGAGGCTTGCCCGTCGCACCTGTGGAAGCTGTGGAACTGCCGTTCAGCTCGTCGTCCATACCCCCATTCTGCCACGATTCGAGCAGATATGTGATGATTCCTCAACTTATCCACAGGGCAATTTTGCAAGTTTTTACGAAGTCATGCGGCCACTGCTACCGCGCCGCGAGCGTCGAGAGAAGCGCGGCCGGAAGCTCGGCAGCCGGAACGGTCACGACGAACTCGGTGCCGTTCCGACGCGTGACGGCGATGCCCTGCCCGCCGCTGAGCACAATCGCCGAACGCCCGGGCAGGATCCGATAACCCCAACCGCCCCAATCCATCGGCCGGATGGTCTCGGCTCGTGCCGATGCGATCTGATCGAGCGGGATCTGCTTGAGCGGGAACCGCAGCAGGCTCGAGACCACACGCAACCCGCGGCGGTCTACGCTCACTCGCAGCCGCGCGAAGGTGAGGCTGATGACCGTCACCAGGGCCAGCGTGATGACCGCGGAGGCGCCGGCGCCGCCCTCGACGACGCTGAAGACGCCGAGTGCCACCGCGCCGAGGGCTGCAAGGGTCGCCACCCAGACGAAGACCGGCACCGTCACGGTGGTGAACCAGGCGCCTGTCTCGGTGGCGCCGAGCGGCACCGTTGCGGCGGGGGCGGATGCGTCGATGCGGCTGCTCTGCGCTCGCCGCGGCGACAGCGCGAAGGGAATCAATCCGTAGCCGGAACCCACGACCGCCAGCACCGGCCAGGCCCCTGCTGCCGGCTCGGGCGACCCCGTCACCAGCACCAGGCCGGCGATCACCAGCCAGGTGCTCGCGGCCAGGCCCGCGGCGAAGCCGGCGGCGAGCAGTAACACCCGGCGAATCTCGGCCGCGGCGTCCGAGAGGGCCACGAGTCCCACGATCGCGCCGACGAGAGCGATGCTGCCGGTGACGCCGATCATCACTTCGGTGCCCGCGGTGGAGGTGACCTCGCTACCGTTCCACTGCTTGGGCAGCACGGCCGGCAGGCTGTCGTACCAGAGGGTGGCTGTCACCGAGATGGCCAGAGCAGGCAGCCAGAGCGTGGCGGCGGCGAAGCGCTCCCGCACGGTGCTGCGCGGGGTGAGCGGGATGTCGATCTCGGCTGTAGTCGGGTGCGGCATGGTTCAACCTCTCGTGTGGATCAGGGTGACGACGTCGGGCACGCTGACGCCCAGCTTGCGAGCCTCGGCCAGTAGGGCGTCGGCGAGTTCAATGAGGCGCACGGTGCCGGCGCCGGCATCCGCCCGCACGGATGCGCCGCGGCCCTGGCGCATCTCGAGAAGCCCGTCATCGCGCAGCTGCGCGTAGGCGCGCAGCACGGTGTGCATGTTGATGTCGAGGGCACTGGCCAGCTCGCGTGCCGGCGGCAGTCGAGTGCCGGGCGCGAGTGAGCCATCCGCGACGCCGGCTCGCACCTGAACGGCGAGCTGCTCGGCAATCGACACCGTCGAGGCTGGGTCCACACGAAACAACATGTTTGCAATGTTAGTAGAACAATCGCGCGGTGTCGAGGCGCGGGTCGCGGCTGCCGCGCCGCGAACCGGATGCGGGCGCGCCGAACTGGTGCGCCCCGTTAGTCCAGTACGGGCGGCGCGCTAGTCCAGTGCGGGCGCTGCGTTAGTCCAGCGCGGGCGGCGCGTTGTCGGGCGGCTCGGCCTCGGTGCGGAACCGGACGGCCTTGTGGCTGCCGTCGCAGAACGGCTTGAGGGTCGAGACCCCGCAGCGGCAGAGCGCCACAGTCTTGCGGCCCGGCGGGATGACCGTGCCGTCGGGGGTGAGGATCTCGAACGGACCCCGCACCAACAGTGGGCCGTTCGGGTAGGCGGTGATGCTCACCAGCGCATCCGCCGCACCCGGCGCATGGCCGCGACCCGCGGATGCCGGCGCCGCACGAAGCTCGGCCTCCGCCTCGGCCGCTTGGGCCTCGGCCACGGCCAGGGCCTGCGCCAGGGCGTCCTGATCGCTCACGCGGGCAGGCCCGCGGTCGCCGGGGTGCGCAGCGCTGACACGCCCGCCGTCCAAGCGTCGATCTGCTGGTGGCCGGCCAGGCCGTCGATGAACAGCCCGGCGGCGGCACCGAAGAACACGTCCTCGAGAAGCTCGGGCTCGTCGGTGGCCAGTGAACCGGCCAGGTCGCGGGCCGCGATCTGCTCGTGTACGGCATCCGCTTCAACGTGCTCGTCGAAGTAGTAGGTGACGTTCTTGTCATAGCCGAGCCGCCGGAAGCCGTTGCCGTAGAGCCGGTTGGGCTGCGACGATGTCATCTCGAATGCGGCGAGGTGGCCGGCAATCGCGCCGCGCAGGCGCCGATGGGTGCCGAACATGGTCATCATGTTGCTCGAGGTCAGTGTGATCGCGGGTACCTGGTCGATGTAGTGGCCGTAGCTCGCGTCCAGGCCAACGCCGCGCATCGTGCGGGCGAACAGCTCGGAGTGCATGCGGTCGAACCGGCCGCCGCCGTACTCGTCGGCCTGAATCTCGACGAGCGCGGCCTTGGCACGGCTGCGGATGCGGGGGATCGCCCAGGTGTGCGGGTCGGCTTCCTTGAGCTGGTAGATCGAGCGCAGAATGAGAAACTCCCGGGCCTGCTCGTCGGTGGCTTTCTTGGCCAGGTAGCGCGAGACGCTCGGGCCGCTGTCGGCGCCGGTGAACTCGAACAGCGCGGTGGCCACGTTCTCCACGCCGGGTTCGGGCAGTTCGGGCACGGATGCGCGCTCCCGCAGCGCAATCTCGAAGTCGACTTCCACGTCGGCGCAGAAGGACAGCACATCGGGGTGCCACTCCCAGGCGTCATCGACGCCGTCGAGGCCGCTGTAGCGGAGTTCGTAGGCCATGAACAGCGCGGTCTGCAGATCGTCGTCGAGCAGCAGGTCGTCGGTGGTGGCGAGCGCCACGGCGGTGCGCTCGTGCAGGGCGGCGGCGAGGGCGGCCTCGGTGCTGCTGTCGGAGTCGGAGGAGCGGAGAAGGTCGATCAATGCGGCGCTGACGGGACCTCGGGACTGGGGGATCTGCATGCGCAGTGCCTCTCTGATCAGCGGGTGCGAAGCGCCCTCGTGGCGGCACCGGCAAGTGGAGATCCTAACAGGGCGCGGATGGAGAAAAGCCGGGTCACGAGCGCGCGTCGAAAGCTCCGTCCGGTCAGCTGTGCGCGGCCTTCCAGGCATCGCTGATGAGGCGTTCGAGCAGGGCCAGGTCGATGTCGTCGAGCCGTTTCACGTAGAGACATGAGGCTCCCGTGGTGTGCGGCCCCAGCTCGGCGAGCAGCGGGTTGTCCGGCTCGCCGGCGTTGTGCACGCCGTAGATCGTCATGGCGCCCTTGCGGGGCGAGAACCCCACGTCGAACCAGTTGTTGGTGCCGAGGGTGTTCGTGTGCGGGGTCGAACCGAAACCCACCATCGTCGGACCCCACATCACGGCAGGCTGCTGGGTCACGCGCTCCATGATCTCGCGCAGCCGGTGCCCTTCCTCACGCCGGCGCGGACTCTCCACCGCGTCGAGGAAGGCGGTGACGTCTTGGTCGGTGGGGCGGGTCTTGGGAGCGGCCATGCCCCGATGCTAGCCGCCGCGCGCCGCCCGCGATACATCGGATGCGCCGCCGGTTTGACCTCGCCCCTGGGGCGACGCCCATGATGGTGGGACACCGCTACACCTCGAATACCCCTCGACAGGAGCACGATGACCGACGATCTCACCGCCGGCGATTTCCAGGCGCTCACCGGCCTCACTGCCAAGGCACTCCGCCTGTATGCCGACCGCGGCATCGTGGTGCCGGCCTGGGTCGATCCCGCCTCGGGCTACCGGTATTACTCCAGGGCGCAGCTCCAGCACGGCGCAACGGTCGATCTGCTCCGGCGCGCGCAGGTGCCGCTTTCCGAACTGGGCGCGGCCGCCGATTTCGACTTCGCCCGCTGGCGCGACACCGTGGCGATGCGCCGGCACGTCGAGGACTTCTCCCTGGCCGTCGCCGAAAAAGTCAGTACCTTCGACGCCGCCGACTTCACGGCGCACAGCACCCCGGCCCCCGCCGTCGACTGGGTCGGCGTCATCATCGACCTCGATATCCCCACGGATGCCGAGGACCGTATCGAGGCCTTCACCGGCCTCGCGGCAGACCTGCCCGCCATCGAGCGGGCCATGCACGAGGCGCTGAGCGCCCTCGGGGCCGGCCCGGCGGCCGTCTGCTGGAGCGCGGTGCCCGACACCGGCGTGAGGAACGCCGGCAACCAGATGCTCCTCGCCCGCGCCGGTGCGACCGCCCCCGGGTCGGCTGGCATGCCCGCCCCTGACCGCGCCGGTGCGACCGCCCCCGACGTTGCCGGCGTGCCGCCGCTCGACCGAGCCGCGCTTGCCCGTATCGAGGCGCACGTTCTGGCGAACACCGGCAGCACCGTCACTGCGGTGAGTGGCACTCTGCCGGCGCGCCTCGAGGTCACCTTCACCGCCGCATCCGCCGGCCTGCAGACACCGGTGGACGAGGCGGCCGCCGGCTACCTGCACCTTCTGGCCTTCGAGCAGCACCTGGCCAGGCACGGCCTCGTAGCAATCCGCCCCACCGCGCGCCAGGTCGTGCGCGGCCCGACGCTCTTTCCCGCCGACGTGCCTACCGCCGCTGCCGCGGCGCACGCATCCGCCCCGGTCGGGGTCTTCGACGTGCACGCGGGGTGACCCGCGCGTTCGCCGCACCTCGTGCGGGCGACCGCGCCCGCTATAGAGGGCGCGGTCGCCCAGAGGAGGCGCAGTGACGCGATCGCGGGCGGTTTCGCCCCGCGAGAATCACGGATGCGTATGTCGCGTTGCGCGGGTCAGCCGCCGATTCGCACCCTGCGCGCCACCCGCGAAGCGGCGCGTGACCCGCGCAGCTCGCGTATCGGCCGGTCGGAGTGCACCCGAGCACGGAGCCCGCGGCCGAGCGGCCGCAGAGGGCGGCCCCGACGCGGGCTGACGGCATCCGGCCCGCCCACGCCCGAACGGCCGGTTACTTCGGCGCCGCGCCGATCGACCAGATCCGGGTGGGCGGCGTGCCGTTCACCGCGTAGTCGCCCACGATGCGCGCCTTGAACACCCACGGGTTGTGGCTGGCCGCGGTGCGGGCGTTGCGCCAGTGCCGGTCGAGGTTCTTCGACGTGGACACCCCCGACGCCGCCAGTGCGTCGAAGATGTCGGAGGTGGCCCGGGTAGCCAGCGACACCAGCACCACCTGGGCCTGCGCCGTTGCCAGCTCGGCCAGGTCATTGAGCCGTTCTTCCTCGACCGAATCGCCCAGGAACGCGCCCTCGTATGCCCCTTGCAGGGCCCAGGCCGCCTTCTCCACGATCGCCTCGGCGGCGAAGGCCTGCGCCGATACCTCGCCCACCACCTGCAGAATCTGCGGGTCGGCAGCGAAGGACTGCGCGTTGCCGTGCGAGAAGATACGAGTGCGGGCCTTCACCTCGGCCGCGATCTCCAGTTCGGCGGCGCGCACCGTGCCGGCCAGCACCGCCAGCAGAACCGCCTGATAGAACGCGGTCTGGTATTTGAACCGAGTGTCGAAGTCGATCACGTTCTCCTCGGCCACCACGGCATCCACGAAGGTGCTGGTTCCGCTGCCGGTGGTGCGCTGGCCGAAGCCATCCCAGTCGTCGCTGTGCGTGACGCCGCTCTGGTGCGCGTTCACCACGGCGATCACGTTCTGGCCGGTGTCGCCCACCTGGGCGAAGGTGTCGATCCAATCGGCGAAGATGCTGCCGGTGGAGTAGAACTTGGTGCCGTTCACGACCAGCCCGCCGGTCGGCGACGGCCGCACCCGGGTGATGACGTCGCCCACGGTGACGGTGCCCACCTCGGTCCAGGAATTGCCCACGATCTCGCCGCGCACGAATCGGGCCAGCCAGGCGTCGCGCTGCGCCCCGGATGCCACGAGGCGGTCTTCGACGAAGGCGAAGTGGCCGCGCAACGCCTGAGCGATGTTCGAGTCCGCCGCGGCCAGCTCAGTGAGCAACCGAAACAGCTGCGGCAGGCTGGCGCCCAGGCCGCCGTCGGCCACGGGCACCCGCAGGGCGCCGAATCCGGCGGCCGTGAGCTCCCTGATCTGGTCGTAGGGCAGTTGGTGATCCTGCTCTCGAGCGGATGCGCCGGTGGCGATCCGAGCAAAAATCGGCCGGAAACGCGCGGCCAGGTCGGCATAATCGACGGCGGCAACGGGGGAGGTGGTAAGGGTGCTCATGCACAGGACACTAGGTGAGCGGCGCCCCCGCCCGCACGGAGATGACGGTTCGTTGCGGCCGCGGGCGCGCACGCACGTTGAGGAGGACAACGGTCGCAAAATAGGACTCCGCGCGGATTTTTGTCCTTCTAAACGCACTATCTCCTTGCAAACCGGTGCGTCGACCGGGTGCGTGCCCTACGGCGCCGGGACGGCGGACCGGCGGACTCGCTGGCGGACGGCCACGAGTGCGAGCCCCAGAAGCGCCACGACAACGGTGCCGATGAGCGGGCGCAGGGTGAGGTGGGGAGTGAGCAGCACCTGCCGGAACACCGCCGCTGCGTAGTCGATCATCTCGTCGGGGTTGCGGGCCAGCATCCGGGTTCCCGCGGCCGCAGACACCGCCGTTGCGAAGGCGGGCCCCACCACCACGACCGCAATGGCGGTGATGGCCGCAGCGGCCCGGCCCGCGGTGGCGACCCCGCACCAGGCGATCGCCACACCGCAGAGGATCGCGGGCAGCCACAGCAACAGGCCCAGCCAGACCCAGGGGTTGAGCGGGCGGGGGAGGGCCGCCTCGTCGACGACTTCCTGAGGGTGGTCTGCGCCGGGGATCGTCATGTCCGGAACCCTAGCAGCGGCCCTGCCGAGATCGTTTGTCGCCTCCACCCGGGGCTACGGCGGTGCCGCCGCGGGGGCTACGCCTGGGGTGGCGGCGCCAGCACGGCCGCAACGGCAAGGCGCAACGTCTCCTGCTCGAACGCCGCCCTGGGCCCGTCCGCGGGCAGCGCGCGCTCAATGGACAGGCCGTTGAGGACGGTGCTCAGAAAACGCGCGGGTCCCTCGACGTCCTGCGCGACCAGGGCGCCCTCCTCGCTCAGCGTCCGCAGCCACTGCTCGATGCGATGCCGGCCACCGCGCTCCAGCGCGAGATAGGTGTCGGCGTCACCGGCCGAGGTCCCGGGCTCGAAATAGGCCCGATTGAGTCCACGCCACATTTCTCGTGCCTGCTCGCCGGTGCCGACGTGGCCGAGGATCTGCTGCAGGCAGGCGATCAGGCGCTCGGCTGCAGGCCTCGTCGTGTCGCGGATGGGATCGCCGGTGGCGGCGATCTCGTAGATGCCGGCGACGACGGTGTCGATCAGCGCCTGCTGGGTCGGAAAGAAGTGGCGCAGCGACCCCGTGCTCACGCCGGCCCGGGATGCCACGGCGCGCACACTCAACCTGGCGGTCGGGTTCTCGCCGAGCATGGCCGCCGCCGCAATCAGAATCCTGTCCCGTGTACCCTGCGCGCCGCTGTCGTCCGTTGTCACGTGTGCCTCCGTGGTCAGCCTACTAGCACACTGTGCTAGCGTGGCATTCGTTGCACTAACACAGTGTGCTAATGCCGGATGGTGGAAGGACAGCGGATGACACAGGGATGGCGTCAGCGGCGAGCGGAGCGACGCGCTCGACCCGGAGACGGCCGGCCGTTGCCCCGGTTCCGCTGGTGGCAGCAGCTCAGCCGCTCCGTGTTTCTCCTCGATGCACCGGATGCGCACTATGCCGTCGACGTTCGCCACTGGGGCGATGGTCATGATGGCGAGGTGCGGGCCCGGTTGTACCGTGACGGGCTGCAGCACGCGGTGTCGAAGCTGCCGGCGCGCTTCCCCCTCGACGGGGGAGCGATCGAGGTGGCCGCCGGCGGTTTCGGCATGAAGCGGTGCCACTACGTGGCCCCCGACGGGTCGGAGCGGGTGCTGACCCCGCACCCGGCCTCGGCCGAAGGGCGCCGGGCGCGACTGGAGCGAACGCGGCCCGGCCTCAGCCGGAGCATCGCGGTCGTCGCGACGATCCTGGTGCTCGTCGGCGTCACGCTGGGACTGCTGCAGCTGATCGATCCGATCTCGCAGATCCCGCCCGTTCGGGAGGCCTTCGGTGAGCTCGAGCCACCGCTGCGGCTGCCGCTCTGGGCGAATATCTCGCTTGGCGTCGGCACCGCGCTCGGCAGCATGGAGCGAGCGCTCCGGCTGCGCAGCACCTGGCTGGACAGCCTGGCCAATTGATACCCGTTGCGCCCTGACGCGCCGGTGGGCGCGGCCTCCGTCGCGTCCCTAGCTCGCCTTGCGCCGCCTGCGCAGCGCCGCCGGCGCGGCGGAGGGCAGCAGCTCGGCCAGCAGTGGCATCGACTCGAAGCGGCCCCGCTCCACGTGGGCCGCGGTGAGGAGTTCGGCGACGTCGGCCTGGCCGGCGACGATGGCGTCGACGATCTCACGGTGTTCCACCCACATCGCGGTCGTGTCGCGCTGGGGGGTGAGTCGGAACAGCCACCGCACCCGCCCGCTCATGAGCTTCGTCACCCGGTGCAGCAGGGCGTGATCGGCCAAGTTGATGATCTCCTCGTGCAGGTCGGAGTTGCGGGTCGACGGCGGAGCGACCTCGGCGACGGTGTGCAGCGTCGAGGAGACCGGAGCGATCGCGCCGCGGGCGGTGCGCAGCGCCTCGAGCATCGGCGCGACGTCAGCGCCCGCAGCGGCCCGCCGGGCGGCAAACGCCGACGCCATCGGTTCAAGCTGGCGGCGCAGATCAAACAGCTCGGCGGCATCCGTGAGAGTGAGCGCGTGAACGACCGCCCCGCGCCGCGGCTGCGAGCTGATGAACCCCTCCGATTCGAGAATCGGCAGCGCCTCCCGCACGGGAATGCGGGACACCTGCAGGCGCTCGGCGATCTCACGCTCATTGAGCTTGGACCCCATGCTCAGCTCGCCCGTGATGATCTGTTCGCGCAGCACGTTGGCGATACGCGCTGGGGTCTGTTCGAGGCTCATGGACACCATTCTGACACGTCCACAACCCGCCATTTGGCATACCAGACAGCATCCAGCAAGCAACAAAAGCCGAATAAAGCGCTATTTGGTATGCGAAAGTGACGCTGACGTAAGAAGTATGTGACGAGCGTGTTACACCGGGTCGTTCCGGGCAGACGGTCACCTAGCGTCGATGACGTGCTCACATTCATCGCCCGCCGATTGGCCCTCGCCGTCGCCACAGTGCTCGCCGTGGTGACCATCGCCTTCGTGCTCGGCCGCGCCACCGGCGAACCCGGTGCGCTGCTCCTGCCCGACAATGCGACCCAGGCCGATGTCGAAGCGCTCAATTCCGCGCTCGGCTTCGACCGCCCCCTGCTCGTGCAGTACCTCGACACCCTCGTCGGCCTGGTGACCGGCGACTTCGGCGACTCCTACCGGCTGCGCGAATCCGCGCTCGGCCTGGTTCTCGAGCGGGTGCCCGCCACCATCGAGCTCGCCTTCTGGGCCTTCCTCATCGGCCTCGCCCTCGCTCTCGTCGCGGCGCTGACCATCCAGCTCTCCGGCAGCCGCGTGTTGCGGGCGATCGTCGGTTGGGCCGGCGCCCTGCGCCAGTCGGTGCCCGACTTCTTCTTCGCCCTGCTGCTGGTGCTCGTGTTCTCGGTTCTGCTCGGCGCCCTCCCGTCGCTGGGCCGCACGAGCTACGCCAGCCTGGTGCTGCCGGTGATCACCCTGGCCACCGGCCAGTTCGTCATGTACCTGCGCCTGCTGGATGCCGCGCTCAGCGAGCAGGCCGGGCAGGACTTCGTGCGCACCGCCATCGCCCAGGGCCAACGTCGCTCCACGGTGCTGTTCACCCGGATGCTGCCCAACGCGATCGTGCCGGTGCTCGGCATGGCCGGCCTCAACCTGGGCGGGCTGCTCGGCGGCACCGTCGTCGTCGAGGTGGTGTTCGCCTGGCCCGGCCTCGGCAAGCTACTGACCGACGCGGTCAGCCAGCGTGACTTCCCGATCGTGCAGGCGGGCCTGGTCTTCGTGGCCCTCGCCTTCGTGATCGTCAACACCGCGGTCGACGTACTCGTGCGCCGCATCGACACCCGGACGGCGGCCGCATGACCACCTCACTCACCCTGGCACCGACCCCCGTCGTGCGACGCTGGCGGCCACGCCCCGGCGCCATCGTCGGCGCTGTGATGCTCGGCACGGTGCTGCTGCTCACCGCCATCGTGCCGCTGCTGCCCGGCTACGACCCGATGGGCCAAGACCTGCGCGCGGCCCTGCTGCCGCCTCTCGCCGACCCGGCACATCCGCTCGGCACCGATGCGCTCGGCCGTGACCTGCTCAGCCGCCTCGCGCTCGCCTCGGCCGTGACCCTGGGCATGACCGTGCTGATCGTGATCATGAACGCGGTGCTCGGCAGCATCCTGGGCATTCTCGCCGGGTATTACGGTGGCCGATTCGAGGCGTTCATCACCCTGGTGAGCAACGTGACCCTGGCGATGCCCGTCGTGCTGCTGCTCATCGCCATCTGCGCGGTGCTGCGACCCAGCGCCGGCCTGACCATTCTGGTGCTGGGCTGCACGTGGTGGGTCGGCTACGCCCGGGTCACCCGCAACATCGCCGCGACCCTCCGCCGCCAGGACTTCGTGGTCTCCCCACTCACCCAGGGCGCCGACTCCGTGTGGGTGCTCACCCGGCACATCCTGCCCAATGTGTGGCCGCACACCCTCATCATCGCGGCGACCGACGTCGCCACGATCGTGCTCATCACGTCATCACTTGAGTACCTCGGCCTGGGCGTGCAGCCTCCCGTTCCCAGCTGGGGCTCGATGATCTTCGACGGTCAGCGGCACCTGGCCGGCGACCCGTGGCTGGCGCTGCTGCCCGGCGTGGTGATGCTGCTCGCCGTCGGCGGCGTGCAGTTTCTGAGCCAGCAGTTCACAGCCGAGACCCGCGGCGGCCTGCTGCGAAAGGGAGGAATGCGATGAGCACCGTTCTATCTATCGAGAACCTACGCGTCGAGACCGACGGCGAGAACCCGCGCACCCTCGTCGACGGCGTCTCCCTGCGGGTCGACCGCGGCGAATCCCTCGGCGTGGTGGGGGAGTCGGGCTCGGGCAAGAGCCTCACCGTGCTCGCCGCCCTCGGCCTGCTGCCCGTGGGCACCCGCGTCACCGCCGGCCGCATCGTGCTCGACGACCGCGTGCTCGTCGATGTCGAGGCGGATGTCTGGGCGGGCGAGCGCGAGCTCCGCGCCCTGCGCGGACGCACCGCCGCCATGGTCTTCCAAGACCCGATGTCCTCCCTCGACCCGCTGCGCGCCGTCGGAGCCCAGGTGGCCTCAGCCGTGCGGGTGCACGCCCCACGCCTCGGCCGGCGCGCCGCCCGCGAGCGCGCCATCGAACTGCTCACCTCGGTGGGCGTGCGCGACGCTGCCGAGCGCGCCGCCACCCGCCCGCACCAGTGGTCGGGTGGCATGCGGCAACGCGCCATGATCGCCATGGCCATCGCGCACGACCCGCTGCTGCTGATCGCGGATGAGCCCACCACCGCACTCGACGTGACCGTGCAGGCGCAGGTGATGGACCTGCTCGCCGAGGTGCGCGAGCGCACCGGCTCGGCCCTCGTGCTGATCACCCACGACCTCGGCCTCGTCGCCGAGAACAGCGACCGGCTCGCCGTCATGCACCACGGCCGGGTCGTGGAGACCGGCGACACCCGCGCGGTGCTCGCTGCACCGACCGAGGACTACACCCGGCGGCTCATGGCCGCGATGCCCGCCGAGCAGGAACGAGCCATCCCCGCGGTGCGCACGGGCCAGGCGGATGCGCTGATCGCCGAGAACATCGTCGTCGACTACCGGGTCTCCGGCCGCAAGACGCCGGTGCGAGCCGTGGACGGCGTCTCGGTGCGCATTGCCGCCGGGGAGACCGTGGCGGTGGTCGGCGAGTCCGGCTGCGGAAAGTCGTCGCTGGCCAAGGCCGTGCTCGGCATCCAACCCGCCTCGGCGGGCACCGTCATCGTCGGGGGAGTCCCGGTGCGTTCCGAGCTCGCGGCCCGCACGGCCGCGGAGCGCGAGCTCGCCCAGATCGTCTTCCAGGACCCGTACTCGGCGCTCGACCCGCGCCTGACCGTGCACGAGCTCGTGGCGGAACCGTTGCGCATCCGCCGCGTCTATGACCGCGCCACGGTGGCGACATTGCTGGCCGACGTCGGACTTGACGAGTCCTATGCGAAGCGGTTGCCCGGTCAGCTCTCCGGCGGCCAACGGCAGCGGGTGGGCATCGCCCGCGCCCTGGCCCTGCGGCCCCGGCTGCTGGTGCTCGACGAACCCGTCTCGGCGCTCGACGTGTCGATTCAGGCGCAGGTGCTCACGCTGCTCGACACCCTGCAGCGCGAGCACGGCCTGGGCTACCTCTTTATCTCGCACGACCTCGGCGTGGTGCGCAGCATCGCCGACCGGGTGATCGTGATGCAGCATGGCCGGGTCGTGGAGGAGGCGCCGACGGCGCAGATCTTCAGCGACCCGCAGCATCCGTTCACCCGGCAACTGCTCGCCGCGGTACCGCGCCTCGACGGCCCGCGCCGCACGGCGCGCACGGCCGCCGCCTAACCCCCACAGCCACCCTTCATCCCCTGTGTCACCCACCGAAATGAGGATCCCCATGCCCACATCCCCCTTCCGCCGCCGGATGCTCAGCGTCGGCGCGCTCGCCGCCACCGGAACCCTGCTGCTCTCCGGCTGCGCCGGCGGCTTCGACGAGGGTGGCGACGCCGCCTCTGGCGACACCCCCACCCGCATCGTCGCCGCGATCCCCACCGATCCCACCTCGATGGACCCGATCAAGTCCGGCGCCCTGGTGGTGCTGTCGGTGTTCTTCCACACCTTCGACCAGCTCGTCACCATCACCGCCGACGGCGAGCTCGCCCCCAAGCTCGCGACCGAGTGGACCGCCAACGACGACCTCACCCAGTGGGACTTCACCCTGCAGGAGGGCGTTACCGCCAGCAACGGCGAGGCCATCACCGCGGAGGACGTGGCCTTCTCCTACCAGACCATCCTCGGCGACCCCACCAGCGAGAACTTCGCCTACCTCAGCTCGGTCGCCTCGGTCGAAGCCGTCGACGACCTCACGGTGCGATTCACCCTCGCCGCACCGTTCTCGGCCTTCCCCCGCACCACCTCGCTGATCTCCGTGGTGCCCGCCGACACCTACCAGGAGATGGGCGCCGACGCGTTCGCGCAGGACCCGATCGGCTCCGGCGCCTACGTGTTCGACAACATCCAGACCGGTGTCTCCTACGACCTCGTGCGCAACGAGGACTACCGGGGTGAGGCGCCGGCGATCGAGTCGATCTCGCTGCAGCCGGTCTCCTCCGACGAGTCCCGCGTCAACGGCGTGCTCTCGGGCAGCCTCGATGTGGCCCCGATCGGCCCCACCCAGGTGGAGTCGGTCGACGGGCAGGATGCCGCGCAGGTGTTCTCCGCGCTCTCCAACGGTGTCGTCTTCCTCGGTGTCAACTCCACCAGCGGCGTGCTGACGGATGCGCGCATCCGTGAAGCCATCGGCCTCGCCATCGACAAGGAAGCCATCACCGAGGGTCTGCTCTCCGGGCTCGCCGAACCCGCGGCCACGACCCTCGCCCCGGCCGTGGAGGGCTACAGCGAAGACGTGACCGACCCGGGCTACGACCCCGAGCGTGCCCGCGAGCTGCTCGCCGCAGCCGGCTATGCCGGTGAGCCGATCCCGTTCGACTACGCGACCGACGGGCGCATCCCGCTCTCCGCCGACGTCGCCCAGACCATCCAGGCCTCCCTGCAGGATGTCGGCATCACGGTCGACCTGCGCGGCGCCGACCAGCAGGCGCACACCCTCAAGGTGCGCGGCCGCGAGATGCAGGGCATCTACCTGAACACCTGGGCACCCTCCACCGTGGACGGCGACTTGCCCCTCACCGACCTGTACGAGCCGGCCGGCAACAACAACTACGCGCAGGACCCCCGCACCGCCGAGCTGGCCACTGAGCAGCGCGGCGTGGAGGGCGACAGCCGCCTCGAGGTGTTCGCCGAGCTGCTCAGCTACAGCAACGAGCAGGGCTACTACGTGCCGCTCTACGTGCCGATGAACAACTACGCCGCCGACGCCGCCCTCGACTGGACCCCGCGCGCCGACGGCCTGTTCGACTTCACCCAGACGAGCTTCAAGTGAGTCGCGCCCTGATCACGGATGCCCGCCCCTGGGGCGGCGCCGCGGCCGATGTCCGCCTGGTCGACGGGATCATCGCCGGGATCCTCCCGCCCGGCACGACACCGCAGGCCGGCGAGACGCTGATCGACGGACGGGGCCGCATCCTGCTCCCGTCCTTCGCCGATGTGCACGTGCACCTCGACTCCACCCGCCTCGGGCTGCCGTTCCGGCCGCACACCGGTGCACCGGGGGTGTGGGGCATGATGCTCAACGACCGTTCCAACTGGCGGGGCGCAGAAGTGTCCATGGCCGAGCGCACCACCGAGACCCTGGGTCGCATGGTCGCCCACGGCACCACGAGCGTGCGCAGCTACGCGCAGGTCGATGTGGATGCCGGCCTCGAGCGGTTGCAGGGTGTGCTCGCGGCCAAGGAGGCGCACCGGGATCGCGCCACGGTCGAGGTGATCGCGTTCCCGCAGGCCGGTCTGCTGCGCGAGGAGGGCTCCTTCGAACTGCTCGAAGAGGCCATGCGACAGGGCGCCGACGTCGTCGGCGGCATCGACCCGTGCCTGCTCGACCGTGACCCCGCGAAGCATCTCGACCTGGTCTTCGGGCTGGCCGAACGCTTCGACGCTCCCATCGACATCCACCTGCACGAGCCGGATCAACTGGCGAAGTTCTCGGCCGAACTGATCGTGGAGCGCACCCGCGCACACGGCATGACCGGCCGGGTCACCATCTCGCACGGGTATGGCCTCGGCCAGCTGCCGCACGACCAGCTGGTGGCCCTGCTCGAGCAGTTCGCCGAACTCGACATCGCCTGGGCCACCATCGCCCCGGCGACACCGCTGCCGACGCTGCTGCTCGCCGAACACGGCATCCGCCTGGGCCTCGGCCAGGACGGCCAACGGGACTACTGGTCGCCGTACGGCAACGCCGACATGCTCGACCGCACCTGGCAGATGGCGTTCACGAACAACTTTCGGCGAGACGAAGACATCGAGCACTGCGTCGCGGTGGCCACGGTCGGCGGGCGCTCGGTGCTCGGCACCGCCCCGGCGCTGCGGGGGCAGCTGGATCGGCCCGGAGTCGCGGTCGGCGACCCCGCCGACCTGCAGCTCGTGACCGGTGAGACCGTCACCAGCGCGGTGATGGACCGGCTGCCGGACCGCACCGTCGTGTTCCGGGGCGCGGTCGTGGCCGACCAGCTCGAGCTGACGGCCGCCGCATGATCGTGCTCACCGCGTCCCAGCTCGAGGCGCTGGTCGACCGGCCGGCTACCGAGCGGGCCGTGGCGCAGATCTTCGCCGACATCGCCAGGGGAGCGGCCCACCAGCCGCCGCCCACCTCCATGGCCACCGACGCGAGCACCGGTCGGTACGTGCTCATGGCGGCGCTGTCGGACACCACCGGCACCGCGGCGGTCAAGCTGCTCGCCGATGTGCCGGACAACTCGGATCGTGGCCTGCCGACCCAGCGCTCGATGATCGTGGTTCTCGACCGCGAGGATGGCGCCCCGGTCGCCCTGCTGCACGGCGGGGTGCCCACCCGGGTGCGCACCGCCGCGGCGAGCGCGGTCGCGACCCGCGCCCTGGCCCGTGAGGACAGCCGCGTGCTGGGCCTGGTGGGCGCCGGCGGGCTCGCCCGCGAGCACGTCGAGGCGCTGCGCGGGGTGCGCGACTGGAACCGGCTGGTGATCTGGTCACGCACCCCGGTGCGCGCTCGGGCCCTCGCCGACTCGCTGGACTGGGACGGTGCCATCGAGGTGGTTCAAGACTGCGCGTCGGTCTTCGCCGCAGCGGATGCCATCTGCACGCTCACCCCCTCCGTCACCCCGATCGTGCGCGGCGAGTGGCTGCGCCCCGGCCAGCACCTCAACGTGGTGGGTGCCCGGCCGCGGCCGGACGAACGCGAGGTCGACTCGGTCACGATGTCCCGTTCGTCGGTGTGGGTCGACGACATGGCCACGGCCGAGACGAAGTCGGGGGACCTGATGCTGGCCGTGGCGGAGGGCGCGCTCACCCTGCAGGATGTGGTCGGCACGGTCGGCCAGGTGCTGGCGGGGCTGCGGCCAGGTCGCACGATTGCCGAGCAGATCACCCTCTTTGACTCGGTGGGCATCGGCGCTCAGGACCTCGCGATCGCCGATCTGCTCGTGCGCGAGGCCCGGGCGCGGGGCGTGGGGGTGGAGCTCGACCTCAACGGTTGAGCGGGGTCGCCCCGAGATTGCCCCGAGATTGCCCCGAGGTTGCCCCGAGGTTGACTGAGGTCGCCCGAAGTGCCATGTGCAGGGCCTCGGCACGCTCAGTGCGCCTCGTGCGGCTGGATGCGCCCCCTATCGCGGGCGCATTCGGCCATACGAGGTGCAGCGAACATCTCGCCTCCACGAGTCCGGCCACCTTTCCGAGGTGCAGGCTCCGCACGGAGAACGCTATTCGTGCTCGGCCATGGCCCGGAGGGCGGCGAGGTGTTCGTCGAAGACGCGGCGGCCGAGAGTTGTCAGCTTCACCGACGTCGTGCGGCGGGCATCCGCTCGCTGGGGTGAGGCCTGCTTGCTGGTCGCCAGATAGCCCAGGGCAACGAGGTTCTGCACCGTCTTGGAGAGATTGGCCTCGCTGAGCTCGAGCGTCTCGGCGATCACCCGAAAGTCAGCCCCGTCGAGCGGCCGCAGCATCGCGCACAGCCGCAGCCGGGTGGGGGCGTGGATCGTCTCGTGGAACTGGGGTTTAGCGGGCACGGCGCACCTCGTCGGAGTAGGTGTGGTCGTACGCCCGCACGCCGAGCGCCATGAGCAGTCCGCCGACCACGGCGACGGGCAGAATCCAGGCCGCCATGTCGAACACCCACAGGGCAAAGGAGACCATGCCGAGGCCGCTCAGGAGAACGGTGAGCAATACCAGCAGTGCCATGCCCCGGGGTCCGGCGGGCCGGCTGATCGAGAGCCCGCTGCGCCGGCGAAAGGCCCACTCGATGCCGACGAAGAGCATTATGCCCACCGCTAAGACCACGAACACCCCCGGGATGCCGGCGGCGGGCGCACCGATGAGCACGGCCGCGGCCAGCCCCTGCGCCGGAGCGGCCCAGTGCGTCTCGGCTGTCATCCGGTCGCCCAACCGCTCGCGGTCCGTCTCCACTGCCGAGAGAGAGTCGCGGGCGTCGTAGTTGCTTTCCATGCGGTTGAGTCAATCACATTCCAAGCGGTTGTACAACCCATGCGCGAGCGGTTGAACTTTAATGTCTGCCGGAGGCAGCCCGAGCAGCGTGTTCGAGACAGCCGCACCGTGATCAAGGGCGAGTTACTTGTCCCAGGCGTCGACGGGAGGCAGGCCGCGCGCGGCTCGCTCCTCGTTCAGAAGTTCCTGGATGAGTTGCCGCTTGCCGGCGGTGTAGTCCATGCCGCTCATCCCCGAGGACGCCAGACTCAACTTGAGGTCGCCGTAACGGCGACGAGCGGTCGCATCGTGCTGAAGCTTGTCTCGGAACACTCTCTGATTGCAGGTCGACCAGGCGTCCGCCGTGAACACATGCAGGATGTCCCTGCGCCCGGCGGTATCTCCCCGGGTGTAGACCGCGTGAGTTTTCGGTCCCGATCGATGCTGTGTGTATCCGAGACCTTCAATGAGCGGTTCCATCGAGAATGGGTCGACCCCAAAAGCCGCTCTGGCGGCGAGATCGATGATCGGTTTGGCGGCGAGTCCTGGAATCGCGGTGCTCCCGATGTGCTCAATAGCGGTGATCTGAGCGGACAGGGCTCGTTCCAACAGGTCTGCCTGCGCTCGGAATAGGAGCGGCCACTCGGGGGCGTACGGCTCGATGGTGACCACACCTTCACCCTAACGAAGGGGCTTACGGCGAGCGCGATAAGCGACCGGGTGTGCGCACCGAGGCCTTGCCTGACCCACGCAGCGTCCGCCAGAGTGGAGCCATCCGCACGCGCCAACCGAGGAGCCTCCGCCATGAGCACCACACCGGGACCGATCGACCTCGAGTTCACCGCGCCCATCGGCATCGAGATCAAAGGCGACACCTGGTCGTGCGTGGAGGTGCCCGACTCGGTCGAGTTCTTCGGCACCGGCAAGGCCATCAAGGTGGTCTCCACCGTGGATGCCCACCCGCTCACCGTCGCGCTCATGCCCACCGGATCGGGTGGGCACATGCTCTCGATCAGCGCCAAGCTGCGCAAGAAACTCGGCAAGGAGATCGGCGACGAGGTGACCGTGCGCCTCACCGAGCGCCTCACCTGAGCCCGCCGCGCGACCGTCGACGCCACCCCCAAAGAACAAATTGGTAGTTGAGTGTGTGCCGACTTAGGGTGAGGCATGCCCTCCGCCGAACTGCCCCGAGACCTTGACGGCCTGCGCGTCGTCGCGCATCCGCTGCGGCTGCGCCTGCTGTCGCTGCTCACCGGCGAGGCGTTCAGCGCGGCCGAGGCGGCGCGGGCGCTGGGGGAGAGCCAGGCCAATGTGAGTTACCACCTGCGTCGGCTCGCCCAGGCCGGGCTGGTGACCCTGGTGGAGCAGGCCGCGATCCGCGGCGGCACCGCCAAGCGCTACCGGCACGACCCCGCCAGCGGCGAAACCCTCGGCGCCGGCAGAGCGGATGCGCACCAGGCCCTCACCCGCTCCCTCGCCGGCGAGCTCGTCGCGCGCGGCACCCGCTACCGGGCCGACACCGAGTTCGTGTTCACCGACGCGGAGGTCACCGTGTCTACCGAGGCGTGGGCCCGCATCCGTGCGCTGGCCCGCGAGGTCGGCACGATCATCCACGACGAGGCGGTGTCGGCGACAACGGATGCCGGTGTGCGCGTCGCCGCGACCCTGGCGCTGTTCGAGGTGGCCGGGCCCCCGGCGACCCCGCCGACCGTGCCCCCGGCCCCGCCGACCGGGCCCCCAGCGTGAGTGCCGACGGATTGAGCCCCGGCCAAGCGAGCCGCGGCAGCGACCGCGCCCCCGGCCCCGCCGACACCGTGAGCGCCACCTACCGCGACGTGCTTCGCACCCCGGGCGCGCTGCGGGTCTTCCTGCCCGCGCTCGTCGGGCGGCTGTCGTTCGCGATGGTGACCCTGGTGCTGCTTCTCGCGGTGCAGCAGAGCACCGACTCGTTCGCCGTCGCGGGCGCGGCCACCGGCGCGTTCGGGCTCGCGAACGTACTCGCGTCCCCGTATCGGGCGCGCTTCGTCGACCGCCGCGGGCAGCGGTTCGCCCTCACCCTGCTGGCCACCGGCTTCGCCCTGGGCCTGGCCGGTCTGGCCTGGCTCACGGCCCAGCCCGCACCATCCGCCTGGGCCATCGTGGCGCTCGCTGCCGTCGGGGGCCTGTTCCCGCCTCCGCTCGGGGCGTCGATGCGGGTGCTCTGGGCCGCGCTCACGCCCGCAGGGGCGCTGCGCACCAAGGCCTACAGCGTCGACGCGGTCTGCGAGGAGCTCCTGTTCACGACCGGGCCGCTGCTCGCCGCCGCCGCCGTGAGCCTGGCCTCGCCGGCGGCCGGGCTGCTTGTCACCGCGGCCGTGGCGGTGCTCGGCACCCTCGGCATGACCAGCAGCCCGGCCTCCCGCGTGCACGTCGCCGCACCGGCGGCCGGGCCCGCCCGGCAGCACCGCCCGCTGCGGCAGCCCGGCTTCGTTCCCGTGCTCGTGGCCCTGCTCGGCGTCGGGGTGGTGCTGGGCACTGTCGAGGTGGTGGCCCCGGCCGTGGCCGACGCGCAGGGTTCGGTGGGTCTCGCCGGTGTTCTCCTCGCCGCGTTCGCCGCGGGCAGCGCCGTCGGTGGCCTGCTCTACGGGCACCATAGCTGGCGGATGCGGCTGCAGTCGCGCCTGATCATCGCCGTGTTGGTCATGTCCGTGCTGTGTGCGCTCCTGGCCACCATCGGCGCGGTCGTGCTCCTCGCGGTCGGCCTCGCCGCGGTGGGGTTCTTCCTCGCGCCCTCGCTCGTCACCGGGTACCTGCTGGCCGACGACCTCACCGCGCCCGAGGTGCGCACCGAGGCCTCCAGCTGGATCAACACCGCGGTGAATGCCGGTGCGGCCGCGGCCGCGACCGGGGTGGGGCTCGCCGTCGACGCCGTCGAGCCGCGCTTTGGCTTTCTACTCGGCGCCGCGGTCGCGCTGCTGCTCCTGGCCGTGGCCGCGTCCCGTCTGATGCGAGCACGGCAGCCGCATCCCGCCTGATCGATCCCGGCGGCTGGTACCCAGCCAAGTTGCGCTGAGCGGAGCGCCACTATATAAGGAAATAGTGAGCTTTCTAGGACGGATTCCAGGCAAAACGTCCTGATAATCGACCTATTTCCTGTTGATCGTGCGCTGCGCATCCGTCACCCCCACCGCCTTGCGAGCGCGGGGAGCAGGAATGCTGAGAAAGCCAAAAAATGGTCTTGATTCCGGCGCGCGAGACGAGTTAATATTTTGCCGACCGGAGCTCGAGGGCTCCGGGAGCCACCACAATTCCACACGTCTCACCAGAAAGGGGACTCCTCATCATGGCTATGACTTTTGATCCTTTCTCCGAGTTGGACCGCCTCACCGGCGCACTCCTCGGCACCGCGCAGGGCCCGCGGTTCATGCCCGTCGACCTCTATCGCGACGGTGACCGCTATATTCTCAACGCCGATATGCCTGGCATGGACCCGGACAGCGTCGATATCGACATGGACGGCCAGCTCCTCACCATCCGGGCCCGGCGCACCGCTGCTACCGACGGCGGGATGAACTGGCTCGTGCGGGAACGACCGTCTGGCACCTACCTGCGCCAGTTCAGCATCGGTGAGGGCATCGATGCCGAGGCCATCGCCGCGCACTACGACAACGGGGTGCTGTCGCTTCTGCTGCCGGTGAGCGAACGGGCGAAGCCGCGCAAGATCGAGGTGCAGACCAGCGCCCCGCAGACGCAGCACGTGCTGAACAGCTGACCGCCCCAGCACGCGAATCGGGAGGTGACCATGACCTTCGTAGCAGCAGCCGTGACGGCCACCCAGTTCCGCTCAGATCCGGATGCGCGAGTGCTGGCGGATGCCGAAGACATCCTCGTTCGGGTTCTCTTCGACGACATCGTGCGCACGTTGCTCCGCCCGACGACCGGGCGCATCCCGGCGTCGGCAGTTGTCCCGGTGACGCCGGTCAGCACGGCCGCGCCACCGGTGGCGGGGTCCCGTGACCGCAGACGCCCGGCGTGGGCCCGCTCCCCGCCTGGGGAGGTGAGCGGAAGATCGGGCAGAATGCCAACGTAAGACAGAACAAAGCGGTGCCAGGAGCGTCTGGCACCGCTTCGTTCTGCCCTGCTCGACCGGCACTGCCGGCACCATAGATGGCGGCATGCCGCTGTCCAGAGCCCGCAGGATGCCGGGATCATCCCCTGACCGCTAGCCTGGGCCATCACGGTCGGAACGGATGACCGCAACCGGGGGAGTGCAGGCATGGCGCAGCGCAGGAAGAAACGCAGAGCGGGCACCAGCTGGTACCAGCCCGACAGTGCCGACCAACCGACCGACACACTCGGCAGGCCGACCACCGGGTCGGGCGCCCTCACCCGGCGCATCATCGCCATCGTCGGCAATCTGGTGGGAGCCCTGGCGCTCGTGGTCGCGCTCGGAGCCGTGGTCTGGCTGCTGGCCCTCACCGCCGGCGGCGACTCGATCGGCTCGGTGTTCCCCGACGACGGGGCGGGCACGAGCACCATCGCGTTTCCCACCCTGATGACGTTCCTGTCGATGATCGGCTTCTTCTTCGGTCAGTTCGCCGTGCGCGGCCGGTGGAGCATGGACCACGGCAAATCCGCCGCCGACGGCAACTTCAAGGTCGACCTGCGCCCGATCGGTGTGGGCCTGCACATCGTCTTCCTCCTGCTGGCCGTGCTCGCCTGGGCCCTCGTGATGATCGTGCCGGTCCTCGCCGACTCCCGGGGCCAACTGAACACCGGCGACGGCTCCTCCGCCACCGAGCAGTTCTGGTTCACGGTCACCGTGTACGGCACCATCACCGGCGTGATCACCGCGATGGTGGCGGTGTCGCTGCTCAAGAAGCTCACCTACAACAGGGCGCTGCTGCGGCACCGGTCGTTCATCGACCCCGGCTCGGCGTCGCAGACGTGGTGGCGCACCTTCTCGCACATCTGGCGCGCCGAGCTCGGCATCGCCGGGTTCGCCGGCGCCGCGCTCGGGCTCAGTCCGCTGAGCATCCACCTGCACAGCGCCGTCTACGGGGTGGGCGCGCTGGCCATCGGTCTCGCACTCGCGGCCGTGGCCGTGCTGGTCGCCCTCAACTCGTGGCGCTCCGGCCTCCCCGTGGAACGGGTGGAGTCGTACACCTAGGTCACCGGGCCCCGGGCCGGGCGCCGGGCCGCGCCAACCTCGCGGCCGGGCGCGCGTGTACCGCACTCACGGATGCCGCCGCAATGGCTTGCACCGAGGCATCCGCCTGCGTAGCGTCGTAAGGATGAAAATCGGATACAAGCTGATCGCTGAATCTTTTGGACCGAAGGAACTCGTTCGCCAAGCCGTGCGCGCCGAACAGGCCGGCTTCGATTTTGTGGAGATGAGCGACCACTTTCACCCCTGGGTGGAAGCGCAGGGTCACTCCCCGTTCGTGTGGAACGTGCTGAGTACCATCGCCGCCAAGACCACCACCCTCGAGCTCGCCACCGGCGTCACCTGCCCGAGCGTGCGCTACCACCCGGCCATCATCGCCCAGGCCGCCGCCACCCTGGCGCTGCTCTCCGACAACCGGTTCACCCTCGGTGTCGGCTCGGGTGAGCGCCTCAACGAGCACATCGTGGGTCGGGGCTTCCCCGGCATTCACGAGCGGCACGCCACCTTCAACGAGGCGCTCGACATCATCCGTCTGCTTTGGCAGGGCGGCTATCAGAACTACGACGGCCGCTACCTCAAGCTCGAGGATGCCCGCATCTACGACCTGCCCGATGTGCTGCCCACCATGGCCGTGGCGGTGAGCGGGCCCCAGTCCGTGGCGCTCGCCGCCAAGCACGGCGACGGCCTGTTCTCCACCGAGCCCAAGGCAGACCTGGTCACCGGCTACCGTGATGCCGGCGGCACCGGCCCGCTCTACGCCGAGGCCCCGCTCGCCTGGGCGCCCACCGAAGATGCAGCAGTGAAGGCCGCGCACGCCACCAACTCGTGGGCCCTCGGCGGTTGGAAGGTGATGAGCGAGCTGCCCAACCCGGTGAACTTCGAAGCCGCGGCCGCGACGGTGCGGGAGGACGACATCCGTGAGCAGTTCGCCTGCGGCCCCGACGTGGAACGTCACCTCGAGGTGATCGGTCAGTTCACGGATGCCGGCTTCGACCACATCGCCCTCATGAACGCCGGCCCCGACCAAGACGGCTTCTTCGACTTCTTCGAAAAGGAGTTGCGGCCCCGCCTGCTCGACGGGAGCGCTCGATGAGCGCGCCCAAGGCGGTGCTCTTCGACATCGACGGCACCCTCGTCGACTCCAACTACCTGCACGTCGATGCCTGGCACCAGGCGTTCCAGGCGCTCGGTGTTGACGTGCCGGCCTGGCGCATCCATCGCTCGATCGGGCAGGATGCCGGTGAGCTGTTGACCTCGCTGGTGGGGGAGAGGGATGAGGAGTGGATCGGCCGGGCCAAGGACCTGCACTCCGAGAACTACAAGACTCTGGCCCCGCGCTTGCGGCTGTTGCCAGAGGCCCGGCAGTTACTTGAGCGCCTGGATGCCGGGGGCATCACGGTGGTGCTCGCCACATCCGCGCCGCAGGAGGAGCTGGACATTCTGCTCGAGCTGATCGATTCCGATACGGTCATCCACGCCACGACCAACGCCGACGACGTGGATGTGGCCAAGCCCAGCCCCGACATCGTGCAGGTGGCCCTCGAGCGGGCGGGCGTCGAGCCGCATGAGGCCGTTTTCGTGGGTGACTCGGAGTGGGACATCACGGCGGCGTCGAGCGCGGGCGTGCGCTCGTTCGGGGTGCTGACCGGCGGGATTGCCGGCGACCTGCTCATGCAGGCGGGCGCCGAGCGGGTCTTCGCCGACGCATCCGACTTCGTCGAGCGGTTGGGCGAGCTGGGCTGGACCGCCTAGCTCGGCCCGCGGACGTTTATGAGGAGATGGTGACTTTAGAAGGATGAAATCCGCGTGGAGGGTCCTTTTAAACTCACTATTTCCTTACAAACGTTCGTTTGCCTCAGGGGGTGCCCGCGGTACACGTACCCCTCTGTCCCGCTTACGACTCAGTAGTGGAAGCGAGCCGCGACGATGACAATCTGGTCCTGCTCAACGGCGTAAACGAGGCGGTGCTCGTCGGTGATGCGCCGTGACCAGTAGCCGGCGAGCTGATGCTTGAGTGCTTCGGGTTTGCCGATTCCGGTGAACGGCGTTCGCTGCACCTCGGCGATGAGCTTGTTGGTGCGTTTCACCATGGCCCGGTCGGTGGCGACCCAGAACTGGTAGTCGCTCCAGCCGGCGTCGGTGAAGGCGATGTTCACTCGGCCAGTGGACGAACGCTCGCGGTGCCGGCCCGGTGCTGAGCGATGCTCTCCAGCAGGTGGGTCGCATTGGCCGGGGAGCGGAGCAGATACGCGGTCTCCTCGAGTGCCTGGTAGTCGGCGAGCGACATTAGCACCGCGCTTCCCTTCTTCGACACGATCTCGATCGGCAGGTGGTCTTCGTTGACCTTCTCAATCAACGGGAACAGCTGGGCGCGTGCCTGAGAGGCGGTGATGGCCATGTGTCTACCCTTCGTGCGAAAGTGGTACTAGATATGGTACTCCTTCGACCAGCTTCGCGTCCGTGGCTCAAGTCAGCGGTTGGCGTACGACTCGGCCAGCGCCGCCAGGAACGCGACAATCAGCGTGCCCACCACGCCGAGCAGCACGGTCGTGGTGAGCGTGGACAGCGTCATGTTGAGCAGCCCCACCCACATCGGCCGCAGGCGCTTGGGAATGCGCGGATCCAACGCCATCGAGCGCGCCACCAGGTACACCGGTGCGCCCAAGAACGCCCAGGTCCACGGTGCCACCGACGGATGCCCCAGCGCCCGCAGCCGCGCAGCATCCCCCGCTGCGAAGGCCACGCTCAGCAGATACGGAACGGTCAGCAGCGGCACCCAGAACCACTCCGGCATCGCCAGGGTGATCGACAGTGCGGTGGCGAAGACCAGCACGATGGCCATCACGATGCCGATCGCCACGACCCACGGCATGAACGCCAGGAGCCACACCCAGACGGTGCCCCACGGGCGCGCAGCATCCGTGCTCACATCGGTCGGCCCGGCCAGCGGCGTCGCCGCCACTGTCACATCATCGGTTCGTTGGTCGTCCACGAGATTCCCCTCATCACGTTATCGATCAGCTGCGGATGCCGCCGGCGAACCCGCGACCCCGAAGCCCCAGTGTAGGGGTGGGCCGTGGCTGACCGCCGCTAGTAGAACAGGGCCACCCCGCCACCGATGAACACCAGGGCGAGGGCGATGAGCCCGATCACCTCGCCCGCACCCAGGCGCATCCGCAGTCGTCGACCGCGCGCAGCCACCCGACCGGATCTCGCTGCTGGCTTCAGCCCGACCAGCGCCGCAGCAGCACCCCCATCGGCCTTCGCATCAGCACCCGGGCCGGAACTGACCCGCGGCACCGCCGGCAGCCGGTCGTCTCGCCAGCGCTCCCACCGGCCGATCTTGTCGATCAGGGCGCCTACCGCCTCGTAGAGTCCCTGCCACGATTCCGGGTCGAGGGTGACCACGTCGCGGCTGCTCACGAAAAACAGCCAATCGTCGATGATCTCCACGTCGAACCCGCGCACCCGGTCCATCAGACGCACCATCACATCCGGGGTGAAGAGGTACAGCGCATCCCGCTCGTACTTCTCGGGGCAGTACAGGGTGAAGTAGTCGTCGAAGTCGCCCTCGAGGGAAAGCCGCTGCGCGCTGTCGGGCAGTGCCACCATCGTGAACTGGTTCACCGGGCCGCTCTGGGCCCGCAAATAGATGTGCGGCAGGCGCCTGCTCAGGCGCACGGCGCAGAAGCCACCGAACTGGGTATTGCCGCTGCCGGCGGCGTAGGCCCGCAGCTCGTAGTTGGCGAATTCGATCGAGCGCTGTGATGCGGGCCGCATCACCCGGGTGAGCGTGAGATCGCCGCGCGACGCCCAGGGCTTCACGTGCTTGCCCGAGACCGGCCCGGGCTCGTAACTCAGGCCATTGGCGGTGGCGAACCGGGCCAACCGGTAGTGCCGCTTCGGGGTGCCGCGGCGCGTGGACATGCGCACGAAGAACCACGCCATCAAGATGCCCGCGCCGAGCAGCACCGCGGCGATGGCCGCCATCGCGATCAGCTCTTCGGTGTCCTCCGGCCCGCCATTGTCGACATCTTGCGCCATGCCGAAGGCCATGGTGAGAGCCCCGATGGCTCCGCACGCAGCACCGATGAACATGGCCGCCCGCCGCATCGGGGTGGACAGGTTGCGCACCGACGGATACCGCGCGGCCAAGGGTCGGTAGAACTTGCGCACATCCCGGCGTTTCACCCGCTCGGTGAGCGCCGCCGTGCGCAGGCTCGTCGGGCTGTATTCCGTTGTGTGCATGCGTCCACCCCACGTGTGCTCTGGTCGCCAACATTCGGCTCTCCGAGAGTACCGGTCACCTTCGAACGATTCGGCGCGCCACGCATCTGCGCCAGATCCCCGAGGGATATCCAATCTCGAAGGGGCGGCCTAGCGTGGCAATCGTGGATGTCAGACCGCTGTCGTCCCCTGAGGAGGAGAACTACAAGGAGGAGCAATGAACGCGAATCCAGCCGGTGCGACGGGCATCCGTGTGAAGACGGCCCGCGACATCGAGGCGACCGGAGACGCAAGCGCTCTGGACCGATACCTGATTGACGGTGCTGACTCGGATGGCGCGATCGCGGTCGTGGAACATCTGCTGGCTCCCCGCGTGCTGGCGGCGCCGATCCACCGGCACAGTCGCGAAGATGAGTTCAGCCTGGTGCTGGCCGGGCGGCTTGGAGTGTTTGAAGACGGCGACGAGGTTGTCGTGGGGCCTGGCGACCTGGTGTTCAAGCCGCGGGGGCGGTGGCATACCTTCTGGAACGCCGGTGAAGAGCCGCTGCGGGTCGTCGAGCTCATCGTGCCTGGCGGAATTGAGCAACTCTTCCGTCGATTGGCCGAGCCGGGTGGGGAGTATGACCCCGAGACGCTTCCGCCGCTGGCGGCCGAGTACGGCTGTGAGGTGGACTTTGCGGCCACGATGCCACTTGTGCAGCGGCACAACCTCGCGTTTTAGGGCCCGCCCCATCGGCGGTCCCCGCAACAAGAATGGTGTGAACGAGCCTTCTCGTCCACACCATTCATGTGCTCTCCCGCAGCCCGACGGGCCACGGGTATCTCGGCTTAGACCGAGATGGACTTGGCCTCATCCGACTGTGGCGCCGACGTGACCTGGATCTTGCGCGGCTTGGCCTTCTCGCTCACCGGGATGTGCACGGAGAGCACGCCGTTGTCGTAGCTGGCCGAGATGCGGCTGGAGTCCACCCCGTCGCCGAGGCTGAACTGGCGCAGGTAGGTGCCGTGCGGGCGCTCCTGCGTGAGCCACTTGGCGTTCTCGTGCGCGGCCGCGGTGCGGTTGGCCCGCACGGTGAGCAGCTGGCCGTCCACATCCACATCGACCGAGCCCGGGTCAACACCCGGCAGGTCGGCGGTGAGGATGTACTGATCCTGGTCGCGGTACAGATCCACCGGCATGAACCGGGGCCCGGGCCTGAACTGCAGCAGGTCGCCGGTGAGGCGGTCCAGCTCGCTGAAAGGATCAAAAGACATTGCCATAATGAGGATTCCCCTTCCGTGAAGTTGAGTCACTGTGACTCAATGTGGAAAAAATGTTAGCACTCGAAGGGGGAGAGTGCCAAGTGGATGGCTGTATGCCCGAGCGGAACAGCGAGACCACGCCGGCGACCATCAGCAGTGCACCCCACGAGTGTTTCACTCGGCCGCAATCGGCCTACCCGAGACTGGCGCTCGGGCAACGGATGCGGCTCCGGGCGAAGCGCCGCGCCGTCGACGCTACCGAGCACTCCACCGCCAGGCGGATGCGGCGTCGGTCCCTACTGTCTAGCCTCGGAGGCATGGATATAGCCTCGATGATCATGGGCGCGTCAATCGCTTCAATCGCCTGGGTGGGCTTCTACCCGTGGGAGAAGCTGAAGAGGCTGCGCGCGCTGGAAGCTGAGGCTGCGGCGGCCGAGACTTCGGGGGAGTCCCACTAGGGTTTGCGACGGCCGAGCCTCTCTGATCACGACACCGTCCGACCAACAGGAGGACAAGTGCGAAAACGTCGGATAGCGCTCATCGGAGCCTTGGTCTTGGGTATGGCCACGCTTTCCTCGTGCGCCTACTTCGATCCTCGAGGCATGCGAGAAGGCCGCCGACTCGGCACAGGTGCGCATCATCCGTTTCGGGTCAGCTGAGAGCGCGAGCGCTTTCGCCGAGACTCTCGGGGACGACGCACACCAATCCGACCGATTTGTCGTCGAGTATCTCAATGCGTCCATCACCGCGGAGGACCGGCAGATGATCGCAATCACGGTAGACAACACGGCATCCGACTCGCCGGATTAGCCACTGCACCCTTTGACGTGGGTCAAGAACTTCCGTTCCCCGTCCTCCGGTAACGGCTGTCCGTCATCAGCATGACCGTCACCCACACCAGGATCGGAAAGGCTGAGGCGGGACCGGCCCACGAGGGACTGCCGGAGTTGCCAATGTAGATCACGTTCAGCACGATGAGCCACACCACAGACCCCAGGAAGAGTGCGAGACGGATCGGCGAGAACAGAACGGACAGTCGTCGTTTCACAGAGTGCCGGTATTCGGTGTCGGTCATCTGCGTGTACCTTCCGATATTCAGTTCAGGGCTAATTGATCGAGTTGAGGATCGCGGAGTTGGCGTCCTGCATCTTCTTCATGACGCTGCTCATGGTTTCGAAGTCCTCGTTGCGCTTGCTCGTGAGGTTCTGCAACCGGAGCATGTCCATCTGCTGAGTGTTCGACTCGGAGTCGATGAGTGATTTGATGTCCTCTGCTGCGACTTTGTACCCTGCGAGCGTCGCCTCAGCGGGAAGCGCGACTCCGACGGAAGCAGCAGCCGCCTTGTATCGGGCGTCAACGTCATCGTCAACGCGGGCACCGGGGTCCAACCCGGAGCCGAAGCTGTCGATGACTTCATTGAGCGTCTTCGACAAGTTGTTGAATTCACCAATGCGGTTGTTTCTCGCCGAGATGGCGGAGATCTGGGCACTCAACTGGTCATCAAGGGTTTTAGTGCGCGCTGTTTGTACGGCCAACAACGCCGTTTCGAGGTCAAAGGCCGCGTCTGCAACATCCGCTGTTGCGGCGTCGACGGTGGCGATCTCGCCGACAGTGACGCTGGGGCCCTCGGAGTCGATGAACAACGACACCGGCCCGGTGCGCGCAGGCAGCGCTGCTTCGGGGGCGTCGACGGGATGGTCGGCGCCGTCGAGGGAGTCCGGAGTGAATTCGATGAGCTCTGCTGCGAACACAATGCGGGATGCCTCCTCGTCGTACCGCGGACGGCTCACTTCGACGACGACCTGTACGGGTGCCGCGCCCTCCTCTGCCTGATAGGAGACGACCGCGTTCGGCGGCACTTCAGCAAACCGTCCGTCCCAGCGGCCGAGGAAATCACGGATGTCGACCTCCGACGCTTCACGGTCCGGCCGGTCGCTGAACCTGGTGATCACATCTTCGACCCCCGATAGTTCGAGATACGAGTCCTCCCCGGACGTGACGAAGGATGCGTTGGTGGCGCCGACAGCCCACAGGTAGGAGACGTGCTTCGCCTCTGCCGTGTCCTGTGCGCCCGGCGTGGATGCGGCGGTGCAGCTGGAGAGTGCAAGCACGGCCACTGTCCCGATTGCGATGATGGCAGGGAGGTGTGCGGTGCTGGGCATGGGACTCCGATCACAGTGACTGTCAGTTTCGCAGATTCTGCAACGGGCGCTGGCCCCCAGTATGGGCGCCTAGCCGAGCCGGTTGAGGAAGGCGCTGATGATGCGCTCGGGCCGGTGCGAGCTCACGTGTGATGCCGCACGGCACCGGCGGCGACGCCGGCGGCGAATGTAGGGTCGTGGGATGACACGACTTCGGTGGGGCGCCTGGCTCTGGATCGCTGGCCTCGTTACGGTTCCCGCGCAGGTGATCGCAGCGGCGCAGTGGCCACAGCGGTACTCGTGGGCGTCGAACCTGATCAGCGATCTCGGCGTCACCAGCTGTGATACCTTCGACGTCGGCACCCGCGTGGAGCGCTACATCTGCTCGCCGGCGCATCTGCTGGTGAACGGATCCTTCGTCGTCGTGGGAGTGACACTCCTGATCGGCTCACTGCTGCTCTGGTCCGCCTGGCCACGGCTGCGCACGGGTCGAGTGGCCATGGCGTTTCTCGCGGTGGGCGGTGTGTTCGTGATCCTGGTGGGTGTGTTCCCCTGGGACACGCATCCCGAAGCGCATGATGTGGTGGCCCTCGCCCAAGCCGTCACTCAATGGGTCGGCATGATCCTGCTCGCTGTCGCCTCCCGGGGCAGCACCGCAGCGCGCTGGATCTCCGCCCTGACGATCGTGAGCCTCATCGTGTCCGTTCTGGGGTTCCTGCTCTTCGTCGACGCCATCGGTGGCGGGCCGACCCAGGCGTTGGGCCGGGGGCTCGTCGAACGTGTCGCCTTCGATACCCTCACGCTCTGGAGCGCGGCCGTGGGGCTGATTCTGCTGATGACGCCGGCCAGAAACCTCGCCCGTGCGTACAGTTCAGTCGGTACGAGACGCCTCTGACTCAATGATCTGGGCGAGGTCGCCCGGTCGGCTCCACATCGGCCAGTGCCCCGTGGGCAGGTCGATGACGTCGAGCTGCTCGAGGTTCGCGACCTCCGCGAACATCGGATGGCCCGCGCGGGCCAGCTCCAGCATCTGCGCGCTCGGGAGCGAGCAGCACACCAGGGTGGTCGGCACCGTGCGGCGGGCGTCGTTCGTGAGCTCGACGGGCTGACGAATCACCGGGCCGGGCTCTGGCACCGCCCGGGCCCGAAACCGCTCGAGCACCTGTGCGGTCAGCCCCTCGAGGCTCGCCTGCGGGGGGAAAGCGTCGAAGGGCGGCAGCGGCAGCTCCGTCACCCCTTCCGGGAGGTCGGGGGCGAAGACGCTGCCCGGCACCACCGGGCCGGAGTCCACCCAGACCACCCGGTGCACAAGCTCAGGGTGTCGGTCGAGCACGAGGCTGACGGGAAAGTTCGCCCCGCTGTGAGCGACGATGATCGCGGGGTGATCCTCGGAGACGCCGAGCTCGGCGAAGAGGTCGAGAACCGCTGCGGCTTGATCGTCGAGGGTCTTCGTCGCCCGTCGGGGTCGTCCCCGTCGAGACCGGGCAGAGTCAGCGCGATCGCCCGAGACCGGTCGCGGGTCAGGTGGTCAAGAACTTCATCCCACGCCCACGCGCCCAGCCAGTGGCCGGCGATGAGAATGATGGTCGGACTGCTCGTCGTTGTTGTCATGTCACTACCTTCGTATGCGCCATGGGCAGGTGTGTGTCACTATTTGTGTCATGAATTTGCTGCGGGCTAAACGGTGAAGCGAACGGAACGACTCCACGCCGTGTCGGAGATGCTACGCCGCAACGGAACCAGGGGGTGCTCCGCCGAGCGGCTGGCCAGAGAGTTCGACGTCTCCGTGCGCACGGTCAAGAGAGACCTCGCGGCGCTGGAGAGCAGCGGGGCGCCGCTCTGGTCGCGCCCCGGTCCGGGCGGGGGCTACGGACTGGCGATCGGCGCGTCCCTGCCGCCGGTCAGCCTGTCCCCAGCGCAGGCGGTGGCGCTGATGGCAGCCGTGTCTGCTGCGACGGATGCCCCCTTCTCCGATCTGGCCACAGCCGGGGTGCAGAAGATCCTGGACGTGCTCGATCCCCGAACTCGCGCACGCGCCGACGCGCTGGCTGGCCGGGTTTGGGTCAACAAGCCGCCCGCGTCGTCCCGCGCCACCCGGTCGGCGCTGGAGGAGGCGATGGCCGAGCAGCGCGTGCTCCGTCTTCGCTACACAGCGGGGGACGGGACCACGACTATGCGAGACGTCGAACCCGTGCTCTTCGCCTCCACCAACGGCCAGTGGTACCTCGTGGGGTGGTGCCGACTGCGCGACGCCATGCGATGGTTCACCGTGTCGCGCATCGAGCGGGCCAGCGTCACCGCGACGCCCTGCAGCGGCCACACCGTCGCCGAGGTCGGAGAGCCGCCGGCGAACGCCAGGCCGGTGCACGGTCGGGGTTGAGCGAGCGGGAGCTGGGCCTATTCAGTGCGCCCCGTATGGCCGGATGCGCCCACTATAGAGCCTGTTGTCCTTTGGGGTTTTGGATTTGTGGCGCACTGGGATGCTGGTCGGGCGAAAGTGGTCTGCGGGGCCCGACCTGCGGCGGCCGGACGAGGTTTCGTGTGATTCG
>NZ_JAIEUL010000017.1 GCF_019599185.1 Cryobacterium inferilacus | reverse complement strand
AACCACGAGGTTTTTGGCATTTGACATTGTGCACGCTGTTGAGTTCTCAAGGATCGGACGCACCCGACTTCAGGCCATGTGACTGGCTGTCGCTCCGGGGCACTTCGATGTTGTTCTTGTTGCCTGCCGGGATTCCTGTGAAGGAGTCCAAAGCAAACTTCATCAAGCTGTACAAAGCGAAGAATCGCTTTCTTTTCTGCTTGGATTTGGTCCCGCTTGAGGCCGGTAGCTCTTCGGCTTTCCGAACCTGTGGGGTGACGAGAGATGACATTACGGGGATTCCGGGGGCCCCGCAAATCCCATCCGCATCCCGGGCGTGTCGCCGGGGCGAAGATAGGGTCGACACATCGGCAACGTCGCTTGAGAAGGGCCACTGAATGGACACCACACCCGACATCGTGATCGTCGGCGGGGGCCACAACGGCCTCACCGCGGCGGCCTATCTGGCCAGAGCAGGGCGCAGCGTGCTGGTGCTCGAGCGTGACGACCACGTGGGCGGCGCCGCGGTATCGGCTCTCGCCTTCGCGGGGGTGGATGCCCGGCTCTCCCGCTACTCCTACCTCGTGAGCCTGCTGCCCCGGCGCATCATCGACGAACTGGGACTGACCATCGAGCTGGCCCGACGCCGGTACTCCTCGTACACACCCGATCCCCTCGATCCGTCCCGCGGGCTACTGGTGGACAACGGCGACGCCGTGGCCACGGCGGCGTCCTTCGGCCGGATCGGCGCCGGCAGCGACACCGCGCCCTGGGAGCGTCTGGGGGCGGATCTGATCCGACTGGCCGGCGCCCTCTTCCCCACCGTGTGCGAACCCCTGCCCACCCGCGCCGAGGCCCGTCGGCTTCTGGGCGACGACGCGCTATGGACCGAACTGATCGAGCGGCCGCTCGGCGAGATGCTCACCCGGCGCTTCGACAACGACCTCGTGCGCGGAGTCGTCGCGACCGACGGTCTGATCGGCACGTTCACCTCGGTGCACGACGCCTCGCTCGCTGCGAACCGGTGCTTTCTCTATCACTCCATCGGCAACGGCACCGGTGACTGGGATGTGCCCATCGGCGGCATGGGTGCGCTGACCGCGGAACTGGAACGGGTGGCCGTGGCCGCCGGTGCCCGGATCGTGACCGGCGCCGAGGTGACCCGGCTCACGCCGGACGGCGAGGTGCACTACCGCCAGGGTGGCCGTGAGCTGACGACAACCGCCGGTGTGGTGCTGGCGAACGTGGCGCCCTGGGTGCTCGCCGGCCTACTCGGCGAAGCCCGGCCCCACACCACACGACCGGAGGGCGCCCAGGTGAAGGTGAACCTGCTGCTGCGACGCCTGCCCCGCCTGCTCGACAGCACGGTCACGCCAGAGGCGGCCTTCGGTGGCACCTTCCACATCAACGAGACCCTCGGCCAACTCGAGTCCGCGTATGCCGACGCGGATGCCGGCCGCATCCCCGGCACACTGCCCTGCGAGATCTACTGTCACTCGCTCACCGACCCGAGCATCCTCTCCCCCGAATTCGTCGCCGCCGGCGCCCACACCCTGACCGTGTTCGGCCTGCACGCGCCTGACCGGCTCAGCACGGCGGACAACACCGCCACCAGGGCCCGGCTGCAGGCGGCGGTGCTGGCGTCGTTGAATTCCGTGCTCGCCGAACCCATCGAAGACCTGCTGCTCACCGATGCCGCCGGGAAGCCGTGTATCGAGACGAAGACCACCGCAGATCTGGAGGCCGCCCTGAACCTGCCCGGCGGGGACATCTTCCACGGCGCCCTGTCCTGGCCGTTCCTTGAGGAGGACGAGCCGCGGCGGACCCCCGCCGAGCGCTGGGGGGTGGCCACGGCGCATCCGCGGATTCTGTTGTGCGGTGCCGGGGCCCGGCGAGGCGGCGGCGTCAGCGGGATCGGCGGGCACAACGCCGCCATGGCGGTGCTCGAGGACGCCTGATCTCTGGCGGTGGGCACCAAGGAGGCATAGCCTCACAGAGAAGGCTCGTGTTCACTCACCGTGGAGGTCACAATGCCCAGCCACCCAACGCCGGGACCCCCGGACATCGCCCACGCCACCGGGCGATTCGCCCACCGTAAGGACGGGCTCTACCTGCTCTTCGATCGCATCTTCTCTGGGGCGCCCGAGTCGGTCTGGGAGAGCCTGACCAAACCCGAGGCGCTGCACGGCTGGATCGGCACCTACACCGGGCAGCCGCGGACCGGTGCGGTGCGTTTTCGGATGGAATCGAAAACCGACTCGCAGTGGGAGTACGTGAGCATCCTGGAATGCACCCCGTTCAGCCGGATGGTGCTGGACATGGGTGAGGACGAGGACGCCTGGCGGGTGATGGTGCACCTCAGCGAGGGGTCGGGAAAGACCGTGCTGACCTTCGGGCTGCGCCTGCATTCCGCGGCGGAGGCCGCCACGTTCGGACCGGTCTGGGACTACTACCTGGATCGCCTCGTCGCGTCTCGCACGCACCACCCGATGCCGTCGTTCGGCCGGTACTATCCGTCGCTGCAGTACTACTACCACGACCTCATCGTGCCGGAGCGGGCGCACCCGGTCGAGAGCACCGACTCGGTCTGAGCCGTTACTCCCAGATACTGGGGGCCGGCGCCCGAGTGGCGGGCATGGCCACATCCGCGCTCCAGTCCAGCAGCCAGTCGGGCACGCTTACCCCGTCGGGAACCGCACCGACGGCAGCGGTGAGCTCGTCGATGGTCACGACGCCGCCGGTGCGCTTGAGGAACCGGCCGCGGATGAAACCCCGGGCGTAGACCTCGACCTCGCCGGGCACGGCATCCGCCCCCTCGGTGGGGCGTACAAAACGCTGCTCGACGTAGACGGCCTTCTCGTCGAAGCCCAGGATGCGGGATTCGACGGTGAAGCGCTGGCCGAGGGTGAGGGACTTGCGGAAGCTGATGGTCTCGGCCACCACCACCGGGTACCAGCCCTTGGCCTGGAAGATCGCCCAGATTCCGGTGCGGTGCAGCATGTCGAACCTGGCGATGTCCATGATCGACAGGTAGACGCCGTTGTTCATGTGCCGCAGGATGTCCTGGTCGGTGGGCAGCGTGATGAACCGGGTGCGGGCCACGTCGTAGTGCCCGAGCCGGGGGCCGAAGCGCGACAGCAGCGAGTGGAGCAGGGTTCGGAAGAACATATGCACCCGCTGAGGCTAACCTGCCGTGGCCTCCGCGAGGGCGCGCAGAGCCGATTCTTCCTCGATGGTCTGCAGGATCCGGTCGCGCAGGACCAGGCGCCCGCGGGCGACGGTGTGCCGCACATCGGTGGCCGTGGCGGCGTACACGAGCGCCGACCAGGGGTCGCGGGTGGGCCGGGCGTTGAGGGTGTCGACCCGCACCACCTGCAGGTCGGCCTGCATGCCCACCTCGATGGTGCCCACGTCGGTCAGACCGAGCGCCCTGGCACCGTCGACGGTGCCGAGCCGCACGGCCCGTTCGGCGCTGATCATGGTGGGGTCGTTGCTGGTGCCCTTGTGCAGCAGGGCGGCCATCCGCGCGGCCGCGAACATGTCCAGGGCGCCGGCGGATGCTGCGCCGTCGGTGCCGAGGGCAACGCGTGCGTTCTGCGCCAGCAGCTCTGGCACCCTGGCGATGCCGCAGCCCAGTTTGAGGTTCGAGACCGGGCAGTGCGCTACCGCGGCGCCGGTGGCGGCGATGCGGGTGATCTCGGTGTCGGTGAGGTGCACGGCGTGGGCCAGGACGGTCCGGCTGGTCAGGAGTCCGACCTCATCGAGGACCGCGACCGGCCTGGCGCCGTTGACCTGCTCCGCCATCGCCACCTCGCCATGGCTCTCAGAGACGTGGGTGTGCACCCTGGCGTCGAACTCGGCGGCCAGGGCGCGAATCTGCTCGAGCTGGGCACGGTCGAGCAGGTACGCGGAGTGCGGCATCACCCACAGATCGTCGGCGGGGCTCTCGGCCCGGTTGGCGGTGAGGACCGACCTGGCCTCGGCGAGCATGCCGGCGAAGTCGCGCCCCTCAGGATCCCCGGTGCCCATGAAGGTGGGTCCGTTCAGCAGCCGGAACCCCGCCTCGACGGCGACGGCGCGGCTGGCGCCCGGGAACCAGTACATGTCCAGCGCCGTGGTGGTGCCACCGGCCAGGCACTCGGCGATCGCGGCGCGAGTGCCGGCCCTGACGGTCTCGGCGCTCAGGGTGCTCATCTCGGCGGCGATCATGCGCTCGAGGAACACCTCGAGGGTGACGTCGTCGACCTCGCCCCTGAACAGGTTCATGGCGAGGTGGGTGTGGGTGTTCACCCAGCCGGGGGCGATCACGCAGCCGGGGCTCTCGACCAGTTCGGCTGGGGCGTACCGGGCGAGCAGGTCGACGGCCGGCCCCACCGCCACGATGACACCGGCACGGATGGCCACGGCGCCGGCCTCGACGACCGTGCCGGCGCCGTCGACCGTGAGCACGGCATCCGCGGTGAGGATCAGGTCGACCTGTTCTGTCGTCATCAGGCGAGCTCTGGCAGGGCGACGAGGGCGTCGAGGGTGACCGAGACGCCGCGGGCGACACCGTCGGCGACCACGGTGCGGTGCGGGTCGTACCCGGCGCCGTCGACGAGGTCATCGGCGTTGGCGCCGTCGATGACCAGCGCGCCGCCCGCGCGCACGCCCCGGGTGGAGGCCAGCACGAGCAGGGCCGAGAGCTCCATCTCGATCGCGAGCACGCCGAGCTTGACGTAGCCGTCCTGCTTGAGGTCGATCATGCCCGGGTAGAACGCGGCCCGCGTCCAGACGATGCCTCGATGGTGCGGCGCGTCGTGCCGACGGGCCGCGTCGGCCAGCGCGAGCACGACCTCGGGGCTGGCGGCGGCCGGGTAGCTCTCCGGCACGAGCTGATGGGTGACCCCGTCGTCACGCACGCAGGACTCGGCGACGATGAGGTCGCCGTCGTTGATGCCGCGCAGCATGGCGCCTGCCGTGCCGAGCCGGATGATGGTGTCGACGCCGGCATCCATCAGCTCCTGGAATAGGCAGATGGCACCGGGGGCCCCGACGCCGTGCGAGGAGACGAGGACGCTGCTGCCGTTCCACTCACCGACGAAGGAGCGATACTCGCGCTGGTGCGCAACCTCGCGCACGTCGGCGAGCTGGTTCGCGATCTGTGCGGCCCGGAACGGGTCACCGACGACGAGCGCTCGGGTGGGCAGGCCGGTGCGGGGCAGCCCGGTCACCGGGAACGTGTCGGCCTGGGTCATCTGAGCTCCTCTGCTGGCCCGGCGCGAAGTGCCCGGCAGGTACCGAACTTGTCTACCATGCGTGGGGCCGGCCTGCGGCCCGCAGGATCAGGCCAGGGCGTGCTCGCCCTGCGCCAGGCTGTGGGCCGCCGCCGGCAGCGCGGCCACCCTGCGCACGAACGCGCCCAGCCGCCGGTAGACCTCCTGCGACTCTGGATGCCGGGCATCCTGCTGCCAGGTGTGCCGGGTGTTGGTGCGGTGCCGGCCGTAGATCACGGTGTCGGCCACGATGGAGCGCCGGCGCAGGGCTTGGATGAAGTTGAGGTTGGCGCGGTAGAAGTAGTCCCGCTCCGAGGTGGTGATGAACACCGGCGGGAAACCCTCACCCAGCCACTCAATCGGCGAGAGGAACTTCGCCGCCGCGCGCAGGGACATGCCGCGGCCCCGCTCGGGCAGCAGCATCCGCAGGAAGTTGAGGCTGAGCACGAAGCCGCGCTCGAATAGCACCGAGAAGTCCGCGATGCTGCAGTGCTGCACCAGCCCGCGCAGGTGCTCCGGCTCGATCTGCAGGTCGATGCCGTAGTGCTCGGCGAGGGCCGGGTCGGTCGCCGCCGCGGTGAGCAGGGCCGCGATGTGGCCGCCGGCCGAGTCGCCGCCGATCACGATCCGGGTGGGATCGCCGCCGTACTCCTCGATGTGCCCCTTGACCCAGGAGAGCACATCGTTGGCGTCGTGCAGCATGTGACCGATGGTGAAACGGGTGGCCATGCGGTAATTGGCGTTGACCACGACCATGCCCTCCACGGCCTGACTGGCGGCGTACTTGGTGAGTGGGGCCTTGTCGCCCGAGGTCCAGCCGCCGCCGTGGAAGTAGATGTAGACCGGCAGCGGATCCGCGTCGGCGCGGGTGTGCGCGTCGGTCTCATCGTGCGGCACGAGCACGTCCAGGCGGTGATCGCGGATGCCGTCGCCGACGTAGTCGAGGTCGAAGTGGTAGTCCACCGCATCGATCGGGTCGGCGTTGAACTTGTGCAGCTCGCCGGGAGCGATGCGCGTCATGATCGCCTTCCAGAGCCAGACCGGCACTCGGGCCAGTCCGGTTTCCCGGTGGGTGAGGTGGGCATCCGGCGCGGGGCCTGCCGTGGGATCGAAGGTGGTATTGGAGTGAGTGGACGCGTGGAACATGGTGCCTTACTGCCGACGGGGCGCTACCGGAGGCGGCTTCGAAGTGCCGATCTGGCGTTGGTAGCGCTTGCATCGTTTTGTGCCGCGCGACGACGATAGGCTGGCAACCCTGGGATGACCTGAGAATCACTCAATTCGGTGACGGCGCCGGCCGGCGGATGCGCGGAGGCGCGGAGGCGCGGTGGGCGGGCGCGGCGATGCGCGGGCTGTGCGCCGTTTCGCGGGTGGCGTGCCGCCCGCGAAACGGCGCCTGACCCGCGTACCTCCGACACGTCGCTCACGGCGGGCCGAGCGGCCGGGCTCAGGCGGCCTGGGCGGCCCCGCCGGCGACACCGGTGGCCTCGAGGACCGCGCGCGCCAGGGTGTGGAAGTGCACGTTGAAGCCGAGCACGGCCGGGGTGGCGGCGGGGTCGACCCCGAGGTCGGCGACGTCCAACGCGTGCAGCACGAACTGGTAGCGGTGAACGCCCGTTCCGGGAGGAGGGCCGGCACCGATGAAGGTGGGCTGGCGGGCCTCGTTGGGCATGACCACGGCACCGGCGGGCAACAGGGGCGAGTTCTCCACGCCGGCGCCGGTGGGCAGGCCGTGCGCGTCGGCGGGGATGTTGAAGATGGCCCAGTGCCAGAAGCCGGAGCCGGTCGGGGCATCCGGGTCGAACACGGTGAGCGCGAAACTCTTCGTCTCGGCCGGGAAGCCGCTCCAGGCCAGGTCGGGCGAGACATCCGCGCCGCCGGCGTCAGAGCCGTACTGGGCGGCGGCCAGCGGGCCGCCATCGGTCATCACCGAGCTGGTCAGGCTGAACAGGGGAACCTCGCCGAAACGGGCGAAGGGATCGATCGTACTCATGCACACTCCTGGCTCTAGGGGGCTCTTGGGTGGCCCAGCCTACGTGGGCCACCCGGCGGCCCACCACCGCGCGCGTAAAATGTGCGGGTGGCCATTCCGAAGATCCTGCTGTACTACGTCTTCACCCCGCTCGCCGACCCCGAGGCCATCCGGCTGTGGCAGCGTGACCTCGGCGAATCGCTCGGCCTGCGCGGCCGCATCCTGATCTCGAAGGACGGCCTGAACGGCACCGTCGGCGGCGACCTGCCCGCACTCAAGCGGTACGTGCGCAAGACCCGCCAATACGCGCCGTTCGCCGGGATCGACTTCAAGTGGAGCGAGGGCACCGGCCTCGACGAGAACGGCGCGAGCCTGGACTTTCCCCGCCTGGTGGTGAAGGTGCGCGACGAGATCGTGAGCTTCGGCTCGCCAGAGGCCCTCACGGTGGATGCCGGCGGCGTCGTGGGCGGCGGAACCCGCCTGGCCCCGGCGGAGTTGCACGCCCTCGTGGCCGAACGTGGCGACGAGGTGGTGTTCTTCGACGGCCGCAACGCCTTCGAAGCCGAGATCGGCCGGTTCCGGGGTGCGGTGGTGCCGGATGTGGCGAACACCCGCGAGTTCGCGGCCGAGCTCGACAGCGGCAAGTACGACCACCTCAAGGGCCAGCCCGTGGTGACCTACTGCACCGGCGGCATCCGCTGTGAGGTGCTCTCGTCTCTGATGAAGGACCGCGGCTTCGGTGAGGTCTACCAACTCGAGGGCGGCATCGTGCGGTACGGCGAGGCCTTCGGCGACGACGGCCTGTGGGACGGCTCGCTCTACGTATTCGACGAGCGGATGTCGGTGGACTTCAGCGACCACACCACTGTGCTCGGCCGCTGCCGAGTGTGCGGCGCCGGCACCAAGAACATGCTCAACTGCCGGGACCTGTCCTGCCGCGAGCAGCTCGTGGTGTGCCAGGACTGCGTGGCCCTGGCCGCACCGGCCTGCGTGGCGCACGCGGCCTGAGCGAACCGGCACGATCGCCAGGTCGACCGACCGCGCGAGATAGTTGCTTGCGCACTTACCTAGCGTGTGCAATCATTTACGACGCGCCCGCAACTACCGGCGCACGCGTCAGTTGCGCGTGACTTGAGAAATGTAGGGACTCCGCATGCCCATTGGATTGATCGCACTCGCCCTCGGCGGCTTCGGGATCGGCCTGACCGAATTCGTCATCGCCGGCCTGCTGCCAGAGGTGGCCGCCGACTTCGCCGTGACAGAGGCCGCCGCCGGCTGGCTCATCTCCGGCTACGCCCTGAGCGTCGCCGTCGGCGCCATCCTGCTCACCGCGGCCGTCACCCGGCTACCCCGCAAACAGGTGCTGGTGGGACTGATGGTGCTCTTCATCATCGGAAACCTGGTCTCGGCGCTTGCCCCCACCTACTCGATCATGCTGCTCGGGCGCATCATCGCCGCCCTCTGCCACGGCGCCTTCTTCGGCATCGGCGCCGTCGTCGCGGCCGGCCTGGTGCCGCCGAGCAAGAAGTCCGGTGCGATCGCCATCATGTTCACCGGCCTCACCCTCGCCAATGTGCTCGGTGTGCCGTTCGGTACCTTCATCGGCCAGAGCTTCGGCTGGCGCGCCACCTTCTGGTCCATCACCGTGATCGGCGTCGTCGCCCTGGCCGGTATCGCGGCGCTCGTGCCCCGCCCCACCGATGCGGGCGCCCACGTGAGCAACCTGCGCGGCGAGCTGCGCGCCTTCCGCTCCAGCCAGGTCTGGCTCTCGCTGGTGGTGACCGTGCTCGGCTTCGGCGGCATGTTCGGCGCCTTCACCTACATCGCCTACACGCTCACCGAGGTGAGCGGCTTCGACAGCGCGGCCGTGCCGTGGCTGCTCGTGGTCTTCGGTGCCGGCCTGTTCGTGGGCAACATCCTCGGCGGTAAGGCCGCCGACCGGCGCCTCGACCCCACCTTGGTGGTGCTCCTGATCGGCCTCACCGTCGTGATGGCGCTCTTCGCCCTCACCGCGTCGAACCCCGTCGCCACCGTGATCGCGCTGGTGCTGATGGGCGGTTTCGGCTTCGGCACCGTTCCCGGCCTGCAGACCCGCATCATGCTCTACGCCGACACCGCCCCCACCCTGGCCTCCAGCGCCAACATCGCCGCGTTCAACGTGGGCAACGCCCTCGGCGCCTGGATCGGCGGCATCACCATCAGCGTCGGTCTCGGCTACACGTCTCCGCTCTGGGCCGGCGCTGCCATCACCGCTGCCGCCGCGCTCGTGATGGTCGTGGCCGCCACCCGTCGCACGGCACTTACTCCGTCACCAGCCACGGCGAGCGCCGCATCCCTCGACGAGGTCACACCCGCCGCCGTCTGAGGTCACCGTGACGCCCTGGCCGCCCGAACGGCCCTGGCGTAGTGCCGAGCCTGGGTACTCGAGAGCGCCAGCAGGATCAGGATGTCGATCGTGACGCTCACCAGTGACGTGCGCAGGGTGATCTGGGCGCCGCCCAGCGCATAGTCGGCGAACGACAGCAGGATGCTCACCGAGGCGAACGACATCGCCACCACCCGTGCCCAGTTGCGACCGGTGAACACCAACGCCGCCAGGCCCAGGTAGAGCAGGAGGTAGAGCCCGTAGGCCGCGAGCACTCCGCCCAGTACGGCGCCGGCAGCCTGCGGGTCGGTCGAGGCGAGGTTCTGCCCGTTGAGCACGATCGTGGCCGCGAAGGCATCCCACGAGGTGAGCACGGTGAGAATGGCGAACGCACCGGTCAGCGCGCGCACCGCCATCAGGAGCACCCCGCCGAGCACCGACGGGGGCCGTTTCACCCCGACCCCGGCAGTCGCGCCGGTCACGACAGCCCGGTCAGTTCGATCACGGCGCCGGCCTGGCCTGGCACCGCGCGCAGGTCGATCACCGGCAGGTCGCCATCCGTCTGGATGGAGTCGCCGCCGCCGTTGCGGGAGTGGTAGCCGGTGGCGAAGTCGCGGATGAGCACGAGGCGGGACTCCGGCACCGCCTGCCGGATGCTCACCACGATGTGGTCGCGCTCGACGTCGGTGTGCTCGTCGATCCTGTGGGTGACCTGCAGGGTGAACAACGACAGGCCGACGGCCCGGTCGAAGGTGCCGGCCGCCACCCAGTCCACCCGGTGCCCGCCCGGCAGCATCCAGCCGTCCGGGCAGCGCCAGAAGCGCACGTGATGACGCTTGGCCGGGTTGTCGGCCACCTCCTGTTGATAGGCGAAATCCTGCACCCGGTCGAACAGCAACAACGGGCTGACCGGTGCCTGCAGGTAGCTTCGCCGGCTGAGCGTGGCGGTCACGATGCGCCAGCTCGAGGCGAGCGTCACGTCGTCCGCTCGGATCCACCCTGCCGCGGCGAGCGCCGCGTGCAACTGCTCCGCACTGCCGGTGACCGCGAGGTTGACCGGGTCGCCGAGCAGGCCGTCGCTCGTGCGGGTGCGGCCGATGAAATAGTCGGGCACGTAGAGACGGGTGAGGATGCGGTGCAGCCTGGGCAACACGAGGTACGCCAACAGCGCCCAGAACAGCACCGCGAACCAGAGCAGCCCCCAGCCCAGGCCCAGGCTCTCGGTGGCCAGCAGCACCGCCAGCCACACCGACGAGAATCCGGCCAGCACAAAGAAGAACGTGTCGAGCGCGGCGCCGGCAGACAGGCGGCGGCGCGGGTCGGGCACCGGCGTGGTCTCGGGCATGGCGCCATGCTAGTTCGGTCGCGCAGTGAGCGTCGGGGGCGTCAGCGGGCGTGGGCGCGAAAGCAGTGCCAGGGCGGAGATCAATGCTTGGATTGCAGGATGACCTACGACGTCGCCGCCATCCGCGCCCACTTTCCCGCCCTCGCCGCGGGCACCGTGCACTTCGACAGCCCCGGCGGCACGCAGACCCCGCGCTCCGTCGGCCAGGCCATCGCCGACACCCTCACCGGGCCGCTGTCGATCCGCGGTCGCCGCAGCCCCTCCGAGCGCAACGCCGACGATGCCGTCACCGACTTCCGCTCCGCGATGGCCGACCTGCTCGGCGCCGATCCGCTCGGCATCGTCTACGGCCGCAGCGCCACCGCGCTCACCTACGACTTCGCCCGCACCCTCTCCCGCGACTGGGCGCCTGGCGACGAGGTCGTGGTGTCCAGGCTCGACCACGACGCCAACATCCGCCCGTGGGTGCAGGCCGCCGGCCAGGCCGGCGCCACCGTGGTGTGGGCGGACTTCGACCCGGCCACCGGGGAACTGCCGGCGGCCGCGGTGGCCGCGGTGCTCACCGACCGCACCCGGCTGGTGGCGGTGACCGCGGCCTCCAACCTGATCGGCACCCAACCGACCATCGCCGAGATCGCCGCCGTGGTGCACGAGGCCGGGGCGCTGCTCTTCGTCGACGGTGTGCACCATGTGCCGCACGCGTTCGTGGACCTGGCCGCGCTCGGGGCCGACTTCTTCGTCTGCTCGCCGTACAAGTTCTTCGGCCCGCACTGCGGCGTGCTGGCGGCTGACCCGGCGCTGCTGGCCGGTATCCACCCCGACAAACTGCTGCCATCCACGGATGTGGTGCCCGAGCGGTTCGAACTCGGCACGTTGCCATACGAAACCCTCGCCGGTGTGACCGCGGCCGTGGACTTCCTCGCCGGCCTGGGCGAACTCGCCTCAGGGGTCGTACCTCGCCCGAGCGCCAGCCGCCGGGAGAATCTGCGCGCCTCGCTTCGCCTGGCCGAGGCCCACGAGGTGTCACTGCGCGAGCGATTGGAGACCGCCCTGGCTGCGCTGCCCGGTGTGACCGTGTACTCCAGGGCGGCCGAGCGCACCCCGACGGTGCTGCTGGGCTTCGCCGACCGCCCGGCCGCCGACGCCACCGAGTTCCTGTTCGAGCGCGGGATCCTCGCGCCGTCCGGCTCGTTCTACGCCCTGGAGGCGTCCAGGCACCTGGGCCTGGGCGACACCGGAGCCTTGCGCATCGGTCTGGCCCCGTACAGCACCGCGGCCGAGATCGCTTCCCTGCTGGCCGCGATCACCGATTTCGTCTCCGCCTGACGCCGTTCAGGCGGCTTTGTGCCCGACCTGCGGAGAAAACCCGGGCGGACCGGCCCGTTTTCCCCATAAACTGGCGCAAGCGACAGAGGGGATACGGATGCCGATCGGCGCTGTCATCGAATTCACGAACATCACGAAGAGGTTCGGCCAGACCACGGCCGTCAACGACCTCTCGTTCACCGTCGAGCCCGGCCGGGTGACCGGCTTCCTGGGGCCGAACGGCGCCGGTAAGACCACCACCCTGCGGATGCTCCTGGGCCTCGTCGCCCCCACCTCAGGCACCGCGACCTTCGGTGGCCTGCGCTACCGCGACCTGACCCGGCCGCTGCACACCGTCGGCGCCGCCCTCGAGGCCGCCAGCTTCCACCCCGGCCGCACCGCGGCCCACCACCTGGGCGTGTACACCACCGCCGCCGGCCTCCCCCGCACCCGGGTGGCCGAGGTGCTGCACACCGTCGGCCTGGCCGACCACGCCACCCAGCGGGTCGGTGGCTACTCGCTGGGCATGCGCCAGCGCCTGGGCCTGGCCTACTCCCTGCTCGGCGACCCTGGCGTGCTGGTGCTCGACGAACCGATCAACGGCCTCGACCCGGAGGGCATCAAGTGGATCCGCGGGTTCCTCAGCAGCATGGCCGCAGAGGGCCGTACCGTCCTGGTCAGCTCCCACCTGCTCAGCGAGGTGCAGCAGAGCGTGGACGACGTCATCATCATCGCCAAGGGTGAGCTCGTGCACTCCGGGCCGCTGTCCAGCCTCGACACCAACATCGCACCGCAGGTCATCGTGGACTCCCCCGACCGGGATGCCCTCGCCGCCGCCCTCACCAACGCCGGCCTGGCCTTCACCTCCGGGCGCACCGGCCTGATCGTGGCGGTTCCCGACCCAGGCCGGGTGGGCCACATCGCCTTCACCGCCGGCGTCGAACTGAACGTACTGCACCGGCAGAAGGCGGGCCTGGAAGACTCCTTCCTCGCCCTCGTCGAAGGAGGCGACTCGCTGTGAACCTGATCCTGCGCCCCGTCGCCGCCGAATTCAGCAAGATCCTCACCACCCGGATGTGGTGGATCCTCGCCCTCGTGCTGTTCGGTTACATCGCCCTGCTGGCCGGCGGCCTCGCCGCCCTGTTCGGTGGCCTGGACAGCGGAGCGATCAGCCCCGATGCCATGAACACCGGCGGTGGGTCCGCCGGCCTGAGCGGCCTGGGCAGCGTTCCCCCGCTGATCTACAGCTTCGCCGCTTCGGTGGGCTACGTCTTCCCGGTGTTGCTTGGCGCGCTGGCGACCACGGGTGAGTTCCGGCACCAGACCCTCACCCCCACCTTCCTCGCCACCCCCAAGCGCGGCCGGGTGCTGGGCGCCAAGACCATCGCTCTGTTCGTGGTGGGCGCGGCCCTCGGCGTGGTCGGTCTGGCCGCATCCGTCGGTATCGGCGCACTGGTGCTTGGCGGCTTCGGTGTTGACCCGCTGCTCGCCGACGGTGAGACCTGGGCCCTGATCGGGCGCACGGTTCTGGCGATGGCGCTCTGGGCCGTCGTGGGCGTGGGCCTGGGCGTTCTCGTGCCGAGCCAGGTGGCCTCGATCGTGATCGTGCTGGCGTTCACCCAGTTCGTCGAGCCGCTGCTGCGCTTCGCCGCTGCCTTCACCCAGGTGACCGCCGACATCGGCAAGTTCCTGCCGGGTGCCGCTTCCGACGCGCTGGTGGGAGCGAGCTTCTACACCCTGGCCAGCCCCGGCGGCGCCATGCTGGAGAGCTGGCAGGGCGGTCTGGTGCTGCTGACTTACGGGCTGCTCGCCACCGGCTTCGGGTACCTGACCAGCTGGAAGCGCGACGTCACCTAGGCAGGTTTTCGGGCAGAAAGGCCCGGTGTCCGGCCGGATTCGGCGCAGAGCGCGGGTCTAGGGTGAAGGCATGTCTGCTACCGAATTCCGCGCGATCGTCGTCACCCGCACCGAGGATGAGACCGGTGCCCGCACACAATCCGCCGCCATGACCACCCTCGACGACGACGCGCTGATGGCCGGCGACGTCACCGTTGCGGTGGAGTTCTCCAGTATCAACTACAAGGACGGCCTGGCCCTGATGGGCAAGCCCGGCGTGGTGCGGGTCTGGCCGCTGGTGGCGGGCATCGACCTGGTCGGCACCGTGGAGACGAGCAGCGACCCGCGCTGGGCGGCAGGCGACCGCGTCATCCTCAACGGGGCCGGGATCGGCGAGAGTCACCACGGCGGCCTCGCCGAGCGGGCCAGGGTCTCCGGCGGCTCCCTCGTGCGTCTGCCGGATGCCGTGAGCGCCCAGCGCGCCGCCGCCGTGGGCACCGCCGGATTCACCGCCATGCTCGCCGTGCTCGCTCTCGAACGCGGCGGGGTCAGCCCTGACTCCGGCGATGTTCTCGTCACCGGTGCCGCCGGCGGGGTGGGTTCCATAGCGATCCTGCTGCTCGCTGCACGCGGCTACCGGGTCGTCGCATCCACCGGCCGCGGTGAGGAGCTTGGCGACTACCTGCGCGGTCTCGGCGCCACCGAGGTCCTCGACCGGCACACCATCGACGGGGCGGGAAAGCCGCTGCAGACCCAGCGCTGGGCCGGCGCGATCGACTCGGTCGGCAGTGCCACCCTGGCGAACATCCTCGCCCAGACCAATCAGGGCGGAGTGGTGGCCTCCTGCGGCCTCGCGCAGGGCGCCGACCTGCCCACCACCGTGCTGCCGTTCATCCTGCGGGCGGTCACCCTGGCCGGCATCAACTCGGTGGAGGCACCCCTGCCGCTGCGCGAGGAGGCCTGGGCGCGGCTCGCCGCCGAGCTCGACCTCGACAAGCTCGACAGCCTCACGACGGTCATCCCGTTCGCGGACTCGTTCGCCGCCGCCGAGAGCATCCTGGCCGGCCGCGTGCACGGCCGCACGGTCGTCGACGTGCGCCACTGACGCCTGTGTCGCAGCGGTCGGCGCGCGGCTAGGCTGACGAAATGGCCGTCATCGCTTCTGTCTTCATCGCCCTTGCGGCGCTGCTGCACGTCTACATCTTCCTGATGGAGAGCGCCTGGTGGACCCGACCGGCCATCTGGCGGCGCTTCGGCCTCGCCGATCAGGCCGAGGCGGAGACGACCAAGGCGTTGGCCTACAACCAGGGCTTCTACAACCTGTTCCTGGCCGTGGGTGGGATCCTCGGGCTGGCGCTGTACTTCGGCGGCCTGGAGCAGGCCGGCGCGGCGCTGGCCCTGTTCAGCACGGGGTCGATGGTCCTCGCCGCGGTCGTTCTCACCACGACGGGCCCCGGCAGGGTGAAGTCAGCGCTCACGCAGGGTACGCTGCCGCTGATCGGCTTCATCCTCTTCCTGTTCGCCTAGGCCCGCCGCCCTGGCAGCACCGCCGAAAGGACCGTTGTGACCCACGTCATCCTCTTCCACCATGCCCAGGGACTCACCGAGGGAGTGGAGGAGTTCGCCCAGCGCTTGCGGGATGCCGGTCACGACGTCGTCGTTCCCGACCTCTACGAGGGCCGCACCTTCGACTCCCTCGATGCCGGGGTGGCCAACGCCGAGGCCATCGGCTTCGACACCATCATCGAGGCGGCAGCCAGGCCGCGGCCGGCCTGCCCGCTGACACCGTCTACGCCGGCTTCTCGCTCGGCACGCTTCCGGCGCAGAAACTCGCCCAGAGCAGGGAGGGCGCCCTCGGTGCGCTATTGTTCCACGGCGGTGTTCCCGCGGCCATGTTCGGCTCGGAGTGGCCGGCGCAGACGGCGCTGCAGCTGCACGTGAGCGCCGAGGACGACTGGGTCGAACTGCTCGAGGTCGAGGAACTCGCCGAGGATGCCGGCGCGGCCGAGCTGTTCATCTACCCAGGGGACGCGCACCTGGTCGCCGACTCCAGCCTCGACGAGTACGACGCTGACATCGCCGAGCTCATCCTGGAGCGCTCGATCCGGTTCCTCGACCGGCTGTCCTGACCCGCGAAAGCGGGTGTGTGGTCACCTCAGCGCGCTGAAGCAACCACAGGACCGCTTTCGCGGATCGACGGGGCGCTGGGGTGGCACGATGGGGGGATGACCAGCGACTCACCATCCGTTCTGCAGACCGTGGGCGCCCGCCTGCGCGAGCTGCGTCTGCTCAGCGGGCGCACGCAGGCCCAGCTCTCCGCCACCACCGGCATCTCGGAGAGCACCCTGTCGAGGCTGGAGTCCGGGCAGCGCAAACCCACCCTGGAGCTGCTGCTCGCACTCTCGGCCGCCCACGATGTGACGATCGACGACCTCGTGCGCGCGCCGGCCGACGACGACCCCCGTCTCGACCAGCGGCCGTTCACCCGGCACGGACGCACCTTCGTGCCGCTCAGCCGCACCGCCGGCGGCCTGCAGGCGTTCAAGGTGATCATTCCCGGCCGCACCGACGACGAGCCGCTGGAGCAGCGCACCCACGAGGGCTTCGACTGGTTCTACGTGCTCAGCGGCCGGTTGCGGCTGGCGCTGGGCGAGCACGTCATGCTCCTCGGGGTGGGCGAGGTCGCCGAGTTCGACACCCGGGTGCCGCACGCCTTCGACAGCGCTGGGCCGGAGCCGACCGAGATTCTCAGCCTGTTCGGCCAGACCGGCGAACGCATCCACGTGCGGGCCAGCACCATCCGCTGACCCGGCGGGAGCGGGGGCTTACTCGGCGGGCTTGTCCGAGTCGACGGGCTTCTCCGAGTCGTCGGGCTCGGTGACCGGGTTCACCGCGTCTGCCGCGGTTTGTGCGACCGGCGGGACCGTGGCGCGGGATGCCCGCTTCGCCGGCTTGGCCGGGGCTGCCGGCTCCGTGGCCTCTGCCGGCTTGGCAGCGGCCGTGGTGCGCTTGCTGCGTGTGCTGGGCCGGGCGGGCTTCTCGGGCGCGGTGGGCTCAGTGGGCTCGGTGGGCTCGGCGGCCTGGGAAATGACCTCACCGACCTCTCCGGCGGTGACGACCGTGGCGGTACGGGCTCGCCTGGCCGGCTTCACCCCCGCGGCCGGAGCCACGGGATCGGTGACCTCGACCGGCTTGGCCACCTTGGCCGCACGGGCACGCTTGGCGGGCTTCGCTGGCGTGGCGGGATCGTTCGACTGTGCACCGCCGGCCGACTCGGCCACCGTCGCGACGTCCGCGTCGGCGTCGAGCTTGAGCGAGGCGATGAGGTCGGGGGCGTGGTTGGTCGAGAGCACCACGCGGGCGAAGTCGTCACCGGTCAGGTCGATCACCACGGCCTGACGCCGACGCTTGATGGCCAGGAAATCCTTGCCGCCGTGGAACTTCCACACGCCGACCGCCACGACCAGCGGCACGAGGGCGCCGGGGGACCGAATGCCGCGTACCCAGATCCACGGATCATCCGTGATCGTGACCGAGCGGATGTTCTCGCGCGCGATCACGACGTTCTCCCGGCGGAACGCCAGCGTCTTCTCCGCGGGCGTCAGGTGAATCTCCAGCCGGTCGGGGTGCACGCGTAGGGAAGCCATTCCCCCAGTCTGCCCGGTCCGGCTGGAAAACCCCTTGTCGCTGCCTCACAAAGCCGTAACGTCCGGCGCCCGCGCAACTGTTACCCGTGCGGACAATTGCGCCCGGCGCACCGGGCGCAATTGTCCGTTGCGGCAACAGTTGGCGGTGTTAGGCGGGCGGACGGGCCGCGGCGGCGGCCTGGGCAGCGGCCGGTAGCGCCTCGAGGATCTTCTCGATCGACTCTCCGTCGTGGGCGGCGGAGACGAACCAGGCCTCGAACACCGACGGCGGCAGCGAGATACCGCTCTCGAGCATCGAGTGGAAGAACGGGCCGTACCTGAAGGCCTCCTGGCGCTGCACCTCGGCGTAGCTGCGCGGCGAGGTCACGGCGGCCTCCTGGCCGAAGACGAAACTGAACAGGTTGCCCGCCTGCTGCACGCTGTGCGCAACACCCTCGGCGAAGAGAGCGCCGGACACGGCCTCTGAGAGCATCGCGGCGGTCTCGTCGAGCCGCGAGTAGACGGTCGCGTCGGCCGCGGTGAGGGTGGCGATGCCGGCGGCAACGGCCACCGGGTTGCCCGAGAGCGTTCCGGCCTGGTAGACCGGGCCGACCGGGGCCAGGAAGTCCATCACGTCGGCCCGGCCGCCCAGGGCGGCGACGGGCAGGCCGCCGCCGATGACCTTGCCGTAGGTGAACAGGTCGGGCGTGTAGCTCTCGCCGTCCTCGGCCTGCAGCGCCCAGTAGCCGCCGGGGTGCACCCGGAAACCGGTGAGCACCTCGTCGACGATGAGCAGGGCGCCGTATTCGTGCGCGAGGTCAGAGAGTGCGGCGTTGAAACCGGCATCCGGGGCGACGACGCCCATGTTGGCGGCGGCGGCCTCCGTGATCACCGCGGCGATCTGGCCGGGGTAGGCCTCGAACGCGGCGCGCACGGCCTCCAGGTCGTTGTACGGCAGCACCAGGGTCTGCGCGGCGGTGGCCGCGGTGACACCGGCAGAGCCGGGCAGCGCGAGGGTGGCCAGGCCGCTTCCGGCCTCGGCGAGCAGGCCGTCGGAGTGGCCGTGGTAGTGCCCGGCGAACTTGATCAGCAGGTCACGCCGGGTAAACCCGCGGGCAAGACGGATGGCCGTCATGGTGGCTTCGGTGCCGGTGGAGACCAGGCGGAGCTTCTCGATGGCGCCGACGCGGCTCTTGATCAGCTCGGCGAGCTGGGTCTCGCCGGGGGTGGACGCACCGAAGGACAGGCCGAGCGCGGCGGCCTCCTGCACGGCGGCGACCACGGCGGGGTGGGCGTGGCCGAGGATCGCGGGGCCCCAGGAGCTGACCAGGTCGACGTAGTCGCGGCCGTCGGAGTCGGTGACGTAGGCACCGGACGCCTTGACCAGGAAGAGCGGGGTGCCGCCGACCGAACGGAAGGCGCGCACCGGCGAGTTGACGCCGCCGGGGATGGAGAGCTGGGCGCGGGCGAAGAGCTCGTCGTTGTGCGTGGCCTGGGTCATCGGGCATCCGTTTCGGTGAGCCAGGCGGCGAGTTCGACCGCCCAGTAGGTGAGTATGGCGTCGGCGCCGGCACGGCGGATGCTGAGCACCGACTCCTCGATGGCGCGGCGGCGGTCGATCCAGCCCTGCGCGGCGGCGGCCTCGATCATGGCGTACTCGCCGGAGACCTGGTACGCCCAGACGGGAACCTCACTCATGGCGGCGACCTCGGCGAGCACGTCGAGGTAGCTGCCTGCGGGCTTGACCATGACGACGTCTGCGCCCTCGTCGATGTCGATGCGGGCCTCGCGCACGCCCTCTCGGCGGTTGGCGGGGTCGAGCTGGTAGGTGCGGCGGTCGCCGACCAGGGTGGATTGCACCGCCTCGCGGAACGGTCCGTAGTAGGCGGAGGCGTACTTGGCCGAATAGGCCAGCACGGCCGTGTCGGCGTGCCCGGCGGCGTCGAGGGCGGCGCGCACGGAGGCGACCTGGCCGTCCATCATGCCGGACAGGCCGAGCAGGGCGGAGCCGGCCTCGGCCTGGGCGAGTGCCATCTCGTTGTAACGCACCAGGGTGGCGTCGTTGTCGACGTGACCGTCGGCGGCGAGCACACCGCAGTGGCCGTGATCGGTGAACTCATCCAGGCACAGGTCGGTCTGCACGACCAGCGCGTCGCCGACCTCGGCGACGATCGCCCTGGTGGCGGCGTTGAGGATGCCGTCGGGGTCGGTGGCCCCTGTACCGGTCGCGTCGCGCACCTCAGGGACACCGAACAGCATCACCCCGCCGATGCCGGCGGCGGCGGCCTCTGCCACGGCGCGGCGAGCCCCGTCGATGCTGTGCTGCACCACGCCGGGCATCGAGGAGATCGGGGTGGACTCGGTGCCCTCACGCACGAACAGCGGCAGAACGAGCTCGGCGGGGTGGACACGGGTTTCGCTGGCCAGGCGGCGGAGTGCGGGGGTAGTGCGCAGTCGTCGCGGGCGGATGACGGGGTTTATCACCCGACCAGCCTAGGCCTCCAGCCTGTGAGCCGGTAAGCCTGCGGAGCGGGGGCGAGCGCCGTCAGCCGATGACGGGGCGCTCTTCCGGGTACCGGAAGAGCAGGTTGCGGCGGCGGAGTGCCAACGCGGACGCCAGGCCGATCGGACCGACCCGGCCGGCGAACATCAACGCGGCCAGGATGTACTTGCCCGACGGCGGCAGTTCGGCGCTGAGTCCGACGCTCAGCCCGCAGGTCGCGAACGCCGAGATCACCTCGAACAGGATGTGGTCCAGTGGGGCGTCGCTGACGAGCATGATCAGGCCGCTCGCGCCGAGCACCAGGGTCGCCCCGAAGAAGGTCACACTGATCGCCACCCGCATCGTGGCCTCTGGGATGGTGCGCCCGAACACCATCAGGTTCTTGTCGCCCTTGGCCTCGGCGATGATCGCCAGGAACAGCAACGCGATCGTGGTGACCTTGATGCCGCCGGCGGTCGATGCGGATCCGCCGCCGACGAACATCAGCGCATCGGTGGCGAGCAGGGTCGCCGACGTGGTCGCCGCCGGGTCGACGAGGGAGAATCCGCCCGACCGCATCATGGTCGAGGCGAAGACGGCTTGCATGATGCGCTCCCCCACCGGCAGGTCACCGATGGTCGCGCTGTTCGACCACTCCAGGGCACCCCACAGCAGGGCACCGGCGACGAGCAGGATTCCCGTCGTCGACAGCGTGAGCTTGGTGTGCAGGTTCCATTTGCGCCAGTGCCACTTGACCACCATGAGCACCAGGAACACCGGGAAGCCGAAGCTGCCGACGAAGACGCCGACCATGATCGGCACGAGGATCCACGGGTCGTTGACGAACCCGGCCAGGCCATCCGCGTGTGCGGTGAAGCCCGCGTTATTGAACGCCGAGACGGAGTAGAAGATCCCGTGCCAGAGCCCGGCGGGCACGGAGTCCTCCACCATGATGAAGCGCGGTACCAAGAAGACGGCCAACGCCAGCTCCAGGCTCAGGGTGGTCAGGATCACGACGCGCAGCAGCGATTGCACCTCGCCGAGTTTGGTGGTGCCCACGCCCTGCCTGGCGAGAATGCGCCCCTTCAGGCCGAGGTTGCGGGTCACCGCGCGGGAGAGCAGCAGCGCGATCGTCACGATGCCCAGTCCGCCGACCTGGATGGCCAGCAGGATGACGACCTGGCCGAACATCGACCAGTGTTCGGCGGTGTTGACGGTCACCAGCCCGGTCACCGTCATGGCCGACACCGCAGTGAACACGGTGTCGTGGAACGCCGTCGGTTGTCCATCGACGGCGGCCACCGGCAGGCTGAGTAGGCTCGTGAACAGCATCACGACGAAGAGGAACACGACCAGCGCCAGCAGCGCGGAGTAGTCGTGCACGACGAGGTTCGAGAAGCCCGTCAGGCCGCGGCCCCGCGCTGCGGGTCCAACTGTGTTCTTCGCCATCGTGCGGTGACCTCTGACTCCTGAGGGGTGCATCGTGCCCCGATTCGGCTGGACGCGCTACAGGTCCCGCGGAGCCAGTCGGACGAGGGCTTCGATGAGGGATTCCGCGCTGCGTTCGTCGGCGATGACGTCGACGCGCAAGCCGATGGCCTCCGCATCCTTCGCCGTGCGCGGACCGATGCAGGCCACCAGGGTGGTCCGCGGAATCGGGCCGAGCTGGTCCTGCACCTGCTGCGCGACGCTGCCGCTGGTGACCAGGACGGCGTGCACCCGGCCGGCCTTGATGTCGGCGATCACCCGGTCGGAGACGGGAACACCCACGGTGCGGTAGGCGACGACGGATTCGACGTCGTGGCCGATGCGGCGCAGCCCCTCGGTGAGCAGCGGCTTGGCGATCTCGGAGCGCAGGGTGAGGACGCGCAGCGGGATGACGCCGTGGGTGGCGGCCTCCCAGTCGGCGAGCAGGCCCTTGGCGGAGTTGTCCTCGGCCGGAACGATGTCTACGTGGTAGCCCGCGGCCACGAGCGCGGCCGCTGTGGTCTCACCGACAGCGGCGATGCGCGTGCCGGGGGCCACGACTGCTCGGTGCGAGGAGAGCACGTCGACGGTCGTGGCGCTGGTGACCGTCATCCAATCGAAGTCACCTGCGGCGAGCCTGGCCAGGGCCGCATCCAGGGCGGCGGCGTCATCGGTGGGGGCGAAGTTGATCATCGGGGCCACGATCGGCAACGCGCCGCGGCTGCGCAGGTTTGCGGCGACCTGGTCGCCCCACGGCCCGCCGCGGGGCACGAGCACCCGCCAGCCGGCGAGCGGCTTCTCCGGGTTGTACCGCACGGCGCTCACGACGTCACCGACAGCGGGGCGATCTCGGCGGCGCCGCCGGAGAGCAGCTCGGCGGCGGCGCGCTCGGCGACGTCCAGGGCGGCGTCCCGCAGGTCGAGGATGGAGTGTGATTCGGGAGTCGCCGCGTGCGAGGCCGTGATCCGGCGAGTGCCGTCCGGGCTGTACACGGTGGCGGTGAGGAAGAGCAGGCCGTCGTCGATCACGGCCGTGGCGCCGATCGGGGCGGCGCAACCGGCCTCGAGCCGGGCGAGCACGTGCCGTTCGGCGGTGACCGTGGCCTCGGTGGTGGCGTGGTTCAGCACGGCGAGGGCCTTGCTGAGCAGGCGGTCGGGCTTGCCCTGGCGCACCTCGATGGCCAATGCACCCTGGCCGGGCGCGGTGGGCCAGTCGGAGAGCTCGAGATAGTCGGTGGCCATGTTCTCGAGCAGGCCGAGCCGGCCGAGGCCCGCCGCGGCGAGCACGACGGCGTGCAGGGTTTCGTCCTCCACCAGCTTGAGCCGGGTACCGACGTTGCCGCGGATGTCGACAACCTCCAGATCCGGTCGCAGCTCGCGCAGCTGGGCCGCACGACGCGGTGATCCTGTGCCCACCCTCGCGCCCTCCGGCAGCGTGGCGAGGGTGTAGCCGGCCCTGGCGCAGAGCACGTCCCTGGCGTCGGCACGCTTGGGCGTGGCACCGATGACCAGGCCGGCGTACGGCTCGGTCGGGAGGTCCTTGAGGGAGTGCACGACAACGTCGCACTCGTCGTTCAGCAGGGCCTCGCGCAGGGCGCTGGCGAACACGCCGGTTCCGCCCAGGCTGGACAGGGACTCGCGGGAGACGTCACCGTGCGTGGTGATCGGGATGATCTCCACCTCGCTGCTCGTGGCCGCCTGGATGCGGTTGGCCACGGCCGTGGTCTGTGCCATGGCGAGGGCGCTCCCCCTGGTGCCGACGCGAATGACGCTCACGGCGCCACACCCGCGACGGCGGGCTTGAAGCCGAGACGCACGTTCTCGCAGCAGCCGGGGCGGCAGATGTCGTACCAGGGTCCCAGGTCGGTCAGGGCCGGACGATCCTCGGCAGGCACGTCGTTCAGGCGCTCCTCGACGAGGTCGATCAGGCCGCTCACGTAGACCGGGTCGGCGCCCGGGGTGGGCACGCGCACCGAGAACAGGCCGTTCTCCGCGGCCGTTTCGGTGGCCTCGTTGTCGAGGTCCCACATGACCTCCATGTGGTCGCTGACGAAGCCGAGCGGCACGATGACGACCGCACGGATGCCGCGGGCCGGCAGCAATCCGATGGCGTCGTTGATGTCGGGCTCCAGCCACGGCATGCTGGGCGGGCCGCTGCGGGACTGGTAGACCAGCTGCCACGGCGACTCGAGGCCCTGCATGACCACATCGGCCACGGCCATGTGCTGGGCGGCGTAGGCGCCGTCCGGTCCGAAGCCGCGCTCCGCTGGGCCGCTCTTGGCGGCATCCGTGGACGGGATCGAGTGGGTGGAGAACAGGACCTCGACCTCGGTGGCCAGGTTGATGCCGGGGTTGGCGGCTACAACATCGGCCAGGCCCTGGCGCACACCGGTGATGAACGGGGTGACGAAGCCGGGGTGGTCGAAGAACTGGCGGATCTTGTCGATCTGCACGGTGCCGGTGAGCCCGGTCGTGTCCAGCGCCTGCGCGAAGTCCTCGCGGTACTGACGGCAGCCGGAGTACGAGCTGTACGCGCTGGTCGCGATCGCGAGCAGGCGGTCCTGGCCGTTGGCGTGCGCCTCAGCGATGGTGTCCGGCAGGTACGGCGCCCAGTTGCGGTTGCCCCAGATGACCGGGATCTCGATGCCGCGGCGGTCGAGCTCGGCCTGCAGGGCGGCCTGCAGCACGCGGTTCTGCTGGTTGATCGGGCTGATGCCACCGAAGTGGCGGTAGTGCACCGCGACCTCTTCCAGGCGTTCTTCCGGGATGCCGCGGCCGCGGGTGACGTTACGCAGGAACGGGATCACGTCGTCCTGGCCCTCTGGTCCACCGAAGCCGGCGAGCAGGATGGCGTCATAGTTGGCCATTACTGCAGGACCTCCACGAGCTCGGCGGTGGTGATGCGACGACCCGTGTAGAACGGAACCTCTTCGCGCACGTGCATGCGGGCATCCGTTGCACGCAGTTCGCGCATCAGGTCGACCAGCTCGACCAGCTCGTCGGACTCGATCGGCAGCAGCCACTCGTAGTCACCCAGAGCGAAGGAGGACACCGTGTTGGCGATGGCCCCGCGGAACGCGGCGCCCTTGCGGCCGTGGTCGGCGAGCATCTTGCTGCGCTCGGCCTCCGGCAGCAGGTACCACTCGAAGCTGCGCACGAACGGGTAGACGGTGAGCCAGGACTTGGGCTCGACACCGCGGAGGAAGCCGGGCACGTGACTCTTGTTGAACTCGGCGTCACGGTGCACGCCCATGGCATTCCAGGTCGGCAGCAGGCTCTTGAGCAAGCGGCTGCGACGCAGCTCCCGGTTGGCCCACTGCAGGGTCTGAGCCTCATCGGCGTGGGTCCAGAGCATCACGTCGGCGTCGGCGCGGAGGCCGGACACGTCGTAGATGCCGCGCAGGGTCACACCCTCGGCCTCGACGAGGGCGATGATGTCGTCGAGCTCGTCCACGAAGCGCGGAACGTCACGGCCGTCGAGGTCGTCGGGGTTGGACGGGTCCTTGCGCAACACAGTGAAGAGGGTGAATCCAGAGGGCGATGCCTCGGTGGGTTCAGCCTCTGCTGAGGTGTGTGAATCGGGGGTGGGCACGGTCATGTCTACTGCCTCTCCGGCAGCCGGGTGAGTCATGTCTACTAGTCTCTACCGCTTTGCCCGGAGAGCCAAAAGTAGACCGACTCACCCGGTCGATCAGCGGCGGTCGAGAACCGCCCGCAGGCCCCACCACACGCAGGTGCCGACCGTGGCGGCCGCCGCGAGCGCGATGCCGGCCAGCGCGGCCGGGTTGTCGTCGCCGAGCCTGTGCAGGCCCAGGGTGACGCGCCTGGTGTTGATCTTGATCTGCTTGGGCACGTTGAGCTTGTACTCGATCGCGTCCAGGGTGCCGGCCAGCGCGGCGCGGGCGCGGTCGGCGTCTGCACGCTTCTCGGCGGTGCTGCGGTGGTCCGGCCGGGTGTCCTGGGTCTTGTCAGTGCTCATACTGGCCAACTCCCTTGAGTGCGTCGACGTCCTTCTGGATGTTGGCGGTCACGCCGTCCGGGTCGTGACTGGTGCCCTTCTTGACCTTGTTCAAGCCGATCAGGGCCAGGATCACGGCGACGAGGAGCAGTGCGACGGCCACGATCAGCGCCGCCAGCCAGAGCGGCAGCACCAGGTCGAGGGCGATGACGGCCAGCGCGATGAACACGATGATCGCGAAGAACGCGAAGACCGCGGCGCCGACGAACAGGCCGATCCCGATGCCCACGTTCTTGGCCTTGCCGGAGATGTCCGCCTTGAAGGCGTCGATCTCCGCCTTGATCAGGTCGGTGATCTGGCCGGGGAGTTCACTGAGGAGCGTGAACAATGACTGTTTGCTCTTGGGGTTGTACCCGCTGGTGCTCACTGGCATCCTTCCTGGACGGCTGGGGCTTGAGTTACTGCGCGTCGGAGTCGGACGCGGCCTTCGCGGACCTGGCCGCGGATCCGGCCGATGCGGCTGCCGATTTGGCGGACTTCGTGGCCGCGGCAGCGGCCTTGCCTGCGGCCGTGGCGCTGCCGGCCTCTGGGGCCGACGCGTCGGAACCCGTGGCGGCCTTGCCAGGAGCCGACTTGGTCTTGTCCTGCACGGCAGAGACGACCTTCTTGCCCGCCTCGAAGAGCACACCGGGAACGTCGCCGACGCGCTCGAGCGCGAAGTCCTTGACCTCGTTCACGCGGCGCTGCACGGGAGGCCGGTTCCACAGGTCAGAGGCGGCCGACGCGATCTGGTCGTAACGCTGACGACCTGCACGGGCGCCGAGCACATAACCGACGAGCCCGCCGGTGATGAAAAGAAGCTTTCCCCGCATTGTGACTCCATTCCGTTACGTTCATGTTTTTTCCAGCGTAACCCCCCGAACCGGCGAGGAACATGTGCGCGGCCGCAACAACGGCCCTGATCAGAGGTCTAGCACTGCCCGTCTGCCGCGGATACCCGCCTGGATCGCATCGGGAATCACGGATGCCAGACCGGTGCCGGAGAGCCACCCGCCGGTCACCTCGAGCCCCGGGGTCTGCTCGACCACAGCACGCACCCGGCGGATGCGCTCGGGGGCGCCGATGGTGGCCGGCGAGAGCCCGTCGCTCCACAGGGTGCGGGCGAAACCGTGCACCGTGGCCGCGGACAGGTCGACACCGAGGATCGCGGCGGCGTCGTGCAGAGCGAGGTCCCTGAGTTCCTCGTCGCTCAGGCCGAGGGTGGGCACGGGGGCGCCGGCCCGACCGAACGACAACCTGATCACATGCCGGCCCGGCGGGGTGAGGGCGTCGAGCCAGCCCCATTTGGCGGTGGCATGGGTGAGCGCCTTGGCCGTGACGCCGGGGGTGTCGACGGCGACGAGTACTCCGGTGCCGCGCGGGTTCGCGTCGAGGGCTGGGGCGTCGAGCACCAGGGTCGCCAGCTCCACCGCGGCGGGAGCCGGCCAGTCCAGCGCGGCCGCCTGCGCGAAACCGGGGCCGAGCGGCGCGAGCAGCGCCAGGGCCGGCGCCGCGGGAACGGCGAGGATCAGGTGCCGCGCCTGGACGGTGTGCGGCTCGGCGCCTGGGCTGTCGGCGGCGGAAGCGGCAGCCGGGGTCTGGACGAGGTCGACGACCCAGCTGCGCGTGTCGGTCACGGCGCCGTCGGCCGCGACCGTGTCGGTGTCCACCGGGCGGAAACCCGTGACGGTGACCCCGGTCTGGATCGTGGCGCCGTACGTCTCCAGGTCGGCGACGAGGGCGGCGACCAGCCGGTGCATCCCGCCGTTCAGGCCGCGCACGGCCGACCCGGCCGGGGCCGCGGTACGGAGGGCCATGACCGCACCGGAGAGCGACCCGGCCGTGGCGAGGGCCTTGTTCAGGCCGGGCGCCACGACGTCGACGTCGAGGTCGCCCGCTGCGGTGGCGTAGACCCCGCCGGCGACCGGGCTGACGAGCCGGTCGAGCACCTTGGTGCCCATCCGTTTGCCCACCAGCTCGCCGAGGCTGTGCTCGCGGCCGATCTTGAGCACCGGCATCAGCCGGTCGGCGTAGGCGCGCAGGGCGCCGGACCAGCCGATGGCCCTGCGCACGTCGTCGGAGAGCGGCGACCCGGGGATGCCGAGCACGCCGGCGGCGGGCAGCGGCACCGACATCGGGGCTCCGCCGGCTCTGGTCGCCGGCAGGTGCAGCCAGGCGCCGGCCGGGTTGGGTTCCACGATCTCGCCGGCCAGGCCGAGGTCGTCGATGAAGGCCGTCACGGTGTTGCCGCGCACGGCGAAGCTTTCCGCCCCGCTGTCCAGCCGGAGGCCGGCCACCTCGTGGCTGTTCACGGCACCGCCGACGGTGTCGGCCGCTTCCACGATCTGCACGCTGAGTCCGAGGTGGGCGCATTCACGGGCGGCCACCAGCCCGGCGACGCCGCCGCCGATGACCAAGACGTCTTTCATGACCGTGCCTTCCGCCCGCGGGGCTCGCCGCGGGCTCACTGCTCGTTACAGGGCGAGCGAGGGGGTGGAACTGTTCTCGTGCACGAACTCGACCAGACGGGTGAGCACGTCGGGGTTCGTCTCTGGCGGAACGCCGTGGCCGAGGTTGAGCACATGCGCCGGCGCGGCGCGGCCGCGGTCGAGCACATCCAGGACGTGGGCCTCCAGCACCGGCCAGGGCGCGTTGAGCAGGGCGGGGTCGATGTTGCCCTGCACGGGCACCACACCGCCGAGGCGCCGGCTGGCCTCGTCGAGCGGCACCCGGTAGTCGACACCGACGACGTCTGCACCGATGCCGTGCATGGCCTTGAGTAGTTCGCCGGTGCCGACACCGAAGTGCACCACGGGCACATTACGGCGAACGGTCTCCGGGTTGGCGGCCTCGTCGGCAGCGGCCTCGAGGTAGGTGAGGTCGCGCACATGCGCGATCGCCGCGGTCGACGCCGGGGCCACGAAGCGGGAGTAGTCGGCGAGGGAGAGCGCGCCGGCCCAGGAGTCGAACAGTTGCGCGGCGCTGGCGCCGGCGAGCACCTGGGCGCGCAGGAACCGGCCGGTGACGTCGGCTGTCCACGCCATCAGCTTCGCCCAGGCGTCTGGGTCCGAGTGCATGAGCGTGCGGGCATGAATGTGGTCCTTGGACGGACCGCCCTCGACGATATATGCCGCCAGCGTGAAGGGGGCCCCGGCGAAGCCGATCAGCGGGGTCGAACCCAGCTCGGCGACGGTGAGCGCGACGGCCTCACGGATGGGGGCGAGTGCGTCATCGAGCACGGCGGGGTCCAGCGCGGTGAGGCGTTCGACATCCGCTGCCGTGCGCACGGCCTCGGCGAGCACCGGGCCCTTGCCCGCGACGATCTCCACCTCGACACCCACGAGCTTGAGCGGCACGACGATGTCGCTGAACAGGATGCCGGCGTCGACGCCGTGCCGACGGATCGGCTGCAGGGTGATCTCGCTGGCCATCGCGGGGTCCAGGCAGGCGTCGAGCATGCGGGTGCCCACCCGCAGCTCGCGGTACTCGGGCAGCGATCGGCCGGCCTGGCGCATGAACCACACCGGGGTCACGTCGGGCCGGGTGCCTTGGTAGGCCCGAAGCAGGCGGGAGTCGGAGGTGAGGCCGGCGGAAAGTGGGTGGAACTCGTCGAGGTTCATCACCATCAATTGTCTCCTATATCCGGGCGTCAAACGATTCTCGGCCGCGCTGCTACACAACGTAGAATTGAGCGGTGTTGATTTGTCTGTCCGCGAACCACAAGAACTCCAGCTTTGACGTGCTCGAAAAGCTCTCCGTCGGTGCTGACGCCGCCGCCGGCAGCATGCTCACCGGGCACGAGACACTCAGCGGAGCCGTGGTCGTGGCCACCTGCAACCGCTTCGAGGCCTATCTCGACCTGGACGAACCGTTCGGTGTTTCACCGCTGCCCGCGGTCTACGCCGCCATCGACGCCGTGAGCGCGAGCACCGGGGTGAGTGCCGACCTGCTGCGCGACACCCTCGACCTCGTGCACGGCAACGGCGTGGCCGAACACCTCTTCGCCGTGACCAGCGGGCTCGAATCCGTCGTCGTCGGTGAGGGCGAGATCGCCGGCCAGGTGCGCCGCTCCCTCGAGGACGCCCGCGCCCAGGGCACCACCAGCCCCGAGTTGGAGCGCCTGTTCCAGCGGGCGTCGCAGACCTCCCGCGGGGTGAAGAACCGCACCGGCATCGGCGCCGCCGGCCGCTCGCTGGTACGGCTGTCGCTCGAGCTGGCCGAGAGCCGGGTCACGGACTGGGCCCAGACGCGGGTGCTGCTGGTGGGCACCGGCCGGTACGCCGGCGCATCCCTCGCCGCGCTTCGCGACCTCGGCGTCACCGACGTGCGGGTGTATTCGCCGTCCGGCCGGGCCGTCGGTTTCGCCACCTCGCACGACATCGAGGCTGTACCGGCGGATGCAGACGCCCTCGCCGCCGAGACCGCGCTGGCTGACCTCATCCTCACCTGCACCACCGCCGAGCACCACGTCATCGATGCCGGCATCCTCACCGCCGGCCGCGCGCTGCTGGCCGCCAGGCACGCCGAGGTCATCCCCACCATCGACACCGACGGACCCGCGCTGCGCACCTGCCCGGTGGGCCTCGGCACCGAGGCCAGCCGGCAGCTGGTCATCGACCTGGGCCTGCCCCGCAACGTCGACCCCGATGTGAGCGACGTGCCTGGGGTGGAGCTGCTCGACCTCGAGACCATCCGCATCCACGCGCCGCTCGAGCAGCTCAACGCCACCAGCGAGGCCCGCGAACTGGTGGGTCGCGCCGCCAAGAAGTTCTCCGCCGTGGCCGAGGAGCAGAGTCTCGCCCCCGCTGTGGTCGCGCTGCGCTCCTATATCTTCGACATCCTCGACGGCGAGATCGAGCGGGCCAAACGCCGCGGCGACACCAGCGAGGAGACCGAGTCCGCCCTGCGGCACCTCGCCGGGGTCCTGCTGCACACGCCGATGGTGCGCTCCCGCGAGCTGGCCACGGCCGGCGAGCAGGACGCCTTCCTCGGCGGGCTCGACGCCCTGTTCGGCATCAACGTGACCCTGCCGGAGACCGCCGTAGCGGTGGCGGACATCGCCGGCGGCGGTACCCGACGCTCGCCGGCTCCCGGCGACGCCACGGCCGACCCCACCGCCATCGCCGACGCGTCCTGACGTGCGCGCGGTCTGGTTCGACGGGTTCGGTGCGCTGCCCGAACTACGCGAGGTGGCCGACCCCGTGCCCAGTGCCTCCGGTGCGGTGGTGCGGGTTCAGGCCACCGGCCTCTGCCGCAGCGACTGGCACGGTTGGCTCGGCCACGATGACGGCATCGTGCTGCCGCACGTTCCCGGGCACGAACTCGTCGGTGTGATCGACGCGGTCGGGCCCCTGGTCACCCGCTTCAGCGTGGGGCAGCGGGTCACCGTGCCGTTCGTCTGCGCCTGCGGCGACTGCCAGGAGTGCGCCAGCGGCAATGCCCAGGTCTGCCGCAATCAGACCCAGCCCGGCTTCACGCACTGGGGCTCATACGCCGAGAAGGTGGCGCTGCACAACGCCGACGTCAACCTCATCGCGGTGCCGGAGACCCTGGACGCCGGGGCGGCCGCACTGCTGGGCTGCCGTTTCGCCACGTCCTACCGCGGACTCGTGCACCAGGCGAAGCTGGTCGCAGGGGAAACCCTCGTGGTGATCGGCTGTGGCGGGGTGGGCCTGTCTGCCGTGATGATCGGCGCCGCACTCGGTGCCCGGGTGATCGCCGTGGACATCAGCGTGGACGCCCTCGCCGCCGCCGCCCGCGCCGGCGCCGTCTACACGGTCAACTCCAGCGGCATGACCGACGCCCAGGTGGTCGAGCGGGTGCGGCTGCTCGCCGACGGTGGCGCCCAGGTGTCTGTGGAGGCACTCGGCCGCCAGAACACCGTGGGCATCGCCATCCGCTCGCTGGCCACCCGCGGCCGGCACGTGCAGATCGGCCTGCTCGCCGAAGACCCCGTGGTACCCCTCGGCGTGGTGATCGGCCGGGAACTGGCCGTGCTCGGCAGCCACGGCATGCCGGCGAGCGACTACCCCGAGCTGCTGGCGCTCGTGGCCAGCGGCCGGCTGCGCCCGCAGGACCTGATCAGTCACCGCATCCCGTTGGCCGATGCGCCCGCGGCCCTCGCCGCGATGTCGGCGCCGCAGCCCGCGGCCGGCGTCACCCTGATCGACCTCACCCTGCCCTGACCTGCCCCCACGAGCTCCCACCCGAACACGACGGCGGCGAGCGGGCGCAAGCATAACTCCTGCAATTTTCATCCCAACCGGCCGGATTGGCCGGTTTTGGGCTGTTTTCAGGAAAATTGCAGGAGTTATGCGCGACGGGGCTGGCTCTCGGAGGCCGAGCCGGGCCGGGGGCGGGGTTACGCTCCGCGCAGGCGCACCGCGAGGTAGGCGTCGAGCTCGGCCAGGGGCACCCGCTCCTGCGCCATGGTGTCGCGGTCGCGCACGGTCACGGCCTGGTCCTCGAGCGAGTCGAAGTCCACCGTGATGCAGTACGGGGTGCCGATCTCGTCCTGGCGGCGGTACCGGCGGCCGATGGCGCCGGCGTCGTCGAAGTCCACGTTCCACGATTCGCGGAGGCGCGCGGCCAGCGAGCGGGCCATCGGCGAGAGGGCCTCGTTGCGGCTCAGCGGCAGCACGGCGGCCTTGATCGGGGCCAGGCGCGGGTCGAGCTTGAGCACGGTGCGCTTGTCGACGCCGCCCTTCGCGTTGGGCACCTCTTCCTCGTGGTACGCGTCGACCAGGAACGCCATCAGCGAGCGGGTGAGGCCGGCCGCGGGCTCGATCACGTACGGGATCCAGCGTTCGTTCTTGGTCTGGTCGAAGTAGGAGAGGTCCTTGCCGGATGCCTCGGAGTGCGTCTTGAGGTCGAAGTCGGTGCGGTTGGCCACACCCTCGAGCTCACCGAACTCGCTGCCGGAGAAGCCGAAGCGGTACTCGATGTCGACGGTGCGCTTGGAGTAGTGCGAGAGCTTCTCGGCGGGGTGCTCGAACAGGCGCAAGTTCTCGATGTTGATGCCGAGGCCCGTGTACCAGCTCATCCGCTGGTCGATCCAGTACTGGTGCCATTCCTCGTCGGTGCCGGGCTCGACGAAGAACTCCATCTCCATCTGCTCGAACTCACGGGTGCGGAAGATGAAGTTTCCGGGGGTGATCTCGTTGCGGAAGCTCTTGCCGATCTGGCCGATGCCGAACGGGGGCTTCATGCGGGCGGCCTGCAGCACGTTGGCGAAGTTCACGAAGATGCCCTGCGCGGTCTCGGGGCGGAGGTACACCATGCCGGCCTCTTCGTCGACCGGGCCGAGGAAGGTCTTGAGCAGGCCGGAGAACGCGCGCGGCTCGGTCCAGGTGTGCCGGTTGCCGCAGTTGGGGCAGGCGATGCCGTCGATGCCGCCCTCGGGCGCGCGGCCCTTCTTCTCTTCGAACTCCTCCACGAGGTGGTCCTCGCGGAAACGCTTGTGGCAGCTGGTGCACTCCACCAGCGGGTCGGAGAAGACCTCGACGTGGCCGGAGGCCTCCCAGACCTTGCGCGGCAGGATCACCGAGGAGTCCAGGCCCACGACGTCGTCGCGGCTGGTGACCATGAATCGCCACCACTGCTTCTTGATGTTCTCCTTGAGCTCGACGCCGAGGGGCCCGTAGTCCCAGGCCGACCGGCTGCCGCCGTAGATTTCACCGGCCTGGAAGACGAAGCCGCGGTGGCGGGCGAGGGCGATGACGGAATCAAGACGGGAAAGTGCGGCCACGGTGGCTCCAATGGTCCAAAAGGATGGTCAAAAACACCGGGCGGGGGCCCGGGTACGGATTCGTCCATTTTAGCGAGGCGGGCACGGCCCCCGATTACGGGCGTTGTCTGCGGCCGGCGGCGGCGATATCTTCGACTCGTTCGGCTCTCGCTCGGCTCGCTCCTTCGCTGTTCCATCAGCTCCATCGACCGGCTCCGGGGGGAGGACCGCCGTGCGGCAGGACCCAGACCTCACCCGGCGCACCGTGCTCGCCTCGCTGGGCCTCTCCCTCACCCTCGCCGGCTGCGCGGCCCTCGCGCCCGCCGCGCGCCCGGGTGTCCCGGCCCAGACGACGCCGCCGATGCCCAGTCCGCTCCCCCGGCCGCTGCCCGCCGCGGTGCCGCCGCCGGCGCCCCTCGTCTTGCCCGCACCCAGCCTCGTGCGGGTGCCCGTGCCGCCCGGGACCCTGTCCGACCTGCCCGGCGAGGGCGCCCTGCTGGCCTGGACGGTCGACGACGGCACCAGCAGTGAGGTGCTGGCCCGGTACATCCGCTTCGCCACCGAGACGGGCACCAGGCTCACCTTCTTCGTCACCGGCTGTTACGACGCCTGGACCGACAACGCCGACCAGCTGCGGCCGCTCGTGCAGTCCGGCCAGATCCAGCTCGGCAACCACACCTGGTCGCACCCCGACCTCAGCACCCTCTCCGACGCCGACGTCACCGCAGAGCTCCAGCGCAACCACGATTTCATCAGTGACAGCTACGGCGTCGACGCCCGGCCCTACTTCCGGCCGCCGTACGGGGTGCACGATGACCGGGTGGATGCCCTGGCGGCCGCGCTGGGCTACACGGTCCCGACCACCTGGTACGGCTCGCTGGCGGACTCGGGGCTCCTCACCGAAGACCAGGTGGTGGCCTTCGCCACCACCTGGTTCCTGCCGCAACACATCGTGATCGGACACCTCAACTTCGACCCGGTCACCAACGTGTTCCCCCAATTGAGCGCTCTGCTGCACGACCGGGGGCTGAGCACGGTGACCCTCAACGACGTGTTCACCAGCACGGCGCACCCCTGAGCCGGACCGGCGGGAAGGTCGTCCGGCGACACGCGCGGGACCTTAGGCCCCCGTCTGAGAAGTTCTCGGCTGTTACCGTTACGTAGTTACCCGGCAATCAGCTGTGAGTTTCTCTGCATCTCAAAGGGGAGAATATGGGCGCCACGTCCAAGATTCCGCACGACGCCATCGACGACCCAGACCTGACCCAGGACCCGGCCCTTCCGCCCGTGGCCCTGGATCCGAGAATCCACGAGGCCGAAGAGGCCCACTGGACCCCGGTGAAGGTCGCGATCTGGGTGGCCATCGCGCTGCTCGGCGGGCTGAGCTGGGTGATGCTGGCCGTCGTCCGCGGCGAGACCGTGAACGCCATCTGGTTCGTCTTCGCCGCGATCTGCACCTACCTGATCGGGTACCGGTTCTACTCCAACTACATCCAGAAGCACCTGCTGCGCCCGGATGACCGGCGCGCGACGCCCGCCGAGTACAAGGCCGACGGCAAGGACTACGCCGCCACCGACCGCCGGGTGCTCTTCGGCCACCACTTCGCCGCCATCGCCGGCGCCGGCCCCCTGGTGGGCCCGGTCCTCGCCGCGCAGATGGGCTACCTGCCCGGCACGATCTGGATCATCGTCGGCGTGGTCTTCGCCGGCGCCGTACAGGACTACCTGGTGTTGTTCTTCTCGATGCGCCGCGGTGGCCGGTCGCTGGGCCAGATGGCCCGCGACGAGCTCGGCAGGGTCGGCGGCACCGCCGCGTTGCTCGCCACGCTCACCATCATGGTCATCATCGTGGCCATCCTCGCCCTCGTCGTGGTCAACGCCCTCGCCGAGAGCGCCTGGGGTGTCTTCTCGGTCGGCATGACCATCCCGATCGCCCTGTTCATGGGCTGCTACCTGCGCTTCCTCCGCCCGGGCAAGGTCACCGAGATCTCGATCATCGGCTTCGTGCTGCTCATCGCCGCGATCGTCGGCGGTGGCGCGATCAGCGAAACCACGTGGGGCGCGGCCCTCTTCACCATCGACAAGGTGCCGCTGGCGATCGGCATCATCGTCTACGGCTTCATCGCCGCCATCCTGCCGGTCTGGCTGCTGCTGGCCCCGCGCGACTACCTCTCCACCTTCATGAAGATCGGCACCATCGGCATGCTCGCCATCGCGATCATCATCGTGCGACCCGAGATCCTGGTTCCCGCGGTCACCGAGTTCGCCTCCAGCGGCGCCGGCCCCGTCGTCAGCGGCACCCTCTTCCCGTTCCTCTTCGTCACCATCGCCTGCGGTGCACTGAGCGGTTTCCACGCCCTGATCGCCTCCGGCACCACGCCCAAGCTGATCGAGAAGGAACGCCAGAGCCGCTTCATCGGCTACGGCGGCATGCTGATGGAGTCGTTCGTGGCGATCATGGCGCTCGTCGCCGCGCTGTCGATCGACCAGGGCATCTACTACGCCATGAACGCGTCGCCCGCCCTCACCGGCGGCACCGTGCAGGGCGCGGCAGCGTTCGTGAACGGCCTGGGCCTCACCGGCGTGAGCGTCACCCCTGAGCTGCTCACCCAGACCGCGATCAACGTCGGCGAGGAGTCGATCGTGTCCCGCACCGGTGGCGCCCCGACCCTCTCGGTGGGGCTGGCCAACATCATGCAGCAGGTCGCCGGCGGCAGCGGCATGATGGCGTTCTGGTACCACTTCGCGATCATGTTCGAGGCACTGTTCATCCTCACCGCAGTGGATGCCGGCACCCGCGTCGCCCGGTTCATGCTGCAGGACAGCCTGGGCAACATCTTCCCGAAGTTCAAGGACACCGGCTGGCGCACCGGCGCCTGGATCTGCACCGGCATCATGGTGGCAGCCTGGGGCGCGGTGCTCGTCATGGGCGTCACCGACCCGCTCGGCGGCATCAACACGCTGTTCCCGCTGTTCGGTATCGCCAACCAGCTGCTGGCCGCGATCGCCCTGGCCGTGTGCATGGCCATCGTGGCCAAGCGCGGACTGTTCAAGTACATCTGGATCGTGGCGCTGCCGCTCGGCTTCGCGGCCGTCGTGACCATCACGGCCTCGATCCTGAAGATCTTCTCGACGGTGCCGTCGGTGGGCTACTTCGCCCAGAACGCCGCGTTCTCCAACGCCCTGGCCGCCGGGGAGACGAGCTTCGGCACGGCCACCTCGGTGGAGGCGATGGAAGCCGTGGTGCGCAACACCATGGTGCAGGGCATCCTCTCGATCGTCTTCGTCACCCTCGCCGTGGTCGTGATCTTCACCGCCCTGCAGGCCACCTGGAACGCGTGGAAGACCCACGCCAGTGCGACCAGCGAAGACCCGGCCGTGCCGTCGCGGATGTTCGCGCCGTCCGGCATCATGGCCACGCCGGCCGAGAAGGCCACCCAGGCCCTCTGGGACGCCCTCCCGAAGACCGGCAAGCGCAAGGCCCGCGAGCACTGATGGGCGTCGCCACCGCGGTGCGCTCGGCGGCGGCCGGGCTGGCCTGGTACGTCAAGGGGGTCATGGGTGAGGATGCCTACGACAAGTACCGCGCGCACCACGAGGCCGTGCACGGCACGGCCGCCGCGGTGCCGGTGATGACCGAACGGGAGTTCTGGCGCGACCAGACCGACCGGCAGGACACCAACCCGCAGGGCCGGTGCTGCTGAGCCCCTGCCCCACGGTTGTTGCGGCCCGCCCGGGTGGAAATCCGGGCGGGCCGTAGCATTGGAGGCGATGACTGACTCAACGAAGCCCACGCTGCCGACTCCCACGCCGACCAAGCCCGCGCTGAACAAGGACACCCGCCTCTGCATCTCGCTGGCCGCACGGCCGAGCAACTTCGGCACCCGGTTCCACAACTACCTCTACGAGCAGTTCGGGCTGGACTTCGTCTACAAGGCGTTCACCTCGACCGACCTGGCCGGCGCCATCGCCGGGGTGCGGGCGCTCGGCATCCGCGGCTGCTCGGTGTCGATGCCGTTCAAGGAAGACGTCATCGCGCTCGTCGACGAACTCGACGCCTCGGCCACGGCCATCCAGTCGGTGAACACCATCGTCAACGACGACGGTTACCTGCGGGCGTACAACACCGACTACATCGCCGCGGCCGACCTGCTGAAGAGCAACGCCCTCGACCCGGCCACCCCGTTCCTGCTGCGCGGCTCAGGCGGCATGGCCAAGGCCGTCGGAGCGGCCCTCCGCGACTCCGGCTTCGCCCACGGCGCCATCGTGGCCCGCAACGAGAGCCGCGGCCGCGCCCTGGCCGACGAGCTCGGCTACAGCTGGCTGGCCGAGCCGGGAACCGCGACCGCGCCGTTGCTGGTGAACGTCACGCCGATCGGTATGGCCGGTGGAGCGCAGGCCGCCGAGTCCGCGTTCACCGACGCGGTCATCGCGGCCGCCGACACGGTCTTTGACGTCGTGGCGCTGCCCGCGGAGACACCGCTGATCCTCGCGGCCCGCGCCGCAGGCAAGACCGTGATCACCGGCGCCGAAGTCATCGCCCTGCAGGCCGCCGAACAGTTCGAGCGCTACACCGGCGTGCGGCCAACGCCGGAGCAGGTGCGGGCCGCGTCGGCCTTCGCCCGCGCGTGAGCGACGCCCCGGCCGCGCACCCCGACATCCTGGTCGCGGCCGTCGCGCTCATCCGCGACCGCAGGGTGCTGATGGTCACCGCCCGCGGGCGCGACGTGTGGTTCATGCCCGGCGGCAAGATCGACCCCGGCGAGAGCGAGGCGGATGCCGCCGCCAGGGAAGCCTGGGAAGAGGTGGCGGTGCGCCTGGACCCCACCGCCCTCACACCCCTGTTCACCGTGTTGATCCAGGCACACGGCGAACCCGACGGCCGGCTGGTGCGGATGAGTGTCTTCGGCGCGGAGAGCACCGAGGAACCCGCCGCCAGCGCCGAGGTGAGCGCCGTGCACTGGGCCACCTCGGCCGACCAGCCGCGCTGCCCGCCGGCCGGCGTCGAGGTGCTGCGCCGGCTGCACGCCGCCGACCTGATCGACTGAGCATCCGGCGGCGCGGGCGGTGGGCGCCTCGAATGCCCCTGCCAGGGTGAAGCCGGTACGGTGGACAGGCCGAACACGATCACGCAGCACCTGAGCTGCCTTCGGCTTCCCCATTGCACGAAGGAGATCTATGTCGGTGCTCGACAAGCAGCTGGTTCCCATCTTCGAGGAGGTCCTCGACCGGAACCCGGGCGAAGCCGAATTCCACCAGGCGGTCCGAGAGGTTCTGGAGAGCCTCGGACCGGTGGTGACGAAGCATCCGCAGTACGCCGACTCGGCCGTGATCCGGCGCCTGTGCGAGCCCGAACGACAGATCATCTTCCGGGTGCCGTGGGTGACGGATTCGGGCAAGATCGAGGTGAATCGCGGGTTCCGGGTCGAATTCAACTCGGCCCTCGGCCCGTACAAGGGCGGCCTCCGGTTCCACCCGAGCGTCAACCTCGGGATTGTGAAGTTCCTGGGCTTCGAGCAGATCTTCAAGAACTCCCTCACCGGGCTGCCCATCGGCGGCGGTAAGGGCGGCTCCGACTTCGATCCCAAGGGCCGCTCAGACGCCGAAGTGATGCGCTTCTGCCAGTCGTTCATGACCGAGCTGTACCGGCACCTGGGCGAGTACACCGACGTCCCGGCCGGTGACATCGGCGTCGGAGGGCGTGAGATCGGCTACATGTTCGGCCAGTACAAGCGAATCACCAACCGCTACGAGTCCGGCACCATGACCGGCAAGGGGCTGAGCTGGGGTGGGTCGCAGGTGCGCACCGAAGCGACCGGCTACGGCACGGTCTTCTTCATCGACGAAATGCTGAAGGCGACCGGTGCGAGCTTCGAGGGCAAGCGGGTGGTCGTCTCCGGCTCCGGCAACGTCGCCATCTACGCGATCGAGAAAGTGCACCAGCTCGGCGGCACGGTCATCGCCTGCTCGGATTCCGGCGGCTACGTCGTCGACCCGGCCGGTATCGACGTGGCGCTCCTCCAGGAGGTCAAGGACGAACGTCGTGGACGTGTCTCCGAGTATGCGACCCTGCGGGGCGACACCGTCACCCATGTGGCCGACGGCTCAATCTGGGACCTGGCGTGCGACATCGCGTTGCCCTGCGCGACCCAGAACGAGCTCGACACCGAGGGAGCTCTGGCCCTGATCCGCAATGGCTGCCAGATCGTCGCCGAGGGCGCGAACATGCCGACCACCCCGGATGCGGGCCGGCTGTTGCTGGAGGCCGGCGTTCGGTTCGCTCCGGCGAAGGCGGTCAACGCGGGTGGCGTGGCTACCAGCGCGCTGGAGATGCAGCAGAACGCGTCGCGGGACTCGTGGACCTTCGAGCACACCGAGGATCGTCTCGCCGAGATCATGCGCGGCATCCACGATCGGTGCCTGGAAACCGCTGACGAGTACGGCACGCCGGGAAGTTACGTGGCCGGGGCGAACATCGCCGGCTTCACCCGGGTAGCCGACGCGATGCTCGCGCTCGGCGTGATTTAGCGGGGTCCGCGCAGGGTGCGGCCGGGTGGGAGCGGGCGTAGCCTGCCTGCATGACCGACGAGCAGCCGCTGCCCTGGGCCGATATCCGGCTCTGGGAGATCGGTATGCTGCAGTTGGCCACCGGCAGCGGGCTCGAACACTGGCTCGCCCGCATCCGTGAGCTCGACCCGCCGGACGAACGGGCCCTGCGCGACTGGTTGAACACCGAGGGCGTCACCGGCTACCCGCGGTCGCTGCTGGTGCACGAGACCTTCGGCTACCCGCACTCCACGGTGCGGGCCGCCGACGAGCTGATCGACGCGCAGTACGCCGACCGTTCGGCGCTACGCCCCATTCTCGACGCGGTGCTGCTCCTGGCCGGCGAACTCGACGATGTGGGCATCCAGACCCGCACCACCCACGTGGCCCTGACCGGCCCGCAGCGGATCTTCGCCGTGGTGCAGCCCACCACCAGGCACCGGGTCGACCTGGGCCTGCGCATAGAGCTGCCCGCACCGGCGCCGAGCACCCGGTTGCGCCCGGCCACCGACCTGGGCGCCGACTTTCCCGCGCGCATCATTCTGACCTCCAGCAGCCAGGTCGACTCCGAGGTGGCGGCCTGGCTGAAGCACGCCTACGACGCCACCCAATAACAACGCCACCCCGACGGGCACGGCGGGGTCAGCGCGCGAGGCCGCGTTCGGCGAGGATCTCCTCGACGGTGGTGATCTCGATCAGCGGTGCGTACAGCGCCATGATGTTCAGCGCCCGCCGGTGGTCGGCGTCGGTGAGCCCCGCGCAGGCGTCAGCCACGACCCGCACGCGCACCCCGTCATCGGCCGCGGCGAGCGCCGTGGAGAGCACACAACAGTCAGTGGAGACCCCGGCCAGGACGATATCGCGGGTGTCGCCGAGCGCCGCGCGGGTGCCGGCATCCCACTTGCCGAAGGTGGACCGTTCGATGAGCACGGCGTCACCGGGCGGCAGGGCCGGCATCAGGTCGTACAGGCCGGCGTTGCCGGGGTCCAGCGCGAACGAGAACCGCTCGTAGTAGGGCACCCAGGCGCCCATCGGTGTCTCAGGGGCCACGAACCGGCTCAGCGCCGTGCGGCCGGGGAAGAGTTGGCGCAGCCGGACGGCCCCGGCCTCTGCCTCGGCGAAGCGCGGCGTGAACCACTCGCTCTGCGGCTCACCGAAGATGCGTTGCAGGTCGATCAGGACCAACCAGGACCCGGCGCTCACGCGCGCTCCGCCGCATCCATCGCGTCCGTCAGGTGGTCACCGTCGGCCAGCGGCAGGGCCTCCTGGCGGCGCACGGCGCCGCGGCCGAGAACCAGGGTGCCGGCGAAGCCGATCACCAGGGCGACGAGCACACCGAGGTTGGCGTAGGCCCAGTCACCCTCGCGGCCGCCGAGACCGACGGGGTCGAGCAGGTAACCCTGCCAGGCCAGCCACTCGGCCGACCCGTTGGTGACCAGGCCCCAGCCGATCACCGCGCCGAACACGATGAGCAGAATCGCGCTCCAGCGCACGCTGCCGTACCGGCCGGCGGGGTCGAACAGGTCCCTGGCCGAGTAGCCGGTGCGGCGCATCAGCACGTCGGCCATGACGATGCCGCACCAGGCGGCCACTGGCACACCGAGGGTGATCAGGAAGCCCTGGAACGGGCCGAGGAAGTCGGCCGCGAAGAAGACCACGTAGATCGCGCCGAGCACCATGATCACGCCGTCGATGGCCGCTGCGACGGGTCTGGGCACACGCACCCCGGTGCTGAGCAGCGCCAGGCCGGAGGAGTAGACGTCGAGCACGGCGCCGCCGACCAGGCCGAGCACGGCGGTGAGCGCGAACGGGATGAGGAACCAGACCGGCAGGATGGTGGTGAGCGCGCCGATCGGGTCGATGGCGATGGCCGCGCTGAGCTCGGGCGACGAGCCGGCCAGCAACAGGCCGAAGAGCAGCAGGATGAGCGGTGCCAGCGACGCGCCGAAGGTGGTCCAGCCGATCACCCCCGCGCTCGACGCGGTGCGCGGCAGGTAGCGGGAGTAGTCGGCGGCGGCGTTCACCCAGCCCAGGCCGAAGCCGGTCATCATGAACACCAGCGCCCCGATCACCTGCGGGGTGGACCCGGCCGGGATGGCGGCGATGGTGGCGACGTCGATCTGGCCGAAGGTGAGCACGATGTACACCACGGTGAGCACGCCGGTGATGATGGTGATCCATTTCTGCAGCTTCATGATGAAGTCGAAGCCGAGGATGCCGCCGGTGACGATCAACGCCGCCACGACGATCAACGCCACCACCTTGGTGGTGTCGCCGGCGGCGAGTCCGAGCTCGCCGAGCACGGTGGCCGTGGCCAGCACGGCGAGGGACGCCAGCACGGTCTCCCAGCCGACCGTGAGCATCCAGGACAGCGCGGAGGGAACCCGGTTGCCGTGCACACCGAACGCGGCCCTGCCCAGGGTCATGGTGGGCGCGTGCCCCCGCTTGCCGGCCAGGGCGATGAACCCGCAGAACAGGAACGACAGCACGATTCCGATGCCGCCGACGATGGTGGCCTGCCAGAAGGAAATGCCGAAGCCGAGCAGGAACGAGCCGTAGCTGACCCCGAGCACCGACACGTTGGCGGCGAACCACGGCCAGAACAGGTCGCGCGGATGCCCCCGATGCTCGCTCTGGTCGATCGAGTTGATGCCGTTCACTTCCACGCTCAGCGCGCTGGTCTGCTCACCCATGCGATGACCCTACCCGTGCGGAAGGCCGCAACCCGCCGATTTTCGGGCGCGGCTCCCGGATCGAGAATCGTCAGTGCACGTATTCGAGCAGGTCAAGACCCACCGACCGCATGCCGTCGAGCACCGAGAGACGGCTCGAGAGGTTGTGATCCTCGAAGAAGACCGAGACCGCGTAGGCGACGCCGGCCCGCGGGCCGCGCAGCACACCGACGTCGCTGCGCACGCCCGCGTCTGAGCCGGTCTTGTTCACCAGCAGCACCCCGTGCGACGGCTGCCGGTGGGCGTGCGGGGAGAGCCCGAACGCGCTGGCGACCATGGACAGGTCGGAGTTCAACGACAGCCAGCCGAGCACCCGTTCGCTGCCCTCGTCGTCGAGGATCTCGCCGCGGGCCAGGGCCGTGAACAGCCAGGTGAGCTCGTTGGCGCTGCCGATGGACAGGTTGGGGGCGTCGTCGGGGCCGCGGCTGTCGCGCACCAGGTCGAGCAGCCCGGTTCGGGCCAGGCCGAGTTCCTCGGTGCGCCGCCGCACGGCCTCGAGTCCGACGGCGCGCAGCAGAACATTGGTGGCCAGGTTGTCGTTCGTGGCGCCGACGAGGGCGGCAAGGTCGGCCACCGGCAGCGACGGCGCCTGCAGGTGCTGCCACAGCCCGGATCCGGCCACGGAGTCGCTCACCGTGCGGTCGAGGATCGTGTACGCACCGAAGTCGGGGTCGCGCAGCCGGGAGGCGACCTCGATCAGCAGCAGCACGGTGCCCACCCCGGCCATCGGCATCACCACGTGGTCGTCGACGGAGAGCAGCACCCGGCCGGTGGCCAGGTCGGTGGCGCGGGCGGACACCTGCGCTCCGCCCATGGCGAGCTCGCCGAGCGACTGGAAACCCCGGTCGAAACTGGACGGCACCGGTGCCTCGCGGTGTTTGCCGTGCCGGTCGACGGCGTGCCGGGAACGTCTTTCTGATTCCTGTGCTGGCGCGACCACTACTGTACTGTCCTTACCGCTCTCACGGGCTGCTTCGGCCCTCGCGAACACCCTAACCCACCGGGTTTCACCCCGCTCGGGTCGCTACCAGATCGTGACGCGCTTCTCAGGCGCCAGCCACGCCGCATCCGTCTCGGTGACGCCGAAGGCGCTGTAGTACTCGTCGATGTTCGCCACGATCTGGTTGCAGCGAAACTCGTTCGGCGAGTGCGGGTCGATGGCCAGCAGACGGATGGCCTCCTCGTCGCGCAGCTTCATCTGCCAGGCCTGCGCCCAGGAGAGGAAGAACCGCGCTGCGCCGGTGAGACCGTCGATGACGGGCGGTTCTGCGCCCTCGAGGGAGAGCAGGTACGCCTTCCAGGCGATGGACAGGCCGCCGAGGTCGCCGATGTTCTCGCCGATGGTGAGGGCGCCGTTGACGTGGTGGTCGGGCACCTGCGCCGGCGAGAGCGCGTCGAATTGCTCGATCAGCGATGCGGTGCGCTGCTCGAACGCCGCCTTGTCGGCCTCGGTCCACCAGTCGGTGAGCCTGCCGTCGCCGTCGTACTTGGAGCCCTGGTCGTCGAAGCCGTGGCCGATCTCGTGGCCGATGACGGCACCGATCGCGCCGTAGTTCGCGGCCGCATCCCTGTTCACGTCGAAGAACGGCAGTTGCAGGATGGCGGCGGGGAAGACGATCTCGTTGAAGCCGGGGTTGTAATAGGCGTTGATGGTCTGCGGGGTCATGAACCACTCGTCGCGGTCGAGCGGGTTGCCGATCTTGCCGAGTTCGCGGTGGAACTCGAACTCCCCGACGGCGCGCACGTTCTTGATCAGGTCGCCCGGCTCGATGCTGAGGCTGGAATAGTCCCGCCACTTCACCGGGAAGCCGATCTTGGGGGTGAACTTGTCCAGCTTCTCCAGCGCGCGGCCGCGGGTCTCCGCCGTCATCCAGTCCAGCCCGGTGATGCTGGCCCGGTATGCCTCGACGAGGTGACCGACGAGCACGTCCATGCTGGTCTTGGCGTCCGGTGAGAAGTGCCGCTCGACGTAGATCCGGCCAACGGCCTCGCCGAGCGAGCCCTCCACCAGCGAGACGCCGCGCTTCCAGCGCGCCCGCATCTGCGGGGTGCCGGTGAGGGTGCGGCCGTAGAAGTCGAAGTTAGCCTCGACGAAATCGCTCGACAGGTACGACGCGCTCGAGCGGATGACCTGCCAGCGCAGCCAGTCCCGCCAGGCGTCGAGCCGGTCGTCCGTGAGCATCTCGGCCAGGCCCACCACGAAGCTGGGCTCGCGCACCACGAGTTCCGCGAACGCCTCGGCCGGGGCATCCAGGCCCTGCAGCCAGAGGTCGAGGTCGGCACCGGCGGCGAGCGCGGAGAGCTGGTCCCAGGTCTTGAGGTTGTAGGTCTTCTCGCTGTCGCGGGTGCGCACGTTGTCCCAGTGGTGACTGGCCAGCTCGGTCTCGAGGGCGACGATGCGGCCGGCACGCCCCTGGGCGTCGTCGAGGCCGGCGAGGGTGAGCATCCGTTCGACGAACGCGAGGTAGGCGGTGCGCACATCGGCGAACTTCTCCTCGCGGTAGTAGGACTCGTCCGGCAGGCCCAGGCCGGCCTGCTCGACGAAGACCAGGTAGCGCTCGGGGTTGCCGGGGTCGTTGTCGACGTAGAGCTGGAAGGTGCCGGCCACTCCGGCCCGCTCGAGGCGGCCGAGGGTGGCCAGGAACACCGGCACGCTGCTGATGCCGTCGACGGTGGCCAGGTCGGCCGCGAGCGGGGTGGCGCCGAGCTGCTCGATGCGCTCCTCATCCATGAAGCTGGCGTAGAGGTCGCCGAACTTGCGCTCCTCTGTGCCCTCCTGCGCGGTCTGCGCCTCGAGGATGATCGCCTGCACGGCCTTCTCGGCCTCTTCGGCGAGCAGATAGAACGAGCCCCAGCGGGCCTTGTCGTTCGGGATCTCGGTGCGGGCGATCCACTTGCCGTTCACGTGGCGGAAGAGGTCGTCCTGCGGGCGCACGCCCGGGTCGAGTTCGTCGGTGTCGATTCCGGATGCAGTCACCTGATCAGTCATCGCACCAGCCTAAACCTCGTCGGCTGTTCAGAGGATGGGATCCGGTCGGAGTGGGACCATCGGCCATGGTGGGGGGTGGTGTGGCCATGGGACCATGAGCTTCACGGCGCTCCACCCGGGTCGCTGGTGACCCTGACCCAGGAGACCCCCATGCGCGTCATCACACTGCCCGAGTTCGGTTCCGCCCTCGAGCTGGCCGAGATCCAGACCCCCCAGCCGGCCGCGGGCGAGGTGCGCGTGCGCGTGCACGCCGCATCCGTGAACGGCTTCGACCTGGCCGTGGCCGCCGGCGCCCTCGATGGACTGCTCGAGCACCGTTTCCCCGTGGTGCTCGGCAAGGACTTCGCCGGCATCGTGGACGCCCTCGGCGACGGGGTGACCGGGTACGCGGTCGGCGACCGGGTCTTCGGTGTCGTCACCAAGGCGCACGTGGGCGACGGCTCGTTCGGCGAGTTCGTGGTCGTGGACGCCGCCACCGGCCTGGCCCAGCTGCCCGCGCAGATCGACTTCGCCCGTGGCGCCGCCCTGGGCCTGGCCGGGACCGCCGCCCAGGCCGCGGTGGATGCCGCCGAACTGACCGCAGGCAGTACCGTGCTGATCGTGGGTGCCACCGGAGGGGTGGGCAACCAGGCCGTGCAGCTGGCCGCGGCCACCGGCGCCACCGTGATCGCCACCGCCCGCACCGCACTCGGCATCGCGCAGGTACGGATGCTCGGCGCGAGCGAGATCGTCGACCACACCCAGAACCTTTCCGCGGCCGTGCTCGCCAGCCACACCGACGGCGTGGACGTCGTGCTGCACTTCGCCGGCGACGCGGCCACCGTGCTGCCGACGGTGCGCGCAGGCGGCCGTCTCATCTCCACCCTGCTCGGCTCGCCAGACCAGCTGACCCGCGACACCGTCACCGTCGTGCCGATCCACGCCGACCCCACCACGGCGGTGCTCACCCGCCTGGCCGAGAACCTGGCCGCCGGCCGGGTGTCGGTCACGGTGCAGGGCAGCTACGCGCTGGAGGACACGGCAGAGGCCCTCGACGACTTCGAGTCCGGGGCGCGCGGCAAGCTGGTGATCCTGCCGTAGCCACCCTCCCCACCGGGGGCCGGACTAGCCGGCCGCCGGTGGATCGAGTACGGCGTTGATCTCCGCCGGCGTCAGCTGGCGCCACGGCGAGACATCGGCATCAACCGCGGCAGCCTGCGGGCTGTCGCCGGTCGTCCACCACTTGGCTTCGAAGGTGTGCGAGTCGAACATCACCCGGTCCCCCGCGGTGAACACGCTTGAACCGTCCCACTCCGGGTAGCTTCCGGGCGGCAGCGTGGCGACCGGCACCGGCGTCTCGCCGGGCAGAACGGGTCCGATCAGGGTCCAGGGCGTCTCGGTGGCCTGCAGCACGGGGTTGTCTGGCAGGTCGCCCTGCGTCCAGTACTTCGCGACGTAGACCTCGCGATGCCACACCACCTTGGTGTCCTTGGCGTACGCCACCAGCTCCGACCACACCGGGTACGGGCTCGTCTCTGGGTCGTCGACCAGATCGGCGGCCGACGTCGTCGGCCCTGAGGTGGTCACGGCCCCCGCCGAGGCCTCCGGCGTGCCGGTGAAGGAGGCGCCGAGCAGGTCGGCGTAGCGCAGGTCGCCCTGGTCCACGCCGCTGCAGGAGTCGGAGACCCTGGTGACATCGGGGTAGTTCGACCCGCAGGTCTGGTCACGGTTGAGCGACCACATCGACACCCGTCCGATGCCGCTCTCGAGCCCGAACGCGTTCAGGGCCGTGGCGTCCTCGAGGGTGAGGATCTCGCCGGCCACATCGTTCTGACCGATCATCGGGGTCATCCCGATCTTGTTCCACAGTTCCCGGCTGCCCAACTCCACCCCCTGACGCTCGTAGAGCGTGCGCAGCTGGCTGTGGGTACCCGTCAGGGCCCCCTCGGTCGCCGCCACCATGCTCAGACCCTCCCGGCTGGCGCCGTAGTCCATGGTCATCACGTTCACACCGGCCAGGTCCACCCCGGCGTCGAGCATCTGGGCGACGGCCGTGGTGCCACCCTCCGAGAGCCCGGTGGGCAGGACCGGCAGGGTCAGCCAGACCGCCAACGGCGACTGGGTCGTCGAACGCTCCTGCTGGATGGCGGCGATCGCCTGTGCGCGCCGCTCGCCGGCGGCGGTGTCGGTGAGGTTCTCGCCCTCGATGTCGAGGTCGATGGTGTTCAGCGAGTACCGGTCGATCACCGACTCGTAGCCGCGCCGCAGGTCGGCGGCGTCGGTGCAGCCGGTGGCCAGCTCGTTGTTGAGCAGCCCCCCGAACGAGACCAGCACGTCACCGCCCTGCTGAATCCGGCGGGCCACCCGGCGATCCAGGTCAAGCGCGACGTCCGCCTCGTCGAGCGAGTAGTAGGTGCCCCAGGACGGTGTGCAGGCGTCGTCGGTGGACGCGACCACGAACGACAGCACCACGTGCGAGCCGGCCGGACCGGTCGGGTTCTCGAACGCATAGCTGGGCGTCGCGGTGACGTCGACGTAGCCGGCCATCCAGGCCGCTGCCCGCTCCGTGGTGGTGTCCTGGAACCAGCGCCAGCCCTGAAAACCGGAGAACAGCAGACCGGCGACGACGACGATCACGCCGGTCAGGCGAAGAATCGACAGCCGCTGGCCGGGAAAACGCTTGGACATGGGCACCCCGTTCATGGTTCACTACGATCACGATACAGTTGCATACAATTTCGGCGCGTGGGGAACTGAGGAAAAGATGGACCTGACCGGTGAGATTACGGCCGGACGCCGTCGTCAGTGGGGATCGGAGCGGCGCAGTGAGCCGCTCCCGATTGTGCACGCCCGACCCTCGACGCGCACCATCACCCTCGGGCGCCTCGGAATTGTATGCACGGTGGGCTTTTGGCTGTTCTACGTGTTCACGACCATCGTGCGGGAATTCGTCAACAACCCCGAGTCCGGGTTTCGCTTCACCGTCGAGGCCGTCGGCTATGTGACCGTGGTCACGATTCTCAGCTTCTCCGCGCTGATGTACCTCGTGGCCCGCCAGGGCGCCCTGTACCGGTTTCGCAGCCACGACCGGGTGCCGCGCGGTGAACTGGACCGGCACTTCGCCGACTACGACGAGGCCATCACCGTGCTCGTGCCCAGTTACGCGGAGGAGACCAACGTGGTGCGGGCCACCCTGTGGTCGGCGGCGCTGCAGGAATTCCCGCACCTGAGCGTGGTGCTGTTGCTCGACGACCCGCCGTTCCCGACCGATCCGGACAAGTTGGCCACGCTCACCGCCACCCGCGCGCTGCCCGGCCAGATCGAGGATGCCCTGCGGGAGCCCGGCGAGCGATTCCGGGCCGCCGCGGCGAACCGGGCGGCGCGTTTCGCCACCGACAGCGTCGTGGTGCACGCCGATGTCGAGCTTCTCGCCGCCGACTACGCGGCCGCGGCCGACTGGCTGGAGGCGCTGGCCGACGCCGAGCCGGTGGCCGACCACGTGGACGAGTTCTTCGTCGACCAGGTGATCATGGGCCTGGCCAGAGAGCTCCGGCTGTCCCTCCTGGCGCTGAACGCGTCACTGGCGCAGGGCAGCTATCCCACCGCTGAGGCTCTGGGAACCTTGGGGCTGCGCCTGGCCAGGGTGTTCACCAGCACGGTGGGGTTCTTCGAACGCAAACTGTTCTCGTCGCTCTCGCACGAGGCGAACAAGGCCATGAACCTGAACTCCTACATCGGACTGATGGGCACCAACTGGACGACCGAACAGACCTCGGACGGCGTGGTGTTGCGCGAGACCCCGGACGGTGACGTACCGGACCTCGTGGTGCCGGACAGCACCTACCTGCTCACCCTGGACGCCGATTCGCTGCTGCTGCGGGACTACTGCGTGCGCCTGGTCTACCTGCTCGAGCAGGCCGAGAACGCCCGGGTGGCCGTGACGCAGACGCCGTACTCGGCCTTCCGCGGGGCGCCCACCCGCATCGAACGCGTGGCCGGCGCGAGCACCGACCTGCAGCACATGCTGCACCAGGGCATGACCTACTTCAACGCCACCTTCTGGGTCGGCGCGAACGCCGTCATCCGCAAGCGTGCCCTCGAGGACATCGTGGAGACCGAGGTCGTGGCCGGCTTCACCGTGAAGACCTTCATCCAGGACCGCACCGTCATCGAGGACACCGAGTCGAGCATCGACCTGGGCACCCACGGCTGGACGCTGGTGAACTACCCCGAGCGGCTCAGCTACAGCGCCACCCCGCCCGACTTCGGGTCGCTGATCGTGCAGCGCCGGCGGTGGGCCAACGGTGGTCTGCTCATCCTGCCCAAGTTCTTCGATCAGCTGCGCACCAGGCGATTCAACCGCGAACACGTGCTGCTGACCGAGATCGCGCTGCGCGGCAACTACATGGCGTCGATCGCCTGGGGCAGTTTCGGCCTGCTGTTCCTGCTCGCCTACCCCTACGACAGCCGGCTGCTCAGCCCGTTCGTGTTCCTCGCCGCCATGCCGTACTTCATCGCCATGGGCTTCGACCTGCGCGAGGCCGGCCACCGGTTCAGCGACATTTTCCGCATCTACGGCTTCAACCTGGTGCTGCTGCCGGTCAACCTCGCCGGAGTGCTCAAGTCGTTCCAGCAGATGCTCAGCGGCGAGAAGATCCCGTTCGTGCGCACCCCCAAGGTGAAGGACCGCACCGCGGCCCCGGCACTGTACGTGGTGGTGCCGTACCTGATCGTGCTGTTCTCCCTGCTCACGCTCTACCGCGATGTGGTGCAGCAGAACTGGGGCAACGCCCTCTTCGCCGGGTTCAACGCGGTCATGGCCGCGTTCGCCATCCGCAACTACATCGGCCTCCGCAACTCGATCGTGGACATGTGGCTGGGCCTGCTCGGTTTCCTCTACGTGGACAAGAAGAAGCCCAAGAAGCCCCCGGTCGACCCGGCCTCGCTCGTCGATCCGACCAAGCCGGTCGACTGGCAGCGCATCCTGTACCACGGCGACCGCCGCCTGGCGCGGGACGTGCGGAGCACCAAGGACCGCCGTCGCCGGATCGGCATCCGCTGACCGGCGTGGGCTGACCCACCTCCACTGACCGGCTCAGGGGCGCAGGCCGGGCGGTCACCCGGCCAGATCGCGGCGGCGGATGCCCAGGGCCGCCGCGGCCGCGAGGAGCACGGCCAGCGCGCTCATCCACCAGGCGCCGCTCCAGTCCACCTCGGCGGCGGCCACCACGGGCGTGTGGCTGAACGGCGACAGGTCCTGCACCCAGTCGGGCAGGTCGAGCAGGTCCCCGAACTGGCCGATGACCACGGCGGCGAGCAGCAGGCCCCAGCTCAGGCCGATGCACAGGCGCGGCAGCACCGCCACGAGCACCGCGGCGACGGCGAGCAGCAGCAGCGCCGCGGGCACCTGGGCCGCGCCAGCCTGCACCACGCTCTCGATGCGGTCGGCGGCCGCATCCGTGGGCAGCAGACCGACCGCGGCCCCAGCCACGGCGGCCACGAGCACCAACGCGATGGCGACGACGCCGACGGTGAGGTAGTCGAACAGCCAGCGGATGCGGCCAAGGCCGGTACTGAGCATCGCCTCGGCCACTCCGGCGGCCTCCTCCTGGCGCGCCCGGAGCACGGCCTGGATGCCGGCGGCCGCGGCGATCACCCCGACGAGGCTGAACAGGGTGGCGGTGAAGAGGTCGATGATCGCGCCAGGGCCGCCGGCCAGGCCGACGAGCACGTTCTGGAAGACCGGGTTGCCCTCCATCAGGTCGACCACGGTTTCGCCGAGGCTGCCGGCCAACAGGCCGAAGAGCAGCCCGGTGATGGCCCAGCCGAGGATCGACGACCGTTGCAGCCGCCAGGCCAACCCCCACGACCCGCGCAGCAGCGCGCCGGCCGCCGGGCGGCCGGCGCGTTCGGCGAACACGCTCGAGCCGGTGTCGCGGCGGGACTGCAGCAGCACGGCAACGGCCACGAGCAGGGCGGCGCAGCCGAGGGCGAGCAGAAGCGGCGCCGGGTTGTTCTCGGTGAAGGCACGGGTGCGCTGGCCCCAGCCGATCGGGGACAGCCAGCTCGGCCAGGCGCTGGCCAGGCTCAGGCCGTCGGCGGCCGGAGTGCCGCCGGCGTCACCGACCGCCCGCAGCACGTACGCCACGCCGATGACGGCGGCGGCCAGCCCGTTCGCGCCGCGGGAGGTGCACATCAGCTGCGCCGCCACCAGGCCCACCCCGAGGAAGACGACGCCCGTGCCGGCCAGGGCGGCGCCGGTGAGGAGTGACCCGGTGGGATCCAGCCCGGCCACGACGAGAGCCGCGGCCACCACGGCGCCCGCACCCAGGGCCGCGACGGTGCCGAACAGCACCGTGGCCACCAACGGCACCACCCGGGACGCCACGGTGGCGCCGATCAGTTCGCTGCGGCCGGCCTCCTCCTCTGCGCGGCTGTGCCGCACCGCCAAGAACGTGCTCATGAACGCGACCGCGGCGGCGAGATTGGCGAACAGGCTGAAGAACAGCAGCGCGTCGGCGGCGGGGCCGCGCGGTTCGCCGCGCAGCATCAGGATGCTCGGCGTGCCCACCGCGATCTGCACGAGCGCCTCCCGGTCGGCGACGGTGCCGAAACTGGCGGGCACCGCGATGCCGCTGAGCAGGGCGATCAGCCCGAGGGAGAGCAGCCAGACCGGCACCTGCACGCGGTCCCGCCGCCAGCGCAACCGCAGCATCGGCCACAGGGTGGGCACCGCGGTCGCGGGCGGCGGCGTGATGGCCGCGCGGGCCGTGCCGGCGGCGGAGGTCATCGTTCGTGCCGAAGCTGATCGGGGGACGCCCCCGGGGTGTCGCTCTGCCCCTCCCCGTCGGCGCCGTAGTGGCGCAGGAACAGGCTCTCCAGCGTGGGCGGGGACACCGTCAGGCCCTGCACCCTCAGCTCGGCGAGGGCCGGCAGCAGGTCGGGCAGGGCGGCGCCGTCTATCGTGAAGCTCACCCGGCCGTCCCCCGCGACCAGATCCTGTGCGCCAGGCAGCCGCCCGCTCAGACCGGCCAGCTCGGCCGGCGTGACGTCGGCATCGGCGAAGGCCACCTCGGTGTGGGTGAGGTGGCGCAGTTCGGCCAGGGTGCCGGTCTCGATGATGCGGCCGGCACGGATGATGCTCACCCGGTCGCAGAGCCTCTCCACCTCGCTGAGGATGTGGCTGGACAGCAGCACGGTGGTGCCGGCCGCGACCGCGGCGGCGACCTCCGTCCGGAAGACGGCGTCCATCAACGGGTCGAGGCCCGAGGTGGGTTCGTCCAGAATGAGCAGCTCTGCCGGCACGCTGAACGCGGCGACCAGGGCCACCTTCTGCCGGTTGCCGGTGGAATAGGTGCGGCCCTTACGGGTCGGGTCCAGCTGGAAACGCTCGAGCAGCTGCCGCCGCCTGGCCTGGTAGGCCGGATCGCTGGTGCGGGCACCGCGCAGCCGGGCGAGCAGGTCGATCGCCTCGCCGCCGGAGAGGTTGGGCCACAGGCTGACGTCACCGGGCACGTAGCCGATGCGCCGGTGCAGGGCGGACGCATCCGCCCACGGATCACCGCCGAGCACTGTGGCCGAGCCGCCGCCGGCGCGCATCAGGCCGAGCAGGATGCGGATGGTGGTGGACTTACCTGCACCGTTCGGGCCGACGAAGCCGTGCACCTCGCCCTCGGCCACCGAGAGGTCGAGACCGGCCAAGGCCTGCACCCGGCCGAAGCGTTTGCTGAGATCACGCGTCTGAACAACAGGGTTCATAACCGTGAGACTACGCCCGACCCCGGGGGCTGTCCTCCCCTGCCGGTGCGGCCTGTCGGTGCGGCTAACTAGAGTCGAGACATCGAACTTCTACGCCCCCAACCCATCGACCGCGAGATCCGCCGGCTGGCCGTGCCTGCCCTCGGCGCGCTGATCGCCGAGCCCCTGTTCCTGCTGGCCGACTCTGCCATGGTCGGGCACCTCGGCGCGGTGCCGCTGGCCGGTCTGGGCCTGGCCAGCGCGGTGCTGCAGACCGTCATCGGCCTGATGGTGTTCCTGGCGTACAGCACGACACCGGCCGTGGCCCGCTGGCTCGGAGTCGGCGACCGGCGCCGCGCCGTCATGGTGGGGGTGGATGGCCTGTGGCTCGCGCTCGGCCTCGGGGTGGTGCTCGCCGCTGCGGGCTGGTTCACGGCACCCACGCTGGTGGCCGCCTTCGGCGCCGATGCCGAGGTGAGCAGGGCGGCGGCCGACTACCTGGGCCTGTCGATGCTGGGCGTGCCGGCCATGCTGCTGGTCTTCGCCGCCACCGGGCTGCTGCGTGGCCTGCAGGACACCCGCACCCCGCTCTGGGTCGCCGGGCTCGGCTTCCTGGTCAATATCGTGCTCAACGCGGTCTTCATCTACGGGATGGGCCTCGGCCTGATCGGCTCGGCACTGGGCACCGTGATCGCCCAGTGGGGCATGGTGGCGGTGTACGTCGTCATCGTCGTGCGGCACGCCCGGCGGGAGCGCGCGCCACTGCGACCGCACCGCGGCGGACTGGCCCGCGGGGCGACCAGCGGTGGCTGGCTGTTCCTGCGCACCGTGAGCCTGCGGGCGGCCATGCTGCTGGCCGTGTTCGTGGCCACCAGCCTCGGCTCCCCGGAGCTCGCGGCGTTCCAGGTGGCGATGACCCTGTTCGCCACCCTGGCCTTCGCCCTCGACGCCCTCGCCATCGCCGCGCAGGCCCTGGTCGGGCGCGGGCTCGGCGCGGGCGACGCCGAGCAGGTGCGCCAGGTGCTGCGCCGCTGCCTGGAGTGGGGCATCGGCGGCGGGCTGCTGCTCGGCCTGGTGCTGGTGGCCGTCAGCGGTGTGCTCGGCCGGGTATTCACCAACGATGAGGCCGTCACCGCGCTGCTGCCGCCGACCCTGATCGTGCTCGGCCTGTCCGTGCCGCTCGGCGGCCTGGTCTTCGTGCTCGACGGCGTGTTGATCGGGGCGGGCGACGCGCGATACCTGGCCCTCACGGGCCTGCTCAACCTGGCCGCCTTCGTTCCGCTGGCCGGCCTGGTGCTGCTCTGGGCGCCCGCAGGGGCACCAGGGCTGGCCTGGTTGATGGCCGCGTTCGCGCTCGGTTATCTGGGCGCCCGCGCGGTCACGCTCTCGCTACGCGCCCGGGGTTCCACCTGGATGCGCCCCGGCGCTCCGGTCTGACCCGACCCAGGTCAGCGGAGTGTCGCGTCGTCCGGCACCGAATCGGGGTCGGCCGGCACGGGGTCCGTCCTGACCGGGTAGGCCAGGACGGGATGGCGGATGCTCACTCTCACCCTGGTACCGCGTGCGGGCAGGTCTGGGGCGGCTATCCGCGCCCGCACGGGCTGGCCGGAGTCCAGCAGCACGCTGACCAGGGCGTCGTGCCCGGCATAGGCGATCGCGGTCACCGTGGCCGGCACACCACGCGCCCCGGTATCCGTCGGGTCGGCATCCCCGCGGTCGTCGACCACCCGCAGCCACTCCGGGCGGAGCATCACACGCACCGAGGCGCCCTCCTGGGGTTCAGCCACGCCAGGTCCGTCCTGATAGGCGGCATCGAGCAGACCGAACGCGCACTCGGCCCGACCATCGGACCAGCGCCCGTCGAGTTCGACGGTGTCACCGACAAAACCGGCGACCCACAGGCTGGCCGGTCGCTCGTAGACCTCTGCGGGGGTTCCCCACTGCAGGATGCGCCCGTGGCGCATGACCGCGATGAAGTCGGCCAGTGAGAGTGCCTCCTCCTGGTCGTGGGTCACCAGCAGGCTCGTGTTCTGCTGGGACCTGAGCAACTCCGCCACTTCGATCCGCAGGGCGGAGCGCAACAGGGGGTCCAGGGCCGCGAACGGTTCGTCCAGCAACATCAGATCGGGCCGGGAGGCGAGTGCCCTGGCCAGGGACACCCGTTGGGCCTGCCCGCCGGAGAGCTGCGAAGGAGCCCGCTCGGTGAGCCCGCCGAGCCCGACGATGGCGGCCAGCTCGTCGATCCGGGCCCGGCGTGCTTCACGGCCGCCGCGGCCGCCGCGAGGGAGGCCGAATCCGATGTTCTCGCCGACAGACAGGTGCGGGAAGAGCGCCGCGTCCTGGGGCACCCAGCCGATGCCGCGCTTCTCCGGAGGGACCGTGTTCCTGGCCGACGAGAGCAACCGGTCCCCGACCCTGATGGTGCCCGCGGTGGCGGGGAGCAGGCCGGCAATGGCACGCAGCAGGGTGGTCTTGCCGCAGCCGCTGGGTCCGAGCACGGCGACCAGGCTGCCACGCGGGATGGTCAGGGTGATGCCGTCCAGCACGACGGCGTCGCCGTAGCCGACCCGCAGATCCTCAACCGAGACCCCACTCACACTTCCTCCTTCGCGACACCGCGGATGCCGGACAGGATGACGGCCGGCACGGCCGCCAGCAATACCAGGGCTGCCGCGTACGGCGCCGCGGCCCCGAACTCGAAAACCGTGGTGCGGTTCCACAGCTCGGTCGCCAGCGTCGAGATGCCTGTGGGCCGCAAGAGCAGCGTCGCAGGCAATTCTTTCATGACCGAGATCGCCACCAGCAGCGCGCCGATGCCCACGGACGGCAGGGCGAGCGGCGCGGTGACCCGCCACCAGACCGCCAACGGCGAGAGCCCGAGCATCCGGGACACGTCCAGAAGACTGCCGGGCACGGCGGCGATCCCGCCCCGCATGGTGCCGATGGCCTTGGGCATGAACAGCACGGCGTAGCCGAAAACGAGCACAACGACGCTCTGGTAGAGCGCCGGCATCACCGAGAGGGTGAAGAACACGAGGGAGAGCCCCACCACGATGCCCGGCAGCGCATGCCCGAGAAAGCCCACCGACTCGATGGCGGACACCAGCCGGCCGCGGTACCGGGCGGCGAGGGCCGCGACGGGCAGCGCGAGCACGGCAGCGACGAGCGCACCGGCCACCGCGAGACCGAGTGTCGCGCCGATGGCCTCCGCCAGCCGCACCAGGTCGATCTCCCGCAGGGTCTCCGCATCGACCAGTCGGCTGACCAGCCCGGCCACCGGTACCGCGACACCGAGCCCCGGAGCGATCAGCAGCACACCCAGCGCCGGCACAAGGGCCCGCCCCGGCCGAATGGTCCCCGGAGCGTTCCGCCCTGGACTGTGCACGACCCTGCCACGGCTGCGGCGTTCCCCGGCCACGACCACCAGGGCGAGCACCACCAGCACCAGGGCGAGCATGGCGGCCTGATTACGGTCGAAACTCGCTCCGTAGGCGGCGTTGATTCCCCAGGTGAGGGTCTGGAACCGGAGCATCGAGACGAGGCCGAAATCGCTCAGGGCGTAGAGGCCCACGAGCAGGCCGCCGGCGATCGCGGCCGGCCGGATCCGCGGCCAGGTCGCCGCCCTGAACGCACCGAGGGGACCACGGCCGAGCGTTCTGGCCACGGCTTCCAGGTCTCCGGAGGCCCCGCGCAGGGCCGCAGCGACGGGCAACGTCACATACGGGGTGCAGACCACGCTCAGCACGAGCCAACTTGCCCAGAAGCCGTTGAAACCGGGAAACCAGACCAGCCAGCCGTACGCGGCGAGGTACGAGGGCACCGCGAGTGGCAACGCCGACACGAGCAGCCAGGCCCGCGCGGACGGCAAGCGCAACCGGGTGAGCAGCCAGGCGCTCAGAGTGCCCAGCACGAGGCAGGTCACGGTGACGAAGGCGGCCAGCACCACCGAGTTGAGGGTCAGCGTGAGCACCCGCGGGCGCAGCAGGGTGTCGGCCAGCTCCGCCAGGCCGGCATCCGCCGAGCGCACCACGAGGTAGACGAGAGGGATGGCCGCAGCAGCCGCGCAGACCGCCGCGAGCCCGACCAGCCACGCCGGCGCGCGACCGACCCGCGACCGGGGGGATCGGCCGCGCGTGGCTGACTCGAGGGTCACGGTAGCCGTGGGGTTCCTTCTGTTCGGGCGGGCGGAGCGGGCTAGATCAGGCCGTACTGGCTGAGCAGCTCCTGGGTGACCTCGAGGGATTCGAGGTCGCTGAGGTCGAGGTCGGGGTTGACCAGGGAGTCCAGTGGCGGCAGGTCGGCCGGGGCATCGACGCCCTCGATGAGCGGGTACTCGAAGGTCTCGTCGACGAAGTACTGCTGGGCCTCGGCCGAGACCAGGAACTCGATGAACGCGAGGGCGTCGGCATCCGTCTCACCGGTCTGCAGCAGGCCCGCGCCGCTCACATTGACGATCGCGCCTGCGTCGCCCTGCTCGGGGAAGGAGAGCTGTGCACGCATGTTCTCTGCACCGGTTTCGGCGGCCTGGGCGTACCAGTAGTAGTGATTGAGCAGACCGGCTTCGACGACCCCCTCGTTGACCGCGGCGAGCAGGGCGCCGTTGTTCTCGAAGATCTGCGGCTTGTTCGCCGCGATGGCAGCGACCCAGGCGTCGGCCGCCTCCTCGCCGTTGAGCACGCGGTAGGCGGTGATGAAGGCCTGGAAACTGGCGTTGCTCGGAGCGATCCCGAATCGGCCCGCCCAGGCGTCGTCGGTGAAGGCGTCGACGGAATCGGGCACCTCGGCGGCGGTGAGCGCCTCGCCGTCATAGACGATCACACGCGCCCGACCGGTGACGCCGACCCAGCTGTCGTCGGTCGAGGTGAAACCGGCCGGTACGGCGGCGGTGATGCTCTCCGGCAGGGTGGCGAACCGGCCGGCGTTGCTCAAGGCGCCGAGGGCACCCGCATCCTGGGAGAGGAAGACCTGAGCCGGGCTCTGGTCGCCCTCCTCGAGCAGCAGGGCGCCGAGCTCGGCGGTGTTGCCGTAGCGCACCTCGACGTCGGTGCCGGATTGCTCCTCGAACAGGTCGATCAGCGGCTGTACGAGCGCCTCGTCACGGCCGGAGTAGAGGGTGAAAACGCCGTCAGAGCTCGCGGCGGTGGCGGAATCCGTCGAGGCGGGTTCGGCCGGGGTGCATGCCGTCACCGCGACGGTGACGGTGGCGACAAGAAGGACGAGTGGGAGAGCGCGGCGCATCAGGGGACTCCTCAGGAAATGACAATTGCTTAGGTGAGGCTAGCCTAAGCGGCTGAGCCAAGCCAATCCAGGGTGACCGGCCTGGCCCGCGGTCGCAGCCCGCCAACGCGTCTCACCCGATGCGCGCCTGCCCAGGCCACCTCCCGGGTCGCGGCCCCCGGGGAGACTAGCGTGAAGGCACCGCCTCGATGTCAGGACCTCCCGTGACCCAGCCCGAACACACGCCCGCCCCCGGGTTTGCACTGTCCCGCCGGAGCCTCGTGGCCTGGCGCACCGCGGTCTTCGCGATCTTCTTCATCAGCGGCCTCGGTCTGGCCTCCTGGGTCTCCCGGGTGCCGACGGTGCGCGACGGGCTGTCCCTCCGCACGGATCAGCTGGGTCTGCTCATCTTTGGGCTGTCGGCAGGATCGGTGCTCGGGCTGATGGTGGCGGTGTGGCTGCTCGCCGGCCTCGGCGCGCGCCGGGCGATGGTCCTGAGCACCTTCATCTCCTCGATCGGGCTGATCACCGTGGGGGCCGGCGCCAGCTATTGGGGATCGGCGCCGGTCGCCTTCCTCGGGCTGGCCCTGGTGGGCTTCGGCCTGGGATCGCTTGACGTGATGATGAACGTCGAGGGTGCCGACGTCGAACGCCAGCTCGGCAGCACCCTGATGCCGCTGCTGCACGCCTGCTTCAGCCTGGGCACGGTGGTCGGGGCTCTCGTCGGCGCCGGCGCATCCGCCCTCGCCGTGCCGGTCTTCTGGCACCTCACCGCGATGGCGATCGTCATCGTGGCCACCGCGATCGTGGCGGTGCGGTTCATTCCGGTGCGCCCTGAACTCGGCGACGCGGCCGGGCACACGACCGCACACCCGCACGAGAGCGCCGTTCGTCCCGATTGGCGCGAGCGCCTGCGGGCCGGCCTGCTGGTCTGGCGTGACCGCAAGATCCTCCTGATCGGCATGATCGTGCTCGGCATGACCTTCGCCGAAGGGTCGGCCAGCGACTGGCTGGCGCTGGCCGTCGTCGACGGGCACGGCCAGAGCGATGCCACCGGCGCCCTCGTCTTCGGGGTGTTCGTGACCGCGATGACCGTGGGCCGGGTGGCGGGCGGGCCGCTGATCGACCGGTTCGGTCGGGTGCCCGTGCTTCGCACCTGCGCACTACTGGGGGTCGTGGGCCTGGTCCTGGTGATCCTCGCGCCGGCAACCTGGCTGCTGGTTCTCGGCACCGTGCTGTGGGGCCTCGGCGCCTCGCTCGGCTTCCCGGTGGGTATGTCGGCCGCCGCCGACGACACCGCCAACGCCGCCGCCAGGGTGAGCGCCGTCGCCATGATCGGCTATTTCGCCTTCCTGGTCGGGCCGCCCCTGCTGGGCCTGCTCGGCGAGCAGGTGGGCATCCTGAACGCCCTCGTCGTGATCGTGGTGCTCATGGCGCTGGCCGGGCTGGCCGCTCCCGCCGCCCGGGAGCGCACCGAGACCCCCGCCGCCGGTTAAGCTCGTTCAGTGCGCCTCGTTATAGCAAAATGCTCAGTTGACTACGCCGGGCGCCTCAGCGCGCATCTGCCGCTGGCGACCCGCCTGCTCATGCTCAAGTCCGACGGCAGTCTGCTCGTGCACTCCGACGGCGGCTCGTACAAGCCGCTGAACTGGATGAGCCCGCCGTGCAGCCTCGCCGTGTCGGCGCCGGACGAGCTGCAGGTGGAGGCCGGTGTCACCGAGCTGTGGACCGTGACGCACACCAAGACCGCCGACCAGCTCATCGTGAGCATCTACGAGGTCGAGCACGACTCCGCGCACGACCTCGGCATCGACCCCGGCCTGATCAAGGACGGCGTCGAGGCGCACCTGCAGAAGCTGCTCGCCGAACACATCCACCTCCTCGGCGACGGCCACACCCTGGTGCGCCGCGAGTACATGACGGCGATCGGCCCGGTCGACATCCTGGCCAGGGATGCGCAGGGCGCCTCGGTGGCCGTCGAACTCAAGCGCCGCGGCGACATCGACGGCGTCGAGCAGCTCACCCGCTACCTCGAGCTGATGAACCGCGACCCGCACCTGGCGCCCGTGGTGGGCGTGTTCGCCGCACAGCAGATCAAGCCCCAGGCGCGGACGCTGGCCGAGGACCGTGGCATCCGTTGCCTGGTGCTCGACTATGACGCGATGCGCGGCCTTGACGACACCGCCTCAAAACTCTTCTAGCTGCTCAACCCGGTCCCACCCGCGGCCAACTGTTCCCCGTGCGGGCAATTGCGCCCGGCACACCGGGCGCAATTGTCCGATCCGGCAACAGTTGGGGCGGCGGGCACCGACCCGGCAGCGTTCGGGCTGACCAGCGGCGGGTTCGGCTGTCAGCACCTGACTCGGAACGGCCCCCGACGGGCCGCGTTGCCATACCCTGATTGGGGTACACGTGCAAGGGTAGCGCTCCCACGGCCCTAAGATGTTGCGAGTGAACCCCACCCTGACGCGCACCTGGAGCGCCATCCTCTTCGATCTTGACGGAACCATCACGGATTCCGCCCCCGCGATCACGAACTCGTTGGCCCGCACCTTCGCCCTCCTCGGCCGGCCGGTTCCCACCGACGCCGAGCTGATGGCCTACGTCGGCCCGCCCCTGCTGGCCGCATTCGGCGAGTACGCCGGCATGACGCCGGACGAGGCCCTCGAAGCCCTGGCCGTGTACCGTGCCGACTACCAGGGCCCGGCCTCACTGGACACCGCGGTCTACCCCGGCGTCGCCGGCCTGCTCGAGCGCATCCACGAGTCGGGCATCCCGCTCGGCCTGGCCACGAGCAAGCCAGAGCACACCGCTATCGCGATCCTCGAGCACTTCGACCTCGCCAAGTACTTCACCATCATGGTGGGCGCGACCGAGAACGAGTCCCGCAGCAGCAAGGCCGACATCGTCGCCGAGGCGATCGTGCGCTTCAAGGCCGCCGACGTCGACACCTCCGCCGTCGTCATGGTCGGCGACCGCATCTACGACGCCGAGGGTGCCAGCGCCCACGGCGTGCCGACCATCCTCGTCGAGTGGGGCTACGGCTCCCCCGCGGAGGCCGCACTGGCCACCGCCGTGGTGCACTCCACCGACCAGCTCGGCAAACTGCTCCTCGGCTGACCGGCGCCCGGCGCCGAGTTGCCGCAAAAATGCCCCTTCACGACGGTGAAGGGGCATTTTTTGGCATGTCGCGCGGATGCGACTGACTGGGCGGGCGGCTAGCTGATGGCGGCGCGCAGCTCGGCAGCGGCGGCGGCCGGGTCGTCTGCACCGTAGATCGCGCCACCGGCAACGGCCACGTCGGCACCGGCCTTCTGCACCGCTGCGATGGTGGCAACGCTGACGCCGCCGGCCAGGGAGAACGGCACCTGGGCGGTCTCGCCGGCGCTGAGCAGGGTGTCGAGGGTGAAGCCCTCCTCGGCCTGCTCGTCGAGACCGGCGTGCATCTCCACGAACACGGCGCCGAGCGCGATGACCTCGCGGGCCCTGGTCACCTTGTCGGACACCCCGATGAGGTCGACGACGATGCCCTTGTTGTGCTTGGTGGCGGCCGCGACGGCGCCCACGATGGTGCTGTCACCGGCCGTGCCGAGCACGGTGACGAGGTCTGCGCCGGCGGTGAAGGCGATGTCGGCCTCGAGCTCACCGGCATCCATCGTCTTGAGGTCGGCGAAGACGATCTTGTCGGGGTGGGCCTGCTTGATCGCGGTGACCGCGCGCAGTCCCTCCGCCTTGATCAGCGGGGTGCCGAGCTCGATGATGTCGACGTGCGGGGCGACCTTGCCGGCCAGTGCCAGCGCGTCGGCGGTGGTGAGAACGTCCATTGCTACCTGAAGCTTCATGAGGATCTGCTTTCTGTCGTGAGTGGGAGGGGAAGGAGTGGGGCTATTCGAGGTTCGCGTGCCGCGGCCAGAGCTCGTCGGCCGTGGCGCCGGATGCCTGCCAGAGCGTGTGGAAGAGCGCGTCGCCGATGACCATGACGGCCTGCTCGAAGAGCGCGCCGGAGTACTGGGCCGAGAGCGTGCCGCCGTGGTCCTGTTTCTGGGCGGCGGGGATGACGACGCTGACGGCGGCCAGGTCGGCCAACGGTGATTCCGCTGCCGTGGTGAGCACGAGCACGGAGGCGCCCACCGAGCGTGCGGTCTCGGCCGCACGCACGGTGCCGGCGGTGCTGCCGGAGCCGCTGGCCACCAGGAGGGCATCGGTGGCGGTGATCGCCGGGGTGCTGACGTCGCCCACCACGTGCACGGTGAGACCGAGGTGCATCAGGCGCATCGCCGTCATCCGCAGAGCCAGGCCGGATCGGCCGGCGCCGAGCACGAATACCCGGTCGGCGGCGCGCAGCCGCTCGGCCATCACCGCGAGGGAGGCGGCGGTATCGGGCGACGAGGCCCGCCGGGCGGCCACGCCGGTGTGCTCGGCCAGGATGAGGTCGACGGCCGAGATGACCGCGCGACCCTGGTCGGCGGGTGCGGCGACGGTGGAGTCGGTGGGGCTGACGTCGGTAGTGGGCATCCATCTATGGTGGCCGCCCCGGCCGCGGGGCGCCGCCCACCGAACGGGCGGCCGACCTACCCGGACGGGTAGGCAGATCCGGCCGGGCGGCCGGGTCCGGGTAGGCTGAGCCGATGAAGTCCATGGCCAACCCCCGTTCCATCGAGCTGCTCGACGCCCTGCAGGCCGTCGTGGCGAGCTCCCTGCTCGAGATCGCCGGCGGGTTCTCCGAGCTGCTGCAGCCGCTGATCGGGCATACCGCCCTGGTGATCTTCACCGAGGACTGCACCGGCCGTCCGCAGAAGAAGGCCGGCGACCCGGCCATCATCGACGAGGTCACCCTGGTCGAGCTGGACGCCGTGCGCCGTTCCCTCGCCTCTGACGCCTCCGACCCGTGGGGTCTCCGTGCCGTGATCGGCGGCACCGACCGCCCGATCACCGCCTGGCTGGCCACGACCGGCGCCCTCCTGGTGCTCACCGACCCCGAGCTCACCCCGGCCGGCGGCACCGACCCCGAGTCCACCCACGCGCTCGTCGGCCGGCTCTGGCAGCTCGTGGCCACGAGCATCCGCCAGCAGGTGGCGTCGGCGGCGCCCGCCTACCTGCTCGACTCGCGCGCGGCGTCAGCCGAGCGGGCCAAGCTCATCGCCGACCTCACGGATGCCCACTCCACGGCCCTCGAGTCGATGCTCGCGGTGCTGCGCTCCAGCACCGTGAGCGCGGAGGCCGCCCGCCAGACCGTCACCGACCTGGCCGCGAGCGCGATGGTCAACCTGCGCGCGGTCTCCGACCGCGACCGGTCGCTGGCCGAGGAGCCGGTGGCGGCGGCGTTCGCCCGGCTGCGTGACGATCTGCGGCCGCTCGCGCGCTTCGGCGACCTCGACGTGCAGTTCATCGAACCGCCCGCGAACGGTCGGGCCCTGCCCGGCGAGGTCGCGCACGCGGGCCGCGCCATCGTGCGCGGGGCGGTGCTGGCGCTGGTGGAACAGGCCGGGGTGAGCCGGGTGCGGGTGCAGTGGGACTGCGACGGCAGCAACCTGCTCATCCAGATCCGCGACGACGGCGCCGGCACCCTCACCACCGACTCCCCCGGCGTGGGACCGGTCACCGCCAGGGTCGCCGCACTCGGCGGCACCTTCGGCGTGCAGGCCACCGCGGGCTGGGGTTCAGAGCTCACCGTGTCACTGCCGCTGGACGCTCCCCTGGCCCCGCTGTCACCGGCCTCGGAGTGGGGACTCAGCCCGCGCGAGCAGGGTGTGCTCGCTCTGGTCGCCGGCGGCGCACGCAACAAGGCCATCGCCGCGGAGCTGTTGATCAGCGAGAACACCGTGAAGTTCCACGTGGCCAACCTGCTGCGCAAGGTGGGCGCCTCCACCCGCGCCGAGCTGGCCTCCCTGGTGCGTTAGCCCCCAGGAGCACGTACCCGGCGCCGCCCGGCTAGTCCGTGGGCAACCGGATGGCGCTGGTCCAGCCGAAGTCGCCGGCATCCGTGCCGCCACCGGCCGTCGCGGCCCGGGTGACGTGGCTGCGGGCGTGTTCGATCGCCGCGTCGAGGTCGGTGAAGAGGTGGTTGCGGTGGCGCAGCGACGTGATCACGCCCACCCGGGTGACGAGCTTGAGGTGCCGCGGCTGGATGCCCTTGATGAGCACCGTGATGCCGCGGCGCTCGAGGGCCTGGATCATCTCGGTGATCACCCGGGCGCCGGTGGCGTCGAGGATCTGCAGCTGGGACATGCGGATGATCACGACGGTGATGTGGCTGGTCTGGTTGACCCGCTCCAGCATCCGCTCGGCCGCACCGAAGAACAGGGCGCCGTCCAGCCGGAACAGGGCGATGCGCTCGTCGCCGGGCGCCGGGGTGCCCGGCAGCTCCTCGCGGTGCACCCCGCTGGAGGCCGACACGGCGCGCAGGGCGAAGAACGCGGCGACCAGGATGCCGATGCCGACGGCCACGATCAGGTCGACCGACACCGTGACGAGCGCCGTGATGATGAACACCGTCGTGTCGCTGCCGGTGGAGCCGATGATGCTGCGCACCGTGGCAACCGAGATCATGCGGGCCGCGGTCATCATGAGCACGCCGGACAACGCGGCCAGGGGGATCTGCGAGACCACGCCGGTGGCGAGGTAGACCACTCCGATCAGCACGATCGAGTGCACGATGGCGGCCAGCCGGGTGCGGCCGCCCGAGCGGATGTTCACGGCCGTGCGGGCGATCGCGCCGGTGGCCGGCATGCCGCCGAAGAAGCCGGAGGCCACCGAGGCCAGACCCTGGCCCACCAGCTCCCGGTCGGCGTCGTAGGGGCCGGTGTCGGAGAGGGTGACGGCCACACGGGCCGAGAGCAGCGACTCGATCGCGGCGAGCGCCGCGATGGTGAGCGCGGGCCCGACGAGGGAGCCGAGCAGACCGGCGTCGATCTGCGGCAGCATCGGCGTCGGCAGGGAGCTGGGCAGTTCGCCGATGCGGGCCAGCGGCAGGTTGAACAGGTTGGCGATCACGGTCACGACGACGATGGCCACGATCGAGCCGGGTAGTTTCCGGTGCACCTTGGGGGCCACCAGCATGATCGCTGCCACGACGAGCACCATCGCCACCGGGATGATCACGGTGGACCAGTCGATCGTCGCAAAAGACTGCACGGCGGCCACGAAGGCGTTGCTGCTCGGCCCCGCGGCCGACCCGATCGCGGCGGGCACCTGCTGCAGGAAGATGATGACGGCGATCCCGAGGGTGAATCCCTCGATCACCGGCCAGGGGATGAACGTGACCGCGCGGCCGAGCTTGAGCGCGCCGGCGGCGACCACGATGAGCCCGGCCATGAGGCTGAGCACCGCGACGACCCCGAGGCCGTGGGCGGCCACCACCGGGCCGAGCACGACGACCATGGCGCCGGTGGGCCCGGAGACCTGGATGTTGGAGCCACCGAACACGGCCGCGACGACACCGGCGACGATGGCGGTGATGAGTCCGCTTTCCGCGCCGGCGCCCGAACTGACGCCGAAGGCCAGGGCGAGCGGCAGTGCGATGATGCCCACGGTGAGGCCGGCGACGATGTCACCGCGCCAGGTGCGCTTCACGTCGCGGTAGTCCTGCCAGCTGGGCAGCAGCGCGCGCAGGTAGCGACCGGACTTGCCGGCCGCGGTGCCGATGACACTCATCGGGACCCCGCTGCGGTGGCCGAAGTGCCGCTGGTCGTGGCATCCGCTGGGGCGAGACCGGGCAGGCCCACCGTGCTGATCAGGCGCTGCTGGGTGGTCTCCAGGATCTCCACCAGCAACTGCCGTGCCACCGCCAGGAGATCGGCCACCTGCGGGTAGGCCAGGCTGTAGAAGACCAGGCTGCCGCGGCGTTCGGCCACCACGAGGTTGTGCCGGCGCAGCACCGAGAGGTGCTGGGAGAGGTGTGAGGCCTCCAGGCCGGTGTCTCTGAGCAGGTCCGAGACCGACAGGTCGGTGTCGGCGTGTGCCAGCACCTCGAGCACCCGCACCCGCACCGGATGCGCCATCCCCTTGAACAGGTTGGCCTTCACCTCGTACAGCGGACGACTCGCATCCGTGAAGTTGTCGATCGGGTCCTGATTCAGCGGTTCCATAAATTCATCATATCGCTCTATCGGAGCGAACATCTAGGAACAAGGTCCCGTCGTCCACCGTCGACGCGGTGCACCGAACCTTCCGGCAGGCGCCGGGAGTCGGCTACTCCGCGTTGGGGTCGGCGACCGTGGAGGCCGGGGCGGCGGTGGGGGCCTTCTGGTGGGTGCGCCAGAAGTACTCGCGCTTGAGGCTTTCCCAGCGCACCATGGTGACGGCGTTTGCGGCGGTGGACTTCGGGTCAGACACGAGATGCTCTTTCTATCGACGTACTTTCACCCAGCCGAGCGGCGGTCGGCTGCGTGTGGCAGGGCGTCAATCAGACTGAACTAGTTGCCGAGATGTGCGTGGCGCCACTGTCGGTGGGTTCGGTCACCATCGACCAGCTCGGCCCGAGAAATTCTTGGTGCCGTGAATCCAGTCTAGAAACCTCCCTCCAGCCCCGACAGGGACGAAGGTCCCCCTGCATCCGCACGGCGATTCAGCAGATTCAGCACATACATAGGTGAAGGGGTCAGACTGTATGCGGCCCAAATCTGACTGGAGACTTCTGCGTGCGCACTGTTCCTACTTTTCTCACCCTGACGGCTGTTGCCGCCATCGCTCTCACCGGATGCGCCGCATCGCCGGACACCGAGGCAACGCCCTCGGCGACCACCGCCGCGATCGGCTGCACCGACCCTGGGACCACGTCGGACGCCGTGGAGGTCACCGGTGACGCCGGCGCCGAACCGACCGTGACCTTCGAGTCCCCGCTGGCCGCAGAGCAGACCGAGCGCACCGTGGTGACCGAGGGCGACGGCGACGCCGTGGACGAGGGAGACACCGTCTCCATCGCCTACGCCGCCTACAACGCCACGACGGGTGCCAAGCTCACCGCCGGCGGCTTCGGCGACGACGCCGGCCTCACGGTCAACGTGGTCGGCAACCAGAGCGCGATCGCCGGCATCCTCAAGGGCGCGGCCTGCTCCAACGTGGGCGACCGCGTGGCCGTGGTCATCACGCCGGACGACGGCTTCGGCGAGGCCGGCAGCACCGACCTCGGTGTGGCCGCCACCGACCAGTTGCTCTTCGTCATCGACATCAAGGACAAGCTCGCCACCCGCGCCACCGGCGAGGAGCAGGAGCCCACGGAGGGCTTCCCCACGGTCGAGCTGGCCGATGACGGTGAGCCCACCGTGACAATGCCGGACACCGACCCGCCCGCCGATCTCGGTGTCGCCGTGCTCAAGAAGGGCGACGGCGCGGCCATCACCGACGCGTCCACGGTGACCGTGCAGTACAGCGGCTCCATCTGGAGCACCGGCGAGGTGTTCGACCAGAGTTGGGGATCCGGACCGGCCACCTTCCCGGTCTCCGGCCTGATCACCGGATTCACCCAGGGCCTGGTCGGACAGACCGTCGGCTCGCAGGTCATCATCGTCATTCCGCCGGGCCCGCTGGGCTACGAGGGCGGCAACGAGACGGCCGGCATCACCGACACGGACACCCTCGTGTTCGTCGTCGACATCATCTCCGCCGCCTAACCGTCGAGCCCAGCCCAGCCCCGCCGGCCGGTGCCGTCACGACACCCACGGGTATCGAGTCGGTCCGGGTGGCGGGGCTGTGTCGTTGCCGGGGGCGGATGCGGCGCTCACGTCTGCCTAGCTTCTGCACAGGGTGGGCGGCTAACCTTGGTACAGGCCGCGCAACAGCGGTTCCGGACGACGGTTCAGTACCCGGCACGCGACAAGACTGGCCACAGGAGTGATGTCATGTCGTGGATCGTGTTGATCGTGTCGGGTGTTCTGGAAGCCGTCTGGGCGACGGCGCTGGGCAAGTCGGAAGGCTTCACCAAGCTCTGGCCCACCGTGATCTTCGGAGTCGGCCTCGTGCTGAGCATGGCCGGCCTGGCGTTCGCCATGCGCACCATCCCGATCGGAACCGCCTACGCGGTCTGGGTGGGCATCGGAGCGGCCCTGACCGTTCTGTATGCCATGATCTTCGGCGGCGAGCCGGCGTCCGTGATCAAGATCCTGCTCATCCTGGGCCTGATCGGCTGCGTCATCGGCCTCAAGCTCGTCGACGGCAGTCACTAACCCACTCGAGGCCCCGCACCTACTCAGTGCCGGTCGCCCGCTCGGTGCCGGTCGCCTGCTCAGTGCCGGTCGTCGTCCCGGTGTTGGTGCCGGTCGGCTGCGGCGGCGCTCTTGCTGCGCATCCGGATCAGGGTTTGGCCGGGGTCGACGCTGGCGGGTGGTCTGAGCCAGTAGATGCCTTGGTTTTCGAAGATCTGCCAGCCCTGACTGTGCAGTAGCCGGTGGTGTGGTGGGCAGAGCAGGATGCCGAGGGCGATGTCGGTGGTGCCGTGGTCGCGCACCCATTCTTCGAGGTGGTGGGCTTCGGTGCGGGAGGGTGGTCGGTCACAGTCGCCCCAGATGCAGCCGCCGTCGCGGGCGGCGAGGGCAATGCGTTGGCCGGCGGTGAAGACGCGTTGTTCCCGGCCGAGGTTGAGCGGTTGGCCGTCGTTGTCGAAGTCGATCTGCAGGGTGCCGCTGGTGCAACACAGCCGGTCGATGGTTTCCTGCGAAACGGGGTCGGTGTGGCCTTCGATGAAGCCGTGTCCGGTGCCGTCGGGAATAGCGACGAGCACCGCGGTCGGGTCGATTTCCGGCGGTGGTTCCGGCACCGCTTCCGGTGCCGGTGCGGCGGTGCCGTGGGCCGGTTCCGATGCCGGGACGGGTGCGTCGGCGGGTCGGGCCGAAGTCAGTGCCGGTGTAGGTGCGGGTGCGGGTGCGTCGGTGGGTCGACCCGGAGTCGGTGCCGTGGCTGTGGTGAGGACGCGGACGGCGGGGGTGCGTCCGCCGAGCATCCGGTCCGGGTTGACGGTGCTGCCGGCCTTGATCAGCTCGATGAAGGTGTCTGCGGTGAGCTGGTCGGTGCTGCGCGGGTCGTCCTGCACGGCTTTGGCCCAGGCGGCCCGCTCAGGGTCGACGAACCGCACCCCGCCGCGGCGGGGGCCGGTGGCGCTGTCGTAGACGGAGAGCAGGAACGCGCCCTGCTCGGGCGGGAACTGGCCGTTGAGGTGCACCTGACCGGAGTCGCTGGTCCATACCCGGAGGTACCGGTCGTCCCAGGCTTTCTGTTCCCGGGTGGCGATGCCGGCGGCGTCGAGGGTGTCGCGCGCCCGTCGGGAGCGTTTGAGGAGCGCGTCGACGGTCATCGTCTTCGCCTCGGCCAGGAGATCGAGAACGGCGGTGCGGAGGACTTCGGCGGTGACGACGGTGTCGATCGCGCCGAGCCCGGCGCGGATCGCGTGCGCGGCGGCCACCGAGAGAGATCCGGTGGCGACCGCGGCCGAGATCGGGCTGTACCAAGGCAACCCAGTCGGCTCCGAACAGGCAGGTTCATCGGAATCGTCCGCCTCGGCCTGCACAGCCTGCTCGGCCTCGGCGGTCTCGGTGTCGTCGAGCATCGTGCCCACATCCATCAATTTGCGGGCGTCGGCCTTGGTGCAGCCGGTGAGGTCTTGGATCAGCTCCGCCGGGGAGAGGAACCCTTGCTTCGCGGCCAAGCCCTGCTGACCCAACTCGCGGCGGGACCGGTGGGTGAGGGTCTTCGCCAGCCACACCGCCCGGGTCTCGACCAGACCACGCAAAGTCGCCAGCTTCTTCTGGCCCGCGATCAACTCCGCATCCGTCAGCGCGTCGTAGTCGGCACTGGACGCCCCGAGCATCTCGACCGCCTCAACCGCTGCGGCCAACGACTCCGCAAGCACCGAATCCGCAAGCACCGAATCCGCAGGCACCGAATCCGCAGGCAGCAGAGCCTTTTGCGGGGTGTCGGGGGCGGATACAGCTGCGATGCTGGGCATGTAGTGAGAATAGCTCAGTATCGAAGTCGTGTGTTGGGAAAATCACACCTGTGGAGAACTTTTTTGCTGATTCTCCAGGGCGTGATCTGGGCATCCTGAGCCCGTCGGTCAGACCGCGAAGGGCGGGCGTTCCAGGTCGTCATCCCCGTCGACAGCGGCGGGGTCGGCGCCCACCGAGATGATGGCGTTGTTCGCATCCACGTGCACGACGGCGGGAACATACACCTTGGCCTTCTTCGTGCTCATCTGGGCGTAGGAGATGATGATGACCAGATCGCCCTGGTGCGCCATCCGTGCGGCCGCGCCGTTCACGCCGATCACGCCGCTGCCGCGCTCACCCGCGATCAGGTAGGTCTCGAAGCGGGCACCGTTGTTCACGTTCACGATGCTCACCAGTTCGCCCGGCAGCAGGTCCGCGGCGTCGAGCAGGTCGAGGTCGACGGTCAGCGAGCCCACGTAGTGCAGGGCGGAGTGCGTCACGGTGGCGCGGTGGATCTTGGACTTGAACATGGTGCGACGCATCGTAAGAGGGGCCTTTCTGGGTCAACCTCTCCACGATACGCGCCCAGTGAGGCCGGAATGTCAGTGGGCCGAACTATAGTCGTTCGAATGCCTCACACTGCACAGATCTCTCCGGCACTGAATTCTCCGGCCCTTCCCGCCGAACTCGACGCCCACCCCGGCGCGGACGGCTTCGTCCGTGTGCGCGGCGCGAGGGAAAACAACCTTCGTGACGTGGACGTCGACATCCCGCGCGACGCGATTGTGGCGTTCACCGGGGTGTCCGGATCGGGCAAGTCCTCGCTCGCGTTCGGTACCATCTTCGCCGAGGCGCAGCGCCGGTTCTTCGAGTCCGTGGCGCCCTACGCCCGCCGGCTCATCCAGCAGGGCCACACCCCGCACGTCGACCTCATCACCGGCCTGCCGCCGGCCGTCGCCCTGCAGCAGCGCCGTGGTTCGCCCAGCTCCCGGTCCAGCGTGGGCACGGTCACCACCCTCTCCAACTCGATGCGGATGCTCTACTCCCGCGCCGGCACCTACCCGGCCGGGTCAGACCTGCGCCTGGACTCCGACGCCTTCTCCCCCAACACCGCCACCGGCGCCTGCCCCCAGTGCCACGGCCTGGGCATCGCGCACACCGTCACCGAAGCGTTGCTGGTGCCCGACCCCAGCCTGAGCATCCGCGACGGCGCCATCGCGGCCTGGCCCGGCGCCTGGCAGGGCAAGAACCTGCGCGACGTCACGGCCGGTCTCGGCTACGACATCGACGCGCCCTGGTCCTCCCTCCCCCGCGAGTCGCGCGACTGGCTCCTCTATACCGAGGAGCAGCCGGTCGTGGAGGTCACCCCGCAACGGGACCGGGTGGCCAAGCCCTACAAGGGCCGGTTCTGGAGCGCCAAGAGCTTCGTCATGCACACCCTGCACGATTCGAAGAGCGCGCAGATGCGGCAGAAGGTGCTCGCGTTCGTGGAGACCGGTCCCTGCCCGCTCTGCGGCGGCAGCGGCCTGAAGAAGGACGCCCTCGCCGTGCTGTTCGCCGGGCGCCCGATCAACGAACTCAACGCCCTCACCCTCAGCGAACTCGCCGAGGTGCTGCGGCCCACCGCCGAACTCACCGGCGCCACCGGCTCGCACCGCTCGGCGCAGTCCGGCGAGGTCACCGAGGTGGCCGTCACCGTCGCCGGCGACCTGGTGCGGCGCCTCGAGGTCCTCATCGACCTCGGCCTGGGCTACCTCAGCCTGAACCGCGCCACCCCCACCCTCTCCCCCGGCGAGATGCAGCGCCTGCGCATCGCCACCCAGCTGCGCAGCGGCCTGTTCGGCGTCATCTACGTGCTCGACGAACCCTCCGCCGGCCTGCACCCCGCCGACGCCGAACCGTTGCTGGTGGTGCTCGAACAGCTCAAGACATCCGGCAACTCGGTCTTCGTAGTCGAACACAACATGGACGTCGTGCGCCGCGCCGACTGGCTCGTCGACGTGGGCCCGAAGGCCGGCGACGGCGGCGGCGAGGTGCTCTACAGCGGCCCGGTGGCCGGCCTGGCCGAGATCGACGCCTCCGTCACCCGTGACTACCTGTTCCCGGGTACGACCGGCGCTGCGGTGCGCGTGCGCCGCGAGCCCGGCGCCTGGCTCGCCCTGGCAGGCGTCACCCGGCACAACCTGGTCGACCTCGACGTGCGGGTTCCGCTCGGCGTCTTCACCGCGGTCACCGGCGTCTCGGGGTCCGGCAAGTCCACCCTGGTGAGCAAGGTCCTGGCGGATGCCGTGGGCCGGGAGCTGCGCCAGGGCTCGGTCGACGCCGCGCCCGCGGGCAGCACCGCAGACGACAACGCGGATGAGTCGGGCAGCGACGAGGACGAGGCCGGCGCCGACCGGGCCACGACGGTGGTTGAGTCGATCACCGGCGCCGGCGCCATCGACCGCCTGGTGCGAGTGGACCAGAAGCCGATCGGCCGCACCCCGCGTTCCAACCTCGCCACCTACACCGGCCTGTTCGACGCCGTGCGCTCCACCTTCGCGGCCACGGATGCGGCCAAGGCGGCCGGTTTCGGCGCCGGCCGGTTCTCCTTCAACGTGCCGGGTGGCCGCTGCGACACCTGCCAGGGCGAGGGCTTCGTCGCCGTCGAACTGCTCTTCCTGCCCGGCAGTTACGCGCCCTGCCCCACCTGCGGGGGTTCGCGGTACAACGCCGAGACCCTGGCGGTGCTCTACAACGGCAAGTCCGTCGCTGACGTGCTCGGCCTCACCGTGAACGTGGCCGCCGAGTTCCTCGCCGACGTTCCCAGCGCCTCCCGCAGCCTCGAGACCCTGCGCGAGGTGGGCCTGGGCTACCTGCGGCTCGGCCAACCGGCCACCGAGCTCTCCGGCGGCGAGGCGCAGCGCATCAAGCTGGCCACCGAGCTGCAGCGCGCCCGCCGCGGGCACACCCTGTACCTGCTCGACGAGCCCACCACCGGGCTGCACCCGGCCGACGTGGCGCTGCTGATGACCCAGCTGGGCCGGCTCGTCGACGCCGGCAACACCGTCGTGGTGGTGGAGCACGACATGGGCGTGGTGGCTGCCGCGGACTGGGTCATCGACCTGGGTCCCTCCGGCGGCAGCGCTGGCGGGCGCATTGTGGCGGAGGGCACGCCGGCCACCGTCGCGGCGCATCCGCACAGCCGCACAGCGCCCTACCTCGCCGAACGCTTAGAGGCAGCTGTGTAAAGAGTATCCTCCCCGGTCAAACGGGACTTTGGTCCCCGTTCCCGGCTCAGCGACGAATCTAAGCTGAGCCGGGAGTGGAGATCAATGAAACGCAGCACGCTGTTTCGCAGACCCGCCGTCGAGCCGCTCGACACGGGCCGCACAGGCGATTTCGGTTACCTGCAGCCGGGCGAGATCTACCTCGATGCCGCCTGCCAGAGCCTGCGCCCGCAGAGCGTGATCGACGCGGTCACGGAGTACTACACCAGCTACAACGCCTGCGGCGGCCGGGTGAAGTACGCCTGGGGCCAGAAGGTCGACCACGCCGTGGCCGACACCCGCCGGGCCGTGCTCGACCTGCTCGGTCTCTCGACTAAGAGCCACGCCGTCTCGTTCACCCTCAACACCACCTACGGTCTCAACCTGCTTCTGCAGCAGTTGCCGCAGGGCCGCTTCGGCCGGGTCGTCACCAGCCACATCGAACACAACTCGGTGTTCCTGCCCACCATCACGGCCGCCAGACGGCTGGGTGTGGAACGGCTGGTGCTCGACCGCGCCGTCGACGGCGCGCTGCTCTACGAGCCCGCTCAGTTGGAGAGAGCCGTCGTCGTCGTCAACGCCACCTCCAACATCGACGGCCGCCAACTCGGCAACCTCACCGACCTCGTGCGCGACACCCACGCCCGCGGCGGCATCGTCATCGTCGACGCCGCCCAGGCCATGGGCCACAGCCGCGCGCTGCTGCAGAAGACCGAGGCGGATGCGGTCTGCTTCTCCGCCCACAAGATGTACGGCGCGAGCCTCGGCGTGGTCGTGGCGCGGCACGAGCTGCTCACCTCGCTGGAACTCGGCTTCGTCGGCGGCGGCATGGTGCAGGACGTGCGCGAAGAGGACTTCGACCTCGTACGGGGCGACCCCGGCGCGCTACTCGAGCCCGGGCTGCAGGCCTGGGGCGAAATCATCGCGCTCGGCCGGGCGATCGACTGGCTGGGCAGCGTCCGCCCCGGCGGGTTGTCGCCCGCCGAGCACATCGACGCCCTGTCCACCCGGCTCCATGCCGGCCTGGTCGGCATCCCCGGGCTCACCCTGCTGAACACCGCGGCCAGCCCGGTGATCAGCGTGTACGCGCCCACCCAGGACTCGCACCGACTCGCGGTGTTCCTCTCCCGCTCACAGGTGATGGTGCGCAGCGGCTATTTCTGCGCCCACCACTACCTCAAGGAACAGCTCGGGCTGCCCCCGCTGCTGCGCTTCTCCCTCGGCCTGCACACGACAGAGTCAGACATCGACTCGGCCACGCACGCCCTCGCTCGGCTGATGAAGGGCCTCTCCTAAGTGTTCTGTATCGCGGCTTTCATCGTCCTCATCGTCATGGCCGCCTTCTCGGCGCGGTACCGGCGCTACGTCGGCACGGCCTGGAACTGCACAGTGCGGCGGGTCACCTTCCGGCCCTGCGACACCACCTTCAAGCAGGACATCAAGGATCACCTGCTCGCACCCATAGCGGTTCGCCGGCCCGGCCTGGTGAAGCCGGCCGGCATTGGTCTTGAGATCCTCGCCGTGCTCGTCATCGTCACCACCATCTGGTCGGGCTACACGGTGGTCAAGAGCGGCGTCAACCTCTACGTCTACGGCACCTGCAACAAGCAGGACTCGGCATCCTGCACCCTGGGCGCTGAGGCCTGCTCGATCCCGGAGGAGACACCGGGGTTCATGGCGTCGCTGGCCGCCTTCGACGTGCTCGGCGCGTTCGGCAACGAGTTCGCGAGCTTGGGCGAGACCTTCGCGGCCATCCCGGCCCGCACCCAGACCTGGACCGCAGAGGACTACCTGCCCGCCAACGCCAGCTACCTCACCGAGGACGCCGCCAACCCCGTCGCCGTCGAGGTCATCGATCCCGGCTGCACCTTCTGCAAGGCGCTCTTTGCGAACATCGAGGAGGCCGGCTTCGAGAACAACTACAACCTCACCTACATCGCCTACCCGATCGCGGGCACGGAGGGCTACAAGTTCCCCAACTCCCTGCTGGTGACCCAGTACCTCGAGGCGCTCCGGCTGCACCCGTTGCCTGGCGCAGAGACCCCGGTCGACTGGCAGGTGCTCGAGCGCATCTTCACCGAGAAGACGGATGCCGGCCTGCCGTGGCAGGAAACCATCAACACGATGGACGCCGATGAGGTCACCACGACCCTGGTCGAGTGGCTGGACGAGTTCGGCCTCACCGCCGCCGAGGTCGACGCGGTCGTGACCGAGGCCGCCTCTGACTCCGTGACCGACATCATCGCCGCCAACAAGTCCCTCGTCGAAGACGACATCCACACCCTGAAGATCCCCACGATCATCTTCGACGGCCGCCGCCACGACGGGCTGGTCTCGGTCGACAACCTGCGCTGACCCTCCGGCTGGGCCGGAGGGTGGCATAGTGACCTCACGACCGAGGGAGAGGCCGATGACGAAGTGGCGCATCCGTGACTTTCACACCGACGACCTGGACGGCATCCTGCGCCTGTGGGAGGAGATCGCCGCGACCAGCACCGACCCGGTCTACGGGCTCTCCGAGGTGCTGGCCTCCTGTCAGAAGGACGACGCGGTGGTGGCCGTGCACGGCGACGAGGTGGTCGGCGCCGCGGTCGGCCGGGCCGCGCATGCGCAGGGCTGGATCGTGTTCCTGGCCACGACCGGGCCGTGGCAGAGCCGGGGCATCGGCTCGGCCCTGCTCGCCGCCCTCGAGCGACGGATGGCGCCGCACGGCCTGACCAAGCTGTCCGCGCTGATGCCGGAGACCGCCACCCGGGTGGACGCGTTTCTCAACCGCGGCTTCGAGATCAAGAACCACCTCAGCTACTTCGAGCGCCGCATCCCGGTGCAGGGCGAGGAGATCCGGGCCCTGGCCGACCTGGGTGGGCGCATCCTGCCGCGAGACCTGTGGGCGAGTGTGGGCGGCATGGTGCACGAGAAGGAACTGCTCGAACGGCGCCTGGTGATGCCCCTGGCCCGCCCGGAGATGGCCGAGCAGTACGGTGTCGTGCCGCCTCGGGCCGTGGTGCTCTTCGGCCCGCCCGGCACCGGCAAGACCACCTTCGCCAAGGCCATCGCCTCCCGGCTGGACTGGCCGTTCGTCGAGGTCTTCCCGTCCCGGCTGGCCAGCGACCCGCAGGGCCTGGCCGGGGCGCTGCGGTCGACCTTCCAACGCATCGACGATCTCGACCACGTGGTGGTGTTCATCGACGAGGTCGAGGAGATCGCCGCCCAGCGCGGCGGTGAACCGCCCTCGCCGCTGCAGGGGGTCACCAATGAGCTGCTCAAGCTCATCCCGGCCTTCCGCGAGCGGCCGGGGCGGCTGCTCGTCTGCGCCACCAACTTCATCCGCACCCTCGACTCGGCGTTCCTGCGGCACGGCCGGTTCGACTACGTCGTGCCGATCGGGTTGCCGGATGCCGCGGCCCGGCAGGCCATCTGGGAGCGGTACATCCCGGCAGCGGTCGCCGGAACCGTCGACCTCGCGGCGCTCGTGGCCGCCAGCGACGGCTTCTCCCCCGCCGACATCGAGTACGCCGCCAGACGCGCCTCACAGCAGGCCCTCGAGAACGCCCTCTCCGCCGGGGCCGACGAACACGCGCCGGGCGGGCCCGCTACCGCGGACTATCTGGCCGGCATCCGTGGCACCCGCACCACCGTGTCGGCGCAGGTCGCGGCGGAGTTTCTCGAAGACATCGAGCGGCTCGCCCGGCTCTGAAACGCCAGGGCGCCCGGGGTCAGCCCGGGGTATCGCCGGCCTCGCGGCCGAACTCGACGAGGGTGGCCTCGAGGGTGGCGTACGCGGCCGAGTAGGCGGCATCCGCATCGCCCGCGACGATGGCGGCGGCCAGGGCACTGTGCCGGTGCGCGGATGCCGGGGTGTAGTCGGTCACCGTGTACCGCTTCTCCTGCTCCCGGGTGCGCAGCAGTGCCGCCACGGTGTGGGCGAAGTGCGCCATCACCGTGTTGCCGGAACCCCGCAGCACCAGGGTGTGGAACTCGACATCCGCCTCGAGGTAGCGCCGACCCTCGTTGTCGTGGTCCGCAGCCACCATCACGGCGGCCACCCCGGCGAGCTCCTGGCGCTCTGCCGGCGTCATCACCTGGGCGCTCAGCCGGGCGGCCACGGGCTCGATGCCCAGGCGCAGCTGCAGCATCTCGCGCATCTGGGCGAAGTAGTCCCCCCGGCCCCGCCACTCGATCACGAGGGGGTTGAGCAGCTCCCAGTGCTGCCGGGAGAGCACCTGGGTGCCCACCCGCTGGCGAGGTTCCACCATCCCGACCGACTGCAGCACCCGCAGGGCCTCACGCAGCACCGACCGGGACACGGCGAACCTCTCGCTGAGCCGGTCCAGGTTGAGGATGTCGCCGGGCGCGTAACTGCCGTCGACCACCTCCTGCCCCAGGGTGTTCACCACCAGGGCGTGCAGCCCCCGGTCACGCCGTGTTTCCTCGCCCGCTGCGGCCATCCGTCACACCTCACTCACCCGGCGCGAACTCGTCGCGTCGATTCGTCCCGGCCTGCGTCATCGCAGGTCGTACCCCGAAGACCTTGACCGGATCATCGTGGTTGTGACACACTTCCAATTAATCAGATTAATCAGATTACGTACGCCTTCCCTCACTATGCCGCATCCGGCACCGCGACGGGTGCACGTGTTCAACACAATGACGATGAGGTCGCAGGGACGCGGGCTCGGAACGGATGTCGAGATGAATGTCACCCCCGCGATTGAGGCGATGGCCGGCCATGTTTGAGAATCAGCAGCCCGTGCTCGTGGTGATGGGAATCTCCGGCTCCGGCAAGTCCACCGTGGCGGGCATCCTGGCCGGGCAACTCGGCTGGGACCTCGAAGAGGGCGACGACCTGCACCCGCAGGAGAACATCGACAAGATGAGCGCCGGTGAGCCGCTCACCGACGAGGACCGCGCGCCCTGGCTCGACACGATCTCGTCGTGGATCATCGAGCACACCATGGCCGGGGTGCCCGGCATCATCACCTGCTCGGCGCTCAAGCGTCGCTACCGCGACGTGCTACGCGAGCACAACGTCGTCTTCGTGCACCTCACCGGATCAAAAGACCTGATCGGACGCCGTCTGGCTACCCGGCACGACCACTACATGCCCACCTCGCTGCTCGACTCGCAGGTGGAGGCGCTGGAGCCACCCGAGCCAGACGAGAACGCGGTCACCATCGACGCGGGCAGGAAGCCCGCCGAAGAGGCCGCCGAGATCGTGCGCCGTCTGGGCCTGACGCCCAGCCCCGGCTCCTCCACCCTGGGCGCCCCGGCGCCCGGCCAGTCCTCTGTGGGCCGCCCGCCGGTCTAGCTCTCCGCGCACCGTCCGCTCCCCACTGTTCCCAAGCTGGTCCCGGCTGTCCCCAACGGGCGCGGGTGCGCGCAGCGGATGCGCGGGGCCGGCTGATCAGGGCGGTCAGGCCAGCGCGGGATGCCCGGCCGGCAGCGCGTGCCGCTGGCCTGCGGCGTGCAGCTTGAGGTTTCTCGCCTCCCAGTCGCCCAGCGCCTGACGCACCGAATTCAGTGCCCTGGCCTCTGGGCACTTGGCGGCCGACTTGCCGCATCCGCAGTGCTGCGGATCCTCGGGCGCCACCCGGTGCAGCCGGTCGATCTCCCAGAGCGCCGTCATGGCGGCATCCGTGCGGCGTTGGCCCAGCTCGGCCTTGCGCTCGGCACGCTTGAGCACCTCGGTCTCGAGCAGACCGCGCAGGGCGGCGTCGGGGCCGCGGTCGAACCGGCCGGCCACGATGCCGGTAAGGTCGGCGACCTGGGCCGTGAGCGCGGCGATCTCGGAGTCCCGCTCACTGATCGTCGCGGTGGTGGTGGCCTCCAGCTCCTGCAGGGTCTGCTGCTGCGCGGCGAACTGCCCCAACCAGAGCGTCACGTGATCGGTGTCGCGCTGCTCGGCCTTCTCTGGCCCGAGGTGCCGCAGGCAGTGCGCGCAGACCACCTGGTCGGTCGCCGAACTGAAGTGGAACGGCTGCAGTGACCGGCAGCAGAAACACTGCGCCAGCACGTTCACATACAACGGATACGAGTGGGCCACGGGCTCTCCAGGGTCGAGGTGCTGCATCCGAGCCTAGCCGGGGCTGCGGACGGGGCTCAGCGCAGGCGGGACTCATCCCACTCCTGCCCCCGGATCGACTCCCGCCCCGTTCGAAGGCATAACTCCTGCTGTTTTTCGGAAACGAGCCCAGAACAGGCTGCGGTGACCCGGTGTTTCCGGACAGTCCATATGAGATTTGATTGGATTGTTGTTATGGCACATCGAAAGTACGGGCGGTTTACCCCTGAGATAAGGGCGGATGCGATCCGTCGGGTGAAAGAGCCCGGCGGGTCGGTCAACCGGGTCGCCGTCGAGCTCGGAATTGATCGGACCACGTTGTGGGGTTGGGTGAACGCGGCCCGGCTGGAGGAGATCGATCCGGCCGGCGAGATGACCGGTGCCGCGCAGCGACGGATTCGGGACCTTGAGCGTGAGGCAGCGATGTTGAAGCGAGACGTGGAGTTCGAAAAAAAAGCCCGCGCCTTCGCTCGGGAACTCGATCAAGAAGACAACGG
>NZ_JAIEUL010000016.1 GCF_019599185.1 Cryobacterium inferilacus | reverse complement strand
ATCTCCACTAGAACCGGAGGTTCTCCCTTTTTTCAACCCCGACTGTCACCAACCTGTCGGCTCAGTACAGCTAGTCGGCCGGGCTGTCGGGGCGGGTTCGTTCGTGCACGAGCCTGGCCAGCGCATCCAGCATCGGCACCTGCCCCCGCACCACCTTCACCCGGGCCTCCGCCAGCCCCACCCAGCGGGCGTCGTCGATCTCGGGGTACTCCCGCACGATGCCGGATCCGCGCGGCCACTCCACCGTGAAGGTGTTGCTCAGCACGCGCTCCACCGTGAGGTCGGCCTCCGCCGCGAACACCGTCACGACCTTGCCAGACGGTTGCCGGAACTCCCCCAGCAACGAGTACTCGGCCTCGGGGGCGGGCACCCCGACCTCCTCCGCGAACTCCCTCAGCGCCGCCGCGAACGAGTCTTCACGCTGGGCGTACTCACCCTTGGGGATCGACCACGCCGCGGCATCCTTGCGCGCCCAGAACGGCCCGCCCATGTGCGCGATCCACACCTGCGGCTCCACGGCATCCGTCAGCCGGTACAGCAGGATGCCCGCGCTCAGTACTGCCATCGTGTCCTCTCTACTGCCTGCCGCTCTGCTGCCTGCCGCTGGCACGTCGGCCGCGGTCCGTTCGCGCTCCGGCGCACCCGTGTTCACGACCCAGCATGCCCCGGAACGCACCGGGGGCGCAGCTCTGGGCTGCGAGCTGGGGCTGCCGGTCGGGTGCGCTCGGCGGGTCGCCGGCGGTTACGCTCGACCCATGGCTAACCGAACCGAGCGCGTGCAGCCCACGCGGGCACGCACCCCCGGGCGAACGCCGACCCCGACCCGCGGCACCCGGCGCGGCGCCGGCCCCGCGCAGTACCTGCCGATCCTGGTCTTCGTGCTCGGCTACCTGGTCGTGACCGCGTTCTGGCCGATCCCGCTGTGGGTCGCCGGCCTCTATGTCGCCGCCAGCGTTCTCTGCTTCATCGTCTACGCGGTCGACAAGTCCGCCGCCCGGGCGAACCGCCGGCGGGTGCCGGAGAAGACGCTGCTTCTCCTCGGCTTCATCGGCGGCTGGCCGGGCGCCATCGTCGCCCAGCAAACCCTGCGGCACAAGACCCAGAAGGTCAGTTTCCGGCGGCCGTTCTGGGCATCCGTGGTGGTGAATCTGCTCGTGTTCGCGGTGTTCGCAACGCCGCTGTTCGCCCTGCTCGCGACCTGGGCCGAGCGCACCCTGCCGTAACGCCCGGTCGGCTTTCCGCACTCCCTCGGCGTCGTCACCCCCCCCCCGGTTTGCCCCGCCCGCCCGAGCATAACTCCTGCAATTTTTCGGCCGGCAGCGACGGATGTCCGTGATTCCGGGCATCCGTCGGCCGCCGGGATCAGAACTGCAGGAGTTATGCGCCCCGGACGCCGCCGAGGGCGCTCATGGGCACCGAAACCGACGGAACTAAGCGGCCGCAAGCTCGCATTGAGGGGTTGGTCGGCATATGTTCTGCTCCACACCGTCACTCACGGCGGCCACGAGGGAGCGATCATGAGTCTGACGCAGGATGCCGACGCCGATCAGCGCTGGGCAGCAGCCCAGACCATTGCCGACGGCGCGATGGATGAACGCATGCCCCGGCGGCGGCGCATCGTGTGGTTGTGGCTGTCCGCGTTGATCATCGGGAGCTGGCTCCTGGGGTTCGCCCTCGCCATGATCCTGCCGCGCACCGCGACCGTCTCGGAGGGGGACGATGCCGGCGTGAGTACTCGGGTGATCGCGGGTCTTGTGTTCCAGGGCATTGGGCTTCTGATTGCGATCGTGGGATTCATCTGGGCCCTGCGCACCCGCCGATACATCACGCGGTGGCGGGCGGTGGTGAGCCCGCTCAACCTACGGGAACGCAAATGGGTCCTCAAACAGATCCGTTCGGGTACCCCCGTCGAGGACGAGCGCAAGAAAGCCGTGGTGCTCGCGGCGGCGGCGCAGAACCGTCGGTCCAGCCAGGGCATGTTGCCCCTGTTCTTCGGCCTGACCCTGATGTTTCTGGGCACCGGGGTGGCGTCGTCTCTGGCCGTCGTTCTGTGGTTGGAACTGGCCGCTGTACTGGCCTTCATCATTTTGTTGGCGGTGCTGGGGCGCGACTATCGCCGTGCCGGCAGCTATCTTGAGCAGTTCGGTGGAGCTCAGGCCCAGGACCGATCCGGTGAAACGGACCCATAGTCGACCTCGGCTCGCCCGCCACGGCGACGCCCTTAGTTCACTGGACTAGCCTCATTGTCCGCGACGTGGTCAAGGCACCCAGCGTCGAGCAGCCTGGCCAAGGCCGTCGCCCAGTCGATGCGCTCCTGCTCCAGCCGAACGTTGCCCTCAGACCGGATGCGGGCCAGGGCGCGCTGCTCTGCAGCTGTCAGCGACGGGTAACTGCCGCCGGCGGCCTTCGGCTCCGGCACCCACAGGTCGCGGTAAGCCAACAGGGTGCCTTCATCCATGAGCACACTTGTGACGTCGTCGCAGCCCGAGCGCAGGCTATGCAGAATCGAGAACCCGTCCGAGTCCAGGTCGCCCCAGTACACCACTCGCCCCCGTCTGATCCACGGAATCAGGGCGAGGCGGTTCACCCCGTAACCGCTTCCGTGCACGACCACAGCGCCGGGCAGGTCGGGCATCGAGAACATGGTCTCGAGATTCTCGAACACGAAGACCACGCTCGGTGCCACGCCCAGCGCCGCAAGTTCCTCGACCGGCGCCACCACATCGCGAAGTCCGCCCGGGCGGAGCGCCGGATCGAGAAAACGCACCCGCACCAGGTTGGGAGCGTCGAGCAGGCCGAGGGAGGTCCGCCCGCTCACTGCAGTGTGCAAGCTCTCCACGACTGAACGGTGGCTCTCCAGCCATTTCGTGTCGATCCCGCGAATGGGCAGCTGCCGAATGCGCCAGCCGGATGCCGGATGCTCGGCGAGCCACCCCACCACCTGGATCAACGTGGCGAAGTCCGACTCCGGCAACCGTTGCAGAGTTCGGGCGTGCGTGCGCACGGTAGCGGCCAGCGCATCGGTGGAGTCAGCACGGTCGGTGAACTCCGTGCGAAGCCGCGCCGCGCGGTCCCGGAGTAGCCGCCACTCACGGCCGGGCGAACTGCCGGCGAACGCGGCGATCGCATCCGCGCCCCTGATAGCACAGCGTTCGGGCACGACCTGCGCGCCCACCCGCGCCCACTGGCGGCTGCCCCAGGTCACATCGAGAGCAGCGTCGGCCGCATCGGCCTGCTGCCAGGCACGCACCCACGCCATGGCGGCACTCTGGTCGGTTAGCGCCGCCCGCTCGGTGGGCGGATGCAGCACAACCTCGAGCCGGGCGTCATCACCGCCGACGGCCGCCCAGTCCCGCTGCTCGGCGATGACCTTCTTCAGGGCTCGTGCCCGCGCATCGGCGACGGTCACCATGCCGCGGGCCGCCACCATCAGGCGCCCTCGTCATCCCGGTAGACGACGGCGGCCGTGCGCGAATCCCGCCTCGAGGTGTTGGTGATGGAGGTGAGCCCGCCCACATACGGCTCGATGGTCTGCAGCAGCTTCTCGGGGGTGGCGAGGATCATGTGAAAGCCGAACTCCACGAACACGTCCATGGCCATGCGGGTGTACCGGCTGTCGGCCTTGTCGAAGGCCTCATCCAGAATGATCGTGGCGTATGAAGGCAGATCGTCTTCGTCGGCGGCCAACTGGTAGCGCAGTGCCGCGGCGAGGCAGAAGATCACGAGTTTCTGCCGCTGCCCGCCGGACAGCCCGGCGCTGGAATCGTGCACGTTCATCACCCGACCGGCCAGGTCGATCTCGCTGGCCATGAACGTGACGTGCTGGCGGGTGTCCAGGCAGCGCCGGCTCCAGGCCAGATCGGCGTGGTCGGTGGACGCCAGGCGTTGCATCAGCCGATTGAGCACGGCGAAGCGCTGTTCGGCGGCCGCCAGACTGTCGTCGCCCCAGGCACCATCGACCACGGTTTTCAGGTCGGCCATGAACTGCAATACCTCGGGCGCGCGGCGAATCTTCACATCGATCCGCAGGTACCGTTCCACGTCGAAACGCGAGCGCCCGAGCGAGAAATTGACCGGTTCGATGCGGTCGGCGACGAGTTTGGGGGCGTCACGGATGTCCGACGCCAGGTGTCCGATCAGGTCCCGTGACTTGTCCCGCAACAGCTTGAGGAAGTTGCCCTCGTGCTCGGGCAGGCCGCGCTCCACGATGCCCGCGAGCAGGGCCGTGTAACCGCTGCGGTCGTCGATGGAGGTGGTCAGATCCGCTGCCGCTGCGGGCCAGGTCGTTGTGAACACGGTCGCTCCCGCAGCGAATTCGGTTTCCGCGCGGCGGAGCGCGGCCTGGGCGACGCTTGCCTCCTTGTACAGCGCCTCGCTCACCTTGCGGCCCACGTCTGCGATGTTGCGTCGGTCGATCTTGCGCTGCCCCGACCGGTACCTTGCCTCCAGTGCGAGAACGTCTGCCTCGCCGAGCGGAGCATCCGGCCGACGTCCCTCGAGGTCACGGATGAGGTCGGTCACCTCCCGCAGGGTGGCGGAGACCTGACCGAGTGCCAACGCCGTCGCCCGCGCCTGCACCTCGGCCACCCCGAAGAGCTCACGTGCCTGACTCTCCGCAGCGAGGGCATGTTGCAGTTCCACATTGTCGGTAGTCAGGGCCTGCAACTGCCGGTGGCGGGCGCGCACCAGTTCGTCGGCGGCGGCCCGGTCGAGTTCGGTCCAGTCCTGAATCAGAGCGCGCTCGAAGACGGTGCGCCGTCTGGTGGCGGCGTCGCGTTCAGATTGCGCCCGGGTGAGTCGGCTGCCGGCCTCCAGGCGTTGCCGTTCCGCCGTTCGTCGGCGCTCGAGCAACAGCTCGATCTTGGCCTCGTTGTCAGCGCCGAGAATCCACTGGGAGCGGTCGTCAATGCGGTGCCGGTCGTTTTTCTCGTAGCGTCGAGCGGACTTCTTGATTTGCCCACCGATGGTCACCCCGCGGTCGACACGGTCGAGGTCATCGGGGTGATCCACGCAGGATACGTCGAACTCGGCCGCGGTGCGCGTGAGCAAGAAATCGTGGAATGGCCCGTCGCTGACGCGAATACGATGCAGCAGGGAGTTGGTGGTGCGGGCTGCCCTGGGCGCATCAATGATGGCCGGAACGGCCTCGAAGACCAGACGGGCACCGAGGTTGCGGGCCTCCACGCGACGCCGCACCTCGCGGAGGTAGTCGTCGCGCACCAGCAGAGCGCTGGCGAGCGGGAAGAGAACGCGTTCGATGGCGCCGCTCCAGTCCGCGAACTCCGGCAGCACCTCGATCAGTTCCCCCGCGAAGGGCAGGGCCGTCTCGGCCACGCCCAACTCTTCGGCCAGGTGTTGGCGCGCGAGCAGGAGCGCGGCCGGCAGGTTGCTCCGGCGTTGACGCAGCTCGGTCAGTTCCCGGTCGATGACACCGAGTTCCTTACCCGCGTCGAAGTACCGCTGGTTGTCGTCATGGTCGTGGGCGGCCTCCGGCGGCGACTCCGCGAGCACCCTCCGTGACGACTCCTGGAATTCGGCGAATTCCTCGCCGTTCTGCGGTGCCTGCTCGACCCCCACCCCCCGCAGTTCCTCGGCGAACCGGGCGAAGTCCTTGGCGGTGCGGTCGGCGGCCGCAACGGCGTCGGCCACCCGTTCCTGCGCCTGGGCGGCGTCGTTGCCGCCGAGCTGCAGCGACCGCCGTTCAGCGGCACGCAGCGTCTCGTTCGCGTCGTCGCGGGACGCATCCGCTCGGCGAGACTCGTCGGCCGCCCGCGCCTGCTGGGCGAGCAGCAGGCCGCGCTCGTCGGCGGCGATGCTCAGTGTCAGTTGGGTCTGGAACGGGTCGATCAGGGCGCTCAACCGTTCGGCCTCCGCGGTGTTGGCCGCCGCGGTTTCGTACGCGATGATCGACCGGTCGAGCTGGGTGAGGTGGTCGGCCTGCCTACGCAGATCGACCACGTGTTGGTGGGCTTGGTTGAGTTCACCGAATTGCTCCACGGCGTTCTTGGCCCGGCCGAAGGTGGCCGGTTCGTCGAGCATGAAGTCACGGAAGAGCTGATCGAGACTGCCGAGGTTCTTGGCCGACTGGGTCTTGTGCAACAGCTGCAGGGCATTCTGGCTGCCGATGCCGAGCAAGCGCCGCAGCCGCGTGTAGAACGGGGCGTGCGACCCGGTGGTCGTGACCACGGCGTCCGGCCAGGCGCTCTTTATCCGCCGCGCTTCGATGCCGGATGCCACGTGCTCGCGAAAATCGAGCAGGCTCACGTCGACCCGGTCGATGAAGCAGGCGTCCTTCAGGTCGGCCTTGTCGACGCTGGATCCGCGCAGGTGGAACAGCCGGACCAGGGTGACCGGGGCATCCCGTTCGTTGTCGAACCGCAGCAGGATGCCGCTCCAGGTGGCGCCCTTCCGCAGGTAGGTGCTCACCGCCCGGTCCAGGCTCTCGTCGGCCTCCTTGCTCCAGGCGCCGCGCACGTAGCTCACCAGGGTGCGGTCGTCGCTGCGGCTCGCGGAGTCCTGCGCGGCGGCGTTGAAACGCAACCACTTGTCGGGCGTGAGCACGGTGCCGATCGCGTCGAGCAACGACGACTTGCCCGAACCGGACGCGCCGGTGAACAGGTGCCCCTTGCGGGCCACCTCGATGCGGTGATGCCCGTCGAACGTGCCCCAGTTGAGCAGTTCCACTCGCGCCAGGCGCCACTGCCCCACGTGGACGGGGCCTGTCGGGGTGCCCGCGCCGTGCTCGGCCGTGCCCGGTGTGTCGTCCAGGCCGGGCATCTCCAGCATCGTCATGACGTCATCCCCTCGATCTGGTCGGCGTCGGCGTTGTCCGCGCCGTCGAGGTCAGCGTCGTGCACACCACCGACATTCGGGAGCACAACTGAGCCGCCGGTCTCGGCTATTCGTCGATACTCGTTGCCGATGGCCGCAATGTGGTCGGCGTCGACGATTAATCTGAGCACCGGGGAGATCTCGGCCCTGTCTTCCGCGCCGGCCTGGTGGATCACCCTTAGGGTGTTCTTCATCTTGAGCCAGGTGGAGTTCAGTCGTTTGTTGAAATCGCTCTCGTCGCGGTCCGGTGTGCGGTACAGCCGCAATTGTTCGAAGACATCCTCCTGCCCCACGATCACCCGGCCGTCACCTTCCCCCGCCAACAGCATCTGGCGCAGCACGAGCAGCATCGCGGTGTCGAGGAAGGTGAGCGCGGCCGTGCGCACCGCGCTGGGCACCTTCAGCTCGTCGGTGCTCACGTTGCGCACGAAGGCGAACTCCCCCACCCGGTCGATCACCAATTCGAGGAAGAGTTCGTGCAGGCGCGACCGGATGCCGGCCTCGTCGGCGAGAAGGGCCGACCAGAGCGCGGGTGCCTTGACCCCGGAGAGGTAGGGGCCCTTGATCAGTTCGAGCAACGCCCGCCGGGCCTGCTCGCCGATCACGCCGGTGTCACCGGCCCAGAGGCCGGGCGCTGAGCTCGCATCCGTCTCGCCGGCCTGGCCGGTACCGAGCTCACTGGCGGTCATCGTACCGAAGTCGTTGGTCACAGTAGTCTCCCCGTGAAGCGGTAGGTCGGAATGTCGGCGGCCCGCGCCACCTCGTCGGCGCCCTGCCAGCGCACGGTCTCTATGCCGTCCGCGGCGGTGCCCTGCGTGGCGGCCAGAGTGAGTAGCCCCACCACGCTCGCCACACCCTGGCTGGCCGGATGCCGTTCGAGCACCTCGGCGACGGTGCAGTGCTCGACCTCGGCCAGAAGCTTGTTCACGTTGTCGGTGAGCTCGGCGAAGTCGATCTCGGTGGCGCGGGCCAGGGCTCGTAGTGCCTCGAGGTCGGCGATGCCGGCCACATGCTCCACGATCGGGGCGGTCGCATCCAGATCGGCCGGGTCGTGCAGGCGGATCGCGCCCACGCTGCCGAGCGCCACGGCCGAAAGGTCGAGGTGCAGGCTGGTGGATTGGTAGGGCTTCATGTGTGCAGATGCCTCGACGCCGGTGGCCAGCGCCGTGCGTAGAAGTCGCCTCAACACGCGGTCGCGTTGGTAGTCCTGCGACTGCACGTAGCGGCGCAGGCCTCGCGCGAACGTGGTGATGACCTCGTGGATCTCCCCGCTGTGGTCTTTGAGGGTGCCGATGAACCGGCGCAGGTAGCGGCGCTGGGCCGGGCTGAGCTGGCCGGAGAAGTCGCGGTCGAGCACCCGGGCGATGTCGTCGTCGAAGGCGGTGCCCACCGCAGGGTCGAGCACGAGGGCGGAGAACCCCGCGAAGCTGCGCCCCTCGTCGGACTCGCCGATCAGGTCAACGCCGCGGAAGACCTCGTCGAGCACCGCGCGCTGGCTGTCGTCGGATTCGACGATCCGGGCCCTGAGGTCGCGGTTGAGGGTTTCGAACTCGGCGCGCACCCGGGCGAAGTCCGAGGGGATCTCCTCGGCCTGAGCCAGGATGTCGCGAATGCGTTCCAGCGCCCGGTCGTTGTCGAGGGTGTCGAGGTCGCCGGAGTGGATGCGCTCGATCTGGGCGTCGATCCGGTCGCGCTGGGCGTGCAACTGTTCCAGCCGCCGGGTGGCGTCCGGGTCGGTTTCGATCGCCAGTTGCCCCAGCTGCACACCGATGCTGGCCAGGCGGGATTCGGTGACGGTCTGCCGGGGAGCGGCGAGTTGCTCGAGGAACCGGATCGCGCCCAGTGCACCAGGCGACAGCTCGTAGGTTTCGCCGCGGGCAGCGTCGGCGGGGCGCCGGGTGAGGTAGCCGGCCTTTCGCCACTCGGCGCAGTAGCCCTGGCCGCTCAGCGGCAGGGTGAGCCCGTGCGCGCGCAGCCCCTCGAGGTCGTGGTCGATGAGTTCATGGAGCTCGTCGGTGGGCAACCGTCGGTCTTCGCCGCCCAGGTGTTCGTTGAGCAGCCCGGCGATCACGGGAGCATTGTCGGCGCGCAGCAGCTGCCAGGTGGCATCCGTGTCGACCAGGTGTCTCAGCGCGTGTGTCTGACTCAGTGCGGACACGCGGCGAATCTCCTTCTACTCATGCGGGTGGGGCAACCAGGGCTCCTGTCAGCGGCGCAGGAACAGCGTGCCTGCCAACGAGACTAGTGACCGAAACACCCGCTTGAAACCAGGTGCCGGCGGCCTGCGCTACCGCACGCCGCTCATCAGCCGCAGGATGGGCCGGGTGAACAGGCCCAGGATGACGCCGAGCACGATGGCGATGCCGCCCAGCACCCCGAAGTAGAGCTGCTCCGGCGCGGTGGCGTACCACTCGGCCAGCACCCCGGAGACAGCGGTGCCGAGGGCCACGGAGAGGAAGAACAGCGCCACCATCTGGGTCTTGAACAGCTCGGGCGCGAGCTTGGTCGACACCGACAGGCCCACCGGCGACAGCAGCAGTTCGGCGATCGTGAAGACCAGCAGGATGCCGATCAGCGCGAGCAGCGGAGTAGAATTCGCCGCTCCCCCGGCGAACGGGAGGAACAACAGGAACGCCACACCCATGATCGCGGTGCCGAATGCGAACTTCACCGGCGTGGAGGGCTGCCGGGTGCCCCAGCGGGTCCATAGCGCGGCGAACACCCCCGACAGCACAATGATGAACACCGGGTTGATCGACTGCACCCACGGCACCGGCATCTCCCAGCCGAACAGGTCGCGGTTGAGTCTTTCGTCGGAGTAGATCGTCACCACGGTGAACTGCTGCTGGTACAGCGACCAGAACGCCACACTCGCGATGAACAGGGGGATGAACGCGTACACCCGGTGACGCTCCACGGTCGATATGTGCCGGTTGCTGAGAATCACGATGAAGTACGACACGGATGCCACGATCGTCACCCCGATCACGATGGTGACCAGGTTCGACGCGGTGATGGCCCCCGTGAGCACCAGCACCACGATGAGCACGATGGCCGCGGCGGCGATGCCCGCGTATGGCAGGTACCGGCTGCGCGGCAGCGGGTCGGGCACCTCGCGCGACACCGCGGGCAGCCGCTTGCGGCCGAACGAGTACTGGATGAGACCGATGGCCATGCCCACGGCGGCCAGACCGAAACCGAAGTGGAACCCCAGGGTGGACTGCACCAGTCCGGTGAGCAGCGGCCCGAAGAAGGCGCCCAGATTGATGCCGAGGTAGAACAGCGAGAAGCCGGCGTCCCGACGTGGGTCCTCCCGGCGGTACAGCGTGCCGACCACGGAGGTGGCGTTGGCCTTGAGCCCGCCACTGCCGAACGCCACCAGGATGAGGCCCACGATCACGCCGGCGGCATCCGGAATCACGGCAAGGGCGATGTGGCCGCACATGATGATGACGGCGCTGACGAAGAGCACCCGTTCGCTGCCGGCCACCCGGTCGGCAATCCAGGCGCCCAGGATCGTGGAGAGGTAGACCGCGCCGCCGTACGCGCCCACGATGCCCGCCGCGGTGCCCTGCTCGATGCCCAGCCCGCCCTCGGCCGCCGAGTAATACAGGTAGAGCAGCAGGATGCCCTGCATCCCGTAGAACGAGAAACGCTCCCACATCTCGACACCGAAAACGCTGGCCAGCGCGCGCGGCTGACCGAAGAATCGGTGGTCGTCCGGTGCGATCTCCGGCCCAGGCTCCGCGATCTTCGCCATGCTTCCACGGTACGCCTGAGGCGCCCGGAGCACGACGTCTCGGTTGCGTTTGGTTTCCCCCCGGGCGCGGTGGCGCTGCGGGCGCCGGTCGCTTCGGCACCGCCGCAGCAGCCACATGACCGCTTTCGCGGGCCCGCAGCGCGCGCGGTGCTAGCGCTTGGCCTCGAACCAGACCTGGGTGAAGCCGCCCGCGGCGATGACGACCGTGCCGCTGCGGCCGTGGCCCTTGCCCCGGTGCGCATCGCCGACCGGCTGCCCGGCGGCGTCGAAGGCCTGCTGCACGAGCTTCTGCCCGCGCGGCACGTCAATGCGACGCTCCGTGTCGGACTCGGCGGCGCTCACGAACAGCGTGGAGTCACCGGCAGGACCAGTCACCTCAACCGTGGAGATGAGCGGCTGGATGAGCAGCGCGTCGAGCTGCGCCGCGGCATCCGTCGTGCCCACCACCTGGGTCGCACGCGCCGGCAGCACACCGCTGGTCAGCGGCAGCGGCAGCAGCTGGCCGGGCGCCTCGGTGACGCCCTGCTCGCCGGCGCCGCCGTTGGCGGTGGTGCCGAGCAGCAGCGAGCGGTCCTTGCCCTTGCCCGGGCGCTTGTCGGCGGTCCAGGTGGTGGCGCCAGACGGGTCCACGACCTGGTTCACGATCGGATGCACCCGGCGCTCCTGGTCATCCGTGGGCACGGTGATGCGCAGGGTGCCGCCGGCCGCGAGGTCGACGTAGGCGCCGCCTGACCAGTTGGCCTCCCCGGTCCAGGACGACGCCGGGGTGGTCACCGTGCCACCGGTGATCGCACCGGACTCGGCCTCGACCACGCTCAGCCCATGCGTGCCCACCGTGGCGGTGATGCCCTGCGCCGCGGCCTTGAGGTCGGGATGGGCATCCAGGGTGAGCATCGAGAACAGGGCGTGGATGGTCGACTCCGCGCCGGAGTTCTGGTTGACCCGGCCGTCCCGTTCGATGCCGTCGATCGCGGTGCCCGTGGCCGGGTCGTACGCCGGCAGTCCGCTACGGTTCGCGCCGAAGTACCACCCAGCGGTGATCGCGGCGATGTTCAGCAGACCAGGGGCGTCGGCCGCGTCGGCGGTGGCCACCAGGCTCTGCAGCCGGGAGTCGACACCGTAGGCGATCTGCGCCTCGCCGGGGGTCGGCGACCAGGCGTTGTCCGGTCCGCCGGCGGCGAGCAGCTGCGGGGTGAACTGGGCGGTGTCCTGCACCGCGGCGTCGAGCAGGGCCGGGTCGTCGAGCACCTCGGATGCGACCGCGGCGGCCGCCGGGGCCAGCCCACCCCAGGCGTGCCACAGGCTGGGCGACTTGGTCCAGGGCATGATCGCGCCGAACGGCCAGTCGCCGCTGGCACCTTCCACCGTGGACATCGCCGCGATGCCCTCGCTGAGCCGGCTCAGCGCGGTCTCGGCGACGGCCACGGTGGGCGAGCCGGAGCCGGCCTGCACGTAGGCGGCGAGGCCGAGAACGGCTTCGGCCGACGCATCCGCCCCGTCGGCGATCAGCCAGGCCGGAACCTGGTCGCCGTCGGCCACGGCGTAGCTCGGGTAGTCGCCGAGCGAGCCGCGGTTGAGCGCCGCCAGGCTGAGGTCGAGGCGTTCCTCGAGGAACGCGGCGAACTCCGGATCCTCGTCGACAAACGCCGCGTAGCCCTCACCGAGCGCCCACACCGTGCGGGCCAGCCAATAGGACTCGTCCGAGTCGCTCGGGTCCGGCAGTTCGATCGGCTCGGCGCTGGGATTCAGCGTGCCGTCGACCTGCTGCCAGAGCACCACGTTGCCGGCGTTGGGGCCCTCGGTGGTCTGCAGGTACGCCAGCGAGCGCAGGGTCTGGAAGGCGTGGTCGCGGCTCGTCGTGTCGCCGGTCTGCTGCCAGTGCCGCAGGTAGACCACTGCGGCGCGGGAGGTGTCATCGGCGTTGAACGCACCCTGGGTGTAGTAGCCGGTGGCCGGGTCGAGGTCACCGCCGCCGATCGGGGTGTAGCTGCCGTCATCGTTCTTGTCCGCGTAGGTCCACGGGGCCTCGACCACCGGGTTCTCGGCAGCCCGGTAGGTGGTGTGCCCCGCGATCACCGGCAGCGGCAGCTCGTCGAGCAGAAAATTCAGGTGACTGAGATTGGTGAGCGGGGCGGATGCCTCTGCGGCGGGCAGGCCGCGCTGGGCGGTGCCGGCGGCGGGCGTCGCGGCCGGTGCGGTGGCTGCCGTCGCGGGGGCGATGCCCAGGGCACCGGTAGCCACGAGGGCCACCGACAGGGACGCGGCCAGGGTGAACCGGCCGGCCCGTGAGTGAGTGGATGAACAGGGAGCTGATCGAACTTCGTTGTACGTCATCCGTCAACTAAACCGGTTAAGTTCGGTGGCGTCAAGAGTTTTCCTCAGCTTGGGTATGCCGAGGTGGTGCCTTGCGCGGGTTTCGGGTGCGGATGAGACTGGCCAGAAAAACACAGTCGCGGCCCGGCCTGGACCGACCCTGGCGCGAAGAAAGCCCACGCGCGCATGCAGAAGCTCGCCAAGCGCAATGCGAAGTCGATCGACAAGGCCGTGCACCACGAGGCCGCGCATCACGAGGCCGCGCACCACGAGGCCGCGAGCCACTAACCCGCGTGCCCAGGGAGGTCAACCGCTGCCGCGCCCCTCAGCGGCGCGCCCTCACCGAGCGAGGATCTCCGTCAGCGTCGTGCCGAGCAGCCGGGCCGACTCCTCATACTTCGCCACCAACCGCACGCTGGTCTCCGCCGGCAGCGCGGCCTGCCGGGCAGGGTTCGCGTTGTGGGCGAGGTCGGCGTGCTTCACGATCAACGCCAGCGGGTCCACCACCACCCGGGCCATCGACTCGGTGAGCGGCTCCCCGGGGCGCTTGGTCAACGCATCCACCGCCCGCACCAGCGGCTCGGCGAAGCCCGCCGCCCGCAGGTCGTCGAGGGTCACGACGCTGTCTTCGACCACGTCGTGCAGCACCGCCACGGTCTTCTCCTCCCTGGTCTGCACCAGGGCCATCACGCCCAGCGGATGCTCGATGTAGGCCACCCCGAGCTTGTCGACCTGCCCGGAATGCGCGGCGTGCGCCAGTACGATCGCGGCCTCGAGCGAACCGGCCGCCGGCCCGGCCGCGTCACCGTCACCCTCACCTGAATCGGTGCCGGCTGGTGCGGTGGTGAGCGTCATAGCAACCCCTCGAGAGCGATCAAAGTGAATCTGCTTCGAAGCTACCGCACCCGATACCGCCCGCCAGGGCCAACCCCGGTGCGAATGCGGGCAACTTTCGTGACGAATGGCCGGTTCTGTCCCTCTCATCAGTGAGGCCAGGCACGCGCATCCGTTCGTGTCGCCAGCGATCGACATTTCGAGTGCGAGTTGCTGCCTCACCCCGTCGAAAGGAACCCCATGTCGGACAAGACCGCCCAGAACGTTCACGACCTCGTTGAGGACACCGTCACCAAGGCCAGCGCCGTGGTCGACCAGGCCCGCACCGCCCTCGACGACACCCTCACGGATGCCAAGGCCGCCATCCGCGACCTCGACGACAACGACACCATCACGGCGGTGCGCGTCGTCGCGGCCGAGGCCGTGGACAACGTCACGGGCGCGTACAAGCGCAGCCCCGCCCGGGTCATCGTGCTCGGCACCCTCGCGGTTGCCGCGGTCGCCCTGCTCGGCTCACTGCTGAGCAAGCGCCGCTAACCGGATGCCCGCGCGGCTCCCCCGAGCTGCGCGGGCACAGCGCCGCTTCGCCCCGGTCCGCGGCTGGGCTGGCGCGCCGCTCCCCCGAGCCGCGCGGGCACAGCGCCGATTCGCGGGTGGCATGCCACCCGCGAACCGGCGCCCAACCCGCGCATCGCCCATTTGCGCACCTGCGCCCCCACGACTCGGGCCGCCAGCCGGGCCTCTGCGCGCCCACCCGCGCGCCCGCGCGCGACCAAAATCGGGCGATTCCGTGACGAATCACCGCTTTCGCGCCACTCATAGGTAGGGCGATCTTTCGCCCGGCGCCGTGGCCGCACCGATCGGCCTCGCCGACGCGGGCCCGACGCCGTTCCCCAATCAGAAAGCAGGCCATCATGACCGCTCTTCGACTTTTACTCGCCGCCATTATCGCCTTCGCCTTCTACTTCATCGGAGCCAAGGCCGGCCGCGGCCGCTACCGCGAGATCCGCCGCAGTGCCAAGAAGGCGTGGAACGACCCGACCGTGAAGAAGGCTCGCGCCGGCTCGAAGAAGCTCGCCAAGCGCAACGCCAAGAAGATCACCAAGGCAGTGCACCGCTAACCCTCCCTCCCCCGCACCACTCTCGAAAGGCCTCCCATGACTGACAACACCACACAGCACGCGCGCGAGTTCGCTGAAGACGCCGCCGCGCAGGCCGGCAACCTCGCCGACCAGGCCCGCCAGGCCATCGACGAGACCGTCGCCACCGCCAAGGCCGCCCTCAGCGACGTCGACACCGGCGCCGCCCTCGCATCCGCCCAGGAGTTCGCGGCCGGCACCCTGGAAAAGGTCACCGCCGCCTACAAGAAGAACCCCGCGCTGGTCATCTCGATCGGCTCCGCCGCACTCGTCGCGGTAGCGCTCATCTCCAAGCGGCGCTAGCCCCCCGCCGGCGCCTACCCGGCCGCCTGCCGCCCGCAGGCCTGGTCGGCCGCCTCCGCGATCTCGGTGCTCGGCACCGTGCTGGGCCTGGCACCCGACCCGGTCACCGGCGAGGTGACCTCCACCCCCATCACCCCCGCCGTGGTCGGCGAGGTCACCCTGCACCGCCCGGCCGCCGTGCCCGTCGGCTAGCCCCGCCCTCGCGCGCTGCGCCGTAGCGGCGGGTCACCGTTCGACCGCGAAGCCGAGAGGAAACGCCAGCGCGAGAGACGGACTGCCTCGAACCGTCGCACGGGGACCTTGCGTCGTCACCCGCGGGAAGCTCCCCTCCCGCCGGCATGTCGCTAGGCCGTCGGCGACGCCTTCGCCGGCAGATGCTCGGCCACGCAGAACAGATTGCCCTCGGGGTCGGCCAGGGTGGTCCACTGAACGTGGTCGAACTCCTTGAGCACATCCCACTTGAACGTGGCGCCCAGGCCGACGAGCCGTTCCACCTCACTCTGGCGCGATCCCCACGGCACGGTGAGGTCCAGGTGCGAAGCTTGGTGTGCGGGGCGGGGCGCTGTGCGGGGCTGGAAGAACATGGCGAATCCCCCGGAGATCGCCGGCGGCAGGTACACGCTCTCCCCACCAGGTGACGGTGTGGCGCCGGTGACGGCGGCCCAGAACGCTGCGAGCGCGGTCGGGTCCTGCGCCTCGAGGTTGAATGCGCCGAGGGTGATCTGGTGTCCTGTCATGCCAGCGACGCTATCAGCCACCCCCGACACGGCCGGCGGTGACACATTGCCTCCCCAACGTCACCCGCGGCGACTAGCATCCCCAGCATGAGCGAACCCACGAACCCTCAGCCCTCACCGGTGAAGCAGCTGCGGCTGGTCGTCGAAACCGACGACTTCGAGGCCGCCCTGGCGTTCTACCGTGACGTGCTCGGCCTCACCGAACGGGAGTCCTACGAGGGTGAGGACGACGCGAGAGTCGTGATCCTCAATGCCGGCATCGCCACCCTCGAGCTGTCCAACCCGGCACAGGTGCGCCTGATCGACCGGGTCGAGGCCGACGGCCAACCCAGTGCCCGGCTGCGCGTCGCGTTCGAGGTGGAGGACACCGCATCCGCCACCGACCGTCTCGTCGACGCCGGCGCGCACCTCATCGCCACGCCCCGCGAAACCCCGTGGCGCTCGATCAACTCCCGACTGGATGCCCCGGCCGGCCTGCAGGTCACCCTGTTTCAGGAACTCGACACCACGGAGGCCGCCGAGAGCGAGGCCGACCCGGGCGCCGACCTCGACTGACCAGCCTCAGCTGACCAGCCTCGTTCCCGAGCTGCGCGGGTCACGCGCCGGTTCGCGGGTGGCGTGCCACCCGCGAACCGGCGCCCCGCCCGCGCAGTTCAGGCGCGCGACTCCACCAGCGGCCGGGCCCCGAAGTACGCGGTCAACAGCAGCACCAGAGCCGAGCAGGCCAGGACCCCGTCCACCAGTCCCGCCGGCAGCGTGAACACCATCAGCAATGAACACGCCCACTTCCATCAGCGCACCATGCACACTCATCAGCACGGCGGCGACGCGGTATCGAGACTTCGGGTTCCCCATCCTGCGATCCTAGGGGCGTCGTGCGCAATCCCCGGCCGAGCAGCGCCAACCGCACAAGAACTGTTGCGCAACAATCGTTGAGCTTATAGTCTCGAGGGCATGACCCCCCGGGATGCCGACCGCAGCACACTCACATCCGCCGCGTCGATGCGGGTGCTCGCCCACCCCACCCGGCTCAAGCTGCTGGGCCTGCTGCGCGAGCGCGGCCCGCAGACCGCGGCGCAGCTGGGCGACATCGTCGACGAGGCACCGGGCACCATCAGTTACCACCTGGGCAAGCTCGCGTCGATCGCGCTGATCGAGCCGGCGGATGCGCAAAGCAGCGACCACCGCGAACGCTGGTGGAAGGCCACCACGGCGCTCACCAGCTGGGAGCCCGCGGAGCTGCTGGATGATCCGGACAAGCTGGCCGCATCCGCCGTGCTGCAGAAATCGATCGCCCAGGCCTACGCGGCCCGGTTCACCGACTACATCGATGCGGCGCCGGCGCTGCCGCGCGAGTGGGTGGCGGCCGGCGCCAGCGGCGACCGCAGCCTGCGCCTCACCGTCGATGAACTCGCCGCCATGCGCGGGGAACTGGAGGCCCTCGTCGACCGGTGGCTGGAGACGAGCGCCGCCCACGACCCGGCCGATGCCGCCGAACCCGTCGTGGTCGTCTACCAGGCGTACCGCCGGCCGTGAGCATGCCACGCAAAACCGACCGGCGCGCCGGCGTCTCCCTCGCCGCCCTGCTCTCCGCCCACGCCATCTCACAGACCGGCAACGTCGTCACGGCGTTCGCCATCCCGTTCTACGTACTCGGCCTCGGCGGCACCGGCGTGGAGGTGGGCATTGCCGCGTTCTTCGCCACCGCCCCGATCGTGATCGGCGGGGCGCTGGGCGGGGTGGTCGTCGACCGGGTCGGCCACCGGCGCGCGGCCATCGCGGCCGACCTGGTCAGCGGGGTGACCGTGCTCGCCATCCCGGTGCTGGCGCTCACCGTGGGGCTGCCGTTCTGGGCGCTGTTGCTGCTCGTCTTCACCGGCGGACTGCTCGACACCCCCGGCCAGACCGCCCGGCGGGTGATGCTGCCCGGTCTCACCCAGCGGGCCGGCGTACGGCTCGAGCGAAGCGTGGGCCTGCTCGACGGGTCGGAGCGTTTCGCCCGGCTGATCGGCGCATCCGTCGCTGGACTGCTCGTCGCCGTGCTCGGTCCCATCCCGGCCCTGTTCGTCAACGCCGCCACCTTCGCCGTCTCGGCCCTGCTCACCTGGGCGTTCGTGTCGGTGCCGGCTCGCCCGCCTGGTCTGCCCGACCGCTCCGACGCGCCCCGCACCAGCTACTGGTCCGACCTCGCCGAGGGCTTCCAGTTCGTCATTCGCGACCCGCTGATGCGCCTGATCATCGCGCTGGTGCTGGTGACGAACCTGCTCGACGCCGCCCGCGGCTCGGCCCTGCTGCCGCTCTACGCCAACGACCGGCTCGGCGGCGCGGCCGCCCTGGGTCTGCTTGTGGCGGTGATGGGCGGATGCGCCCTGCTCGGCAACGTGATCTTCGGCTTCGTCGCCCATCGGGTGCCCCGCCGGGTGACGTTCTCGCTCTGCTTCGTGCTCGCCGGCGGCCCCTCGAGTGCGGCGTTCGCGTTCGGGGCGCCGCTGCCACTGCTCGTCGCCGCCACCGCCCTCTCCGGTCTGGCGGCTGGGGCGCTCAACCCGATCCTGGGCACCGTGGAGCTGGAGCGTGTGCCCGAGCACATGCGCGGCCGGGTGTTCGGCATGATCAACGCCGGCGCCTGGGCCGGCATCCCGTTCGGCGCGCTGCTCGGCGGCATCGCCGCGGACACCATCGGTCTCGCGCTGGCGTTCGGCCTGATCGCGGTGCTCTACACCCTGGCCACGCTCACCCCGCTCACGGGCGGCTCCTGGCGACTGATGGAGCGGCAGCCGGCCCCGGTTCCCGACACTCCCCCAGGCGGGTCGACCTAGGCTCGACCCATGCAGACCGACACCGCCACCGACTCGACGCCCGGCGCGCGCCGCCTGTTTGTTGCCCTGGTGGTCGTCATCGACCTGATCGCCGTCGCGATCGCCTTCTGGCCGGTACTCGTGCTCAGCATCGGCCTGCAGGCGCTCGGCGCCGTCAACGACTGGTGGGCCGGCGACCCCAACGCGAACGACGGCGAGGAGGCCTTCGCCACCATCATCGGCGCGGTCGGCGTGCTGCTGGTGCTGATCGCCGCCGCGGTGCCGGTGGCCCTGCTTGCCCGCCGGCAGCGCCAGCCGGCCGTGCGCTCCGTCGCCCGCAACACGCTCTACCTCCTCGGCGCCTGCCTGGTCGTCGGCGTCCTGCTCCTCGTGCTCTAGGCCGACGCTCTGCGCACCCGCCCGGGTGCTCCCCCGGCACCGTCCGAGCCCGGCCCGGTGCATAACTCCTGCAATTCGTGAGCCGGCCCAGCACGGATGCCCGGATTTCCGCGGCCGCAGACATCCGCGGCACCGAAATTGCAGGAGTTATGCATCCGGCGGTCGCGTCACCCCGCCGCCGCGCCCGCACAGACGAACGCACCCCGCCCCTGACCGTGATCGGCCGGGGGCGGGGTGCGAACTCAAGCAGTGCCGAGAGTTACACGGCGGCCGGAGCAGCTTCCGGCTTGGTGTAGTCCTGGCGGGCCTGGGCGGCGGCCTCGTCGAACTCGGCCTCGATCTCGAGGGACTTCTTGTAGGTGACGAGCGAGACCACCACGGCGACGAGCAGGCTGGCGACGAAGCCGGGCACAATCTCGTACATCGTGGCGCTCAGCGGGGAGTTGCCCCAGATGAACACGACGACAGCACCGGTGACCATACCGGCCAGGGCGCCCCAGGTGGAGAGCTTCTTCCAGTACAGCGAGAGCAGCACGACGGGGCCGAACGCGGCACCGAAACCGGCCCAGGCGAACCCGACGAGCTCCAGGATGGTGGCATCCCGGTTCAGTGCGATCAACCCGGCGACGAGGGCCACGAGCAGCACACCGAGGCGGCCGAGCATCACCATCTGCTTGGGCGTCGCATCCTTCTTGCCCACGATCTTGTACAGGTCCTCGACCAGCGCCGAGGAGCAGACGATGAGCTGCGACGAGATCGTGCTCATGATCGCGGCCAGCACGGCGGCCAGCATGAGACCGGCCACGAACGGGTGGAACAGGATCTGCGACAGGATCAGGAACACCGTTTCGGGGTTGTCCAGGGTCACGTCGGGGTTCTGCTGGAAGTACGCGATGCCGATCAGCGCGGTGGCGAGGGCGCCGAGTGCGGTGAGGATCATCCAACCGATGCCGATGCGGCGGCCGGCCTTGGCGTCCTGCGGGCTGCGCAGCGCCATGAAGCGCACCAGGATGTGCGGCTGGCCGACGTAGCCCAGGCCCCACGCGGCGGCGGAGATGACGCCGAGCACGGATCCGCCGGCGGTGAACGAGAGCAGGTCGGGGTTGACCTCGCGGATGGAGTCGATGGTGGCGCCGAGGCCGCCGGTCTCGTTGAGGGCCACGATCGGCACCACGATCAGCGCGGCCAGCATCAGCAGGCCCTGGGCGACGTCGGTGAGGGTGGCGCCGAGGAAGCCGCCGAAGAGCGTGTAGAGCAGGGTGACGCCGGCCACGATGAGCATGCCGACCAGGAAGGTGGAGCCGAAGGAGTTCTCGAAGAACACGCCGCCGGCGACCATGCCGGACGAGACGTAGAACGTGAAGAACACCAGGATGATGACGCCGGAGACCACGCGAAGCATCCGCGAGGAGTCCTTCAGCCGGTTCTCGAAGAAGCTCGGGATGGTGATGGAGTTGTTGGACACGTGCGTGTACGACCGCAGGCGTGGGGCCACGAACTTCCAGTTGAGCCAGGCGCCGATGGTGAGGCCGATCGCGATCCAGGCCTCCACCAGTCCGGAGACGTAGATGGCGCCGGGCAGGCCGAGCAGCAGCCAGCCAGACATGTCCGAGGCGCCGGCGCTGAGGGCCGCGGTGCCGGGCTTCAGGCCACGGCCGGCGAGCATGTAGTCGTCGAGGTCATTCGTTTTGCGAAAGGCGAAGTAGCCGATCGCGAGCATGCCAGCGAAGTACAAAACAATCGCTACAAGCTGAAAAGTTTGGTCTGTCATTGCGTCCTTTAGATCGTGTTTCCGGCCTGCGGGCAGGCGGATGCCGCGTAAACGGACAAGAGAAGTCGCCTAGTTAAGCACACATCGGCGTTTCTGTGAAGTCACACAGCCGTCTCATAGGGCTTCTCGGGGCCTCGGCGAGCGCTCTCGAAGCCCGCGTCGGGTAGGCCGTACACGCAGCTGTCGCGGCCGTTAGGACCGGGGGTCGCCTGGCCTACTCCGGCCCGGTCTTGGCCTCGCCCCGCACCCACTTGACGTGATCTCAGAGCCCCAGTCAGGATGGTCGCCGACCCACCGGGCGACCATCCCGACCTCAGCTGCGAGTTAGCGCTTCTTGCGGCCCCTGCTGCCCGACGCCGGCTTGGCCGGAGCGGCCGGAACTGACTGAGGAGCCGCCGCCGCGCTCGGTACCGGCTCCGGGCTCATCGCGCTCAGCCGCTCCTCGGCGTCGAAGCCGCGCTTGGACTTGCCGCGCACATCCGACACGTACCGGCCCATCGACGCGCTCATGCTCGACACCGCCTCGGCGCCCGCCGAGTAGGTCATCGAACTATCGGCGTCGAAGCCGAGGCGTTCGCCCGAGAGCACGGCGTCCTGGTTGGCACCGAGGAACATGAAGCCCCAGCTGTACTGCTCCTTCTGCTGCGTCACCAGGGCGCGCACGGCGTCGAGGCCGAACTCCCGGCTGGAGTTCTCCTCACCATCGGTGACCACGACGACCTGCACGGTGTCGGGCCGGGTGTGCTCGGGCAGGGCGGCGAGCACCCGACCGAAGCTGGTCACGGACTGGCCGATCGCATCGAAGAGCGCCGTGGCACCGCGCGGCTCCAACGTGATCGCGACAGTGGCCGGATCGGCCAGCGAGCACTGCGTCTCGATCTCGGTGTCGAACGTGACGATGTCGACGGTGAGCCGGCCCGGTTCGGCCGCCTGCTCGGCCAGCATCGTGCTGAGGCCACCCACCATGTCGTCGCGGATGCCGGCCATCGAACCGCTGCGATCGATGATCAGCAGCAGTGCGGAGTAGTTCGGATCGGTCATGGAAATCCCCATTCATCCATTGCCCCCAACGCGGGAACATGATGAGTATCGCAGCAGCCACTGACACTGGACCGGCCACTTCGCGTGCCCGAAAACGCCCTCGCGCGGATGCCTCCTACCGCGGCCGCCGCAACCGAATCGGGCCCTTCGCGGTCGACGGATCCACGACGGATCCGCCCTGCGTGATCTCGAGTTCGCCGCGAGCCACCATCCGCCGGGCGGCCCGGCGGGAGGGCTCCATCAGGTCGCGCCACTCCTCACCGCCGATCATTCGCGCCGCATCAGACGGGCAGATCGTCGCATCCTGCGCCCGGGCGGCGAGCAGGGTCACGATGGTCTCTTCGAGCTGCCGGTCGGTCGCGTCGACGCGGTGGGAGCGGCAGGCGTCGGAGCAGTACTTCACCGCGTCCCAGTTCTTGGCCCACTTCGCCCGCCACTCGATGCGCCGACCGCACGAGGCGCAGGTCTTCTCCGCTCGGTCGCGGGCGTCGTCCGATTCGGCGGGGCTGCGTTGACGGTGGGCCATGCCTTCTATCCTGCGGGATGCGGCCGGCCGGTGGGTGCGGCGGGCGGGTGCGGTCGGCGCGCCGGCGGGGTTCGGCGAGCTCACTGGCCCCCAGCCCCTTCACTGCACCTCGTATCGGCGACCGCGCCCGCTCTAGCAGGCGCGGTCGCCGGTACGAGGTGCGCTCGCGCCGGCCGGCCCATCCATGGCTCCCCCGGCGCCAACCCCGACGCCAACCACGATGCCAACCTCGACCCCAGCCCTACCCGATCCCTAGCTGAACCAACAACCGAGGAAAGTCCCGGATCAGGGCGTTCCAGACGATCTGGTAGTCGGTATTGGCGTAGTCGTGGGCGAGGTAGTTCCGCATCGCCCTCAGCTCGGCCCAGGCCACATCCGGATGCTGATCCCGATACTCCTCGGGCAGCCTCTCGACGGCGGTCTGCAGGTCGATCACGATGGCTTTCGCCGCCAGCTGCTGGGTGCGATCAGCGCGGTCGAAGAACACCTCCCGCCCGCGATCCGTGATGAGTCCGGCATGACGAACCAGGTCCCGGATGTCGGCGAGCAGCGCATCCGTTCGGTCGAATTCATGACTCACGATCCGGCACCCCCGCGGGTGCTGTCATTCACAGCGGCACCGCCTCGGCAACGGCCCGGTCGCGGATAGCGCCCTCGGCCCGGTCGCTCATCACGTCCACGTGCACTCCGAGGAGGTCCTCCAGATCGAGCACCAGTCCGGCCGCATCCAGGATGGACGCATCGGGCCCGAAGGTGACGAGGAGGTCGACATCGCTGCCGATGCCATCCGTGCCCCTGGCTATGCTCCCGAACACCCGCACGTCGCCGGCCGCACGCCGGCGGGCGAGTTCGATCACCCGGTCCCGCTCGCGGTGCAGCACGACCGACGGGCGCTCGGCGGTGGCGTCCAGGATCCGGGCCAGGGTCTCGGGTCGTGGCTGCACCCGGCCGGCCTCATACGCCGAGAGGTTGGGCTGCGGAACTCCCGCTCGCAGGGCCAACTCGCTCTGCGAGAGTCCGGATCTTGCCCGAGCCGCTCGAATGCGTGACGAGGTACTCATGCCGGAAGTATAGCTCCGGGCTATACCGGGGGGTCGTCTTTCGTGCGCGGCTGCGCGACGCAGCCGAGCCGGCCGGCGCAATCGCACCGGCCGGCTCCTTGCGTGCGCCGCGCTAGACGACGGCCACCACCGCCAGCAGTCCGATGGCCGAGACCGTTGCCACCGTGGTCCAGAGCACGATCGCGATCGCCTGCCAGAGAATCACCCGGCGCTTGTCGATTCCGGATGCCACCAGGGTCGCCGCGGTGATCTGCGTGGGCAGGGCCAGCGGCGCCAGCAGGCTGGCACCGGGCACCCCGAACCGCACCAGCCAGCGATTGAGCTTCTGGCGGCCCTTCGACTCCTTCTTCGCGGCGCGGCCCTCCGCCGGCGCACTCTCCACGGTCACCGTGCCGGTTTGGGCCGGCACGGCGCCGGCCACACCGGCATCCGTTGTCCCGGCGCTGGCCGGCACAGCACTCGTTCCATCCGCATCCGCGGCTCCCCGCAGCGCCGTGCCACCGCGTCGCCGCTCACGCCGGGTGACCGCCGCGGCACGGATGCGTGAACTCAGCAGCACGACGAGCACCACACTGAGCAGGTTGCCGGCCGCCCCGGCCAGGGCGGCCACGAGCGGCGGGAGGCCGCCGATCACGCCGATCATCGCCGAGCCTTCGCCCTCGATGAACGGCACCGCGCCGGCCACCATCACGATGAACGGTTGCAGTAGATCGGGCACCTGCCCGACCAGGTCTTGGAATCCGGCGATGACGCCGTCGAAGGGGTTGGACATGGGATCTCCTATCTGGGGTTGGCGCGTCAGAGGCGCGCCGGTGGGCGCGCCGGAGCGCTGGGGTGAGTGGGCGCGCGAAAGCGCGTGAGGGTGGAAACACCGGAGCGCCGGAGCGCCCAAATACATAGGCCGAGTGCGGGTCACCAGCCGAAGCCCGCACCCGAGCCCGACGACTCAGTCGCCGCGGAGACCGGGCAGGGTCAGCGAGAGGAACAGGTTGTTGGTGAGGATCGCCGCCGTGGTGCTGGCGACTGCGTCGCCGGCCGTGGCGGCACCCCAGTCGCCCTTCTGCAGCGCGACCCCGCGGGTGTACACGTCGCCCGACCAGGGAATCTCCCGGTGCATCGCCGGCAGGGCCCCGCTCGCCGACAGCAGCGCGGCGAGCGCCGCGGTGCGCTGATCCGGGTCCACCCCGTCGACGAGAACGGGTCGCACCGCGCGGAGCAGGTCGTCGCGGCGTGGCGTGCCGCCGGCGACGAGCGCGGTGGTGGGGATCAGGCCGAGGAACCGGCGCGGCTCCCGGCGGAGGTGGCCGCGCTCCACCAGCCGGTCAATGAACTCGGCCCGCAGGGTCGGGCCGATCTCCAGGATCAGGGCGTACGCATCCGTCGGTCGCTTCTGCAGCCGCTGCCAGGTGGGGCGTAGCAGCGGGTCGGCGGGCGGATCGCCGACCGCGCGCACCACACGGCCGCGCAGAACGGAGCGGTCGTCGACCTGCACCTGCCCGGCGAGGGCCAGCTCGGTCAGCACGGCTCCGGCAAGGGCGTGGAAGAGCGCGGAGCCCTCACCGCGGAACGTGCCGGAGGACGGGTCGAACAGAAGAAGCAGCAGGTCTTCCGCGACCAGTGGGGTCGTGGCGGTCTCGGTCATCGTGTCATCCCTTCGTCTGGTCTGAGATCTGGTCTGAGATCTGGTGTGGCGTCTGATGCCGGGCGGCCGTCGGAGGCAGGCGCCGCCGCGGCTTCGACTGCCGCTTCCAACGCCGCGAGTTCCTCCGCTGTTCCGTTGTTGATCAGGTGCGCCCGGTAGAGCACCTCCAGCTGGGCCGGGTTGTACAGCTCCCAGAGCGCCTGGGTCACGGTGTCCTCGGCGAAGGCGGCGCCGCGTGGCGCCCGGGCGCCGGGGTCGCTCATCCAGGAGTAGGTCTCGGTCACCGCGCTCATCACCGGCGCGAGTTCCGCGGAGAGCCGGCGGCGGGTGGCCAGGTCGGCGTCCGCCGGCAACGCGTCGAAGGCGGCATCCGTGCTGTTGCCCAGTTCGTCGGTCACGATCTGCTGCACGTCGTGCATCGCCGGGTCGTCGAAGACCCGCGAGTACACCAGGATCAGCGACCGGTCGGCGTCGCTCAGCTCGTTCGCCACCGCACCGAAACCGGCCGGCATCTCGGCCGGCGCACCGTGGGCCAGGATGCCCGCCAGCTCACCACGGATGCGCTGCAACCGGTCCACGGTGGCCGCCAGTACGGCGTCCAGCGCGCGCAACGCCGCCTCCGGATCCTGGTCGGCAGCCCCATCTGGGCGATCTGCGCCAACGGCACCCCCAGGTTGGCCAGCCGGGTGATCTGCAGCAGCCGCACCAGGTGCGCCACCTGGTACTGCTTGTACCCGTTCGACGTGCGCCCGGGCTCGTCGAGCAAACCGATCTGGTGATAGTGCCGCACGGCTTTGAGCGTCGTGCCGGCCAACTCCGCCAGCTCGCGGGTACTCCAGGCCATCCCCGACTCCTCTCACTATCAACGGACCACGCAATGTCGCGTTGGTATTGAGTCAAGACCATGCCCTAAGGGCATGGTCAAGGCCCCATCAGGCTCTGGCTGTCATGCTCGGCACTCTCCCAGCTTCGCGGCCGTGCCGCTTACGCGGCCGACACGTCGATGAGCACCTTGCCCACCACTTCGCTCTCCACCAGCGCGTGCGCATCCGCGGTGTGCGCCAGATCGGTGCGGTGCAGCGGCAGCCCGGCCGCCTCTCCCACGGCGAGCGCGCCGTCGTTGAGGGCCGCGGTGATGTCCTCGGCCGCCGCCCGGATCGCGTCCATCCCCACCGTGTAGAGCAGCAGGAACTGGTAGCGCACGTTGAGGCTGAAGTGCCGGCGCACGTCGAGGGTCATCTGGTCGCCGCCGTTGTTGGCGTAGACGGCGATCGACCCGCGGTTGCGGATCACGGCCAGGTCGAGATCCGAGTTCTGGGCCGGGGCCACCTCCACGATCAGGTCCACTCCATCCGGGGCGATCGCGCGAATCTGCTCGACGATGTCGGCGTCGGTGTAGATCAGCACGTGCTGCGCCCCGGCCGCCCTAGCCAGCGCGGCCTTGGCCGGTGAGCTCACGGTCGTGATGACGGATGCGCCGGCCCACCTGGCCAGCTGAATCGCCGCGTGTCCCACGGCACCGGCACCCCCGGCCACGAGCACGGTCTTGCCCGCCAAAGCTCCCGGGCTCAGTCGGCTCGGGCCGTCCTCGGCCACCGTCAGAGCGCGGTGCGCCGTGATCGCCGGAACGCCGAGGCTCGCGCCCTGGTCGAAGCTCGCACTGCTCGGCAGCGGGAAGACCCGCTCGGCGGGCAGCACGGCCTGCTCCTGGGCGGACCCGCTGTTGGCGCGCTGGTACGCGGCGAGCGCCAGCCACACCCGGTCGCCGACCGCGACGTGCTGCACGTCCGCGCCGATGGCCTCCACGATGCCGGCACCGTCCTGGCCGGGTACGACATCGTCGAACGCGAGCTTCTCCCCCGGACCCGAGCCTTGGCGTGACTTCCAGTCGGTGGGGTTCACTCCGGCCACGACGACGCGCACCCGCACCTCGTCGGCGCCGGGTTCGGTCACCGGCCGCTCGACGAGCTGAAGCACGGACGGGTCACCGGTCTGGCTGTACACAATGGTTTTCATGTCCGGGCTAACGCTCGCGGGAGCGAAATATTTCCCGCCCGTCGCCCGCCCGCGAGCCTCCGGCCCCCAGCGCGTGGTGGTGCGTGCATAACTCCGGCAATTTTCACGCCGACCGAGACGGATGCCCGTGATTCCGGGCATCCGTTGATCGCCGGGGCGAAATAGCAGGAGTTGTGCTCAGCCGCGGCGCTTGCCGGAGCGACGACGAGGCCCAGCCCGCTAGGGCGCGTCGACGAGCGCGGCAGGCGCAACGTCGGGCTCGACCGCATCCCGTTTGTTGGCGCGCACCGACGACCAGAACGCGGCGGCGATCAGGAACACGCCGATCAGCCCGGTGACGAGTTCCGGGATCTCGAATCCGATGCTGAGGATCAGGATGCCTGCGAGGGCTCCGATGGCCCAGTGCGCGCCGTGGTCGAGGTAGATGTAGTCGTTGAGGGTGCCCTGGCGCACCAGGAAGATGGTGAGCGAGCGCACGAACATGGCGCCGATCAGGCCCAGGCCGAGCAGGATGATGATCGGGTCGGCGGTGATCGCGAACGCGCCGATGACCCCGTCGAACGAGAAGGAGGCGTCGAGCACCTCGAGATAGAGGAACGAGAAGAACGCCGCCCGCCCGGTGAGCACGGCCAGAGTGGATGCGCCGCCCGTGCGGGCCTGGGCGACCGCCGCACCATCTGCGGCAGCCCCACGGATGCCGGCGTCGTCGTCGTCCTCCTCCAGGCTGCCCTCGAACAGCGAACCGAGCCCGTTCACCAGAATGTAGGTGATCAGTCCGAGCACGCCGGCGATCAGCACCACCAGCGGGTCCTCGGCCAGGTTGGCGCCGCCGAGCAGCACGGCGAGGGCCACGACATACGACAGCGACTGGAGCCGCCCCACCTTGGCGAGCGGGCGCTCCAGCCAGGTGAGCCACTTGATGTCGCGGTCTTCGAGAATGAAGTCGAGGAACAGCATGAGCAGGAACATCCCGCCGAACGCGGCGATCTGCGGATGCGCGTCGTGCAGGTAATGCCCGTAGGTGCCCACGGTCTCCGGGTCGCCCTTCTCCAGCGCCAGCGTGATGACCTCGCCGAAGGAGAGCCCGGTAGTCACCGACACCAGGATCAGCGGCATGACGAGCCGCATGCCGACCACGGCGATGAGGATGCCCACGGTCAGGAAGATCTTCTGCCAGAACTCCGACATCTTCTCCAGCACCCGCGCGTTCACGACCGCGTTGTCGAAGGAGAGCGAGATCTCCATCAGTCCCAGGATCACGCAGAGCGCGACCGCGGCCCAGCCGCCGTAGAGCAGCGCGATGACGAGGGCGACGAGCGACACGATGAGCGACCACGTGAAGTGTTGGAAGAAGGTTTTCATACCGGTGGGTTCGGGTCATCCGATTGTGTCGGATGCCCGCATCCTCTCTGCTGGATTCGCGAGACGCGCACTGCCGAATCAGGAGATCCAATGTCGCGGCATCTCACGCTAGTCCTGCCGCGACGAGTGCCGTGCTGAGAAAGGGAAGCCTGCACGCTCTCTCAGAATTCAGGGTCAGCTCCCGCCGGATACGAGACCCGCCCGAGCTACTCCGGCGGCTCGAACGACACTCCCCCAGACCTCGCCAAGTCGCGGATCAACGCGAGGGCCTCGTCCACCAGCACCGAGTCGAACGTGCGCCCCTGTTCACGTTCGTCATCCTGCACGGCGAGCCTCACCGCGGGGTCGGCGAGAACTTCAGTTTTGACGGCGCGGGCGATCTCCGCCAGGGAGCGCTCACCATCCATGAGCGAGAGGAACCGAGCACCGAGCCCGGAGACCAGGAAAGGCTGCTTTTCGCTGACACGGAGGATGTATCCATCCTCCAGTTCTTCCACGATGGCCATCTCCCGCCGCGGCACCGGCACCATGGTGAGCTCCGTCAGGTCGGCGCCATCCGTCACCACGGCGATCAAACCCTGATCGGCCAGCCAGCCCAACAGACCTAGCTCTGCCGCCGGGAACTCCCGGTCCCCGACGGTGGGGTCGAGCGAATCGAGCAGGGCGTAATACGCAGGGGTCAGCTTGGCCCCGCGCTTCGTGCCACCGATGCGGTCACCCACGGTGAGCGTCTGGCCGCTCTCGAACGTCGTCAGGTAACCCAAGCGCACGTAGCGCACTCCGGGGTTCGCACTGGCCGGGTCATAGCGGATGCTCATGGTCGTCAAGCCGTGTCCGCCTGCGCGAAGGCGCCGAGCAACTGGTTCACTTCCGCGGGGTTGGTCGAGTGCGGCGCCCGGGCGGTCGGCATCCGCACGGCAATGAGGTCTGACTGCGCCGGGGGCCGCCCGTGGCCGTCGAACAGCGCCAGCTGCATGAGCCGATCGGCGTAGCCGGCGGCATCGGGCGACTCGTACCAGGTGAACCCGGTGTAGCCCGGCTCGACGGCGAGCGGATCGAAGTGCCAGCGCTCGAGGCGTGCCCGCGCCTCGTTGTCGACCGTTGGATCGTTGCGCGCTGCGCGCTGCTTGGTGCGGCGAACGACGGTGAGCGCGATGCCCAGCCCGAGAAACAGGGCCAGAGGTATCGCCTGCGGGAGGATCGATCCCGCGGGGGCCGGATTGATCGCCTCGCAATCGTCCTCGCTGAACAGCATGTTGTCCGGGTCATCGAGGGCGGCGAGGCAGTCCTCGTAGCTGAACCCGCCCGTGGCCGGCGCGGAACTCGTGATGCTCAGCGCGAAAACCTGGAACAGTAGGGCGATCAGGAACAGGCCGGCCACAGCGAAGCTGACGATGGATGCAATCTTGAGGCCCGATTGCCTCAGGTTTGCGTTCCGCCGCAGCAGACGCTGCTTTTCATCGGCGGGGATCTCGGCTTGCGCCTGCCCGATCACCCGCGCCCAGCCCTGCAACCACTGCGAATCACGATCACGCACGGTCTGCGCGAGTCCGAAGGCCGGCTCCCGCCAGGCCAAGAACGCGACCCCCTCGGGTGTCTGCCGCCACCGCGCGAACTCGTTCCAGGTGATCTGCTCGGCCAGCTCGTTCTGACGGTCGGCCATCACCTGCTGCAGTGCAAGCTGTTCTTCGGCGGCGCGCGCTGCCCGAGCGGTTTGGAACGCCGTTACCGCCTGGAATCCGGCGCCGGCCCAGGCGCCGCTCGCGGCACTGCGCGCGGCCTGGCTCGTGGCGGCGTTGCTCTCGGCAGACTGTGCCGTTGAGCGCGCGGTGTCCTTGAGGTAACGCTCGCTGTTGTGCAGCGAGTTGCGAATGTCTCGAACGTCCTTGGCCATAACTGTGTTCCCCCATTGTTTGAGCCGGTGGCCCTGCCGCCGCACGGCTGCCCGTGCGCCCCTGCCGACCTCCGCCTCATCGGAGTGTAGTGGCCGAACGAACCGGGCGGCAGCATCCGTGGGCCGTACGGACCCCGGTGCACCCCGTGTGGCTGGCACAGCTGCCGCGCTGCTATTTCTTGCGCCAGGACGGCCGTGGCCACACGGGCGCCGCCAGCACAGACAGACCTACTAGGGCACAGATCGCCCCGAGCCACCCGACGGCGCCCTCACTGGTCACACCGGTCAGAAGCCAGATGCCCACACCGAGCACGACGGCTCCGCCGACCAACCGCCGGATGGCGCGAGCCTTCGGGCTGGGCTGGCGTTTGGGCACCTGCGGCCGCGCGGGACTCCCCGCCGACGGGCCGGTGCCGGGCTGCGCGGGCCCCTCGACCCAGCCGCGTTCGTTCACCCACCAGCCGGGGCCGATCTCCGGGCAGTACTCGTGCACGGCATCCCGGATCGGCTGGAAATCGGCCGGCCACCCCCGGTACATCGCCGCCACCAGATCTACATCGACGTCCACCCGACCGTCGGCCCAGCGGGCGTCGTAGCGCACCTTGCGCACCGGCCGCTGCAGCCAGCGGGAGGGGCCGATGAACGCGCGGGCCCGAACGACGACGGGCTTTTCTGCGGGCTGGGGCATGGATCGATCCTCACACATCCGCCGAATGGGACCGGCAACGACGGCAGACTCGGCACACGAATCGGTCGAGTTTGTCCCTACGCTCGCCGTGGGTTACGTTAGTTGTAGATGCAACCAATGCATTTCAACCCGAGGGTATCGCTGCCCGGTGCGTCACCGCATCAACGCCGCTAGCCAGGGTTGCTTTCGTCGTTCCGGCCGTTCGGCCCGACGACACCTCTGCGGATGCCACGCCGTCGACGGCACAGCCGTGCCCGTCGCCAGTTATCCGCGCACGACCTCCATCGTTCTCGAAAGGAACCCTATGTCGACCAGCACCACCTCCCCGCAGACCACCTCCCGCTCGGGCCTCCGCGCCTGGCCCGCATCGCCGTCGCTCGCCCTGCTCGTTCTGCGCCTCGCCGTCGGTGCCGTGTTCATCGCCCACGGAGCACAGAAGGTGTTCGTCTACGGGTTTGCCGGCACCAGCGGGTCGTTCGCCGACATGGGCGTCCCCCTCGCCGAGGTCGCCGGTCCGGTTGTGGCCCTGCTGGAACTGATCGGCGGAGTGCTCCTCGTTCTCGGCCTCGGTACGCGTATCGCCGCCGCAGCCCTCGCCGTGGACATGCTCGTCGCCACCCTCCTCGTGCACCTCACGGCCGGTATCTTCGTCGCCGAGGGCGGCTACGAACTCACTCTGGTGCTGGGCGCGACCGCCGTGGCCCTGGTTCTCGCCGGGGCCGGCCGGTACTCGGTCGACGCCGCGCTTGCCCAGCGCCGCACCGCGCGGGTCTAACCCCGCGCCAGCCCTCGGCTTCCACAACACGGGCCGGGATGCCTGCAGCCACGCTGCGCATCCCGGCCCGTGTTCGTCTGCGAACCGGTCACTCACCACGACGAGAAGACGCCCCCGCGGCGCCCTCAGGGCGCTGCGTTGCGTTCACCGCACCTCGTATCGTTGACCGCGCCCGCTCTAGCGGGCGCGGTCGCCCGCACGAGGAGCGGTGAGCGTCCGCTCGCGGGTTCCGGCTGGCCGGTCACAGCGTGTCGGCCGGGGCGCATCCGTCGGGTGCGACATTGCCACTGATCGTGAAGTCCTCACAGGTGAGAAACCGGGCTTGGTTCACCCCGAGCACGAACGACCCGATGACAATGGCGCCGACCACCCCCACGATCAACCATTTCGACCGGCGCGGGGTGCGGGCGGCGAAGTCGGGCCAGACGATCTGCACCAGCACCCACAGCGTGAAGGGGATGCCGACGAGCACCGCCGCGAATGCCGCCAGGTCGAGCAGGGCCACGCCCAGATCGGTGACGCGCTCGTGCGCGGCGAAGCTGAGCGCGAGCCACACGCTGGGCAGCAGCAGCACTAGGGCGCGGGCGAGTCGGCCCCGCAGGCGGCGACGCTCGACGAGCACAAAGACCAGCGCCGCAACGGATGCCGCCCACAGCGCGAGAATGTCATCGAAGAAGATCTCACCCCAGGCGCCGAGGGTGAATGCGGGCCACCAGGCGATCGCGGCCATGCCCACCATGATCACCCCGGTGGGCACGTCGCGGCGCCGAGGGCCATCCGTCACCGCTGCATCCGGGCTCTCGCGCACAGCTGCACGGTAGCCGGGGCCCGGGTGGCTGCGATAGGGCAGGGCGCCACCCGCAAAGCGGCGCGCCAGCTGCATCGACATGTTCAGCCGCACGAATCCAGGAAACTCTTACTTACGCCGCTCGCCCGATCTGGCCGGACTCGTGCCCCCTTCGGCCGGCCAACTTGCAGCCGACCGGCCCCTGGAGTCTTGCGTTCCGGTAACGAACACGACCCGAACATCGACGCGGCCGACATCCCCGGCCAGGGTGGAGCCATGAGGCCACAGCCATCCTCACCGAGAATCACGGCCGCAATCGGCGTGCTGCTCGGCACGGCGGCCGGATGTGTGCTGCTGACCGGATGCATCGGCAACCCCGGCGGCGACGCCCCAGAGGTGGACCCCGCGCGAATCGTTGATGGGTACGACTGCCTGGCACCGAACCTGATTGATTGGGCGCTGCCGCGAGAGTTGAGGAGCACGGCCGTCCCCGAGCATCCGTACGCGCCGAGGGCCGGCCGGGTGCCGGAGGGCTTCACCCCCACCACGGCCGTGCGCTGTGACGTGCTGGCCGACCTCGGCGACGGCCAGGGGTTCAGCGTCACCGCGGTGACCTTCGCGGGCGATCTCGCACCCCTGCTCGCCGCTCTGGCCGAGCCCGACGACGACGACTCGAACGTCGCGTGCATGGAGAACCTGGAACTGGTGCCGCCGCTCTGGCTCGTCGACGAGGCCGGCCGGGCCATCCACGCGCACTACCCCCGGGACGCCTGCACCCAGACGAAGCCCGGCGTGCGTGACGCCCTCGCCGAGCTGACCGTACAGGAGACCACCACGGTCAAGCGCATCCCCTGACACCTGACAGAGCCCTGGCGCACTGCGCCGCGGGTGGGAGGGGCCCGAAGTCACGGTCCGAGTTCAAGACGACCGCTTCATTGGCCACGGCGTAGGCCGCGACGAGACAGTCGAAGGGCCCTGCAGCGCGCATCATCCCGGCGCGTCGGTCTGGTCCGGCTCGAAGTTGCGGCCGATGATGCGCTCCACCGCGGCGGGTTGACGGCGAACCGCGATCAAGGTCCGGAGTGCGAGAGCGACGGTCTCGCGATTCGACGTGGTTCCAGCCAAGAGTTTCGCTTGCTTGAGCTCGTCGAGGTTGATATCGATCGAGGTCATGGCCATGGCGTGTCCTCCCGTTTGTATGGGCGAATATATAGCCCCTCTGTGGCGTGGTTCACACCTCACACGCCTGCGCCGGCTCATGGTCGCTGTCGAACGTTAGTCACGGCGTTTCGCGGGTCAGGCGCCGGTGCGCGGGCAGCGCGCCACCCGCGAAGCGGCGCGTTACCCGCGCAACGCCGGCCTGCCGATATGTTCGGCGCAGATCTACGACGGCTCCATCACGGATGCCGTGAAGGTCGGCACCATCAAGCGCGCCAAGGGGCTCGAGTTCAAGCAGGTGCTCTTGCCCTGGGTGGCCGAGCGCCTGATGTCCCCCGGGATCGCCGGCCCCGAGTGGACCGACTCCCAGATCGAACGCGACGAGCGCGACCGCCGCGAGCTGTTCGTCGGCGTGACCCGGGCCCGAGACGGCGTGTGGGTTGGGTGCGTTGCGGCGCAGGGGGCAACGGCGTGAGCGACGAAGCGACGCCGCCGACGCACCTGAACGCCCGGTGAGATCGCACGCCACCCTTCCTCGGCATCGAGCCGCTCCCGCGCCAACCTACGCTGCCCTCGACTCGGCCACCTCCCGTCGATCGACGCCCTCCGGCCCGTGGCGGAGCTGCCGTGGAGATCGAGATCCCTGCCGGTCAGGGAGCGGTTAAGGCCGCACCAGCTTCAGGCCAACAGACTGCGCAGCTTCAGCCTGGCGGTGGTCGTATGTGATGAATTCATCGGCAGCGACGCTCACGGCCACCGCGAGGTGCAGCGCATCCAGACTCCGTAGTGACGACCCGGGCAGGAGAAGACCCGCCTCGCGAAAGGAACCACGCTCAACATCCAGAAGGGTGATGCGCCTCAGAACCTCGGTGACCGCGAGCTGCGACACCGCGGTGCGATCCGCCAGCCGACGCAGCTCAGTCTCCAGCAGCGCCGCAGAAACCAGGGCCGCATCGTCATCGGCCGAAATCTCATCGAGGTAGCGGGCAAGAGCGGACGACTCCGGCTCCTCCAGGAGTAGCTTTCCAACGGCGGAGGTATCGACGTAGACGATCACTGGCGAGGCGTCTTAGCGCTCGTCACGGAGGTCGTTCAGCACATCGCTGACCGCCAGGGGGGACGAGATGCGGGGCAGTGCGGAGAATCCCCCGCGGGTCAATGGCCCGCGGAACCGAACACCCCGAAGGGCGACGGACGACGGAGGCGTCAGCAGCGCGACGACCTCGCCGTTGTTGGTCACTTCGAAGGACTCGCCAGCTTGAACCGAGCGAAGAACATCGGCACTGTTGTTCCTGAGTTCACGATGCGGGATCGTTTTCATGCGGCGAGCGTAGCACGCGTAGCATACGCCGACCAGTGTCGCTATCTCCGACTCGAAAACGGACCCGCAAAGCTGGTCACACGCGGCCGTTCAGGGCGCCCTCGAGCTCAGCCTGAAGGGGAGATCACCCGACTTCCCAGCGCCCGGCGTTAAACTTCGAGTATGTCCAGCCCCTTCGATGACCCCGACCTCCGAAGCGCCTTTGGCGCAGCCGGCATAGTTCACCAGCCAGGCCTGGCCAATGATCTACTGCAGGAGATGGCACCGCTCCTCGCTGAAGACGGCATCGACATCAACGATCCGTCGACCTTCGACATGGCCACTCTCAACACAGCGCTTGCCCGCGCGGTTGAGCGAACGAACCTGGAACGATTCACCCCGATCGGTGTCACCAGGTCCAACGCGTTGAGCGTGCTCCGATCGACGTCGGAGGCCATCAGTGCGAACAAAATGCAGGATGCCCAGGCCACAATCCTGTCCATCGCGCCCGAGCCCAAACAGCCCGGCGAGCCATCCGTCGCTCACCTCATCGGAGCCAGCCTCGGCCTGCTCGATTCCTGGCATCGTGATCCGAGTCTCACCCCGCTACTGGTTCGTACGCGCGTTCCGCGTTGGGCGAGCCGCTCCAGGGCCGCAGGCACGGACATCGTCGCCCTGGCCCGTAAGGGTCGGGCTTTCGAGTCCATCGCGGCTCTTCACGGCCGATACGACGGATTGACGATCCTTGAGGGAAGCATCCTTGCGGTCGCTGGAACCCTCCAAACGTGGGCTGACGCGACAGGCCAGAGCGTGCACGACCTCGGCGTGGCCGTCCTGACGGAATAGAAGAGAGTCAGAGCCGGCGAACGGATGCCGACGGGGCCGACCGCCAGCATCACAGCGCTGACCGCCCGTCTGTTCTCACTCGGGTGTGGAGCGGTCCCGCGACCCGGGTTCTCCGCCCAGTTCGGCTTCCAACGTCTCGATCGAGGGCAGAAGGCGAAGCCCTGACCGAGTTCGAGAAGGAACTTCTGCACATGGGAAATCAGTTGCGTCTCCAACGCACTGAACCTGCCGCAGCCGTTGCCGCCAGTGTCGGTCATCGGGGTGGACTTCCTCTTCGAACCCGACGTGCTCGTCGAGCTCGAGGCCTACGCCGTGCTCGACTAGCCTCCTCCTGGCCAGACCGCGACCTCCTTACGATTCGCGGGTCAGGCGCCGTTTCGCGGGCGGCACGCCACCCGCGAAGCGGCGCCTCGCCCGCGCGACTCGACCGCTTTGCTCACCACCAGCGGAACCGGCGCGGTACCGCGCCGGCCAACGTCACCAGCCCGCCGACGGCGCAGAACGCACCGACGCTGGCGAGAACATCATCGTCGACTGGCCCGGCGATCAGCAGAAGTCCGCCGCCGAGGGCCACCACCCCGAGGCTCAGCCGCCACGCCAGGCGCACCCGAGGGCTGGGCCCGCGTCGGGCGACTTCGCTCCGGCCGGGCCAGCCGCTGCGGGGGCCGGGTGGGTTCGGGTTCTCCACCTCCGGACCGTCGACGACCGCGGCGAACCGGTTCACCCACCGACCGGTTCCCACCTCGGGGCAGTCGGCGTGCACGCTGTCGACGACGGGCTTTAAGCCTGCCGGCCACCCACGGAGCCTCGCGTCCGTGAGGCTCACGTCGAACTCGACGCGGCCATCCGCCCAGAAGGCGTCATACCGCACCCGGCCCGCCGGTCGGCGACGCCAGCGCGATTCGCCGATGAACCCTGTCGCGCGCATGGCGACGGGATGGTCTGTGGTTGCAGGCATAGGTTGATGGTCACACACACCGAGCCCATCTGCACCCGCACCCCGACATCGGTCGAGCCCCACCGCACCCCCGTTCGAGCCCATCGAGACCCGACCACTCCACGGATGCGGCGCGACACTCGCTGCGCGAGTGGAGTGCTCCTGTTCGGCGCAGCGAGCGACCATACTGAACTGATGACTCGCGCGCTGAACCTCGTGGCGACCCCCGCTCTCGCCCTCGTGATCGCGCTGCTCACCGGTTGCGCCGGCGAACCGGGCACCAGTGAGCGCACGTCGCCGCCCGACTCCCGCACGTCTGCCTCCCCGTCTGCCCCCTCGCCCACCGCCTCGGCCGAACCGGCCTTCGCCGCCCTGGAGGAGAGCTTCGATGCCCGCCTGGGCGTGTACGCCCTCGACACTGGCACGGGCCGCGCGGTTGAGTATCGTTCCGGCGAGCGTTTCGCGTATGCCTCCACCATCAAGGCCCTCGCCGTGGCGGTGATGCTGGCCGAGACCACCGACGCCGAACTCGACACCCTCGTGCGGTACGGGCCTGCCGATCTGCTCGACTACGCCCCCATCACCTCGCAGCACGTGCACAGCGGCATGACCCTGCGCGAACTGTGCGACGCCGCCATCCGGTACAGCGACAACACGGCGGCCAATCTACTGCTCGAGCACCTCGGCGGGCCCGCCGCCCTCGACGCCGAGCTCACTGCGATCGGCGACAACGTGACCCAGGTCGACCGCGACGAACCCGAGCTGAACGAGGCCACCCCCGGCGATCCGCGCGACACCAGCAGCCCGCACGCGCTGGCCACCAGCCTGGAGCACTTCGTGTTCGGCGACGCGCTCGACCCCGCCGACCAGGCCACGCTCAGCGCCTGGCTGGTCGGCAACACCACCGGCGACGATCTCATCCGTGCCGGGGTGCCCACCGGGTGGACCGTCGGCGACAAAACCGGCTCCGCTGGCTACGGCACCCGCAACGACATCGCGGTGCTCTGGCCGCCGGATGGCACACCGATCGTGCTCGCCGTGCTCTCCAGCCGGGATGAGCCCGACTCTGACTACGACAACGCCCTGCTCGCGCAGGCCACGGAAGTGGCGATCGACGCCCTCGGCCGCTGACCCTCCCCCGCCGCCGCGCCCGGCTGAGCACCCCCTGAGAGACCTGGCAGTTTCTGCCACATGCGGGTTAGCGTGGAGTGATGGTGAAGAAGCTGGAGTCGTCGACTCGACTGAGAGTCTCCGAGGACTGCTGCCTCTACTACCTCGAGAAGCACACCACCCGGCTGCCGGTCGCCGAGATTGCCGCGGCCGTGGGCATTTCCGAGCGCACCTTCTACCGGTACTTCCCGGTCAAGGCCGACTCCGTCGCGCCGATCTTCGACCACATGACCGAGACGATGAACTCCATCGTCGTCGCCGGCCCCACACCCGACCTGCGCCAGCTGATGATCGACGCCTTCGACACCATGTTCACCAGCCGGATCACGTCGCGCGCCGCCGAGTTCTTCCCGCTCGTGTTCGCCGATCCGGAAATCTGGGCGCTGTTCCTCCGCAAGGTACAGGAGGGCGAGACCTCCCTCGCCCCACTACTCGCCTCGTCACTCGGTCTTCCGGCCGACGACAACCGCGCCCGTGCGGCAGCGGCGGCCGTGGCCAGTTCCACGCGCATCGCACTCGAACGACTCACCACCGCCGGCGCCGACCCGTCGGTCGAATTCGTCGGGCTTCTGGATGCGTTCGGCGACCAGATCCTGCGCGCCCCCGGCCGGCCCGGCCCCGCCCCCACAAATGTCCCTGCCGGCCCTCCCGGCTGACAGCGGATGCGCCGAGCGGCCCGTGAGCCCGACCGTTCGGCACCATCAAGCAGGGCTCACGAAGGGAAGTTGAATCATGACAGGACTGCTAGACGACAAGGTTGCCATCATCACCGGCGGAACCAGCGGAATCGGCCTCGCCAGCGTGGAGAGCTTCGTCGCGGAAGGCGCCAAGGTCGCCATCGCGGACATTCAGGACGAACTGGGCGCGTCCATCGCCGAGCGCCTGGGTGACGCGGTCATCTACGTTCACACCGACGTGACCGACGAGACCGCGCTCGAGACTCTCGTCAGCACCACCGTTGAGAAATTCGGCAAGCTCGACGTGATGTACAACAACGCAGGCGCCCAGGGCGACCCGTCGGCGATCGTGGATGCCACCTCCGCCGGGTTCGACAAGACGATCGCGCTGTTGACCCGGTCGGTGCTGCTCGGGCACAAGTTCGCGGCCCGCCAGTTCCAGGCGCAGGGCACGGGCGGGTCGATCATCACGACCTCCAGCGCCGCGGCACTGCAGGGTGGCTGGTCGGCCGCCGGCTACACGATCGCCAAGCACGCCATCACCGGCGTTGTGCGGCAGGCCGTGGCCGAGCTCGCGCCGCTGGGCATCCGCTCGAACGCCATCGCCCCGGGCATCATCATGACGCCGATCATGGCGCGCTCGTTCGGTGTGCCGCTCGAGCAATCCGACGAGTTCGTCGCGTTCTTGGCCGAGAAGCTCGACTCCACGCAGCCGATCGGCCGCGTCGGCCAGCCGGAGGACATCGCGAAGGTCGCGGTGTTCCTGGCTAGTGACCTGGCCGGATACGTCACCGGTGTGACGATCCCGGTCGACGGCGGGGCCACCGCGGTCACCCAGGGCTCCTTCGGCGCCGACGTGGTCAGCGCGGCAGCCGAGTTCACGAACAAGTAGCGGCACTTCCACGAGGGCCGGACGCGATCGCGCCCGGCCCTCTCGTCGCGTCTTCTGTTCGCGCTGCGCCGCATCGTCATCGGCCGAAATCTCATCGAGGTAGCGGGCAAGAGCGGGCGCCTCCGGCTCCTCCAGGAGTAACCCTTAGGCGCGATCGCGGATGCTTCGTGCTCGGGTCGCGGCCAAGGACTCGAGCAGTCGAAGCTTGTCGGCGCTGGGGGTTCCGGTGATGGCTTTGTAGACAATCAGCTGCTGGCCGGGTGCGGAGCGGATGTCGAACGCGTTGTAGTCGAGCTCGACGAGACCGACGTCTGGGTGCCGGAACGCTTTCGCGTCGTGGGTCTTGCCGCGCACATCGTGCCGCGCCCACAACATCCGGAACTCCGCGCTGGCATGGTGAAGCGTGGCGACGAGCTCCTGCACACGCTCGTGGGTGCTGGCGTGGCCGAGAGCGCGACGGAGGTTGGCGACGCACGTTTCGGTCGCGCGCTCCCAGTCCGTGAAGAACTCCCTCCCCGCCGGATCGACGAACGTCATCATCGCCAGATTGCCGGTCTCGGCGAATCCGGAGTACAGGGCATCCGCCAGGTCGTTGGTGGCGAGGATGTCGAGGTGGCGGTTGATGATGATCGCGGGAGTGTGCGGCCAGGCCGCGAGGAGCTCCAGGAGCGACTCGTCAACCGTGTCTCGCACCGGTGTGCGGGTCGTCGGCACGAGACCGGCGAGGCGAAAGAGGTGCTCTCGCCGGTCGGCGTCGAGGTCGAGGGCTCCGGCGATCGCGTTCAGCACCGCGGGAGAGGGGTTGCGTTCCCGACCCTGTTCGAGCCTGGTGTAGTAGTCCACGCTCACACCGGCCAGCATCGCGACCTCTTCGCGACGCAGGCCGGTGACGCGGCGGCCCGGCAGGGTGCCGATTCCCACATCGCCCGGCTGCACCTGGCCGCGGCGGGCCTTCAGGAACGCGCCCATCTCAGTGTTGCTCATGAGTCGACGGTAGTTGATCGGCCGGCGCGCTGGCAGGCCGTGCCGCACCCCGGTTCGCCACGGTCTGGTCCAGGTCATCGCCGGCCGGGATTCTGGATCTGGTCGGGGCACTCCCCGCCATAGACATCAGCTACCGATCTCAGAGAAAGACACCTATGCACGCCACCTCTCTCCCCGCACTCCTGGCCGCTCGCGCATCCGAGCACCCCGTTCTGCTCACCGGCGGCGCCGTCGTCACCATGGATCCCGCCGTCCCCGATCTGGATCGAGGCGACGTCCTCCTGGTCGGCTCCCGCATCGTCGCCGTCGGCGCCGACCTGCTGTCCGATCCCGAGCACGGCACCCTCGCGGCCGCAGCGCTCACCGTCGATACGCGAGGCTGCATCGTCAGCCCCGGCTTCGTCGACAGCCACCGCCACGCCTGGGAGACGCAACTGCGCCGCAGCATCCCCGATGTGACCGACCTCGGCGAATACGTGATGTCCACCCTCGCCGGCATCGCCCCGAGCTACACACCCCACGACATGTACGTCGGCACCCGCCTCGCCGCCCTGACGGCGCTCGACGCGGGCATCACCACGATGCTCGACTTCTCGCACAACTCCCGCACCGCAGCGCACTCCGACGCGGCCGTGGCCGCCCTCGTCGACACGGGCATCCGTGGTGTGCACGCCTCCATGGCACCCCACTTCGGCCAGTGGGACCACCAGTGGCCCGCCGACCTGGCCCGGCTGATGAGCAGCTCCCCCGGCAACGACCTCGTCACCTTCCGGCTGGCGGCTCTGTCGACCGACGAGATCGCCGGGCCGGCCATCGCCTACGGACCCGAGCTGGCTGCCGTCGCCCGCGATCTCGGCGTCTGGACGTCCATCGACGCCGTGTTCGGCAGCTCCTCCTCCGAGGCGATCCTGCGCTGGGCGGAGCAGGGCATCCTCGATCCCACGCTCACTCTTATTCACGCGACCGGCCTGACCAACGACGCCTGGTCGGCGATGGGTGCCGCCGGCGTCACCGTCTCCCTGGCGCCGACATCGGATGCGCAGATCGGCTTGGAGTCGGCGATCCCGGCCGTCGACGAGGCCCTCGCGGTCGGCATCCGGCCCGGTCTCAGCATCGACGTGGAGGTCGCCCTCGCCAGCGACATGTTCACCCAAATGCGAGCCCTCCACGCCATCCAGCGGATGCGTGCCACGAACGCCGCCTACCGGGGCGCCGACGCGGCACCCCGGATCAGCACCCGCGACGTGCTCGACTTCGCCACCCTGCAGGGAGCGAAGGCGAATGCGCTCGGTGACGTGACGGGCTCGCTCACCCCCGGCAAGCAGGCCGACCTGCTCATCGTGCGCGCCGACGACGTCAACAACATGCCGCTCAATGACGCCGTCGGCACCCTGGTGCTCGGCGCGGATGCCCGCAATATCGACACCGTGCTGGTCGCCGGCACACCCCGCAAATGGGCCGGTCGCCTCGTCGGCGAGGACCTCGATGCCCTCCGGGACGACGTCATCCGCTCCCGCGACGACATCACCCGACGGGTGGCTGCACTGTGACCGCCGAAGGTGAGGCCACGCACCCGTACGTCGGTCTCTGGGTCACCGCCGACGGCGTGATCCGGCAGCGGCTGCTGCCGGAGGGCCGGTATGTCGAAGCGCGCGGGAAGCGGGAGGCCGCGTACACCGGCGCGTACTGGGTGGAGGGATCGATGATCTTCTACCGCGATGACATCGGGTTCTCCGCAGACGGCGAGTTCCACGGCGACGTGCTGCACCACGCCGGGATGGTCATGTACCGGCAGGCTGAGTGACCTGATCGGTCGGCGCGGATGCGAGCACCGACACGAGTGCATCCGCACAATGCGAACAACGAAAACGTGCGAGCCGGTGGTCCAGTAGATTCATCCAAGGCGCATCCCTGTGAACGACACTTCGTCGCGCAGGAACTGGTCGCTCTACATACTCTTCATCGCAGGGGGTGCGGTTTGGAACAAACACCGTTTGTCGGAACGTCTCGGAAGCTACTGGTTGACGGCCTTCTCGCTGTCTACGATGAGGTCGCCCGGGACAAAACTCCACGGTGGATCTCCCTGGAAGCCCCAACGGGTTGGGGCAAGACCCGGATCGCTACCGAGTTCTACGCCCGCTTGGCGACAACGCGTCAGCCGGAGCCTCACTACTGGCCGGACTCAATTCCCGGCTCTCAGGATGGGGGCGGTCTCTCCACCGGCGCACGCAAAGCCGTGAACCCGATTCTGGCCAGCCATGCCGGCGGGAGCATCCCGAGCTGGGGTTGGTGGGGAATCACCTGCGGCGTGCGCAAGTCCGGCGGAGCAGCAGAGTCTTTGGCGCTGGATACGCGCGTGCTCGAGGACCACGCCCGCTTCTATGACTTGACCGTGAACGCGAGAGGCTCCTGGCTTTCGTTCGGGCGCGAGCTGACCGGCTTCGTCGGGTCGGAGATCACCTCCAACGTGTCGACGGGTTTCGTCGAGGCGGTCGCGGGCGACCTTGCTCCTGGTTTCGGAACGGCGAAATGGCTGGTGCAGCGTGCGTGGGCGGCTGGCTCCCGAAAAGCGAGCGACAACCGCGCGTTGGCCGGCACTGACGCGGTGCATCTGGGAGACCAGGGCACCCCGAATATCGTCGAGGATCTGGCGACCCTCTTGGGCGCCTTCGGGAAAAACGGTCTGCCGATGGTGATCTTCGTTGAAGACATCCATGAGGCAACGAGCTCGCTGTCAGAGCTTCTGGAGGTTCTAGTGACCCGACCGGGCGCCGTGCTCATCGTGTCGACCGGGTGGCCAGGGTTCATCGAATCCAACAGTGCCGTGGGGCAGGCGATGCATCAATCTCGCACTCGTCTATCTCGAGTGCGCTTTGATGACGAGCTGGATCTGCCTGCCCCATTTCCTCGCGGAGCCGGGCTGGGCACGATGGTCGCGGAGGAGGTAACCGTGCTGGTGAAACACCACTGGACCGGGATCGACGATCAGACGGCTCGGAAGATCGCGAACCGATACTCGAACCCGCTTGCCATCAAACTTCTGGCATCCATCGAGAAGTATGAGACGAGTCCGAAACGGTTGGTTTCCGATTTCGCAACTCTGCCGCGCTCTGTCGAAGATCTTTATCGAGTCGTGTGGACGGGCCTGCCGAAAGACGTGCGGCGCCACCTCGCTGTGGCCACGCTCGGGATCCCCAGCAGGTTGGGTGCAGACGGTTCCCTGCCGACTGCCTGGGATATTGACCTCATCACGAACGCAGCGGAGGCCGCGGCCGTCGGACCACTGGCCGATTTTGCCAGTCACAACGACTTTGCCTGGAGCGAAATCGTCGGAGAGGGCCTTCGGTCGTTCCTGGAACGAGCGCAAATGGATGTCGCCGCCGCTGACGACGAATTCTTCGATCCTCATCGCGACGACGACGACAAGGCCCGATTCTGGCACCACCTCACACTGCAGGTATTGAAAGCGCTCGACGACAGCACGGATGACGCGAGATCACGTCACGCGGCTTGGTTGGGCTGGGCCCTCTACAAGGGCGGGAAGACAACTGACAACGGTTTGCTGCTGCGCTGCGTCAAAGCACTCATCGCCGCTGACACCAGCGGAGCCGACTGGGTGGTGAAAAACGACATGGCCGACTTCGCACTGGCTCGAATCGACCCCCTATCAAGGGATGCGCTCTCACTCAGGGCGCATCAGGCGGTGATCTTGCTCAACGCGCAGCGATTCGTTCCGGCCAACATCGCGCTCGCGGCGCTCGTAGCTGACCATCGCGACCTGGGAGCTTACATCCCAGATTACGCATGGGCTTTGTACATGCTCGCTCAATCTGAGAGGCCCCTCGGCATGCACACTTCTGCCACCGAGCACATCACCCTGTTGAGGCACTTGATCGACACGCGAGAGACGCCGGATCTCGACTATCTCGACTCGATGACCGCGGGCCTGGAACTCACTCTGCGACTGAGGATGGAGGATGATCTGGAAGCCGGTGTCCTAGCCGCTGAGCAGTTGGTCGACGAGGCAGTTTCGGTTCATGGACCGGACAGCCAGGCTGCCAAGTCCGCGGACATAATGCACTACCTCAAGGTCCTTCGCGCTCGTGGCCACGATGCCGCACTCCAGCTGCTAGACCAGCAACGAAGCCGCTACGCGCCTGGCTCGTCCGAGAGTCTTTACTATCTGTGGGGGGCTTCCCACGTGCTCGCGGACGATGCTGAGGAGCTGCACGCCGTTGTGGCGCTGCTCGAGAGGGCGCTGGAGGAACACCGAAACTTCCCGGAGATCCCCGAGGACCACTGGGTCATGTACGAGATCTGGCACCAACTTGGTCTCGCCCGGTGGGACCTTGAAATGCGAGAAGAAGCGATCTCTGGCCACGAGTTCGCGATCTCTGTGATGGGCGAGTCGGCCTACCCAGTCCGCGTCGAAGTCGGCGAGTGGTACTCCGCCGTGGGACGGCATGACGAGGCGCTGGCCGTGCTGACCTCGCTCGCTCACGATCCGAACATCGAAGCTGACCGAGAGCTCCTCCTGCGAGTGACTGCATCACTGGCGGTGGCACAGGTGAGTCTCGATCCCCTGGTAAATATCGACTCACTCGAGTCCCGCTTGATCGATGCTGCTCAAACAGCACACGTCGGTACCGACGAACGATTCGAAGCGCTGTTGGCCCTGGCTCGCATTCCGCTCGCGCGCGGAAACCAGGGAGAGGCGCGTTCCCAACTGGAGTCACTTATCGAGGAGAAAGCCGAGACCTTGGGCGAGAAACTCTATTCCGATGCACACAAGCTGCTCGACCAACTGGATGACGCGACGTTGCAGTAGCTGAACTGGTTCGACCCTTTACTCAGCTGGCAAGATCTGCCCGTGCTGCCCGGCGACCGTCCGCGCTCGACCGGTCGACAAGCTGGGCCGGCCATGTGGTAGGAATCACCATGCCTCAATCCCACGTCTACGTCATCATGGGCGACATCACCCACCTCCAGTGCGACGCATGGATGCTGCCCAGCGATTCAAACTACGCCGTGGAGCCACACTGGACCGGCGTCGTCGGGCTGGAGGCCGCCGTGCAGCGTTCCCACCACGACGCCTACTCCAAAGGTCACCAGTTCGCGCTTCCCGTGAGCGCGTGGAACACCGCTCTGCCGCTGCCCATCCTCACGGCGGTTCCGCTGACTGGATTCTCGACCGCCGCCGATCTGAAACCGAGGATTGAAGCCTTCATCCGCGCCGGCGCCGCCGCGAGCCGGCAGCGGAAAGCCAACGCCCGCACAACCCCGATACGCCCCAATCCCTTGCTCGCGATGCCTTCGTTCGGCTCGGATGGCGGCGGCGGGCGCCTCCGCAAGGGCGACATCCTGTCTGCCATCCTCGAACAGGCCCGGATCACCGGAGCGGAAGAAGGCGTCGACGTGGTTCTCGTGCTGAAGGACCAGAAGTCTTTTGCGCTTGCCCAAGTCAAGCGCCGCTCCTCAGAATTCTGGTCCGAGCTGAGCGATCGCGATCTCCTTGACCAGGCAAAAGATCTCGCCGCAATCGCCAAGACCGGCCGCCTCGTTCCGTTTATGGGCGCCGGCACGAGTGTGAGCGCTGGCGCGCCGTCCTGGAAGGAGCTCATAGCCGAACTCTCCTGGGACCTCGACCTGGCGAAGGATGAACGTGCTGCTCTGCTCGACGGCGACTTGGATGCCCGCGACCAGGCCGCCTACCTTCGGGCGCGATTCGACAGCGACAAGGACAACGGCGAGATTCCGAGCGAGCAAACGTTCAATGACAGCGTGATCCGCCACGTCGACCTCCCCCGCTACGGCCTCGCCCCTGCCCTGCTGGCCGGCCTCCGCACCGAACAAGCCATCACCCTCAACTACGACACGTTGTTCGAACTGGCGTCGGCAGATGTCGGCGACCCGAGAACCGTCATCCCTGACAGCCGCGTGAACGGTGACCACTGGCTACTGAAGCTCCATGGTTCAGTCACCAATCCCGACAGCATCGTGCTCACACGAGATGACTACCTGGGCTACAACGCGTCCCGCGAAGCTCTCTCCGCGGTGGTGAAGGCCACTCTCATCACCCATCACCTGCTCTTCGTCGGTTTCGGTCTTCGCGATGATCATTTCCACGAGATCATTCACGATGTTCGGCGCGCTATGCCGCAGAACGCGGATGCCCCCGAACCGTTGGCGACAGCGCTGACGCTCAAGTCCAGCCCGCTGAATGACATGCTGTGGCAGAACAAGCTCAACCTCGTCAGCATGGGCGGGCCTGTCGGCGCACCGGTCGACATCCCCACCGCCGCACGCACCCTGGAGATCTTCCTCGACGCACTTCTGGCCTTCTCCACCGACAGCCACTCGTACTTACTCGCCGACGAGTACCTCGACGCGCTGGAACCCGGCGAACGGAGCCTGCGCGAGGCCATTTTGGAGTTTGTCGGCAACCGAACTGTGGGAGAGCGCAGCTCGGCAGCATGGCCGGGGATCGCCCAGACCCTCACCGACCTGGGCCTCCCTGGCGACCAGCACGAGCTGCGTCCCCGCTGCCCACTCTGTGGAGAGGCCAGCGGGGTTCCGATTCTCTATGGCATGGTCGGATCGGATGTGCAGGAGGACCTCGCCCGCGGTGCGGTTGTGTTGGGCGGCTGCATCGTCAGCGGCGCGAACCCCAGTTGGCATTGCATGAACGAGTCCTGCCAGCACGAGTGGGCGTAACCACGCAATTGTTCAGCTCTTCGCGAAAATCGCTTCCAGGGATGTGCCGAGCGCCGCGGCAGACTCCTCGTACTTCACCTTCAGCCGGGCACGGACGTCTTCGGGTAACCCCGCTTGCCGCTTCGGGTTCGCGTTGTGGGCGAGATCGGCCAGCTTCACGACGAGCGCCAGCGGGTCAGCCGCGACGCGAGCCATCGACTCGGCAAGGGATTCGCCGGGGCGCTTGGTGACCGCATCCACGGCGCGCACGACGGGCTCCGCAAAGCCCAGGGTGCGCAAGTGGTCCAGCGTCACCGGGGTGTCTTCCACCACATCGTGCAGAACGGCCACGATCTTGGCGTCCTCACCGGTCACTCCTTGCATCACAGCCAGCGGGTGGTAAATGTATGCCACACCAAGCTTGTCGACCTGGCCCGCATGTGACGTGCGGGCCAGGGTGATCGCTGCGTGCAACTGGGAGGGCTCACCGTTCGAGAGTAGGTAGTCGGTGACGGATGCCCAGGTCGGGAACGCAGCGTCGGTGCCGAACTGCAGCCACTCCCCCTCGAACATGCCCGCACCGTTGGCAGATCGATCATCGATCAGGTAGTCACCGCGGTTCAGGTTCTTGTGGTGCGAGAGGATCAGTCTCTTGTAGGCTGCGGTCTCATCGGTGAGCCCGAGGTAGGTCTGCACCCAAAGCACCTTGTCATGCCAGGCCGACGCGTTGTGCCACGGGGCTGTCGACAGGATGTAGGTGTCGAAGTGCAAGGCCAGTTCCTTGTATGCCTCGACCGCGCCGGCGAGCGGCTCCATCCGGCCGAAAATACCGGGGGCGTCGTCGTAGTGACCGTGGAACTCGGCGCGAGCCTTATCGGTCAGCCGGGCAATGCCACTCGGGAAGTCCACCAGCGTGTTGTCAAGGTCGATGTAGAGGATCTTCACGGCGGTCGTCACGGAAGCGGGCACGGAAGCGGTCATGGAAATCCTCAAGGTAGGTACGGGCCCAGAACTCGGGCCGTGGTGATGGTCAGGTTGCGGTTGATCTGTTCGTAGAGCGGCATGAGCTCGCTCTCGCCCATGATGGTGTGGATGACGCCGGCGTCGTCGACGATCGCGATGGCCTGCATGTCGCGCAGCACCGCCCAGAACGGCTGCTGAAAGTAGACCCGATGTCCCGCCTCCAGCTGGGCATCGATCGCGGCGTCGTAGCCCTCACGTGCCTCCACCGTGGTCGGGAACGCCCGGAAGTAGTCGCACTCCGAGTTCTCGTGGTCCTCCCCGGGCATCATCGGCGCCGGCACCGCGAACCAGGAATGCCGGTCGTCAACCGCCGTCGCCAGTGCGCTGGCGATAACCCTGTAGGCGAGGGCCCGCGGGGTGGTCTCCGGCGTCGCCTGGGGAATGCCGAGCCCGCAACCCACCTCGATGCGCTTGAGTGTCTCGTGCGGGCTGGCCGCGGCCATCATCTCGATCCAGCTGATCCGCGTCACAACCCCGTTCACCAGGTACTTGCAACCGCCCACGAGATCCCACTGGATACTCAAGCCCTCCTGCTCGTCGCGCACCATCAGCAGGCGGTCGCCCTCCTCCACCTCCACACCGCTGAGATGCAGGTGCGGATGCCGGCGCACCAGCTCGCTGGCGATCCACCACATCTGGGCGGTCAGAAACCGGTCCGCGGGCGGGTTGTATGGTTCGTCCCCACCACCATCGTCGTCGGTGTCGTTCACGATGTTGTTGCCGGAGTTGTCCGACGAGGCATGGCTCATGCTGCATTCTCCCGCACACCGCCGCCCAGCCGGGTGACGGCCGCGCGGAGGAACCGCTTCGGATTCGCTACCGGCAGCACCGCGCACACCTCGGCGAGCGCCCGCTTCACCGGTACGTCCCGGTAAAGAGCGGCATACAGGGCCGCCACCGACGGCGTGCGGCTCTGCGCCTGCGCGCAGTGCACCAGCACCGTGCGTCCCTCGGCTCGTAGCGCCGCGATGACGGCCACCGTGTCGGTGAGCACGAAGTCGAGGTTGGGGTTCTTCGCCGGGTCGTCGTTGTCGATCAGCCGCACCTCCACCCGGTGCCGGATGCGCGTCGGAACCTGGGCGCTGCCGACCCGGCACAGCGACACCACCGCGTCGATGTCCTCGGGCAGTGCGTCGAGTGCCCCAGCCGCCCCCAGCCACACCCCCGCATCGTGCGGATGCCGCACGAGCGTCGAAACGTCCCCCAGTCGCGTGTAGTCCACGCGGTCGTCCCCCGAATCGCCCCCACCCGCTGGTCGAGCTTGTCGAGACCCCGCAACCCGCTGTCCACCGTTCACCGCCTGCACCCCCAATCGCACCAGTTCCGCAGCCCCCAACCCCGGCCACCCGTGCACGATCCGCCGCCACTCCCCCGGTACTGCCGAGGCGCCCCACCGGGCCCCCACCAGCCCGCCCGCGATCGCAGCCACGGTATCGGTGTCTTTTCCACCCCGCACCGCGGCCTCCAGCGCGAGCCGCAGCTGCCCTGCATCCATCGCCGGAGCATGACTGATCGCCGACCACGCCCCCTGCAGAGCCTGCACCACCCAACCGTTGCGGCTGAAGTACGCCGGCTGCTGCGCCTCGGCCTCCTCGATGCGCTCCGCCCACCGTTCCCGCCGCTCAACAGGCAGAGCCGTCAGCCCCACACGCACATCCAGCTCCCCCTTGAGCACAGCGTGCCGAATCGCCAGGCACCAGAGCACGCACGCATCCCCGGCATCCGCTTCGAAGTGGGTGAGCGAGCTGATCGCCCGGGCGGCCACGGCCAGCCCTTCGGGGTCATCGAGGTACGCGAGCGCCACCGGAGCCGTGCGCATCAGCGATCCGTTCCCCGCGCTGCGGCCCTGTCGATCGTGGTGCTCACGGGCGACGACTCGCACGGCTGCCACCGAGGGTGCGGTGCGGCTGAGCACCGCCCGCAGCTGAATCCCCACATCGGGTGCGGTGCGTGCCCAGTCCACCCACTGGGCCACAATGTCGTCGAGCACCCTCTCATCAGCCAGATCGCGGCCTGCGGCAATCGCGCGGGCGATCGGCACGGCCATCGAGGTGTCGTCGGTCCACTCGCCGGGCGCCCAGCCGAACCCACCACCACCCTTCATGGTCACCTCGGCATTTTCCGGCAAAGGCGGACCGAATTCGTAGCCGGCGCCGAGGGCGTCGCCGCAGGCCATGCCGAGGAGTACGCCGGCGGCCCGGTCGGTCTGTGCGGTGGTGAGTTTGCGGTTCATGACGCCTCCTATTTGATCAGAAGTGATCTATTTGCAATATAGATCATTTCTGCGACAATTAGCAAGTGATCACGAAAGCGCCCTACCGCGACAGCCACGGCAGGCGGCTCAGCGACTATCCCCAGCCCTCCGTAGCCGTGGATGCAGCCGTGTTGACTGTGCACGACGGAGCCCTGCACGTTGTGCTCGTTCAAAACGACACCGGCTGGCGCCTGCCGGGTACCTTCGTGCACGAAGGCGAGACTCTGGCACAAGCCGTGCTGCGCTCGCTGCGCGATAAGGCCGGCATCGAGGGACTCCAACCGCGTCAGTTGCACGTCTTCGATGAGCCCGACCGCGATGACCGCGGCTGGGTGATCTCGGTGGCGCATCTCGTGGTTGTGCCTGAGTCATCAGTGACTGGAGCGGAGCTCACCTCGGTGGACGCCGCCGACGGCTTGGTCTACGACCATGCCACCATCATCCAACTCGCCGTCGACACCCTCCGCGCCGACTACCGGGCGTCCCCCGACCCCGAGGGTCTGCTCGGCTCCGAGTTCACGCTGCTCGAGCTACTGCGCCTGCACGAAGCAATCGCTGGGGAACGCTTGGGCAAAGACACCTTCCGTCGCCATATGATCGGCCAACTTGTCGAGACGGATACCTATCAGCATGGCGTTGTCGGCAAGCCAGCAAAGTTATACCGCCGCGCCTGAGCGATGACGAACATCACCTGGTCGCAGCGCGCGGTGCATCATGAACATGCCGTCATGCCATCGATGCACTACCGGTCAAGCCTGTGCCTGTCTAGCTCGCTTTCGATGACCGTTGCAACCGCGACCGGGTCTTCGTGCTCCCAGAACCGCAGCACGGTCCAGCCCTCTGTCGTCAGCCTTTCTATGGTGTCCCGATCGCGGACCATGTTGCCCGCCACCTTCTGATCCCAATACCCCTGGTTCAGCGTCGGGCGCTGGTAATGATCCGGGCATCCGTGCCAGAAGCAGCCATCGATGAACACTGCGATATGTGCGCGCGTGAACACGATGTCGGCACTGCGACGCAGTCCGGGCACCGGGCGGTAATTCACTCGGTACCGCCGCCCGGAGGCATGCAGCAGGGCGCGCACCGCGAGTTCGGGTGCCGTGTCACGATTCTTGTTGCTCTGCATCGATCGGCGGACGGCATCCGACGACGCCCAGGAGGCGCCAGGTCGTTTTGGCCCATCAGACCGCGCGATATTCATCGATCGCCGCCCAGCGCTCTCGCCATACTCTCGACATCGGCCGGATCGCCCTTGCACCGCTGGTCATGAGGGCGGCCGCCTCAGAGTAGCCAGCTTGGAACATCCAGTGCACGCCTGTTTCACTCGTGTCGCAGGTCTTTGCGCTGGCGCCCTCACCGTGTTGGTCGACGCGGAAGGGGGCATTGCAGTGGCTGGCATGCGTGCTCCACTCGTCGATGAAACCGGCAGACGGCGAAAATTCGATTGCACTGTACCGCCTCACGTCTAGGCGCAACAAGGGGAGGACTCCGTGGACAGCGCTAGACCACATAACCGACCTTTTCGAAGCGCACACAGACCGATCCACACTTTCTGGGACCGGGCCTTCGACGCAGGGCTGTGGCAAGCTCAGACATGCCCATCGTCACCTCAAAATTCCTCCGCGAGCAGAACGTTTACACCAGAGCTGAGTTGAGAAAAACGTTCTCAATCATCGACGCGTCGCTCAACAACGGAATCTTCCAACCGAAAAACCACGATTCAGTGTGGCTTTTCGTAACGTTCGAGAAGACCGCCGACCGAGTGCCTTACACGGACGTGCTGGATGGAGATATCTTGCGTTTCGCTGGCCAGACAAAAGGGCGTGCAGACTCCAAGATCATCGACCACGTCGCGGACAGCAACGAGTTGGTGCTCTTCCACCGAACCCGGAAGTACGAGTATCCAGGGGCCGGGTTCCGATACGAGGGCCGATTCGAATACGTCGACCACGTGCCGGGTCCCCCTAACGCCTTCACCCTTCGCCGCGTGCGCCGATCAGAGTAGCCTGCTCGCGCCGAGTGCGCTTGTCTCGAATGATCGTGGAGCTGCGACGAGCGACTTGGACGCCCTGAGCAAAACTCGCGCGCCATGTGCGCGATCGTCGCGGCCGCCGGCACCGACGCCGCTACGACGCCAGAAGCTCCGAAGGAGCGTTCTTCCAGGTGACCACCAGCTCATCACGCGCCCGACTGGCCGCGACGTAGAGCAGCGACCGCTCGCGCAGCATGGCATCCTCACGATCCTCAGGGCTGAGACCTTTCGTCACCCATGGCGATGGGAACGAGCCCTCCGAGATATCGAACAGGAGCACCCGAGAGAACTCCATGCCCTTTGCGGTGTGCATCGTCAGAACGACCGCGTTCTTGCCCGTCTGTTTCGCCGAGGTGAGCACCGTCGACTGGATGCCGTAGTGGTCGAGCGCGTCGTGGACGTCCTTGGACGCGTTGTTCGAAGCAGTCAGAACGGCGATGGTTTCGGGCCGGATGCCCTCTTCAATCCACAAGTGAACCTGGTCTGCGATCGCTTTGAACTGCTCGGTCTCTGAATGCGAGACGATTGCCCGCGGCTCAGGGCCTAGCCGAGCCGAGCGGTATCCGTCGACGCCTTCCACTGCGTTCTCGGAATCCACGAACGTCGCACCCCTCAACACGTTGAGCGCGTAACGGAGGTTCTGCTCCGTCGTCCGGTAGTTCAGAGTGAGGCGTCGTGAACGACCGACGACGGCGACGCCCAGCCTCGACAGCACGACGGGCTGGCCGTAGATCCGCTGGTGGATATCGTCCGCGATGAACATGTCGTTGGGGCCGACCTGCACAAGTGCGCGCAAGAACTGCCAGTGCGCCGGCGTCAGGTCTTGCGCCTCATCAATCAGCACGTGATCGGCGAAATGATTCGAGCCCGACTCCGCGGAGGCAGCCAGCCAGGCTGCCGAGATCCCCGCGACCTCCGCATAGGTCAACGAATTGCGGATGCGGCCGTTCTTACGGAACTGCTCGACAACCTTCCAGACCTCAGCACGCTTGGCACGGTCGAGTGCCACGCCGCGACCCGGCCGGCGCACCGCGAAGTAGGCCTCCTTCGACGTTATGCGATTCGGCAGGACAATCTGAAGGTATTCGGCAGCGAGGAACGACTTGCTCCGCAGCTGCGGCGGCAGGTCGGGATCCACGTCATCGACGGCTTCGTCCCAGCCGACCTCGTTGCCGACGACGATGCCGTGACTCTCTGCCGAAGCCCCAAGCACGGTGACGGCGGCCTCCCCGAAGCCGCTGCCCGCGGTCTGGCGAACGGCCGCGACGAGCGCATCGACGCCCTGCACGAAGACGCCTGCGCTGCCCAACGAACCAGAAGTCGGGATCTCGGGGTCGAGACGTTCCAGGTCTCGGCGAAGGTTCTCAGCCAGGGCTCTCGTGTATGTGGTCAGAACGATCCGGGAATTGGGGTTCTCTGCCGCCAGATTCTTGGCACGGTGGATGAGCACGACCGTCTTCCCTGTGCCGGCGCCGCCTGTAAGACGGAAGGGTCCCTTGTACGAGCGAGAGGCATACCGCCGCTGTTCGGGGTGCAGGAACACCCGCCACGCGCCGAAGTCGCCTCCGTCGATCACACGCTGCAGCTCTTCGTCGCTGTCGATGAACGTGAACTGCATCTGCGCGGCCGGATGCTTTAACGCGTCGACCAACCGCTGATCCAGCGCGCGCGCGTCTTCGGCTGCAACGTCGACTGGCTCGACGCGCTCCACGGGGATCTCGAGCGATTCCTTGATCTGGCTGATCGAGAGACCCATCGCCATGCCATAAAGCACGGTGGACTGCCACTCCGTGTCGAGACGATCGGCGAAGGCGATCAGATCGTCTTCCGTCACCGCGGCGAAAGCCCGTACCGCTGCGTCGGCAGAGAAACCGAACTCGTCCGTGAGATCCGACACAAAATAGCTCTGTGTGGTGAGGTACGACACCAGGGCCTTGGCGGCTTGGGGTGCTTCCGCCTTGGGGGCGGCCTGCGCCGGATGCTCGGGAACAGCCGCGATGAGCTCGGGAATACCGTTCACCGGGTTGATCTGCAGCTTCTTGGTACGCGCCCGCGCGATGGCCTCGTCATGCTCCCACGTCCCTGCGTAGACGTACGTCTTCTCGTCACCGATGGGCTCGAGCACGTACAACACGGCACGCAGATGAATGTCCACGCGCCCTGTCCTCGCACGGGAATCGAGTGGTTGCTTCATCGGCTCAATGTGCAGCCCGGGAATTGTGTCGTCGTCAGTCAACTTCTTGAGGAACGTCATGATCTTGCCATTGACGGCCTTCTCGTGATCTTGGCCTTTGAGCTTGATCATGATGAGGTTGGGCATGTGAATCCTCTCCTGGTCACCGACGCGTGAGCGCCGACGCAATCTGGTCCGTGTCGAGGGGGACGACGATCCATCCGGATCCCTCGAGGTCGCGAATGTCTTCATCGGTGAAGGCATCGCCCGCCGCGACCTTCACCGTCTTCCATGCGAAGGGCACCGGAATCCCATCAGCCGTCTCCAGACCGACCTCCGGCACTGGCATTGCCTCGAGCGCGGCCAGTTCACGAAGGAACACGCGCTCAGCCTCCGTGGCGATGTCGTGGAGCGCCGCCCATTCTCCGACGAGCTCCGCGCCCATGATGAGGTCGACAGGACCGATCTCAGCGGATGGAACTTGGCTCAGGGCGACGATCTCGGCCGAGTCCGCAAGCAGTCGGGTCCCGAGCAGGTTGGAAAGTCGAAGCCAGAACCTCCAGTCCTCGGCGAAGCCGGGCATCTGCAGCGTTGAATCCCGGTCGTCGAGGATGAGCGAGCATTCCGTTCGACCGGCTCCGAGATGCTTACTGGTGAGAACCGCGGCGCCATGGCGAAGCTGCCAAGAGGTGGGTGTGGCCCCAGCCGCGCTGGTGCCGAGCAGCGTCTCCGCCCCGAATCGGCTCACGCCGGCGCTTCCGACGTCGACGAGCTCGCTCGACGGCATGCGGGTGAGCATCGGCAACGCGTCGGCGATCGCTTCCCAGTGTGCGGGCGCCTTGTCGGGATTCTGCATCCACGCCATCAGCTGAGTCATCGGATTCGCAGTCACATGCGCGAGCGACGCCAGCGGCAGGTCGTACTGCTGGGCGAACGCACTTGCCTTGTTGACATCGAACCACGGCATCGCGGGTTCAGGTTCTCCATCGCGGGCACGGATGAGGTCACCCCAGACGACCGCCATCACGACGTAGCCCAGCTCCCGCGCCGCTGCGCGTTTCTTCGCGTCGTCTTTGATTCGGTTGTGCTGGACCGTCGCGTGGAACGCGAGCCCATCTGTGTAGATCGCAATCGGGTCGGCACCTCCACCGAGCTGCTCCAGGACGAAGTCGGGCATGGTCGGGCCGAGTTGCACCTGCGGCCGCAGCATCCAAATGCGGTTGTTGCCCGAGAAGGACACCTGCACTTTGTTGCCGCGGTCGGTGGGTATCTCCTTGACCGCGGCGCCGAGCTTCTTCGCGCGTTCCATGAACACCTGCCGGAAAAGCTGCTCGATCACGGATTCTTCGACGACCACACCGGGGTCATCTCGTGTGATCACCCACGGCGTATGGGCGTCCTCGCTGAATCCCAGGATGCTCGCCAATGATCTTTCGGCGCTCGAACGCGCTACGCGAGAGGCGGCATTGCCTGGGGCGTACGGGAGGAGGCAGCGGTGGCAGGACGCCCGCCCTTCTGCCTTGCACGGGCAGTCACGCACGATCCCCCAGGCCGTCGTGAGGAGTTCCTGCATCCGCTTCGGATCCGCCAGCTCGGCAAGGTAGCCAGTGCCACCCGGCACGGAATCGTGAATGAGCAGGGCAGGGATGTTCTCGGATCCGTCAGAGAGTACCGGTTCGACGGTCTCGACGATGCGCAGATGGTCGGGGTCACCGCCGATCACCTCACGCAGGCCGCGCAGGATGGCGGCCGACAGGCTGGGAACGGCCAGCGAATCGCCGATTGTCACGGCGGGCGGCAGTCGGAGCACGATTCCCTGCGTGGTCAACGTGCGACTCAACGCGAGAGTCGTGGCGTTCTCCGCCTTCGAGTCGCGCACCGGGCACCACGGCTTGTGCTCCCGACGCGAGTTGGCATTCGATTCGGTGTCGAGCTTGCCGCAGACCGCGCAGACCCGGAAAAGCGGCGCTTGCTGCTCGTCACCGGAGATGAAGCGGGACTCGCCGAAGCCGGCCACCTTGCCCAGGTTGAGCCATCGGATCGTCAGATCACGCATGTAGGTGACGCCGAAGCTCTCGCCTTCGACGTACCAGGCATCGGTCACACCCGCCGGATCGATGTCGGCCGCGATTTGAATCGCAAAGCGTTCGCGCTGGCGTTCGTCGCGCCGATCACTGATGGCGGACTCGTCACGGCGCACCTCGGCGGAGACCTTTTCGAGCTCCACCACACGCAGCTGCTGTGCAGTGTCGGCGATCCCGGCGCTGCCGCATCGGGGGCAGCTCTCGTAGGGGCTCTCCACCGTGCCGTGTTCGTAACCGAAGCCGCACGCACGGCAGAACCACCAGGTGCGCACAGCTTCGCCATTACTGCCAAGGTCGATGGAGTCGACGGTGATTTCGACGCCCTGCGCGTAGAAGACCGCTCCCGGCGCCAGCTCGCTGATCGCGATTCCCGCCCCACGCTCGTAGCTGACTGCGCGGTCGCGGTACTCGAGGGTATCGGGGTCGATCCAGCTGAGCGCGACGTCCAACTGCACCGAGTCGTCCAGCAGCGAGTAGTTGGGCAGCAGGCCGAAGCGTTCCAGCGCCGCGACCCAGTGCTCGGTGCGCAGCTCGGCGAGCTGTTTCGCAGCCATGCCATACGCTGCTTTGGCCGAGCGCAGTTCGCGCTGTTCCTCGTCGCCTGCGGTGGGGTGCTTGGCGGCTTTGTCCAATCCGTCGAGGGAGTCTGCAACAGTCTCCTTGCGGATGCGGGCGAGATCCACCTGCTTGGACCACCGCGACACCGCGTCGCGCACAGCGCCGGCCACGGGGCTCGATCCTTCCTCGGCGCCCGGGGTGGCGAAGCGGCGCAGCGCCTCAGACGCCCAGTCGCTCAGCCCGTCGAAGGTGTCGAGGAAATCGCCGAGAAGTTCGGAGTGCGCCGCCTCGGCGTCGGCGATCAGCTCGCCGAGATAGGAGCCTTCTTCGGCAGTCTTGAGCACATCTCGGGCCTGCTGCGGCGCATCCGTGAGGGTGGCCGCGCGGCGGTCGACGAGGTAGGCGAAATACTGTCTCTGGAGTATCTCCTCGGCGTTGAGATATGTGGCAGGCGGTCTCACCGCGCCGTTGATCACCGACAACGGCTCACCGAGCTTCGGCAGCTGCTCCCCGCGCCCCGTCACGAAGGCGAGGGCCAGCGCGTTGCCGGTGAGTCGACCCGCGCGTCCAACGCGTTGCAGGTACGACGCCACTGAACGAGGGAGGCCTGCGAGCATCACCGTCGACAGGTCGCCGATGTCGATGCCCATCTCCAGGGTTGGCGTGGCAACAAGCACGTTCGGTGCCGCGGGGTTCTCCCCCGCGCTCTTGAAGCCGTTCTCATACTCAAGCCGCACCGCGTCGTCGAGCAGGCTCGTGTGCTCCCTCGCAACGACGCGCCGCATGGTGCCGTCGTTGTACAGGCGGCGGTAGTAGTTGTCGTCGCCGGCGCTCCGACGCAGTGCTCCCGGGCAGCGTGCCGACATGCACGGCCCGTCCGCCAACTGATCAATCACGGTGGTCGTTCCGGGCACGGGGTTCTGGCAGATGTCGCAGACCAGGAGGTGGCGCCCATTCTGGAGGTCGACGAGACCGACGGGCTGCACTGCAATCGTCGACGGGCTGAGTTTGTAGGCAATCGCGCCTCCGCCGCCGATCGCGGTCGAGGTGATCACGCCTTCGCGGTCGAGTTCGGCAAAGAGCGCCCGGCTCAGATGAGCACCAACGGATGCGGTCACACCCAGCGCATCGCGAGCCCAGACCGCGAACCAGCCCTGGGCAGACGAGGCCGGGTCGAGGTTGCTCTTCTGCCCGCCTGTTGCCGCGGGGGCGGTCCCCACACGGGGGAACCCGGGCGCATCGCGTCCGTTCGGGAATGCCGGCATGCCGACGCTCTTGGGGCGCCCTCCCCAGACGTACCAGCGCTTGCCGTCGTTCTCCACGTACTTCTGAAGCCATTCATGGTCGATGGCACCGCGGTCGCGCATGCGTTCCAGCACGCCGCGCACCCAGCGGATGACGGCGCCGGCCGCGAGCTCGGACGGAGCATCCTCGTCGAGTCTCTCAGCCCGGGAGTATCCCGCGAGCACGGCCCGGCCGATTGTCTCCAGCTTTGCGGGCGCCCCGGCCGCGACCTCGGCGGCCAGGCTTCCCGTCAGCTCGAGCGTGCGGCCGACCTTGGATTGCAGGCCGAATTCCAGGCTCAGGTCGAAGAGCAGGCGCGTGCGAACACGCTCTCGCACATTGGGGTCGACGGCGCGTGCTCTATCCGCTTCCCAGAAGTCGCGGAATTTCTCGTGTTCGACGATGTCCGGTGCGAGCAGGCTGTAGCGGCGCGCCTGGTCATCGCCCGCGTCTTGCAGAAGCCGTTCGACGAGGTCCTGCAGGCTGGTCGCGTCGTCTCCGACGGAATGGCGGATGGCGTTGCGCATCGTGAACACGTGGGAGCGGCTCTGCACGAACGCGGCCCGGTGTGCCGCGTCTTGCACGCTGTCGGTGAAGACGAGAGCTTTCTTCTCTCCGGCACTCACATCTTTCGCGCCGAACAGTGATGTGACCGCGACCGACAGCATCGTGGCCACCGCGCTGCCGATGAAGCGGATGCCGTCGGTGCGCCCGCAGGACGGGCACGTGTCGTGCTTGGAGTCTGACTCGGCGTCCGGGCCAAAGAGCATCAGCACGGGGACAACTGAGCCGGGTCCTGTCGCGTCATCGGGGGTGCCGGGTGCGGTTTGGAGCACGGCGCGCTGCTCGATATCGAACCAGTGCAGGCCTTCGACCGCGGTCGAGTCGGCGAGGCGCGCCTCTTTGGGCGCGTGCATCAGTGCCCGAAATCCCCGCTCGCCGTGCAGGTGATTGCCGCGGATATCGGTGCCGTCATGGTCGAGGGCGAGCCCGGTGGGAGCGAGTTGGATTCCCCAGCCGCTGCGCCCGCAATGGCGGCAATAGATCGCGGGGAACGTCGGCCCGGAGATTTCGGTGGCGTCGTCAGGCTGCACGGCGCCGTCTTCGGCCCAGTGGAATCCTGCGATGGGGCCCGCCACCCGGTCGAGCCTGGTGAGCGAGCGAACCCACAGGTGAAGGTCGATCGAGAGTGAACGACGGCCCGCGAGAATGCGCACGTGACTCAGTGCCGCGAGCACCGCGGCGAGGAAATCCCGGCGAGCCTCTGCGCGCTGCTCATAGGTCTCATCGGCGACAAGACCGCCCGGCAACACGGCCTCGGCCAAGTCATCGAGCCGGATCGCATCGACGGCGTGAGCCGAGATCGCCCGCACCAACGGGTGCCCCTGGATCAGCGCGAGGAGGTCATCCGCGTCGAGGGATGTGGTGTCGAAGGAGGGATCGTTGCTTCGTTGCAGATCGAATTGTTCTCCCCTGAGCGGTCGATACAGGCTGCCCAACACCCAGCGAATGATGTCGTCAGGAGCGCAGGTGTGGAGCTTCTGCAACTGGTGGTTGACCGTCGCGATGAGCGCGTTGGAGACCGGGTTCGGTGCGGCTCCAAGCCGGGCGAGCTCGATATCCACGCCCGCGGACCACTCGTCGAATGAGAGGCGTGTCTCGGTGACAACCGAGTCGTCGTCGAAGTCGTCGCCGAACACCGTGTGCGCGAACTGGATCATCGCACGCGGGTCGCCCTTGTCGCCGAGCGTCGCCGAGGTGGCGACCGGGGTCACGTTGCCGAGCGGGCGCTCGATGCCGGGAACAACCGCGCGGTGCTCGCCGTGGTCCACCTCGCGGTAACGGCGAAGAGCCAGCCCGAGCCGGCGAATGAGCATCGACACATCGGTGCCCTGGGCGCCGTCATAGGTGTGGAACTCGTCGAGCACGAGATACTGCAGGCTCTCGGCGCTCTGCTTCCATAGCGCCTGGTCCTCACTGCGCAGCAGCAACTGGTCGAGCATCTTGTAGTTGGTCAGCAGGATATCCGGAGCCTGCGAGCGGATCGTGTGCCGACTCGTGATGAGGCCGTCGGGCGTGACGCTAGAGCGTTCGGCTCCGGACTGGCCGGTGTAGAGTGCCGCACGGATGCCGCGCAGCTCGTCGTTCTGCGTGAGCAACTCCGTGATTCTGCGCGCCTGGTCGTTGGCGAGCGCGTTCATCGGGTACAGGATGAGGGCCTTGATTCCCGACTGCCCCTCGCGTTTCGCCCGCAGCACGTGGTCGAGGATCGGATAGAGGAAGGCCTCGGTCTTTCCCGAACCGGTTCCCGTCGTCACCAGCGTTGGCAGTGGGCGCGGCTTGTCAGGCCCGAGGTTCGCACTGCTCAGGCGCTGGAACGCCGCGGCTTGGTGGCCATAGGGAGTCTGTCCCGAACGCCATTCGAGGCTGGTCTGCCAGCCGTCATCGGCGGGGCGGAACGGCAGCCGCACGCGCACATATGGGCCGCGGAAGATGCCGTCGACGGGGTCGCCGAGGAAGCGCGTGAGCTCCGACGCGGCCTCGGCATCGGCCAAGGCGAACGTGGTGGTGAGGTAGTCGAGGATGCTCTCGCGGACCTGCTCCGCCTCGACGCTCGGCAGGATCTCTCTCACGATCGCTCCTTCAGAATCTTCTCGAAGTGTGCATATGCCTGGCGCATGTCGGCCTCGCGGTCGAGCGTGCGGAACGGCAGCTCATAGGTGTACTCAATGCCGGAGCCGGGGTGGACTGCTCTGCGCTCATCGTCGCTGATGCCGTCGCCCTTTGAACGCCAAACCGAAAGCACTGAGCTGGGCACGAGACGACCGTTCGCGTCGTAAAGATAGGAGTTGCGGTCGTAGCCATTGAGCACCGGGAACTGAGATTGATATATCGCGCACAGCTCGGCCACAGTGAGTCCAAGCAGGAGTGCAACGATCACATCGATCTCAAGTTGCGCCTGACGACGATCCAGGTCGGATCGCAGAGGCACGAGCCGATCCCATTGCGGGCTCTGCACGGCCAAGCTGCCGGATTGGCCGACGTAGTCGCCTGCCCAAGAATCTTTTGCAAACTCAGGCGAGTACGCCCCCGCCCACCATTCGGCATAGGCGTCCGTGAGGCAGCTGAGACGCAGGTATCGAAGCAGGAGCCATGGCGTGGCGGCTTCATGCTCGATGACAGGCAGGCGACAAATTGTGCCGAAGGGAATTTCCGCTTTGGAGGCCGTACGAACCATGAAGTCCACCGGCAATGTTGACAAGAATGCACCTACCACCGCTACTAGCACGGGATCCTCGGCCGCCAACCCAATGCTGTACACGGGGTGCACGTGCGCCGCGCCTTTGGGAATTGGCGCCGAAATCAGCGTCCGTTGTCCCGTGTTCGCAGCCATTCGCCGCCACGCAATGCGATAGTGGTCGCGGGCAGGCGTGCGATCTGCACCCCAGTGCGTGTATGCGGCATCGTACTCCACGGGTGGTTTGGCCGGTTTGTAGGCCGTGACCGGGAGCGCGTCGGGTGCCAGGGCATCGAGGTCCACCGCAGACCAGTCCTGGTTGTGCAGCATCGTTTCGTTCGGCGACTTGTAGAACGGATTCCCCACGAAGAGGTGCGGGCCTTGGAGAATTGCATCCCTCCAAGAGTCGACTTTGCCCCAGGAAATGTCAAAGAACCCCTTCCTTCGATCAATGCTCTCGTCCCACCCGCGCGAGAATTCAAGCCCAAGTTGACCGATGCGCGGAGCTGCGGAGAGTTTCCGAAGCACCTCGGCGGTTGCCCGGTTGACCGCGTACACCATGCGGGTTCTCCGAACGGGAACGCTCTCGTCCTCGAGAACCGCATGCCATGTCTGCAGCACGTCATCGGTGACCGAAGTGATACGCCCCGCGTGCGGGCGCAGGTCCCACTTTCCCTCACGGTCTTTCAGACCAGGTTCCTCCCCCGATCCGTCATGCCGCAATGAGGCGGCTACGGTCTCCGGATGGTAAAGCGACGTGGCCATGAGGAAGTCAGGTGTCTGCACAGCACCGTACACATGCACCCCATACGACACCAGATGATGGACTTCGAAGAGTGAGAGTTCATTCACGAACTGCCAGTGGCGCCGCAGCCGGCCATACGTCGCTTCACGCAGAATCCCGGCCTTCTCGTCCGTGAAGTGCGACTCGGGGTGGATGAGACCCACCGAGCCGCGTCGCGACGTGTTCCGCCATGTCTGATCCATGAAGCATCGGTAGAGATCCGGTTGGAGGCCCGCCAGGTGCGGGTACTGCGTCGAGTCCCCCAGGAACGCGGCAGTCACCGCGACGGCCGCGGTGCCGTCCAGGAGCAGGTCCGCCATGCCCTCCAGGGAGAGCGTTTCGGCACGCTTTGAAGCCACCTGCGCCTGTGTTGGTTTCACCGCCAGCTGCCACCACGGGTCGCCCTCAGCGAGCAGCGCGTCGACGTCCGACCGCGGGCGAACCCACGGCGGGTTCCCGATTTGAAGGTCGAATCCACCAGTCGCGAAGCGCGGGGCGAAGTCAAGTTGCCAGTGGAAGAATCCCTGCTCACCGGCGATGCGCTCTGTGACGCGCAGCCACGGATTCTCAGCGAGCGCCTCCGCAACGTTCTGCGCACCGGCGAAGGCCAGGTCAAGTTCCTCGGCTGTTCCAAGCTCGCTCCAGCCGCTCGGCAGGCCCAGTGCCTCCCCGCCTGCCATCTTGCCCTTCGTCTTCGCTTCGAAGTGGGAGCCGAGGAGCGCCTGTACCCCGTTGAGCCATCCGTCCAGCGTCGGCGGGGTAACACCCTGCTTCAGGGTGTCGGTGAGCGGCCAGAACCAGAGGGCGTTCCACGCGTCCATCACGCGCCGCAGGCGCTGGTAGGCGCCGTCTGGATCCGCGAGCTTGAATTCGATCTCCTCACGAGGCACGGGAGGAGGGGCATCCGGAGTCACGATCAAATCCGCGCCCCAGAGCTCGATTTCCCGGCGCGCTTCCCGCTCGGCGATCTGCAGGCGGCGCAGGGCAAACTGCCACAGAGTCTCCACGCGGTACGACAGGTTCACGAGGCGGTCGAGTTGCTTCTTTGACGGCTTCGCCACGATCGAACGCCGCCAGGCCTTCAGCTGGGCAAGGGCTTCCGGTGCCAGTTCCTTGGCTTCCTTGGCGTCCACGGCAGAACCCCACCCGGACGCGGGCAAGAGGAAGTGGTGGATGGCTCCTGCGGTCCCTTGCGCCACGCGGCCGGCGTCGAGATTGTCGGCCAGCTCAGCGACGGGAACATCGCGCGGCACATCATGAAGCCATCCTTTGCTGTTCACCTGGTCGCGCGAGTACACCGCCCGGCGGGAGCCGATGAGGGAGTTCCCGCGGCGCAGATGCAGACCGAACCACGGCGCAGTGAGGCCTTCCACCATCGTGTCGAGCCAGAGTGTGATCTCGGCGAGCTCGACAGCGGTGGCGTTGAGGTCGACACCGTAGACCTGGTGCAGGGCGATGGACGCCTTGACCTTCTGGAGCTCGCGCGGGCGATCCTCGGGGTCGACCCTCTCCCCCAGCTCTTCCTCGCGCCGCTTGAGGTACTCCTCGGCGAGCTGGCGCACTGCCTCGATGGCGAACGCCCCTGATCCGAGCGCCGGCTCACACACGGTGAGTCGCAGAATCTCGGCAGCAGTGGTGCGGCGACCGTCCTGGTCCAGGAGCTCTTCCAGAGCCTGGGACACCACGAATCGGGTCAGCACTTCAGGCGTGTAAAAGGAAGCAGACTGCTGGCGCTCTCGGCCCGCGAGGCGGAAGACGAAGCTGCCCTGCTCATGCAGCACCAACCGCACCTCCCCGGTGATGGGGTCTTCGTAGGTGACGAAGTCTTTCTTCTCGATGCCGTGCGAGCGCTCAACGGGAACCACCCACGACCCCTTCGAGGCATCGCCGTCCTTGGCGACCTCGTGGAGGTCGGTGGTCGCAAAGAAGCCGGTGTACGACATGAGGCCCTCGTAGACGGCGCCGAGCTGGTTGATGCCCAGGTCGGAGTAGCTGATGAAGCCGCGGTCACGACCCTTCTGCTCTTTGCTCAGCAGCAGATGAGCCAGCACCGTGCGCATGGCTTCATCGCCGAGCCCCACCTCGTCGATGCTGGCGGTCGCGCGTGGCAGGAACAGATCGGCCGAGAGGCCGTTGAAGACCAGGCCCGATGACAGATCCGGAGCGGCCTCTTCCTCGTCGCCGTCGGAGGCAGCATCGACGCCATGGCCCCGATCGACCAGCCGGAACAACACCGACAGGGAGTCGTGAAAATGCGTGCGATCCGCGGCATCCGCCGACAACTCCACGAGTACCAGCTCGCGCAAGCGGTCGAGACTGTACCCGATCTCGTAGTCAGGGTCACCGATGGGCAGCACCTTGAGCTCGGGCGAGGCCTCGGCGAAGAGCAGGAACAGGATGCGGTAGAGGTAACGGAGTGCCTGTTTCGCGAGCGGCTGGGCCTCCTCTTCGGGGAGAGGTTTGAGCCCCTTCAGCGCCCGGCGGCGCACGACCTCGTTCGCGATGATCTCGATGGAGTTGCGCACGCCCTCACGGAGGTCCTTTGAGACGCCGACCGTGTGCTTGATCGAATCGTCGAAGACGGTGTCCCACCAGACAGCGCCTTCGGCATCCGGCATCAACGAATCGGCAGTGATGCAGGCCAGGGCCCGGTCGAGCTCGCCGCCCTTCTTCTCATCATTGCGATCGATGACCAGCTGCATGTTGATGGCCAGGTAACGCCCTTCGGGCCAGCGCTGCCGTTCTGTCAGCAAGACCCAACGCCCCGCGAGCACGAGGGCATAGCGTGGCGCATCGTCCTGGGCGAACACCAGGGAGAGCATCTTGGGCACCGAGCTGATGGGATGCTTGTCATCACCGTCGACCACTACGGGCTCCGCAAGTGAGTCCGTGCCCTTCTGCAGGAGGTCCTCGAACTCGTCTACCGGGCGGGCGTCGATGATCACGACGGAGGCGGGCTGGTCGAGGTCGCGCTGAGAGACGCGGGCGATGGCGCCGACTTCCTCGATCTCGTAGAGGCCCGAGTCGAAGCCAAGGTGCGCCTTGAGCAGCTGTGCGATGCGAGCGGAGTTCTCCTCCTTGCCGTCACCGGATTCGAGCGCGGCGTAGGCTGCAGCGAGCTCGCGGCGCGCTGCGAGAAAAGTGTCGCGGCCCGACGTGCCGGCTTCGCTGTCGGCGTCCCAGGCTTTGCGTCGTTGCACGACGTGCCCCTGGAACGACTGCTTCGCCGAATCCGTGTTGAAGAAGTGCTCGCTGATCCACTCTTCACCGACGATGAAGGCATCCGATGCCATCGACTAGACCTCTTTCTGGGGAACAACGACAAGCAAGGGGCGCACGAGACGCTGGTTCGGCTTCATCGAGCGGGCGATCGCCCGCTCCTCCTCCACCGTCACCCGGCGAAGTTTGAGATCGGTGCGTTGGATGAGCGCATCCGCCTCGTTCTCCCATTGCCGCACGCGCTGTGCCCAACGGTCGATCGCGGCTTCGACAGCCTCGCCGGATGCCTGCATGACGCCGTTCACATGCGATACGGCGTGCTGAACGGCGGGTGCGATGATTGCCTGGAAACGTTCGGGATCGGCGATGGGGCCGGGGTTCGACAGCGTCTGGTTGAGCCCGAGGTCAGCGAGCGCCTCGCGGGCGCCCGCGTGCGGCTCGACGAGCACGAACGACGGGTCGTCGACGTCGGGTACCGCAGCCGTCACGAACGACGCGGCCACCACCTGTCCACGGTTGTTCGTCAGCGTGCCGATCAACAGAACGGTCGGGTAGTCAACGTCACCCCGCACGGCGAACACCTCGTTGCGGCCGAGCTTGGCGAGTGAACGGTCGCTGGCCCACTCGAGAATGGGGTGCAGCGGGCCGAGGTAGTGCGCCTCGGGCCACAGCGATGCGCTCGAGTTGTCGTCGATCGCCTTCTGCAGCAGCCCGTGGGCGACGGGCTCGGAGATTGCCAGCTTGAGGTGTTCAGTCACCCGCTGGTCGCGGAGGTAGCTTTGCGGGAGCACGCTCAGGCGTTGGCTCAGGTCGCGCGGAGGCGTGAGCTCGACCAGGCCGTGGTCGGGGAAGCGGCGCCAGTCCACTCCGCCGCCGCCGTTCGTGCCCGGCGCAGCGCCGGGCGTCGCGAAGATCTCGTCGAGGGCGGCGGCCAGGAAGGTTTCGTGAGACGCGAAGAGCCCCGACGACTCGCCACTCTGTACGACCACATCATCGACCATCGCCGCTTCCTTTGCGGGTTCCTCGGCAGCGGCCAGCAGCAGTGCAAGCCACGGGTCATCGGCATCGGCGGCGAGGGAATCGATAGTGGGCAGGATGTCATCGATATCGGTGCCCTTCACGAGCGCCTTCGCGATCGCATCTTCTTCGGCAGCGACGTCGTACTTGCCCATGAGGGAGGCGACGTCACCGAGGGCCGCATGCGCCTCCTGCTCCCGTTCCATCAGGCGGGTGAGCACGCGGATGTCGCCAGCGAATCGCTCGTTCTGGGGTTTGAGCAAGATGGTCGTGATTTGTGGACTGTGCCGCTGCCCGTAGCGGTCAACACGGCCGTTGCGCTGCTCGATGCGGATCAGACTCCATGGGATGTCGAAGTGGATCAGCTCGTGGCACTGCGAGTGCAGGTTCACGCCCTCCGAAGCGACGTCGCCGGTGATGAGCAGTCGGATCGGCGATGACGATTGCTTGAACGACTCGACGATGCGCTGCTGGTCCTGATCGTTGAGACCTCCGTGAAGCACCTCGATCTGATCGGCCCGGAGTTTGAGGTCTTTCTGAAGTTTGGCACGCAGCCATTTGAGAGTGGGAACGCGCTCGGAGAAGACGACCGCGCGCTCGCCGCTCTTCGGCGCGACGCCGATGCCTTTGAGGTAGGAGACGAGGCGATCGTATTTGGCGGAGCCATTGGCTTCGGCTTCTTGGGCAAGGTTGCTGAGCCGCTCAAGGGCCTCCCGTTCAACGCGCTGAGACACCGTGGGGTCAGATCCAAGCCGGCGGATGCGCTCGTTCGCTGTCTCGCGCAGGGCGGCGGGTGAGGAGAGGAACGCCTTGGCAAGGGTCCAGGGGAACAGACCCTTGTTATCCCCGGAGTGGGGGCTCGACCCGCTTCCCGGATACAGCCAGGTGTCGGCCAATTCGTCCGCGATGGCGTTCTCGATCGCGTTCGCCTCTACCGCTAAGTGCTGCGGCTCCTTGCGCTCGGCCCAATCACTGCCGACCTCGCGGGCGACCTCCGGGCTGTGCCTGTGGCGGCGGATGACGAGGCGAGAGAGCTCGGACGCGACGATGTCGCCGTCCGGGGTCACCGCGGTCGGATCAAGGAGGCGGATGAGCTCCGCGAACGATTCCTTCTTGCCGTTGTGCGGAGTCGCACTGGCAAGGATGAGAGCCTCCGTGTTGCGGGCCAGGAGGCGCGCGAGCTCGTTGTTCTTCGTTGCACCGGTGATGTTGTGCGACTCGTCGATGACGACGGCATCCCACTTGTACTTACGCAAGTGCGCCCGGTACTTGTCTTGCTTGAGCGTGTCGATCGAGACAATCGCCCGTTTGTACAGGCTGAACGGATTGCGTGACGCGGGCAGTTTCTGGCGCACCCGCTGGATGCCGACGGAGTCGAGTCGAACGAACGGGATGGCGAAGCGCGTCCACATCTCATACTGCATCTGTTCCAGCACGTGCTTGGGCGTGACGATGAGGATGCGGTCCCCGCGTCCGCGCCGGATGAGCTCGGCGAGGATCATGCCGATCTCGATCGTCTTGCCGAGTCCCACCGCATCCGCGATCAGCAGGCGTGGGCGCAGGTTCTCTGGATCGAGGGCCTGGCGCACAGCGCTCTGCTGATAGCTGAGCGGGTTTGTGAGCATCGACGTGCTGACGGTGAGGCCCGGCTCGTTGAGAGGAATCGGTGTCTTGCGGAGTGTGGCCTCGAGCCAGAGCTTGGCTTGGCGGTACCCGGGCGAGGAGTCGGATTTGACCCTCGCCTCGGCAGGATCGAGTACTTCGATGTCATCGAGCGATTCGTAAAAGGATGCGGTGGTGTCGCGCACCAATTCCGAAAGCCCCTGAACTTGAATGAGCACGCCGTCAAGGGTCTGTTTGGCGGATGTCACCATCCACTCGGCATCGCGAACGATGACCACGGATCCTGGAGCGACGTTGAGCGGTGCTCTCTCAGTGTGGGCAGATGATTGCTGGCTCGACAACGCTTTCGCTTTCCCCTTGTGACCCACAGTTTCAACGTGGGCGCATGTCGATCGTAACTGCGTTGCGTCCCTCAACTGGGATTAAGGGAGCGTGAGACCCTGATGGGGGGTGCGGTTGGTGGGCGGTTCGATCGTTTTCTAGGTTATGAAGAGAACGGCACTTGTAGTTGTCGACAACGAGTGTCGGTGGTGCTGCGTAATGTTGCCCGGCTGATCACTTGACAGTTCGCGAAGTGATCCGCCGGGCCTGCATCTCGGTCTTGGAACTCTATGCGGACCCACAGGAGCTAGAAGAAATATGAACTGGAACAACGGCGATCCTGCACTTCGGACGTATGTCGAGGAACGACAATCGATCGCCCTGAGAACTTACGAAATCAACCCCGATTTGCTCGAGGAGCATGTCGGGCAGGAAGACAGCTTCCGCTCCGGCGGCTACGGGACTCGACAGGTCAGCGAGTTGCTGCAGAATGCGGTGGACGCATTGACCTCGTCAAAATCTGCGGGCACCATCGAGTTCCGCGTGGCAGATGGCGCCCTGTACTGCGCCAACGAGGGGGTCGCCTTCTCTCAGGCGGGCATCCGGTCGGTGTGCATGGCGTTCCTCAGCCCTAAACGCGAGGAAGACGTCATCGGGCGGTTCGGGCTCGGCTTCAAGTCGGTCTTGGGCATCACCGACAGTCCGCAGGTATTCAGCCGTTCAGTGAGCTTCGAGTTCAATGCTCCGAGTACAGCCGAGCTCTTCGCCGGCATCAGCGCACCCGATGGCCGAGTTCCCGTGATGCGTGTTCCCAGCCTCATCGACCCGATCGAAGAGGCGGCAGCCGACCCTCACCTGGCAGACCTCATGACCTGGGCTTCAACTGTCGTGAAGCTGCCTCTTCGCCGTGAGGGCCAACGCATCCGTGCCGAACTGGAAGGGTTCAAGACGGAGACGTTGCTCTTCATGAAGTCCGTGACCCAGCTGAATATCGCGCTCAAGGGGAAAGAGGGTGCGCCTGTCGTTGTGACACATAGGCGTGAAGGGGACCTGGCATCGGGTCATGTCGTTCTTCACAAGCCCGACAGCGCGGCGACGGAGTGGCTGTACGCCGAGCGGCAATACGAGCCCGACGAGCAGGTACTCAAAACACTTCCAGCTACGATCGCGCGCAAGAGCATGACAGTGGCATACGCCGTGCCGAAGGACGGACAGCGCTCAATCGGCGAAATCTGGACATGGTTCCCACTCAAGGACCAGACAACTGCGCGAGGCATCTTCAACGCCCCGTGGCAGGTGAACGACGACCGCACCACACTCATCGCGACGAGTGCACTCAATGGTGCGATGTTGGAGGTCGGCGCTGAGCTCTTCTTGGAGGTGGTGGCCCGCGCCTCGACTGCAGCAGATCCCGCAGCACACCTCGATCTCTTCCCGGCACGTGGACGGGAGCTGAGAAGTACCGCCGATGGGGTACTCACCGCTCACATCCCCCGGCTCGCGCGCAGCCTCGACCTCATTCCCGACGCGAATGGAGTTCTGCGCAAACGCAGCTATTTCTCGGGCATCCCCCTGCTCGATGCACCGATAGTGCCGCCTGAGTTGGTCCACAAGTGGCAGTCAGCCGTGGGCCGCGACACCATCCCCCACTTCAGCGCCTTCTCCAGTGGCAGAGATCGGTACTCACGACTGCGCTCCCTCCTCCGAGACGTCGAGGGGGCTCGCAGCACTGCTGAATCGCCCGTGACGTCGTGGCTTGAGGAGCTCGCGTTGTTGCGTACGCCTGATGCAATTCGTGCAGCCTGCGAAATATACCTCGCCCTCAAGGACGCTGGCTTCCCCTCGCACCTAATCGGTGGCGCACGGATCGCACCGATAGCTGACGGCGGTTGGTCCTCCCCCGACGAGTCAGCGTCCGTCTTGATCCCGAGATCTGGCGACCCGGTACCCGATGGAATCATGCTCATCGACGTCAACGCCATCGACACAGAAACTATCGGTCTGCTACGCCGTATCGGCTTCGAGGAAGCGTCCGCGGACGAGACGGCCAGGGCGCTCAGCTCTCAAGCGGATTCAGGTTGGTCGACGGACGAATGGGCCCGCCTATGGGAATCGCTCGTCAATGCCTCCGCCCACGCCGCGAGCCGCGCTTTAACCGATATCCGAGCCCGTGGCATCGACGTGCTCGTGAAGACACGGGCTGGTCTTTGGCGCCGCGCCTGCCAGGTGCTTGCCGATGAGACATTTGCACAAGCGCGTGATGACAGGCATCCGAGCCGCGAATTCAGCTCCCGAGGCGACCTGCTGCGTGCGGCGGGTTGTGTCGAAGGCCCGACCCCCAATTTCCCTGTCTGGGAGGAGCCCATTTTCGCCGAGTACTCGACGGAGATGAAGCGTCGAATCGTTGAGGCGGTCAAGACGGAAGGGCACACAGTCGGCGCAATCCAAATCCCACGATTCACCGGCGCCGGACCCATGCAGCTCTTTGTCGAACTTGCCGAAGACAAAAGCGCCCTTACCGCTTGGACCGAGCGCACCCTCCGAATCGTGCAGTCAGAGCTCGTCTCCGTTTCGATCACACTCGCGCGACCTGAGAAAGCTGCACAGATCACGATTGAAACGCCCGACGCCTGGATAGTGCGCAACCGCGGCCGGGTAACCACGTCCCTTGGCCCGGTGGATACCGCGTTGGCGGTGGGCAGCCGGCTTCGGTCGTACGAGTCATTCTTGCCAGTGCTCCGAGCCGAATTGAACGGGGTGCTCAACCGCCCGGACGCGTTGGAGCAGGTGCCCGACGCCACGTTCGCGGTGTTCCTGAGACGTGAGGGCTACGACATCCGGCTCGACGAGCAGGCTCGCCTCACCGAGATCCTTGCGATTGTCGCCAGACGGCACAGCGTGCCCTCGACTGACATGGTCCCGGCGGTGTCCAACGGCAGAGTGGTGCGTCGTGCACGGGCCGACGTCGTCATTGCCGGTTCAAAGGAAGACATCGCCCTCCTCGACGAGCACCAACTGGCGTATCTCGACGGCTCAACCGATGCCGCAAGGACGCTCATCGAGAAGTGGGGAATCCGCACGAGCGAAGAGGCCTTGGCCCGCTCCTTGGAGTTCAAGTCTTCGGCTCCCGACGTGCTTGTTGTCGATCGATTCCCAAGCCTGCAGGACAGAGCCTCGATCCCTCTCAACAAGCTGACGATCCGACCGTGTGCGTCAATCATCCGCCGCTCGGAAACCGCGAACGGCACCCGCGACAAGCGACAGCCGAGCGCTCGCATCGATGACGTCATTGCTGTCGACGATTCCCTTGACGACATCGCAGTGCTGATGGAGCTCTCCTCCCGTCTCTCGCTTGGGTTCACGAGCGCTGCTGACGCAAATTCTGTTCTCGCGAACGATGAGGCGATGCGCCGGAATGCCCTCGTCGAGCAGTCTCGCGTTGCTCTATCGGATGCGGAAAGACTGATTATTCTTGTGGGAGTTCCGGCGCTACGAAGGAATTTACCGAATGGTCTGCTTCAGGCGGTCGAAGACAAGGGCGGGGAACAATCCGACCTTCAGGTCGCACAGCTCTTCGCCAAGGTGCGGGGATTCGACAGTCTGTGGTCGCTTCGAGAGGATCTTGGAAAAGCCGGCCTGACAGTTCCACGCGCTTGGGCGGGTTCGAACGAAGCACAGGCCTTCACCGTGTCGCTCGGGTTCCCGACCGGTTACGCCGGAACAAAGGAAGTACTCCTGCCAGCGCTGCAGCAGGTTCCCGGACGCGTCGATCTTAAACCGCTGCACGATTTTCAGGAGACCTTGGCAGGCCGCATCCGCGCTCTGACCCTGGACCCAGGGCCTGACGGCCGCCCCCAGCGTGGCCTGCTATTCCTTCCCACGGGTGCTGGAAAAACGCGCGTCAGCGTAGAGGCAGTCGTGCGGATGTTTGTGGCGAACGAGCTGAGCGGGCCAGTTGTCTGGATCGCGCAGACAAGAGAACTCTGCGAGCAAGCCGTTCAAACGTGGACCGAGGTGTGGCGTGCGATCGGTGACGAACGTGTGCTTGATCTCTGCCGCTTTTGGGGTGACTACGAAGTCGACGAATCGAACGAGGAGTTGCAGGTGGTGGTGACAACCGACGATAAGCTCTTCAGCCGGATCAAGTCTTCCGGCGACAACTATCGATGGCTGGCGAACGCTTCCCTGATAATCATCGATGAGGCCCACACCGCGGGCACCACTACCTACGCGAAAATTCTCCGTTGGTTCGGCTTGACAGCGAGCAACACTGACAGGCCGCTTCTCGGATTGACCGCTACGCCTTATCGCGGCCGCAACGCTGAGCTCAACCGGTTGTTCGCTCAGCGCTTTGGTTCCAACAAGCTGGAGTCGCTTGACCCTGAGGACCCTATCGGCCAGCTCCGCGCAGCTGGCGTACTCGCGAACGTCGAGCACTACGTACTCGATGGATCACACCTGACGGCGACGGAATCTGGAGGGACAGCGATCCGCATGAGGGAAGTCTCGAAGGAGATGCTCGACCGGGTCGGCCAAGACATGGGACGCACTCAGACAGTCGTCGACGACATTCTCAAGAAGGATGTGGACTGGCCGGTTCTTGTCTTCGCGGCATCCGTCGCATCTGCACACACGATCGCCGCTCTACTTACGTTCGAGGGCAGGAAGGCCGCAGCCGTGGACTCGAGCACGCGCCCGCAGGAACGTCGGCGCATCATCGAGGAATTCCGCGGTGGCGAGCTGCAGGTACTCGTCAACTGTGATCTGCTCACCAAAGGTTTCGACGCTCCCAAGGTGCGAGCCCTCTATATCGCGCGCCCCACATTCAGCCCAAATTTGTACCATCAGATGGTCGGGCGCGGGTTGCGCGGCCCGAAAAACGGGGGCAAGGAGATTTGTCTCATCGTCAACGTGGCAGATACCTTCGAAGAGTTCGGCGAGGAACTTGCCTTCACCGAGTTCAACTACCTCTGGGAGGGTAAGTAATGTCCAGCGTCTCGAACGAGGATCCAATTGGATTCGACCTGGCAGGCCGCGAGAAACTTGTCGACTACCTGACGTCGGCATGGCTCGGCCCGCTTGACGGCGAGACGGAGCTGCTTCGGCGCAATCCCGTCTACACGTACCTTGTGGGCACGCTCTATCCTGTGGAAGTTGGCAACAGAGACACCACGCCGGTCGTGCTCGACGAGAGGATCGACGCAGAGGCTTCTGGCGGCGAAGAGCTCGTGGCCGAGTTCGGAGACGACGATGAGGCGGATGCCGTTGCTGCCGAAGGCGAGGAGGACACGGGGCTCAACCTCGCGGGCGCGTTCGGATGGGCGCCACAGTCGATGGGGCTCTCTTTCATCCATGACGGTCAGCTCCGGGCAACTGTGAGTGCCGGTGTATACGAGCAAGCCGCAACTCCACCGTCGGACTCTGTGCAGCACCCCGGCGACGGACAGGTAGCCGATGTAGCCGGCGACGCGTCCGACGAGGCGTGGAAGCGCCGAACTGTTCAAGACGAGTTGATCGAAGTACCGCGGACCGCTGTAGGCACACTGCCAGTGCTCAAGGGGCGGGCCACACTCGCCTGGCGCACGAGAGCGATCGGTGGCCGAATGCTCACAACGCTCGCTGTGTCGAACAGTGCGAAGACCGAGGCCGGCAAGGCCAAGTCCGACCCGAGCAGTTGTCTCTTCCAGGTGCGGCTGGCAGCCGAAGTCGACGGCGGGAGCTTGCATCCGTACCCCGTCGGAAACCCCATCTCTACGTCCGCTGAAGATCTTGAGCTCGAACTTCGTTACCGCGACAAAGCGACTTTCGCTGTCGGCCACGGCGTTGCCGTCGACTGGGATTCGACGACGCCACCCACCCGGGCGTGGACCGAGTGCATCCCGACCGAGGAAGTCCCGGCGATTCGCGCCAGGGAGAGCACACTCGACGCCCTTGAACTCAAGTGGCTCGCGGATGAGAGCCTGCCGACCGCGGAGCTTGCCGCGGGCCTTCGGCAGTTCCTCGCCGGCTACGCCGATTGGATCGCCAACCAGGAGACTGTGGCGAGCAATCTTCCAGAACGGTTTTTTGACACAGGCGCGTCCATGATCGGCCGCGCTCAGACGACTTTGAAACGCGTCGAGCAAGGGATCAAGCTGCTTGAGGCTGAGGGCCCTGTACTGACCTCCTTCCGCCTCGCCAACGCCGCAATGCGAACCCAGATGCTCCAACAATCGCTAGTGCAGCGCAAGCCTGGCCAGATCGGCGTCCCGCTCGCGCAGGTACCCGATGGAGCAGATGAGCCGCGTTGGCGTCCCTTCCAGCTCGGTTTCATTCTCATGTCGCTGGCTTCAACAACAGATTCGACGCACGATGACCGTGGCCTCGTCGACTTGATCTGGTTCCCCACGGGTGGCGGTAAGACTGAGGCGTATCTGGGCCTTGCCGCCATCGAAATGATTCGGCGTCGGTTGGAGCGTGGAATCAACGGCGGTGGCACAGCGGTGTTGACGCGGTACACGATGCGCCTCCTCACCGCGCAGCAATTCCAGCGAGCGGCCACGCTTATCTGCGCATTGGAACTGCTTCGGACGAACGACCAGCGCCTGGCCGGTGCGCCAAAGTTCTCCATCGGGCTCTGGCTCGGTAACACGACCACTCCGTCGACGTTCAAACAAGCTGCAGACGCGATCAAGACGGTCTACAAGCAAAAGAAGCCCGAGAACGGCTTCCAACTCCGGTCCTGCTCGTGGTGCGGAACATCGATCATGCCTGTGCACCAGACGAACCACCAAGAGCGATACGGAGTGCGCGCAACGAACTTCAGCTTCGAGTTCTTCTGCCCACACAAGGACTGCCCGTTCCATATGAAACTTCCCGTGCAGGTCGTCGACCAGGCCATTTTTGATGAGCCGCCGACGATGCTCGTCGCAACGGTCGACAAGTTCGCTCGATTGGCCTGGATCGATCGGGGCGCGTCGCTGTTCGGACTAGCCCCGTCAGTCTTTGACCCGCCCTCGCTCGTTATCCAAGATGAGCTTCACCTGATCTCGGGGCCGCTCGGAACAATCGTCGGAGTTTACGAAGCCGCGATCCGCGGCCTGATGTCGTGGACAGGACGGCCCCCGAAAGTCGTCGCATCGACGGCCACTACGCGGGCATCCAAAGAACAGATCAATGAACTGATGGCCTCGGAAGTGGCGATCTTCCCACCGAGCGGTCTCGATGCCGACGACAACTACTTCTCAGAGCCCGATCCCACCCGCCCGGGCCGCACCTATGTCGGCCTCATGCCGCAAGCACATACCCCGTCCTGGGCGATAGGACAGATCTCGGCAGAGATGCTGCAGGGCCCCGTCGAGACAGGTCTAACGGGCACCGACAGGGATGGCTACTGGACTCTCGTGGTGTATCACAACAGCCTGCGAGAGCTCGGTCGCACCGTGACCATCCTGCGCGACGACGTCAGCAGCAATCTGGAACGACGAGCTGCTCGATCGAACGGCGCCCCTGTGCGGGAGTTGAGCGCCAAGGGAATCGACGAGATTAATGGCAATGTCTCGGCCGAAGACCTCCTTCGAATACTCGATGCCCTTGCCGTCGGCCCGGATGACTCCGGCGAGGCGCTTGACGCGATCGCGACGACGAACATCATGTCGGTCGGCATCGACGTGGGGCGGCTCGGTCTCATGTTTGTGAATGGGCACCCGAAGTCGACGTCCGAATACATCCAGGCAACAAGCCGCGTCGGCCGAGGCAAGACACCCGGCCTGGTAGTCACGATGTTCCGCTCCGGAAAGCCCCGCGACCGGTCCGTATTCGAATCGTTCACCGCGTTTCACCGTTCCTACTACCGGTTCGTGGAACCCGGGTCTGTCACCCCCTGGTCTCTTCAGGCCCGTCGCCGGGCACTACGCGCCGCCTTGGTCATACTGATGCGGCATGCAGGCGGGCTGACAGGCAATGACCATGCTTCGCGCTTCGAGTCCGACTCCGCCGCCGTGACGAAGGCAGTGAAGATACTTGCCGACCATGTGGCCGTCGCAGATCCACGCGAGGCCGCGGTCGTCGCTGCCGAGCTGAAGAAAGCTGTCGACGATTGGGAGGAACGGGTCGACTCAGTTGCCAGGGCCGGCTACGCACTGAAATTCCAATCGAAGACCCCCGAGGAGCGACTCTTGAAACAGTTCACTGACAGCGGTCCGGGATGGTCGACGATGAACTCGATGCGGTCGGTCGACCGGGTCGTGCGCGTGCGAGCGGATGGAGAGCGCTGATGGCCGGGAAACGACAGATCCGCACGGTCCGTCTCTCTGAGACGGTTTCTCCTTTCGGACCAGGGGCAATCGTGGACATACTCGGCGAGTCGTTCATGGCTGTCACCGGAGACAAATGGCCGCCGAGCAGCGTTCGTCAACCGATCTCGTGTGACCGTCTCGCCGCCAAACTGCGCGTGGACGAACTCTGGGCGGCGCCCAGCACAGGAAACCCCGAGGGGCCACGGACGCCGGGCCTCGAATTCGTCCGTTTCCCCGCATGGCTCTTTTGCCAGGAGTGCCGCCGAATGGTCAACTGGCGTCGAACGATGGAAAAGGGACAGTCACCGGCATGCCCCGACTGTGAAGGACGGCTGGTACCCATGCGTTTCGTCGTGGCGTGCACGGACGGTAGTCATGCCGCCGACGTGCCGTGGGTCGACTGGACCCACCGCGACGCCGACACCGCTTGCTCCGCAAAGGACCGGCTCCGGTTCAAACCATCACGGGGCAGCCGCGAGGGCCTGAGCGCCCTCGAGGTGGCCTGCGATGCGTGCAAAACGCGGCGCAGCCTCGGAGAGCTACGCAAGGATGTGCTCAAGAAGGAAGGCTTCACGTGCCGAGGTGCGCAACCCTGGCAGCACGAATGGGGCAATTGCGGCAAGCCGCTTGAAGTCCTGCAACGCGGCGCCACGAGCCTGCATTTCGGAGAGAGCGTGTCGGCTATCGACATCCCCGAAGTCGTCGGGAGCGCCGCTGAACTTGAGGAGAGAGTAAAGAATCACCCCTATTTCACGGCGATCAAGCACAATCCTGCGAACAATCTCCTTGACGACATGGTCACTGAGCTCATAGGTCAGTACGGCTACACAGCCGATGCCATACGAGGTACGGTCACGGCGTTGACGGGCGGCGAGCCTAACGTGCTCAAGGCAAAGGGCGCACTCGTCAGCGAAGAGTACGACGCTTTCATGGCGGCGAAGGCGGGTACCGCCCCGACTGAGAATTTCGTGACTCGAATTGCGCGGCTCGGCGAAGACGGTGAATCTTCGGTTGTGACGGAATTGCGCGCCCTCATCTCCGGAGTCGTGATCGTGGACAGGCTCCGCGAGGTGCGAGCGTCCTATGGCTTCCGCCGTTACCGGCCGGAGGCGGACTTGATTCCCGCGGTGCCGAAGAGCGAGTTTCAAAAGGGTTGGTTGCCCGCCGTCGAAGGTTACGGCGAGGGCGTTTTCATCCAGTTCGACGGTGCACACGTCGACGCGTGGGCGCAGCAACCGGAGATCATTCGTCGAATCGGAACGATCACTACTCACCGAGACGAGTCGACGCTTGGCGAGAGATTGCACGCTGCGTCGCCTCAGTATGTGCTGCTCCACTCATTTGCCCACGCGCTGATGCACGAGCTCGCCTTCAGAAGCGGCTACACCGCCCCCTCGCTGAGGGAGCGCATTTACTGCGAAGCCGATGGGGCATACGGCGCATTCATCTACACGACCTCTTCCGACGTCGAGGGGACGCTCGGTGGCCTCGCACGACAGGGTGAGGAGCCCTACCTCGCGCCGGCAATCGTGCGTGCTCTCGAGCAGGTTGCCTGGTGTGCAAACGACCCCGTGTGTTCCGAGTCTGAGCCGCAAAGCATCGACGGCATGAACCTGTCGGCTTGTCACGCGTGCATGCTCGCACCGGAAACGTCTTGCGAAGGGTTTAACCTCCTGCTTGATCGAACTCTGCTTGTCGGTTCACCCGATCTTCCCGGGTACTTCGACAACGTGACCCAATTGGCGTTGGAATCCTCGATCCGATGAAGCGCAGCCCGGTGGCAAGCGGACTCTCCTGCTTGTGGCCGAGCCCGTTCCGGCGATCGCGTTGACAACGTCAACCGCCGGAACGGGCTCTCACTGCCGCACGCTGATTGGCTTGTGACCGGGATCGGGAAGCGCCTGCACAGCAGCCACGCAAGTCGAGTAGGACAAGCCGTGACGCACGCCCACGATACACTCAGGATCATGACTTCCCGACCGATCCGCGTGCTCGACCTATTCGCCGGCGCGGGCGGTTTCGCTCAGGGATTCCACGAGGCTGACGACCGTTTTTTCACAGTGCAAGCTGTCGAAATGGATCTCGCGGCAGCGGCGACGTACTCCTTGAATTTTCCGAACGCGCAGGTCTTCGGTGGTCCCATCCAGGACTGGCTGGCCACCGCGGAGCTCCCGACGGATATCGACGTGATCATCGGCGGACCTCCTTGCCAAGGCTTCTCCACACTGGGCAAACAGGACGTTGCCGATGAGCGCAACTTCCTCTGGGAGCAGTACGCCGAGACGATCCGAAGAACTCGGCCCAAGGTCTTCATCGTCGAAAATGTCGCCGCGTTCGCGAAGTCTCCACAGTTCGAACAGTTCCGCACCATGTTGGACGAGGATCCGGCGTTCTCCGAGTACTCGTTCGACCACCGCATCTTGAACTCCGCAGATTACGGCGCTCCACAGGCTCGTAAGCGGGCGGTCATGATCGGCCATAGATCCGACGTAGCGGCTCCGCAGTGGCCTGAGCGAAGCCACGCAGAGTCGCCTCGCACTGTGGCATATGCTTTTGCTGGCATTCCGCACGAAGTTGTCAGCGCGGATACCATTGAGCCCAGATCGACCACGTTCGCGGGCGTGCAATTCAACGGGCCGTACTCCGGGCTTGAGCTCCACGTCGGGCGTGACTATCGGGAACTGTCCTTGAAGCGCTTCGCTGCAATCCCGGAAGGGGGAAACCGGTTCAACTTGCCGGACGAACTTCTTGCCCCGTGCTGGCGCTCACACCGGAGCGGTTCGGGAGACGTGATGGGGCGCATGCACTGGACTAAGCCTTCAGTCACAGTGCGGACGGAGTTTTTCAAGCCGGAAAAGGGCCGCTATCTCCACCCAGAGGCGCACCGGGCAATCACACATCATGAGGCGGCGCGGCTCCAGGGCTTTCCCGACGACTTTCAGTTCGTCGGTTCGCGAACAGCTATTGCGCGGCAGATCGGCAATGCAGTTCCGGTTCCGCTTGGGCGGGCCATCGGGGCCGAGGTGCTCAAGATTCTGAGTGAGTGAGTCTCGTCGCTTCCTGAAACGGGCTTTCAACTCCGCATCAATCTGCGTACGCGCCGCCCAACGCCGATACACGGTTCCGATCTGGGCTGAATCGGGTCGGGTGCCTCCTTCCGCGGGCGTTGGAGCGAAGTCTCTGGCGAGGGTGGCCGCCTGCACTCCTTCTCGGACGTCTGCACTTAGGCAACAGGCGATACGTCAGTGCCATGGCACACGAGATAGCTCCGGTCGCGACAGCGAACACGGGTGCGCCTCGATACTCGGGTGAAGCCGTTCTCGCGCTCCTGGCCGGACTGCTCGCGGTGATTGTGCCCGCACCGTTCAGCATGCTCCTAGGTGGCATCGCGATGCTCCTCGCCGGTGCCGCACACCGCGAACTCCAACAGATCAACACAGTGCGGGGCACCGTGCTCTCGCTTCTGGGATTCCTGATTGGGCTCGGGTCAGTGGCCGTGCAGGTCGCCCCGTTGTTGCTGGCGTATCTGCACGTGTTGCTGGCCAGCCTCGTTCCCTGAGTAGAGATCCCAAGACATCCGCGGCGGCCGGCGGCGGCCCCTGCTCCGGACGGTTTACTTCACGACTGCCGGCGAGACCTCGGCCTGACTGGCCAGGTGCGCAGCGAGCACGTCCCTCACTGAGGTCCAGTCGTGGTCGCCGTAGCGGTCGTTGTCGACGTGCCGCAGCTGCGCCTCGCCGCTGAACATGCTCACGAAGTACTGCATGCCTTGCCAGGCGGGGAAGGCGGCATCCGTGGTCGCGGAGAAACGCCGCACGGCCTTGCCGAGCAGTGACAGGGTGCCGGTGGTGCCGGCGAACTGCAGTTTGAAGGGTGTGCCGGTCAGCTCCGACATGGTCTGGGCCACGCTGCGGGCGGTGACCCGGTCGCCGGCGATCCCCACGACGCGGGGCGCGTCGGGGTCGAGGGCCACTAGGGCGACCACCCGGGCGACGTCGTCCTGGACAAGGCCCGGCCCGATCAGGCGCTCCAGACGAACCGCAGCCGCTCGGTCGTGGCCTCGTCGCTCTGCTCGCCGTAAATCTCGGTGGCCAGGGACGAGGAGGCCAGCATCCGCAGCATCTCGGTCGGGGACGTCGGCAGCAGGGCGAGCTGGGCGGCGTGCGCATCCGCGTCGCTGAGTTTGGCGGGATTGACCCGCACCTCTGTGAGCAGCGGCGAGCGCGCCCGGATACCGGCCAGGGCCGCGCCCAGAATGGCCGTGCTGCTGAGGTGCGGGTTGGCCGACGGGTCGATCGGCTTCACCTCGAGGTGGGCGCCGCGCGGGTTGCCGGCCGTGGCGGCGCAGAACGTCAGGGCCGCCTCCCGGTTCTCCAGTCCCCAGCAGCAGTGCACCCCCGAACCACATGCCCGGCCGCAGGCCTAGGTGCGACACCGGCGAGCTGGCGAACACGGCCATGACGCTGGGCAGGTGGCTGAGCTGCCCGCACCGGGCCGGCCGGCGCCACCGAGACCTCAAACCGGTTCTGGCCGTACTCCGCGTGCACCTGCTCGATGGGCAGCCCGGCGCCGGCGGCGGCCTCGAGCAGGTCCGTCACGAAACCGTACTGCGCACCGAGGGAACCGACCCCGTAGGCCGTATAGGTACCGGCGGAGACGGCATCCATCAGCACGAACTCGATCTCGTGCCCCACCAGGGCCTCGAACCCCGCGGCGGCGAGGGTGGCGACCATCCGCTGCAGAGCGGCGCGCCGGGTCGCCGTCTTGCGTGAATAACCCCGCCGGTGCCCCGCGGATGCCGTCCCCGACGTCGCGCAGGTCGGTCTCGGCGATGCGCAGGCGCAGGTCGCCGACCACCGAAAAGGAGGGCGTGAACGCGAGGGCGTCGTCGGCGCAGAACACGTTCCAACTGGGCGAGGCGCCCAGGCCCGGGCCGGTGAACGACGATAGTCGCGCCGCCGGAACGGCCTTGCCCCGGAGAGCACCGGCCAGGTCGACGATGGACCCGAGGATCAGGTCTCCCGACCCGGCGGCCCGAGCCTGGTCGGTGCTGGCATCATCGGGCACACCCCCGCTTCAGTGCGCCCCCACCCGGCCCGCCAGGTGCGGCGCAGCCTTCACATCCGGTTCGGCCCATGGCACACTGCCGGTCATCGGGCAGAAGACACGGGGGTCAGATCAGGTGAATTCGCTCTCCCTCGCCCTGCTGGTGGTGCCGCTGATCGCCGTCGCCGCATCCCTGATCGCGACGGTCGTCGGCCGCGTCGTGAAGGTTCCGATTGTGGTGTTCGAGATCCTGCTCGGCATCATTCTCGGCCCCAGTCTGCTGGGCTGGGTGCAGCCGGACGAGTTCACCACTGCGCTGGCCGATTTCGGTCTGGCGATGCTGTTCTTCATGGCCGGCACCGAGATCGACTTCGCGGTCATCCGGGGGCGCCCGCTCACCCGGGCCGCCCTGGGCTGGGCGATCTCGCTGGCGGCCGGCCTGGCCGTGGCGATCGCCTTCACCCCCACGTTGGAGGCGGGGGTGATCGTGGGCATCGCCCTGGGCTCCACGGCGCTGGGCACCCTCCTGCCGGTGCTGCGGGATGCCGGCGAGCTGCACACCCCGTTCGGCACCGCGGTGATCGCCGTCGGCGCCGCCGGGGAGTTCGGTCCGCTGCTGGCGATCTCACTGTTTCTCAGCGGCCGCAACCCGGGCCTGGCCGCGGTGGTGCTGCTCGGCTTCGCCGTGATCGCCGCCCTGGCGATCACCGTCGCCGCCCGCGGCAAATACACCGGGCTGAACCGGCTGATCTCCGCAACCCTGCACACCAGCGGGCAGCTCGCCATCCGTCTGGTGGTGCTGATCATCGCCGCGCTGGTGGTGCTCAGCGTGGTGCTCGGGCTCGACATGCTGCTGGGCGCCTTCGCCGCCGGCGTGCTCTGGCGGGTGTTCGTGGCCCACGCCCAGCCGGCCGACCGGCACGTGGTGGAGATCAAGCTCGACGCCATCGCGTTCGGCTTCCTGGTGCCGATCTTCTTCGTGAACACCGGCCTCACCTTCGACCTCCCGGCGCTGCTGGGCGACCCGACGGCGCTCGTGCTGTTGCCGGTGTTGCTGGTGCTGTTGGTGCTGGTTCGGGGGCTGCCCGGCTTGCTGGCCGCGCCGGTGGGCTCCAGTCGCGCCGACAAGCGCGCGATCGTGTTCTTCAGCGCCACCGGGTTGCCGGTGATCGTGGCCGTCACCACCATCGGCACCGACACCGGCCTGCTGACGTCGGCCCTCGCGGCCGCATTGGTGGCCGCCGGCATGCTCTCGGTGCTGTTCTTCCCCGTGCTCGGGCTGGCCCAGCACCAACGGAGTACCGCGGCACCGCCGGCGCCCGGGACCGCCGGCGCAGCACCGTGACGAGCGCGGGTTGCTGATTCGCTCCTGGGCGCATGCCCCGAGGGCCTCGCTGCATCTCGTCTGGCCGGATGATCCCGCTAGAGCGAACTCATCCAGCCAGAAGGGGCGCACGGAAGGCCCCGGACAGTGTCCCGGGGTTGACGGCCTGCGCGGCAGCGCAACAACGCCGTCGGTTCCTCCCCCCGGTAGCTCATGCCGGTGCGGGCACCGAGAGCGGCCGGCGCAGAGACGTATGTCGCCGATTAGAACTCGTAGATTGAGGCGAGCTCGTCTGACAGCAGCACCGTGTGCCGGAGGTCGCGCAGCACCTCGGCGTCGACCGCGATCCCCCGCAGGCGTGCGGCTTCCGCGTAGTCCTCCCACGGAAAGGAATCCGGTTTCGCAGCATCATCCCCCTTCACCAAGGCGAGAACTTCGGCGATCACGTGGGCTGAGGAGCGTTTCCAGGAGACAGTCCCACTGCGCCCGTGCTGGGAAGAAGACACTCCACGATCCATATCGAGACGAATCATCGACTGGTCGGAGAGGCGCAAATACTGGGTGATTTTCATGCTCATGGAAGGCCTGGAGTTCTCGGGAACCGGATCATCGAGCTCGCAGACGATGACCAGCCCGGTCACCGAGAGGCTGGCAATGTCGAACGGCGTGCGGTGAGCGGGCTGACCGCCCGAACCTCGTGTGATCGGTACGTAGCCGCCGCGCTCATCGTGGGCCGTCATGCTGGGGCCTGACTGGCCAGGTGCGCAGCGAGCACGTCGCGCACCGTGGTCCAGTCGTGCACGCCGAAGCGGTCGTTGTCCACGTGCCGCAGCTGGGCCTGGCCGCTGAACATGCTCACGAAGTACTGCATGCCTTGCCAGGCGGGGAAGGCGGCGTCCGTGGCCGTGGAGAAGCGGCGCACGGCCTTGGCCAGCAGCGACAAGGTACCGGTGGTGCCGGCGAACTGCAGCGTGAACTTAGTGCCGGTCAGCTCCGACATGGTCTGGGCCACGCTGCGGGCGGTGACCCGGTCGCCGGCGACCTCAACGACGCGGGGCGCGTCGGCGTCGAGGGCCACGAGGGCCACCACCCGGGCGACGTCGTCTTTGGTGGTGAAGTCGAGGATCTGGTCGGCGGAGGACCAGTACATGACCTTGCGGCGGCCGAACGCGATCATCGCCGCGGTGCCGGTGAGCATGTCGGCGAAGGCGCCGTTAAGCACGGAGCTGACCTGGATCGGGGCCGCGGCGAGGTCGGCGGCGAACTCGCGGCGCAGCTCGAAGTTGCGGTGTGCCTTCCTGGCTAGACCACAGTCCCGCACCAACCCGAGCACTACTCCCTGGAAAGATATCCGTATGAGCAACAACGGCACTCCCCGGCGCCCAGATGTCACGGCAACCGAGCTCGTGGGAGGCCCCGAGGCTGTCGCCGTCACGCTGCACACCTACGACGACCGGTGGCCAGCTGTCTATCTGGAGCATGAGACGCGGATCCGGGACGCCCTGGCGTCCGCGGCCGCCACGATCGAACACATCGGTTCCACCTCCGTTCCCGGGCTGGCCGCGAAGCCGATCGTCGACATCGTGGTCGCGGTGGCGGACATCACCGCGGAGGAGGACTACCTCGATCAGCTCGTCGCTGCCGGATACGAACTGCGCGTGCGGGAGCCCGGTCACCGCATGGTTCGCACCCCGGCACGCGACGTTCACGTGCACCTCTACGAGCGCGGGGCTGCGGCCGTCGGCGAGTACCTGCTGCTCCGGGATCACCTGCGCCTGGATGCTGGCGACCGCGCGCTGTACGAGAGCACCAAGAGGTCTCTGCTCAACAGGCGCTGGGACGACATGAACGACTACGCGGATGCGAAGAGCGACGTCATTGCGGCGCTCAAGGGACGCGCTCGGGCGACCGCCGGGAGTTGACGGCGGCGCTCATCCGTTGAGGTCCGGTCTCCCCGCACGATCGGGGTGATGGAGGGGGTGAGCGTGCAGACCGCATCCGCGTCATTCATGGTCGCTACGCGAACCAAGAACGACCGACGATGTCAGCTGTGTGTCCCCACCACCGCGATGAGCTCGCGCGTCTGGGCGACGATGGCATCACGCCACGCCTCGAACGTCGCATCCGTCACGGCGAACTCGGTGTGGAAGTTCTGCATGTCGGGCGTGTGGATGTGCCCCGCCGGGATGTCGAGCCCCGCCCGATCGCGCAGCAAGGTGTTGCGGTAGGCCGATTCATTCGACAGATAGGTACCGCCTCCGCCACTGCGCGCGCAGGAGTCCTCGGGTGGGGGCGTCGGCTCGAGGGCGGGCGGGTAGGCGTCCTCGCGCTGGGAAGTCTCCTTTTCCTCATTCGAATCGCAACTCGGAAAGTACCGGTAGTTCGTATTCCACAGCACGCCGAACGCCACCGACTCGTCTTCCCACGTATCGCCCGGCGGACGAGGAACATCCGAACCGGTGCGCGCCACGATCATCTGCTCGATCGGCAGCGTCGATGCGGTCCACTGTGGCGGATCCGCCACGGTGTCGCCGCCGCCCCAACGCTCCAGAACCTGGGTGTTGCAGCCAGGATTGTCCTTCGCTAGCTGCGGGGCGCCGGTCAAACCGGCAGGCGGGCATGGCGCAAAGTTGTCGTTGCCGGCAACGTCGCCGTGGTAGCGGCCGTTCCATTGCTCCAGCGCGAACTGCGACCCACCAGCCTGGCTCAGGGTGATGGACGCATCCAACCGGTCGTCGCCTGCCTCCATCAGCGGCCCCACGGTGTCGTCCAGATATCCGCGCTCGAACTCGGGGTAGTTCACGGGCAGTGTGTACGCCTCGTAGTGCACCGTGGTGCCATCGGGAGCCGTCGTCGTCGTACCGTCAATGGCCAGGGCGGTCGCGCCGGACGGATTGCCGTGGCGAATCTGATTGCCGGTTGTTCCCGCCGCGCTGCCCGTGGCGCCGCCGTCGAGAGTGAAGGGATCGAATCCGCTGACCAGCACCCCCACCACCTGGTCGCCGGCCGGCAGATCGACGTCGCGCATGCCGCGGGCCGCCCGGTCGAAGGCATCAACCATCACCCCACGTTCCTGGGTCGAGAGCTCGAAGTCCGGGCTCCACTGATGCAGCACGGACATGGCCTCCAGCCGCGCCCAGTACAACGGTCGGTCGTCGCTCGCCGGCAGGTCCCCGGTGACGCCGTCCGTCGCTTGAACTCGGTCGACAGCATCCTGCCACAGCAGGGTGCCCAGTCCCTCGACAGCGGTCTGAGCGTCGGCAAGCGACCCCTGTGCGCAGACCGCGTCGGCGAAGGCAGCGGTGAACTCCCCGAATCCGGCGCCCTCGACCATCGCGCGCGCGAACGTACGGTCCGCGGGCTGCGACGGATCGGCCTCGTTCGGAAGAACGGCCGTCAGGCGCTGCTCTTCGACCGTGACGGGCAGCGAGGCATCGGTGCAGCCCTCGGGGGCGAACCCGGCGACGATAGTGCTGAGCTCGTCGGATGCGGGGCTAAGGGCCGTCGTGATCCGCTGCTCCGGGGTGGGTACGACTGGCGAGCATGCGACCAGCAGTGCGGAACCGAGCACCAGGGCCAGCCCCGCCGCGACCGGCGCCGACTGACGCAAGCGTGCACCAGGTTGAGCGTGACGAAACACGGGGCGGATGCCGGATGCCCTGTCGCCGGGCGGCGGGGCGCCATGGCGCTTGGTCACGGAGGGAACTCGATTCATTGCAGGCCTTTCGTCCACCTACGACGCTACGAGCCCCGCCGCACCGACACATCAGTCTCCGGTCTCGATATGGAAGGGCAAGGTAGTACCAGGGTCCCCCCTCCCCCGGGGCGTCAAAGCTGGTTAGTCGCGCAGGGGCCAGAGCCATTCGGCTTCGAGGTCGCCCTCCACAAGGTCGGCGAGCTTGCCGAAGTAGTCCTGCATGTGGGGCTGCTGGACGTGGCGGGCGATGTCAGGGCCTGATGACCAGCGCTCATAGAACGCGAACGCTCCCGGCTGCTCTTTCGTGGTGTGTACCGAATATTGTTCGTAGCCCTGTTCGGCGCGAACGCTCGGAATGATCGCTCGGATCGCGTCTTCGAGTTCCTGCTCCTTACCCGCCTTCGCGCGGGCGAAGCCGTAGACAGCTACCGGGGTCGAGGAGGCCAGCACATCGGCGGGCATCAGCCCATCGGGGACGGTGTCTTCGGTTGTACTCATGATTTCTACTTTCTATGGGCGTTCTGCCACAGAGCGTGCGCTCGGGGCACACATAACGCTAAGAGGGTCACGTGATCCACTCAATGCCAGAGTGGGACAGAAAAATATCCGAAAGAACCGTCGCGCCTTGAAAACTGGCTCTCCTAGACTGGCCGCCGTAGGGTCATGAGATGGATGTTCTCTCGGAAGTGCTCAAGGTCTCGGGAGTCCGAGGCAGCGCGGGAGCCCGCATTGCCGGGGCCGGCGACTGGGGCGTCGAATGGGTTCGCGATCGAGACGCCGTCGTCTACGCCGTTACGGCCGGTATCGCGTATCTCACCATCGAGGATGCCGCCCCGCAGCTGTTGATGACCGGCGACATCGTGATCCTTGCGACGGGTGCCGCACACACCCTGTCGAGTACTCCAGGCGCCGCCATCCACTCATGCGACGTCGCCGCCGCGGACCAAGCGCGGCGCTTGGGAGAGACGCTCCTCCTCGGGGACGGTGAGGTGCAGACCCAGATCCTGGGCGCGTCGTACTCGCACGATCCGGCTGGATCCACGCCTGTCTTCGCGCTTCTACCGCCCCTGATCCACTTCCGAGCCCAGCAGCTCGAACCGAACCTGACCGATATCGTTCGATTCCTAGGACGAGAACTCGCCCGGCCGGGACTCGCGACCGACCTGATCCTCGACCGGCTCGTCGACGTGCTCCTCGTCGAGATCCTGCGCACCTGGCTTGCCGCCGCGCCCACAGCCGACACCTCCTGGTGGGGAGTCCTCCGCGACCCGCTGCTACTGCAGGCTGTCACCAGGATTCACGACGCGCCGGGGCACCCGTGGACAACGGAATCTCTGGCGCGCGCGGTCGCAACATCCAAGCAGACTCTTACCCGCCGCTTCGCGACATTCACGGGCACAACGCCCGGCGAGTATCTCACCCGATGGCGGATGAATCTTGCAGCCCACCGGCTCCGCGACACCGACGACACCCTCGAGACGATCGCCGCCGACGTGGGCTACACCTCCGTCTATGCCTTCAGTCGCGCTTTTCACCGCGAACGCTCCCTGCCGCCAGGCCGATACAGAACAACCTCGCGCACGAAAAACCCGCTCCCTGCGCCGTAGGCGTTCGGCCGTGCAGCACAGGCACAGGCTTTCGCGGCGGCAGCGAACGCGAGTGGTCCCGCCGGCTGCAAGTTCGGGAAGCGGTATTCCCCACCTCGATAGGATCATTCGTGGTGGCCGTTCCGCGCGGAACGGCGGATCGCCACGGGGACGATATTAGGGGGAACATGTCTGGTTTCCAGGCATGGACGAATATATGCAGACTTTGAACAAGACAACCATGCTCGCCGCCGCTCTGGCGGCAACGACAGTGCTGCTGCTTGCCGGCTGTTCCACCACCCCACGGGGTGACGGCGTCGAAGAGGGCCTGTCCGTTGACGGGGCTCCGGTGGAGGGTGACTTCGAATTCCAGACTCCCTCCTGGGGTTCCGACGAGGAGCTGACCATCCGCATTCCGGAGGCGCTCCTCGAGGCGGCCGGCTCCGATGCCGACGGCGTCTTGGTGGGCGAGGTGACGGCGAAGGCACGCAAGCTGGACTCGTCCAAGGCGTGCGCAGTCGATCTGGCGATCGACTATCGCGGAGACGGCCTCGACACACTGGGCCAGCCCTCGATGACGAAAGAGGAATACGCCGCCCAGGGCGAGGATGAACTCGAGAGCGTCTTGATGCGGGAGTTCGGCGTTGAGACCGTGGAGGAAGCCGAGTCGGCGGCCCCGGGCGGCGCCGCCGAGGTGGGCGAGATTGTCGAGAACCTGCAGCAGGCACCGTATTCGGCCGAGCCCGCCTGGTCGACGCTGGAGGCGACTCCTGTTGACGACCTCGACGCATCCGACCCGGAGCTCGGCCGGTACATCTCGGACGATTCCAAGACCTTGACGTTCGTGCTGTCGTGCGCCTCTGATCCGTACGACGACGGCAGCACAGACACATTCAACTTCCCCATCGAGTCCGACGGCACGATCGACACGTTCGCCTTCGTGGAGATGACCGTAATGAAGAGCGGAACCGTCACGATCATCGACTCCGGTGTCACTGACTACGAGAGTGACTCGAACGGCGACTGGATCGGCGCCTAAGCGGCTACCGCCGAGCTGCTGCTGGCGGTGACAGCCCGGGTGCATGACCGCACCCGGGCCGAACCGTCTACTTCAGCGCGGTAGACGGGGATGCTGACCCCTGGCCGGCGAGGTGCACCGCGAGCACGTCGCGCACGCTGGTCCAGTCATAGTCGCCGTAGCGGTCGTTGTCCACGTGCCGCAGCTGCGCCTGGCCGCTGAACATGCTCACGAAATACTGCATGCCCTGCCAGGCGGGGAAGGCGGCATCCGTGGTCTTGGAGAAGCGGCGCACGGCCTTGGCCAGCAGCGACAGGGTGCCGGTGGTGCCGGCGAACTGCAGTTTGAACGGGGTGCCGGTCAGCTCCGACATGGTCTGGGCCACGCTGCGGGCGGTGACCCGGTCGCCGGCGATCTCCACGACCCGGGGCGCGTCGGCGTCGAGGGCCACGAGGGCCACCACCCGGGCAACGTCGTCCTTGGTGGTGAAGTCGAGGATCTGGTCGGCGGAGGACCAGTACATGACCTTGCGGCGGCCGAACGCGATCATCGGCGCGGTGCCGGTGAGCATGTCGGCGAAGGCGCCGTTGAGAACAGAGGTGACCTTGATCGGGGCCGCGTCGAGGTCGGCGGCGAACTCGCGGCGCAGCTCGAAGTTGCGGTTGGTGCCCAGGGCGATCTGGCGGTAGTCCGACGAGTAGTCGGAGGGGATGAAGCGGGGCACGCCGGCGGCCACGGCTGCGGCCAGCAGCGCGCGCTGCGCGTCGACGATCACCGGGCGGGTTCCGCTCACGACCGACACGATCACGTCGGTGCCGGTGACGGCCGTGGTGAGCGCAGCTGGGTCGGTGTACGCGGCGGTGACGATGTCGATGCGGTCGTTGGCGCCGTAGAGGGCGGCGGCGGTGCCGCTGCCCGGGCGGGTGAGCACGCGGATGCGGGTGTCGTGGGTGAGCAGGTCGCGCACAATGCGCTGGCCGAGGTCGCCGGTGGCGCCGGCGACGAGAACGGATGTGGTCATGAGCGGGTCTCTGTTTCTGTCGAGGGTGTGGGGCGGCGGCGGGATCGCTCGGGGGCGGGCACCGGCAGGTTGGAGTCGTGGCTGGTGCCGGGCAGGCGGGCGGCGGTGTCGCCGGCGCCGAGGGCGGCCTTGGCCAGCAGCTGCCGCAGTTGGGTTTGCTCGTCGGGGGTGAGGCCGCCCATGAGGGCGGTCTCCACCGTGCGGAGAGCGACGCGGGAGGTAGCCAGCAGGGTCTGGCCGGCCTCGGTGGGGTACACCTGGCGGATGCGCCGGTCGCGCGGGTCGGGGCGGCGCTCGACGAGCGCATCCGTCTCGAGCGCGTCGATGATGTAGGTCATGGCGGTCTTGTCGATGCCGAGCCGGTGGGCCAGCGCGAGCTGCGAGGTGGGCTCTTCGGTGGTGATGGCCACGAGCACCTGGTAGCCGCGGGGGCCGCCGGGCACATCGGCCACGGCGACGCTGCCGGCCCGGGAGTAGCCCTGGTACATGGCCGTGAGCGCCCAGCCCAGCTCGGTCTCGATGCCGTCGGAGGACCAGTCGATCTCGGTGGTGGCATCCGTGGTTGGGGTGGGGTGTCGGGCGGGCATGGCTCGACCGTATCAGGATTTGATCGTCTCAAAGTCAGACGACTTGACGTCCCGTCCTCGACCGTTGTCGGATCGTCATGGGAGACTGACGAGAAGATGACTTTCCGGCGCGCCGAGCGGCGCCCGAATTTCGGAAGCGGTGAGCACAACGAACGGTCCCATCCCCTTCGAAGTCCACGAATCGGGCGCGATGCTGCACGGCACCAAGGCGCACTTGCCTGTCGGTGAGCTGCTGGTGCCCGGGCGCGGGTCCAACTTCGAAACCGGTCGAACGGCGAATCACGTGTACGTGACCCAGACCCTGGATGCGGCGGTCTGGGGTGCCGAGCTGGCCGCCGGTGAGGGGCCGGGGCGGATCTACATTGTCGAACCCACGGGCGCTCTCGAGGACGACCCCAATGTGACGGACAAGAAATTCCCGGGCAACCCCACCCGGTCGTACCGCACCCGCGAACCCGTGAAGGTCGTGGGCGAACTGACGGACTGGGAGGGGCATTCGCCCGAACAGGTGCAGGCCATGCGCGACGGCCTGGCCGAACTGAGCCGGCAGGGCCGCGCGGTCATCGACGACTAGGGTCTGGCGAACAGGATCCCCTGTGGGCCTGACGAGTGCGTGGCACCTAGGCTCAACCCCATGGCTTTCGAGATCACTGCCGCGTATACCCGCCGTGCGGCGGAGTACACGGAGAAGCTGGGCTCGATGACGTCGGTGCATCCACTGGATCTGCAGTTGGTCACCGGGTGGGCCGATCGGCTCGACGGCCCGGTGATCGATGCCGGCTGCGGGCCCGGGCACTGGACGGGGCATCTCGCCGAGCGTGGGGTCGAGGTGCGAGGTGTGGACCTGGTGCCGAGCTTCATCGACCATGCCCGGCGGGCGCATCCGGGGGTGCGCTTCGAGATCGGCGACATCGGCGCGCTTCCAGAGGCATCCGGCACGGTGGCGGGCGTGCTGGCCTGGTACTCGCTCATTCACCATGAGCCGAGCGCCCTGCGCCACGCTCTGGCCGAGTTCGCCCGGGTGCTGCAGCCGGGCGGCGAACTGTTGCTCGGCTTTTTCGAAGGCCCGGTTCTCGAACAGTTTGAGCATGCCATCACGACCGCCTATCGCTGGCCCGTCGACGCGCTCAGTGACGAGCTGCGGGCCGCTCACTTCGACGTCATCGAGACCCACACGCGCACCGGGCAGGGATACCGGCCGCACGGCGCGATCCTGGCTCGGGTCTCCACCCACACGGATGCCGCCCCGCGATAGCCGAGGCGTGTGTGACCACCACCTGCACGCGCCGACACCGCACGGCGGATGCGCCCGCCGGAGTACCGTAGAGTCGTGCCCCCTCGCCGCAAGTTCTCCGCTGCTTCCCCCGCAGCGCGGGCGCGGTATGCCAAGCGCCGGAAAGGGCGACTCGCCCGCGTCGACAACGACCTCACCGCCGAAGAGTGGGCCGACCTCCTCGCCGCGTGGGGTGGATGTGCCTATTGCCAAGCAGAGAGCCCGGCCCTGCAGCGGGACTGCATCATGCCGATCTCTCGTGGCGGCCGGTACACCCTCGAGAACGTGGTTCCCGCCTGTCCGTCGTGCAACGCGAGCAAACACAACAACGAGGTCACGGGGTGGCTGCGCCGCAAGAAACTTGACGAGCGCGAGTTCCTGCTCCGCTACGCCACCATCCTGCCGACGCTGCTCCCCTCCTAGTAAGGCTGCTAACGCGGGCGGATGGTCCCGGGTGCCGGCTTCGCTGCACCTCGTATGGCTGGATGCGCCCGCTATAGAGCGTGTTGCTTTTTCGAGTGTTGGTCCCGGCGGGTTAACCCGGGGTTTGGGACCATGGTTCATGGCC
>NZ_JAIEUL010000015.1:37480-111128 GCF_019599185.1 Cryobacterium inferilacus | reverse complement strand
TGAAGCCTGGGGTTATCGACATCACTCTGCCTCCTACTGATCGTGAACTGACTCACAAGCAGCCTGACGCAGAGGGAAATCGGACATTTGCGTCCGGCACACCGGACGCAATTGTCCGCATCGGGAACAGTAGGCTCGGCTGCCGAGGGCGACGCCGGGGAGGGGTCACCGGGCGGAGAGGAACTCGAGCGTGCGCCTGACCACCACATCCGGCCGCTCCTCGGCGATGTAGTAGCCGGTGCCGGGAACATGCTCCTGCGTGAGGTCGTCGGCGTAGTCCTCGTAGCCGCCGAGAATCTCCGGCTGCGTCACGGACTGGTTGGTGTTGCCGTAGAGAACGGTGCCGTAGAGCGAGAGCGTCGGTGTCGTCAGGCGGGTGCCGCGGTAGGCGCCGGCGCTGCTGCGCTTCGCCTCGGCCAGAATGAAGCTTCGGTAGAGCTCCGATCCGGCGGCCGCCCTGGCCGGATCCTTCAGCCGGGACACGAAGGCGTCGAGGTCGTCTGGCGAAAAGACCGCCGGATCGCTCGTGTCGCTCGTCATCAACCAGCGCGGCAACCGACCGCTCTGCAGCAGCCGGCGCCCGAGCCCGGGCATGGCGACGGCGAACATCGGCCAGACCCGCCAGATGTACAGGAGCGCTCGAAGGTGAAGGTCGGGGTACGGATGCGGCGCGGCCAGGACCACGAACCGTCGCACCCGGTCCGGGTGCGCCAGGCACACCCGGAAGCCGACCATGCCGCCCCAGTCGTAGCCCAGGATGTCCACCTTCTCGAGCCGCATCTCATCGAGCAGCGCCATCACATCGGCCACGAGCTGTTCGCTGGTGTAGCAGTTGGGCGGGGCGTCGGTCCAGCCGGCTCCGCGCAGGTCGGGGCAGATCACCCGGTAGTGCTCGGCCAGGCCGGGAATCACCTTCCGCCAGGCCCACCAGTGCTGCGGGAATCCGTGCAACAGCAGGAGCGGCGGGCCGTCGCCGGCCTCGGCCACGTGCATCCGTAGGCCGGGAAGATCGAGGAACCGGTGCCGGACACCGGCGAGTTCAGGGAGCCGCCCGTTGGTGTCGGGAGCGGCTGCGCTGCCATGACTGAACCTGCCCGAGGGCTTCATCGCACCCATACGCCCAGAATACTACGGACATAGTGCGCCGTCCACTATGTCTATAGTGGGAAAATGACCCCGATTCGAGTGCGCGTCCTGCAGGCCGCGATCGATCTGCTCGCCACCGGCGGGCTGCGAGCGCTCACGCACGCTCGCATCGATGAACGGGCCGGGCTGCCGAAGGGGTCGACGTCCAACTACTTCCGCACTCGTGACGCCCTGCTGATCGGGGTGGCCGACTGGATTCTGGCGCAGGAACTCACCCCGGTCCGCGCGGCATTCACCCCGCGCTCCCCGGCCGAACTGATCGACGCGATGTGCGGCCTGCTCGAGGTGACGACCCAGCAGAACCGGGACCTGACCGCGGCGAGACTGGTGCTCTTCCTGGAGGCCAGTCACAACGTCGAGCTGCGTGAGGTGCTGTCCAGAGGACGAGCCACCCTGGCGGCCGGGATCGTGACCGCGCTGGCCGAACTGGGCGCCCGGGATCCGCGGGCCGCGGCGGAGACCATCGCCGCCTGCTTCGAGGGGCTGCTGCTCCACCGCATCGCCCGGCACGACAACACCGACCCGCGGCCGATCTTCGCCACGGTGGTGGCCGGCGCCCTGGCCTGACCGCCGCGGTGCATAACTCCTGCAATTCTCATCGGCACCGAACAACGGATGCCGCAATCACGCGGAAGTGCCCATCCCGGGCAGGATTCTGCAGGAGTTATGCGCCCCCGAAGGGGCGGGGCTAGCGGGGTGCCGGGAGGGAGTCCGGGGCGTCTTCCCAGTCCTGAACGGCGATGGATTCGGTGAACTGCTGGGCCCGCTCCTTGCCGCTCTCGTCGCCGGAGAACAGGCCGACCGGCTCGATCACCTGGCGTTCGGGCTTGCGCGCGCGGCCGGACGGACGCTTCGGCGTGGCCTCGGCCTCCTGGCGCACCTCCACGCGGCTCAGCGGCAGCGCCTCGGGGTTCTCTGCGTTGACCCAGTCGATCAGGTTCTCGCGCACCAGGCAGCGCAGGTCGAAGAGGGTGGGGGCGTCTTGCGCGGTCACCAGCACCCGCACGCGCACGAAGCCGCCAACGGCATCCGTCACCTGGAGCACAACGGCTCTGCGGTCCCAGAGATCGGTGTTCTCCACGATGTGGTTGAGCTCTTCGCGCATCGCGGCGGGGTTGACTCGCCAGTCCAGGTCGAAGTCGATCTGGCCGAGCAGCTCACTGTTGTGCCGGGTCCAGTTCTGGAAGGGGGTGGTGGTGAAGTACGTCGACGGCAGCACCATGCGCCGGTCATCCCAGATGTGCACGACGATGTAGGTGAGCGTGATCTCCTCGATCTTGCCCCACTCCCCCTCGACGATCACAACGTCGTCGACGCGGAGGGCGTTGTTGAACGCCAGCTGCATGCCCGCGAAGATGTTCGCCAGGGTGGACTGGGCGGCAAGGCCCGCCACGACGCTGAGCAGGCCGGCGGAAGCGAACAGGCTCGCGCCCACCGTCGCGGCGCCCGGGATGCTCAGCAGCACGGTGCCGATCGCGCAGACGATGATGATCACCACGCCGATTCGGCGCAGCATCCGCAACTGAGTGCGCACCCGGCGGGCGACCCGGTTGTCGCGCACATCGACCCTGTAGTGGGTGGCGGCGATCGCTTCGCCGTAGTACAGCAGGGCGCAGACCAGCCAGGTCGCTGCCGCGATGAACAGGGCACGGAACGTGAAGCCCACTATCTGGTCGACCTGGTCAGACGTCTCCAGATATCCGCCCACGGCGAGCCAGAGGGCCCCGACGAGTACCACGATGCGGAACGGCACTCGCACCCGCTGCACGAGCACCCGGGCCCATTCCCGGCGCCGGCCGATCAGGCGGAAGATCAGCGCGGCGACGGCAGTGATCACCAGAGCGGCGAGAATGGCCGTCGCTATGGCAACCGGGAACGCGGGCAGGGAGATTCCCCAGAGGTCGAACATCGTGGCCTTTCGAAACAAGTCTGCAAAAACTGTAACGGCGATGTCACGTTGACCTCCCATCATTGCAGGTCCCACGGGAAACCCGCCAGCCCCTACCGACCAGGGTCGCGCCGGCCTTCAGCCGGGTCAGTGGAAGAAGTGGCGCTCACCGGTGAAGTACATCGACACTCCGGCGGCCGTCGCCGCGGCGATGACCTCCTCGTCGCGTACCGACCCGCCGGGCTGCACGACCGCGGTGACGCCGGCCTCCAGCAGCACCTCGAGGCCGTCGGCGAACGGGAAGAACGCGTCGGACGCGGCCACGGCGCCCTCGGCCCGATCCCCCGCCCGGCTGACGGCCAGGTGGCAGGAGTCGACCCGGTTGACCTGGCCCATGCCCACACCCACGGATGCGCCGGCGTGCGCGAGCAGGATCGCGTTGGACTTCACCGCGCGGCAGGCCTTCCAGGCGAACTCAAGGTCGGCGCGGGTGGCGGCATCCACCTCGGGGCCCGAGACCAGGCGCCACTCGTCGGTGTCGAGGGCGTCGAAGGTGTCGGTTTCCTGCACGAGCAGGCCGCCGGAGATCTGACGCAGCTCCAGCGACGACCGGCGGTAGTCTGACGGCAGCTCCAGCAGGCGGATGTTCTTCTTGGCGCTGAGCAGTTCGAACGCGGCCGGCTCGAAGCCGGGGGCCACCAGCACCTCGGTGAAGATCTGGCTGACCGTCTCGGCCATGCCCAGCGTCACGACGCGGTTGGCGGCGATGACCCCGCCGAAGGCGGAGACCGGGTCGCAGTCGTGCGCGCGGTGGTGGGCCGAGGCGATCGCATCCGGCGCTTTCGGGTTGGCCACGGCAATGCCGCACGGGTTGGCGTGCTTGATGATGGCCACGGCCGGTTCGGCGAAGTCGAACGCGGCGCGCACGGCGGCATCCGCGTCGACGTAGTTGTTGTACGACATTTCCTTGCCGTGCAGCTGCGTGGCCTGAGCGATGCCCTGACCGCCCTCGCCCAGGTAGAGTGCGGCGGCCTGGTGCGAGTTCTCGCCGTACCGCAGCACGGCGCTGCGGGTGGCTTCGATCGCGAGGGTCGCCGGGAACAGGGCGTCGGCCTCGTCCTCGTCGGCGCCGACGATGGCGTCGAACGCGTCGAGGATCTCCTCGCCGAGGGCCTCGGTGTCGTCTTCCCACTGGTCGTAGACGTTCTCGGTGAACCAGGCGGAGACGCTCAGGTCGTAGTTGGCGGTGTGCTCGAACGCGAGCGACGCCAGCTTCTGGCGCAGGCGCAGGGTGCTGCCGCCGGCGGCGACGGCCGTGATGATCTCCGGGTAGTTCTCCGGGTCCACCACGATGGCCACGTTGGGGTGGTTCTTGGCGGATGCGCGCACCAGCGCCGGCCCGCCGATGTCAATCTGTTCGATCACGTCGGCGGGCTCCGCACCGGACTCGACGGTTTCCACGAACGGGTACAGGTTCACCACCACCAGCTGGAACGCGGCGATGGACAGGTCGGCGAGCTGGTTCTCGTGCGCCTCGAGGCGGAGGTCGGCGAGGATGCCGGCGTGCACACTCGGGTGCAGGGTCTTCACCCGGCCGTCGAGCGATTCCGGGAACCCGGTGACGGCGGCGACATCCGTGACGTCGTGGCCGGCCGCGCGGATGGTGGCGGCGGTGGAACCGGTGGAGACCATCTCCACACCGGCGGCGGCGAGGGCGTCGGCCAGCTCGACCAGGCCGTTCTTGTCGGAGACCGAGATCAGCGCGCGCTGCACGGGAATGACATCCCGGTCGCGGTAGAGGCTCCGGGCGTTGGTGTGACCGCTCATATGGGGGAATGCTCCTTGAGATCGACGTGTCCGTTGGCGATGTCGAGCACCGCCTGCACCAGCAGGCGGCGTTCGACGAGTTTGATGCGGTCGTGCAGCGAGTCCTCGGTGTCACCGGGCAGAACCGGCACCCGTTCCTGGCTCACGATCGGTCCGTCGTCCACTCCGTTGTCGACGACGATGATGCTGGCCCCGGTCTGGCTGGCACCTGCGGCGAGCGCGTCGCGCACCCCGTGGGCACCGGGGAACTCCGGCAGGTAGGCGGGGTGGGTGTTGATCAGGTGCGGCGACAGGGCGGCAACCACCCGCGGCGGCAGCAGGCGCATGAACCCGCTGAGCACGACCAGGTCTGGCTGCCACTGCCGGATCTGCTCGAGCAGGGCGTCGCCCCAGGCGTCGCGGTCCGGGTAGGACGAGAACGGCACGGTGAAGGTGGCGATGCCGAAGTCCTCGCCGAGTTCGAGCCCGCCGGCGTCCCGGTCGGCGCCGATGGCGACCACCCTGGCGGGGAATTCGGCGTCCTCGGACGCTTCGAGAAGCGCGCGCAGGTTCGATCCTCCGCCGGAGATCAATACGACCAGTGACAGCACCATTCGAGCCTACCGTTTCGTTGAGACTTCCTCGGTGCGCGAATCCGTGCTCCGGGCCCGACGGCCACCGACGAGCATACCGAGTGCGGCGGCGATGCCCACCTCGACAACGGTGAGGGCACCGACCAGCAGGGGGGTCGGGCCGACGTCGGCGAGTCGGCCTGGACCCATCGCGCCCGCGGACCACCAGGCGAGGAGGCCGAGCAGCACACCGGAGACGACGCCGATCAGCGCGCCGGTGCTGAGCATCCGCACGGTGCCGTGCGGGGCGTTGGGCCGGGTGTCGAGGCGCTGGCGCACGAGCACCGCCACGACGAAGCCCACGAGCACGGGCACCAACAGGCCGAGGAAACCGAATTCCAGGGTGCCCTGCGGCAGCGCGCCGAACAGCGGCAGACCGGGCACGGTGTCGAGCGAGGTGCCGAGCGGGGACACGCTCGTGCCGGTGCCGAGGGCGATGCCGGGGCCGACGAACCAGCTGGCCGCCCAGATGGCCAGGTTGGGGATGAAGGCCAGTTGGCCGATGGTGAGGGCGATGCCACCCACGACGTCGGCCTGCAGGGTTTCGTACAGTCCGATCACGGTGGCGAAGTTCGCCAGCACGGCCACGGTCACGGCGAGGCCGGCCACGACCAGGATGCCGGCGGTGGCGGCGGTGCCGCCGCGCAGGGCCGCGCCGATCTGGCTGCGCAGCTCGGCCGGGATCCGGTCGATCTGGTCGGTGACGGGGCGCACCAGCCAGCCGGGCAGCAGCGGCGTCGTGCGGGGTGTGGTGGCCAGGCCGATCAGCACACCGGCCGCGAAAACGAGGGTGGGCAGCAGGATGCCCTGCACGGGCGCCGGCGTGACGGTTGTGGTGCCGGCGGAGAAGGTGAGCAGCGCGGCCAGCAGACCGTAGGCCAGAACGGCGGCTCCGGCGGCGGTGAGGCTGTAGTCGGTGCCGGCGGCGCGGCGGCCGGTGCGCACGCCGAACAGCACCGCGATCAGTGCGAAGCCGAGCAGCGCGATGGTGAGGGTGAATGGCGCTTCGGCGCCGGGCAGGCCGAGCGAGGCCGCCATCTGCACGGGCAGCAGCACGGTGAGGTCCACCCCGTTGCCGATCAGCCAGACATCCACCGCGGCGCGCCAGAACACGAACCAGTCGATGCCCAGGCCGTAGTGGGTGCCCCACAGGATGGTCAACGGCACCAGGGCGATGCCCACGCCGATGGCGACGACAATGAGCGCCTCGAGCGCGGCGAGCAGGGCTGTCGTTATACGGTTCATATCCGGTGGGAGCTTATCGTGGCCGGGCTGCGGGTTCGCAGTACCCCGCCGCACTCCGGCCGAAAACCCCGCGATCCCGCCGGGTCTGGCCGGGTCTAGATCCCGCCGTCCACCGACCGGGTCACCGGCAGGGTGTCGTCAGGCACCAGCACCGCGGTCTCGCGGTTGAGCGACTCGCCGCGGAAGAAGGGCCTGGCCCCGGCGAAGAACGACCAGACGATCATGAGCACGACGCCCACCAGGAGGGAGCCGACCCCGACGACGAACACCCCGCCGACGCCGAACAGCACCGTGTAGCCGTAGTCCGGGTCGAGCATGTCCCGCACCGAGAACCCGAACGCCGCGGTGAGCAGCAGCGCGCCGACCAGCGGGAAGACGAAACGCATCCAGGCGTTGCGCCAACTGGTGAACAGGTCGTGCCGGAAGTACCAGACGCAGGCGTAGCCGGTGATGGCGTAGTAGAACGCGATCGCGAGCCCCAATGACAGGATGGTGTCATTGAGAATGTTCTCACTGACCAGGGTCATTCCCACGTAGAACGCCACCGCGACGATGCCCATGATCAGGGTGGAGAAGGACGGGGTGTGGAAGCGCGGGTGCACCTGGGCGAACCGGCGCGGCAGGGCCTTGTAGACGGCCATGGCGAGGGTGCCGCGGGCCGTGGGCAGGATGGTGGTCTGGGTGGAGGAGACCGCCGAGATCATCACGGCGGCCACGAGCAGCCACGCCCACGGCCCGAACACGGCGTCCTTCAGCGCGAAGAAGACGTCGTCGGCGTTGCCTTCGTTGCCCAGCCCGAAGCCTGCCGTGCCCAGGCCCGCGTAGGCCATGGCCGCGACGGCGACGCCCACGTAGGTGACCAGCAGAATGATGGTGGTGAGCACAGCCGCCTGGCCGGGGATTCGCTTGGGGTCCTTGGTTTCCTCGTTCAGGGACAGGCAGGTGTCCCAGCCCCAGTAGATGAACAGGGCCAGCAGCACGCCCTCGACGAGCCCGCTGAACGAGGTGAGCGCGAACGGGTTGAACCACTCGGCCTGCGGCACGGTGGAGCCGGCCGGGGCGCTGCCGTCGAAGACCGCCCACAGCGTGAACACCGTGAACAGGATCAGCGCCAGGTACTGGAAGGCCAACAGCACGTTCTGCAACCTCTCGCCGATCTCGATGCCGCGGTAGCTCACCCACACCATCAGGGTGATGAACACCACCCCGGTGAGCGTCACCACGAGGGCGTTCTCGGCCAGGTCCGGCGCCACCAGCAGCCAGAAGTAGATGCCGCCGATCTGCGCCAGGTTGCCCAGCACGACGATGCCGGCCACGGCGACACCCCAGCCGCCCATCCAGCCCACCCACGGTCCGAACGCCTTGGTCGCCCAGGTGAACGTGGTGCCGCAGTCGGGGATGTCCCGGTTGAGTTCCCGGTAGGCGAACGCCACCAGCAGCATCGGGATGAACGCGATCACGAACACCACCGGCGCCTGCGCGCCCACGGCGAGCACCACGAAACCCAGCGTCGCCGCCAGGGAGTACACCGGTGCGGTGGAGGCCAGGCCGATGACGGTGGAGCCGAACAGGCCCAGCGTGCCGGCGGCCAGACCCTTGCCTGCGGCCGGGGCCGGTTCGGGCCGCACCGGAACCGTGGCGTCGTTGCGGGACATGGCCCTCCCATCGAAGACGGCGGCACCCGCCGTGTGCGGGCATCGTACTCGCGCCCCCGCGCACGAGAAAGGGCCCGCCGTGTGGCGGGCCCTTCGTCGTGTGTGCGTCTGGTTACAGCGCGGCGAGAACCTCGCGCAGCAGGGTCGCGGTCTCGCTCGGCGTCTTGCCGACCTTGACCCCGGCGGCCTCGAGGGCCTCCTTCTTGCCCTGTGCGGTTCCGGCTCCGTCGGAGACGATGGCGCCGGCGTGGCCCATGGTCTTGCCCTCCGGTGCGGTGAAGCCGGCCACGTAGCCCACGACGGGCTTGGTGACGTGCTCCTGGATGTACGCGGCGGCCTTCTCCTCGGCGTCGCCGCCGATCTCACCGATCATGACGATCGCCTTGGTTTCCGGGTCGGCCTCGAATGCGGCGAGCGCGTCGATGTGGGTGGTGCCGATGATGGGGTCGCCGCCGATGCCGATGGCGGTGGAGAAGCCCAGGTCGCGCAGTTCGTACATCATCTGGTAGGTCAGGGTGCCCGACTTGGAGACCAGGCCGACCGGGCCCTTGCCGGTGATGTTCGCCGGCGTGATGCCCACGAGTGCCTCACCTGGCGTGATGATGCCGGGGCAGTTCGGCCCGATGATGCGGGTCTTGTTGCCCTTCTCCTGGGCGTAGGCCCAGAACTCGGCGGAGTCCTGCACGGGCACGCCCTCGGTGATGATGACGAGCAGGCCGATTTCGGCGTCGATCGCTTCGATGACGGCGTCCTTGGTGAACGCCGGCGGCACGAACGCGATGGAGACATCCGCGCCGGTGGCCGCCATGGCCTCTGCCACGGTGCCGAAGACGGGCAGTTCGACGTCGCCGTGCGTGACGGTGGTGCCGGCCTTGCGGGCGTTGACGCCGCCGACGATCTGGGTCCCGGCCTTGAGCATCAGGGCGGTGTGCTTGGTGCCCTCGCCGCCGGTGATGCCCTGAACGATGACCTTGGAGTCCTTGTTGAGGAAGATTGACATGTTTTTCCTTTAGTCCTTGAGCTCGAGGCGCCGGTCAGCGGGCGGCGTGGGCGAGTTCGGCGGCCTTGGCGGCGCCCTCGTCCATGGTGGCGGCGAGGGTGACCAGCGGGTGGTTGGCCTCGTTGAGGATACGGCGGCCCTCGTCGACGTTGTTGCCGTCGAGACGCACGACCAGGGGCTTGTTCGCGGCGTCGCCGAGGGTGGCGAGCGCGCCGACGATGCCGTGCGCCACGGCGTCGCAGGCGGTGATGCCGCCGAAGACGTTGACGAACACGCTCTTGACCTGCGGGTCACCGAGAATCACGTCGAGGCCGGCGGCCATGACGGCAGCGGATGCTCCGCCGCCGATGTCGAGGAAGTTGGCCGGCTTGACGCCGCCGTGGTTCTCACCGGCGTAGGCGACCACGTCGAGGGTTGACATGACCAGGCCGGCGCCGTTGCCGATGATGCCGACCTCGCCGTCGAGCTTGACGTAGTTGAGGTCGTTCTGCTTGGCCTTGGCCTCGAGCGGGTCGGCCGCGGCCTTGTCCTCGAGGTCGGCGTGGCCGGGGTGGCGGAAGCCGGCGTTCTCATCGATGGTGACCTTGCCGTCGAGGGCGATGATGTCGCCCTCTTCGGTGAGCACCAGCGGGTTGACCTCCACGAGGGTGGCGTCCTCACCGGCGAACACGTTGTAGAGCTGCACGAAGACGGGGGCGACCTTGTCGACGAGCTCGGCCGGAAACTTCGCCTGGATGGCGATCTCCGTGGCCTTGGCCAGGTCGATGCCGGCGGTCGGGTCGATCGCGACGTAGGCGAGCGCGCCAGGCTTCTCCACCGCGAGGACCTCGATCTCCACGCCGCCCTCGTAGCTGGCGAGGGAGAGGTAGGAGCGGTTGGACCGGTCCAGCAGCACCGAGAAGTAGAACTCCTGCTTGATGCGGGCTCCCCCGGCGACCATCACCCGGTGCACGGTGTGCCCCTTGATGTCGAGGCCCAGGATGGCGCGCCCCGCGGCTTCGGCCTCATCCGGGGTCTTGGCGACCTTCACGCCGCCGGCCTTACCGCGGCCACCGACCTTCACCTGCGCCTTGACGACGACGACGCCGCCCAGCTTCTCGGCTGCGGCGCGCACCTCCTCGGGCGTGTCTGCGATGATGCCCGGCAGAACCGGCACACCGTACTGTTCAAAAAGGTCTCTGGCCTGGTATTCGTAAAGATCCACGCTGCTCTTCCAATCCGCGTCATAGCGTTCCGTGCATGGGGTGTGGGTGGTCGTGCTCCCCGGCGCGAAAACTAGCTCGACGTCGAGAGATACTGACCATCTCAAACTCTACCTTCTCAGATCCGCGCCCACGGCGCGGCCCGAGCGTCGGGCAGCCCGGTATTCTGGGCCCATGCCGTATCGGAACGCCAGCCTCGCCCTCATCTCGCTCGCGGCCGGGCTGGACGCGGCGGCGCTCCTGGTCTTCGTGATGATCGGCCGCAGCAGTCACGGCGGTGAGGGCCTGTGGGGAGTGCTCGGCACCTGGTGGCCATTCCTGGCCGGTCTGGTGGTGGCCTGGCTGTTCCTGCGCGCCTGGCGGACCCCGCTGCAGATCGTCTGGACCGGGCTGGGTGTGTGGCTGATCACCGTGGTCGTGGCCCTGCTCTTGAGGGTCGTCTCCGATCAGGGTGTGCAGACCAGTTTTGTGATCGTGACGTTCGTCTCGGTCGGCGTGCTGCTGCTGGGCTGGCGGGCGATCGCACTGCTCGTGCGGCGTCTGCGCGGTCGCACGGCGAGCGCCGCGGACTCCGCGCGCCCATCACCGAAGTAGCGGGACCCCCGCTACCGGTCGAGATCGAGGTCGTCGTCGTCCAACTCGTCGCCGTCCAGGTCCACGGCACGGTTGTCGGCGTCGTCGCCCCACTCGTCGACCACGTCGTCATCATCCTCGGTGTCGTCGTCGGGTATCTCCAGGTCATCCACCGACCGGTTGTCGTCGAGCGCCTCGGGGTCGTGCGGCCACAGGCCGCCTGCATCGCTGGTCATGATCGAGCCTCCTGCTGGGTTGCCACCGATGAACGGATGGTTGACGGTCACGGGGCCGCACGGCGGCACGTCGCGCCCAATGGCAGACACCGTACCTGCGTCCTCCCCCGACGACAAGGCACCCGCGCGAGCTGCCGTGCGGTCAGCGGCGGGCGGCGGCCCTGACCAGGCCGGCGCGGCTGAGCAGCACGATGACCAGGGCCACGGCTCCGCCGAGCGCGGTCTCCACCACCCGATCGACCAGCAGCGCCGACACCGGCATCGGGCTGCCCAGGTGCGCCACGGTCAGGGCCAGCGGGGTGATGAACAGCAGCGCGGCGCCGTAGTGCTTGCCGATCAGGATCTCGGCGCCGAACTGGCCGACGGCGATGACCAGGATCAACACCCACACCGGCGGGCCGGGCAGCAGCACCAGGGCGGTGAGCATCACGCCGAGGGTGGTGCCGATGATGCGGTGGAACGCCCGCGAGGTGGTGTGCCGCGCTCCGGGCGGCGGCAGCACCGCCACGACGCTCACCACGGCCCAGTACGGATGCCCGATGCCCGCGAGCATCGCCAGCCCGCCGGCCACGAGGGCGCCGAGCACCATCTGACCGATCGAGAACCACACCCGCCCGTCGCGGTACGCGGTCGGGTGCAGGAGTGGCTGCCGGGGCAGGTCCTTGAACCGCGTGCCCCTGCGCCCGGGCGTTGCCCGGCGCAGCACCGCCCCCGACATGGTCACGAGCCAGGCGAATACGGCGCCGGCCAGGCCGACGAGCAGCCGCGGCAGCACCTGTTCGGGGTCGGTGGGCACCTGGGAGCAGACCGTGAAGGCGAACACGAAGAACAGCGGGGTCGCCGGGAACAGCCCCCACGTGTTGACCAGCAGCACCCCGGAGACCAGCACCGCCACGAGGCCGACCGTGAGCAGCCAGAGCGGCGCCTGGACGGCGGCGAGCACGAGGCCGAAGGCGATGCTGCCCAGCATCCCCACGGCGGCCACGCTCACCGAACGTGCCCGCAGCCGGTACGGTTCGCTGCGGCCGAACAGCGCCGTCATGCCGCCGAAGGAGGCGTACACCGTCCAGTCGATGCGGCCGGCCAGCACCAGCACAATCAGGGGAACGACCATTGCCACGGTGGCCCGGGTCGCTACCTCCAGGTCGAGGGCGCGCAACGATGACGCCCACTGCCGGAGGGTCTCTGGCCGGGAGCGGGCGTCAGCGGAATCGGCGGCGGAGTCGTCTGGGGGCGGCGCCGTCACTCGATTTTCTCGATCGGGGCGACCTTGATCAGGAGTTTCTTCGCCCCGCTGGTGTCGAACTGCACGTGCGCGATGCGCTTGGTGCCCTCACCTGTGACCTGGTTGACCCGGCCGTCACCGAAGTCGACGTGACGGATGCGGTCGCCCGCGTTGAGGGTGAGGTCACCGTTGTCGCGCACCTGCGCGGTGATCCGGTTGGCCCACTCCGTCTTGGGCTTGGGCGCCGGCGGCAGCTGACCGGGTGTGCCGCTGCGCGAGCCGAAGCCTCCGCCGCCGTATCCGCCGCCGCCGTCTCGGCGCGCGTTGAGCGCTCGCGGTTGGGTGCCGCCGCGGGAGTTGGCCATGCCGGGCGACTGCTTCCAGTCGATCAGGGCCGCCGGGATCTCCTGCAGGTACCGGCTGGGCATGGCCACGTTCACCTCGCCGAACTGGGCGCGGGTCATCGCCAGCGACAGGTACAGCCGCTGCCTGGCCCGGGTGATGCCCACGTAGAACAGCCGGCGTTCCTCGGCCGGTCCGCCGGGTTCGCCCGCCGACATCTGGTGCGGCAGCAGGCCTTCCTCCACCCCGGTGAGGAACACGGCCTCGTACTCCAGGCCCTTGGCGGTGTGCAGGGTCATCAGCGAGACCGTGCCGGAGGCGTCGTCGAGGTCGTCCGCGGCGGCGACCAACGACACCTGGGTGAGGAAGTCGACCAGGCCGGCGTCGGGGTTCTCCCGGTTGAAGTCCTTGGTCTGCGCGACGAGCTCCTCGATGTTCTCCGCCCGCACCTCGTCCTGCGCGTCCCGGCTGGCCCGCAGCACGCTGAGCAGCCCGCTGCCGTCGAGCAGGTAGGTGAGCAGGTCGCTGACGTTGGCGGGCCCGGCCGGGTTCTCCGGGTCCATCATCAGCGCGGCGGAGTCGAGCAGGTTCGCCAGTTTCAGGATGGCGCCGGTCACCTTGGGCCCAAGCCCCAGCCCACCGGAGTCGCGCATGGCTTGGCGGAAGGTGATGCCGTTGGTCTCGGCGAAACTGGCCAGCTGGGTTTCGGTGGCCGGGCCGATGCCGCGCTTGGGGGTGTTCAGGATACGGCGGAGCGCCAACTCGTCTTGCGGGTTGGCGACGGCGATGAGGTACGCCAGCGCATCCTTGATCTCGGCGCGTTCGTAGAACTTGGTGCCGCCGACGACCCGGTACGGCACCGCGGCGCGCACCAGGATCTCCTCCAGCGCTCGGGTCTGCGCGTTGGTGCGGTAGAACACGGCCATGTCGCGGTAGGCCATGCCGGCTGCGTGCAGCACCTCGATCTCGTCGGCGACGAACTGGGCCTCGTCGTGGCCGTTGTATGCGGTGTAGCCGATGATCTTCTCGCCGTCGCCGCCGGCGCTCCAGAGCTTCTTCTCGCGGCGGTCGAAGTTGTTGCCGATCACCGCGTTCGCGGCCGAGAGGATGTTCTGGGTGGAGCGGTAGTTCTGCTCGAGCAGGATCACCTTGGTGCCGGGGAAGTCCCGTTCGAACTCGGTGATGTTGCGGCTGGAGGCGCCGCGGAAGGCGTAGATGGACTGGTCGGAGTCGCCGACCACGGTGAGGGAGGCGCCGGGGATCTGCCCCTGCGCGTCCTGCAGGTTCTTCACGTGCAGGCCCTGATCCTCCATGTCGTCGGCGAGGTCGGGCTCGACGGGACGGGTGAGCTCGCGCACGAGCGCGTACTGGGCGTGGTTGGTGTCCTGGTATTCGTCGACCAGGATGTGCCGGAACCGGCGCCGGTACAGCGCCGCGACCTTGGGGAACGCGCGGAGCAGGAAGACGGTCTCGCCGATCAGGTCGTCGAAGTCCAGCGCGCTGGCCTCACGGAGCCGTCGGGTGTACTGGCGGAAGATCTCGACGAACATGACCTCCTGCGGGTCGCTCATGTTCGCGTTGCGGGCGTAGGAGTCGACATCCGCCAACTCGTTCTTGAGCTTGGAGATCTTGGCGCTGACATTACTGGGGGTGAAGCCGAGGGTGTCGGCATCCAGCTGCTTGATGATGCGCTTGATGGTGACCTTGGAATCGGCCGAGTCGTAGATGCTGAAGTTCGTCGACAGGCCGGCGCTCTCGGCCTCGCGGCGCAGGATGCGCACGCAGGAGGAGTGGAAGGTGCTGATCCACATGCCGTCCGAGGCCTGGCCGAGCAGCCCGCGCACCCGCTCGCGCATTTCGGCGGCGGCCTTGTTGGTGAAGGTGATGGCGAGGATCTGACTGGGCCAGGCCTCGCGGCTCTCGATCAGGCTGGCGACGCGGCGGGTGAGCACGCTGGTCTTGCCCGAGCCGGCACCGGCCACGATCAGCAGGGCGGGGCCGCGGTACTGCACCGCCTCCAACTGCTGCGGGTTGAGGCCGTCGAGCAGGGGGCTCCGGTACGAGTCATCTCCGCCGGGCGCGCCGGGGTGGCCGTCGAGGATGATCGGGGTCGCCGACGACCTGGAGGCGGGGGTATTGGGCAGGTCTGAGGACAATGTCATGGCCGGTCAATTCTAGGCGCAGCCGCCGACAGCGCGCCGGGAGCAACCGGCCCGGCCGGGTGCGCTGCCGCCGGGTCAGACCGCCGTGAACGGATGCGGCACCGGCTGCGGCAGCCGCGTCGTCATGCCGTCGCGCACGAACACGGCCAGGTCGGGCTGGTCGGCGAAGACCCCGTCGATGCCGGAGTCCATGATCGTGCAGAACTCGGCCTGCCAGTTGCCGAAGTCGGCCTTGCGGGTGCCGACCCGGAAGGTGGGCGCCAGGAACCGGTTCTCCGGCCGCAGCGTCCAGGTGAAGATCTCCAGTCCGGCCGCGTGTGCGTGGTCGACCAGGTCGGAGGCCCTGTCGGTGACGCCGTCGGCGTCGGTGCGGAGGATGAGCGATTTGGGCACGCTGATGCCGTCGAACTGGCGGCCCAGCTTGTACAGGGCCAGTTCGGTGAGGAAGTCGGCGTACGAGCTGGCGTCCTCTCCGAACCTGGCGACGAGGTCGGCGGGGGCGCCGGTGGCCTCGAGCAGGAACACCCGGCGGCCGAAGATCCCGCGTGCGCGCACCTGGTCGAGCACGGTGGGTTCGAAGCTCTCGATGGTGAGCCGGCCGTCGCCGGCGTTCCAACCGGCCTCGTTGACCTCGGTGGCGAACAGGTCGTCCAGGGGCAGCCCGATCGACTCGAAGTATGCGGCGTGCTTGAGCTCGGCCACCACCCCGAGCTCACGATCCAGCGGCGCCTCGATCCGGTCCACGAGCCGGAAGACGTCGCGCAGCCGCAGGATCGGGAAGAGGCCGTCGAAGCTGGCGCTCATGCTGCGCAGCAGGGGCAGACGCTCCCTGGACCGCAGGGTGGCGAGCTCGGCCCAGGTGAAGTCCTCGGTGAACCAGCCGGTCAGGGCGATGCCGTCGATGACCTTCTCGGTTCGACGGTCGGCGAACTCGGCGCGGGTGGCCACATCCGTCGTGCCGGAGATCTCGTTCTCGTGCCGCACGACGAGCACGCCGTCCTTGGTGGCGACGATGTCGGGCTCGATGGCGTCGGCGCCGAGGGTGAAGGCCAGGCTGTAGGCGGCGTCGGTGTGCTCCGGCCGGTACCCGCTGGCGCCACGGTGGCCGATCACGAGGGGTTTCATGACCCAAGGTTAGCCGCGGCCTGCCAGAATCACTGGTTATGACCGATTGGTGCGAACCCACCCCGCGTGTGGGCTGGGGGAACCCCCGGTGGCGGTACGGGGTTGGCCTGGTTCTGATCGTGCTCGGCGCGACCGCGACGACGCTGACCAGCACGTACAGCCTGTGGTTCCTCTGGTTGGGCCCGCTGGTGCAGCTGCTGGGCTGGCTGGTGCTGCCGGGGGCGCTGTGGCGCCGGCTGCTGGTGGCGCTGCCCTGCCTGCTGGCCGCGCTGGTGCTCCTGGCCGGGCCCGACTTCGTCGGCGCGTTCGCGGTGCTGCTGGCCGGATGGCTGTTCGCCCGGCACCGACCGGCGCTGAGCTTTGTGGTTGTGCTGCCGGTGATCGTGATGAGCTTCGTGCTCAAGGCCGCCCTCAACGAGTACGGTCAGAACTGGGTGGGGTTGCTCATCGGTGCGCTAGTGACGGTGCTCTGCGCGTGGATCGGCCGGGCGTTGGCGGTGCGGCGGTGGCGCCGGCTGGCGGCCAAACGGGCCGCAGCGGATGGTGGTGCGACGCACCCGCCAGGGCGGGCGACGGCACCGGAGACCGTGGGCGCGGCATCCGCCCCTGGGCACCCGACGGACCCTGAGTAGACTCTCAGCAAACTCCGGATTGATCCAGTAGATTTGTTGCACTGACTGGCGCACCCACCACGGGCGCACCCCTCCCCCAGCTGATTGTTAGGCAGGAAACCATGGCAACCTCCAACCCCGCATTTCGAAACGCCGCGTTCGGCGCTCCCGGCGCCGTTGCAACGTCCAAGGTGCTCTCCGACAACGATCTGAACGCGCTGTACAACGCCCCGTCCGCCGGGTCGCAGGACACCGACCGGATGACGTACGAAGACACCATCCGCAAGTCGGTGCTCGCCTTCGGCGTGATGCTGGCGGCCGCGGCTGCCTCGTGGGTCATCACCCCGTACGTGCCGTTCGTCTTCATCCTCGGCGCCATCGTCGGTCTGGTCCTCGGCCTCGTCAACGCCTTCAAGAAGGAGCCGTCGGCGCCGCTGATCCTCGCTTACGCCGGCTTCCAGGGGCTGTTCGTCGGTGGTATCTCGCGGGTCTTCGAACAGTCGGCGCCCGGCGTCGTGTCCCAGGCGGTCATCGCGACCCTCGTGGTGGTGGGTGTGACCCTGGCGCTGTTCCGCAGCGGCAAGATCCGTGCCTCCAAGAAGGCCACCAAGGTCTTCCTGATCGCGATGATCGGGTACGCGGTCTTCTCCCTCGTCAACATCGGCATGATGATGTTCGGTGCGGTCGACGGCGGGTTCGGCATGCGCAGCGCCTCGATCGGCATCCTGGGCTTCGACATCAAGCTGGGCCTGGTCATCGGTGTGCTGGCCGTGCTCATGGCCGCGTACTCGCTGGTGCTCGACTTCGACTTCATCCAGAAGGGCGTGAACAACCGCGCCCCGCGCAAGTACGGCTGGACCGGCGCGTTCGGCATCATGGTCACCGTCGTGTGGCTCTACGTGGAGCTGCTGCGCATCTTCATGATCGCCCGCGAGTAGTTTTCCCGGCGCTCGCGCCACCCGCACCACCACCCGAGAGGGCCGGCCCACCAGAGCCGGCCCTCTCGTCGCCTGTGCCCCGCCCCTCCCGTTCCCGCGTGCCGGGGCTGCCCCTCTCGCGGCTCAGCAGAGCTGCGCGGGCACCGCGCCGCTTCGCGGGTGGCACGCAGCCCGCGAACCGGCGCCTGACCCGCGAATCGCGACAGCACCCGCCCGGGCACGCACAGACGGCCATCACCTGCGACCTCGTTGGTGCGGGCTGGGCTCACACCCCGCGCAACGCCACTCCTCGAGCTGCGCCGGCACCGCGCCGTTTCGCGGGTGGCACGCAGCCCGCGAAACGGCGCCTGACCCGCGCACCGGCCGCACCGGCCGCACCGGCCAGCGTTAACGACGGAAGCACCCTCACGCGACGCGAGGGTGCTTCCGGCACAAGTACTGGGGAGGCTGAACGCCTACTCCCATTCGATGGTCCCCGGTGGCTTCGACGTGACGTCGAGCACCACGCGGTTCACGCCGTCGACCTCGTTCGTGATGCGGTTGGAGATCTTCGCGAGCAGGTCGTACGGCAGGCGGGTCCAGTCGGCGGTCATGGCGTCCTCAGAGGACACCGGGCGCAGCACGATCGGGTGACCGTAGGTGCGGCCGTCGCCCTGCACGCCCACCGAGCGCACGTCGGCGAGCAACACCACGGGGCACTGCCAGATCTCCCGGTCCAGGCCGGCGGCGGTCAGTTCGGCGCGCACGATCGCATCCGCCTGACGCAGCAGGTCGAGACGCTCCTGGGTGACCTCACCGACGATGCGGATGCCCAGGCCGGGTCCGGGGAACGGCTGGCGTTGCACGATCTCGGCGGGCAGGCCCAGCTCGGCGCCGATGGCCCGCACCTCGTCCTTGAACAACGCGCGCAACGGCTCGACGAGCTCGAACTGCAGGTCCTCCGGCAGGCCGCCCACGTTGTGGTGGCTCTTGATGTTGGCGGTGCCGCTGCCGCCGCCGGACTCGACGACGTCGGGGTACAGGGTGCCCTGCACGAGGAAGCGGATCGGGTCGCCATCGATCTCGGCGGCCTCCTTGATCAGCTCGGCCTGGGCCTGCTCGAAGGTGCGGATGAACTCGCGGCCGATGATCTTGCGCTTGGTCTCCGGGTCGCTGACGCCGGCGAGGGCGGTGATGAACTGCTCACGCACATCCACCGTGACCAGGCGGATGCCGGTGGCCTTGACGTAGTCCTCTTCCACCTGGCGGCGCTCGTCTTCGCGCAGCAGGCCGTGGTCGACGAACACGCAGACGAGCTGGTCGCCGATGGCCTTGTGCACCAGGGCGGCCGCGACGGCGGAGTCGACGCCGCCGGAGAGTCCGCAGATGACCTTGCCCGTGCCGACCTGGGCGCGGATCTTGGCGACCTGCTCGGCGATGACGTTGCCGCTGTTCCATTCCGCTGCGATGCCGGCGGCGCGGTGCAGGAAGTTCTCCAGCTGGTGCTGGCCGTGCGCGGAGTGCTTGACCTCTGGGTGCCACTGCACCCCGTAGAGCCGGCGCTCGTCGTTGGCGAACGCGGCGACAGGGGTGGAGGCGGTGGACGCCAACACGGTGAAACCGTCGGGCGCCTTGGAGACCGAGTCGCCGTGGCTCATCCACACGGTCTGCTCGGCCGGCTGGTCGGCCAGCAGCGCGTTGACGCTGTCGGAGACCACCACGGGGGTGGAGCCGTACTCGCGCTGGCCGTTGTGCGAGACCTCGCCGCCGAGGGCGGTGGCCATCACCTGGAAGCCGTAGCAGATGCCCAGCACCGGAATGCCGAGGTCGAAGATCGCCGGGTCGAAGGTGGGGGCGCCCTCGGCGTAGACGCTGGACGGCCCGCCGGAGAGCACGATGCCGATCGGGTTCTTCTCGGCGACCTCGGCCGCGGTGATCGAGTGCGCGACGATCTCCGAATAGACGGATGCCTCGCGCACACGGCGGGCGATCAGCTGCGCGTACTGCGCACCGAAGTCGACCACGAGCACGGGGCGGCTGATGCCGGAACCGGCATCCGCGGGGTTCTCGGTGCCCTCTTCGGCGCCGAGCGTGTTCTCCAGGCCTTCGGCGCCCTCGGCGCCGTCGGCGCCCACGACGTCCATCGGGTTCACGGTGCTCATGCGCGCACCCCGCTTTCGACCTGGGCAACGGGGTGCTCGGCGAGGAACGCCTTCACCTTCTGGCCCACCTTCACCTCGAGCAGGAAGGACGAGAACGGGATGATGCCACCGAGGGCGATCACCAGGAAGGACAGGAAGGGCCAGCGCATGATGCTCCAGAGGCGGAAGTCGGCGAACAGATACAGGACGTACAGCCAGCCGTGCACGATCAGCAACCCGGTGCTCAGGTTGACGGCCGTGACGGTTCCCTCCGGCACGAGGGCCAGGAAGCCGTTCGGCCCGCCGCCCTCGAGTTCGGTGCCGAAGAAGTACTTGGCGACCACTTCAGCGCAGAGCAGCAGCAGCATGACGCCGGTGATGATCGACGAGACCTGGTACAGCCGTAGCGCACCGGGGATCTTAGGCAGGTCGGCGGGCTTGGGTTGAAGTGGCATGGGCTAATTCTACGGGGCCGTGGCGTGCGGCCGGTCGGTGCCGACGCCGGCACCGGCCGCATCGTCGGTGGGGTCGGTGGATGCGCCGTCCGCGGTGTCCGCGGCGATCGCGGCTTCCTCGGTCTCCCGCTCCCAGGCATCCCGCACCAGGCGGTACCAGAGGAACACGGCGAAGCCGGCGAAGACCACCCACTCGAGGGCGTAGAAGATGTTCAGCCAGTTCAGCGGCACCTCCACCACCGGCTCCGGGGAGTCGATGACCGCGAGGCCGTCGGGGGCGGCAGCGTCGATGATGTAGCCCTGGTAGACCGACTGGTCGGACCAGTTCTCCCAGAGGTTGATCAGCGCGGCGGTGGACACTGCGGTCATGGTGTGCGGGTCGGCATCTTCGTCGGGCAGGGCCGGGGCGTCGGAGGAGAGGAACCGGCCGGTCAGCGGCTGTTCGGTGCTCGGTTCCGCGGCCAGGCGGTCGGCGGCGGCGGCGGCCTCGTCTGCGTCGGCGGCCCACCCGCGGGCGACCGCGATGCTGGCGCCCTCGACGGTGACGAAGTGGCTGACCACCCAGTAGCCGGTCTCCCCGCCGTTCTGCCGCTCGGCGATGAGCTGCTCGTCACCGGGCACGAACGACCCGGCCGTCTCGACCATCTGGCCCTCGGCGATCTGCTCGGGCGGGCCATCCGGAGCCAGCGTGTCGGTCAACGGCTGCACCACCTCGGTGCTGCGCTCCACGACCTCGCCGGTGGAGATGGCACGGGCCAACTGCCACTGGCCGAGCGCTGCGAAGCCGGCGGCGATGGCCAGGGCGAGCAGCAGCGCGGCGATCCAGCGGGGTTGCAGCATCATGCGGATCACGAGTAGTCACCGGCCTTGTCGTCCTGCGCGGCCGAATCGGCCTTCTTCTTCTGTGTCGGGTACGTGTCGGAAATGAAGTCCACCATCGGGTCGCCGGTTTTCTGGTCGGAGGTAGCCGCCTCCACGAGCGCGATCTCCTCGGCGCGCATGGCGTCGCGCTCCGGGGTGCGGGTGGGCGGATGCGCCGCCTTCGAGCGTCGGCCGATCGCGGCGCCGATCGTCTCGGAGTTGGCGGTGAAGAGCGGGCCGAGGATGGCCATGGTGAGCACGTACAGGCCCGCGAACGGTTGCAGCCGCGGGTCGAGGCCGGCGCTCACCGAGAGGGTCGCCAGGATGAGGGTGAACTCGCCGCGGTTGACGAAGATCGCCGCGGTGTTGAGGCCTTCCCGCAGACCCATCTGGTGCATCCGGGCCAGCAGCATGCCAGAGCCCAGGCTGAGCACGAAGGTCATCACGATGGCGACGCCGACCAGGCCGATCACCGAGCCGAACTCGGCCACGTTGAGGGCCAGGCCGAAGTTGAGGAAGAAGAACGCGCCGAACACGTCGCGGAGGGGCACGGCGACCCGCTCGATGCGGCCGCGGTAGGTGCTCGCGCCGAGCACCACACCGATGAGGAACGCGCCGATCGCGTCGGTGACACCGATGATCTCGCCGATGCCCGCGAAGAGCACGGCCAGGCCGAAGAACAGGATGGTGAAGAGTTCGTCGTCCTTGGTGCGCATCAGCCGCGACACGTACCGGCCGCCCCACCTGGCGATGGAGAACATCACCACGAGGAACAGGAATGCGATGCCCAGTTGCAGCACGATCGGCCAGATCTCGGTCTTGCCGCTGAGCACGACGGAGACGATGGCGAGGTAGACGGCGATGAAGATGTCACCCACCACGGTCACACCGAGGATCATCGGCGTTTCCTTGTTGGCCAGCCGGCGCAGTTCGATCAGCAGCTTGGTGATGATCGCGCTCGAGGATGTGCCGGTCATGCCCGCGATGACCAGGGCTTCCCTGGCGCCCCAGCCGGTCATCAGGCCGAAGGCGAAACCAGCGCCCATGTTGATCAGGATCCAGGAGCCGCCGGAGATCAGGAGCTTTCCGGCGTCGCCGAAGAACGCCTCCTGGTCGAACTCGAGGCCCAGGCTGAACAGGAGCAGGATCAGCCCGAAGACCGCGATCAGTTCGATGTCGGCGGATTGGAAGTCGAGGGGGAACCAGCCGGTGTACGGGCTGGCCAGCAGGCCGACGATCATGTAGATCGGGATCGACGGCAGGCCGATCAGCTTGCCCAACCGGCCGAGGACGTAGGCCACCACGAGCAGGATGCCCAGGGTGAGGAGGTCTTCACCGAGGTGCATCGGCTAACCTCCTGGCGGCGAGTCGACGGGCTTGGCCTTGATCTCACCGGTGCGGAAGAACGCGAACGCCTTCGCCACCTTCTCGGGAGAACCGGCCACCACGAGGGTGTCGCCGGGGAAGACCTTGAAGTCGGCCGCGGGGGCGGGGTTGGCGGATTCGCCGCGTACGACGGCCACGACGGTGAGCCCGGCGATGCCGCGCTCGGCCGGGTTGCCGAGCGGTTGCCCGGCGATGTGGTCCTCGTAGTCCACGGTGAACCAGTCGATGCTGAGGCCGGGAATCTGGTCGAGCGCGGTGAGCGACTCGGTGATCTGGGTGCCGCCGAGCAGTTCGGCGAGGGTGTGCGCCTCGTCTTCGCTCAGGCGCAGCGAGACCTTGCTGGCGTCGGGGCCGCCTTCGTCGTCGGCGAAGGTGATCAGGTCGCTATGACCGGAGCGGTGCGCGATGACACCGACCTTGCCGCCGTCGTCGGTGATGAAGGTGTGCAGCACACCCACACCGGGGAGCTTGACCCGTCGAACGTCAACCATGGTGCGACTCCTGAAGGCTTGTGGGCGGTGTAGTCATTCTACCGGAGGGTCGCGGCCGGTTCGCCGGGAGCGGACCCGGGCGGATGCGCGGGCCGCGGCGGTGAGCATCCGCTCGCCGCGTGCCCCGCGTTCGGTTGTTCGTGCCTGAGGTTCGATGCACCCCGTGTGGCTCGATGATCCCGCTTTAGGGGGCTCATCCAGCCAGAGCAGGAGCATCCACCCGTCCTGATCGCCCACAAGGGGTTCATCCATCCAGAGTGGGCTGGCGGGCTGATCCAGAGCGTGGCAGTCCACAGGGGGCGAGCGTTCGCGAAAGTGCACAGATGCGCCTCGCCTGGCCTCAGAGCCCTCTCGCTCTGCGAGCCTCTCGGCATGGACACCATTTCATCGGCCACCGTGCAGGTCCTCGCAGCGCTGTCCGTGCACAGCGGACTCATCCTGGCCAGCGACGCGGCGCGGGTCGGCCTCCAGCACGAACTCCGCAGGGAGTTCGACCGTCGCACGGTCGTTCGCCTGCGGCGCGGTGTGTATGTGCTCGCCGCTGAGTGGGAAGCCCTCGGCGCGGATGAGCGCTACATCCGACGCATCCACGCCCACGCCGCAGTGGCGGAGGAGCCTGCGGTGTACTCACACGTGTCGGCGGCCGCGCTCTGGGGCCTCCCCATCGTCGGCGCGTGGCCCACCGAGATTCATGTCACCGTCACGAATGCGGCCGGGGGACGGGCTCGCCACGGAGTGGTGCGCCATACGCAGGAACACGACCTCGACCTCATTGTGCACGAGGGGCTCCGTGTGACCTCCGTCGCCGCCACGGCGGTGACGCTGGCCAGAGTGCTCCGGTTCGGCCAAGCGGTAGCGGTGATGGACAAGGCCATCCACGAACCACGCGACGGCCAGGCCTTGACCACCAGGGCGGAACTCGAACAAGCCCTCGCTCAGCTCGGGCGGGTTCACGGGCGAACGGCGGCGCGGCGGGTCTTGGAGTTCGCGTCTCCGCTGTCCGGGTCGGCCGGCGAGTCAATCAGCCGTGCCGGCATCTTCATGCTCGGTTTCCTCCTGCCCGAGTTGCAAGTGCCGCACTGGGATCGCGACGGCTTGATCGGCTTCACCGACTTCTTCTGGCGCTCTGTCGGCAAGGCGGGCGAATTCGACGGGCTCGGCAAGTATCTGCGGGAAGAGTTCACAGGCGGGCGGTCCACTGCCGACATCGTCATTGCCGAGAAGATCCGCGAAGACCGGCTTCGCGCCCTGGGATTCGATGTCTTCCGTTGGGGCTGGCCGGTCGCGACTTCCCTTCCGGCTCTCGGGGACCTCCTCACCAGAAAAGGGATTCCCCGCGCTCGCTAGACGCAACGGCGCGCCGCCGCCTTGCCCCGGGTCGCTGCTCGCGTCCTGAACGGGTCGCCGCACCCCAGGTGGCTGGATGACCCCGCTATAGGAGGGTCATCCAGCCACAGGGGGCTCATCCCCGACGAAGCCCGGGCTGCGCGACGACGCCGCCTACCTGCGGACTAGTTCATGCGCGCTCATGACCGCCTCCGCCCCGGGCGGGAAGCGCCTCGTGCACCAGTCGATGCACCCTGAGTGGCTGGATGACCCCGCTATAGGAGGGTCATCCAGCCACAGGGGTCTCATCCCCGCGAGAGCAGACGACGTACGCGCGCGCTCAGTTCGTCACGATGTCCGGCGCCTCCAGCCGCACCCGGTCGGCGGACTCGTCGTCTGGCTGGGTCTGCGAGGCCCGCTCCGCGGCGACCCGCTTGAGGTAGTGCGACACCTCCCGCTCCTCACGCTCGGCATCCCAGTCGAGCACCCCGGCGAGCAGCCGCGCGGCGACCGGCGCCGCGGACACCCCGCGGTCCCAGGCCTCGATCGAGATGCGGGTGCGCCGGGCGAGCACATCCTCGAGGTGCAGGGCGCCCAGGTGGGTGGCCGCGTAGATCACCTCGGCCTGGATGTAGTCGTCCGCGCCGGGCAGCGGGTCGGCGAGCTCCGGCCGCTCCTTGATCAGGTCGAGCAGCTCATCGGTGAGGGTGCCGTAGCGGTTGAGCAGGTGCTCGATCCGCACGGTGTGCAGGTTGAACGACGAGGCGATCTTCGCACGCTTGTTCCACGCCGCCCGGTAGCCCTCGGCGCCGAGCAACGGGATCTCCTTGGTGGTGGACGGCGGAACGAGCCCGTCGAGTGCATCCACCGCGGCGTCGATCGCGTCCTTGGCCATCACCCGGTATGTGGTCCACTTGCCGCCGGCGATCACGACCAGACCGGGCACCGAGTGCCCGACGAGGTGCTCGCGGGACAGCTTGGAGGTCTGCTCGCTCTCCCCGGCCAGCAGCGGCCGCAGGCCCGCGTACACGCCCTCCACGTCCTCCCGGGTCAACGGCACCTGCAGCACGGCGTTGACGTGCTCGAGCAGGTAGTCGATGTCCGCGGCCGTGGCCGCCGGATGCGCCTTGTCCAGGTGCCAGTCCGTGTCGGTGGTGCCGATCAGCCAATGCCGCCCCCAGGGGATGACGAACAGAACGCTCTTCTCGGTGCGCAGCAGCAGCCCCATCGACGATTGGAACCGGTCGCGCGGCACGACCAGGTGAATGCCCTTGGACGCGCGCACCTTGAAGGTGCCGCGTTCGCCGACCATCCGCTGGGTGTCGTCCGTCCACACCCCGGTGGCGTTGACGACCTGCTTGGCGCGCACCTCGAACCGTTCCCCGGTCTGCAGGTCGTGTGCCTGCACGCCGACGACGCGTTCGCCCACCTTGATGAAGCCCTCCACCCGCACCCGGCTGGCGGCGTGAGCACCGTACGCGGCCGCCGTGCGGGCCAGCGACGCCACGTACAGGGCGTCATCCACCTGGGCGTCGTAGTAGGTGATGCCGCCGACGAGGGCGTTGTGGCTGAGGCTGGGCACCAGCTTCGCCACCTGGCTACGGCTGAGGTGCCGGTGGTGCGGAACGCCGGGGCGTCCGCCGATGTACGACAGCACGTCGTAGAGCAGCATGCCGGCGCCCACGTAGGCACGCTCGAACACCCGCTTCTTCAAGGGGTACAGAAACCGCACCGGCTTGACCAGGTGCGGCGCGATGCGCTTGAGCAGCAGTCCGCGCTCGGTGAGCGCCTCCCGCACGAGGCGAAAGTCCAGCTGTTCCAGGTAGCGGATGCCGCCGTGCACCAACTTCGATGACCGGCTGGAGGTGCCGGAGGACCAGTCCCTGGCCTCGAGCAGGCCCACGTTCAGGCCGCGGGTGACGGCATCCAGGGCACAACCGGTGCCGACGATGCCGCCGCCCACCACCAGGATGTCCAGCTCCGCGGACTTCAGGCGTTCGATCGCCGCCGCGCGTTCCTCAGGTCCGAGTTTTGTGGACCTGGTCACCGAATTATCGTGCGTCATCTGCAAACTCCCATCGCCATCGGTGGTGCTTGCTTCGACGCTAGTTCACTCAGTACGGCGCGACAACTACCTCTACCCGCTGAAATTCCTTGATTCCGCTGTATCCGGTGGTCGCCATCGAGCGGCGCAGGGCGCCGACCAGGTTGGCGGTGCCGTCGGCGACGGGGGCCGGTCCGTACAGGATCGCCTCGAGCGGGGCGACGGTGCCCACCTCCACGCGCTTGCCGCGGGGCAGCTGGGAGTGGTGCGCTTCCGCACCCCAGTGGAAGCCGCCGCCGGGGGCGTCGGTGGCGCGGGCCAGGGCTGTGCCGAGCATAACGGCATCCGCACCGCAGGCGATGGCCTTGACGATGTCACCGGAGGTGCTGAGGCCCCCGTCGGCGATGACGTGCACGTACCGGCCGCCGGACTCGTCCATGTAGTCGCGGCGAGCGCCGGCGACGTCGGCCACGGCGGTGGCCATGGGGGCGTGGATGCCCAGGCTGGTGCGGGTGGTGGACGCCGCGCCGCCGCCGAAGCCGACGAGCACGCCGGCGGCGCCGGTGCGCATCAGGTGCAGGGCCGCGGTGTAGGTGGCGGCGCCGCCGACGATGACGGGCACGTCGAGGTCGTAGATGAACTTCTTGAGGTTCAGCGGCTCCTGGTTGCGCGAGACGTGCTCGGCGCTGACCGTGGTGCCGCGGATGACGAAGAGGTCGACGCCGGCGGCGACAACGGTCTCGTAGAGCTCCTGGGTGCGCTGCGGCGACAGGGCTGCGGCGACGGTGACCCCGGCGGCGCGGATCTGGGCGAGGCGCTCGGTGACGAGGGCCGGCTGGATCGGTGCGGCGTAGATCTCCTGCATGCGCGCGGTGGTCTGGTTCGCGGGCAGCTCACGGATCTCCTTGAGCAGCGGCTCCGGGTCCTCGTAGCGGGTCCAGAGGCCCTCCAGGTCGAGAACACCCAGTCCGCCGAGCTGGCCCATCATGATCGCGGTCGTCGGGGAGACGACGGAGTCCATCGGGGCAGCCAGGAACGGGATGTCGAACTGGTAGGCGTCGATGGACCAACCGACCGACACATCCTCGGGGTCACGGGTGCGCCGGGAGGGCACCACCGCGATGTCGTCGAAGGCGTACACGCGCCGAGCGCGCTTGGACCGGCCGATCTCAATTTCCATACTCACCCGCCCAGTTTAGACGCAGCCCACACTCAGCCCGTCCCCGGCGGCCCGGCCGGTGGGCGCGCGGATGCGTCAACCCGGCTCTGCCGCGCGCATCCGACCGGCACCGCCATCCGTCAACTGTTGCCAAAACGGACAATTGCGCCCGGCGTACCGGGCGCAATTGTCCGTTCGGGTAACAGCTACCCGGTTGAGCGGATGGCTAGCGGCGGTAGTTGGGCGCCTCGACCATGATCTGCACGTCGTGCGGGTGGCTCTCCTTGAGGCCGGCGGAGGTGATCCGCACGAACTTGCCCTTCTGCTTGAGCTCCTCGATGGTGCGTGCACCCACGTAGAACATCGACTGGCGCAGCCCGCCGATGAGCTGGTACGCCACGTTCGACACCGGGCCGCGGTAGGGCACCTGACCCTCGATGCCCTCGGGGATGAGCTTGTCGTCGCTCGGCACGTCCGACTGGAAGTAGCGGTCCTTGGAGTAGGAGGTCTTGCTGCCGCGGGTCTGCAGCGCACCCAGCGACCCCATGCCGCGGTAGGTCTTGAACTGCTTGCCGTTGGTGAAGACCAGCTCGCCGGGGCTCTCGTCGCAACCGGCCAGCAGGGAGCCGAGCATCACGGTGTCCGCGCCGGCGACGAGCGCCTTGGCGATGTCACCGGAGTACTGCAGTCCACCGTCGGCGATCACCGGCACGCCGGTCTCGCGCGCGGCCAGCGAGGCCTGGTAGACCGCGGTGATCTGCGGCACGCCCACGCCGGCGACGATGCGGGTGGTGCAGATCGAGCCGGGGCCCACGCCCACCTTGATCGCGTCCGCGCCCGCGTCGATGAGCGCCTGGGCGCCGGAGCGGGTGGCGACGTTGCCGCCGATGACGTCGACGTCGGCGAAGGCCGAGTCGCTCTTGAGCTTGCGGATGATCTCGAGCACCCCGGCGCTGTCGCCGTTGGCGGTGTCGACCACGAGCACGTCAACGCCGGCTTCGAGCAGGGCGGATGCCCGGCGCCAGGCGTCGCCGAAGAAGCCGATGGCCGCGCCGACGCGCAGGCGCCCGGCGTCGTCCTTGGTGGCGTTGGGGTATTCCTCGCTCTTGTCGAAGTCCTTCACCGTGATCAGGCCGGTGAGCCGGCCGGAGTCGTCGACGAGGGGCAGCTTCTCGATCTTGTGGGTGGCGAAGATGGCCACGGCATCCATCGGCGCCATGCCGACCTTGCCGGTGATCAGCGGGGAGGTGGTCATGACCTCGCGCACCTTGGTGGTGTGCTTCTTCACCGAGGAGACGAACCGCATGTCGCGGTTGGTGATGATGCCCACGAGCACACCGTCGTTGTCGACGACCGGCAGACCGCTGATGCGGAACTGCCCGCAGAGGGCATCCACCTCGGCCACGGTGGCATCCGGCGAAGTCGTTACCGGATTGGTAATCATGCCGGATTCGCTGCGCTTGACCAGGTCGACCTGCTCCGACTGGTCGGCGATCGACAGGTTGCGGTGCAGGATGCCCAGGCCGCCTTCACGAGCCATGGCGATGGCCATGCGCGTCTCGGTGACGGTGTCCATCGCGCTGGAGAGCAACGGCGTCGCGACACTGATTCTGCGGGTCAACCGGGACTTTGTCTCGGCCTCGCTGGGAATGACGTCGGTGTGTCCCGGCAGCAGGAGAACGTCGTCGTAGGTGAGACCGGTGAAACCGAAGGGATCTGGCTGATCCATGGAACCTCTTTTACATTCGCGGATGGGGAAAAATGTCCGGAAATCCAAGAGATGTAACCGGTAATCAATGTTAAGCGACAGAAGGCCGAACGCATTCCGTGATCCCAAATCGATCCAGCATCGATCGGGGTACGAAACATATGCGCAATAATCGGCACGTACTGTCAGCAAGGTCGCTGGCAGGCAAGTCCGTGCCAGCTCGAATACGCACCGACGGTGCCGCCATGGAGGTGCAGTGAGCAATACACATGCTGTCCGCAGAACAATGCCCAGAATGTTGGTGCTGCTATTCGGCCTACTTCTGACTGCCCTGACGTTATCCACGTTCGGCGCGAGCGCTGCTCATGCGGATGAAATCAACACTGACCAGTACGACTACGTGCTCTCGGGGAATGTGCAATTCGGTGGCGAACCCATCGAAGACGTACTCATCTCCGTAGAGGGCGGCGGCTACGAGGCCGAAGTCGTGACGGATGCCGACGGCCGGTGGCGCATCGGCGTCCCCGACAACGAGGAGACCTACACGGTCATCCTCGACGAAGACACCCTCCCGGATGGCGTCATCGTCGAAGAGGGCAACTCAGAGACCGAGGCCGAATTCGGCCTGACCGACTCCCGGTCGGTGAACTTCTTCCTCGGGGAGGGCGAACGGGTCACCGTCAGCTTCTTCGACCAGTTCCTCAACCGGTTCGTCAACGGCCTCAACTTCGGCCTGCTGCTCGCCCTGGCCGCGATCGGCCTCTCGCTGATCTTCGGCACCACGGGCCTGAGCAACTTCGCGCACGCGGAGATGATCACGTTCGGGGCGTTGGCGACCTTCACCCTCTCGGTGGCGTTCTCCCTGCCGATCTGGCTGGCCATCCTCATCGCCATCGTGCTCAGCGGTGTGCTCGGGTTCACCCTCGACGCCGCCATCTGGAAACCGTTGCGGAAGAAGGGTGTGGGGTTGATCCCGCTGATGATCGTCAGCATCGGCCTCTCCCTCGCCATGCGGTACACCTACCAGTACTTCTACGGCGGAAGCACCAGCCAGCTGCCCGGCTCCGGCCTGGCCGACATCAACTTCGGTCCGATCGCGCTGTCGCCGATCGACATGGCCAGCATGGGGATCAGCATCGTCGTGCTCCTCGCGGTGTCGTTCTTCCTGCTGCGCACCCGCATCGGCAAGGCCACCAGAGCGGTGTCGGACAACCCCAGCCTCGCCTCGGCGAGCGGGATCGACGTCGACGGCGTCATCCGCATCGTCTGGATCCTCGGTGGATCGCTGGCCGGCCTGTCCGGCGTGCTGTGGGCGTACTTCCGGCCCGGCGTCAGCTGGGACATGGGCTTCCAGATCCTGCTGCTGGTCTTCGCGGCCGTCACCCTCGGTGGCCTCGGTACCGCGTTCGGCGCCCTGATCGGGTCGATCATCGTGGGCCTGTTCGTCGAACTGTCGACGCTCTGGCTCCCATCCGACCTCAAGTACGTCGGTGCACTTGTCGTTTTGATCCTGGTGCTGCTGCTTCGGCCGCAAGGCATCATGGGTCGCAAAGAGAGAATTGGCTAGGGGCTGACGATGATCGACTGGGGAGCAATCTTTAGCAACGCGGCCGTCGAGCTGATCAGCCCGACCACCGCCGCCTACGCCCTTGCGGCGCTGGGCCTGGCAATTCACTTCGGCTACACCGGCCTGCTCAACTTCGGCCAGGCCGGCTTCATGGCCCTCGGCGCATACGGTTTCGCGATCTCCACCCTGAGCTTCGGCTTTCCGGTGTGGGCATCCGTGCTCGTCGGTGTCGGCGCATCCGTGGTCTTCGCACTGATTCTGGGTATACCCACCCTGCGGTTGCGGGCGGACTACCTGGCCATCGTCACCATCGCGGCGGCCGAGATCGTGCGACTGCTGTTCACCACGAACACCTTCGACGCTCTCACCGGCTCCGCCAACGGGCTCAGCGGGTACAAGGGCGGCTTCGCCGACCTCAACCCGATCCCCGAGGGCACCTACGGCTTCGGCCCGTTCGAGTACAACGCCTACGACTGGTGGCTGCGCATCGTGGCCTGGACCATCGTGGTGCTGGCCTGCCTGTTCACCTGGCAGATCATGCGCAGCCCCTGGGGTCGCGTGGTCAAGGCCATCCGTGAAGACGAGGACGCCGTGCGGGCGCTGGGCAAGAACGTGTACTCGTACAAGATGCAGTCGCTGATCCTCGGTGGCGTCTACGGCACCATCGCCGGCATGATCTTCATCCTGCCGCGCGCCGTGGTTCCGTCGAACTACCAGACGTCGCTGACGTTCTTCGTCTACGCCATCCTGCTGCTCGGTGGGGCGGCGACGATTCTCGGACCGGTGATCGGTTCGATGATCTTCTGGGTGCTGCTGTCCTTCTTCTCCGGGTTCATCGCCCGTGCGGTGGAGGCCGGCTGGTTGCCGTTCATGTCGAGCGTGCAGGCCGGACAGTTGCGCTTCATCCTGGTGGGCGTGGCGATCATGCTGATAGTCATCTACAGACCACAGGGCATCTTCGGAAATAAGAAGGAGCTGGCTTTTGTCAAGTAACAGCGTGCCAACGGGCAAGCCCGTCAAGACCGTCGACATGCACATCGGCGAGGCCGTACCCGGCTGCAAGAAGAAGGACCCGATCCTGGTCGTGGACGGCGTCAGCCGCACCTTCGGCGGCCTCACCGCGGTGGATGTGGAACACCTCGAGGTTCCCCGCGGCGCCATCACCGCCCTGATCGGGCCTAACGGTGCGGGTAAGACCACACTGTTCAACCTGCTCACCGGCTTCGACAAGCCCGACACCGGAGCGTGGACCTTCGAGGGCACCCCCATCGGCGGCAAGTCCGCTTTCAAGGTGGCCAGGATGGGCCAGGTGCGCACCTTCCAGCTCACCAAGGCCCTCGGCCTGCTCACGGTGATGGACAACATGCTGCTGGGCGCGAAGGGGCAGATCGGGGAGAACATCTTCCGGTCGCTGTTGCCGTTCCTCTGGCGCAAGCAGGAGGCCGGCAACCGGGTCAAGGCTCTCGACCTGCTCACCAGGTTCAAGCTCGACGCCAAGAAGGACGACTACGCGGCCAGCCTCTCCGGCGGGCAGCGCAAGCTCCTCGAAATGGCGCGGGCGCTGATGAGCGAACCGACGCTGGTGATGCTCGACGAGCCGATGGCCGGGGTCAACCCGGCGCTGACGCAGTCGCTGCTCGACCACATCCTGAACCTGAAGGCCGAGGGCATGAGCGTGCTCTTCGTGGAGCACGACATGCACATGGTGCGTCACATCGCCGACTGGGTGATCGTGATGGCCGAGGGCAAGGTGGTCGCCGAGGGCGACCCGCACGAGGTGATGCGCAACCCGGCCGTGATCGACGCGTACCTGGGCCAGCACCACGATGAGGACCTCGGCGAGGATCCCGACGCCGAGAAGGAACATGTCGGAGCTATTAAGGAGCTGCTCGATGACGAACTCTAGCCCGCTGGTTGACGCCACGCCCGCCCCGGTGCGCAACGCGGTCGTCGAGGTGAAGAACGTGACCGCCGGCTATGTGCCCGGCGTGAACATCCTCAACGAGTGCTCGTTGACCGCATACGACGGTGAGCTGATCGGCATCATCGGCCCGAACGGCGCCGGCAAGTCGACGCTGCTCAAGTCGATCTTCGGCCTCGTGAAGGTGCGCGAGGGTGAGATCCGGCTGCGCGGTGACAACATCACCAACCTCAAGGCCAACAAGCTGGTCTCCAAGGGGGTCGGGTTCGTGCCGCAGACCAACAACGTCTTCCCGACGTTGACCATCCAGGAGAACCTGGAGATGGGCATGTACCAGAAGCCCAAGGGCCTGGCCGAGCGGCTCGAGTTCGTCACCGAGATCTTCCCCGAACTCGGCAAGCGGCTCACCCAGCGGGCCGGCTCGCTCTCCGGCGGCGAGCGCCAGATGGTGGCGATGTCGCGGGCGCTGATGATGGGCCCGCACGTGCTCCTGCTGGACGAGCCCAGCGCCGGCCTCTCCCCCGTCCGTCAGGACGAGGCGTTCCTGCGCGTGAAGGAGATCAACAAGGCCGGCGTGACCACCATCATGGTCGAGCAGAACGCCCGCCGCTGCCTGCAGATCTGCGACCGCGGTTACGTGCTCGACCAGGGTCGGGATGCCTACACCGGCACCGGCCGTGAGCTGCTGAACGACCCCAAGGTGATCGGCCTGTATCTGGGCACCCTCGGTCAGGACGACTAACTCGCGGCATCCGCCGTACCCGCTTCACCCGACTTGCCCCGCTGCCGCCCGTTCCGCCGCCAGCTCGCCGGAGCCTGGCCTGGCCTGCCGTATCGCGCACAGCGGCCCCTGAGCCCGCCAGCGCACACCCTGATCCCCCGCGACGCCCACGCCAGCGGCCTCGCCCCCACAATCCCCGTGTCTCGGCCGGCGGTGGTGCATAACTCCTGCAATTTCTCCCGGCAACGGATGCCCGGCCCCGGAAAACCGCGGAACGGCATCCGGTCGCCCAAATCCTGCAGGAGTTATGCGCCCCGACCGCGCGAGTCGGCACCGACTGCAGCGGGCTGGGCACGCCGCCAGGAGGGCCGGGCACTGAGCAGGGGGGCCGGGCACGCAGAAGGGCCCCGGCCGAAGCCGGGGCCCTTCTGTGTGCGTGCCGTGGCGCCTGTGCGGGCGCCGCGGGTCAGCGGGTGGGACTAGTTGATGCGGCTGTAGGTGTTGTCCGCGTTGAACTCGAAGATGCCGATGGTGGCATCCGTCGGGTCGCCGTTCTCGTCGAACGTGATCGGGCCGGAGTAACCGTCGTAGTCGATCTGCTCACCCTCGGCGAGGAGCGCGGCGCCCTCGGCGAACGTGGTGACGGTCTCGCCGTCGCCGGAGCCGCCGGAGACCTGCTGCAGGTGGCTCGCGATGGCTTCACCCGAGATGTCGTTGGCTGCGTACGCGGCCAGCGCGATCAGGATGACGGCGTCGTACGACTCAGCGGCGTAGCTGAAGTCGGTCAGGGCCGGGTCGACCTCGAGGAGACGGTCGGTGAAGTCACCCAGGGTGGCGGTGTCGAGGCCGGGCAGCGTGCCCTTGGAGCCCTCGATGAGGCCGGCTGCGAAGTCGGCGCTGTAGTCGGCCAGGTTGCCGTCAACGAAGTAGAGCGAGTCGCCCGGGTATCCGCTGCCGACCAGGGCCGGGGTGATGATCTTGGCCTGGTCGAACGAGATCACGGCGATCGCGTCGGGGTTGGCCGCGGTCACTTCGGAGATCTGAGCGGCGAAGTTCGAGTCACCCTCGTTGAACAGTGAGGTCGCGACGACCTCGCCACCGGCTGCTTCGAACGCGGTGGTGGTGTACTCGGCCAGGCCGGTGCCATACGCGTCGTTGAGCACGATGAGGCCGAGGGTGCTGTTGCCGTCTTCGGCGATCAGGTTACCGAGGACTTCGCCCTGCAGCACGTCGGACGGAGCCGTACGCCAGAACAGGCCGTTGTCCTCGTAGTCGGTGAACTGCGCCGAGGTGTTGGCCGGCGAGAACTGCACAACACCGGCGCCGGTGATGGCGTCGATGACGGTGAGGGACACACCAGAGGATGCCGCACCGACGATCGCCGAGACGTCCTGCGAGAGCAGGTCGGTCACGGAGACGGTGGCGGTGTCGGTCTGGGTGTCGCCGGAGTCGCGGAGGATGGCTTCGATGTCGATGCCGAGTCCTGCTTCGTTGACTTCCTGCACGGCCAGGTTGACACCGGCTTCTTCGGGCGGGCCGAGGAAGGCCAGCGCGCCACTCTGCGGGAGGATCGTACCGATCTTCATGGCCAGGTCGCGTTCGCCGGCTTCGATGGCGGTGACGTCGCTGCTCTCGGCTGCGGGTGCTTCGGATGCCTCCGGCTCTTCGGCAGCAGTGCTGCAGCCGGTGAGCAGAAGTGCGCTGACGCCGAAGATGGCGACGCCGGTTACGACGGCGCGTGCCGAGCGGGAGGCCGAGGCCTTAGCGAATACGCTCATGTTGCTCCTAGGGTAAGGGGAATCGAAAGAAGAGCACGGCGAACGATCGTTGCCGTGTTGTAAAAGCTATTCACCTCAGGGACATCAAACAAGGCGGTCGTGTTACAGCCGTGTAACGCGACCAAATCGTTACGAACGGGCCTCTGATCAGGATGCTTGCCTCGCCGCCGCTAAAACGTCTCCGGCACGAGCCGACGTCTGGCCCGTGCCGCGGTGATCATGTCGACCGTGAGCACGATCAGCGCCAGCCAGACCAGGCCGAAGCCGAGCCAGCGCTCCGGCGGCATCGGCTCGTGCAGGATGACCACGCCGACGAGGAACTGCAGCACAGGGGCGACATACTGCACGAGCCCCATCGTGGTCAGCGGCAACCGGCGCGACGCGGCCGCGAAGAACAGCAGCGGAACGGCGGTGAGCACCCCCGACCCGATCAGCCCGATGGTGTGCACGGGCGACACCGCACCGAAGGTCAACCCGGAGATGATCGACACCGCCACCAGTTGGATGATCGCCACCGGGGCGAGCCACATGGTCTCGAGCGTGAGCCCGGTGAGCGCGTCGAGGTGACCGCCGACCCGCTTCTTGATCAGCCCGTACAGACCGAAGGAGAACGCCAGGATCAGCGAGATCCAGGGCAGCCGACCGTAGCCGACGCTGAGCACCACCACGGCGATGAAGCTGATCAGCACGGCCGCCCATTGCGCGGGTCGCAACCGCTCGTGCAGCACGAACACCCCGAGCAGCACGGTGATGATCGGGTTGATGAAGTACCCCAGCGCCGTCTCGACGACATGGCCGCTCAGCGTGCCGAGGATGAAGGTCTGCCAGTTGATGTAGATGAGCGCGCCGGCCAGACCCATGGTCCACAGGATGCGCGGGGTGCGGAGGGCTGCGACCAGCGGACGCCAGGCCCTGGTGCTCAGAATCAGCACGGCGCAGAAGACCAGGGAGAACAGCACCCGCCAGGCCACGATCTCGAACGCCCCGGTGGGCGCGAGCAGCAGGAAGTACAGCGGCAGCACACCCCAGAGCCCGTAGGAGCAGAACGCGAAGATCAGGCCGGTGTTCGCCGGGCTGCGCGGCGGCCGGCCCGCGGGCATCCGTTCGGTCGATCTCTCTGGCACTGCTACCCCTTTAGACATGAAAAATCCCGGATGGCCGAGGCCATCCGGGATTCAACGATAAGCGGTGTGACTAGCGAACGACGACCGCGAGAACGTCGCGGGCCGACAGAACGAGGAGGTCCTCGCCACCGAACTTGACTTCGGTTCCACCGTACTTGGAGTAGATCACCTTGTCGCCGACGGCGACGTCGAGCGGGATGCGGTTGCCGTTGTCGTCAATGCGGCCGGGGCCGACGGCGACAACTTCACCCTCCTGGGGCTTCTCTTTGGCGGTGTCCGGGATCACAAGTCCGGAAGCGGTGGTCTGTTCTGCATCCACCTGCTTGATGACGATGCGATCTTCGAGCGGCTTGATGGAGACCGACACGGTTGACCTCTTTCTTAGCTAAGACGTAGTTAGCAGACTCACAGCGAGAGTGCTAAGTCGAGTTTAGGGCGCAACTGGCACTCACGCAACGTGAGTGCCAATCGGGGTTGGTCGGTCGCGACGTTTCGGTTGATAGGTTTGCGGGATGGATCGCGCCGAGCTCGTGGAGCTGCTCTCACCCGAAGGCCTGCGCCTGCTGGACTCCCTGCCGCCCTATCAGGCCGGCGCCGACGTGGTACGCACGGTCAGTGACCTGCGCAAGGCCGGGCACTCCCCCGCACTGGTCAATGCGGTGCTCTACCAGTCTCGACTGCGCGCCAAGGCGACGGCCAAGTTCGGTGATTTCGCCAGCCGGATGCTGTTCACCGAGGCCGGCCTCGAACAGGCCACCCGGTTGCGGGTCGCCGCGCTGCACGCCGGCCGGTTCGTGGAGGCGGGCCTGAAGCGGGTCGCCGACGTGGGCTGCGGCATCGGCGGCGACGCCATGGCGATGGCCGCGATGGACCTGACCGTCACCGCGATCGACATCGACGAGGTGACCGCCACCGTCGCGAGCTTCAACCTCGCCCCCTTCCCCAGCTCTTCGGTGGTCTGCGCCGACGCGGCCAGCGTCGACCCCACCGACTTCGACGCGCTCTGGTTCGACCCGGCCCGCCGCACGGCCGGCCACGGCAACACCAGCCGGCTGACCCGCGCGGAGGATTACTCCCCCAACCTCGACGACGTCTTCGCCCTCCGCGAGCGGATGCCCATCGGCGTCAAGCTCGGCCCCGGCCACGACCGTGAGCAGATCCCCGAGACCGCCGAGGCGCAGTGGGTCTCGGTGGACGGCAAGCTGGTGGAGATGGGTCTGTGGTTCGGCGCGCTGGCGCGCCCCGGCATCCGTCGTGCGGCGCTGCTGCTCGGCAAGGAGGGCGTGGTCGCCGAGCTGACCGCCCCCGGCGACAGCGAGGACGTGGGGGTGGGCGAGCTCGGCGAGTACCTCTACGAACCCGACGGGGCGATCATCCGTGCCCGCCTGATCGGCGACCTGGCCCGGTCGATGGACGCGCTCATGCTCAGCGAGGGGCTGGCCTACCTCACCAATGCCACGCACACCCCGACCCCGTTCGCCACGGCGTTCCGGGTGCTGGAGGTGCTGCCCACCGATGAGAAGAAGCTGCGCGTGGCCCTGGCGGAACGCAAGATCGGCACCCTGGAGATCAAGAAGCGCGGGGTGGATGTGGATCCGGCCACGCTGCGCACCCGGCTGAAGCTCAAGGGCGGGGAGTCCGGCACGCTGGTACTGACCCGCGCCGCCGGGCACAAGGTGGCCCTGCTGGTGGAGCGGGTCGGCCGGGCCCCTGGGGCACCAGAACTGTAGTCGCTCAGCCGCGGTCGCTCAGCTGTGGTCATTCAGCTGTAATGGGTCAGCTGTAGTAAGCGGGCACCATCTGGGTGTTCACGACGAACCACAGCACGGCCATCAGCAGGCCCATGATGCCGCTGGCCAGACCGAGGATCCACAGGGCTCCGGCCCGGCTCTCGACGAACCGGGCGACGAGGGCGAGCACGATGGCGGCCAGGCTGAGCGGTGCACCCCAGATCACGAAGATGCCGGCCAGCACCCCGATCACCCCGCAGACGACGGATGCGATGCTCAGGCCCCGCCTGGCGGCGTGGGTCTGGATCTCGGCGGTGGTGTACACGTACGGCACCCACTCGGTGGGCGCGGTGATGGTGGACTCGTAGGCCAGCTCACCGGCCGCCGGCGGCCGGGTCAGGCCGGCCGGCGGGCGGCTGGGCGAACCGGCGCGCTGCGCGTCGGCTCGCTCCTGAGCGGCGGCGCGGGCCCTGGCCTCGGCGCGGGTCTGTGCCGGCTCGGGCGCAGCCGAGGTGCCGGGCTCCGGCTGGCGGGGCGCCTGAGTGTGCGACTGTCCAGTGCTCATGCGCGGTCGGGGGCCGTTGCCGCGCGGTGGAGCGAGCCGCAAGGTGCGGGCTGTGGGCTGGACATGGTGTGTTCTCTCGGGTGGATCAGTAGTTGAAGTCGTTGTTGTAGCCGGTCATCGGCATGCTGGCGAAGAGCAGCGACCACAGCAGGATACTCAACAGGGCCACGGCGATGCCGACGAACCCGGTGATCAGGCCGGTGAGCCAGAACCCGCGGGCGGCGGCCTCACGGGTGCGGCCGAGGAAGCCGAGGATCACCGCCGCCACCGGTAGGAACAGGGCGAAGATCCCGCCGACGATCGGCAGGAAGACGATCGGGACGCTGAGCAGCCCGACGATGCCGGCGATCATGGAGATGAGGCTGAGCACGGGCGTCTTCGCGCCGGTGTAGCCGCCGGCAGGTCCGCCGGCGGGCGCGCCGCCGTAGGGCGGCGGGGTGCCGTAGCCGGGAGCCGCGCCGGAGCCGGGCGGCGGCGGGCCGTAGCCGGGCGCCGGACCGGTGCCGGGCGGTGGCGGGCCGTAGCCCGCGGCCGAGCCATCCGGGGCCGCGCCGGAGCCGGGCGGCGGAACCGGAGGGCCGGCCGCGGGGTCAGGCGACGACCCGGTGGGCGACGACCCGGTGGGCGACGAACCCGCGGGCACAGACCCCTCGCCGGGCCCGGCCGCGTTCGACTGCGGGAAGTCGGGCACCTGCGGGACGTCGGGAACCTGGGGGACGTCGGGTACCTGGGGCACCTCGGGGACGTGCGGTACGGCGGGGTCTGGAGTGTTCGGATCGGACATGATCGTTCATTCCCTTTCTGTGACGCGGGGTCCGTCGGGTGGCCTGGGCTCCACCGGCCCGCGAGGGCCGGCGTGAGGCCTAGTAGGTGCCGGTCATGCTGCCGCTGTTCAGCGCTGCCATCCAGGCGATGATGAGGAACGCGAAGACGATGATCCCGGTGATGAGGCCGAGGTAGCCGAGCACGAGTCCGGCGATGGCCAGGCCGCGGCCCTTTTCGCCGGTCTTCTTGATCTGGTTGAGCGCGATGTGGCCGCAGATGATCGCGGCAAGGGAGACGAAGAAGGCGCTGACCAGGGAGATGATCGCGAGCACGTTGTACTTGTCTCCGCCGGCCGGGGCGCCGTAGCCCTTGTCGGAGTACGCGGCGGGGGCAGCCGGTGCGGCACCGTATGCGGGCGCGGTGGGCGGAGCGTATGCCGGGGGCGGGGTGGGCTGGTTGGCTGCCGGCGGGGTGGCGGGAGGATTCTGGTCGGTCATGTCGGAGACTCCTTCGAGTGGGTACAGCGTCAGGGACAGTTCTCGACGTTGGGTTCCGCGGTGCCATAGTGGCACCCACGTCGCAGGGGGTCAACGTGTTGCGACGGCGCGTACCCCCGCGCCCAGAGTATCGTGCCGCCGAGCGAATTGCTGGGCCGGCCGGGTTTTCAGGCCTGGATGAGCGACACCGGCAGGGTGGAGTCCGCCCCGAAATCGAGGGTGGATGGTTCGTGCCCGGCCATGATCAGCTGGGCGCCGAGTGCGGCGATCATGGCGCCGTTGTCGGTGCAGAGCGACAGCGGCGGGATGCGCAGAGCGATGCCGGCCGCATCCGTGCGCTCGATCGCCACCTGGCGCAGCCGCGCGTTGGCGATTACACCGCCACCGAGCAGCAGCCGGGGCACGCCTAGGTCGGTGCAGGCGGCGACGGCCTTGGTGAGGAGCACGTCGACGACGGCCTCGCGGAAGCTGGCCGCCACGTCGTTCAACGGCACGGTCTCGCCGGCGTCGCGCTTCTGTTCCACCCAGCGCGCCACCGAGGTCTTGAGGCCGGAGAAGGAGAAGTCGTAGCGGTGCTTGGCGACGTCTTTCTGATGGCTGAGCCCGCGGGGGAACCGGATGGCGGTGGGATCGCCGGTCGCGGCGACCCGGTCGATCTGTGGGCCGCCGGGGTAGGGCAGGCCGAGCAGCCTGGCGACCTTGTCGAAGGCTTCACCGGCGGCGTCGTCGATGGTCTCGCCGAGCAGTTCGACGTCGGAGACAAGGTCGCGCACGAGCAGCAGCGAGGTGTGCCCGCCGGAGACCAGCAGGGCGATGGTGGGGTACTCCAGCGGCGCATCCGTTGTCACGCCGTCGCCGCGCAGCAGGTCGGCGCCGACGTGGCCGACGAGGTGGTTGACGGCGTAGATCGGCACGTCCAGCGCCACGGCGAGGGACTTGGCCGCGCCGACGCCGACCATCAGGGCGCCGGCCAGGCCGGGTCCGCTGGTGACGGCGATGGCGTCGATCTCGTCGAGCCGGATCCCGGCTTCGGCGACGGCGGCCTGGATGGCGGGCACCATCTCCTCGAGGTGGGCGCGGGCGGCCACCTCTGGCACGACGCCGCCGTAGCGGGCGTGCTCGTCCATGGACGAGGCGATGGTGTTGGAGAGCAGGGTGGTGCCGCGCACGATGCCGATGCCGGTCTCGTCGCAGGAGGTCTCGATGCCGAGCACCAGCGGGTTGCTGCGGTTGATGGGGCGAGCCGGGGCGGATGCGGCGGGGTCGCTGCTTGCAGCGGGGTCGCTGCTTGCGGCGGCGGGCGGCACGCCGGGGGCGGTGGCCGGTGCGGCGGCGGGGGCGGCGGCATCCGTGAAGTGCATCTCGGCGGGCGGAATGGGCAGGCGCATGACGATCGCATCCACGTTGTCTGGTTGGTAGTAACCGCGGCGCACACCGAGGTCTTCGAAGCCGAGCGAGCGGTACAGGTGCTGGGCGCCGGGGTTGTCTGCGCGCACCTCGAGGAAGGCCTCGCGGGCGCCGCGCTTGCGGGCCTCGGTGATGAGGCTCTGCATGAGCACCCGGCCGAGGCCGTGGCCGCGGGCCTCCTCGGCGACGGCGATGGTTTGGATGTCGCTCTCCGGCGAGCGCGGGGCCGCCTGCAGTCCGGCGTAGGCGACGATGTGCTCCGGGGAGTCTGGCGGGAAGGCGACGAGGTAGTAGCAGCCGGGGTCGGCGACGTCGCGGGCCATCATCTCGGTGGACCAGGCGTCGTTTTCGAAGATCGACGTCTCGAGGAGCATGATCGCGTCGACGTCGGCGGGCTTGGCCCTGCGCAGCTGCCAGGTCATCAGCTCACCCGCTTGGGGCCGGTGGTGGACACGGTCACGTCGGGTGAGCGCAGGTAGAGGGCCTCGTCGGAGGCGAACGGCAGACCGGCGGCGAAGGTCAGTTCGGCGACCATGCCGAGGTCGCCGGCCGAGATGGTGGCGGCGTCGAGACGGGGCAGGGCGGCGTGCACGAAGTCCGCCTCGAGCAGCTCGGCCGGTTTGGCCAGGGCCGGGGGGCCGATGCGCGCCGGCAGGTGCTGGGCATCCGCCCCGCTATACGCGGACCAGTAGACCTCGCGTCGACGGGCGTCGGTGACCACGAGCAGCGGGCCGGTGTGGCCGGTGCGGTAGTGGCCGTAGGCGATGGCGTCGTGGCTGACCACGGGCACGAGCGGGCGATCGATGCCGAGCGCGAAGACCCGGGCGGCGGCGATGCCGACGCGCAGGCCCGTGAACGGGCCGGGGCCCATGCCGCCGACGACGCCGGACAGGGCCGCGACCGGGACCTGGGCCTCGGTGAGGCACTCCTGGATGAGGCGGCCGACCACCTCGGCGTGGCGCATGGTGTCGGCGACGCCGCGTTCGGCGAGCACACCCCGGGCAAGGTCGACGACGGCGACGCTGGTGCCGGCGGAGGTATCAATGGCGAGGAGCACCCGTCCAGCCTATTCGGCCAGCGGGCGTGCCTTTGCCGGGCCCGCGCGCATCCGCCGGCCCGAAGGCACGCGAGAGGACAGTTGCGGCCCTTTCACGCGCCTCCAACGGGCCGCAAGTGGCAACTCAGCTGAACGCTCCCCCGTGAGAGGACAGTTGCGGCCCCTTCAGGGGCGCGCAACCGGCCGCAAGTGGCAACTCAGCCGAACGCACCGGTCGACGCGCCCGCCCTCACGCGAGAGGACAGTTGTGGCCACTTCACGCGCCTCCAACGGGCCGCAAGTGGCCACTCGCCCACACGCTCCCCCGCGAGAGGACAGCTGCGGCCCCTTCAGGGGCGCGCAACCGGCCGCAAGAGGCAACTCAGCCGAATGCACCGGTCGACGCGCGCGCCCCTCCACGCGAGAGGACAGTTGCGGCCACTTCACGGGCCCCAAGGGGCCGCAAGTGGCAACTCAGCTGAACGCATCCACGCGAGAGGACAGTTGCGGCCCCTTCACGCGCCTCCAACGGGCCGCAAGTGGCCACTCGCCCACACGCTCCGCCGCGAGAGGACAGTTGCGGCCCCTTCAGGGCCGCGCAACCGGCCGCAAGTGGCAACTCGCGGGCGGGCGGGGGCAGGCGGCGGGGCGGGGGTCAGGCGCGCCTGGCGCGGATGGCCTTCACGGTCAGTTGGGCGGCGGCGAGGATCAGCAGCACGGCGAAGAGGATGCTCGACAGGCGCGGTGGGATCAGCACGGCCAGAGCCACCCCTGGCACCGCCGCGACCGTGGCCGCGGCGCCCACCACGAGGCCGGCGGGCAGGTCCACCAGGTGGGCGCGCAGGTTGGTCACCGTGCCGACGATGCTGGTGGGCACGAGCACCAGCAGGGAGGTGCCCTTGGCGATGAGGTCGCTCACGCCGAACACCGCCACGAGGGCCGGCACCGCGATCACTCCCCCGCCGATACCGAACAGGCCGGATGCGATGCCCATCGCCAGGCCCAACGCCACGTAGCCGAGCACCACGACCCAGTTCAGCTCGAGGGCGGCGCCGCGCTCCGGCTCCACCACGAGCATCCGTGCGGCGACAACGAGCAGCAGCGCGATGAACAGCCAGCGCAACCAGACCAGCGAGATGCGCTGCAGCAGGTTGCTGCCGATGACGGCGCCCACCACGGCCCCGGCGGCGATGATGCCACCGGCGACCAGGTCGATGTGCCCGGTGGCCAGGTAGGTGAGCGAGCCCACGATGGAGGTGGGCACGATCGCGGCGAGCGAGGTGGTGGCCGCGCGGCGCTGGTCCATGCGTACCAGTGCCATCAGCAGCGGCACCATCACGATGCCGCCGCCGACGCCGAACAGGCCGGACAGCAGCCCGCCGATGATGCCGGTGAGCACGAGTGCGAGCCAGTACCGGGCCCCGGTGGGGCGGGTGGCGGTCATGCGCGCACCGGGGAGTCCGGGCCGGCCTGCCAGCGTGGGCCGTGGCCGGTGATGGTGACGGTGCGCGGTTCGGGCAGGTCGAGGGCGGCGGCGTCTTCGGCGTCGACCGCGGCGTCGACCGACGCCTCCGAGGCGCCGACGGGACGCTCGATCTCCACGTCGAGCCAGGACTCGGTGATGCCGTCGAGCAGCCCCCGGCCCCACTCCACGACCACGATCGAACGGGCGAAGTCGATGTCGAGATCGTCCAGTTCCATGGCGCTGGCCAGCCGGTAGGCGTCCACGTGCACCAGCGGCGGCCCGCCGACGGTGCTCGGATGCGTGCGCGCCAGCACGAAGGTGGGGCTGGTGACGGCTCCGCGCACCTGCAACGCCTCGCCGAGGCCGCGGGTGAAGGTGGTCTTTCCGGCGCCGAGCGGCCCGGTGAGCACCATCAGGTCGCCGGCGCGCAACCACCTGGCCAGTTCACGGCCGAGGTCGTGCATCGACTCGGGGTTCGGGATGATTCGGCGCATCGGGCTAGGACTCTGCTCGCTCGGCGGCCGTGGCGTCGGTGTCGTCGGCGGAGGCGGAGGCGGAGGCGGAGGCGTCGGCGTCGGAGGCGTCGGCCGAGGCATCCGTGCCGGTGACGGCGGCCGGCAGGTACCGGCGCGGCACGCGGGCGCCCACCCGGGTGACGATGTCGTAGTTGATGGTGCCCGCGGCGGCGCCCCACTCGGCGGCGGTCGGCGCGCCGGTGGCGGCGTCGCCGAAGAGCACCACGTTGTCGCCCACGGCGACCGGGGCCGAGCCGACGTCCACGAGGAACTGGTCCATGGCGACGCGACCCACCACCGGGTACTGCACCCCGTTGATGGCCACACTGGCGGCGTTCATGGCCTGCCGGGGCACGCCATCCGCGTAGCCGAGCGGCACGAGCGCGAGCGTGGTGTCGCCGGCGGCGCGCCACAGGTAGTCGTAGGAGACGCCGGCGCCGTCGGCGACCCGGCGCACCGCGGCGACCCGGGCGCGCAGGGTCATGGCGGCGGTGAAGCCCAGTGCGGCGGAGTCGGCGTCGGCGAACGGGGATTGCCCGTAGATGCCGATGCCCAGCCGCACCATGGAGTACCGGGCGGCGGGCAGCCGCAGCGCGGCCGCGGTTGAGGCCAGGTGGGCGAGGTCGATGGTGAGCCCGGCCGCGAGGGCGGCGGCGAGCCCACGGTCGAAGCTGGCGATCGCGGCCTCGTCGTCGGCCGCCGAGGTGTTGGCGAGGTGGCTGAACAGGCCGCGCACGCGCAGCCGGTCCACCCGCTCGAATGCGGCGGCGAGGGTGAGCACCTCGGCCCAGTCGGCCTCGTCGACACCGTTGCGGTTGAGGCCGGTCTCGAGTTTGATCTGCACGTTGGCGGTGCGGCCGAGCCGGCTGGCAGCATCCGCGGCCTGGCGCACCTGCAGCGCCGACGACAGGCCGAGGTCGATGTCGGCGACGATCGCCGCGGCGAAGTCGGGTTCGGGTGAGTGCAGCCAGGCCAGCAGGGGCGCGTCGATGCCGGCGGCGCGCAGGGCCAGGCCCTCGTCGATGTCGGCGACGCCGAGCCAGTCGGCCCCGCCGGCGAGGGCAGCCCTGGCCACCTGCACGGCGCCGTGGCCGTACCCGTTGGCCTTGACCACGGCCATAGTGTGCCGGGTGCGGATGAGCCGGCGCAGGTGCGCCACGTTGGCCTGGATGGCGCCGAGGTCGATGACGGCCTCGCGGAACTCGCTCATGCGCCTCCCTCCATCACGACGAACGCGCAGGCCACCCCGGCGTCGTGGGTGAGGCTGAGGTGCACGCTGGTGACGCCGCGGGCGGCGACCGCGGCCTGCACCACACCGCTGAGCGCGAAGGAGGGGTTGCCGTGCGGGTCGGTGATCACTTCCATCTCCTGCCAGCTGGCGCCCACGCTGTCGCCGAGCGCCTTGATCAGGGCCTCCTTGGCCGCGAATCGGGCCGCCAGGGAGTGCGTCGGCAGGGTGCGCTCGGCGGGCGCGAACAACCGCGCCACCAGCCCAGGGGTGCGCGCCACCTGCCGGTCGAAGCGTGCCAGGTCGACGATGTCGACTCCGATGCCCTTGATCATGCTGTGCTCAATCTCTGGGGTAACAACCAGACGGATGCCCGGGCCTCGCGCCGCATCGCGAGGCGATGAAGCGACGAGGCCCCGGCATCCGTTTCTCGGGGTCTGGCCTGTGCGACCGGTTTATTCGACCTGTTTATTCGACCGTTTTATTCGACCGTGACGGACTTGGCCAGGTTGCGCGGCTGGTCCACGTCCAGGCCCTTGGCGGTGGCCAGGCCGATGGCGAACAGCTGCAGCGGCACCACGGCCAGCAGTGGCTCGAAGAGCGGAGCGGCCAGCGGGATGTGGAACACGGAGTCTGCGAACGGCAGCACCGCGGCGTCGCCCTGTTCGGCGATCGCGATGATGCGGGCACCGCGGGCGCGGATCTCCTGGATGTTGGAGACCACCTTGGGGTGCAGGTGCGCCGACCCGCGCGGGCTCGGCACCACCACGAAGACCGGCTGGCCGGGTTCGATCAGCGCGATCGGGCCGTGCTTGAGCTCGCCGGCGGCGAAGCCCTCCGCGTGGATGTAGGCGAGTTCCTTGAGCTTGAGCGCGCCCTCGAGCGCGATCGGGAAGCCCACGTGGCGGCCGAGGAACAGCACCGCACGGGAGTCGGTCATCCAGGTGGCGAGCTGCTGCACGGCCTCACCCTGCAGCAGGGTGGTGGCGATCTTCTCGGGGATGGCCTGCAGCTCGGCGACCTGCTCGGCCAGTTCCTCGATGCTGAGGGTGTTGCGCACCCGCGCCAGGTGCAGGGCGAAGAGGTAGAGCGCGGCGATCTGGGCGGTGAAGCCCTTCGTCGACGCGACGGCCACCTCGGGGCCGGCGTGCGTGTAGATCACGGCGTCGGACTCGCGCGGGATGGTGGCGCCCTGGGTGTTGCAGATCGAGATCGCCTTGGCGCCGGCCTCGCGGGCGTACTTCACGGCCATCAGGGTGTCCATGGTCTCGCCGGACTGGCTGATCGAGATCACCAGGGTGTGGTCGGTGAGCACCGGGTCGCGGTAGCGGAACTCGTGGCTGAGTTCGACATCCACCGGCACCTGCGCCCACTTCTCGATGGCGTACTTGGCGGTCTGACCGGCGTACGCGGCGGTACCGCACGCCACGATGACGATGCGCTGGATGCCGGCGAGCACGTCGTCGCCGAACGCCACGAGCTCGGGCACCACGGCCTGACCGTCGTGGATGCGGCCGCGCAGGGTGTTGGTGACGGCATCCGGCTGCTCGGAGATCTCCTTGGCCATGAAGCTGGACCAGCCGCCCTTTTCGCTGGCGGAGGCATCCCAGGCGATGTCGAACTCTTCGACCTCGACGGGGGTGCCGAAGAAGTCGGTGACCGAGACGAGGTCGGGGGTGATGGTCACGATCTGGTCCTGACCGATCGCGACGGCCCGGCGGGTGTACTCCACGAACGCGGCGACGTCGGAGCCGAGGAAGTTCTCGCCGTCTCCCAGTCCGATCACCAGCGGGGAGTTGCGGCGGGCGCCGACGACGACGCCGGGCTCGTTCTCGTGCACGGCCAGCAGGGTGAACGCGCCGTCCAGGCGCGCGACGACGGTGCGGAACGCTTCGCCCAGGTCGCCGAGGCGGCGGTACTCGCGGCCGAGCAGCACGGCGGCGACCTCGGTGTCGGTCTCGCTGAGGAACGTGTAACCCTCGGCGAGGAGTTCCTCCTTGAGCGGCGAGAAGTTCTCGATGATGCCGTTGTGGATCAGCGCGAGCTTGCCGTCGTCACCGAGGTGGGGGTGGGCGTTGCCGTCGGTGGGGCCGCCGTGGGTGGCCCAGCGGGTGTGGCCGATGCCGGTGACCCCGTTGGGGATCGGGTGCGCCTCGAGCTCGGCGGCGAGCACGGCGAGCTTGCCGGCGCGCTTGGCCGTATTGAGCCGGCCGTCCTTGTCGATCACCGCGATTCCCGCGGAGTCATACCCCCGGTATTCCAGGCGACGCAGTCCTCCCATGAGCACTTCGACGCTTTTGTTGTCTCCGACATATCCCACGATTCCGCACATGGCCCTGATTTTAGTCGCACTATGCTTGGTCAGATGTCCGAGCCGGTGGCGAGCCCCAGTAATAACGGTCACAGCACCCCGTTCGTTGAACTCGATCGTGCTGTGTGGGCATCCCTCGCACCCTCCACCCGGTTGCCGCTGAAGGAAACCGAAGTGGTGCAGCTGCGTGGTCTGGGCGAGCCGCTCGACATCAACGAGGTGTCGGATGTCTACCTGCCGCTCAGCCGCCTGCTCAACCTCTACGCGGCGGGGGCACGCCAGCTGCACCGCGACACCAGCGCGTTCCTCGGCCAGCGCGCCCAGCACACCCCGTTCGTGATCGGTGTGGCCGGGTCGGTCGCCGTGGGCAAATCCACCATCGCCCGGCTGCTGCGCGAGCTGCTCGCCCGCTGGGAGGACACCCCCCGGGTGGAGCTGGTCACCACAGACGGTTTCCTCTTCCCCAACGCCGAACTGGCCCGTCGCGGGCTGATGGAGCGCAAGGGTTTCCCGGAGTCGTACGACCGGCGGGCCCTGCTGCGCTTCGTCAGCGCCATCAAGAGCGGCGCCGAAGAGGTGCGCGCACCGTTCTACTCGCACCTGAACTACGACATCGTGCCCGACGCCGAGGTCATCGTGCGCCAGCCGGACATCCTCATCGTCGAGGGCCTGAACGTGCTGCAGCCGCCGTTGCCCGGTCACGGTCTCGCAGTGAGCGACCTGTTCGACTTCACTATCTATGTAGACGCCCGCACCGCCGACATCGCGCGCTGGTACGAGGACCGCTTCCTCCGGCTGCAGCAGGGCGCGTTCACCAACCCGAAGTCGTACTTCCACCGGTTCGCCTCGCTCAGCGAAGACGAGGCCCGCGCCCGCGCCCGCACCATCTGGAGCACCATCAACGAGCCCAATCTGCTGCAGAACGTGCGTCCCACCCGCTCCCGCGCCACCCTGGTACTGCGCAAGGACTCCGACCACACCGTCGACAAGGTGCTGCTCCGCAAGGTCTGACCGACGGGCTCGATCAGCGTTCGGGCGCGACCCGCGGTCGGCCAGGGACAGCGCGACAGGCCGGTCAGGCTTGATTTCTGTTCGGGGCCGATCCGCGGCTGATTAATGCAAACGCTTGCAGTTTCTGCGTGACGCGGAGTAGTGTCCCGAGGGTTGTCCGTTGCGCCGTTGGCGCCGAACAGGGGAAAGTCAATGCTGACTAATCAGATCGCCGCACGCCGCATCCTGGCCACGATCGGTTCAGGGGCGATTATCGTCTCCGGGCTGGTCTTCGCCCCGATGGCGGCGGCCGCTGCCACGCCGACCGTCGCCCTCGTCGGCGGCCTGCAAGACGAGCTCGGCTGTGCCGAAGACTGGGCGCCGGCCTGCGAGGCGACCGAGCTCGTCCCGACCGGAACCGAGGGCATCTGGGCCGCCGAGTTCACCGTCCCCGCGGGCAGCTACGAGTACAAAGTCGCCCTCAACGACAGCTGGGATGTCACCTACGGGCTGGACGGCGGCGCGGACAACATCCCGCTGACCATCGGGGGCGAGAGCACCCTGCGGTTCAGCTTCGACCTCGCCAAAAAACGCGTCGGTCTGGAAGCGCTCTCTCTCGCCGGACCGTACTCCGAGGCGGATGCTCCGCTGGCGACGGCGCCCGTCCGCCAGCCCGGCAGCAATGAGCAGTTCTACTTCGTGATGACCGACCGGTTCAAAGACGGCGACCCGGCCAACAACACCGCCGGCCTCGGCTCCGACCCGATGGACTCCGGTTTCGACCCGACCGCGAAGGGCTTCTACAACGGCGGCGACCTCGCCGGTCTCCGCTCCTCCCTCGACTACATCCAGGGGCTCGGCACCACCGCCCTCTGGCTCACCCCGTCGTTCATGAACAACCCGGTGCAGGGCGAAGGCGCCGACGCGTCGGCCGGTTACCACGGCTACTGGATCACCGACTTCACCCGGATCGATCCGCACCTGGGCACCAACGCCGAACTCGAGGCCCTCATCGGCGATGCGCACGCCCGCGGCATCAAGGTCTACTTCGACATCATCACCAACCACACCGCCGACCTGATCGACAACGCCGAGAAGGCCTACAGCTACATCGACAAGGCCACCTCGCCATACACGACCGCCGCCGGCGAGGCCTTCGACCCCGCCGACTACGCGGGCACCTCCGACTTCCCCGCGCTGGACACGACCTCGTTCCCGTACACGCCGACCGTGACCCCGGCCAACGCCGACCGCAAGGTGCCGGCCTGGCTGAACGACCCCACGCTCTACCACAACCGTGGTGACTCGACCTTCGAGGGAGAGAGCAACCTCGACGGCGACTTCTCCGGCCTCGACGACCTGATGACGGAGCACCCGGCCGTCGTGGACGGCTTCGTCGACATCTACAAGACCTGGGTCGACCTCGGCATCGACGGTTTCCGCATCGACACCGTCAAGCACGTCAACCTCGAGTTCTGGCAGACCTGGTCCACCGCGGTGCGCGACTACGCCCACTCCCAGGGCAAGCCCGACTTCTTCATGTTCGGCGAGGTTTACGACGCGGATGCCGCCAAGACCTCTCCCTACGTGCGCGACACGGACCTCAGCTCGGTGCTCGACTTCGGGTTCCAGTCGCAGGCCACCAGCTTCGCGGCCGGCAACTCGGCCAAGGGCCTCAGCCAGCTGTACGCCAGCGACGACCGGTACACCACCCCCGACTCCAACGCCTACGCCCTGCCGACCTTCCTCGGCAACCACGACATGGGTCGCATCGGCTCGTTCCTGAAGAACTCCGATTCGCCGGTGCAGCGCGACAAGCTCGCCCACGAACTCATGTACCTCACCCGCGGCCAGCCTGTCGTGTACTACGGCGACGAGCAGGGCTTCGCCGGTGCCGGCGGCGACAAGGACGCCCGCCAGTCCCTGTTCGCCAGCCAGGTCACCGACTACACCGACCAGCCGCTGATCACGGGAGAGAAGGCGGGGTCGGTCGACAGGTTCGGCACGGATGCCCCGCTCTACACCCACATCAGCGCCCTGTCCGCGCTCCGCACCGAGCACCCGGCCCTGGCCACCGGCGCCCAGATCGAGCGTTACACCGACACCGGGGCCGGCGTGTACGCCTTCAGCCGGGTCGATCGCACCGAAAAGATCGAGCACCTCGTCGCCGTCAACAACTCGGCCGCCGCCAAGACCGTCACGGTACCCACCCTCACCGACGGCGCCGCCTTCTCGGTGCTCTACGGAGCCGGAACCCCCGCCACCGCCACCGCCACCGGTGAGCTCTCGGTGACGGTGCCCGCGCTCGGCTCGGTCGTGCTCGTCGCCGACCGCACGGTCACGGCGCCCACCGCCGCCACCGCGATCACGGTCGCCGCCCCCACAGCCGGCGCCGGCGTATCCGGAGTGTCACCCGTCGGCGCCACGGTCGACGACGGCACCTGGGCCGAGACCGGTTTCGCCTGGCGTGTTGTCGGCTCCCCGGAGTGGACCAGCCTCGGCACCGCCGAGGACACCACGCCGCGGGTCTTCCACGACACGAAGGGCCTGGACACGGGCACCCTGGTGGAGTACCGCGCGGTGACCACGGATGCCGCCGGCCAGCGCGCCGCCGCCTCCGCCTTCGCGTCCGTGGGCAACACGGTCGCCCTCACCGAGACCGACGCCCCCACGCCCACCCTCGACCTGGTAACCGTTGCCGGCAGCCTCGACTCGGAGATCGGCTGTGCGGGCGACTGGCAGCCCGGCTGCGAGGCCGCGAAGCTCACCCAGCGTGCCGACGGCATCTACGCCGCCACCTTCGACCTGCCGGCCGGCGTCTACGAGTACAAGATCGCGATCAACGGCTCCTGGGACGTCAACTATGGGGCGGGCGGGGTGCCGAACGGCTCGAACGTCTCCTTCACCGCGCCCGGCGGACCGGTCACGTTCTACTTCGACCCGCGCAACAACTTCTTCCAGAACACCGCCCAGGGCCCGATCGTCACGGCCACCGGTTCGTTCCAGGAAGAGGCCGGCTGCCCCGGCGACTGGAAACCCGACTGCCTCGCCACCTGGCTGCAGGACATCGACGGTGACGGCATCCTCACCTGGAACACGAGCACCCTGCCCACCGGCAGCTACGAAGGCAAGGTGACGCACAACCTCGGTTGGGCAGAGAACTACGGCGCGGATGGTGTGCCGAACGGCGCAGACATCGGCTTCAGCGTGACCGAGGGAGAAGACACCGCCTTCAGCTACGACCTGGCCAGCCACGTGCTCACCGTTGAGTCCGCCAGCCAGCCGTTGGCCGGCACCGGGCAGCAGCGTGCCCATTGGATCGACGAGAAGACTCTGGCCTGGCCGCGCGACCTGCTGCCGGTCAATGCCGATCCGGCCGACCTGGTCTATGCCCTGCACAGCTCGGCTGACGCGTCGCTGACCGTCGCAGACGGAGCCGTGACCGGTGGCGACACCGTGAAACTCGGCTACGACAAGGCCGGGCTGACCGACACGCAGAAGTCGGCGTTCCCCGCTCTGGCAGACTCCGTCGTGCTGCGCCCCGCCGACACGGACCGCGCCGCGGTCGAGCGACTGCTCACCACCCAGTTGCAGGTCAGCCAGGCCGATGCGGACGGTGTGCTCACCGCCCTCACCGGAGTGCAGTTGCCCGGCGTGCTCGACGACCTCTACGCGGATGCCGCATCCTCCCGGGCGCTCGGCGTCACGTGGGCGAAGAAACGCCCGACGGTCGCCGTCTGGGCACCGACGGCCCAAGACGTCGACCTGCTCGTCTGGACCGCAGGCGACGCCGCCGAGCCCGAGCGGGTCGCCCTGAAGCGGCAGAAGGACGGCACGTGGTCGGCGACCGGCGCCAAGAAGTGGGCCGACGCATCCTTCATGTTCGAGGTCACGGTGTTCGCACCCACCACGGGCACCATCGAGGTGAACCAGGTCACGGACCCGTACTCGGTGGCACTCACGACGAACTCCACCCGATCGGTGTTCGTCGACCTGGCGGACAAGGACATCCGGCCCAAGACGTGGGAGAAGACCAAGTCGCCCACGATCGACAACCCCGTCGACCGGTCGATCTACGAGCTCCACGTTCGCGACTTCTCGATCTCCGACGAGACCGTGCCCGAACCGCTCCGCGGCACCTACGGCGCGTTCGGCGTGGACAGCGCCGGCACCGAGCACCTGGCCGCGCTGGCGGATGCCGGCCTCAACACCGTGCACCTGCTGCCCACGTTCGACATCGCCACCATCGAGGAGGACCGCGCCAAGCAGGCCGAGCCGGCGTGCGATCTCGAATCGTTCGGTCCGGCCTCGCCGGAGCAGCAGGCCTGCGTGCAGGCCAGCGCCGACGCCGACGGTTTCAACTGGGGTTACGACCCGCTGCATTTCCAGGCATCCGAGGGCTCGTACGCGGTGAACCCGCGCGGCGGGGCCAGGGTGGCCGAGTTCCGCGACATGGTGGGTGCCCTGCACGAGGACGGCCTCCAGGTCGTGCTCGACAAGGTGTTCAACCACACCAACGCCAGCGGGCAGGCCGCCACGTCGGTGCTCGATCGGGTCGTGCCCGGCTACTACCACCGGCTGAACCCGCTCGGCGCGGTGGAAACATCCACCTGCTGCCAGAACGTGGCCACCGAACACCAGATGGCCGAACGGCTGATGGTGGACTCGGTCGTGCTCTGGGCTCGGGAGTACAAGGTCGACGGCTTCCGGTTCGACCTCATGGGCCACCACTCCACGGCGAACCTGGCCGCGGTGCGGGCGGCCCTGAACGCGCTCACCGAGAAGAAGGACGGCGTGGACGGCAAGGCGATCTACCTCTACGGCGAGGGTTGGAACTTCGGTGAGGTCGCCGACAACGCCCTGTTCGAGCAGGCGACGCAGGGTCAGCTCGGCGGCACCGGGATCGGCACCTTCAACGACAGGTTGCGTGACGCCGTACACGGCGGCAGCCCCGTCGACGGCGGCACCGTGCAGCAGCAGGGCTTCGGCACCGGCCTCGGCACCGACCCGAACGGCGCGGCCATCAACGGCACGCCTGAGCAGGCGTCGAGCAGGCTGGCCCAGGCCAGCGACCTGGTGCGGCTCGGACTCGCCGCGAACCTGCGGGACTTCAGCTTCGTGACCGCTGACGGCTCCGTCAAGCGCGGCGACGAGCTCGACTACAACGGCTCGCCGGCCGGCTACGCCGACCAGCCTGCCGAGGTGATCAACTACGTCGACGCGCACGACAACGAGACGCTCTTCGACCTGCTCGCCCTCAAGATGCCGGCCGACTCCGCGATGACCGACCGGGTGCGTATGAACACCCTGTCGCTGGCCACCGCGACCCTGTCCCAGGCCCCGTCACTCTGGCACGCCGGCACCGACCTGCTGCGCTCCAAGTCCCTCGACCGGGACAGCTACAACGCCGGCGACTGGTTCAACCGCATCGACTGGACCGGCCAGACGAACAACTTCGGGGTGGGCCTGCCGTCGGCGGGCTCCAACGAAGACAAGTGGGACATCCAGCGACCGCTGCTGGAGAACCCGGCGCTGGTGCCGACACCGGCCGACATCGCGGCGGCGTCGAGCCAGGCCCAAGACCTGCTTCGGCTCAAGCAGTCCACCGAGCTGTTCAGGTTGGGCGATGCGAAGCTGATCACGCAGAAGCTGAGCTTCCCCGCCGGCGGACCCACCGCCATCCCCGGGGTCATCGTGATGCGCATCGACGACACCGTCGGGAAAGATGTCGACCGCAAGGTGGACGGGCTGCTCACGGTGTTCAACGCCAGCCCGGAGCCGCAGACCATCGCCCTGGCGGACCTGGCCGGCAAGACCTACACGCTCAGCAGCATCCAGGCCGATGGCACGGATGCCGTGGTCAAGACCACCACCTGGGACAAGGCATCCGGCACGGTCACCGTGCCCGCCCGCACCGTGGCGGTTCTCGTGGACGACCAGAAGAGGGGGAAGTAGCCGGGCGGGCGTGGGGCCCCGCTTCGGCCACACGTGCGATATCTGCTCGCCGCACCGAGTCCGGCCCTCAGAGTGCCGTGAACAACCGAGCGTCCGCAGGATTCTCGTAGGAATCTACTCAGCCGGCATTCAGACGAGTACTTCTAGGCTCGGTAGTTGCGTCCGCAGCATAACGGCGGACGCCAGCCGCTGACGAATGAAAGGCACCAGGAATGTCCTCTGACCAGTACACCTTCGAAGACCCCAGCAAGAAGTACGCCGACATCGACACCACCGCGCAGTCCCAGGACGGCCCGGGCCTGGACGCGGACCTGAACAACACCGCCGACCGCGGCGAGACGTCGTATCGCGGCTCTGAGCGCCTCGCCGGCCGCAAGGCCCTGATCACCGGCGGCGACTCCGGCATCGGTGCCGCCGTGGCCATCGCCTTCGCCCGCGAGGGCGCGGACGTGGCGATCTCCTACCTCCCGGAGGAGGAAGAGGACGCGCAGAAGATCGTCGCCCTGATCGAGGCGGCCGGCCGTACCGCCGTAGCGTTGCCCGGCGACCTCACCGACTCCGCGTTCTGCCGCAAGATCATCGCATCCGCCGTCGACGGACTCGGCGGGCTCGACATTCTGGTGAACAACGCGGGCAAGCAGCAGCATGTGGAGGACCTGCTCGACCTCACCGATGAGCAGTTCGACGAGACCTTCAAGACCAACGTCTACGCGATGTTCTGGCTCACCAAGGCCGCGCTGCCGCACCTGGCGCCCGGTTCGAGCATCATCAACACCACCTCGATCCAGGCCTACTCCCCCTCGGAGAACCTGGTGGACTACGCCTCCACGAAGGCCACAATCAACGCGTTCACCAAGGCCCTGGGCCAGCAGCTCGCGCCCAAGGGCATCCGTGTGAACGCCGTGGCACCTGGGCCGATCTGGACGCCGCTGCAGACTGCCGGCGGCCAGCCCACCGAGGAGCTTCCCGAGTTCGGCGAGCAGACTCCCCTGGGTCGTCCCGGCCAGCCGGCCGAGCTGGCCCCGGCGTACGTCTTCCTGGCCTCGGGCGAGTCCAGCTACGTCATCGGCGAGACGCTGAACGTGAACGGCGGCATGCCCACGCCGTAACAGCACGATGCAGCGGATGCGGGCGGTCGGGTTCTCCCGGCCGCCCGCATCCGTTAACCATCGGCAACTGTTCCCCGTGCGGACAATTGGTCCCGGTGTGCCGGGTGCACTTGTCCGCACGGGGCACAGTCAGCCCAGCGGATGCCGCGAGAACCGCGAGGGCTGCCGGCCTACAGGGCCAGGCGGGACTGCACGACGTCGGCCAGCGCGTGCGCCAGCCGGTCCGCGGTGGGCTGGTCGGCGGCCTCGACCATGACCCGCACCATCGGCTCGGTGCCGGAGGGTCGCAGCAGCACCCGGCCGGTGTCGCCCAACTCGGCCTCGGCGTCGCGCACGGCCTGCGCGATGACCTCGTCGCCGTTCAGCCCGTGGTGGTTGACGCCGCGCACGTTCACGAGAATCTGCGGGAACACCGTCATCACGCTGGCCAGCTCGGCCAGGGTCTTGCCGGTGCGGGCCATCTCGGCCACGATGTGCAGCCCGGTGAGAATGCCGTCGCCGGTGGTGGCGAACTTCGTCATGATGACGTGCCCGCTCTGCTCACCGCCAAGCGAGAGCCCGTGCGCGTCGAGCTCTTCGAGCACGTAGCGGTCGCCCACCTTGGACTCGATCATGCGGATGCCGTTGGCGGCCATGGCCTTCTTCAGGCCCAGGTTGCTCATCACGGTGGCCACCAGGGTGTTGTCCTTGAGCACACCGCGCTCGTTCATCGACACCGCCAGGATCGCCATGATCTGGTCGCCGTCGACGATGTTGCCGTCACGGTCCACGGCCAGGCAGCGGTCGGCGTCACCGTCATGGGCGATCCCCACGTCTGCGCCGTGTTCGAGCACGGCCCGGGCGAGGTTGTCGAGGTGGGTCGAGCCCACCCCGTCGTTGATGTTGAGGCCGTCGGGGTCTGCGCCGATCACGGTGACGCGGGCGCCGGCATCCGTGAAGACCTGCGGGGAGACGCCGGCGGCGGCGCCGTGCGCGCAGTCGAGCACCACGTGGATGCCGTCGAGGCGGTGCGGCAGGGTGCCGAGCAGGTGCACGACGTAACGGTCCTCCGCGTCGGCGAAGCGACGGATGCGCCCGACATCGCCGCCGATCGGCGTGAGCAGCTGGTCCCCGGCATCAAGCACCGATTCGATGCGGTCCTCGACGGCGTCGGGCAGCTTGGTGCCGCCGAACGCGAAGAACTTGATGCCGTTATCGGGGGCGGGGTTGTGCGAGGCGGAGATCATCACGCCGAAGTCTGCGCCGATATCGGCGATGAGGAATGCGGCGGCGGGCGTCGGGATGACGCCGGCGTCCAGCACGTCTACGCCGGAGCTGGCCAGGCCTGCTGCAACGGCGGAGGTGATGAATTCACCGGAAATGCGGGGGTCGCGGGCGACCACGGCGACGGGGCGTCTGCCCTGCGCGGCGCGGAGCGCGGCACGGCGGCCCGAGGTGAGAACCACGGCGCTCGCCTGGGCGAGGCCCAGGGCCAGGCCAGCCGTGAGATCACGGTTAGCCAGGCCCCGGACGCCGTCCGTGCCGAATAGTCGAGCCATAGGAGTGCGAACTCGACTAGCGGGTTAGCGCTTCGAGAACTGCGGCGCCTTACGGGCCTTCTTGAGTCCGGCCTTCTTGCGCTCCTTGACGCGAGCGTCACGGTTGAGGAAGCCGGCCTTCTTGAGGATGGCGCGGTTGTTCTCTTCGTCGATCTGGTTCAGCGAGCGGGCGATGCCGAGACGCAGCGCGCCGGCCTGGCCGGACGGGCCACCACCGGTGATGCGTGCGATGACGTCGTAGCTGCCGAGCAGGTCGAGGACCTTGAACGGGTCGTTGATCAGCTGCTGGTGCAGCTTGTTCGGGAAGTAGTCGTCGAGCTCGCGCCCGTTGACGACAATCTTGCCGGCGCCGGGAACGATGCGCACGCGGGCGATGGCCTGCTTGCGACGGCCCACGGCTGCGCCGGGAACGTTGAGGACGGCGCGGGGCGCCTTGGTTGCAACTTCAGCGGGAGTCTCGGTGGTGAAACTCTCGGGAGCTGCGTCAATCTGGTCTGCGATCTTCGCCACGATGGTGTGAATCCTTTTTTCTTAGATATCGAGAAGTCTGGGGCCGACGCTACTGAGCGACCTGGCTGAGGGTGTACGGCTTGGGCTGCTGCGCAGCGTGCGGGTGCTCGGGGCCTGCATAGACCTTGAGCTTCAGCAGCTGTGCACGGCCGAGCGAGTTCTTCGGCAGCATGCCGCGAATCGCCTTTTCTACCGCACGGGTGGGGTGCTTCTCGAGCATCTCCGAGTAGTTCGTGGCCGTGAGGCCGCCCGGGTAACCGGAGTGGCGGTATGCCATCTTGAGGTCGAGCTTCTTGCCGGTCAGGGCAATCTTCTCGGCGTTGATGATGATGACGAAGTCGCCACCATCCATGTGGGGGGAGAAGGTCGCCTTGTGCTTGCCGCGAAGAAGAATCGCGGCGTGGCTGGCGAGCCGACCCAGAATGATGTCGGTGGCATCGATGACGACCCAGTCGTGCTGGAGTTCGCTTGCCTTGGGGGTGTAAGTGCGCGTCACTGTTGTGCTGCTTTCTTGTTTTCGAACGGAGGTGTTCGTGAATCCCGCTCCGGGTGTGTTCTCGAAGAGAACACGATCGATGGAGGGCTCACGTTCGTGTGCCTGGCTGCAACGCCTAAGACACCAAGGAACAACACTAGTTGCCCGGGCAACCCCGCGCAACACCAGACCGGAGATCCGGGCGAGTCACTCGTCTTCCGGCAGTTCCCGGCGTGCCCGCGTCTGCGCGGCACGGATGGCCATGCCGGCGTCCTCCGGGTAGCCCACCTCCATCAGGGTGAGGCCCTGCGCGGGCATCACCTTGAACTCGCTGGTGCGGGCGCGTTCGATCCGCAGGTCCACCAGCCGGGTGCCCACCAGCTTGCCCTCCCCCACCGACACGCACGCGCCCACGAGGGCGCGCACCATCGAGTGGCAGAACGCATCCGCCTGCAGCGTCGCCACGAGCACGCCGTCCGGGTCGCGCCGCCACTCGAAGGACTGCAGGGTGCGGATGGTGGTGGCGCCCGGGCGGGGCTTGCAGTAGGTGGCGAAGTCGTGCAGGCCGATCAGCGTGGCCGCGGCCTCCTGCATCGAGGCCAGATCGAGGGCGAAGCCGTGCCAGGTGGTGCGCATCCGTTGCAGCGGGTCGCGCAGCGCGCCGGTGTCGGAGATGCGGTATTCGTAGCGCCGCCAGAGCGCGGAGAAGCGGGCGTCGAACCCGGCGGGCGCCAGGCTGGAGCGGTGGATCACGATCTCGGGCTGGGTGACCAGGATGCCGCCGAGCCGGCGCTGCACCATGGTGGCCAGCTCGTTGGGGTACTTGGGGGTGCCGGTGCCGCGCTTGACCCGCACGAGCGCGTTCACCTGGTCGGGGTTGAGGTCGAAGTGCGCCACCTGGCCCAGGGCGTGCACGCCTGAGTCGGTGCGGCCGGCGACCACGAGGGTGGGGGTGGGCTGGTGCCGCTTGAGGATCGAGCCCAGGCCCTCTTCGATCTGGCCCTGCACGGTGCGGTAACCCGGTTGCACGGCCCAGCCGAAGAAGTCGGTGCCGTCGTAGCCGATGTCCAGCCGGATGCGGGTGGACCCGGGCGCGGGCAGTGAATCGCTGGGCTCGGCGAGGGCGCCATCCGGGTTGAGCTGTGCCGGGAGCGTCGGAAGGGTGCCGTCGACGGGCTCGGGAAGACTCACAGAGGTCAGTGTAGAGGCGGGGCCGGGTTATCGTTGGACGGGCCATCGTCTGGCTGCACCGTTATGACCAGTTCCCTACGTACCGAACCCCGCGACCGTGCCACAACTGTCATCGTTGCCGGCCCGCCGGCCAGGGGCATCCGCCGGCTGAGCGGCTTGGACGGGCTGCGCGGCGTCGCCGTCACCCTGGTGCTCGTGTATCACCTGTTCCCACCGGTGCTGCAGGGCGGTTTCATCGGCGTCGACATCTTCTTCGTGATCAGCGGGTTCCTCATCACCGGCCTGATTCTGGCCGAACGGGACCGCACCGGCCGGTTCTCGGCGCGACGGTTCTGGCTGCACCGGGCCAGGCGGCTGCTGCCGGCGCTGGTGCCGCTGGTGCTCGTGGCCTGCACGACCGCGTGGTTGATCGGCGGCGACGTGCTGGTGGGCCTCGGCTGGAAGCTGCTGGGAGCTGCGACGTTCAGCTACAATTGGGTGTCGATGGCCTCCGAATCCAGTTACTTCGGCTCGGCGCAGCCGGAACTGTTCCGCAACCTCTGGTCGCTGGCGGTGGAGGAGCAGTTCTACCTGCTCTGGCCGTTGCTGCTGCTGGCGCTGCTGCGCATTCCGCGACCGGGCCTCCGCGTGGCCGTCATCGCCGCCCTCGCGGTCGCGTCGGCGGTCTGGATGGGCGTCGGCTTCCAGCCGGGCATGGACCCCACCCGGGTGTACTACGGCTCGGACACGCACAGCTTCGGCCTGCTCATCGGCGCCGGACTGGCCCTGCTGCTGCGGCCACTGTCGCCGACGGCGGCGTCGGGGTCGACCGTCGTCAGGTCTGCCTGGCATCGGGCTCTGGCGCAGGCGCGCCCGTGGTGCGGAGCGGCCGCCCTGGCCGGCCTGCTCGCCGCTGCGATCTGGTTGCCCGACGACGCGGCCGTCACCTACCGCGGCGGCCTCCTCCTGGTGAGCCTGCTCTCGGCCGTGGTGATCTGGGCGGGCGTGGCCGGCGGCCGGTTCGGGCGGATGCTGGACACCCGTGGCCTGCGCTACCTCGGTGAACGTTCCTACGGCCTCTACCTCTGGCACTGGCCGCTGCTGGTGCTCGTGCAGCTCTGGGCCCCGTTCGGCCGGGGAGTGTCGAGTGTCGCGGCGACCGGGCTGCTGGCCCTGGCCCTCGCAGTCGCTGCCGCCACGCTCTCGCACCGGTGGCTGGAGATGCCGATCCGCCGGCTGGGGTTACGCGGGGCAGCCCGGCGGGCGTGGGCCCGCGTGTCCGGCGCGGGCACGGCGGCGGCGGCGGCAGCGACAGCGACAGCGACAGCGACAGCGACAGCGACAAAATCAACAGCAGCGGCAACCGCAGCGCCATCGGCAGCGGCCGTGGTCTCCCCCGTGCCCGCCCCGGGCACCGACCCGGCACCCGCTCCCCGTCCCGCCGAGCCGGCGCCGTCCGGGGCCACCGACCGTCGAGGCCGCGCGGTCGCGACAGTCTCCCTGGCGGCGGCCATGGTGCTGGTGCTGCTGGCCGGAACCGTGGCATCCGTCGTCACGGCGCCCAGCATGACGACGGCGCAGGCCGAGGTGCTTCGCGGCCAGCAGGCGCTCGTGCGGGCGGAGAAGGCTGCGGCCGCCCAGGCCCTGCTTGATGCCGCCGCCCAGCGGGCCGGGGTTGACGCCGAGGCCACCAGGGGCTCCACCATCACCGCCGTCGGCGACTCGGTGATGCTCGCCTCCGCGGCCGAGCTCCACGCCGAGTTCCCCGGCATCGCGATCGACGCCGCCGTCTCCCGCGGCATGGACGCAGCCCCGGCGATCCTCGCCGCGCAACGCGACGCGGGCACGCTGCGCACGGTGGTGCTCGTGGGCCTGGGCACGAACGGGCCGGTCGATCCCGACGACCTCGCCGCGATCATGCGTGTGATCGGGCCCTGCCGCGAGCTGATCGTGGTCAACGCCTTCGCCGAACGCGACTGGACCCCCGGCGTCAATGCCCAGCTGGCGGACTTCTCCGCCCGCCGCAGCCAGGTGGTGCTGGCCGACTGGAGCAGCGCGATCGCCCCGCGGGTCGATGTGCTCGCCGGCGACGGCATCCACCCCGGCCCGACCGGCGGCGCCATCTACGCGGACTCCGTGGCGGCCGCCCTGGAACGACTCTCCGGCACGCTGCCCACGAGCACCCTCGGCGCCGACACCCTCCAGGTATTCCGCCCTCAGCCCAGCTGACTCGACCCCGCACCTCCCGCCGCCCGATAGCACCCGGCGCTCGGCGCCCGGCCAGATCCCGCCGCGACGCCCGCCGTGGCCCACCGCGCCCGGCCGGATCCCGCCGCGACGCCTGGCCAGATCCGTTCACGGCGCCACTTCCTGTGGCCCACCGCCCCACAGTTGCACTCACGGCACCTCCTACGGGCCACCGCGCCCGCTATAGCGGGCGCGGTCGCCGAGAGGGGGTGCAGTGAGCCCACAACGGCAACAAAAGCGACCGTTCGCGCCCCACGCACCGCCCCGGCACCCTTCCTGCGCGTGCGCGAACCGGGCGGGCCGGCACAATACGCCACCCCTCGGGCGCCAATGATCCCCGTATGGCTGGATGAGCCCCCTACAGCGGGCTCACCCAGCCAGAGCGGGCTCAGCAAGCCCTCACCGGCGACGGATGCGCCCGCCCGCGCCCCGCGCACCGCTCCAGCGCACCGCCCCGGCATCCGGCCCATGGCTACCCAACCGCCCCGGGCATCCGGCCTACCGCGCGCGCGAACCGGGCGGGCCGGCACCTCACGCCACCCCTCGGGCGCCAATGACCCCCGCTTGGCTGGATGAGCCCCCTACAGCGGGCTCACCCAGCCAGAGCGGGCTCAGCAAACCCACACCGACGACGGATGCGCCCCGCCGCGCCCCAGCGACCCCTCCCCGGGCGCACAAAAGGGCCCGACCGGAGTCGGGCCCTTCAGGTGAAACGGGTGAAGCAGGTGTTACTTGGCGTCCTCGGCGGGAGCGTCAGCAGCGTCGGCCTCGACGGTCTCGGTCGGGGCGACCTCGGCCTCGGGTGCCTCTTCAGCAACCGGCTCGGCGACGGGCGCGGACGCCTTGGCGGAGGCCTTGTTCGACTTCACCTTGGGCGTGACGGGCTCGAGAACGAGCTCCATCTGCACCATGGAGGCGTTGTCGCCCTTGCGGAAGCCGAGCTTCGTGATGCGGGTGTAGCCGCCATCGCGCAGCGCAACCTGGGGCGCGATCTCGGTGAAGAGCTCGTGCACGACGGTCTTGTCGCCGATCGTCGCGAGAACGCGACGACGAGCGTGCAGGTCGCCACGCTTGGCGAAGGTCACCAGGCGCTCGGCAACCGGACGCAGGCGCTTGGCGCGCGTCTCGGTCGTCTTGATGGACTTGTGGGTGAACAGGCTGGCGGCCAGGTTCGCGAGCATGAGGCGCTCGTGCGCCGGTCCGCCACCGAGACGGGCTCCCTTAGTGGGCTTAGGCATTATCGGTAATCTCCAGTATCAAAGTCGAAAGGCGTCGAGGAACGACGAGCCTTAGTTGGTTTCTTCGTCGTAACCGCTGTAGAAGTGCGCACCGTCAAAGCCGGGCACAGAATCCTTCAGCGACAGACCGAGCTCAACGAGCTTGTCCTTGACCTCATCCACCGACTTCTGACCGAAGTTGCGGATGTTCATCAGCTGGGTCTCCGAGAGGGCGACCAGTTCGCTGACGTTGTTGATGCCTTCGCGCTTGAGGCAGTTGTACGAGCGCACGGACAGATCGAGGTCTTCGATCGGCACGGACAGCTCGGTCGAGAGGACGGCGTCAACCGGCGCGGGGCCGATTTCAATGCCCTCAGCGGCGGTGTTCAGCTCGCGGGCCAGACCGAACAGCTCGGTCAGCGTACGACCGGCGGATGCGATGGCGTCGCGGGGCGAGATAGCCGACTTGGTCTCCACGTCAACGACGAGGCGGTCGAAGTCGGTGCGCTCACCGGCACGAGTTGCCTCGACACGGTAGGTCACCTTGAGAACCGGCGAGTAGATCGAATCGACCGGAATCTGGCCGGCCTCGGAGTACTCGTTGCGGTTCTGGGTAGCCGACACGTAGCCGCGGCCACGCTCGATGGTCAGTTCAAGCTCGAACTTGGCCTTGTCGTTCAGGGTCGCGATGACCAGCTCGGGGTTGTGAACCTCGACGCCGGCCGGAGCCGAGATGTCGGCGGCCGTGACCTGGCCGGAGCCCTGCTTGCGCAGGTACGCGGTGATGGGCTCGTCGTGCTCGCTGGAGATGACCAGGCCCTTGATGTTCAGGATGATCTCGGTGACATCTTCCTTGACCCCGGGAACGGTGCTGAATTCGTGAAGCACTCCATCGATACGGATGCTGGTGACAGCAGCGCCGGGAATCGAGGAAAGCAGGGTGCGGCGCATCGAGTTACCGAGGGTGTAGCCGAAGCCGGGCTCGAGCGGTTCGATGACGAACCGGGACCGGAACTCCGAGATGTTCTCTTCGGTGAGCGTGGGGCGCTGTGCGATAAGCACTATTGATTCCTTTCGGCGAAGTGTCCGCTATATGACACTTGTTGGCGAGTTATTTAATTGTGTGTCTCGACGAGCCCGCCAAGGCGGGGCCATCGCGGTGAACGGCCAGTGAGCTTGCCCGGATCAAGAGACCCGAACAAGCCCAGAAGCCAGTCACTGAAAGGAATTAAACGCGGCGACGCTTCGGCGGACGGCAACCGTTGTGAGCCTGGGGCGTCACGTCGTTGATCGAACCGACCTCGAGGCCAGCGGCCTGCAGCGAACGGATAGCCGTTTCGCGGCCTGAACCCGGTCCCTTGACGAAGACGTCAACCTTCTTCATGCCGTGCTCCTGCGCCTGACGGGCGGCCGACTCTGCAGCCAGCTGAGCGGCGAACGGGGTCGACTTGCGCGAACCCTTGAAGCCGACTCCACCCGAGGACGCCCAGCTGATGACTGCACCGGTGGTGTCAGTGATCGAGACGATGGTGTTGTTGAACGTCGACTTGATGTGGGCCTGGCCCACAGCGATGTTCTTCTTCTCTTTTTTACGCGGCTTCCGTACGGCCGACTTTGGTGCTGCCATGATTTCTCCTGAATCCTAGAGGCGAGACGGGCTAGGCGAGGCCTAGCGCGCCTTCTTCTTGCCGGCTACGGTGCGCTTCGGGCCCTTGCGGGTGCGAGCGTTGGTCTTGGTGCGCTGGCCGCGGACGGGCAGGCCCTTGCGGTGGCGAATACCCTCGTAGCTACCGATCTCGACCTTGCGGCGGATGTCGGCGGCAACCTCACGACGAAGGTCACCCTCGATCTTGAAGGTTCCTTCGATGTAGTCGCGGAGCTGGACGAGCTGCTCGTCGGTCAGGTCCTTGACGCGGATGTTTCCATCGATTGCGGTGTCGACGAGGGTCTTGAGTGCCCTCGTGCGGCCAACACCGTAGATGTAAGTAAGTGCAACTTCCACGCGCTTATCGCGCGGAATGTCGACGCCGGCTAGACGTGCCATTGTGGCTTCTCCTGTGGGATGGGTGGAGGTCTGTAACAGCGCCTGTGCATCGGCCTCCAACCGATGGTGTCACCCGTGAGGGTTCCCGGCACTGCTATGTATTGAGTTGTAGGTCTCGACAAGCTCGACCAGCGGTGAGGCTGACTAACTCGTCGGGTGACTAGCCCTGACGCTGCTTGTGACGCGGGTTCTCGCAGATGACCATCACGTTGCCGTTACGGCGGATGACCTTGCACTTGTCACAGATCTTCTTGACGCTGGGCTTGACCTTCATGGGTGTGTCCTTGTAATCGCTGTCTTCGTACCCTCGGGATGCCGTGGGCCGTTACTTACAGCAACGCTTACTTGTAGCGGTATACGATCCGACCGCGGGTCAGGTCGTAAGGGCTCAGTTCCACGATCACGCGGTCCTCGGGGAGGATGCGGATGTAGTGCTGACGCATCTTGCCCGAAATGTGGGCAAGAACTTTGTGGCCGTTGGTCAACTCAACGCGAAACATCGCATTGGGAAGAGCTTCGACTACTGCGCCCTCGATCTCGATGACACCGTCTTTTTTGGCCATAACTCACTATCGCTAAAGTATTGGTTGCTGGTCGTGCGGGATGTTGGCCTCCAGACACGCCCATAAAGGCAGTGCTAGACACCAAGGATTTATCCTATGCTATGCGATTGCCCTTGGCAATTCACGGCTAGAATCCCCCGGCCCGTTCGGACCGAGGGATTCCACGGATCAGGCTGCGGTGACAGCGCCGCGCACGACCTCGAGCACATCGGCGTAGAGCGGATGGGTGGGCTCGAGCCCGCACGTTCGCCACGATGGTCTCGGCCGGGTCGGTGGCGAGCATCCGCTTGAGCTCCACACTCTGCTCATCGTCGGCCACGTCGAAGCGCAGCGCCGCGGCGATGGCCTCCAGCAGCGCCACCGGGCGGGTACCGCGTTCGGCGATCTCCGCGGCCGGCCCGATGAAGCGTTCGTTGCGGCTGAGCTTGCGCAGCGGCTGGCGGCCGACCCGCTCCACGGTGTCCGGCAGCGCCGGGTTCGCGAACCGGCCGAGGATCTTCTCCCGGTAGGCACGCTGGGTGTCTTCGTCGAGGCCGTGCTTGGCCACCAGCAGTGCACTGGTCTCCTCGAGAACCCGACGGGCGCCATCCGCCACCGCCGGCACCAGCAGGGCGTCGGAGAGCTTGGAGACGCCGGCCTGGGTGCCGAGGTAGGCGACGGTGGCGTGGCCGGTGTTCACCGTGAAGAGCTTGCGCTCGATGTACGGCGCGAGGTTCTCCACGAAGGTGGCGCCGGGGATGACCGGCGGGGTGCCGCCGAACGCGGGGCTTTCGATGACCCACTCGTAGAAGGCCTCGACGGTCACGTCGATGCCGGCATCAGCCGCCTGGCCGGGAACGATGCGGTCCACGGCGGTGTTCGCGAACGCCACCCGGCCCGCGAGGGCCTGCCGGTCGCCGTCGGACACGTTCGCCCAGACCTGCTCGGCGAGCAGGTCGGTGGCGTTGATGGCGTTCTCGCAGGCCATCACGGCCAGCGGGGCCAGCCCGGCCTCGCGGCGGGCCAGGCCCGCCGCGATGACCGGGGCCACGAACCGCAGCACGGTCGGACCGACCGCGGTGGTGACGGCATCCGCCGTGGCGATCTCATTGATGAGATCGGCCTCGTGGGTGGCGCTGTTGATGGCGCGGAAGTTGTTCACCACCTTGTCGGTGGGCACCTCTCCTGCCTCGTGCACCGTGTATGACGGCGCCTGCTGCAGAGCCTCTATAAGAGGAGCATTCACATCGGCGAAGACAACCTCATATCCGGCCTCATGGAGCAGGAGTCCGACGAAGCCGCGGCCGATGTTGCCCGCGCCGAAGTGAATGGCCTTCATTCTGCGTTTACCTCCTCGAGAAGGGCGAAGATCTCGGCCTGCGACCCTGCGTCAATCAGTTTCTGTACTTCGTCCTCGTCGGAGAAGACGACGGCGATCTTGGAGAGGATCTCCAGGTGCTCGTTGTTGAGGCCGGCGATGCCGACCGCGAACTTGACGGGCTGGCCGTCCCAGTCGATCGGCTCGGCGTAACGTACGAGCGAGAGAGCCGATCGCACGATCGACTCCTTCGCGTCGTTGGTGCCGTGCGGGATCGCCAGGAAGTTGCCCATGTAGGTGGAGACGGAGTTCTCGCGCTCGAACATCGAGTCGACGTATTCCTGCTTCACCGCGCCGGTGGCGACCAGCAGTGCGCCGGCCTCACGGATGGCTTCGTCGCGGGTGGTGGCCGTGCCGGCGGCCACCACGTTCGCTGGTTCCAGAATGCTCTGGGTCATTACTTGGTTGCTCCTTCGTTGGTGCCCTGCAGGGACTGTACGACCTCGTCGTACTTGGGGCTGTTCATGAAGTTGTCCACCGACACGTGCACCGACTTGGGGCTCTTGCCGCGGGCCCGGTCCGTCAGGTCCTGGTGGGTGATCACGAGGTCGGCGGTGCCGTCGAGGTTCGCGATGGCCTGGTTGGTCACCGTGACGCCGTCGATGCCGGCCTTCTTGATCTTGTTGCGCAGCACGGATGCGCCCATGGCGCTTGAACCCATGCCGGCGTCGCAGGCGAAGACGATGTTCTTCACTGCGGAGCCGCTGGTGGCGGTGGCGCCGAGGTTGCCCAGCACGGAGCTGGACTTGCCCTTGTTGGCTTCGGTCTTGGCGATGGCCGCGGCCAGTTCGTTGTCGTTCTCAGCGGCGAGGTCCTTCTTGCGGCTGGCGCGGAGGATGACACCACCGATCGCGAACGAGACACCGGCGGAGGCGATGACCGAGAGGATCACGCCGACGAAGTCGGTCCCGGGGGTCTGAGCGAGCACGGCGATGATGCTGCCGGGCGAGGCGGGGGCGCGCAGGCCGGTCTGGAAGGCGACGTTCACGGCAACACCGGTCATGCCACCGGCGATGGCGGCGAGCAGCATCATCGGCTTCATCAGCACGTACGGGAAGTAGATCTCGTGGATACCACCGAGGAACTGGATGATGATCGCGCCGGGTGCACTCGCGCGGGCCAGGCCCACGCCGAAGAACGAGAACGCGAGCAGGATGCCCAGGCCGGGGCCGGGGTTCGCCTCGAGCAGGAAGAGGATGGACTTGCCGCTCTCCTGAACCTGCTGCACACCGATGGGGGTGAGCACGCCGTGGTTGATGGCGTTGTTGAGGAAGAGGATCTTGCCCGGTTCGATGAAGATCGACGCGATCGGCAGCAGGCCGTTGACGATGAGGAAGTCCACGATGGTCTCGAGGAACGCGCTCAGGCCGGTGACCAGCGGGGCGATTCCGAAGAACGCACCGAGCGCCAGGGCGAAGCCGAGGATACCGGCGGAGAAGTTGTCCACCAGCATCTCGAAGCCGGGCTTGATCTTGCCGGCCCAGATCTTGTCGACCTTCATCAGGATCCACGCGCTCAGCGGGCCGACGATCATGGCGCCGATGAACATCGGGATCGAGCTGCCCACGATGACACCCATGGTGGCGATCGAGGCGATCACTCCACCGCGGGTGCCGTAGACCATGCGGCCACCGGTGTTGGCGATCAGCAACGGCAGTAGGTACAAGATCATCGGGTCAACGAGCGTGACCAGGGTCGCGTTCGGGGTCCAGCCGGTGGGGATGAAGAAGGCGGTGATGATGCCCCACGCGATGAAGGCCGCGATGTTGGGCATGATCATGCCGCTCAGGAAGGTACCGAAGGCCTGAACGTGGACCTCGCGCCCTTCTTGGTAGGGGTGGACGTCGTTGTCATTAGAGTGAACCTCTCTCGGGGTTGGCAGACACGGTAGGGGCCGTGCCGGTGGGGGCGGTGCTGGTGTAGCTGTGTGCGATTGCAGTTGCCGCGGCGCGAGCGGATGCTGCGCCGTCGGCAGACAGAGCGGCGTCGGCGAGGTGCCTGGCCTGCTCAAGGGTGAAGTCGGCCAGGGTGGACCGAACGTCGGCGAGGGCCGAGGCCGTCATCGACAGGGTGGTGGCGCCGAGACCGACGAGCACCACGGCGAGCAGCGGGTCGGCTGCGGCCTCGCCGCAGACGCCCACGGGCTTGCCGAGCTTCGCGCCGGCCAGGCCGACCTCGCCCACCAGGCGCAGCACCGCGGGGTGCCACGGGTCCTGGAACGCGGCGACGCTTCCGAGCATCCGGTCGGCCGCCAGGGTGTACTGGGTGAGGTCGTTGGTGCCGATCGAGGCGAAGTCGGCGTGCTTGAGGATGTGCTGGGCCACCAGGGCCGCGGACGGCACCTCCACCATGACCCCGGCCATTTTCAGGCCGAGCTCGTGGGCGAGGGCGGTGAAGTACGCGGTCTCCTCCACGGTGGACACCATCGGCGCCATCACCCAGAGGTCGGCGTCGGTGGCCGCGTCGGCCTCGGCGAGGGCGGTGAGCTGCTCCCGCAGAATGTCCTCGCTGGCGCGCAGGGCTCTGAGGCCGCGGAGGCCCAGGGCGGGGTTCTCCTCGGCGGCGTCGTTGAGGAACGCCAGGGGCTTGTCTGCGCCGGCGTCGAGCGCACGCACCACGACCTTCTGGCCGGGGAAGGCGCGCAGCATCCGCTCGTACTGCTCGCGCTGCTGCGTCACGGTGGGCGCGGAGGCGGAGTCGAGGAAGAGGAACTCGGTGCGGAACAGACCCACCCCTTCGGCGCCGAGGGCGACGGCCTTGGCCGCGCCATCCGCCGAACCGAGGTTGGCCAACAGCGGCACGCTGGTGCCGTCCTTGAGCCGGCCGGGGCCGATCGGCGCCAGGGCGCGGGCCGCGCGGGCATCGATGCGGGCGCGGGCCTCATCGAGCTGCTTGACTGTGGGCGCCAGCAGCACGATGCCGTTGGCGGCGTCGATGATGACCTCGTCACCGTCGGCGAGCTGGGCGGCGGCGTGGGTGCCGACGATCGCGGTGATCGACTTCTCCCTGGCCAGGATGGCGGTGTGCGAGGTGGGTCCGCCGTCGATGGTGATCAGGCCGAGCACCTTGTCGAGGTCGAGCAGGGCCGTGTCGGCGGGCGCGAGGTCGTGGGCGACGAGCACGAACGGCTCCTCGGGGTCGGGCACACCCGGCGCGGGCAGGCCGCCGAGGTTGGCGATGACCCGCTGGGCGACGTCGTCGAGGTCGGCGGCGCGCTCACCGAGGTAGCCGCCCAGGGCCACCATCTGATCGCGGAAGACGGCGAAGGCCTCGAACACGGCACGTTCGGCGGTCTGGTGCTTGTCGAGCCTGGCGGTGACCTCGTCGACCAGGGTGGGGTCCTCGGCCATCATGGCCTGCGCCTCGAGCACGTCCTGGGCGGTGCCGCCGGCGCGTTCGCCTCTGGCCTCGAGGTCTTCGGCCACGACGTGCATCGACGCGGTCGCCCGGGCCAATTCGGCGGCGGGGTCGAGTGTGCTGCGGGTGTTGGCGGGCTCTGGAAGCGGTTCGGGCATGCGCAGGACCCGGCCAATGGCGACGCCCTGGCCGATCCCGATGCCCTGCAGTTCAATCATCAGCGTGTCCCGCTCAGGCGTCGTGGTCGGTGAGGAGGAGCACGGCGAGGCCGTCGAGGATGCTGTCGGCGTTGTCGGCGTCGGTGGCGAGGGTGACGCTGTCGCCGTGGTTGATGCCCAGCGCTATGACGCCCAGGATGCTGGCGGCGTTGACCGGCTTGCCGTCGCCCTTCTGCAGGGTGACGGGAGAACCGGCGGCGGCGGCAGCCTTGGTGAAGAGTTTCGCGGGGCGAGCGTGCAGCCCGTGGGTCGATCCGATCAGGACGGTGCGTTGCGCCATGAGTTCGCCTTGCCTTTCAACGTGCTGGAGTGTCACCGGCCTCAGTCGAGGTGCGGCTTCGTGCGGGTGGCCGGCGGAAACCGGCAATCAGGGGGTGGAGCTGAACGGCTGGGTCAGACCCAGGCACGTTCATGTTGGGCGTCCACGGCCAGGTCGAGTGCCACAGCGCCATCCCGCGCCGAGAACACCGATTCGGGCAGAAGCGCCACTCCCACGCCTGCCTTTTTAGCCTGAGCCTTGATGCGGTCAAAGCGCGGAGCGAGGTGCGGTCCGACCAGGAGCACATCCACGCCGTCGAGCGAGGATGGAAGGTCGGATTCACTGCCGGCGACGACCGTGACCGTGAGGCCACGTTCCTTGCCTGTGCCCCGCAACCGGTGGGCTACGAAGGCGCTGGACGCGCCGGCTCCACAAACGATGAGAATCTTCATTGATTCGTTCCTTTCATCGATCTTTGAATGCAAGATCCACTGTCCTCCTCACGGTTAGCCGGCGCCACCAGAGCCTTTTCCGCAGGTGCGGAAAAACGTCGGAGTTCCCCCGTGCCGGGCCCGTACTCTGCTTGACTACTCTTGAGACAATGGAGTTGCGCGCGATGAGTGATAAACAGACACGGATGCTGGACCTCCTGTCCCAGACGTCCACCTGGATCACGGCAGGCGAACTTGCTGACCGCCTGGGCGTGACCCCGCGCAGCGTGCGCACGTACGTCACCGCGGTAAAGGCGGCCGCGCATCCGCTCACCGTCATCGAATCGGGCACCGCCGGCTACCGGCTCAACCGCGACGAGTTCGCCAGCTTCACGGCCCTGCACCGCACCAAACTGCGCGAGACGGATGCCGACACCCCGCAGCAGCGGGTGTCCAGCCTGGTGCGCCGGCTCACCGAGTCGCCCGACGGGCTCGACGTGTACGAGCTGGCGGCGGAATACTTCGTCAGCGACTCGACCGTGGAGGCCGACCTGGCCCGGGTTCGGCTGATGCTGCCCGACAGCGGGCTGACCCTGGTGCGGCATGGCAGCGTCGTCACCCTCACCGGCTCGGAGACCGACCGGCGCAAGCTGCTCAGCCGCATGTTCCGCGAGGAGAGCGCCAGGGGCATGATCGACCTGGAGACCATCCAGCGCGAGTTCACCTCCGGTCAGGTCGGCGCCGACAACCTGGGCGCCTTCAAGACCGACCTCATCGCGCTGCTCGACGGCCAGGGCTACTTCATCAACGAGTACGGCATCAACAATGTGCTGCTGCACGTGGCCATCGCCATCGACCGGGTCACCAAGCACCTCTCCCCCGCGCCGGCCGTGGCCGAACCGCCGTCGGAGCTGGCCACGTCGCTCTCGAGCCTGGTCATGAAGCATTTCGACGTGTGCCTGGGCAGCGGCGACCTGGCCTATCTCGCCTTCCTGCTCACCACCCGGGTGATCACCCCAGGGCACGACCAGCCGGCCGAGACCCTGATCGAGAGCTATGTGCGCCCGGACGAGCTCGCGGGCATGCGCGCGATCGTGGACCGGGCCAGCCAGGAGTACCTCGTCGACCTCGACGACGACGACTTCATCGTGCGGCTCACCCTGCACGTGCGCAACCTGATCAACCGGGCGCACGACAAGTCGTACTCCCGCAACCCGCTCACCCGCTCGATCAAGACGTCGTACCCGCTGATCTACGAACTCGCGGTGTACATCGCCAGCGAGCTGCAGCGGGCAGAGCAGATCGTGATCAACGACGACGAGATCGCCTACATCGCCATGCACGTGGGCGCGCACCTCGAGCAGCAGACCCGGCGGGTGGAGCTGGTGACCTGCGCGATCGTGTGCCCGAACTACTACGACATGCACGTGCTGCTGCGCGAACGCATCGAACGGGTGCTCGGCGACGACCTCGAGGTCGTCGCGGTGATCACCCGCTCCGATGTGGCCTGGGCCGACCTCGACGCCGACCTGGTGCTCACCACCATCGACCCACAGCTGCACCTCGACAGTGTCATCGTGATTCAGCCGTTCCTCACCCAGGGCGACATCGACCGCATCCGTCAGCATGCCAGCCGGGTGCGACGGATGCGCCGGCGCGCGAGCCTGAAGAACGACCTGCTGCAGTTCTTCGACGAGTCACTGTTCTCCCGCAACTTCTACGCCGGCGACGAGACCGCCATGATCACCGCGCTGGGCGAGCGCATGATGGCGCAGGGCCTGATCGACCAGAGCTACGTCGACGGGGCGATCGAACGCGAGCTGATGTCATCCACCGCGTTCACCGACAACCTCGCGGTGCCGCACGCCATGTCGATGAGCGCCACCCAGACCTCGATCGCGATCGTCATCAACGACACCCCGATGGACTGGGGTGACAACCGGGTCAACGTGGTCGCGCTGATCGCGTTCAGCGCCGCCGGCCGCAGCACCTTCCAGGCGGTGTTCGACCAGTTCGTCGAGGTCTTCGCCGATCGGGTTGAGGTGCAGCGCCTGATCAAGCGTTCGGTCGACTTCGCGTCGTTCATCGACGAGCTCGTGCACGTCATGGACGCCTAGCTCCGCTCGCCCTCCCCCGCCCGCCCCGTTGGTCGAGCGCGTCTCGTCGGTCGAGCGCGTCTCGTCGGTCGAGCGCGTCTCGTCGGTCGAGCGCGTCTCGTCGGTCGAGCGCGTCTCGTCGGTCG
>NZ_JAIEUL010000015.1:36781-37380 GCF_019599185.1 Cryobacterium inferilacus | reverse complement strand
AGCTTGTCGAGACCCCGCGACCGCACCCGCGATCGTCCCCATCCCGTCGGTCGAGCTTGTCGAGACCCCGCGACCCGTCAGTCCAACGGATGCATCTCTCCCCAGCCCGCTCGCCCGGAGCATTGTCCACAGACTCGACCCAAGCGTCCTCATGCCGCGCATCACTCTGCCACCCTCCCCACATGCCATTCATGTACATCCTCGAGTGCGCCGACGGCTCGTTCTACGTCGGCAGCACGTGGGACCTGGACAGGCGTCTCGCACAGCACAACACCGCCGATCAGGGTGCCGCGTATACCCGACGGCGCCGACCGGTGCGGCTCGCCTACTGCGAACACAGCGAGAGCATTGCGGATGCCTACGCCCGCGAGAAGCAAATTCAAGGTTGGAGCAGGGCGAAGCGCATTGCCCTCATCGAGGGGCGGGTCGATGATCTGCCCGGTCTGAGCCAACCAAAGCAGCCCTAGATGCATCCATCCGCTGATCGAGCATGTCGAAATCCCGCAAGTTGATCACGCACTAAGGAGCCGGTCACCAGGTCTCGACAAGCTCGACCAACGAGACAGACCAGAACGAACACAGACAATCTCACCAGGTCT
>NZ_JAIEUL010000015.1:0-36681 GCF_019599185.1 Cryobacterium inferilacus | reverse complement strand
GACCAGAACGAACACAGACAATCTCACCAGGTCTCGACAAGCTCGACCAACGAGACAGACCAGAACACCGCGACCCATCCGCTGATCGAGCCTGTCGAGATCCCGCAAAACGACCACGCACTCAGGAACCGGTCACCAGGTCTCGACAAGCTCGACCAACGAGACCAGAACGAACACAGACACGCTTACCAGGTCTCGACAAGCTCGACCAGCGAGGCGGGAATGACCGCAGAAGGTCGCTAGGCCAGGGGAACCGGGGTGATGCCGAACTGGGCCAGGCCAGCGGCGCCGCCGTCTTCGGCGGTGAGCACCCAGATGCCGTCCTTGTGCACGGCCACGCTGTGCTCCCAGTGCGCGGCGGCCTTGCCATCGCTGGTGGCCACGGTCCAGTCGTCGTCGCGGGTATAGGTCTCGATGTCGCCGAGCACCACCATCGGCTCGATCGCCACGACCAGGCCGGGCTTCACGTCCGGGCCCTTCTGGCGCACCCGGTAGTTGAACACCGGCGGGGCCTCGTGCATGGACTTGCCGATGCCGTGGCCCACGTAGTCGGTGAGGATGCCGTACGAACCCTGCGATTCGATGTAGTCCTCGATGGCCTCGCCCACCTCGTTGAGGTGCCGGGCCTGCGCCAGCCGGGCGATACCGTGCCAGAGCGACTGCTCGGTCACCCGCGACAGCTCCTCACGCTCGGCCACGAGCTCGGGCCGGGACGGGTCGGGCAGTACGAACGTGAACGCCGCGTCGCCGTTCCAGCCGTCGATGATCGCGCCGCTGTCGATAGAGACGATGTCGCCGGCGCCCAGTACCCGAGCGTTCGGGATGCCGTGAACCACGTCGTCGTTCACCGAGGCGCACACGGTGTGGAAGTAGCCCTGCTCGAGCTTGAAGTTGGGCTTGCCGCCGCGGGCCACAATGGCCGCCTCAGCGGCCGCATCCAGGTCGAGCGTGGTGACGCCCGCCCGCATCGCGTTGCGGGCCGCCACCAGCGACGCAGCGGTCGCCAGGCCTGGGGCCAGCATGAGGCGCATCTGCGCCGGGGTCTTGTAGATGGAGCGGCGAAGGGCCACGGTCATACCTGCAAACTCAGTTCATGGTGCGAGAGCGGCGCCGGAAGGCTCCGGCACCCGGGTGAGACGGGAAACAACTGTGGGCACCGGCGCATGCGCTGGTGCCCGGGTGAAGCGGGCGCCGACCGTGGCCGGCGCCCCATCACAGCAAATCTAGGCGGATGTCGCCACGGCGTCGGTCGGACCGACCGCGTGCAGTCCGCGCTCGGCCAGTGCCGCCACGATGCGGTCGGTGACCTGGTCGACGGCGCCGAGGCCGTCGACGGTGACGACGACGCCGCGCTGGTCGTACAGATCGATCAGCGGAGCGGTCTGCTCGGAGTAGACGTCGAGGCGGTGCCGGATGACCTCGGCGGTGTCATCGGCGCGGCCCTGCTCGGCGGCCCGCTTGAGCAGCCGGGCGACGACCTCATCGGTGTCGGCGACGATCTGCACCACGGCGTCGAGCGAGGTGCCCTCGGCGTCGAGCAGACGGTCGAGTTCGAGCACCTGCTCGGTCGTGCGCGGGTAGCCGTCGAGCAGAAAGCCCTGCGCGGCATCCGCTTCTTGCAACCGGTCGGCGACGATCGCGTTGGTGAGCGAGTCCGGCACGTACTTGCCGGCCTCGATAAACTCCTTGACCTGCAGGCCCAGCTCGGTTTCGTTCTTCACGTTGTGACGGAAGATGTCGCCGGTGGAGATCGCCGGGATGCCGAAGGCTTCGGCCAGACGCACGGCCTGGGTGCCCTTGCCGGCGCCGGGCGGGCCGATCACGAGAAGACGGGTCATCGGAGAAGCCCTTCGTAGTGCCGCTGCTGCAGCTGCGAGTCGATCTGCTTGACCGTCTCGAGCCCGACACCGACGATGATCAGGATGCTGGCGCCACCGAACGGGAAGTTCTGGTCGGCACCGATCACCGAGAAGGCGATCAGCGGGATGAGCGCGATGAGGCCGAGGTAGAGCGCACCGGGCAGCGTCACCCGGGTGAGCACGTAGTCGAGGTACTCGGCGGTGGGCCGGCCGGCACGGATGCCGGGGATGAACCCGCCGTACTTCTTCATGTTGTCTGCGACCTCTTCGGGGTTGAAGGTGATCGCGACGTAGAAGTAGGTGAAGCCCACGATGAGCAGGAAGTAGAACGCCATGTAGAGCGGGTGGCTGCCCTGGGTGAGGTTGTTGGTGACCCAGGTGACCCAGGCCTGCGGCGTCTCGCCGGCGGCGGGCTGGTTGAACTGGGCGATCAGGGCCGGCAGGTACAGCAGCGATGACGCGAAGATGACGGGCACAACGCCGGCCATGTTCACCTTGATCGGGATGTACGTGTTGTTGCCGCCGTAGGTGCGGCGGCCGACCATGCGCTTGGCGTACTGCACCGGGATGCGCCGCTGCGACTGTTCGACGAAGACCACGCCCGCGACGACCACGAGGCCGATCGCGAGCACGATGACGAAGACGTTGAGGCCCTGGGTCTGCAGGATGGAGGTCAGCGAGCCGGGGAACAGCGAGGCGATGGACGTGAAGATCAGCAGCGACATGCCGTTGCCGATGCCGCGCTCGGTGATCATCTCACCCATCCACATGATGACGCCGGTTCCGGCGGTCATGGTGATGACCATCAGCATGATGGCGTACCAGGCGTCGTTGGTGAGCAGCTGCGAGCACTCGGAGGAGGCGGACGTGCCGAACAGGGCGCCGCTGCGGGCCACCGTGATCAGGGTCGTCGACTGCAGGATGCCGAGGGCGATGGTGAGGTAACGGGTGTACTGGGTGAGCTTGGACTGGCCGGCCGCACCCTCCTTGTACAGGGTTTCAAAGTGGGGAATCACCACGCGCAGCAGCTGCACGATGATGGAGGCCGTGATGTACGGCATGATCCCCAGCGCGAAGACGGACAGCTGCAGCAGGGCGCCACCGCTGAACAGGTTCACGAGCTCGTAGAGGCCCCTCGTTCCCTGGTTCGCTGCAAGACAGGCTTGCACGTTGCCGAAGTCCACGAACGGGGCGGGGATGAACGAGCCCAGTCGGAACAGGGCGACGATGCCCAGGGTGAACCCGATCTTCTTACGAAGGTCCGGTGTGCGGAATATCCGCGCAATGGCGCTAAACAAAAAAGGCCTCCAGTTAGTAACAAAGAACGAGCTTGCCGAGTCAGCATCAGCGCATTAGTCGCTGAGCAGGCTCGACAAGCTCGATCTCGTCTACGGTCTTACTACTTGATCGAGCCACCTGCTGCGACGATCTTCTGCTCTGCTGAGCGGGAGACCTTATCGACTGCAACAGTCAGCTTAACCGCAATGTCACCATTGCCGAGAACCTTGACCTTCTCGTTGTCGCGAACTGCGCCCTTGGCGACCAGCGAAGCGATGGTTACATCGCCGCCGGTCGGGTACAGCTCGGCGAGGCGCTCCAGGTTGACAACCTGGTACTCGACGCGGAACGGGTTCTTGAACCCGCGCAGCTTCGGGGTACGCATGTGCAGAGGCATCTGCCCACCCTCGAAGCCGATGCGCACGGTGTAGCGCGCCTTCGTGCCCTTGGTTCCACGACCCGCGGTCTTACCCTTGGATCCTTCACCACGGCCAACGCGCTGCTTGTCCTTCTTCGATCCGGGCGCGGGACGAAGGTGGTGCACCTTCAGAACCTGCGGACGAACCTCGGTGGGAACAACCGGCGTAGCGGCCTTCTTGGCGGCAACAGTCTTGGCCGGAGCCTTGGCTGCTGCAGCCTTCGTGGTCGTCGCCTTGGGGGCGGCGGCCTTCTTAGCGGCGGGCTTGGTTGCTGCCTTGGTGGTAGCTTCCTTCTCGTCAGCCATTAGTCAATCTCCTCGACCTTCACAAGGTGAGCAACGGTGTTGACGTAGCCACGGTTCTGCGAGTTGTCCTCGCGGATGGTGACGGCGCCAATGCGACGCAGGCCCAGGCTGCGAAGAGTGTCGCGCTGGTTCTGCTTCTCACTAATTTTGGACTTGATCTGCGTAATCTTCAGCTGAGCCATTAGGCACCTGCCTTCGCGCTTGCGGCGGCTGCTGCTGCAGCCGCGTCGGCACGCAGAAAACGTGCCGGAGCAACGTCTTCGTAGGAAAGGCCACGGCGAGCCGCAACTGCACGCGGCTCTTCGAGCTGCTTCAGGGCCTCCACCGTGGCGTGCACGATGTTGATGGTGTTCGACGAACCGAGCGACTTGCTCAGCACGTCGTGGATGCCGGCGCATTCCAGTACGGCGCGCACCGGGCCACCGGCGATAACACCGGTACCTGCTGCGGCCGGACGGAGAAGAACGACTCCGGCAGCTGCCTCACCCTGCACGGGGTGCGGGATGGTCAGGCCGACGCGGGGAACGCGGAAGAAGTTCTTCTTCGCTTCCTCGACGCCCTTGCTGATGGCTGTCGGGACTTCCTTGGCCTTGCCGTATCCGACGCCGACCAGGCCGTTGCCGTCTCCGACGACGACCAGAGCGGTGAAGCTGAAGCGACGACCACCCTTGACCACCTTGGAAACACGGTTGATCGTGACGACGCGCTCGAGGAACTGGCTCTTCTCGGCGTCACGGCTTCCGCGCTCACGGTTCGGGCTGCGCTCACGGCCTCCACGACGAGCCTCACGAGGCTCGTTCTGCGGCGGCGTAGTCGAAGCTGCGGTTTCCACCGGAACCTCGGTGACGACGTCTGCTTCCTTCGCTGCTGCGGTGCTACTGGATTCAGTGCTCACAGGTCCAACCCTCCCTTTCGGGCTCCTTCGGCGATGGCTGCGACGCGTCCTGCGTACTTGCTGCCACCACGGTCAAATACGACGGCTTCAATACCGGCGGCCTTCGCGCGCTCTGCGACGAGTTCGCCAACCTTGTGCGCCTTGGCGGTCTTGTCACCATCGAAGGTGCGCAGACCGGTTTCGAGAGTCGACGCCGACGCGAGGGTGAAACCCTTGCTGTCGTCAACGACCTGCACGAATACGTGGCGAGCTGAACGGGTGACGACGAGACGCGGACGAAGCGCAGTCCCCTCGATCTTCTTGCGAAGACGTGCGTGCCTGCGTCCGCGGGCAGCCGACTTGCTTTTTCCTCTAGTTCCGAGACCCATGGTTACTTACCACTCTTTCCGGCCTTGCGGCGAACAATCTCGCCGGCGTAACGCACACCCTTGCCCTTGTAGGGCTCAGGCTTACGAATCTTACGGATGTTGGCGGCGACCTCGCCGACCGCCTGCTTGTCGATACCGCTGACCGTGAGGCGGTTGACGCCCTCAACGATCAGGGAGATACCCACCGGCGGTTCGATGACGACCGGGTGCGAGAAGCCCAGGGCGAACTCAACCGAGGTGCCCTTCTGAGCGACGCGGTAACCGGTACCGACGATCTCGAGTCCCTTGGTGTAACCCACGGTGACGCCGATGATCTGGTTGGCGATCAGGGTGCGGGTCAGTCCGTGCAGCGAACGCGAGTTGCGCTCGTCGTCGGGACGCGTGACCAGAACCTGGCCATCGGTGACCTGAACCTCGATGGGGTTCGCGACGGTGAGCGCGAGCTCACCCTTCGGACCCTTGACGCTAACGGCCTGGCCGTTAGCTTCGACCGTGACCCCAGCGGGGATCTCGATCGGAAGTCTTCCAATACGTGACATTGTCGGCTACCACACGTAGGCGAGAACTTCTCCGCCTACGCCCTTCTTCTCAGCCTGGCGGTCGGTGAGCAGACCGCTGGAGGTGGACAGGATGGCAACGCCGAGGCCGCCGAGAACCGTGGGGATCTCAGTCGACTTTGCGTACACGCGCAGGCCGGGCTTGGAAACCCGCTTGATGCCGACGATGGAACGCTCGCGGTTGGGGCCGAACTTGAGGTTCAGCGTGAGGGTCTTTCCGACCTCTGCATCCTTGACATCCCAGGCAGAGATGTAACCCTGTGCCTTGAGGATGTCTGCGATGTGCGCTTTGAGCTTGCTGTGCGGCATCGACACTGTGTCGTGGTACGCCGAGTTAGCGTTGCGCAGTCTGGTCAGCATATCTGCGACCGGATCTGTCATTGTCATTTTGTGGTGCCTTTCTCGCCTGGTTTCGTTCACCCGTTACACGGATGACGACCTGTGGTGGTGGAGGGGGCCGAACGGTTGTTCGGCCCCCTAGGGTAAATCTACTTGGAGTTCTCGGCCGTCTTGAACGGGAAGCCCAGCGCCTTGAGCAGCGCGCGGCCTTCGTCGTTGTTCTTGGCGGTCGTCACAACGGTGATGTCCATACCGCGAACACGGTCGATCCGGTCCTGGTCGATCTCGTGGAACATAACCTGTTCCGTGAGACCGAAGGTGTAGTTGCCGGCGCCGTCGAACTGCTGGTCCGAGAGGCCGCGGAAGTCGCGGATACGGGGCAGGGCGAGGCTGAGCAACCGGTCGAGGAACTCCCACATGCGGTCGCCACGAAGTGTGACGTGCGTGCCAATGGGCTGTCCTTCACGCAGTTTGAACTGCGCGATGGACTTGCGTGCCTTGGTGACCTGCGGCTTCTGGCCGGTGATCTTGGTGAGGTCGGCGACGGCGCCATCCATGATCTTGCCGTCGCGTGCTGCCTCGCCGACACCCATGTTGACGATGATCTTCGTCAGGTTGGGTACCTGGTGGACGTTGGTGAAGCCCAGGTCCTTGGCGAGCTGCAGGGAGATCTCGTCGCGGTACTTCTGCTTGAGACGCGGCAGCACGACAGGCTTGGTGGCCTCAGTGGTGGTGTCAGTCATTAGAGGTCCTTACCTGACTTCTTGGCGTAACGAACGCGGACCGTCTTGGTGACGCCGTCCTTCGTTACCTCTTCGAGGCGGAAACCGACGCGAGTCGGCTTCTTGGTCTCCGGGTCGACGAGCGCGACGTTGGAAGCGTGAATCGAAGCTTCCACAGTCTCGATACCGCCGGTCTTGGAGCCCCGCTGGGTCTGGCCGACGCGGACATGCTTCTTGACGAAGTTGATGCCCTCGACGAGTACGCGGTTCTTCTCAACCTGTACCTCGAGCACGCGCCCCTGCTTGCCACGGTCTCCGCCGCGAGCCTGGGTGCGGCCGGTGATGACCTCTACGAGGTCACCCTTCTTGATTCTGGCCATGATTTAGATAACCTCCGGTGCCAACGAAATGATCTTCATGAACTTCTTGTCGCGGAGTTCGCGACCGACCGGTCCGAAGATACGGGTACCGCGAGGGTCTCCGTCAGCCTTCAAGATCACTGCGGCGTTCTCATCGAACTTGATGTACGAGCCGTCTGGACGACGGGTCTGCTTTTTGACGCGAACGATGACGGCTTTGACGACGTCACCCTTCTTGACGTTGCCGCCCGGGATGGCGTCCTTGACGGTGGCGACGATGACGTCGCCCAGTCCGGCGTAACGACGGCCGGAGCCACCGAGAACACGGATCGTCAACAGGACCTTGGCACCGGTGTTGTCGGCAACTTTGAGTCGTGATTCTTGCTGAAGCACTTTCTAACTCCTTCTATCAAGTAAGCCGCGAGGCTTACTTGGCCTTCTCGAGAATCTCGACCAGGCGGAAGCGCTTGGTAGCGCTCAGCGGACGAGTTTCACTGATCAGGACCAGGTCGCCGACGCCGGCGGTGTTCGCCTCGTCGTGAACCTTCAGCTTGGACGTACGGCGGATGACCTTGCCGTACAGGGGGTGCTTCACGCGGTCTTCGACCTCAACGACGATGGTCTTGTCCATCTTGTCGCTGGTGACGTAGCCACGCATCGTCTTGCGGTAGCCGCGCACGAGAGCCTCGGCGGGAACGACCGTTTCGTCAGTCTTCGCCATGATTAGGCCTCCTTCGTCTCGACGGCGTCAGCCTCGGGAGCATCCGTGGATGCGTCCTTGGCCTTGGCCTTCTTGGTCGTCTTCTTCTCAGCCTTGGCCGGGGCCTCGACTGCGACGGGAGTGGCACGAATGCCCAGCTCGCGCTCACGGAGAACCGTGTAGATGCGTGCGATGTCCCGCTTGACCGCGCGGAGGCGGCCGTGGCTTTCGAGCTGACCGGTGGCCGACTGGAAGCGCAGGTTGAACAGCTCTTCCTTGGCCTTCTTCAGCTCGTCGAACAGTCGTTCGTTTTCAAAGGTGTCGAGCTCGACTGAGGCGAGCTCCTTGGATCCGATCGCCATTATGCGTCGCCCTCCTCGCGCTTGATGATGCGTGCCTTGAGGGGCAGCTTGTGAATTGCGCGGGTGAGCGCTTCGCGAGCAACGGTGTCAGAGACACCGGAAAGCTCGAAGAGCACGCGGCCCGGCTTGACGTTCGCGACCCACCACTCGACCGAACCCTTACCGGAACCCATGCGGGTTTCGGCGGGCTTCTTGGTCAGCGGGCGGTCCGGGTAGATGTTGATCCAGACCTTGCCGCCACGCTTGATGTGACGCGTCATGGCGATACGAGCGGACTCGATCTGACGGTTGGTCACGTACGCGGGGGTAAGGGCCTGAATGCCATACTCGCCGAACGAAACAGTGGTACCACCGGTTGCGTGGCCGCTACGGCCCGGGTGGTGCTGCTTGCGGTGCTTGACTCTGCGGGGAATCAACATTATTTAGCCTCAACTCCTGCTGCAACCGGAGCCGCGCCCTCTGCACGAGGTGCACGGCGGGGACGGTCGTCACGACGCTCGGGGCGGGACGACTTAGCGTTGGCCTGCTCACGAGCGAGTTCCTTGTTGGTGATGTCGCCCTTGTAGATCCAGACCTTCACGCCGATACGGCCGAAGGTGGTCTTGGCTTCGTAGAAGCCGTAGTCGATGTTCGCGCGCAGGGTGTGCAGCGGCACACGGCCTTCGCGGTAGAACTCCGAACGGCTCATCTCAGCGCCACCGAGACGACCGGACACCTGGATGCGAACACCCTTGGCGCCGGCGCGCTGGGCGCCCTGCAGGCCCTTACGCATCGCGCGGCGGAAAGCCACACGTGCGGAGAGCTGCTCTGCGATGCCCTGCGCGACGAGCTGTGCATCCTGCTCGGGGTTCTTGACCTCGAGGATGTTCAGCTGGATCTGCTTGGCGGTGAGCTTTTCAAGGTCGGACCGGATGCGCTCTGCTTCCGCGCCGCGACGACCGATCACGATGCCCGGACGGGCGGTGTGAATGTCGACACGGACACGATCGCGGGTGCGCTCGATCTCGATGCGGGACACGCCGGCGCGGTCGAGGCTGGTGCTCAACAGGCGGCGGATCTTGACGTCTTCAGCGACGAAGTCGCTGTAACGCTGGCCCGGCTTCGTGCTGTCAGAGAACCAACGCGACACGTGGTCGGTCGTGATTCCCAGACGGAAGCCATACGGGTTTACTTTCTGACCCATTACTTCGTACCCTCCTCAGGAGTGGCGAGCACAACAGTGATGTGGCTCGTACGCTTCTTGATCTGGAATGCGCGACCCTGTGCGCGGGCCTGGAAACGCTTGAGCGTCGTGCCCTCGTCGACGAATGCCTGGGAGATGAACAGATCCTGTTCGTCCAGGAACTCGTTCGCAGCATCGGCCTTGACCCGTGCGTTCGCGATGGCCGATTCGACCAGCTTGTACACGGGGTCGGACGCGCCCTGCGGCGCGAACTTGAGAATTCCCAGCGCTTCATGCGCCTGCTTGCCACGAATCAGGTTGACAACGCGACGGGCCTTCTGGGCGGTAACGCGGATGTGACGCACGCGTGCGATCGACTCCACCATTTCTCCTCCTTCACGTCACCGCGTTAGCGGCGACGACCCTTCTTGTCGTCCTTCACGTGACCACGGAAGGTGCGGGTGGGAGCAAACTCACCGAGTTTGTGCCCAACCATGCTCTCGGTGACGAACACCGGGATGTGCTTGCGACCGTCGTGAACCGCGATGGTGTGCCCGAGCATGTCGGGGATGATCATCGAACGGCGCGACCAGGTCTTGATTACGTTCTTGCTTGAGGCTTCATTCGCCTTGACAACCTTGCGAAGCAGGTGGTCGTCAACGAAGGGGCCCTTCTTAAGACTTCTTGGCATCGTCTACTCCTACTTACGCTTCTTGCCGACGGTACGGCGACGAACAATGAGCTTGTCGCTTTCCTTGTTCGGGTGGCGGGTGCGCCCTTCCTTCTGGCCCCAGGGGCTGACGGGGTGACGTCCACCGGACGTCTTACCCTCACCACCACCGTGCGGGTGGTCGACCGGGTTCATGGCAACACCACGAACGGTCGGGCGAACGCCTTTCCAGCGCATCCGGCCGGCCTTGCCCCAGTTGATGTTCGACTGCTCGGCGTTGCCGACCTCACCGATCGTGGCGCGGCAGCGGGCGTCGACGTTACGGATTTCTCCGGACGGCAGGCGCAGCTGGGCGTAGATGCCATCCTTCGCGACCAGGCGAACCGACACTCCGGCGGAGCGGGCCAGCTTGGCGCCACCACCCGGACGGATCTCGATGGCGTGAATGATGGTACCGGTGGGGATGTTCTTCAGCGGCAGGTTGTTGCCGGGCTTGATGTCAGCACCGGCACCCGACTCGACGATGTCGCCCTGGTTCAGCTTGTTCGGCGCGATGATGTAGCGCTTGGAGCCGTCCATGAAGTGCAGCAGCGCGATGCGCGCCGTGCGGTTGGGGTCGTACTCGATGTGAGCGACCTTGGCGTTGACACCGTCTTTGTCGTTACGACGGAAGTCGATCACGCGGTACTGGCGCTTGTGGCCACCACCGATGTGACGCGTCGTGATGCGACCCTGGTTGTTACGACCACCGGTCTTGGACAGCGGACGAAGCAGCGACTTCTCGGGCGTCGAACGGGTGATCTCTGCGAAGTCCGCAACAGATGAACCGCGACGACCGGGGGTCGTGGGCTTGTACTTACGAATAGCCATTTCTTATTCCTCTAGTCCTGGCCGCTTAGCCGACGGCCGTGAAGATGTCGATGGAACCGGACTTGAGCGTGACGATGGCACGCTTGGTGTCCTTGCGCTTACCCATGCCGAACTTGGTACGGCGAGTCTTGCCGATGCGGTTCATGGTGTTGATCGACGCAACCTCAACCTTGAAGATCTTCTCGATCGCCAGCTTGATTTCGGTCTTGTTCGAACGCGGGTCCACGATGAAGGTGTACTTGCCCTCGTCGATCAGGCCGTAGCTCTTCTCAGAGACGACCGGAGCGATGATGACGTCGCGGGGGTCCTTTTGAATCGGGGTAGCCATTATGCGGACACCTCTTCCTTCTTGGTCTTGTGCGCCACGAACGCGTCAAACGCGCCCTTGGTGAAGACGATGTCGTCAGAGACGAGAACGTCATAGGCATTCAGCTGGTCCCACGACAGCACGTGCACCGTCGGGAGGTTGCGGATGCTGCGGAGGGTCAGCTCGTCGGTGCGCTCGAGAACGACCAGCACGTGCTTGCTGCTGGCGATCTGGGTGAGCAGCGAGATGGCGCCCTTGGTGCTGGGCGTCTCGTCCGAGAACAGCGCGGTCACCACGTGCAGGCGGTCGCCACGGGCGCGGTCAGAGAGTGAACCCTTGAGCGCGGCGGCAATCATCTTCTTCGGGGTGCGCTGGTCGTAGCTGCGCGGGGTCGGTCCGTGGACGATGCCACCACCGGTCATCTGAGGGGCGCGGATCGAGCCCTGACGAGCGCGACCGGTTCCCTTCTGCTTGAACGGCTTGCGGCCGGCACCGGAAACTTCTCCGCGGCCCTTGACCTTGTGCGTTCCCTGGCGAGCGGCAGCGAGCTGCGCGACAACGACCTGGTGAATCAGCGGGATGTTGGTCTGGACGTCGAAGATCTTGGCGGGCAGCTCGACGGAGCCGGCCTTCTTGCCGGTGGCGTCGATGAGGTCGAGTGCGGTAGCCATAAGAACTACGCTCCCTTCACTGCGGTGCGGACGAATACGAGGCGGCCCTTGGCGCCGGGAACGGCACCCTTGACCAGGATGAGGCCCTTGTCGGCGTCGATCGCGTGAACCTTGAGGTTCAGCACGGTTACGCGCTCGCCACCCATACGACCGGCCATGCGCATGCCCTTGAAGACACGGCTGGGGGTCGAGGAGGCGCCGATGGAGCCGGGCTTGCGGTGGTTGCGGTGTGAACCGTGCGAAGCGGAAACACCCTTGAAGTTGTGACGCTTCATAACACCGGCGAAGCCCTTGCCCTTGGAGGTGCCCATGACGTCAACCTTGGTGCCGGCGGTGAAGACACCGTCAACGGTGAGCTCCTGGCCCAGGGTGTAGTCAGCGGCATCCGCGGTGCGGAGCTCGGTAACGTGGCGGCGCGGCGTGACGCCGGCCTTCTCGAAGTGTCCTGCGGACGGCTTGTTCACCTTGCGGGGGTCGATGGCGCCAGAGGCAATCTGAACGCCGGCGTAACCGTCGATGTCCTTCGTGCGGATCTGGGTGACGACGTTCGGCGAGATCTCGATGACGGTAACGGGAACAAGCTTGTTGTTCTCGTCCCATACCTGAGTCATGCCGAGCTTCTTGCCGAGGAGGCCCTTGGTGGTCTTGGTATCTGCGTACGACATCGCCGGCCCCTAGAGCTTGATCTCGATGTTGACGTCGGCCGGGAGGTCGAGACGCATAAGCGAGTCGACGGCCTTCGGCGTCGGGTCAATGATGTCGATCAGACGCTTGTGGGTGCGCATTTCAAAGTGCTCCCGGCTGTCCTTGTACTTGTGAGGGGAACGGATGACACACACCACGTTCTTCTCGGTCGGAAGCGGCACGGGGCCGACGACGGTCGCGCCCGCACGGGTCACGGTGTCGACGATCTTGCGCGCCGAGATGTCGATGACCTCGTGGTCATACGACTTAAGTCGAATGCGGATCTTCTGTCCCGCCATGTCGAACTCTCTTTCTTGTCAAGGCTTCTTACATCCCGAGGGCTGCATTGGACGCCGTAGTAGCACTGCTGCTATCGCACCACTGTTCATCTGTCAATTTCGATCCGGCCGGGGATCCGACCTTCTCGAGTCAACTCCCCCAGGCCGGGGCCTGACGGATGACATGGTTTTACCCAGGCATCCGAGAAGTTGATTTAAGCTTCGTTCTGCTACCCGCGGCCTAACTCCGACCCTCAAGGGGCGAGCTATGCACTGCCTGGTAGTGATTCCGGTCTCGCGAGCAGCGCGATCCGAAAGTGTTGAACTAGAAGAGTCTGCCACACGATTAGGTCATTGTGCAACCCGGGCGTGTCGCGTTGGGCGTGTCGCGCGATGCCCGTCATTCCGCGGCACTCCGACTCGTGGCATGCGTTGGTCGAGCTTGTCGAGACCCCCGTTGGTCGAGCCTGCCGAGACCTTTGATCTCGCGGTCGTTCCCATCCGCTGGTCGAGCTTGTCGAGACCCCGTCCCCACCCGAAGGTCGAGCTTGTCGAGACCTGGGCTGCGAGGGAAACCACGGGTCTTTGAGTGCCACGGCAGCCCGCTAAGCTTCCGCAGTGAGGGCTAAACGTGTTGATATTCAGGGGCTTAGAGCCCTCGCTGTAATTCTGGTCGTGGTGTACCACCTTTGGCCCGGTCGGATCACCGGCGGCTATGTCGGCGTGGATGTCTTCTTCGTCATCTCTGGGTTCCTGATAACCGCGCACCTTCTCAGTGAGGTCGAGCGCACAGGAACCGTTTCACTTTCGAAGTTCTGGGCCCGGCGGGTACGGCGTCTCCTCCCTGCCGCATTCACTGTTCTCGGTGCTTCCCTGGCGGCGGCATTCGTGTTCCTGCCGAAGTCGCTGTTTGAGCAGGCGCTCTTCGAGATTGGCGCGAGCGCCATCTATCTGCAGAACTGGGTGCTTGCCGGTGATTCCGTCGACTACCTCGCCGCAGACAACAAGCCGTCCATTGTGCAGCACTACTGGTCGCTCTCGGTCGAGGAACAGTTCTACATCGTCTGGCCGCTACTCATAGTCGGGACGGTGTGGGTTGCCGCCAAGGTTCGCAGAGACCGGGCCTCATCCTCGAACCGGCATCTGATTGCCGTCGCCCTCCTCGTCGTTTTCGGTCTGTCACTTGTGTTCTCTATTTACGAGACCGCCCGCAGTCAGTCATCGGCATATTTCATCACGCCGACCCGGGCCTGGGAATTCGCTGTTGGGGGCCTCCTCGTTTTCGTTACGTCAACAGTCGCGTCGGCGCTGGTGCGCAGAGCCGTAAGTTGGCTTGGAGTTGCTGCAATCGTTGGATCAGCGTTCTTGTTCGATGCCGGCACACAGTTTCCTGGCGCACTAGCGCTGGTACCCGTCCTGGGCGCCGCGCTGGTGATCTGGGCCGGTGAGAGCGATTCCCAGTGGTCCACGACTCATGTCTTCCGGTTCGCGCCGATCCAATTCTTCGGTGACGTCTCCTACGCGGTGTACCTCTGGCATTGGCCGATGATCGTACTGTTTCCGTTCGTGTTCGGCGCGGACCTCACCTTCAGGTCGCGCGTTGTCCTGCTCCTGGTCACGATCCTGCTCGCCGCAGCCACCAAGTACCTCATCGAGGATCCGGTATTGCGCGCTCCGGCTCGAGTGCGCGGACGTGCACCGGCCTTCGTCTTTCTGGCGGCCGGCACGGCGATCCTGGTCGGTATCACCGCGTTCACGACCCTGCGCATCGACGGGGATCGGCAGCAATTCACCGCTGAACTCGCATCCGCTATCGAACAGGGAGACGGCTGCCTCGGCGCATCCGCCATGGACCTGGCCAACGCGTGCGAATCCCCCCACGCTGTCACCGACGCGCTGGATGCCGGCTTCGCGGCCAAGGACGTCTACTGGAACTCCGGCGTGGCCGAAACCGCCCCGTGCGCTAAGAGAGCGACCGGCGCGCCCATGGGTTCGTGCGAACGCGGTGACCTTACCGACCCGGTTCTCACCATCGCTCTGATCGGGGATTCGCACGCTGAGCACCTCGTTGATCCGCTGGTCACCTATGCCGAGTCGCACCAATGGCGCGTCCTACCACTCACCAAGTCGGGCTGCAGCGGGCTTGAGACTCGGGAGGCCGAGCAGATGAGCCCCTCGAACGCGCAAGAAAAGAAGGCCCAGGAGTGCATCGAATGGGGCGAGTCAGTCCGCGCAGAAATGGCCGAACGTACTGATGTCGATGTCGTTGCCTTCAGCAACCGGTCCAAGACGAAAGCCGTCACGGCGACACAAGCTGCGTCCGAGTGGCAGCTGATCATGTCATCGGGCAAAACGGTCGTGTCCATCCGCGACGTACCAGGCATGCCAGTTGGTGTCGACGCGCCTGAGTGTGTCGAGACCAGTCAGGCCAGGGAAGACCCCTGCTCGTGGAAGCCAGGCTCCGAGCCTGACTTCATGGAGGAGGCCGCAAGGCTCTCCGGTGCGCCTCTAGTCGACATGACCGAGTTCCTCTGCACTGATGCAACCTGTCACGCAGTTACGGGTGACCTTGTGGTCTACTTCGACGACAACCACCTGACCTACACCTTCGCCCAGACTTTGAGCCCCATCCTCGGGAGTAAGCTACAGGCCGCCATCGAGCAGCACTGATCGGGCACTGCCCGGCGGGCACTCTAGTACCAGCCCGGTCATGCCGAGCTCGCTGTACTGACCGAAGCGGTTGATCGGGTGACTCACTTGCCCGAGCGTGCACAGGTCTGGCTTTCGTACAAGGTTCTGCGACCTCGTGAGTCTCAGACACCGCCGGTCACCTTGGGTGCCTTGGACCGCTCGATGCGCGCCCCGATGAACCATCGCCGTGCGTGGTCTAGCCTGCATCACTCCACCAGGCACCACGGCCCGTTCGGTTAAGGGATTGGCACGGGTTTTACGTCGCGCTCGTGTCGTTCATCCATCGATGTATGGCGAAGTCGAAGCAGACGTTGCTCGGCCATTTACTCCTCCAGTGCCGACCAGATTACTCAAGGAGAGGAGGGTGGCGTGTGTGCCCTGGCTCGAAGTTCTTGACCTCTGACACCCGACCACCGACAGCTCTCGGGCAATCGCAAGGGCACTTCCTGGTCTCCACGGGGATGATCCTGAGCGTGCAGCTTTCGTCGCTGACTCGAATTCATGAGGTCGTCCGACTGTCGGCGATGACAGCTGGCCGTTCTTGGGGCCCGCGGCAGGGCTAGACGGCACCTTCCGGGGTGACCACGGCGCGCACAGTTCGCCAAAGAATGAGAATGTCAGTGGTTAGCGACCAGTTCTCGACGTAGTACAGGTCGAGACGGATGCTGTCGTCCCAGCTGAGATTCGACCGTCCACTGACCTGCCACAGTCCGCTCATGCCCGGTTTCATGATGAGGCGGCGGTGGGCGGCATCGTCGTAGAGGGCCACTTCGGCGGCGCGCTGCGGACGGGGGCCCACCAGGCTCATCTCACCGAACAGAACGTTGAACAGCTGCGGCAACTCGTCGATGGAGTACTTGCGCAGGATCTTGCCGATCGGTGTGATGCGCGGGTCGTTGGTGACCTTGAACAGCGGGGTGTCCGACGTGCCCTGAGCGTCGAGCAGGCTCTCGAGCTGGTCGTCGGCGTCCTGCACCATCGAGCGGAACTTGTACATGCCGAAGGTGCGTCCGTGCCGGCCGATGCGTTCCTGGCGGTAGACGATGTCCCCCGGGCTCGACCGCTTCACCATGACCGCTACCCAAATAAGCCCTGGCGAGCTAATGAGAATCAGGAACGCGGAGCCGAGAATATCGAAAGTGCGCTTGGTGACCCGCTTCACACCTTCAAAAGCCGGATAGCTCACGTGGATCAAGGGCAGGCCGGCCACAGGCCGGGAATGGATGCGGGGTCCGGCAATGTCGGTAAGTGCCGGTGCCACGATCAGCTCCACGTCGCGGGCTTCGAGTTCCCAGCCGACGCGGCGCATGTCTTCGGGGTTGATCTCATCGGCGCCGGTGAGGATCACGGTGTCGGCGTTGGTCTCGTCGACAGCGGAGAGAAGGCTGTCGTAGTCGCCCACAACCGGAACCCCGTGGACGGGTCCCTTCGATACCGTGCCCTCGCGGGTCAGCGCGCCCACCAGCTTGAGGCCTGTCCCCGCGGTGCGGGTGATGGTGGCGGCCACGTGAGCGGACTTCAGCCGCTCGCCCAGGAGTAATGCGCGGGACAGGTAGTAGCCCCGGGCCTGACGCTTGCGCAGCCACTGCCGCCAGCGCCAGCGTGTCGCGATCAGCAGGATCAAACCGAGCGGCAACGCCAGTAGGAAGTACCCGCGGGCAACTTCGATTTTGAACAGGAAGGCAATAATCGCGAATAGCCCAAAGAGACGGATCGTCGCGTCGGCGACCCGTTTGTACTCGAGGGTCCCGCTGCCGATCACCTTGTGATCTCGTGTGGCGAATACGTCCAGCATGACCATCCAGGCAACGACCAGCACGATGGAGACTGCTGTGTAACTCAAGCCGAGGTTGTATAGCCCTCGCGCTGAGAGCGGGACTGTTGCTGTTCCGAACCAGATCAACTGCGAACCGAAGACAGCAACCAGGATGACCAGAATGTCGCTCGTGAAGAGCCGAGTTGCGAAGGCGCGCTGCCACGACCGTCGTCGAAGCACCCCCGCAGTACGAGTGTCGCCCACAGCCATAGTTCTCCCCAGAATTCGCCGTACCCTGCGCCGCTGGTGTGTCGATGCAAATTAGATACGCCTCCACATAGTTCCACATGAACGCACCTATGCAGAACTCCGAGCGATCGGCAGCATCCCTTATAGGCGGCACAAGCACGCATGCTGAACTCCCCATCCGCCTTCGCCCAGGTTCGCTCGTCTAGTGTGGACCTGTGAATTCACGAGCATCTCGCCGCGCGCCTGAGGGTTCCTCCCGCGCCGTGGCCCGCCATGAACGCCGCCAGTTCAGTTCCAAGCAGCGCCTCAAGGTAGGACTTGCAATCACCGGAATTGTTGTTCTTGCGTCGGTGACTTGGCTGGCGACTCGCGTTCTTGTCGTCAAGACTGACTTGGAAACGTCCCAAGAGCTGGTGTCACAGCTGCAAACGGACCTCGAGAGCGGCGACTTCACCGCCATGTCCGCGACGAGTAAGCAGCTGGAGCAGAAGTCATCCAGCGCTGCGAACGGAACACACGACCTGACCTGGCGCATCGCCGAATTCGTTCCGATCGCAGGCGCCAACCTGACTGCTGTTCGCTACGTCGCAGAGAGCATTGACGACATCGTTCGCGAGGTCGCCGCACCCGCAGTGTCGGTCGCGAGCAACCTCGACTTGGACGCTCGCGACCCGGAAACTGGCGGGTTCGACCTCGCTCCCCTTGAAGAAGCCAAAACGATCGTCGCCTCGGCGCAAACCGTCTTCGCGGACTCCCTCGACAAGCTCGGGCGCATCGAGGACGGGAGCACGGTTGGCCCGGTTCAGTCCGCCGTTGAGAAGATTGAAGACGTTCTGGTTCCCGCGAACGAAACGGCGATTCAGGCCGCACCCCTCATCACCATGGCGAATACCGCCCTGGGCCAGGACAGAGCACGCAATTATGTCCTGGCTTTCCAGAACAACGCTGAAAGCACAGCACTGGGCGGAAGCGCGGCGTCCTTCAGCGTTCTGACTGCCGACCGCGGCAATGTCGCCATCACCGACCAGGCCAGTAGCGCCGACTTCCTCAACCGCAACCCCGTCGATGTTGCCGTGGACCAAAGTGCAATTGACCTCTATTCGAGTTACCTTGTCACGCACTCGAACACGTCGACCAGCCGGCCCGACTTTCCAACCGCAGGTCAGATCATCAGCGCGTACTTCCAGCGCGACCGTGACATGGCGGTCGACGGTGTGATTTCGGTGGATCCGCTGGCTCTGAGCTACATGCTGAACGCCACCGGCCCCATCACTCTCAGCACCGGCGACGTGTTGTCCAGCGACAATGCGGTCCGTTTGTTGCTCAACGAGGTTTACTTCCGTTGGGACAGCTACGAAGAACCGGAACTGGTCGACGCCTTCTTCTCCGAAGCCGCTAGTGCGATCCTGACCAAGGTGCTCACCGGTGATTTCAACTTCGCAGAAATGGCAACGGCCGTCAGCAAGGGAGTGAACCAGGGCAGCATCATGGCGTGGTTCGCCGATCCCACGGAACAGGCTCTATTGGACACGTCCCGTTTGCAGGGTTCCCTACCGAAGGACAATGCTGACGAAACTGTCATGGGTGTGTTCTATCGGGACACTTCGGCATCGAAGATCGACTACTACCTGAAGACCGCGACGAAAACGATCACGGACATCTGCTCTGTACCGGACTCGCCCACATTCACGACGTCGACGAAGTTGACGTCCGACCTAACCGACAACCAGCAAGACGATCTCCCCGACTACGTCAAGAGCAACACCCTGGGCGACGCGTTCCGAACCGAAGTGTTCGTCTACGGGCCGGTCGGTGCGACTCTGGTCTCTGCCACGGTGGATGTCGAGGGCGAGTCAACCGAGATCAATTCCAGTGCCGTCGACCTCGGGCGACCTGTGGCCAAGTTCACGGTGTACCTCGAACCGGGTGACACGAGCACCGTCACCGCTTCGTTCCAGGGCGGGCCTGGCGACTATGGCCGGTTGGAAGTGCGCGGCACTCCGATGATCAACAAGACCGATAAGACGGTCGAGCGGGGCGACTGCCAGTAGGTACGGCTACCTGCTGAGGCCGAGCTCCCAGATGCGCCGGGCGATGATCTTCTCATCACGCTGGTAGATCGCTGCTCGCAGTATTACCGCCAGCACAGCGCCGATGATGGCGCCAGTTGAATTCGCGATGACATCGGAGACTGTCGCAAAGCGCGCACTGAGCGCGAACGCTTGGGTGAGCTCGATGGCAACCGACAAGCCTGGGCAGATGATCAGTGCCAACCACCACACTCGCACGGGGAGCAGCATGCTGACTAAGAACCCCAGGGGGACGAACATCAGGATATTCGCGGACGCCTCGAGCTTGTTGTAACCGAACCACTCGGGTACGCCGTTGCGGTGGAGCACGTCCAGCACCCGGTTGATCGACGCTGCGTATCCCTGATCCAGCGGAGTGGGCCACATTGTCGCCAACAACACTATGGACCCGTAGGCGAGCACAAGGGTCAATCCCAGTTGCTGCCGCATGCGGCTCTTGGGTGGGCCTTTGTCCGTCATCGTTCTCTGATCCATCCCGCCATAGTAGGTGGCGACACTGACAACATGCCGCTTCATGCTCCGGCGCGGATAAGGATGTCGGTTCGGTAACGTATGGTGGATTTGATGGTTCCTTATTCGACAAGGTATCCGCATTACTCCCGGGGGAGCATCACATGGCAGGCATCGTCGTGCATGAATGGTTGGCCAAACGCGGCGGATCTGAGAATGTCGTTGAGGAGATCGTCGCAACCTTCCCCGACGCGCAGGTGCAGTCCCTCTGGAACGATGCCCCGCAACGATTCGCCGACATCCACGTCGCCGAAACCTGGCTAGCCCGCACTCCGCTCCGCAAGTCCAAAGCGCTCGCCCTGCCGTTCATGCCGCTCACCTGGCGACACCTCGGCGACAACGACGCCGACTGGATCCTCTGCAGCTCCCACTTGTTTTCGCACCACGCGCGCTTCTCCGGGCCCGCCAGGGTGGCGCCGAAACTGGTGTACGCGCACACTCCAGCCCGCTACATTTGGACCCCCGAGCTGGATGCCCGCGGCAACAACGTGTTGGCGAAAGCGGCGAGGAAACCGCTCCAGCACCTGGACCGCACCCGCGCTCAGGAGGCTCGGGCTATCGCAGCGAACAGCGAGTTCGTGCGCACACGCATCCAGGATTCTTGGCACCGAGACAGCGTGGTCATCTACCCGCCCGTCGATGTGAAGGCTTTCGCCGACGATCCCACACCCAGGCTGACCGCCGAAGAAGAGCAGATCTTGGCCGCCCTGCCGAGCACGTTCTTGCTCGGCGCGTCGAGGTTCATTCCGTACAAGCGCCTCGACCTAGTCATCGCCCTCGGCGTTGCGTCGGATACCGCGGTGGTGCTCGCCGGGGACGGGCCGTCTCAGCCTGACCTGCAAGCGCTGGCCGACCAGCACCCCGGCCAGGTGACATTCGTTCTCAAGCCGTCCCGTGCCCTGTTGAGCGCCCTCTACCGGCGCGCTCTGGCGTACGTGTTCCCGGCGATTGAGGACTTCGGGATCATGCCCGTCGAGGCCATGGCCACGGGCACGCCCGTGATTGCCCGCAACATCGGCGGCGCTGCCGAGTCCGTGGTCGACGGCGTCACAGGCGTGCACCTCGGTGATTTCGACGGGCAGGCCGGCCGAGAAGCCGTCGCCCTCGCCGCCACCTTGCGTCCTCAGGACTGCATCGACCGCGCCTGGCAATTCGACCAGTCGGTGTTCCGTTCCACGCTGCGCGCCTGGGTCGAACACGAATCACTCGTCTAGACCTCCTCGCGCAGCGGCTGCTTTTTTCGCCGGCGCTCATCATTTCTTCGCCCGCGCACCAACCTCAGGAGATTCATGAACATCCTCAAAAAGTTCCGCGATCAGCCGCGGTGGCGAATCATCACCGCGGCAGTCCTGGTGGCCGCCCTAGTAGCGGGTGTGACCGTGGTCGCCCTCCTCCCCCGGTCGACGGGATCGAATAGCGCTGTACCAAGCCCTCCTGCGGTGACTGCCGAACCGACCCGGACGCCGACCCCTACTCCGACACCCACACCCACTCCAGAACCGGTCGCCCCGCCTACCGCCGACGTGGCTGCGTCTTTCGACGGATGGAGCCAGGACAACGAAACAGACACAGCCTCCACCTTCACCGCTGAGGCGGGTGATGCGCCAGATGGAAGTATCGCTTTGCGGCTGGACAGCACTAACCCGGCGGAAAACCCCACGCGCCGTGCTCTCAGCCAGACTGTGCCCGTCATTCCTTCCACTACCTACACTTTCAAGGCTTCGATCAAGAACACCGCCGAAATCGACGATGCACCGGGCGTCGCAGTTATCATGGGCGCTGCCGCCCAAGGCCGTTTCGACTTCCCCAAGGCCTCGACCAAATGGTCTGAGAAGACCTGGACATACCAGACCGCAGCCGACGAAACCAGTCTTCCCGTCAGCGTCCTTTCGGTCGGCCCGACCGCCGAGACTCGCATCGACAACATTTCCATGACCGCGGCGGGAGCGAGCGACAACTTGCTCGCCAACCCGTCGTTCGAAGGGTTCGACGCGCCCAACCCGCAAATCACCAACACCTCACTGCTCTTGACCACCGGAGAAGCCGCGCTTGGCGTGTCCTGGAGAATCCCCAACGCCACCTGGACGGTCACGGATCACGCCGGTGCGGTGGTTGCGGACGGCGCTGTCGACCTGCAACCGGGACTCGGAGTCATCTCCCTGCAGGACCTGGCCGGGGGCTACTACTCAATCGACATCGCGAACGCCGAGAACTCGAACGACCGACTCCAGTCTTCGCTCGCGATCCTCGCACCGATCGAAAAGGGTGTCTCAGCCACCGATGAGCGTTTCGGCGTGGGCATTCACCTGACGCCCGCATACGCCAATCCGGAACGAGTCGCGGCCGAGATCGGCTTCTCCAGTGTGCGCACGGACGCTAAGTGGAATGCCGTGGAAAAGACCCCGGGTCAGTACACATTCCCCGTGGAAACCGACAATAAGATCAAGCGGTACACCAACGAGGGCCTGGATTTCCTCCCGATCAGCGACTATCACAATCCGCTCTATGACGGTGGAGTCACCCCAAGCAGTCCGACGGGCCTCGCCGCCTATAGCGCTTACACCACCGAGATGGTTTCTCACTTCGATGTACCGTCGGTTGAAATCTATAACGAGTTCAATCAGGTGCGCATGAACAAGGGAGCTTGCGGGCTTACCCCCGAGTGCTATCTCCCGATGCTCAAATCAGCATACGAGGCAGTCAAGGCACAGCATCCCGACACCAAAGTCATCGGCCCGGCAATTGCCCGTCACGATGATGCTTGGCTCGAGGGCCTCTACCAGGCCGGAGGCTTGCAGTACCTCGACGCGATCTCCTTCCACCCCTACGACTATTCGCCCCAGTCCGGTCCGGAGTTTCTCGAGGCAAGTCTGCAGCAGGCGAACGAGCGGATCAAACAGTACAACGGCGGCGTCACCAAGCCGATTTGGATAACCGAGCTCGGATGGTCAACCGCCGGCTACTCGGAGCAGGACCAGGCTGACAACGTCGTACGGGCACAAACGATCTCTCTTGCGAACAACGTAGAGAAGTTCTACTGGTACAACCTGGTCAACGACAAGACCGATCCCGCTGATCACGAAGGCAACTTCGGTCTTGTCCGCCAAAGATCCGAGACCGTCCCGGCATTCGCGCCGAAGCCGTCGGCCGTGTCGCAGGCCGTGCTCATCCGCAAGGTGTCTGGCAAGGCCTTCACAGCCCGCGACGTGACGGGAATCCCGGGAGTTCACTCCTACGCTTTCGGCGAGGGATCTTCCGCGACTCGGGTGGCCTGGTCTCCGACCCCCACAACGGTGACGTACGCGGCGGCGAAACCCGTGACACGAACGGACCAGTTCGGAGCCATCACCACGTTGACCCCGATAGACGGCCGGGTCACGGTTGAGCTTGACGGCCACCCTGCGTACCTGGACGGGGCGCTCAGCGACTTGCAGTAGTCAAGGGCGGCCTGCGGGCGCTGGAGCGGGCCTGCTGCGCCCACAGCCGACGAGGGCCTTTCTCGATGCCGATGGTGTGCGCCAGTCGGCAGGGCGAGAAAGGCCCGCGCTGCGACTCAGGAGACCGCGAGATTGACTGCGGGGGGTCGTCGGGCTCGAAGCGTTACCACTAATTGAATGACTAGCACCGTTCCTTCGGCGATGAGTTCGCCGATCAGCGCACCCTCCGGACCGTACCGGGCCGAAAGCAAGAAGATCGCCGGCACGCCGACAAGCGCCCCCGCCATGGCGCTGATCATGATTACGCGAACCTTGTTCAGCGCTACCAACGCGATGTTGCCGGTCGCGCGCGAGGTGCAGACGATGAAGATCAGCACCCCGGACAGGCTGCTTAGTTCGAGGGGTATCTCGATTACACCGGAGAAGACTATGTGCGCCACTCGTGGTGCAGCCAGGGCGAAGACCAGGCCCGACACGACACCGAACGCAGCGTTGATCACGATGGCTTTCCTGGCCCGATCGAGGCGCGCGCTCGCTGAGTTTGCGCTGCCGACCCACCCCTGCATGAAGTTCGGAATCGACTGGAGCAGGGTCAGCGCCATCCGCTGGAGCCGTTCGGCTGCAGCGAAAACAGGAACGGCTGCCGGCGCCGCGATACCGACAAGGGTGATTGGCAGCGCTATGTAAACGGCGCTGACCGCTCGCGCAGACAGAGCCAGTGACTGAAACTGGATGACTCGCAGAACTCGGGAAGGCCGATATCTCCGGAAGTCGCTTAACCGCAGGCGTGTGGCCAGAACCGTCAGCCACGGAGCCAGCAGTGACGGAGCCAGCACGGCCAACGCGTATGAATAGAGCGGAGCACCCAGAGACATCGCCAATGCAGCCAACCCGACCGCAACGAGCTTGGGTAGCGATTCAATCGTCAGTATCCAGCCGGGCCTCCGAGTCCCGATGAAGTACCACGTCGACGACATACCTACGGCCGCGCTGCCCATCGCAACGACGGCAGCCTCGATCTTGAACGTCGGGGCGAGCATATACGCGGCGACAAAAGCGATCAGTGCCATCGGCATGAAGATCAGCGCCTTCGTCAGCAACGCTGCCGCCAGGGTTTGATTTCTGTTCTTCGGACTCGACCGCGCAACGCGTTGGGGTCCGTTCAACGACCAGCCGAGCTCCACCACCACGGCGCATGCCATGCCGATTGACTGTCCGATGGCGATGGCACCCCACGCTACGGCACCGAAGTTGGCGGTGATCGCCGGAAGGGCAATCAGCGGGCTTATGGCACCGAGCATGGGCACCACGATGAAACCCAAGATCTTGAGTGAGCGGCTCCGAGCACGCCTCATTGTCGGAACCCCCGCGTCACGTGGATCACGAGGCCTCCAGCCCCTCGCCATGGCGCTTGCGCAGCTCAGTCGTCAACTCGTGGTAGCGCAGAGCGGTGTATTCCTCTAGAACCTGCGCCGCAACGTTAGTGGCAGCACCCTCGGGAATCCGCACGGACTCTATGCTTCTGCGAATAGCGGCGGCCGATGCTCCTTCAACCAGGATCAGTTGGTCACCGATTAGTTCGGAAATCTCTCTCAACGCGGCACTTTCTCGGGTGATCACAACTTTGCCCGAGGCTAGACCCTGCCACACTTTGTTCGCGATGACCGACGAAGCTTTGGGGGATGTGCCGAAGATGCCCAGCACCACATCGTGCCTCGCGATGATCTCGGCAAGCTCCTGTTCCGGCACCTCACCGACGACCCGGAAGCGGTCGGATGGAGATCCCTCCGAGATCCTGGAACGGAGGTCTGGAGCGCGGGAGATATCCCCCACCAGTGTCATACGGACCCGACTATCCGCTGGCATCCCTGCCACCGCCTCCACCGCGTACTCGACGCCGTGCAGAGGTATGTAGTTGCCGTAGTACAGCACCCGAATGTCGCCGCCAGGATCACGCGTCGTGGTCGGTCGGGCCCACGCGGGAGCACCGACGGGCAGGGTTATCATACTTGTGCCGCGTCGAGCGTGACCCTTCAAACGGTCTCGCCGGACATCCGTGTCGATCAGATAGATGTCAGCGGTGAGCAAGGCAAGTCGATCACCGAGTTTGTAGAGCAGTGCAGCGAGGGTCCGCGGCGATGCGTTCTTCCTGTCTTCGATCTCGCTTTCGTACATGCCCACGAACCCGTCGACCATATGAGTTGCGCCCCGCAGGCGAGATATCAGCCACGTACCAACGGCGTACTTCAGCGAGAATTCCGAAAGGACGAGGAGCTGGAAGGTGCCCTTGGTGTTCCACAGACTGCGGAGGTTGTCGCTCATATTCCGCCAGGCTGGTCCGTCCTTGACGGCGGGTATGACGATGATTTCATATCCGGCCTCGGCCAAGAATTGGCGTACTCGCGAGTTGCGGGGGTAGCCCGAATTGCGGACCGAGAAATAGACCGCGCGCAATGGCTGAGTCCGCTTCGCAGAGCTTTTCCGTCGTTTTCCCGGGTATGCGGACATCATGGGTCTTCGTCCTCTTTATATATGTGTCGAAAGCGTTGTGGCTCTGTTGGCCCAGTTGATGCTGGCACTAAACGCAACCGGGCGGCACGTCCGCCGCTTGGCGCAAACGGCCTTTCACGCAGGAGGCACCGAAGTCACTTTAGTTCCTCCCGGTCTCCGGCGCTTCTGCTCGTCTTCTGTGCGGAGACCGGTGTGTGACTCACGATTGTTCCTGCGCGCAGCACCTACCCCGTAAACGGAGGCGACAGCCACCACGAATAGGGTGAATATGAGTCGCCAACTCAGACTGTCGAAAGCCGCGAACCCGACGACAACGAAGACGACAAGGAGCGACGGCAGTTTGCTACCGCGGATCAAACCCAGGACGATTACTGCCAGCATCAGTAAGAGACCTATGACACCGGTTCCGGCCAGGGTACGAACGAATTCTTGGTCTACGACGCCAATTCCGTCGACTCCCTGAATGACACCGTCTTCGATGAGCCCCACGATCGAGCTGAACCCAGTGCCGAAGAGCACCTCGAGTGGGTCACGCTTGAAGAGGTTGCTTGCCGTATCGAGGATGCCGATCCGATGAACGAACGAGCTCGAGTTCCTGACTCCGCTCCCCAGGTTGGCGAAGACAAAGAAAATTGCGGCGGGCACGCCTATGACAAGCGCGGCGATCAGCGGGATGAGGACCGCTTTTTTACGCCAGAATGCGCTCACGAGCCAGAAGAGCAGTGCCCCCGCCAGAGAAACGAAAGCGCTCCGTGTGCCCGACAGCGCCATACCGACGATCCCCAGCACTCCCAGGGCGAGATAGAAAAGCGAGCGCCGCCGAAGCGCGAACCAGAGGCAGACGACGACGCAGAACCCGAACAACATCCCCAGCGGTATCGGGTGTGCGGTGGAGCCCATTGCCCGGCCGATGACCGAAGGAAGGAAGGCGTTCACGCGGTGCGTGATGTTGTCGGTCCCATCGGCTCTGGGCCATACCGCTTTTGTCCCGAGAAACTCTTCTCCGAAGCTGATGACGAACTGAAAGACGAGGACGATACCGAACGTGGGAAGCAGCGGCGAGAGTCCCCGCCTGACTACAGCGCCCACGACAGCGAGGGATAGAAGCATAAGGAGCGCGCCCGTGGCGAGATACTGCAGCACGAGCGCTATGGGCGCCTGAGCGGCACCGAATACCGACGAGTAACCGATGAAAATTAGCAGAACAAGGGGCACGTTCAGTCCCGCCAGGACGCCTCGGTCCCGCCACAAAGCAAGAACAAGCATTACGACGGTCGACATGATCGTGACGACCGCCGCAGGCGCTGATGTCGAGAAGGAGGGAACGAGCACAGCCATGACGATTGCGGAAATCACTCCGGTCCACGATGCCCAATCTCGCGGAACCCGATAGAGCACGACGACCGAGCCTGCGAAAATCGCGAGGGGGAGGACGAGCTGGATCACTGGCGGCATTATCGAACCGCTCCCCTGCTAGCCATGGGAGGATTCCTTGTAGCTCGGGGTTGCCAGGATGGAGATGGCGAGTACATTTGCGAGAGTTTTCGAGTACGTGGCGGTGATGTGGTGAGTGTCGCGCCAGACGAAGACATTTCCGATTACCGGCGCACAAAGCGACTCCGGGCATATGTAATCGTTGACGGTCACCACTGACACGTTCGGCAGTCCCGAGGCCGCCCTGGTTTCCTTTTGTCCGATTCCGGCGAATGCCGGATCCCGGTCTGCGGCGCACGTCAGCATCGCCGCCGGGTTTTCCGACACACACTCGGGCACGTCCAAACCCACTGTCGGAGTATCCACGATCGAAATCACGTTCACACCACCGGCTGCCAATTGATCCCACGTGCGCCTCATGCCCGCAGCCAATGCCTCATCGGTCGTGAGCGCTTCCATCTCAGTGTCGTCCTGAACCACCGGATAGGTACCTGTGCTCGAGACAACGAGGTCAGGTCTGACCTCGCCTGTCAGGGTTTCCATCATGTCTTCGTTCCAGGCCTCACATGATCCGTTGAACCGCGTGCCCGTCCCGATCTTGACGTCCGCGAATGGACATCTCGCTTTCGTGTACGCCTCGATGCGCCATCCATTGGCGAGTCCGATCGAGTTCAAGGCCGGCAACCACTGGGCTGCGTGCGAATCACCAACTAGCGCGACCACGTAATCACTATCCAGGTCCCCGTACGTGCAGGCCTCGACCGCGTACTCATACCGACCCAGATGACAGCCATCCTTGTAATTCGCGGGATAGTCCCCGGCGGCTTTGGCCGATGTTGGGAGATACGGGTCGACGCTGTCGCGGGCTATGCCCGCCGTGGGATCGGCCAGCAGAACATCAGCCCCCGACTTAGCGGCCAGAGCAGAACCGCCGGCAGGGATTCCCGGTGACCCTGGAGCCGGTATCACGAGAACGGCTACTGTCATCACTGCCGTCGCAATCAGAAAGGTGCCGCCCACCCGCAGCGAACCGCCCGGAGAGGCGGCGAGTCGCGGCGACCGCAGCAGCGGCCGCTCAACGAATCGCCATGTCAGATAAGCCAAGACAAACGAAAGCGCAAGAATCCCCAGGCTCGCAGCCCAGCTCAACGCGCCGAGAAGGTGGGTTCCGAAAACAACAAGTGGCCAGTGCCACAAGTACAGCGCATACGAAATGTCGCCGATGCGCCTGACGGGCCGCAGAGAAAGAACCGCCCACGGCCCTTTGCTGTTCGACCCCGCCAGACCAGCCATCAAGACCACCGCGGCGCCCAAGACGGGGATGAGTGCGATATACCCTGGAAGGCGGGTCGCGGAATCAAATGCGACGGCCGATCCGACTATCGCTGCCAGGCCAACCCATCCCAGGGCTGCCCTCAGCCCGGCCGGGAGCTTGACAAGAGTTGTGGCGAAAACCGCCACGGATGCCCCCACTCCGAGTTCCCACATCCGCGTGCTTGTGACGAAATACGCGGAGTCAGGATTAACGCGAGTGTAGAAGCCAGACCACGCCAACGACGGGATCACCAAGAGTGCCACGGCCAGGACGATCAACCCTGCCCGTCGACCGTTCGCTCGTGCGTGGACCTTGCCGACGCCGGCGCGAGTAAGCCATTTCGAAAAAGCAACGACGCCTAAGAGCACGAACGGCCAAATCAGGTAGAACTGGCCCTCGACGGCGAGAGTCCAAAAGTGCAGAACAGGCGAGGACGAATCGCCGAAGTCGGGGTAACCAACTCCACTGTTCGCGAACGCCCAGTTGACGACAAAGGTGGCCCCGCCGGCGATCTCAAGGGCAACGTCTGGCCACCGCACCCGCGGCAGGACCAAGATCGTTAGCGCGCCCACAGCCATGAGCACGATCGTGGCCGCAGGCAAGATTCGCAGCGCGCGCCGTGCATAGAACTTGGGAAGCGAAATATCGCCCGTTCTGCGGACCTCTCCGAGAAGTGAAGCCGTGATCACGAATCCTGAGATCACGAAGAAAACGTCGAGTCCGATGTGCCCACCCCCTACGTGTCAGGGTGAGTTGAGGCCAGCAGCTCAGAGCAAGTCCGCCGTTTGACGTAGGGCGAGAACCAGGAAGTCCGATCATGTCCAGCCCTTCTTTGATCGTCGTGCGCGACGATAGTTCGATGAGTAAGAACAGCAGTCCCGGCCCGCGTGCGGGAGGCCCGAGCGCGCGACGGTCGTTCACGCCGGCGCAGAAGCTGGAGCACTTGGCCGCTTACGAGGACGCGATCTCCCGGAACGGGGGCGGGGCGTATCTGCGGGAGCAGGGCATCTATTCCTCGCAGATCACCGAGTGGCGAAAGCTTCGTGATGCGGGCGTGTTGCAGGGCAAGAAAGCCGGAGAGAAGATTGGCCGGCTCACGCCAGAGCAGGCCGAGATCGCCAGGCTCCGCCGCCAGCTCGATCAGTCCGAACGGCGCCTGGCCACGTCGGAGGTGGCGTTGGAGATCATGTCAAAAATGCACGAGCTACTCGAAAATCTTTCGAAGAGCTCGCGGGACGAAACACCGCAGACGAAACCGTGATGACCACCTACCGTGAACTGACCCGCGGGGGCATTTCGACCCGCACCGCTGCCACGTTGGTGGGGATACCGCGGGCGACGGCAACCCGGGCACCGCGAACCCCGGCTGCCGGGCCGGCGTTGGTGCCAATGAACAAGCTGGGCGTCCTGGAGCGGGCCCGGATCCTGTCCGTGGTGAACTCGCCCCGGTTCGTGGACTTACCGCCGATCCAGATCTACGCGCAGCTGCTGGACGAGGGCGTCTATCTAGCGTCGATCTCAACGATCTACCGGATCTTGGCCGAGAACACACAGGTCAAGGAACGCCGCCGCTTGGCCCGCCACCCGCCGCGGGCGATCCCGGAACTGGTCGCGACCGGCCCCGGGCTCGTGTTCTCGTGGGATATTACGAAGCTGCCTGGCCCTATCAAAGGCAAGTACTACGACTGCTACGTGATGATCGATATTTTCTCCCGCTACATCGTCGGCGCCGTAGTCCACGCATCTGAGTCCGCGGTCCTGGCCGCAGAAATGATGACGGAGACCTTCGCCATCCACGGCACCCCTCAGGTCGTCCACGCGGACCGGGGCACGTCAATGACGAGTAAGACCGTCGCCGTGCTGCTGTCGGATCTCGAGGTCACCAAGTCGCACTCCAGACCCCGGGTCAGCAACGACAATCCGTATTCGGAGGCGTGGTTTAAGACGTTGAAATTCGCCCCGGTATTCCCGGAACGCTTCGGCAGCCTCGGCGACGCCAGACGGTTCATGGACGCTTTCGTCGAGGGCTACAACCACACCCACCGCCACACCGGCATCGGCCTGAACACACCCGCTGACGTTCACTACGGCCTCGCGGCAGGCAAAGCCCTCGAACGAGCGACGACCCTAGCCGCCGCCCGCGCCCGCAACCCCGAACGATTCAACACCAGCCTCGACCCGAAGATCCTCACCATCCCCGACGCGGCCTGGATCAACCAGCCCGCCCAACAGCAAGAACACCAACCGCAACTAGCCGCCTAAACTCACGCTGGCCTCATCCACCTTGACAAATTCCGACCCGGCAAGAAGGGGAGGCCGACGTGGAACAGTAGGACCAAAAGGACAGCTACACCCCGCAGACCCTGAATGTCGTTGCGGTAGGTGGTTAGCCACCCGCCGTCTAGGGTCTTCGACGGGTGCGGTGTCGTCGCTGCATTAGACAAAGGTGTGCCCCCCATCCGTCAAGCCTACTGTGCCCGCAACTGCCCCCCGAACGGCGAATTGGCCGGACCAGTCCCCCGGCACACACGATGATCCACTCCGATTATGGGTTCGCGCCGAGCGGCCTGCTCCTTGGTAACCCTGTACTAGGCGGTACCGGACGGGACAGATTGGTGAGTGCTGTGTTGGTGGCAATAGTGTTAGTCCCATGGAACACAGCGCATGAAGCTATCGGTAATCGGATGCGGCTATCTCGGGGCGGTGCACGCGTCGGCCATGGTGGAGCTCGGTCACGACGTCGTCGGCATCGACGTCGACGCCAACAAGATCGCACAACTCGCCCAGGGAAAGCCCCCGTTCTTCGAACCGGGCCTCTCTGAAATCCTCACCAAGGCCACGGCCACCGGTCGGCTGCGCTTCAGCACCGACATTGCTGATGCCGCTGGCGCGAAGGTGCACTTCATTGGTGTGGGCACACCACAGAAGGCCGGCAGTCACGCCGCCGACCTCACCTACGTGGATGCCGCTATCACTGGACTTCTCCCCCACCTGGCCGAGGGCGACCTCGTCGTGGGTAAGAGTACAGTGCCCGTCGGCACCGCCTCCCGGCTCGCCGATTTGATCACGGACTCCGGCAGCGGCGCCTCGCTGGTCTGGAATCCTGAGTTCCTCCGCGAGGGCTTCGCTGTGCAGGACACCATCAGCCCTGACCGCCTCGTCTACGGCGTCGCGCCGGGTGCCGCCGGTGAACGCTCCGTCGCCCAACTCAACGAGGTTTACGCGGCCGCCATCGCGGCGGAAACCCCGCTTGTGGTCACCGACTACGCGACGGCCGAGCTCGTCAAGGTCGCAGCGAACGCGTTCCTGGCCACAAAGATCAGCTTTATCAACGCGATGGCGGAAATCGCCGAGGTCACCGGCGCCGACGTCACCCAGCTCGCCGACGCGATCGGCTTCGACGCCCGCATCGGCCGCCGGTTCCTGAACGCCGGAGTCGGCTTCGGCGGCGGCTGCCTTCCCAAGGACATCCGCGCGTTCACCGCACGCGCCGAAGAACTCGGCCGCGGCGAGTCCGTGGCCTTCCTCAAGGAGGTCGACGCGATCAACCTGCGCCGACGTGCGCACGTTGTGGACCTGGCCAGGCAGACCCTGGGTGACCGTCTGCACGACGGGAAGGTTGCAGTGCTGGGACTAAGCTTCAAGCCCCACTCGGATGATGTCCGGGACTCCCCCGCCCTCGACGTGGCAGTGCAACTGCACGGACTCGGCGCCGATGTACTTGCAAGCGATCCCAAGTCGATCGAGAACGCCCAGGCGAAGCACCCCCAGCTCAAGTACTGCAACAGTGTCGAAGACACCCTGCGGGATGCCGACCTGGTCGTTTTGGTGACCGAGTGGCCCGAATTCGTCAGCATCGACCCAGTGTGGGCAGCGACCTTGGTAAAAACCCCCACCATCATTGATGGGCGCAACGCTCTCGACGCGGCCGCATGGCGTTCTGCCGGGTGGACATACCTAGGGATGGGCCGCCCTTAACTTGACTCGAGGGGAACCGCTCCCGCGCACTGAGTGCGCGCGGGAGTGGTTCCCTTTGCAACGCTGGCAGGAGCCGCAAGCTTTGCGGTCTGACAGCGGCAACAACTCTCGACAGGGAGCCGGTGCGACATGGGTCGGCCGCGTTGATGAGGCCTCCCGCCCTACATCTACTGCATCGGATGGGCCCAGCCTGCACCGACCAGTGCTGGTTCGCTATTCTGCGGCTGTTGAGACGATGTCCGCAGCACAACGGAGCTCCAGCGGACGTACCACCCTCGGTGTCCCACTAACATCGGAAACATGGCGGAACACGAAGCAGCTGAGCGGCCACGAGCAAGTGGGCGCAACCACGCGCTCGATGGCATGCGTGGCGTGGCCGCAGTCGTCGTCCTCCTGCATCATGCGCTACTCACGGTTCCAATGCTTTCGGCGGTCTATTACGGGCAGGGCTCCCCCATGACCACATGGTCTCTTGGCTGGTTCATGACTCACACGCCGCTTCATATCGTGTGGGCCGGCACGGAGGCGGTTTACCTTTTCTTTATTCTCAGTGGGCTTGTACTCACCCTCCCAGTGCTAAAAAGCAACAACTTCTCATGGCGGGCCTACTACCCGCGCCGCCTGGTCCGACTGTATGTCCCAGTTCTGGCTGCAGTTGCATTTGGAGCGCTGACGATCGTACTGGTGAGCCGCTCGAATGGCACCGAGCTAGGACCCTGGGTGATTGCTCGCGCGGACCACTACGACATGCGTTCAGTGCTTAAAGACATCACGCTTCTATTCGGAACGTCCGGCGTTATAAGCCCGCTGTGGTCGCTACGGTGGGAAGTTCTCTTCTCTCTTCTCCTCCCTGCCTACGTGCTATTCAGCGTCCGAGCACGGCGATTCTGGTGGCCCAAGCTGGCGATCACAATGGTTGCGATCGCGGTCGGCTGCATGGCCGAAAATCAAGCACTGCTGTTCCTACCAATGTTCGCTCTGGGGTCTCTCTTCGCCGCAAGGTGGGCTTCGATCTCTGCGGCGTTTTCTAGACTTCTCGCACGCGCGTGGGCGGGCCCGGGCCTCGCGCTCTTCGCAATATTACTCACCTGCGTCAGGTGGGAAGTGGCCGCTTTCGGCGTACCATACCGTGAGACCGTTTCTCTCATATGGATCTCAGTCATTGGAGTGGCGCTCCTCGTACTCCTTGGGGCTTTCTGGCACCCTCTCAGATGGGCTCTTGAACGATCACCAGCTCAGCTGCTCGGCAAACTATCCTTCAGCCTCTACTTGGTGCACGAGCCAGTCATTCTCGCCCTTCGGTTTGCGACATCTGAGCTTCCACCAGCGGTCAGTATCGCTGCCTGCATCCCCGTGTCTTTCGGTGTAGCGTGGCTCTTTCTGACCTATATTGAGACCCCGTCCCAGCGATTCGCGCATCTGCTCGGCTCAGCCAGGAAAAAGGATGTAGTTCCAGAAAGGGCGCGCGAGACCTTATAGGCGTGGCGGGCTGAGGCATGGCAATGGGATCCGCCGGGTTGACCGGATCAAGGCGTGGTGTAGCACGCACGGTTGGATCGCTGGAACCACACCGAGGCTGCGGTGCAGTTCAACAGGCGGTCGCGCGGTGCCCCTATGGCTGTCGCAAGCTGGTGGTCAGCTTGGCAGCGGGTGCACGAGGCGAGCAATGCGCATGGGACCTGAATAGGAGTCTTCGGGAGAAGACGATAGGGCTCGGTTGTGGCTATTAGTGCGGTTGAGCCCCCACCCACCGTACGGACGAGCACCCGTGAAGGTATGGCTCAGGACTAGTAACGCTCCTGGGCACGAGTTGCAGGCTCTCGGGGGCCGTCTGTTCCCATGCAGCAGGTGACGGCGCTCCGCGCAATTCCCTAGTCCTGCGCATCCAAGCTTCCCAAGTCTCGGGCGGAAGTTCGTACCCGTGACGCGGCGAAGCTAGATGGTTGGGCGTCGTGATTGCGGAGTCGCTTTGGGCCGCCGTCGAGGGTTTGGACGACGGATCGGTGCACGAGCAGGTCGAGCATTGCGGCGGTGACGGTGGTGTCGCCGAGGTTCTCGCCCCCAGCGCGGACAGGCCGGTTCGTGGAGATCACGATTGACGATTTCGGGTAGCGCACGTTGATGGCTAGGAACAGTGTTCTGGCGGCCTCGGCGGGCAGCGGAAGGTACGGGAGTTCGTCAATCACGTGCAGCGTTGGGCAGACGAAGAACTGCAAGATCGTGCCCCACGTGCCCTCGATCACGGCGACGGCAGCGCGCAGTGCAGCCAGCGCGCGACGACGTCAGCGGCCGATGCGAAGTACGTGCAAGAAATCGGCCTGCACTGTCGCGGCGCCGAGGCCCGTAGCGATGTGTGTTTTGCCCACTCCGGGCGGTCCGACCACGAGCACTTTCATCGCGGTCTCGAGGTAGCGGCATGTGCCCAGCTATGCGAGCAGGGACCGGTCCATGCCGGCGTGTTAACGCCGACTGAAAACAGGGCCACTTCTGCCAACTGAAAACAGGGCTACCGTCGTGTGGTTCTAGTGTGCCGTAGTCGCGGCGGGTTGGTGTTGCTTGAGCCGGTAGCTGTTGCCTTTGAGGCTGATGACGTCGGCGTGGTGGACGATGCGGTCGATCATCGCGGAGGCGATGGTGAGGTCGCCGAAGACGTCGCCCCAGCGAGCGATGGGCACGTTGCTCGTCATGACCAGCGATGCGTGTTCGTATCGGCTCGAGACGAGTTGGAAGAACAGGTTCGCGGCGTCTTGGTCGAAACGGGATGTAGCCGACTTCATCAACGATGAGCAGGCTGTAACGGCGGAGCCGGGCCAGTTCGGCGGGGAGTTTGCCGCGGGAGTGAGCGTCTTGGAGGCGGCTGACCCAGCCGGTCGCGGTGTCGAGGAGGACCCGGTGGCCAGCTCTGGCGGCCTTGATGCCGATGCCGACGGCGAGGTGCGTTTTCCCGGTTCCGGGAGGGCCGAGCAGGACGACGTTCTTCGCCTCGGTCAGGAACACGCTCGTGCCCAGGTGCGCGATCAGGTTCCGGTCTGCCGACGGTTGGTGCCGCAGGTTGGCGCCGGAGGCTTCGCGTTCGGCGACTTCTTTGGAGAGCACCGCGGCCAAGTACTCCTCGTGGGACCAGCCCGCGTCGCGGGCCTGGTCGCCCAGGCGGCGGAACGCTTCACTGATCCGCGGCGCCCGCAGCGCGCGGGAGTAGTACTCGATCTGCGAGACCGCTTCGGGACCGATCACGATGCGACCGCCAAGACTACAGGCGCGGCGTCGATGTCAACGCTGAAGAGCTCGTCGTAGCGGGCCAGCGACGCCGTTTCAACGACCGGTGTGACGGCGGGCCGCCGGGCGCGTTGGGCTTGGAACTGGGCGCGGAGCTCGGCCGCTCGGGCAACATGTCCGGGGTCGGTCACGGTCAGCTGCCGCGCCCATTTCCGCCGGTGCTCGGCGATGAGGACCCCGTCGTGGTGAACGGAGACGGTGTCCAGGCTCGCGGTGACGTCCACGACCCGGCCGATCATGCTCGGGTCGACGGAGTAGTCGTTGCTGAACGCTCGAACGTAGTAATCGCGGGGCAACCGGACGCTGTTGCGGAACACAACCTCCGGCGCCATCGGTGGGAGCCCGCGCATCGCGGCCCGGTCGATGCTGACCAGGTCGTTGGGCCGGCCGCGGCGGGACCGGGAGAGCCTGTTGTTCGCGATCGGCAGCCAGTCGGTGAGCTGTTCGTTGAAGTCGTCGGGCGAGGTGAACGTGCGACCAGACATGAAGCGGCTGCGGAAGAACTGGTTCATCCGCTCGACCATGCCCTTGGACTCGGGGTCGCGGGCCTTGAGTGAATATTGGCTTCTAGGGGAGCCAGGGGTGGTGCGGGTGAAGGCCGCTGCGTCGAACCATGAATCGTGTCGTTC
>NZ_JAIEUL010000014.1 GCF_019599185.1 Cryobacterium inferilacus | reverse complement strand
CTCCGCAAACTCGGCTACGACGTCACCCTCACACCGGCGGCAGCATGACCTCACGTCTATTTTCGTGTTAGTTATGCACCCCCGACTGGGCGTGGGGAGCCGGGGCGGGACGGGCGGGACTAGAAGAGGGTGGGGGCGAGCTCGGGAGGCAGCTCGGCGGCGAGCAGGGAGGTGCCGGGCGGCGCATCCGTGGGGGTACCGGGCATCTGGGTGAGCGCGGTGGAGAGGATGCCGCCGGTGGCCGGATCTTCGCGGCGGCGGTGCAGGCCGTGGGCGCGCAGCAGCGGGTTGATGCGCGCGGCCAGCCACTGCCGGTACTCCTTGGGGGCGTAGGCGCCGCGGGCGTAGAGCTCGCGGTAGCGGGGCAGCAGCTCGGGGTGGTCGCGTTCGAGCCAGTGCAGGTACCACTCCTTGACGCCGGGCTTGAGGTAGAGCGAGCTGTAGAGCACACCGGTGGCTCCGGCGGCCTTGGCCTGGCGCATGGCGTCGTCGAGGTGGACGCGGGTGTCGGTGAGGAACGGGAGGATCGGCATCATGAAGACGGAGCAGTCCAGGCCGGCATTGCGGATGGCGCTGACCGTGGCCAGGCGAGCCTTGGTGCTCGGGGTGCCGGGCTCGACGGCCTGCTGCAGTTCGTCGTCGTAGATCGCGATGGACATGGCCAGGTCGACGGGCACCTGTTGGCTGGCCTCGACGAGCAGGTCGAGGTCGCGGCGCAGCAGGGTGCCCTTGGTGAGGATCGAGAACGGGGTGCCGGACTCGGCGAGCGCGGCGATGATGCCGGGCATGAGCCGGTAGCGTCCCTCGGCACGCTGGTACGGGTCGGTGTTGGTGCCGAGAGCCACCGGATGCTTGCCCCAGCTGGGTTTGGCGAGCTCCTTGCGCAGAACCTCGGCGACGTTGACCTTGACGATGATCTCGTTGTCGAAGTCCTTGCCGGCATTGAGCTCGAGGTAGTTGTGGGTGGGTCGGGCAAAGCAGTTGTGGCTGACGACTCCGTTGGCGATGAAGTCGCCGGTTCCCGTCGTGATGTCGATCATGTCCATGGTGGTGCCGAGGTCCTCGATGGAGACGATCTGCAGCTTGGCGGCGGACTTGAGGGCGGAGCCGGTGATCCGCAGCTTTCGCGTCGTCTCGGTCAGCCCATTCAAACCGAAGCCCATGAGCTTGTTATTCGTGGTGAGGAATGGCCTCTGCCCCTCGCCAGTCATGGCGCCACTGACGTATTTCCAGCCGCGATCGGTGAGAAAACGGTGGTCACCACTGGCAACGATCTCGGTGCCATCGGCGAGCGTGATGCGGTGGCCACGCTTACGCGTATTCCACGCTGCGAGAACCGTCGTCTCCACGTAGCGCCGATAGTTGCCTTCCGTGCGGGTGCCCACGATGGCTTCGCCAACCCTGACGTCCCACAGCGGCTTCTGTCGGCCATCCGCCATCAGGATGAGCGTTTCGGGGCTCAGGCAGTACGTGCACGCGTGGGAACAGCCTCGGTAGGGGTTGATGGTCCAGCCGAAGGGCATGGCGCTTTGGCCGGGCACCCGGTTGAGGGCTGACTTGGCGAGCACCTCGTGAAAGGTGATGCCGTCGAACTCGGGGGTGCGCACGCTGCGGACGAGGTTGTTCAGCCGGGCCAGGCCTGGCAGTGCCCCGGCCTGCTCGGTTGTCAGTTCCTGTCCACTCCAGCGCATGCTCCAAGTCGAACACATGTTCGAGACGGATGCAAGTGGTCGCGGGGCGGGCATCCGTGCTGTGGTGCGGGCTCGAGGTGGTGGGGCGGAGCGCCGGTGTCGCGATGCGCGGGCTGGGCGCCGATTCGCGGGTGGCACGCCACCCGCGAATCGGCGCGTGACCCGCGCAGCTCGTTTGCGGCACTCACACCGGTGGCACGCCACCCGCGTTACGGCGCCTGACCCGCGCGAGCCGGGGCGGGGCGGGGGGTGAATCGGTGCTGGGCGGGACGAGATCCAGGCCCGGGGGCGGGCGGGACGGCGATGGGCTCGGGGGCTCGGGGGCTCGGGGGCTTGGGGGTGAGCGGGACGGCGGCGCGCTAGGGGGTGGTGGGCGCGGGGTCGAGACCGAGGGGCTTGGTGCGGGGCATGTAGAACGCGGCGGCGACTGTCGCGACCGCGGTGATCGCGAGCGCCAGGAAGACGGCGGACGACGCATCCGTTATCGCTTGCGGGTCGTGGTCGGTGTTGCCGGGAACCGCATAGATGGCGTTTGCGACCGCGCCGAAGATCGCCACTCCGACGGCACTGCCGATGGAGCGGGAGAACATGTTGGTTCCCGTGACGACTCCGCGTTCATCCCATTCGACGCTCGACTGGGCGGCGATCATCGACGGCGTCGCGACCAGGCCGAGGCCCAGGCCGATGATGAAGCAGCAGACGGCGACCGTGGCGACGGCGGGGGTCGCTGCCGTGAGCGCCAGGGTCGCTGTGCCGATCACGGTGATGGTGATGCCGATGAGCACCGTGGGCCGGAAGCCGATCCGCAGGTAGAGCCGCCCGGATTGGGATGCCGAGATCGGCCAGCCGATGGTGAGGGCCGCCACGGCGAGCCCACCGAGGATGGGGGTGACCCCGAGCGAGCCCTCCAGGTAGGTGGGCACGAATGACGTGAGCCCGAGCATGATCGCCCCGACGCCCACACCGATCAGCGAACTCGTCAGCACCACCCGGCGCGAGAAGATCCACATCGGCAGCACCGGTTCGGCGGCCCGGCGCTCGGCGAAGACGAACGCGACCAGCAGTATCGCGCCGATGCCGAAGACGCCGACGCTCTGCGGCGAGGCCCACGCCCACGCCTGTCCGCCCTCGAGCACCGCCAGCAGCAGGGCGCTCAACGCGAACATCAACAGGGTGGCGCCGAGGTAGTCGACCTTGTGCCTGCGGTGCTGGATGGTCTCGTGGAAGGTGCGCATCAGCATCCAGGCCGCCAGAACACAGAGCGGGATGTTGATGAAGAAGATCCACCGCCAGGTGGAGAACTCGGCGAACACCCCGCCGAGAGTGGGCCCGACGACGGAGGAGATCGCCCACACGCTGGCGAGGTAGCCCTGGGTCTTGGCGCGCTCGGCCACGGTGTAGATGTCGCCGGCGATGGTGACCGACATCGGCAGGATGGCGCCGGCACCGAGGCCCTGGATGGCGCGGAACGCGATGAGGGCGGGCATGCTCCACGCGAAGCCGCAGAGGATAGAGCCGATCAGGAAGACGCCGATGCCGAACAGGAGGATCGGTTTGCGCCCGATGACATCGGACAGCTTCGCGTACACCGGCACGGACACGGCCTGCGCGAGCAGGTAGATGGAGAACAGCCAGGGAAACTGCGAGAACCCGCCGATGTCTTTCACGATGGAGGGCACCGCGGTGGCCAGGATCGTGGACTCGATGGCGACGAGACCGGTCGTCAGCATGAGGGCGATGAGGATGGGTCCGCGTTCGGACCGGAAGCCGACGTCTCTGCTGGCGATGCTCATCGGATGGGCAGCGTCCGGGCGTCGAGTGTTGAGGTCACGATGGACCCAAGCTCGGAGAGCGGCTGACTATTCCGGGTTTTCGGGGATTCGCTCGGTGGCTGGCGCAACCACCCGCTGATCGAGCTTGTCGAGATCCGGTTGCGAGGTCTCGACAGGCTCGACCAACGCGGCCGGCTCGAGCAGCGAGATCCGGTTGCGAGGTCTCGACAGGCTCGACCAACGGGACCGGGTCCTCGCTGATCGAGCTTGTCGAGATCCGGTTGCGAGGTCTCGACAGGCTCGACCAACGCGGCCGGCTCGAGCAGCGAGATCCGGTTGCGAGGTCTCGACAGGCGCGGGCAGCGCGGGCGGCCCGGGCAACGGATGCGGCGCTACGCCGTGAGGTGCAGCGTCTTGGCGGTGGCGGCCAGGGAGGCGGCCGCCGCGGCGGGGTCGTCGCTGAGGGTGGTGCCGAGGCTCGGGATCATCTCGCGCAGCTGCGGCTCCCACCGGGAGTAGTCGCTGGGGAAGCAGCGCTTGAGCAGGTCGACCATGATCGGGGCGGCGGTGGATGCTCCGGGCGAGGCGCCGAGCAGGCCGGCGATGCTGCCGTCTGCGGAGGTGATGACCTCGGTGCCGAACTGCAGGATGCCGCCCAGCTTGGCGTCCTTCTTCATCACCTGCACACGCTGACCGGCGGTGATGAGTTCCCAGTCCTTGGCCTCGGCGGTGGGCATGAACTCCCGCAGCGCGTTCATCTTGGCCGTTCGGGAGGCGAAGACCTCGCCGATGAGGTACTTCATCAGGCCGAAGTTGTTCTTGGCGACGGCGAGCATGGGCACGAGGTTGTGCGGGCGCACCGAGAACGGCAGGTCGAACCAGGTGCTGCGCTTGAGGAACTTGGGGCTGAAGCCGGCGAACGGGCCGAAGAGCAGCGAGGTCTCGCCATCCACCACCCGGGTGTCGAGGTGCGGCACCGACATCGGCGGCGCGCCCACGGCGGCCTTGCCGTAGACCTTGGCCTGGTGCTGCGCCACGATCGCCGGGTTGGAGGTGCGCAGGAACTGGCCGCTGATGGGGAAACCGCCGAAGCCCTGGATCTCGGGGATGCCGCTCTTCTGCAGCAGCGGGAGCGCTCCCCCACCGGCGCCGACGAAGACGAACTTCGCGTCGACGGTGTTCGTGTAGCGGCCGACCAGGCTGAGCAGCTTGATCTTCCAGGAGCCGTCGTCCTGCTGCTTGAGGCTGGTGACCTGCTGGTTGAGGTGCACGGCCACGTCGCGCTTCTTGAGCGACTCGAACAGGTAGCGGGTGAGGGCGCCGAAGTCGACATCCGTGCCAGACGCGATGTGGGTGGCGGCGATTTTCTGCTTGGGGTCGCGCTTCTTGGTCAGCAGCGGGGTCCACTGCCCGATCACGGCGGGGTCTTCGCTGTACTCCAGGCCGGCGAAGAGCGGCTGGTCGGCGAGCACATCGCGGCGCTTGCGCAGGTAGTCGATGTTGCTGGTGCCGTGCACGAAGGTCATGTGCGGGGTGGAGTTGATGAACTTCTCCGGCGACGGCAGCACACCGGTCTCGACCAGGTGCGCCCAGAGCTGGCGGCTGATCTGGAACTGCTCGTTGATGGCCACGGCCTTCTCGGCCGTCACCGAGCCATCCGCCGCCTGCGGCATGTAGTTCAGCTCGCAGAGCGCGGCGTGACCTGTACCGGCGTTGTTCCACGGGTTGGAGCTCTCCTGGGCCAGCTCACCGAGGCGCTCGTAGACCTGGATGTTCCAGTCGGGCTGCAGTTCGCTGAGCAGGGTGGCGAGAGTGGCGCTCATGATGCCCCCGCCAATCAGGGCAACATCGACCTTGTCAGATTTCACGTTCTCACTCTAACCCGCCGCGCTCGGCGCCCTGACGGGCGCGGGCTTGGCCGCGAGAAGCCAGTATAAGGTTGGCGAATGGCCACCTCCGGAAGCCGCCTGGGCTTGTCCCTCGGCATGATCGCCCTCGCCGCCCCGATCGTTGCACTGGGCCTGTTCATCGGCACCTTCGCCTCGGGGATGGGGGCCGCCGCCGACACCAACCCGCTGGCCGGGGTGTCTTTCTACGCGAACCCGGCGTCCACGGCCAGCGTCGCCGCCGCCTCCGCCGCCCAGGACGACCCGGACTCGGCCGAGGCCGCGACCGTGGCCCGCATCGCCGAGACGCCGGCCGCGATCTGGCTGCTGCCGGAGAAGTACCCGCTGGCGACCGTGCAGGCCGATGTGGCCGAGATCGCGGATGCCGCGGCGGCGGCCGACCAGGAAGCCATCTTCGTCATCTACGGCATCCCCGACCGCGACTGCGGCAACTTCTCCGCGGGCGGCCTGTCGGAGAGCGACTACCCGGTCTGGGTGTCGGCGATCGCGACCGCGCTGAGTACCAGGTCGGCCGTGGTGATTCTGGAACCGGATGCCCTCGCGCTCGCGCAGGAATGCGGCAACGTGGCACAACGAGTGGCGCAGATCCAGCAGGGCGTGGCCGCCTTCTCGACCAGCATCGCCACCGTGTACCTCGATGCCGGCCACTCCGACTGGATCGACGCTACGACCATGGCCGACCTGCTCAACCAGGCCGGCGTGCAGGAGGTGCGCGGGTTCGCGACCAACGTGTCCAACTACAACAGCGACGCCGAGGAACAGCGCTTCGGCGAGGCGGTGTCTGCCCTGACCGGCGACGCGCACTTCATCGTGGACTCCTCGCGCAACGGCAATGGCAGCAACGGCGAGTGGTGCAACCCCACCGGCCGGGCGATCGGCCAGGCCCCGGCGGCCAGCACCGACAACGGCCCGCGCGACGCCTACCTCTGGGTGAAGCTGCCGGGCGAGAGCGACGGCACCTGCAACGGCGGCCCCGCGGCCGGCGAATGGTGGAACGAGCGAGCCCTGCAACTGGCCGCCTCTGCCGGCTGGTAAACGCGCCCCCCTTTCGCCCGAATAGAGGGCTACGAACGAGTAAGATGCTCAGGTATGGCAGCGTCTGAAGAAACTCGTAGAGTCGCGGTAATCATCGAAGACGATGCCGATATCCGGAACCTGCTCGAAGCGGTGCTCACCCAAGCCGGATTCCAGGCCATTGCCACCAGCAACGGCCTCGACGGCGTGCGCGCGGTGCGGGCATACGACCCGATCGTGACGACCCTCGACGTGAGCATGCCCGGCATGGACGGATTCGAGACGGCCAAGCGCATCCGGGCGTTCAGCGCCACCTATCTGGTGATGCTCACCGCGCGCGACGAAGAAATCGACACCCTGCAGGGCCTCGAATCGGGCGCGGATGACTACCTCACCAAGCCGTTCCGGCCGCGCGAGCTGCGGGCCCGCATCGACGCCATGTTGCGGCGGCCGCGCATGGCGGCGGCCTCTGACGCCGCCGCCATCGGTGCCGTCGCTGGCAGCGCCCTCGCTCCGCCGGCGCCGGTCGTGGCCGAGCCGGTGACCGTGCCGGACTACGTTCCCGCCGACCAGGGTGAACCGCTGTACACGCCGGCCTATGTGGCGCCGGTTCTGCCGGCGACGGATGCCTCCGGCCTGCCGGTCTTCGGCGAGACTCCGGTGTCGGTGACGGTTCCGCTGCCCACCGTGTCTGGCGCGAGCGACCACCGGGCGGAGGACTGGATCGAGCACAACGGGCTGCGGCTGAGCAACGACATGCGGCTGGCCGTGCTGGGCACCACCGAGCTGGACCTCACCCGCACCGAGTTCGACCTGCTGGCGGCGCTGCTCGAGTCGAAGCGCCGCGTGCGCAGCAAGGCCGACCTCGCGCTGCTGCTGCGCGGCGAGAGCTACGTGACGTCGTACTACGTGAACGAGGCCGACAAGCGCGCCGTCGAAGCGCACCTGAGCAACCTGCGCCGCAAGCTCGGCGACAGCCTCACCGCACCGCGCTGGCTCGAGACCGTGCGCGGCGTCGGCTACCGGCTGGCCGCATCCGACGACGCCGGTCGCGACTCGTACTAGCCCGCCAGACGCCGGCGGGCTCGGAGTAACGGGCTCAGCGCTCCAGGGCGAACATCACGGCGAGATCGTGGCAGGCGCTTTCGCCGACCTCGTTGAGCCGGGTGATGTGGCGCACCGAGCCGGCGATGTCGCCGTCGCGGAGGGCGTCGTGCATCATGGCCGCGGTGGCCTCCACCGTGACGGCACCGACCATGGTGCTGCTCGAGCGGATGGCGAGCAGCACCACGTGCGCCTCCTCGGCATCCGGGAACGCGAGGGCCGCCTGCAGGCGCTGCGCGCGGCTGCCCCAGAGATGCACGAAGTCGTGCACGAACCGGCGCTGCAGCTCCTGGTTCCCGCCGACCTGGGAGAGCAGCGCACGCAGCGCCGTGGCCTCGATGTGCGCGCTCAAACCTTGTAGCCGTGGTGACGCTTGACCAGGGTGAAGAACATGGTCAACGTCTGGATCACCGTGGTGACACCGAGGATCGGCCAGCCGACCCACAGGATCGCGGACTGCACCATGATGGGCAGCTGCAGCCAGATGAACACCAGGGCGGCGGTGAAGCCCACCGCCACCATCAGGGGAACCAGATAGGCGTTGCCGGAGCCGCGCTCGGCCTTGGCCTGCTCGGCCCAGTTGTCGACCTTCTTGTTGCTGGCGAACTTGGTCCAGGCCCGCATGAAGTGCCCGATGCGCACCCACATGTAGATCTCGGCGGGGAAGAACCCGATGGCGAAGAAGATGTCCTTGCCGTTGCGGTTCTTCATCGACATCGCGGTGCGGAGGTTGAGCAGCAGCGCCACGGCCGGCGGGATCAGCCAGATCGGGCTGAACACGAACGCGCTGATCGACAGCGAGGCGGCGAGCATGATGAAGAACAGCACCCGGGTGATCACGTTGACGATCATGGAGAAGTTCTCCACCCAGCGCAGCCGCAGGTTGGGGTGGAACGGCTGGCCCTTGGTGTCGCCACGCTGGCCGGGCCACATCAGCTCGATGGCCCCGAAGTTCCACTTCACCTGCTGCGCGTCCAGGCCGCGGAGGGTGGTCATGCCACCCACGTTGGCGCGGGCCTGCGCGCTGATCTTGGTGAGGTAACCGGCGCTCTTGATCTGCAGCGACAACAGCGAGTCCTCCACCTCGGAGTCCTTCACCCAGGGGGTGGCCTGGTGGCTGTCGACCATGACCTCGCGCAGCGCCTTCATGGAGAAGATCGAGAACTGGCCGCCGAGCACGGCCATGTTGCGGCCGCGGAGCATGTTCTGCATGTTGAAGGCGGCGAACTGGGCGCGCTGGCCGGAGATCAGGAAGCTGGGGATGAGACCGTGGATGACGGTGTCGTCGATGCTGTAGATCGCCGAGATGCCGCCGATGCGGGTGTCGGAGGCGATTTCCGCCTCGAGCTTCTCCACCGCGTTCGTGGACGCGGTGGTGTCGCCGTCCACGCCGAGGAGGAAGTCGCAGCCCTCGATGAGGGAGTACCCGTAGTTGAGCGCGCCGACCTTCTTGTCGGGGTTGGTGCCGATGTCGTGCACGAACACCTCGGTGAACTGCAGCACCCCGTCGGTGACGACCTCGTGCGGGCCGGCGTACTCGCTGGCGATCTTGACGGTGTCGTCGGTGGTGTTGTTCACCACCACGTGGATCACGTCGGGCAGGCGGGTCTGGGCGAGCAGCGAGTCGAGCACACCGGCGATGGAGTCCGCCTCGTTGTACGCGGGAACGATGCATCCGATACTCGGGCGGAAGGTGGGCAGGCCTTCGACCATCTCGTTGAATTCGTTGGCATAGGCAGCAATCGCCGGGTCGACGGGTTCGACGGGCTTCACGTAGCGGTTTCTATCGGTCACAAACCCAACTCTGGCAGGGATTTGTGCGAATTGCCCCTAGTAGGGGTCAAGGTTTTCACAAGATAGGCTCAAGAAAAGGCGCAGCACGTGCTTGCCGCCGTGGAGATAAAAGGGGAATCCCATGCCGACGTCGACTCGCACCCGCCTCGCGGCGCTCAGCCTTGCGGCCGGTCTCTCTCTGGCCCTGTCCGGCTGCGGCCAGGCACCCTGGGCCGGCGGCCTGACCGGAACGGCCAGCGCCACCCCCACGGCGAAGGCCACCATCAAAGCGATCGAGAACGACCTCGCCACCGGGTCCGCCCAGCACACCATCACCGCCGGCGACGCCGGGCTCACCGTGGACTACTCGTCGACGCTGAACATGGGCGAGTGGACCGCCGGCGCGAACAAGCCGATCAGCTTCACCGTCACCGCGGCGCTCGGCACCGATGACGGCCAGGCCGTCTACCTGTCCAAGGTGAGCGTCATCCCCGGCGTCTCCGGTCCCGACGGGGCCCTGGATGCGCCGGCGCCGCTGATCGACGAGTCCGGCCTGGCGAACGGGTACTTCATGAAGGCGCCGTACAGCTACGGCCAGACCTTCGTGCTGCCGGCCATCGACCCGGCGGCGACGAGCATCACCCTGTCGTTCACCTACGAGCTGCTCATCCAGACGACGCCCACGTCATCCACTTACGCCAAGCAGACCGCCAGCGACCAGATCGTCGTCGCCGTCGCGAAGTAGCCGCCCCGCTGGGCCGCGAGGGCGAGCGGCGCGCGGGCTAGAGCGGGGTGACCGTTTCGGTGACGACGGCGATGTCGTTGCCGCCCTGCTCCTTGACCAGGACGATGGCATGGCTGACGGCGTCGGTGAGGCCGGTGAGGCTGTAGCCGTGGTCGAAGGTGTCCGCGATGCCGAAGCTGGCGGTGAGCCGGATCTGGTACGACTCCCCCAGCGGGCCGTCGACGAGGGCGTTCTGGATGCGTTCGGTGATCGACCGCGCCTCGGTGGCGGAGCCGACCGCGGCCAGCACGTAGAACCGGCCCGCGGCGGGGTGCCCGATCTGCGCCATCAGCGGGGCGCTGCTGCGCAGGATGTCGGCGAACCGGGCGATGGCCTCGTCGCCGGCGGAGCGGCCGAACGCGGTGTTGATCTCGGGCAGGTTGTCGATGTCGGCGCCGATCATGGCCAGGCCCTGCTGGGCACGGTCGGCACGTTCGAGGTGGTCGGTGGCGACCTGGCGGAACGACACGGCGGAGAGCACCCCGGCGGCGGAGTGGATGCCCACCGTGATGTCGCCGACGGCGTTGCTGCCGACCCCCTCGGCGCGGAGAATCGACACCGCGATGCAGGCGGTGACGATCAACGCCATGTTGAGGATGGAGGTGGTGCCGGAATCGAAGTAGGTGCGGAAGGTGGCGGACTCGACGCCGGCCACGAGGAAGGTGACCGCCCGGGTGACGTAGAACACGGAGACCACGCCGAGCACGATCGCGAGGATGCGGCCGTTCACGTTGCGGCGCAGCCGGCCGCGCAGGGCCTCGAAGCCGCCGAGGCCGCCCATCGCGGCCACGACCAGCCAGAGCGGGCCGGCGCCGGCCCATTCGCCGCCGTCCGGTCCGGGCAGCAGCGAGATGGCGCCGACGAGCAGCGCGAGGCCGCCGACGATGAGGAAGCCGGAGGACCGGCCGTTGTAGACCCGGCAGCCGGACCAGAGCGCGCCGACCGTGACGACGAGGGCGGTGTTGGCGAAGGTGATCGCCCACCAGGCATCCGCGCTGACGATGTAGACGCCGTACCCGACGGCCACCATCATGCCCGCCACGAAGGCGAGGCTCCACAACCGGCCGGGCGGGTCGTTGCGGTTGAGCGCGGTGTTGAAAATGAACGACACCCCGCAGAGGATGACGATCAGTCCGCTCATCATTTGCAGCGTCGACGCGTCTAACAGCATGATTCCCCCTGTCGGGCGTGGCGGGCCACGCTCAACTAATTCCTACCGGGAGCGTGGCGATGGCCGTCGTCCCTTTACCTTTGATGGATTCCAGCCGGAGGTCTCCGCCATGCTCGCGCATGATCTCGCGGCTGATGTTCAGTCCCAGTCCGGTGCCGTGCACGCTGGACCCGCGCACCGAGTCGGCGCGGTAGAACCTGTCGAACAGGTTGCCCTGTTCATCCTCGCTCATGCCCCGGCCGGTGTCGGTCACCCGCACCTCGAGGCCGCAGTCGGCGTTCTGCAGGCTCACGCTCACCTTGCCGTTGTCCACGTTGTACTTGATCGCGTTGGAGAGCAGGTTGTCGATCACCTGGCGCAGCCGGAACACGTCGGCGACGACGCGGGTCTCCGGCAGGGTGCCGAGGTCGAAGCGGATGTTGCGCTGTGAGGCGAGCGGTTCGGCGGACTCCACCGCTTCGGTGAGGATCGCGGCCATATCGCAGGATTCCAGCGCCAGGGCGAGGCCCTCGTTGGAGGCGCTGGCGGCGGTGAGCAGGCCGGAGACGATCTCGAGCAGCCGGTCGGAGTTCTTCGACGCGATCTCGAGCATCCGCCGGGTGTCCGGGTCGACGGTGTCGTCGTCGAGGGCCAGTTCGAGGTAACCGAGGATGGAGGTGAGCGGGGTGCGCAGCTCGTGCGACACCGACGCGACGAGGTCGTCCCTGGCCTGCACGGCCCGCACCTCGGCGGTGACGTCGCGGGTGACGAGCACACCGCCGTCGTACCGGCCGGTGTGGTCGCGGATGGGCCGGGCCGACACGAGCACGGCCGCCTGCTGCTGGTCGGGCGAGCCGATCCACACCGTGACCCGGTCGACGGTCTCCCCGCGCAGGGCGCGGTGGTACGGCCGGTCGGGACCGGTGAACGGGGTGACGCCGTCGTCGCGGTAGACGATGTTGGCCAGGCCGATGCCGTCGCTGACGCCGAACCGGCTGAGCAGCATCCGCTGGGCCCGGTTCATGAAGTTGATCTTGCCGTCGCGGTCATAGCCGACCACGCCGAAGTCGACGGTGTTGAAGATCTCGTCGAGGGTCTGCTCCTGGCGCCTCGAGCGTTGCAGGGCCGTCTCGAACAGCCCGGCCTGCTGGGTGAGCAGCACCCGCTGGGCCTCGCCGCGGCGGGTGGAGGTGTACGTGACCGAGGCCACGAAGGCGAGCATGATCGTGACCACGGCCAGCAGCGGCGCCTGGCTGGTGGCGTAGCCGCTGGCGTTGAGCGGGTCGGTGAGGAACCGCGCCGGCAGGCCCGCCCAGAGCAGGAGCGCCGCGAACACGACGCTGCCGGTGGCGCCGGCCTGGCCGAAGTGGGTGGACATCCAGATCACCGGGAAGACCAGCAGGAAGCTCACGCCGAGGTTGGGTTCGGCGATGCGGGCAATGGTGAGGCCGAGAATGTCGAGCAGCGGCAGCACCACGATGTACGCCTTGGGGAAGCGGCGCCACGGCACCGCGGCGGCCAGGCCGGTGGTGCCGAAGATGAGCATGACGCCGAGGAAGTACAGCGGGTCGGCGAACATGGTGGGGCGGGTGACCACCGACACGGCCACGAGCAGCAGGGTCGCGGCGGCGAGGAGCAGCTGGGAGAGGAAGACGCTGCGTTCCACGCGTTCCCGCACGCCGACGCGCGGCATCCGGGATGTGTGCTCGACCATAGTGCGACCCTAGCCGTTAGAGGGAAAGCTCAGACGCGGCGCGCACGGGCAGGACGGCGGCGGCGCCGAATTCTTCGAGGCGGGCGAGGGTCTTCTCCAGGCTGCGGGGCACCCCGTAGTGGAAACCCTGGGCGCTGCGGATGCCGAGGGCGGTGAGGTGGTGGGCCATGGCCTCGTTCTCAACGCCCTCCACGATCATCGAGTACTCGAGGTTGTCGCCGAAGCCCTGCAGTGCGGTGAGCACCTCGCGCTGGCGCACGTCGTCGAGGTCGTCGACGAGGCTCTTGTCGATCTTGAGGATGTCCATCGGCATGCGCACCAGGGCGTCGACGGAGGAGTCCTGCGAACCGTAGTCGTCCAGGGCGATCATGATGCCCAGGTCACGGAGCAGATCGGCCTGTGCGCGCACCGCGGTGGACACCCGAGCGACGGAGCGTTCGTTGAGTTCGAGGCAGAGCGAGATGTTGGGGTATCTCTCGGCCAGTTCGGACACGAAGGTGCCCATCCGCTGCGGCAGCAGCTGGCCGGCCTCCACGTTCACGGTCATGCAGACGATGCTCGGTTCGATCAGCCGGAAGTCCGCGGCGGCGGCCATGGCCTTGAGCGCCACCTGCCGGGTCAGCGCGTCGAGCCGGCCCAGGCTCTTGGCCTTCTCCACCAGCGACGGTGGGGACAGCGGGCCCAGTTCGGGGTCGGTGTAGCGCACGAGGGCCTCGAACGCCCAGATCTGGCCGGTGACGAGGCTGACGATGGGTTGAAACGCCAGTTCGAGCAGGTCTTCGTCGATGGCCCGGGCCACGATGTCGTTCATCTGCGACGACCGGTGCCCGGAGATGTTGATGCTGCTCTCGTGCGCGGGGCCGCCCCGGCGGCGGGACTTCTTGATGGCGAGCATGCTGCGATCTGCGTCGCGGAGCAGCTGGTTGACATCGGTCTCGCGGTGCGCGGAGTAGGCCAGGCCGATGCTGAGGATCGGGTTGATCACGTTGCCGCCCACCGGCAGGGGTTCGCCGGTGGCGTCCATCAGCTCTTCGGCGAGCAGCTTCGCCTCGGCCAGCGACGACAGCCGGGTGAGGATGACGACGAACTCGTCGCCGCCGACCCTGGCCACGACGTCGTACGGGCGGATGACCGCGCTGAGCCGGCGGCCGATTTCGCTGAGGATCTCGTCGCCGGCCTGGTGGCCGTAGCGGTCGTTCATCCGTTTGAAGTCGTCGAGGTCGATGAACAGCACCGCGAGGGCCTCGGAGTAGTCCCGGTGATCGTTGATGTTGGCCAGGGCGTCTTGGAAGGCGCCGTAGTTGGGCAGGCCGGTGAGCGGGTCGGTGTTGGCGCGGATGGTGAGCCCGCCAATGCTCTCCCTTGCGGTGTAGACCACGTCGGCGGTGTGCGCGAGGGCGGCGATGGCGCGGCGGTCGTCGCTGCTGAACGGTACGTCCATGCCGTCGCGGCGCACCACCACGTACTGGTTGCCGGTGTCGCCGTTGGCGGTGCCGATGGCCACCGGTGCGCCGATCTCGCTGCGACCGGCCGGGGTGTGCCTGATGGTCGCTGACTCGACCCCGATGGCGGCCGAGACGGCGTTGAGCAGCACGGTGTCGAGGCTGGCGCTGCTGCTGGCCGGGCTGATGATGATGGGTGAGGTCTGCCCGCCGACCCGGGTGTAGTGATTGGTGGCGTTGAGGTCGATGACGCCGGAGACCACCCCGGCCAGGCGGAGGCGCATGGCCGTGGCGCGCAGGAGGACGATGGCGCCGAAGCCGGCCACGAGGAGAGGAACCAGGGTGACGGCCACGGCCAGGGTGTCGGTGCGGGCGTCGAAGAACGGATGCGTCCAGCTGCCGATCAGCGCGCACAGCACGGTGTAGCCGGCGCCGACGGACAGCAGCCGGGTGGCCGTGTAGTCGCGCTGATCGGGGCCGAGGTGCAGCCGCGGGCGGTGCACCCGCCGGCGCAGGCCATCCGCCAGAATGACGACGGCCACATAGGCGAACGCGCTACCGGCGGCGATGACGCCCGACATGGCGTCCAGGCCGTGCAGCAGGTCGTGGGCGGCGAGGAAGGCCATGCCGCCGAGCCCGGTGATACCGGACGCGTACAGACCGACCTCTGGGCGGCGCGTGCGCACCCACACCGACAGCAGCACGCCCAGGCAGACCAGACCCACCGAGATGTGTGCGGCGAAGGCCGGTTCGAGCGCGAAGACCACCACGATCGGCAGGCCGACCACTGGGCTGCGGTGCGGTACCGTGCCCAGGCGCAGGCGCGGCACATCGAGCACGGCGGCGGCCAGCACACCGACGACGGCGATGATCAGGTGTTCAGCGTTACCGGCGAACACCACGTCGAGCGCGGAGGAGGTGATGAAGACCAGCGCGATCGCCACGAGCAGGCCGAAGGCGACCCGGTTCGCGATGCCTGTCGCCTTGATTGTCTCCACAGTTTCTGACCTTAGTGGAGCGGACCGCCGCCGCGTGCGCCTTGTCGACTATCCGACGGCCAGTTTGGCGGCGATCAGTTCGGCGATCTGCACGGCGTTGAGCGCGGCACCCTTGCGCAGGTTGTCGTTGCTGATGAACAGGGCCAGGCCGCGGCCGTTGGGCACGCCGGGGTCTTGGCGGATGCGGCCGACGAAGCTCGGGTCGGCGCCGGCGGCTTCGAGCGGGGTGGGGATGTCGCTCAGCTGCACGCCTGGCGCGGTTTTCAGCAGCTCGGTGGCGCGGGCGACGGAGATCGGCTTGCTGAATTCGACGTTGATCGACAGCGAGTGGCCGGTGAAGACGGGCACGCGCACGCAGGTGCCGGAGACGAGGAGGTCGGGCAGGTCGAGGATCTTGCGGCTCTCGTTGCGCAGCTTCTTCTCTTCGTCGGTCTCGAACGAGCCGTCGTCGACGATGGCGCCGGCCAGCGGGATGACGTCGAACGCGATCGGGCGCTTGTAGATGGTGGGCTCCGGCATGGTGACCGACGAGCCGTCGTGCACCAGCTGGAGGAGGTTGTCGTCGCTGGCCGCCGCACGGATCTGCGTGGCGAGCTCGCGCGCGCCGGCCAGGCCGCTGCCGGAGACGGCCTGGTAGGTGCTGACGATGAGACGTTCGAGGCCGGCCTCGTCGTGCAGCACCTTGAGCACCGGCATGGCAGCCATGGTGGTGCAGTTGGGGTTGGCGATGATGCCCTTGACGGCCTGGTCGATGGCCTGCGGGTTGACCTCGCTGACCACCAGAGGCACGTCGGGGTCCATCCGCCAGCCAGACGAGTTGTCGACCACGGTGACGCCCGCGGCGGCGAAGCGGGGGGCCTGCGCCTTGGAGGTGGTGGCACCGGCGGAGAAGATCGCCACGTCGAGCCCGGTGGGGTCGGCGGTGGCGGCGTCTTCGACGACGATCTTCTCGTTCCTCCAGGGCAGCGTGGTGCCGGCCGAGCGGGCAGAGGCGAAGTAGCGGATGCTGGCGACCGGGAAGTTGCGCTCCTCGAGCAGGCGACGCACGACGGCGCCGACCTGGCCGGTGGCGCCGACGACGCCGATATGGATGCCGGCGCTGGCGGCTTCGGTGGGTGCGGTGCTGGGGGCGATGCTGGTCACGGTGTGATCCTTACTCGGTCGTGCGTCATGCCGGGAGGGGGTGGGGCTAGCGGCCGGTGCCGCCGTGCACGACGGCGAGGTCGTCGCCGTCGAGGCCGAAGGCGGTGTGCACCACGCGCAGGGCCTGGTTGATAGTGTCTGCGCGGGTGACGACCGAGATGCGGATCTCACTGGTGGAGATCATCTCGATGTTGATGCCGGCCTCGAACAGCGACTCGAACAGCTTGGCGGAGACACCGGTGTTGGTGCGCATGCCGGCGCCGACCAGGGCGAGCTTGCCGATCTGGTCGTCGTACTGCAGGCCGGCGAAGCCCACGTTGGCCTGCTCGTTGGTGAGCGCGGTGAGCACCTGCTGGCCCTCTGACTTGGGCAGGGTGAACGAGATGTCGGTGAGACCGGTGGATGCGGCGGACACGTTCTGCACGATCATGTCGACGTTCGCGTTGGTCTTGGCGACGATCTTGAAGATCTGCGCGGCCTTGCCGGGGATGTCGGGGACACCGACGACGGTGACCTTGGCCTCGCTGAGGTCGGCTGCGACCCCCGCGATGATGGGCTCTTCCACTGTCTCTCCATTCAGTACTGCGGTGGCGTACGGGCTGGTGGCGCCCGGGTTGTAGACGATGGTGCCGGTGTTGCTGTTGAACGACGACCGCACGTGCAGGGTGACCCCGTGCCTGCGGGCGTATTCCACGGCGCGGATGTAGAGCACCTTGGCGCCGGCGGCGGCGAGCTCGAGCATCTCCTCGCTGGACACCCGATCGAGCTTGCGTGCCTGGGGCACGACGCGGGGGTCGGCGGTGAAGATGCCGTCGACATCCGTGTAGATCTCACAGATGTCGGCGCCGAGCGCGGCGGCGAGGGCGACGGCGGTGGTGTCTGAACCGCCGCGGCCGAGAGTGGTGATGTCCTTGGTGTCGCGGTTGAAGCCCTGGAAGCCGGCGACGATGGCGATGGCGCCCTCGTCGAGCGCGTCGCGGAGCCGGCCGGGGGTGACGTCGACGATGCGGGCGGCGCCGTGCTGGGCATCCGTGATCATGCCGGCCTGGCTGCCGGTGAACGAGCGGGCGTCGTAGCCCATGCTCTTGATGGCCATGGCGAGCAGGGCCATGGAGATGCGCTCGCCGGCGGTGAGGAGCATGTCGAGCTCGCGCGGCGCCGGGATGGGCGTGACCTGGTGCGCGAGGTCGAGCAGCTCGTCGGTGGAGTCACCCATCGCGGAGACGGCCACGACGATGTCGTTGCCGGCCTTCTTGGTGTCGACGATGCGCTTGGCAACGCGTTTGATGCTCTCGGCGTCGGCAACGGATGATCCGCCGAACTTCTGCACGATCAGGCTCACGTGGGCACTCCTGGGTTCCGGGTACGCGGAGACATCCCGCGCTTCCATCCTAAATGCGTTCGTATTCTCGGTCGTTCATGTGACGTTGTGTGCTGGCACTGCAGCTAGCGCTCGGTGGAGGGGCGCACGATGAGGTCGACGGGGATGGTGGTGGACCGGTCCACCGTCTCGCCGGCGATGATGCGCAGCAGGGTCTCTGCCATCACTGCACCCTTGGTGTCGGTGTTCAGGTCCACAGAGGTGAGCTGCGGGCCGGCACTGGTGGAGAAGAAGTTGTTGTCGATCGTGGCCACGATGATGTCGCCCGGCACGGTGATGCCACGCTCCTTGAGCACGCCCATCGCCCCGTAGGCCATCTGGGCGGATGCGGCCACCAGCGCATCCATCGGCCGGCCCTGGTCGAGCAGCCGCTCCATCGCGGCGGCTCCCCCGGCCGGGGTGAAGTCGCCCTCCTCGAACGGGCCCTCCGCCAACCCGGCCAGCGCGAGGGTGGTCTGCCAGCCCTCACGGCGGTCCCGGCCGGCGGACATGCTCTGCGGGGCGCCGATCATGGCGATGTCGGTGCGGCCGCGCTCGACCAGGTGCCGGGTGGCCAGCGCGGCCGCCTCGACGTTGTCGACGTCCACGACGTAGTACGGGCCGTCATCCGTGGCCAGCGGGCGCACCCCGAACACCACCGGCAGGATGCGGGAGAGCGCGATGTACTCGGCGTCCCGGCTGAAGTGGGAGAGGATCAGGGCACCGTCGACGTTGCCGCCCTCGAGGAACCGGCGGGTCTTCTCCGGGTCGTCGTCGGATTCGATCAGCAGGGTGAGCGTGTAGTCGGTGGTGGCGATGTGCAGCGCGGCGCCCTGGATGACCGCGGCGAAGTAGGGGTCGGCGAAGAACTTGGAGGTGTGCTGCGGGATCACCATCGCGATGGTCTGGGTGGAGCGCCTGGCGAGGCTGCGGGCGACCCGGTTGGGCACGTAGTTGAGCTCGGCGATCGCGGCCGTGACGGCGCGGACGGCCTCCTCGGTGACCTGCGGCGACCCGTTGATCACCCGGGAGGCGGTGGAACGGGAGACCTTGGCGCGCTGCGCGACCGCCAACAGAGTGGGCGGGGCGCCGGCGGGCTGCTCCGTGTCGTGGGTCATTCGGGCCTTTCGTGGGCGGCGAGTGCGATTCTATCGCCGCCCCGCTGAACCGGCCTGACCGCCTCCCCGACGCTACTCGGGCAGACGCCGGCTGGCGATGAGCGACTTCAGCCAGAGGCCGCTGTCCTTGACCACGCGCTCCTGGGTGTCGTAGTCCACGTACACGATGCCGAACCGTTTGCTGTAGCCGTAACCCCACTCGAAGTTGTCCAGCAGCGACCAGACCAGGTAGCCGCGCAGGTCGACACCCTGCTCGATGGCGCGGTGCGCGGCGGTGAAGTGCCGGCGCAGGTAGTCGAGCCGGTCGTGGTCGTGCACGGCCCCGTGCTCCACGACGTCGTCGAACGCCGCACCGTTCTCGGTGATCACCAGCGGCAGGTCGGGGAACTGGGCGCTGAGCGAGAGGAGCAGTTCCTCGAGCCCGTCTGGGGCGATGTTCCAGCCCATCGAGGTGTACGGGCCGGCCTGGGTGAGGAACTCGACGTGCCCGCTGCCGGGCCAGGGCGAACCGCCGACGTCTTTGTGGCCGTCGGCGTTCTGCCTCGTGGACGCACCGTCCCACATCCGCACCGTGGCGGTGGAGTAGTAGTTGACGCCGAGGAAATCGATCGGCTGGTGGATGATCTGCAGGTCACCGGGCAGAACGAAGGACCAGTCGGTGATCGCCGCGGTGTCCTCGAGCAGGTCGGCCGGGTACTCGCCGCGCAGCATCGGGCCGGTGAACGCGCGGTTGGCGAGGGCGTCGATGCGGCGCTTGGCCTCTGGCGAGCTGGCGTCGTCGCCGCGCAGCACGTGGAAGTTGAGCGTGACCGAGTACTCGGCATCCGTCGTGACGGTCTGCCGCAGCGCCTGCATGGCCAGGCCGTGCCCGAGCTGCAGGTGGTGCACCGACTGCAGGGCCGCGAGCGGTTCGGTGCGGCCGGGCGCGTGCGCACCGGAACCATAGCCGAGGTAGGCGCTGCACCAGGGTTCGTTGAGCGTGGTCCAGTAGCTCACCCGGTCGCCGAGCGCTGCACCGACGACGGCGGCGTACTCGGCGAACCGGTAGGCGGTGTCGCGGTTGGTCCAGCCGCCGGCATCCTCCAGCGCCTGCGGCAGGTCCCAGTGATAGAGGGTGACCATGGGGCGGATGCCGCGGGCCAGGAGCCCGTCGACCAGCCGGGAGTAGAAGTCGAGTCCGGCCTGGTTGGGTTCACCAGAGCCGAGCGGTTGGATGCGCGGCCAGGCGACCGAGAACCGGTAGGCCTCCAGACCCAGCGACGCCATCAGGTCGAGGTCGCTCTCGAGCCGGTGGTAGTGGTCGTCGGCGACCTCGCCGGTGTCGCCGTTGACGATCTTGCCCGGGGTGGCGCTGAAGGTGTCCCAGATCGACGGGCCACGGCCATCCGCGTCGACGGCGCCCTCGATCTGGTAGGCCGCGGTGGCCGAGCCGATGAAGAAGGCGGGGGCGAATTCGAGGCCGGAGTCGCGGTAGGTGGCGGTGCCCGTGGTCACGGTGGTCAGAATGCTCACAATGGTCCTTCAAGTAGGTGCTGGCGAAAATGGTGACGACGAGGGCTGGCCGGATGCGGCCGGGTCACCCCTTGACCGCGCCCTGCATGATGCCGGCGATGAGCTGCTTGCCCGCGACGATGAAGAGGATGAGCAGGGGCACGACGGACAGCACGGCTCCGGTGAGCACCATCGAGTTGTCCGGCGTCTGCCCGCCGCTGGCGCTGAGCGCCGCGAGGGCGGTCTGCACGCTCGGGTTGGTCGGGCCGAGCACGAGCAGCGGCCAGAGGAAGTCGGTCCACGCCGCCATGAAGCTGAACAGGGCGAGCACCGCCATGGCGGGGCGGGCAGCGGGAACGGCGACGTGCCAGAATGTGCCCCACATGCTCGCGCCGTCCATCCGTGCCGCCTCGATGAGCTCGTCGGGGATGACGTCGACGAGGTACTGGCGCATGAAGAACACACCGAACGCGGTGACCATGCCGGGCACGATCACGGCCTGCAGAGTGCCGATCCACTGCCACTCGGCCATCAGCATGAACAGCGGGATGATGCCGAGCTGGGTGGGGATGGCCATGGTCGCGATGACAGCGACGAGCAGCCCGTTGCGGCCGCGGAAGCGGAGCTTGGCGAAGGAATAGCCGGCCAGGGTGGAGAAGAACACCACAGAGACCGTGATGGCGGTGGAGATGATCAGGCTGTTCATCAGGGCCTGCAGGAACGGCACTGTGGCGAAGACCTCGACGGCGTTCTCGAGGAAGTTGCCGCCTGGCAGGATCGCCGGCGGAACCAGGTTGGTGTCGGAGGACTGCCGACTGCCGATCACGAACGACCACCAGAGCGGGAATGCCGCTCCGGCGAAGAAGGCGAAGAGCAGGCCGTAGGTGAGGAAGCCGGGCGCCTCGTAGGTGGCGCGGCGGCGCACCTTGCGCTCCTCGCGACGTTCGGGGGTGGCGGGCATCAGGCGTTCGGTCAGGGTGCTCACTTGCGGCCTCCGTTGATGGACCTGGTCACATACGGCCGCTTCGCGGCGGGGATCTTGACCGGCTTGATGTCGTTGGTGCGGATGGCGCGGGCGATCGCGTAGTTGGCGAGGCCGGCGAGGATGATGATGAGGAAGAGGATCCAGGCCGTGGCCGCGGCCCGGCCGAAGTCCCGTCTGGGGAAGGCGAGTTCGTAGAGGTAGAGCACGATGGTCTGGAACTGGCGTCCGCCGCCGCCGTTGGTGCGGCCGTCGAACAGCTTGGGTTCGGTGAAGATCTGCAGCCCGCCGATGGTGGAGGTGATCACCACGAAGATCATGGTGGGCCGGATCATCGGCACGGTGATGGCCCAGAACCGGCGCACCTTGTTGGCGCCGTCGAGGGCGGCCGACTCGTAGACATCCCGCGGGATGGCCTGCATCGCGGCCAGCAGGATGAGGGCGTTGTAGCCGGTCCAGCGCCAGTTCACCATGCTGGCGATGGCGATGTGCGAGGGCAGCACGTCGAAGGCCCAGCGGATGGGTTCGAGGCCGAACAGGTTGAGCAGACCGGCGACCGGGCCGGTGTACTGGTTGAACACCTGGGCGAAGATCACCGCGACCGCGACCGGCGCGACGATATACGGCAGCAGGATGCTCATGCGCCAGAAGGTCTTGGCGCGCAGGGCCTGGTCGAGCAGGGCGGCGATCACCGTCGCGAAGAGCAGCTGCGGCACGGCCGAGAGCAGGAAGATGCTGACGGTGTTGCCGAACGCGTTCCAGAAGAACGGGTCGGAGAGCACCGAGGTGTAGTTCGCCAGGCCGACCCAGTCGCCCTGACCCTTGAGCAGGTGCCAGTCGTAGAGCGACACGTTGAGGGTGTACGCGATCGGGAAGATGCCGATGAGCGCGAAGAGGATGAAGAACGGCGCGATATAGAGGAACGGCGACGCCTTGTGGTCGAAGTGCGAGAGCTTCTGCTTGAAGGTGAGGTCGGAGCGCGCTCTCGTGGGCTTCCGACTCGGGCTCGTGGGGCTGGGGGTGGTGATCGTGCTCGTGCTGGACATCGGCGGCCAATCCGCGAGAGGGACATGGGAGGGGTGCGGGCGGCCCCGGGAGCGACTGCTCCGGAGCCGCCCGCCTGGTGTGGCGGGAGGACGTGCGGGCGCTAGCCGACCAGCTGGTCGAGCAGCACCATCGCCTCATCCCACGCGACGTCGCCATCCGTGATCTCGCCCTGGCCGATGCGGTCGAATACCGGGCCGAAGACGTTGTCCTGGATGTTGGAGTCCTCCGGGCCCTTCACCTGGGCGATGACGCCCTCGGAGCGGGCGCGGAAGATCTCGCCGACGGGGGCGTTGTTGAAGAACTCGTTGGTCGAGTCGGCGACGAGGGCCTGGCCCTCGATAGTGCTCGGGAACGGTCCGGCGAGTTCGAACGATGCCGCCTGCTGGGCGGGGGCGGCAAGCCAGAGGGCGAGGGCCGCGGCCTCCTCCTTGTGCTCGCTCGACTCGGACACACCGAGGAAGGCGCCGCCCCAGTTGGCCGCGCCGCCGGGCAGCACGTCGGCGAAGTCCCAGCCGCTGTCGGTGGTGCCCTCGTCGTAGTAGCCCTGCACGATGCCGAGCATCCAACTCGGGCACATGTAGGTGGCGTAGTCGCCGGCCTTGGCCTGCGGTCCGACATCCCAGCCGGGCAGTCCGGCGCCGAGGCCCGCGTTCTCCGCCTCGACGACCAGGGCGAGCTGGTCCTTGAGCACGTCGTTGCCCTCGATGTTCAGGGTCTCACCGTCGGACTTGTAGTAGCCCTCTTCCTGCTGGTTCACGAAGGAGTTCCAGAAGAACCGGGGGCTGTGATAAAACGCCTTGTCGCTGGCGGCGACGTACTCAGCGCCCACCTCGTAGAAGCGTTCCCAGGTGGCGTCGTCGCCGCCGAAGTACTCGGCGACCTCGGTGCGCTCGCTGGGCAGGCCGGCCGCCTCGAAGAGGTCGCCGCGGTAGCACAGGCCCTGCGGGCCGATGTCGAGGCCGGCGCCGATGACGCGGCCGTCGGCATCCGTGCCCTGCTTGTACTTCCAGTCCAGCCACTCGTCGGCCACGTCTTCAATGCCGTAGTCGCGCAGGTCCACGAAGGATCCGCTGACCTCTTGGATGGTGCCGAGCCAGCCCTCTTCGATGGCGACGACGTCGCTGAGGCCGGTGCCGGCGGCGATCTTGGCGTAGGCGTCGTCGCGGGCGGCGCCGCCGCCCTCGAGGTTGGTGGCCTCGATGACGATGTTCGGGTTCTCCTCCATGTACTTGGTGTAGTTTGCGTCGACACCCATGGTGCCGAAGGTGGTGACCGACAGGGTGATCTTGCCGTCGTCGGATCCGCCGGCGGATGCGCTGCATCCGGTGGCGACGATGGCGAAGACTGCGGCACCAGCGATCGAGGCTGTTATTGCGCGTCGTGAACTCACGGCACTCCTTTGTGGGCGTGTTACGGGGACAGAAACGCTGGCGGGCGGAACCTGAGGGTTCGTCGTGGAAGCGCTCCCATGGACTAGCGATAACACTAGGCAGAGCCGGATCGCGTGTCAAGGATTTTCGTGGAAGCGATCCCATGGAGGTGTCGCACGGGTCTGGTGCGGGCGGGCATCAGCGCGCCGCGGGGCGGGCTGCTAGCTCGTGACGGTGCGGCGGCCCTCGAAAGCGCGACCGAGGGTGACCTCGTCGGCGTATTCGAGGTCGCCGCCGACGGGCAGGCCCGATGCCAGGCGGCTGACCTTGATGTCGAGGGTGGTGAGCAGCCGGGAGAGGTACGTGGCGGTGGCCTCCCCCTCGAGGTTGGGGTCGGTGGCGATGATCACCTCTTGCACGGTGTTGTCGGCGAGGCGCGTCATCAGCTGACGGATGCGCAGGTCGTCTGGACCGATGCCGTCGATGGGGCTGATCGCCCCGCCGAGCACGTGGTAGAGGCCCTTGAACTCGCGGGTGCGCTCGATGGCGACGACGTCCTTGGCCTCTTCGACCACGCAGATAGAGGTGGGGTTGCGGCGCGGGTCCCGGCAGATCATGCAGGTCTCCTGCTCGGAGACGTTGCCGCAGATGTCGCAGAACTTGACCTTGTCGCGCACCTCGAGCAGCACATTGGCGAGGTGGCTCACGTCGAAGTTCTTGGTCTGCAGAATGTGGAACGCGATGCGCTGCGCCGACTTGGGCCCGATGCCGGGCAGACGGCCGAGTTCGTCGATGAGTTCCTGAACGATGCCTTCGTACATTTAGTTGTCGTTCCTCTGTCGCGAAATCGGGTCGTGCGGCTGCTCCTCGATGAAGGTGGCGCCGAGAATCTCGCGCACCACGGCCTCGCCGTAGCGCTGCTTCTCCGCGAACGCGGGCGAGCGGCGAGCGGGCGCGCCGCGCTGACCGTTGCCAGCGGGGGCGGATGCGGCTGGCGCGGATGCTGACTGCTGGCCGCGTGCCTGCTGGGGGCCGGGCTGCGCCTGACCGGGCTGGTCCTGACCGGCCGCCCGCTGCTGACCGGGAGCCGACTGGGTGCGCGGGCTCTGCTGCGTGGCGGGCCGGGCGCCGCGGTCGAACTCCGGCGGCGCGCTGAACTGCTGCGGGTCTGGCGGGAAGTCGTCGTAGGGCGGCGGCTCGTCGTCGAAGGGCGGCTCGAAGTCGGGCTCGGGGGCGTAATCGCGGACGGGTTCGACGGCAGGACTGCCATCAGGAGCAGAGGCGGTGCCGGCGCTGGTCCGCGGCTGTGCTGCGGCCGGTGCTGCGGGTGCGGCCGAGGCGGGACGTGCTGGCGCAGCAGGCGCCGCAGGCGCTGGCGCCGTGCCAGGGAACGAGGAGACAGCAGGTTCGGCTGCCGCGGTTTCGGCGGCAGAGAGGGCGGCCGCGGATCCGGGAATGACGACGGTGGCCCATCCGGAGGCCGTTGCCGGCGGTGCCATGGTGGCGGTGGCGGTGCTCGACGAGCTGGTTGATCTCGAGGAGCCGGCCGGGGCAGCGCTTCCGAAGGCGGAACCGGACGGGGACGCCGGAGTGGCCGTCGGCGCTGAACCGGCGGACGCCGCGGTCGGGGACGCGGAGCTCGTGGGCGCGGAGTTCGAGGGCGCGGAGTTCGAGGGCGCGGAGTTCGAGGGCGCGGAGCTCGTGGGTGCGGATCTCGTGGGTGCGCCGGAGGTGGGCGGCGGCGCGGACGGAGCGGAAGCATCCGCGAGCGGCCCCGCCGCGGACGAATTGCCCTGCTGCGCCGGAGCAGCTCGGCCGGAAGCGGGCAGGTCGGTGGTGGAGGCCGATGGGAACGGGGCCGCGGAGGGAGCCGCCGCGGCGAAGGTCTCGGAGTCGGCGCGGGCGATGAACTTCACGCGCAGGCCGAGGACCTTGACGATGGCTCCGCGGAGGAACTCGCTGACCCCCTGGCCGGGCGCCTGCTGGGCCTTGAAACCCTGCATGTCCTGCTCGCTCGGGAAGGAGAGCACGAGTACGTCGTCGCCGCGCAGGTCGAGCACGCGTGCGGTGTAGACCACGAGCCAGGCGCTGAGCTTGACGTCCTTGACGGCCTCGAGGATCTGCGGCCAGGCGTCCTTGATCTGGGCCAGGGTGACCGGGCCGACGGGCACCACCGGGGCCGCGGGCGGCGTCTCGGCGGTCGGCTCGGGACGGTCGGCCTGCGGGCTGGCGGGGCTGGCATCGGCGGCCGGGCTGCTGGTTTCCGCGGACGCAGGCTCGACCGGCACGGCCGCGGGGGTGCCCGGCGTGCGGGTGGCCCAGCCGGACGCGGCTGGCGGGACGGTCGTCGCAGCCGGCGGGGTCGCGACCGGAGGGGCACCCTGTGCGGCGGGGGTGCGCGGGGCCGGTGCCGCGACGGGGGTGCGCGGGGCCGGGGCGGCGCTGGCGGCGGGCGCCGGCGCATCCGTGGGGGTGCCGTCGACGCCGATGCGGCGCTCGAGACGCTCGACGCGGGCGAGGGCGCCGCGATTGCTGTCGTCGGTGGCGGGGATGAGCGCCCGGGCGATCATGAGCTCGAGGTGCAGGCGCGGGGAGGTGGCGCCGGTCATCTCGGTGAGGGCGGCGTTGAGGATGTCGGCGGTGCGGCTGAGCTCGGCCGGGCCGAAGTTGGACGCCTGCACCTGCATGCGGTCGAGTTCGTCCTGCGGCACACCGCGCAGCACGGCCGCGGCACCGGCAGCGCTGGTGGCGCCGACGATGATGAGGTCGCGCATGCGCTCGAGCAGGTCTTCGACGAAGCGGCGGGGGTCTTGCCCGGTCTGGATGACCCGGTCGACGGCGTCGAACGCGGCCGCGGAGTTGCGGGCGGCGATGGAGTCGACGGCGTCGTCGAGCAGGGTGGCGTGGGTGTAGCCGAGCAGGGCGACGGCGCGCTCGTACTCGATCGCATCCGTGTCGGTGCCGGCCATGAGCTGGTCGAGCAGCGAGAGGGTGTCGCGGGGCGAACCGCCGCCGGCCCGCACGACGAGCGGCAGCACGCCGGGGGCCACGGTCATGTGCTCGCTGTCGCACATCTGCTGCACGTAGTCGAGCATGGGTGCGGGCGGCACGAGCCGGAACGGATAGTGGTGGGTGCGCGAGCGGATGGTGCCGATGACCTTTTCGGGCTCGGTGGTGGCGAAGATGAACTTCACGTGTTCCGGCGGCTCTTCGACGATCTTGAGCAGCGCGTTGAAGCCCTGCGGGGTGACCATGTGCGCCTCGTCGAGGATGAAGATCTTGTAGCGGTCGCGGGCCGGCGCGAAGATGGCGCGCTCGCGGATGTCGCGGGCGTCGTCGACACCGTTGTGGCTGGCCGCGTCGATCTCGACCACGTCGAGGGAACCGCTGCCGTCGCGGGAGAGCTCGACGCAGCTGGGGCAGACGCCGCAGGGAGTGTCGGTGGGGCCCTCTGCACAGTTGAGGCAGCGGGCGAGAATGCGGGCGGAGGTGGTCTTGCCACAGCCGCGGGGTCCGCTGAAGAGATAGGCATGATTCACCCGGTTGGTGCGCAGGGCGGTCATGAGCGGATCGGTCACCTGGGACTGACCGATCATTTCGGCAAAAGTCTCTGGCCGGTAACGGCGATACAGGGCGGTAACCACGAGGTCAATGGTACTTGCTGCCACCGACACCCCGGGTGGGTGGTGCACAGGCTGGCGGATGCGCATCCGTTGCGGAGCGGATGGGACGCGCGGGTGGCGGCCGGGACGGGCTCGGCGCGGCGGCCGAGGCCCCACGCCACCACCTGTGGTCTTCGTTTCCGGACTTCGCAGGGTGTTCGGGCCGGATGACTGTGCGAAGTCCGCAAATGAACGGGGGCGACCGGGGAAACGGGGTCGACCGGGCTAGAAGTCGGTGTGACCCAGGTCGGGACGGGCGACGAAGCGGGCGACGGTTGCCTCGGTGCCGTGCAGGCACAGGATGACCAGCTCGTTCTCGGCGCGCAGGATCGGCCCGGGCACGTAGAGGGTGGTTTGCGGGCCGCGGTCCCAGAACCGGCCGAGGTTGAAGCCGTTGATCCAGGCCTGGCCCTTGCCCCAGCCGGCGGTACTCAGGAACAGGTCCACACCGGGCTCGGCGCCGAACCGGCCGCGGGCGAACGCCGGGCCGCTGAGCGAGGCGGGGGCGACCTCGGCCGGAACCAGCTCGAGAACCGGCGCCTGCCGTGCGGCCGGGGTCGGTGAGAAGGACGGGGTCGGGGTGAGATTCACCGCGAGGTCGAGATCCACATCGAGGTCCAGGTCCACCGGGTGGGTGCAGGGAGCCGCACCGGCGGGGGCCGTGACCGTCGCGAACAGGGCGCTGCCGGCGCGCACGAATCCGTCGACGTCGAGCGGGAGCACCTGCCAGTCGGTCAGTTCGGCGCCGTCGAGGGCGGCCGGGCCGATCAGGCCCTTGTCCTCGCCGATGCGCGGGCCGTAGTTGACCCGGCCTTGGTCCTCCACGAGCAGGTCGAGGCGCTCCCCCGGCGGCAGGCTGATCGACCGGTCGTGGTGATCGCGCTGCAGCACACCGACGGGGGTGCGGTCGACGAAGACTTGGGCGCGGTCGCGCACCTCGGCGAACGACAACACCCGGGCACCCGGCGTGAGCCGGCTGCGGTACAGGGCGAACCCGGTGTAGTGACCGAGCGCATCCATGCTGGGCAGGGCGGATGCCGCCGGCACGGCAGCAGCAGCAGCAGGCACGGCCGGCACGGCCAGCTCGGGCAGGGCCTCCCAGAGGGAGACCGATTCGTCGAGGGCGACGGTGAAGGCCGGCGCGGGGCAGCCGGGCTCTGGCAGGTCGGCGGGCACCGGGGCGTAGCGGGCGAGCACCTGGCGGAAGGCCAGGTACTTGGCCGTGATCTCGCCGCTCTCCGACAGTGGGGCGTCGTAGTCGTAGCTGGTGACGGTGGGCTGGTACACACCCTTGTCGTTGGCGCCGTTGGTGAAGCCGAAGTTGGTGCCGCCGGTGAACATGTACAGCGACACGGATGCGCCGGTCGCCAGCAGGTCATCCAGCTCGCGGGCGGAATCGGCCGCCGAGGTGGTGTGGTGGTGCGCACCCCAGTGGTCGAACCAGCCGTTCCAGAACTCGGCGCACATCAGCGGCCCGGTGCTCTGGTGTCGCCGCAGCACCTCAAGCCGCTCGGTGGCGCGGGAGCCGAACGAGCCGGTCTTGTGCAGCTCCGGGAGGCTGCCGTCGGCGAGCATCTGGTCGGTGGGCTGGTCGATGGTGGTGAGCGGCACGGTGATGCCGCCGGCCCGGTTGAGCTCGACGAGCGCGCGCAGGTAGTCCTTGTCGTCGCCGTAGGCGCCGTACTCGTTCTCGATCTGCACGAGAATCACCGGGCCACCGCGGTCGATCTGCCGCGACGCCACCAGCGGCAGCAGCTGCTCGAAGTATTCGGTGACCGCCGCGAGGTAGAGCGGCTCGTGCCGGCGCACACCCACGGCCGGGTCGTTGAAGAGCCAACCGGGCAGGCCCCCGTTGTCCCACTCGGCGCAGATGTACGGGCCGGGCCGCACGATCGCGTACATGCCCTCGGCCGCGATCAGGTCGAGAAACCGGCCCAGGTCGAGCTGGCCGGTCGTGTCGAACTCGCCGCGCTGGGGCGAGTGCGCGTTCCAGGCCACGTAGGTCTCGATGGTGTTCAGACCCATCAGACGGGCCTTGCGGATCCGGTCGGCCCAGTGATCCGGGTGCACCCGGAAGTAGTGGATGGCCCCGGCCAGCACCCGGAACGGCTCACCGTTGAGGAGGAAGTCGGTGGCACCGATGGCGAAGGTGCCCGGGGTCGTGGGGGTGGTGTCGCTCATGGTCGGGCCTCGGTTCGGGGGCGGCGCAGCACGGCGACGCCGGTGGCGGGGAGAGTGAGGGAGTCGGCGGCGAGGGTGCTGCCGCCGAGGTCGAGCGAGGCGAGGGCGCCGTCGGCCGGGCGCAGCGCCACGGTCACCGCTCGCGCAGAGTGGTTGATGTAGAAGAGGTACTCCTCGGTGTCGCTCTGCCGCACTGCCAGCTGCACGGAGCCGCGCACGTCCTCCGGCAGCGGCGAGCTGAGGCCGGCATCCGCACTGATCCGACCCACGAAGGCGGTGAGGGCGGCGCGGTCGAGCACCGTGCCGACAAAACTGGCCCGGCCGCCGCCCGGCAGCTCGCGGGTGGTGATGGCTGGCACGCCGGGAAACGGGCCGTCGGCGAAGCGGGCGAGCACCTCGACGTCGGGGCCGACGGTGACGTCGTGGGTGAGCAGCGAGCCGGTGGAGCCGGCCGGCAGTTCACCGGTGAGCGCCACGGTCTGACCGGCGAGCAGGCCGCCGAATTCCTGCGCCCGGATGCCGAGCAGCTCACGGAAGGCGCCCGGGTAGCCACCGGGGTGAATGTGGTCGTCGGCGTCGGCGATGCCGGAGAACACGCCGACCACCAGGTGGCCGCCGCCCTGCGCGTAGTCGGCGAGGGCATCCGCCAGCGGTATCGGCACGAGGTAGAGCATCGGCGCGATCACCACGTCGTAGCCATTGAGGGCAGAGCCGGCCAGGCCGGGGCCGCTGAGCACCGACCGGGCCGGCACGATGTCGGCCTGCAGCCCGTTGGCCAGCGCGGCGGTGTACCAGGCCATGGCCTCGGTCTTGTAGCGCAGCAGTTCGGTGGGGTGCGAGTCGAGCTCGGCGGCCCACCAGGAATCCCAGTCGAAGAGGATGCCGATGCGCGCCTGCTTCGTGCGGCTGCCGGCGACCTCGGCCAGACCGGCCAGCTCGGCGCCGAAGCGGGTGACGCTCTGGAACACGGTGCTGTCGGGGCCCGCGTGCGGCAGCATCGCGGAGTGGAACTTCTCGGCGCCTGCCAGCGACGCCCGCCACTGGAAGAAGCAGATCGCGTCGGCGCCGTGGGCGAGGTGGGTGAGGCTGTCGCGGCGCAGCTGCCCCGGGCTCTTGGCCTGGTTCACCGGCTGCCAGTTGACGGCGCTGGTGGAATGCTCCATCAGGAACCACGGAGCCCGACCGGCGATCTGGCCGGTGAGGTTGGCCGAGAAGGAGAGCTCCTCGAACGCCTGCGGGTCGGCGACGAGCAGGTAGTGGTCATTGGAGACCAGGTCGATCTCGCCCGCCCAGTCGGCGTAGTCCATGCCGCGGGTCTCGCCCATCACCATGAAGTTGGTGGTGATCGGCACCGTCGGGGTGACCCGGCGCAGAATCTCGCGCTCGTCGATCAGGTAGTCCTTGAGGGCGTCGCTCGAGAACCGGGCGAAGTCGAGCTGCTGGGTGGGGTTCGGATGCGTCGCCGCGAGTCGGGGCGGCAGGATCTGGCTCCAGGCGGAGTAGTTCTGCGACCAGAACGCGGTGCCCCAGGCCCGGTTGAGCTCGACCAGTGACCCGTAGCGGGCCTCGAGCCAGGTGCGGAAGGCGCTCGCCGCGTCATCGGAGAAGTCGTAGACGTTGTGGCAGCCGAGCTCGTTGCTGATGTGCCACATCGACAGGGCCGGGTGGTCGGCGTAACGCTCGGCCATCTGCTCGACCAGGGCGAGGGCGTAACGGCGGAACACCGGTGAGGTGGGGCGCCACTGCTGGCGGCCGCCGGGCCAGATGGTCTCGCCGGTACGGGTGACCGGCAGCACCTCCGGGTGCAGTTCGGTGAGCCACGGCGGCGGGCTGGCGGTGGCGGTGGCGAGGTCGACGGCGATGCCGTTGGCGTGCAGCAGGTCGATGGCGCGGTCGAGCCAGCCGAAATCCCAGGTGTCGGGGGTGGGCTGCAGCAGCGCCCAGGAGAAGATGCCGAGACTGACGATGTTGACGCCGGCCTCGCGCATCAGGCGCATGTCGTCGGCCCAGACCTCTTCGGGCCACTGCTCGGGGTTGTAGTCGGCGCCGTAGCCGATGCGGGCCGCGTCGGCGGGCAGGCTCTCGGAGCCGTCGGCGAGGGTGTGCGCGGCGGGCCAGCGCACCCAGTGCGGTGCGGCTGTCGAGGCAGGGTCACCAGGTCTCGACAAGCTCGACCAACGATCGGTCACCGGCATGCTGCGACCCGAGCGGAGAGGCGCACGATCGACCAGGACAAGGCGGGCAGCACGACCGTGGCGGCGGTGCCATCCGCGGCCAGCGTCACCTCCGTCAGCGGCACCGGGCGCACCCGGTCGGGCTCATCGACGGTATTGCTGGCGAAGCGGTCACCGCCCTCCGGCGCGAACAGGCTCTCTGCCGAGAGCACCGCACCGGCGGGGGCGCCAGCCAGGTCGACCTCGAGGGTGAGCGGGTCGGTGCTGGACCGGTTGACGAGGAACAAGACGATCTCCTCGTCGGTAGCGGTCACCGCGGCATCCACGAGGTCGACGGTGCCGTGCGCCCTGGTGTCGTAGGTGTCGGAGTGGATGGTGGCGGCCAGCACGTCGCCGCGGGCGGCGGTTGCGGTGCGGGCGAAGGGGAAGAAGGTGGTCTGGCGCCAAGCCGGGCCGCCCGGCTCGGAGCGGATCGGCGCGATGACGTTCACGAGCTGGGCGAGGTTGGCCATGCTGACCCGGTCGCTGTTGCGCAACAGGGTGATCAGCAGGGAGCCGACGACGACGGCGTCGCTGACGTTGTATTCGTCTTCGATCAGGCGCGGGTGGGTGTTCCAGTCGCCGGTGAACAGGGGTTCCTTGTCGACCTCGTTGAACCGGGTCTGGTCCCAGACGTTCCACTCGTCGACGCTGATGCCGATTGTTTTGTCGAGGCCCTGCGCCACGGTGACCTCGTCGATGATCTGGGCGACGTCGCCGATGAAGCGGTCAAGGCCCACGCCGGAGGCGAGGAAGCTGTCCAGGTCGCCGGGTTTTTCCTCGTAGTAGGCGTGCAGGGAGATGTGGTCGACGAGCTCCGCGGCGTGTTCGAGCACGGTGCGTTCCCAGCTGCCGAAGGTGGGCATCTCGGCGTTGGAGCTGCCGGCGACGACGAGCTCGACGGTGGGGTCGACCCACTTCATCACCCGGGCGGTTTCGGCGGCGAGCCGGCCGTATTCCTCGGCGGTCTTGTGGCCGATCTGCCAGGGGCCGTCCATCTCGTTGCCCAGGCACCAGACCCGGATGTCGAACGGTTCGGTGCGGCCGTTGGCGCGGCGCTGGTCGCTGAGCGCAGTGCCGGCCGGGTGGTTGGCGTATTCGAGCAGGGCCGCGGCGTCGGCGATGCCCCGGGTGCCGAGGTTCACGGCCTGCATGATCTCGACGCCGGCCTTCTCGGCCCAGTCGGCGAATTCGTGCAGGCCCACCTCGTTGGTCTCCACGGAGTGCCAGGCCAGGTCCAGGCGCACCGGGCGGTCGGGGCCGACGCTGTCTTCCCAGCGGAATCCCGACACGAAGTTGCCGCCCGGGTAGCGGATCAGGCTGGGGTTCAGCTCACGCACGAGGTCGAGCACGTCTTGGCGGAAGCCATCCGCGGTGGCGGTGGGGTGCCCGGGTTCGTAGATGCCCGTGTACACCGCGCGGCCCATGTGCTCGACGAATGAGCCGAACAGCCGGGGTGAGACGGGGGCAACGATGTCGTCGCGGGTGATGCTGAGCCGGGCGTGGAACACGAAGAAGATCCTCTGGTTGGAAGCTGATGGTGCGCGAAGGGTGGGCCGTCCAGCGGACTGACCCACCCTTCGCCCGGTGTTACTCGGTGACCGTGAAGCCCTGCTCGTTGCCGTAGGCGACGATGGCCTTCTGCCAGTCGGTCAGGCCGGCGTTGAGGTCGGACTTGTCGGCGTAGGACTGGCCGACGGTGTCGGAGAAGATGCTGTTCGAGTAGACCTGGAACGGCAGGTAGCTCCAGCCCTCGACGACGTCGTTGGCGGACTGCACCAGGACCTCGTTGATCTTCTGGCCGCCGAAGTACTCGCTCTCGTAGCCGAGGAACTCGTCGGACTCGAGGTCGGCGACGGTGGACGGGAAGCCGCCGGCGTCGATGGAGATCTGGGTGCCTTCGCCGGAGTTCATGAACTCGACGAAGCCGGCCGCGGCGAGCTTGTTCTTGCTCTGGGCCAGCACGGCGTCGCCGCCGCCACCGTTCTCGGCGCTGGCGGTGTCGCCGGCCTCGTAGACGGGCAGCGGGGCCACCCGCCAGTTTCCGGCGGCTTCCGGCACGCCGGATTCCAGGTTGCCGGGCATCCAGGCGCCGATGTTGAGCGTGGCGATGGTGCCGTCGCCCAGGCCCCGGTACCACTCGTCGCTCCAGCTGGAGGTCGGCGCGATGAGGTCCTTCTCGAGCAGCTGGTTCCAGGTGTCGGCGAACTTCTTCGAGCCCTCGTCCTGCAGGTTGATCGCCACGTCGGTGGAGTCGGTGGTGGTGAACGGTTGGCCGCCGGCCTGCCAGATCATGCTGGTGGCGAAGCCCGCGTCGCCGGTGTCGTTGGTGATGTAGGCGTTCGGGTTGGCCGCGTGCAGCTTCTCGGCGGTGGCGATGTACTCGTCCCAGGTGGTGGGCACGGTCAGGCCGTACTGGTCGAAGACGGCCTGGTTGTAGAACATAGCCATGGGGCCGGAGTCCTGCGGCAGGGCGTAGACGCCGCCGTCGAGGTTCACCGAACCCCAGGTGCTGGCGGTGTACTGGTCTTCGAGGGAGTCCAGGCCGAAGTCGCTCAGGTCGACGAGGGCCTCGGAGAGGGCGAACTGCGGCAGCGCGTAGTACTCGATCTGGGCCACGTCGGGGGCGCCGGAGCCGGCCTTGATCGCGTTCTGCAGCTTGATGTACTGGTCGTTGCCGGTGCCGGCGTTGACCACGTCGACCGTGACGTTGGGGTACTTCTTCTCGAACGCGGTGGCGATGTCTTCCACGGCCGGGGCCCAGGCCCAGACGGTGAGGGTGGTCTCTTCCTGCAGTGCGGCCTCGATGTCGTCGGCGGTGCCGGTCTCGGCTCCGCCTCCGCCGGTGGAGGCGCAGGCGGCGAGGGAGACGCTCAGGGCGAGTCCGGTGGCGACGGCGAGGGCGGTGCGGCGGAGCCGGGTGTTGCTGTGGGGTGCTTTCATGGGGATGCCTTTCACTTCCTTGTAAACGGATGTTCGGTGCTGCGGATGACGGATGGTGCGGGTTTCGGTGCGGGTAAGACTGGATGGATCGGTTTGGGGGGCTACGCCTTGACGGAGCCGGCGGCGAGGCCGGACTGCCAGTAGCGCTGCAGGAACAGGAACGCCACGACGATCGGCACGATCGTGAGCAGCGACCCGGTGATGACGAGGTTGTAGATGACGTCGCCGCCCACGGTCTGGGCCTGCATGTTCCACTGCTTCAGGCCCACGGTCAGCGGGTACCAGGTGGGTTCGCTGAGCATGATCAGGGGCAGGAAGTAGTTGTTCCAAGTGGCCACGAGGGTGAACAAGAGCACCGTGACGAGGCCGGGGGCCAGGAGCTTCAGCGAAATCGTGAAGAAGGTGCGGAACTCGCCCGAACCATCCATTCGCGCGGCCTCGAGCACCTCGGTGGGCACCGCGTCCATGGCGTAGGTCCAGATCAGGTACAGGCCGAACGGGCTGATCAGCGAGGGCAGGATGACCGCCCACGGGGTGTTGGTGAGGCCCATCTGGCTGAACATCAGGAAGGTCGGCACCGCCAGGGCCGTGCCGGGGATGGCGACGGCGCCGAGCACGACGGCGAAGACGGCCTTCTTGCCGGGGAAGTTGAACTTGGCCAGGCCGTAACCGCCGAGGGCTGCCAGGAACGTGGCGCCGCCGGCGCCGACGACGACGTAGAGCACCGTGTTGCCGAACCAGCGCACGAAGACGCCGTCGTTGTAGGTGAGCGTGGCGATGATGTTGTCCCAGAGGGCGAAGTCACCGCTGAACCAGAGGCCGAACGAGTTGAGCAGCTCGGCCTGGGTCTTGGTGGAGTTCACGAACAGCCAGAACAGGGGCAGCAGGCTGTAGATCAGCAGGGCGCCCATGACGATGGTGAGGATGATGGACTTCTTGGTGTGCAGCGCCTGGGTCTGCTTGGCCGTCTTGGTGTAGCGGGGGGCCCGCGAGCCTTTCTTGGGGCCGGCCGCGGCATCCGTGGTGGACAGCGCTGTGGCCTGGTTAAGAGTCGACATCTCAGACCTCCTTCCTTGATCCGGAGTTCTGCACGATGTAGGCGATGACGGCGGTGATGAGGCCGACGATGATCGCGATGGTGGCCGAATAGTTGTACTGCTGGCCCGAGAACGACAGGTTGTAGGCGTACATATTCGGCGAGAAATAGGTGGAGATGGTGTTGGGCGCCAGCGACTGCAGGATGCTCGGCTCGTTGAACAGTTGGAAGCTGCCGATCACGCTGAAGATGCCGCCGATCACGATCGCGGGCCGCAGGGTCGGCAGCTTGATGCTGCGGATGATGCGGAACGCGTTGGCGCCGTCGAGCGACGCGGCCTCGTAGAGGTCGGTGGGGATCACCCGGAGGGCGGCGTAGAACAGGATCATGTTGTAGCCGATGAATTCCCAGGTGACGATGTTGCCGATCGCGGCGAGCACCCAGGTGTTGCCCAGCGGGTTGGGGATGGCGAGGTCGAAGAAGTCGTTGAGGTTGCCGACCAGGCCGAACTTGGTGCCGTACATGAAGCCCCACATGAGCGTGGCGACCACGGCGGGAACCGCGTACGGCAGGAAGATCGCGATGCGGAAGAAGCTGGACAGGTGCAGGCGGGCGCTGTCGATGGCGAGGGCGGCGAAGAGGGCGATGCCGAGCATGATCGGCACCTGCACCACGAAGAACAGGGTGACCCGGCCCATCGACTCCCAGAACTTGGGATCGGTGAGCGCCTGGCCGTAGTTCTCGAAGCCCACGAAGGAGTTGCCGCCGACGAGCTGGTCCTTGAAGAAGCTGAGGTAGATCGAGTACAGCACCGGGGCGATGAGCACGAGGGCGAACACGATCATGAACGGGCCGATGAACTTCCAACCGGTCCAGTCGCGTTTCTGCACGCGCGGTTTGCGGGGCTTCTGCAGCGCCTGGGTACTGGGGGCCTGGCCACTAGGGGGGAGTGTTGACAGCGTCGTCATGCCTGTTTTCTCTGGCTCGGGGGTGGTGCGACGGAGGGTGGAACCGGAACGCCATGTTTACGTAAACATTCCGTGTTGAGCACGCTAGCATGTTTACGTAAACATATTGAAATTTTTCTGAGAGCCGGGAGCGCACGTGGCAACGATCAGCCCCACCAACGGCGCGACAGCCGGCGCGCGCACCAGTCCCCCGGTGCGCGCCGGAAGGCAGCCGTCGATGGCGGATGTCGCGGCGCTGGCCGGGGTCTCCTCGCAGACGGTCTCCCGGGTGGTGAACGCCCGTAGCAACGTGGACGCCGACACCCGCGACCGGGTGCTCTCGGCGATGGATGAGATCGGCTACCGGCCCAACAGTGCCGCGCGGGCGCTCAAGTCCGGCCGGTTTCGCACCATCGGCGTGATCATGTTCGGGCTGTCGAGCTTCGGCAACATGCGCACCCTCGACGCCGTGGCCACCGCCGCCGCCGAGGCCGGCTACTCCATCACCCTGCTGCCGGTGGCACTGCCCACCCAGGGCGCCGTGGCCGGGGCCGTGAACCGGCTCGCCGAGCAGGCCGTCGACGGCATCGTGATCATCATGGAAGCGCACATCCTGGACCGGATCGACGTGACCGTGCCGACCGGGTTACCCGTCGTGATCGTCGACTCCGACGCGGGCGCCCGGTACACCGTGGTCGACACCGACCAGACCGAGGGAGCCCGGCTGGCCACCCAGCACCTGCTCGACCTCGGGCACACAACGGTCTGGCACATCGCCGGTCCGGAGTCGTCGTTCTCGGCCGGGCGGCGCACGGCATCCTGGCGCGCCACCCTCAAGGCGGCCGGCGCCCCGGTGCCGCCCGTGTTGGAGGGCGACTGGAGCGCACAGAGCGGCTACCGGCACGGGGTGACGCTGGCTGCCGACCCGACGGTCACGGCGATCTTCGCCTCGAACGACCAGATGGCCCTCGGCGTGATGCGGGCCATGCATGAGGCCGGCCGGTCGGTGCCGGCATCCTGCAGTGTCGTCGGCTTCGACGACATGCGTGAGGCGGATGCCTTCTGGCCACCGCTGACCACCGTGCACCAGGACTTCGGCCAGGTGGGGCGGCTCTGTATCGAGAAGCTGCTGCGCCAGATCGACTCCCCCGCGGCCGTGGGCCCCGGCACCACCATCGTGCCCACGCACCTCGTGGTGCGGGCAAGCACCGCGCCCCCGCCCGGCTAACTTCCCCGTCTCGACCGGCGGATGCCTATGGACGCCCCCACTCGCTGGTCGAGCTCGTCAAGACCCCGTGACGTCCGGCCCACCGGGTCTCGACAGGCTCGACCACCGGGATGGTCGGGTTGTGCCTGAAACATACGGATGCCTGTGGGCGCTGCCGCGGCATCCGCACGCCGGCTCGCCGGGTCTCGACAAGCTCGACCAACGGGATGGTCGCGCCCCGTCTTCAACCGGCGGATGCCTATGGGTCGCGCCCACTCGCTGGTCGAGCTTGTCGAGACCCCGTGACGTGCCTATGGGGCGCTGCCGCGGCATCCGCAGGTCGGCTCGCCGGGTCTCGACAGGCTCGACCAACGGGATGGTCGCGTCGGCGTCGACAGGCTCGACCGGAGGGATGGGGGCGCCCCGTTTTCGACCGGCGGATGCCTGGGGCGCCCCCATTCACCGGGAGGCACGGGGACGAAGACGGGCGCAACTTACTCTGGTTTTGGGATCCGCGCTACCCCCTCTGACGGTTACGTTGCCATGGCCGCTGCGCCTATATATAGACGGCGAAATGCCTGTTTCGTCACAGAAAAAATCCAAAATCACCAGATCTCGCCAAGTGCTTGAAACGACGTTTAAGTCGAATAATGATGGTCGCATCACGACCTGGGCGTCGAGCCGCGACGCCCTGTCAACATCGATTTCTCAAGGAGAGTCATGTCGAACACGTATCCAACATCCGCTCCCGAGGCCAAGGAACGCTCCGCTGAAGTGAAGGACACCTCGGTCGCTGCCGGCCAGCACGTTGCCGGCGTCGCCAAGGATGAACTGCACAAAGTCGGCAGCGAAACCAAGCAGCAGGCCAAGGACCTCTACCGCCAGACGCAGGGGGAACTCAAGGACCAGGCGGCGGCGCAGCAGCAGCGGGTCGCCTCCGGCATCCGCTCACTCAGCGACGAGTTCGGCTCGATGGCCGAGAAGTCCGAGACCCAGGGCGTGGCCAGCGACCTCGCCCACCAGGCGGCCACCCGTGCCGCCGGCGTGGCGGACTGGCTGGAGCAGCGCGACCCTGCCGCCCTGCTCAACGAAGTGAAGAGCTTCGCCCGTCGCCGCCCCGGCGTGTTCATCGCCATCGCCGCCGTCGCCGGCGTCGTCGCCGGTCGCCTGACCCGCTCGGTGATCGCCGAGTCCAAGGAGTCCGCGGACTCCGCACCGACCGCCAGCGCCACCCCGCGCGGGGTGCACAGCCAGACCGGAACCGACTACGGAGTCGGCACCACTGCCGGCGCCGAGTACGGCACCGAATACGGCCTGGGCAACACGACGGGCGCCCCCACCGGAGTCGGGACCCCGCTCGCCGCGGAGTACCCGGACTACCAGGAGAACCGCAATGAGTGACCTGCCCACACCCTCCGAACGCAAAGCCGCAGACACCTCCCTGGGCGACCTGCTCAGCGAGGTGACTCGCGACGTCTCCGTCCTGATGCGCCAGGAAGTCGAACTGGCCAAGGCCGAGGTCAAGCAATCCGCCACTCGCGCCGGCAAGGGTGCCGGGATGTTGGGCGGGGCCGGGTACGCCGGCCACCTCACCGTCCTGTTCCTGTCGTTCGCGGCGTGGTGGGGACTCGGACACGTCATTGACATCGCCTGGGCGGCCGTGATCGTCGCCGTCATCTGGGGCATCGTCGCCGCCATCCTGTTCGTGCTCGGCCGCAAGGAAATGCAGGCCATCAAGGGCGCACCCGAAACCGTCGACTCCCTGAAGCAGATTCCCGACGCACTGAAACGAAATGAGGAAAACCGATGAGTATTTCCAACCCGAGCTCCGACCCCGAAGTTCTGCGGACCCAGATCGAAGACACCCGCCGCGAGCTGGGCGCCGATGTCGACGCCCTAGCCGACAAGGTCACCCCCGGCAAGATCATGCAGCGCCAAGGCAACAAGGTCCGAGGAGCGGTCTCCTCGGTGAAAGACAGGCTGATGGGCAGCGCATCCGATGCCGGCGACTCCCTCGGTGGCGTAGCCGACGAGGCTTCCGGCCTGGCACACACCGCCGTCGACAAGGCGAAGGGCAACCCGCTTGCTGTGGGCCTGATCGCGTTCGGCGTGGGCTGGCTGGCGTCGTCGCTGATCCCCGCCAGCACCGTCGAGAAGCAGGTCGCGGCGAACGTGAAGGACGCCGCCGAGCCGCTGGTCGACGAGGTCAAGGACGCCGCGAAAGAGGTCGGTGAGAACCTCAAGCAGCCGCTCACCGACGCCGCGCAGGCCGTCAAAGGCAAGGCCACGGATGCCGCCGGCACGGTGAAGTCCGAAACCACCTCCTCCGCCCAAGAGGTGCGCGACACGGCGACTCCGGGCGGACAGGGCACCGTCTAAGCAGCGGAACCCACACCATCCGCCAGACGAGAACGAGGAGATGTACCGGTGGCCCAGAACACCAGCGAGAAGAAGAACGCCGCCCCCTCCCCCGACGATCCGCGCAAACCGGATACACCGGGTGAGGTGAAAAAGCCGTCCTGGAAGTACGCGTTCAAGAAGACGGTGCGGGAGTTCTCCGCCGACCAGTGCACCGACATCGCCGCATCGCTGACCTACTACGCGGTGTTGGCGCTGTTCCCGGCGCTGATCGCGCTGATCTCGCTGCTGGGCGTCGTCGGCCAGGGCCAGCAGTCCGTCGACACCATCCTCGATCTCGTCAACCAGGTGGCTCCCGGCGGCACGGCCGACGTGCTGCGCGACCCGCTCGAGCAATTCAGCTCGTCGCCGGCCGCCGGGTTCGCCCTGGTCTTCGGTATCGTGCTGGCTGTCTGGTCGGCGTCCGGTTACGTCGGCGCGTTCAGCCGGGCGATGAACCGGATCTACGAGATCGAGGAAGGCCGGCCGTTCTGGAAGCTGCGCCCGATGCAGTTGTTCGTGACCATCGTGAGCATTCTGCTGATCCTCATCATGGTCGTCATCCTGATCGTCTCCGGCCCGGTGACGGACGCGGTCGGCAGCGCCCTCGGCCTCGGTGAGACCGTGCAAATCGTCTGGTCGATCGTGAAGTGGCCGATCCTGGCCATAGCGGCGGTGCTGATCATCGCGATTCTCTACTACGCCACCCCGAACGCCAAGCAGCCCAAGTTCCGCTGGATCAGCCTGGGCGCGCTGCTGGCGCTGATCACCCTGGTGATCGCGTCGTTCCTGTTCGGGCTCTACGTCACCAACTTCTCCAACTACGACCGCACCTACGGGTCGCTCGCCGGCGTGGTGATCTTCCTGCTCTGGCTCTGGATCGCCAACCTCGCCTTGCTCCTCGGCGCCGAGTTCGACGCCGAGCTCGAGCGGGGCCGGCAGCTTCAGGCCGGCATCGCCGCCGAGGAAGAGATCCAGCTGCCGCCGCGGGACACCCGCAAGAGCGACAAGGCGGCCCTCAAAGACCGTGAGGACATCGCCATCGGTCGGAAGCTCCGCAAGGACGCCGCAGAGCACGCCGACACCAAGCGCTGACACCCGGCGCTGGCATCCGCCGCACCCGATTCACGCACCGCCAACTTCCCCATTCGCACCACCATCGAAGGGAACACCTATGTACTTCCACGTGCAACGACTCATTCACGACATCGCCCAGGACGAGCCGGATCCCGCCGCCGCCAATGCGCTGCAGGAAGGCCTCGGCGGCCAGTTCGGCGAGATGCGCACCATGATGCAGTACCTCTTCCAGTCGATAAACTTCCGCGGCGCGGCGGCCAAGCCGTACCGCGACCTGATCCAAGGCATCGGCACCGAGGAGATCAGCCACGTCGAGCTGATCGGCACCACTATCTCGCGGCTGCTGGATGGCTCGCCACGGTACCAGGGCAAGGTCACCGATCCGCTCGACAAGCCCGGCTCCGGCGGCGACATCCCGCTGAACATCGCCCTGGACCAAGGCAACATCCACCACTATCTGGTCGGCGCGCAGGGTGCGCTGCCGGTGGACGCGGCGGGCAACCCGTGGAGCGGCAGCTACGTCTACAACTCCGGAAACCTGGTGCTCGACCTGCTCTACAACCTGATGCTGGAGTCCACCGGCCGGCTGCAGAAGTGCCGGATCTACGAGATGACCGACAACAAGACGGCCCGGTCCACGATCTCGTACCTGATCGTGCGCGACCAGGCCCACGAGAATGCCTACGCCCAGGCGCTCGAGACCCTCGGCGTGCACTGGAACACCCTGCTGCCGATCCCGAAGACCAACGCGGAGAAGTTCCCCGAGGTGAAGAAGATGCTCGACCTCGGCCTGCACAGCAAGCAGTACACCTTCGACCTCGCCGGCCAGTCCGAGGCGGGCAAGATCTTCCAGGGCATGTCGCCCTCCAAGGACGGCACCAAGCTTGTCGCCGACCAGCAGGCGCCGGAGGGGGTGCCGTCGGTGATCGCGCCGGAGCGGCTCGAGGAGTTCTCGCCGGGGCTGGACCCGGAGCTGATCGAGCTGATCCAGGCGACGGCGGCCATGGAGATGGCGGAGGTGGAGTCGTTCTACGGCCCCACCACGTCGACGACCGCGTGAAGGCCCTCACCTGGCAGGGCAAACGGCACGTCGCGGTCGAAGAGGTGCCTGACCCGGTCATCGAGAAGCCGACGGATGCGGTCATCCGGATCACGTCGACGGCCATCTGCGGGTCGGACCTGCACCTCTACGAGGTGTTCGGGCCGTTCCTGAAGCCCGGCGACATTCTCGGCCACGAGTCGATGGGCGTCGTGGACGAGGTGGGCGCATCCGTTCGGAATCTGGTGCCCGGTGACCGGGTGGTCATCCCGTTCGTGATCGCGTGCGGCGACTGCTTCATGTGCCTGCGCGGGTTGACCACCCAGTGCGAGACGACCCAGAACCGCGCCCACGACAGCGGCGCCTCGCTCTACGGGTACACCGAGCTGTACGGCTCGGTGCCCGGCGGGCAGGCCGAACGGTTGCGGGTGCCGCTGGCCGACTTCAACGCGCGCAAGGTCGGTCACGACCTGCCGGATGATCGGTACCTCTTCCTCAGCGATATCCTGCCGACAGCCTGGCAGGGCGTCGCATACGCCGACCTGCCGAGGGACGGCGTGCTCGGGGTGCTCGGCCTCGGCCCGGTGGGCCAGTTCGTGGGCCGGATCGCCCGGCACCTGGGGCACCGGGTGGTGGCCGTGGACCCGGTTGCCGAGCGTCGCCTGATGGCGGAACGCTACGGCATCGAGACGCTGGACCTCACCGAGGACGTGCTGGAACGACTACGCGACAGCACCGATGGCCGGGGGCCGGACTCGATCGTCGACGCGGTGGGCCTTGAGGCCCATGCTGCGCCGGCAGCCAGTCTGGCGCAGGCCGCGGTGGGGCTCCTGCCCGACGCTGTGGCGCAGAAAGTAATGAACACTGGCGGGATCGACCGGCTCAGTGCGATGCACCTCGCGTTCGACGCCGTGCGCCGCGGCGGCACGGTGTCTCTCAGCGGGGTGTATGCCGGTGAATCCGACCCCACCCCGATGAAGTCGCTGTTCGACAAGCAGGTCACGGTGCGGATGGGCCAGTGCAACGTGCAGTCCTGGCTGGACGAGCTGATTCCGCTGGTTGAAAATCCCGCCGACCCGCTGGGCGTGGAGGACCTGGTGACGCACCGGGTGCCGCTGGAGAGGGCGCCGGAAATGTACGCGCTCTTCCAGAAGAAGGAAAAGGGCTGCATCAAGGTGGTACTGACCCCCTGAGCCGAACCGGCCCGGTTCGAACCGGCGCGGAACCGACCCAGGGCGCTCAGCCGTCGATGACGCGCGCGCGCTGGTGACGTTCCGGCGGTTCGGCACTGAGCAGCAGGCCCTGGCCGCTGTTCGCGGCAGCGGTCAGGACGTCGATCCAGGCCCGGTTGATGATGGGCGTTTTGCCGCCGTTGTACTTGAAGAACACGGGAATGCCGGGGTGCAGCCAGACACTGGACCGGCCGGTGCCGGCGGCCGGCGAATCGTTCCAGGACAGGAAGAAGCTCTCGCCCCGGCGCAGCTTTGAGCCGATGACGATCTGCAGGTGAACCAGCGCACGGTCATCGAAATGAATCTCGATGCCGTCGTAAATGAGTTTTCCGATGATCGATCTCCTATCGGGGGCGGTCAGGGCCGTTGGCCCAACTCGGCGAGCAGGGTGGGCAGCTCGGGCAACAGTTCTCGGGCGAGATACCCGGTAGGACCCACGCGGGCGTTCAGCCGGTCCCCCGCGGCCGCGTGCAGCCAAGTCCCCCAGCAGGCGGCCTGCTCGGGGTCGGCTCCGCGGGCGAGCAGGCCGCCGATCGCTCCGGCCAGCACGTCGCCGCTGCCCGAGGTGCCCAGTCCGCCCTGCCCGGTGCCCGTCAGCCAGATCCGTCCATCCGGGGCGGCAATGACACCCTGACAGCTCACCGTGGCGGTGAACCGCGCGGCAATCCGGGTGACGTCGTCCTGGAGGTCGTCGAGGTCGCGACCCAGGAGCAGGCCGGCCTCGGCCGGGTTGGGGGTGAGGACGAGGGCACTGGTCGGTCGGAAATCGTCGCCGAGGTCTGGCAGGGCGCCGAGAGCGAACGCATCCAGCACCAGGCCGACGGCTGGGTCGAGCAGAGCGGGCTGCCCGCCGAGCAACGCTTTCGCTTCGTCGGCGTCGTCGAGGCCGCTGCCTAACACGACGGCATCCGCGTCGCCGAGCTCGTCGGCCAGCGCGGCGAGGTCGCCGCCGCGCACCGCCCCGGCCGGCGTCTCCGGCAGGCCCACCACGCCGGCTTCGGGCACGGCGACGGCCAGCGGCACCGCCACCGACGCGGCCACGCCAAGCGTGAGCCGGCCGGCTCCGACGCGCAGGGCAGCGGTGCCGGCGAGCAGGGCGCCACCGGGCGACTTACGGGCCCCGCCGACCACGACCACCTGGCCCCTGGCGTACTTGGAATCGGCGCCGGACGGCAGCGCCCAGCCCCGCAGCAGCGCGGGCGTCAGGACGATGCCGCGTTCAGTCGGCGGCGACATCGGCGTCTTTCGCGGAGGTGTGCGCGGTGACGCTGGCGCCGGCCGTGACCAGGTGGGACACGTCGTTGTAGGTCTCCACCCGCCACGGCGCCCGGCGGTCCTCCCGCACCAGGCGGGTGATGGATGCGTTCAGCAGCGGTTCGGTGCGGGCCAGGTGCAGGGCGTCGAGTTCGGCGAGTCCCTCGCACACCATGCGGAAGAGCAGGATGACGGCGTCGTGGGACACCACCAGGGCGGTCGTGCCGCAGTCGTCGGCGTCGAGAGCCGGCAGGAACGAGCGGATGCGCAAGCTCACATCGGCCCAAGATTCGCCGCCGGGCGGCCGGTAGTAGTACTTGCCCAGTCGGCGGCGGCGGGCGGCCTCGATGGGGAGCCGCGCCTCGACTCCGCGGCTGGTGAGCAGGTCGAGCACGCCGAGTTCGCGGTCACGCAACCGTTCGTCCGGAATCTGGCGGGTGCCATCCGGCCGGCCGGCGAGGGCGATGCTCGCCGTCTGGGCTGCCCGCAGGTACGGGGACGCCCACACCGATTCCGGGTACTCCCCCGCCGGACGGGAGTCCAACCAGCGCCGCAACGCCTCAGCCTGGTCGGTGCCGGTGCCGGTGAGGGGCACGTCCGCGTCTCGCAGCGGCATGTCGACGATCTCGGCGCCCGCGGCTTCGGCCGCGGTCGCGGCGACGTTCGCCGCGCTCTCGCCGTGCCGCACGAGCAGCACCGACGTGGCGCCGCCGCCCGTGCGGCCGTTCAGGTGGTTCTGCCGGCGACCGGCGTCAGAAGCCACGGCCGCCCGTGACCGGCACGACGGCGCCCGAGATGTACGACGCTTCCGGGGAGGCCAGGAAGACGTACGCTGCGGCCAGTTCGGCGGGCTGTCCAGCCCGGCCGAGCGGGGTGTCCTGACCGAAGCTCGGCAGCTTGTCGGGCCAGGAGGTCGCCGGGATCAGCGGCGTCCAGATCGGGCCGGGGGCGACGGCGTTCACACGCACCCCGGTGGAGCCGAGCTGCTGAGCGAGGGCCTGCGTGAACGCGACCAGCGCGGCCTTGGTCATCGCGTAGTCGATGAGCTGCGGCGACGGGCTGGACGCCTGGATCGACGACGTGGAGATGATCGACGAGCCGGGGGCCAGGTGAGGGATGGCGGTGCGCGCGATCCAGAGGGTGGCGTACAGGTTGGTCTTGAAGACCTTGTCGAACTCCTTCGTGGAGAGGTTCTCCAGGCCGTCGCGGTTCTCCTGGTACGCGGCGTTGAGCACCAGGATGTCCAGCCCGCCCAGGGTGGTGACGGTCTCGTTCACGATGGAGATGCAGTGCCCCTCTTCCCGGATGTCGCCGGGCAGCAGCAGGGCGGTGCGGCCGGCGGCGCGGATCAGGGCCGCGGTGTCCTCGGCATCCGCCTGCTCTTCTGGCAGGTAGGAGATGGCGACGTCGGCGCCCTCCCTGGCGTAGGCGATGGCGACGGCGCGGCCGATGCCGGAGTCGCCGCCGGTGATCAGGGCGCGCTTGCCGGTGAGCTTGCCGCTGCCCACGTAGGTGTCCTCACCGTGGTCGGGGCGCGGTTCCGTGGCACCGGTCAGGCCGGGCTGGTCCTGCTCCTGCTTGGGGAAGCCGTCGGAGAAGTACTTGGTCGTCGGGTCTTCGTTTGCGTTCGTCATGGGTACTCCTCGTGAGGTGGCGGCCCGGGTCGAGATGACCCGGGCCGGGAATGCTTCGCTCAGCGCTTGATGAGTCGCTGCAACCAGCCGCCGGTGCTGGCGACGGGGCGCTGCTGTTCGCCCTGTTGGGCGGCGAGCACGATCAGGATCAGCGTGATCGCGGGAGTGACCCACTGCATGATGCGCTGTTGGCTCTGCACCGACGCCACCTCGTCGGAGGTGGTGCCCGTGGGCTCAGTGGTGCCCTCGACGGGTTCGTCACCGCTGGCGGCCATCCGCGTGCCGAGGACGCCGGAGTAGATGCTGGTGCCGATGGCGGCCACCGTGAGGGCCGCCTTCACACCGGTGTTGACCCGGCCCTCCTGTTGGGCGGCGAGTCGTTCGGTGTTGCCGAGGATCAGGCCCACACCGCCGATGCCGTGCGCGATCATCGCCGCGAACTGCACGGGCGTCCAGTGCTTCCAACCCACGCTGGCCACCGCGAGCCGTTCCCGGGGGTTGCTGACCGAGGCCGCGGCGCTGTTCAGCCCCACCGCCCCCATCAACGAACCGCCGAACCAGGCGGCCAGGCCGACGTCGTGAAGGCTGCGAACGAGAGTGTTGCGTGATGACATACGGGTACTCCTCGTGATTATCGAGCGTTATGAGTAAGACGTTGTCCCGGCGGGAAACGTCATGACGAACGGCGGATCGAATTGCGCGGGCGCCCGAACGCCCTCACAACACCGGGCCCCGGGAAGTTTCCTGGGGCCCGGTGGGGTGGTGGGTACGGTTCTCGACGGGCCTTCTACAGGGTGTCGTCGCGGGACTGACGGCGCTGGCGGTCGATGTCCGACTCGTCGTAGTCGATCTCTTCCTTGCGCACGTCTTCGGAGACCCGCTGGTCTTCGGTGACGGTCTCCTTGCCCAGGCGCACGCGCTCCACCGGGACGGTCTCCTTGTCCACCACGACGCGCTCTTCGGTGAGCTGAACCTCGTGCTCCTCCTCGCTGAGGTCGGGGCCGGAGGTGGCCTTGCCCACGTTCGCCTCGGTGATGGGTTCCCGCTCCAGGGTGACCTCTTCGTGGCTCACCGGCACCGTGACGGTCTGGTTCTCCGTCACCACGTGCTTGCGCAGCCGGGCCCGGCCGGCCCCGACCTGCTCCTTTCCAACGCGGAGCTGCTCCTCGGAGCGGGTCATCGCGTCATCCGTCGTAGGTCCGGAGGTGTCATAGCCCTCCGTGCGGCGGTCGCCGACCGTGGCGTCCCGGCTGGTGTCGTCGTAGGTTCCGGTGGTGCCGGTGCTCTGGCCGACGGTGGACCCGCTGAGGCCGTAGTACCGGTAGAGCGCGTCTTCATCGGCGCTCTCCAGCGAGCCGTCGGTGTCGATGCGCGGGGCGTCCTTCACGAAGTTCTTGTCGTAACCGATGCGCAGCTCGTCGCCCGTCCAGTCGGCACTGTCGAGCGGCGCGAAGGATTCGCTGGTACCGAAGAGGCCGGTCTTGACCGTGACCCAGCTGGGCTGGTTGGTGGTGCTTTCCAGATACACCTGGCCGACGGTGCCGACCTTGCGACCTTCGGTGTCGACGACGTTGGCACCGATGAGGGAATCGATGTTGTTGGTGTTGATCATTGTCATTTCTCTCTTCCTGCTTTGCACGCCGAACGAGTTGCCCGGCGATGGTGGGGCGGTGGATCGATATGAGGATCGAGGATGGTTCTACTTGCCGAGTCCGACCTTGTCGACCTTGCGGTGGTACCGCATCCCGGCGATGCCGCCGAGGATGGCGCCACCGAGGCTGACGATCGCGATCGCAATAGCCGTGATGATGCTGCCCAGCGCGAGGTCGCCCTCGTTGACCGGGATGCGGGGGAAGCTGTTCAGGTTGGCGAGGATATTGAACTGGCTGCCCGCTATGGCGCCCACGATAGCCAGCACCACGGCCACGATCAATGCCCAGAGCCACACGGCGATGCCCTGCTTCGCGCCGCTGAACCGCGCCATCCGGCCGGCGACGTACCCGCCGCAAAAGTACGCGACGAACACGACGACACCCAGGGCGATGGCGCCGATCAGGCCGACGGTGGCAGCGTTCTCGGCCGCGGCCTCTGTGGTCTGCTCAGGGTCGGCCTGGGTGCCGAGCCCGACGGCAGCGCCGGCGCCCGCGACCAGCGCGGTCAGCAGAACCGCTGCCCCGGTGGCGGTGAGCCAGCCGAAGAAGGCGGTGAAGAAGCGCATGCCGCCGAACTCTTCCTTCTGCCGTGCGACGACGTCTTCCCGGATGGTGTTGCCGCTGGTGGCGGCGTGGGCGGCCGGCTGGGTGTCGCCGGCTGCCAGGGGCGGCGGCGGCTGGCGGGGTTCGTTCTGCGCTGACGTCATGAGGTTCTCCTTCGAACGATGGTGCCGAGTGGAACGGTTACGTCGGCCCGAATAGGGCTACCCCCTAAAGACGGGCAGACTCGGCCCATCGTCACGCCCGGTACTGAAGTTTCCTCAGATTGATTGTGAGGCAGGCGGAGAACTTTCGGGCACGCCGCAATCCGCGCCGCCGGACATGGCGGGTCGAGAGAATCTCCGCCTGCAGTGGCGCGGGTTCAGTTCCGGGACAGCGCGCGGTCGAACTCGCCGCCCGTGGGCACGATCTCCTTGCCGAGCGGGGCGAGGGAGATGGGCACCATCTTGAAGTCGGCGATACCGAGCGGGATGCCGATGATGGTGACGCAGAGGGCGATGCCGGAGACGATATGCGCCAGGGCGAGCCACCAGCCGGCCAGGATGACCCAGATCACGTTGCCGATGAAGGAGAAGGCACCGCTGGACGGCTTGTCCACGATGGTGCGGCCGAACGGCCAGAGAGCGTAGATGCCGATGCGGAAGGAGGCGATGCCCCACGGGATGGTGATGATGAGGATGCACAGCACGATGCCCGCGGCCAGGTAGCCGAGGAAGAGCCAGAAGCCGCTGAGGACGAGCCAGATCAGGTTGAGTAGCGTGCGCACGCGGGAACTCTACCGCAGCGGGTTGGCCTGCGCGTGGGGTGCGACGTGCACGCACGTCGCGAGGTCTCGACAAGCTCGACCAGCGGGTGGGGGGGGCGAACAGCGCGGGGACCCGAACTCGCAGGGCTGGGTTACGAAAATCCGGCCTTCGTTCGGGAACGAAGGCCGGATGCCGGTAACTCAGTTGGTACGCGAGGGCTAGATGACCGCTCGGGACTCCCGCGCGATCTCGAGTTCCTCGTTGGTGGGGATGACGAGCACCGTGACGCGGGAGGCATCCGTCGAGATGACGCGTGCGCCACGCGAGAACGCGTAGTTGCGGTCGTGGTCGACCTGGATGCCGAGGCCCTCGAGGCCCTCCAGCGCCCGCTCACGGATGACACCGGAATTCTCTCCCACTCCCGCCGTGAAGACGATCACGTCAAGTCCGCCCAGCTGGGCCATGTAGTTGCCCACGTAGCCCCGGATGCGGTGGTAATACACGTCGAGGGCGGCCTGCGCGATGGCGTCGCCGGCCAGGGCTGCCACCTCCACGTCGCGCATGTCACCGTTGCCGGTGAGTCCGAGCATGCCGCTCTTCTTGTTCAGCAGTTCGTCGAGCTGGTCGATCGAATAGCCGGCCTTGCGGTGCAGGTGGAAAAGCACGGCCGGGTCGATGTCACCGGACCGGGTGCCCATCACGAGGCCCTGCAGCGGGGTGAGGCCCATCGAGGTATCGATCGACTTGCCGCCGTCCACGGCGCAGGCCGACGCGCCGTTTCCGAGGTGCAGCACGATGGTCTTGAGCTCGGCGAGCGGACGCCCGAGGAACTCGGCCGCGGCCTCCGACACGTACTTGTGCGAGCTGCCGTGGAAACCGTACCGGCGGATCCCGTGCTTGGCGGCGAGGGCGGTGTCGATCGCGTAGGTGTACGCGGGCGCCGGCATGGTGAGGTGGAACGAGGTGTCGAACACCGCGACGTGCGGCACGTACGGGAAATTCAACCGCCCGGCCTCGATGCCCTGAACGTGTGCGGGGTTATGCAGCGGGGCCAGCGCGGAAAGCTCGGTGATCTGCGCAAGAACCGTGTCGGTGATCACGGTCGGGCCGGTGAAGATGGCGCCGCCCTGCACAACGCGGTGGCCCACGGCGACGAGGTCGATTTCGGTCAGCTGCGGTCCGTGCTCGGCGAACCCGGCGATCATCGCGGCGAAACCGACGGTGTGGTCGCGGATGGTCAGGTTGGTGTCCTGACGCTCGCCTCCGGCTGCGACGTTGGTGTGCCGGGCCCTGCCCAGCTTTTCCCCGATGCGCTCGACGAGCCCGCCGGCCAGTTCGGTTTCGGTGTCGACGTCGATCAGCTGGTACTTGAACGACGAGGACCCGCTGTTGATGACGAGAATGGCGGTCATACGGATGCCTCGACTGCTGCCAGCGATGCGGCCTGGATGGCGGTGATCGCCACGGTGTTCACGATGTCCTGCACGAGGGCTCCTCTGGAAAGGTCGTTGATGGGTTTGCGCAGGCCCTGCAGGACGGGGCCGATCGCCACGGCGCCAGCACTGCGCTGAACCGCCTTGTAGGTGTTGTTCCCGGTGTTGAGGTCGGGGAAGATGAAGACGTTCGCCTTGCCGGCAACGGCGGAGTCCGGCATCTTCGCGGCGGCCACTGCGGCATCCGCGGCGGCGTCGTACTGGATGGGACCCTCGACGGCGAGGTCGGGGCGACGCTCACGCACGATGGCGGTGGCCTCCCGCACCTTCTCGACATCCGCGCCGCTGCCGGACCCGCCGGTGGAGTACGACAACATCGCGATGCGCGGCTCGATGCCGAACTCGACGGCCGTCTCCGACGCCGAGATGGCGATGTCGGCCAGCTGCGCGGCGGTGGGGTCGGGGTTGACCGCGCAGTCGCCGTAGACGAGCACCCGGTCGGCCAGGGCCATCAGGAACACGCTGGAGACCACGGACACGCCGGGGCGGGTCTTGATGATCTCGAAGCTGGGCCGGATGGTGTGCGCGGTGGTGTGCGATGCGCCGGAGACCATGCCGTCGGCCAGGCCGAGCTGCACCATCATCGTGCCGAAGTACGAGACGTCGGTGACGACGTCGCGGGCCTGGTCGATGGTGACGCCCTTGTGGGCGCGGAGGCGGGCGTATTCCTCGGCGAAGCGCATCCGCAGCACGTCGTCGAACGGGCTGACGACGCTCGCCTTGGCGATGTCCAGGCCCAGGCCGATGGCGCGCGAGCGCACCTCGAACTCCTCACCGAGGATGATCAGGTCGGCCACGTCGCGGGCCAGCAGGGTGGCGGCGGCGCGCAGCACGCGGTCGTCGTCGCCCTCTGGCAGCACGATGCGCATGCGGTTCTGGCGGGCACGCTCGAGCAGGGTGTACTCGAACATCAGCGGGGTGACCACGTCGGCGCGGCTCACCTTGAGCCGGTCGAGCAGGGCCGCACCGTCGACGTGCTGTTCGAACAGCGCCAGCGCGGTGTCGTGCTTGCGCTGCGAGTCGGCGGCGAGGCGGCCGCGGGTGTGGGTGATGCGCAGCGCCGCTTCGTACGAGGCCAGGTCGGTGCGGATGATCGGCACCGACGGGGCCAGGCCCTGCATGAGCTGCTCGATCGACTCCGGCAGCGCGAACCCGCCGACGAGAACCACACCGGCCAGCGACGGGAAGGTCGCGGACGAGTTGGCCATCAGCGCGGCGAGGAGCACCTCCGGGCGGTCGCTGGGGATGACGACGACGGCGCCCTCTGCCAGCCGGGGCAGCACGTTGACCATCGACATGGCGGCCACGACCACGCTGAGCGCCTCACGGGAGAGCAGCTCCGGGTCGCCCTGCACCAGGGTGCCGTGGGTGGCCTCGAGGATGGTCTTCATGCTCGGAGCAACGAGGAACGCGTCTTCGGGGATCGCCCAGACGGGTACGACGGCGGTGGGCGCCGCATCCGACGCCGGCGGGGTGTTGTCGACACCCTCGCGCACCGCGGCGATGAGGCCGCTGAGGTTCTCGGGGTCGGCGCGGTTGACCACCACACCCAGTAGCGAGACGTGCTCAGAGGCGAGTTCGGTGAGCGCCACGTCGGTGAGCTGACGGATGTCGTCACTGGTGCGCGGTTCGCTCTGGCCGAGCTGGTCGCTCTGGCCCAGCCCCTCGCCCTGACCGAAGGCCACCCGGCCGGCCAGCACGAGCAGCACCGGCACGCCGAGGTTCGCGGCGATGCGGGCGTTGTAGGCCAGTTCGGTGGGGCTGCCGACGTCGGTGAAGTCGCTGCCGATGACCACCACGGCGTCGCACTGCGCTTCGACTGCCTTGTAGCGGGCCACGATGCGAGCCAGCGCGGCATCCGGGTCGGCGTGCACGTCGTCGTAGGTGACGCCAACGCACTCGTCGTAACTGAGCGCGGGCTGCGCCGCCGTGTGCGTGCCCACGGGTTTACGGGCCTGCAGGTGGGTGAGCAGCAGCTCGAGCACGTAGTCGGGCTTGTGCTTGGAGCGGGCGATGGGGCGGAAGACGCCCACCCGCTCGATGGAGTGCAACAGGGTGTCGAGAACGCCGAGTGCGATAGTAGATTTGCCGGTATTTCCCTCGGCGGAGGTGATGTAAATGCTTCGAGCCACGGTTATACGTTATCCCCGCCGGTGGTGTCGGATGCGCGCGCGGCGGCTGCCTCGGCATCGTTCCCAGCCCATACCCAGTCGGTGACCTCGGGGATGTCTTCGCCGTGGTCACGGGTGTACTGGCGGGCACGCAGTCTGGCGTCCTGCATCTGCTGACGCAGCAGGCCGGCGCGGGCGCCGAGTCCGGGTACCCGGTCGATGACATCCATCACCAGGTGGTACCGGTCGAGGTCGTTGAGCATGACCATGTCGAACGGCGTGGTCGTGGTGCCGTTCTCCTTATAGCCGCGGGCGTGCAGGTTGGAGTGGCCGTGGCGCTTGTAGGTGAGCCGGTGGATCAGCCACGGGTAGCCGTGGTACGCGAAGACAATCGGCTTGTCCGCGGTGAAGTAGGCGTCGAACTCGCGGTCGCTCAGGCCGTGCGGGTGGTCGTCCTCGCTCTGCAGGCGCATCAGGTCGACCACGTTGACCACGCGCACGCTGAGGTCGGGCATGGCCTCGCGCAGGATCTTCGCGGCGGCGAGCACCTCGAGGGTGGGCACCTCACCGGCGGCGGCGAGCACCACGTCGGGTTCGGTGCCCGGCGTCTCGGTGCCGGCCCACTCGAAGATGCCCAGGCCCCGTTCGCAGTGCGCGACGGCCTGGTCCATGGTGAGCCAGTTCGGCGCGGGCTGCTTGCCGGCCACGACCACGTTGACGTAGTCGACGCTGCGCAGGCAGTGGTCGTAGATGGAGAGCAGCGTGTTGGCGTCGAACGGCAGGTACACCCGTACGACGTCGGCGCTCTTGTTCACGACGTGGTCGATGAAGCCCGGGTCCTGGTGGCTGAAGCCGTTGTGGTCCTGGCGCCAGACGTGCGAGGAGAGCAGGTAGTTCAGGCTGGAGATGGAGCGGCGCCACGGGATCTCCCTGGTGACCTTGAGCCACTTGGCGTGCTGGTTGAACATCGAGTCGATGATGTGGATGAACGCTTCGTAACAGTTGAAGACACCGTGCCGGCCGGTGAGCAGATAGCCCTCGAGCCAGCCCTGGCACTGGTGCTCGCTGAGCATCTCCATCACCCGGCCGCCGCGGGCGAGGTTGGTGTCGCCCGGCACGAACTCGGCGTTCCACTGCTTGTCGGTGGCGGCGTAGACGGATGGCGCGAGCCGGTTGGACGCGGTCTCGTCCGGTCCGAAGATGCGGAAGTTGTCGGGGTTCTGCCGGATGACGTCGGCCATCCAGATGCCGAGCACCTTGGTGGCCTCGTCGACGGTGGCGCCGGGGGACGGCACATCCACCGCGTACTCACGGAAGTCGGGCAGCCTGAGGTCGCGGCGCAGCAGGCCGCCGTTGGCGACCGGGTTGGCGCTCATGCGCAGGTCGCCGTGCGGGGCGAGTGCGCTGATGTGGGCGGCGGGAGCGCCAGCCTCGTCGAAGAGCTCCTCCGGCCGGTAGCTCTTCAGCCAGGACTCGAGCACGTCGGTGTGCGACTGGGTGTCGCGGGCGTTGACCAGCGGAACCTGGTGCGAACGCCAGGAGTCCTCGACCTGCACACCGTCGATGACGGGCGGGCAGGTCCAGCCCTTGGGGGTGCGCAGGATGATCATCGGCCAGCGCGGCCGGTTGGTGTCGCCGGCGAGGGCGGCGCGCTTGATCGCGGCGATCTCGTTGAGCACCTCGTCCATGGTCTGTGCCATGCGCTGGTGCACCGCGAGGGGGTCTTCGCCGTCGAAACCGCCGGAGACGATGTGCGGGTTGTGGCCGTAGCCGCGCATCAGCTCGAGCAGTTCGCTCTCGGGGATGCGGGCGAGGATGGTGGGGTTGGCGATCTTGTAGCCGTTGAGGTGCAGGATCGGCAGCACAACGCCATCCTGCAGCGGGTCGACGAACTTGTTGGAGTGCCAGCTGGTGGCCAGCGGGCCGGTTTCGGCCTCGCCGTCGCCGACGACGGCTGCGACGAGCAGGTCGGGGTTGTCGAACGCGGCACCGTAGGCGTGGCTGAGCGCGTAGCCGAGCTCACCGCCCTCGTGGATCGAACCGGGGGTCTCCGGTGAGGCGTGGCTGGGGATGCCGCCGGGGAAGGAGAACTGGCGGAACAGGCCCTTGATGCCGCTCTCGGACTGGTCGATGCCGGAGTAGATCTCGGAGTAGGTGCCGTCGAGGTAGGCGTTGGCGACCATGCCGGGCCCGCCGTGGCCGGGGCCGGTGATGTAAAGGGTGCTGATGTCGCGCTCACGGATGACCCGGTTGAGGTGCGCGTAGAGGAAGTTGAGGCCGGGGGTGGTTCCCCAGTGGCCGAGCAGGCGCGGCTTGATGTGCGCCTTCTGCAGGGGCCGGCGCAACAGCGGGTTGTCGAGCAGGTAGATCTGACCCACCGAGAGGTAGTTCGCGGCCCTCCACCAGGCGTCGACGCTGGCGAGAGCTTCGGCGCTCAGCGCGTGCGGGAGGCGGCTGGGCCAGGTGAATGTGGTGGTGTCAGCGGCATGTTCCATCGCGGTCTCCAAATGTTCTGTTGGCGCTCGTAGCGCCGTCCAAGTCTAGGAGCGGACCACTGGATGCGCGGGGGACGTTGGTCCCGACAAGTGAACAGTTGGGGAGATGGTCTGGCCGGTTCGCCGGGGCGGCGCGGGCGCGGTTCGCCGGGGCGGCGCGGGCGCGGTTCGCCGGGACGGCGCGGGCGCCGGCGCGGGCGCATCCGGGCAAAGTAAAACTCCTCGCGCACCCACCAGAGCCCAGTTACCCTTGCTACGTTTCCGTCCTGGGGGAGTTGGCTGAGATAGCGCCACGCGAGGAGCCATAGTCAGTTTAGGGCGTTCCTGCCCGACGCCCAAACCCGCACGGTTCGTCGACGTGTCACGCGGAGGCCTCGGAAGCAGGTAAGATTTTCCCTGGTCGTTGTCTCTACGAATCGATCGGCTCAGGAGAATTCGCCTAGTGGCCTATGGCGCACGCTTGGAAAGCGTGTTGGGTGAAAGCCCTCGGGGGTTCGAATCCCCCATTCTCCGCCAGTTGTGAAACGTGTTGGCCTCCGCCACCGAAACGCCCGCTTTCGAGCGGGCGTTTTGCGCGTTAATGCGCGGGCGTTTTGCGCGTTACGCGTGTGCGGGTTTGTGCGGCCTTGTTCCGGATGCCCCGGTGCGGCCCGCACGGCACTCCACGCTGGGTAGCGTCGATCGTGGGCCGCACGTGCGACCTCGCCGGCCGCACTCGCAGGGACCTCATGAGAACTCGCATCCTCCACACGCTGGGCGCGCTCGCCCTCGGTGTGATCGCGCTCGGTCTGGGCATGATCACCATCGTGTCGAGCGGCTCCACTGCGGCGACGGGGCAGCGCGCCACCGTGCCCGTGGAGAGCGCCTCGACCGTGGGGGCGGACGCGGCGGCGACGCATCCGCTCGAGCACGATGCCCGGTTCGCCGAGTTGATGACCGGCTGGACCATCACCGTGCCGGCGGATGTGGCGATCGACGATTATGGCTTCATCGTGGGGTTCGACGGCCAGCTGCGCCGGGCGACGCTGGTGTCTAGTGATGCCACCGCGGACACCGGCAAGGCCTGGGTGAACGCCGTGGCCGCCGGGTGGGGTGTGGCGCCCCTGCAGGAAGAGGGCACCGGTTTCTGGGCGGCATGGCTGCCGGAGGTGGGCGGCGTGCGCGCCCCGGTCGGTGCGGACTCGGTGTCGTTCGTCTATGTGGTCAACCCGGTGTCGCCGGCGTTCGCGCTGCCGACCGGGTGGAACGTGCCCGCCCTGCCCGCGGGGGATTTCATCGATGCGCGGGTGATCCGCTCGGCGACCACGGACACGTACGAGTTCGTCGCCGCGGGTCGGCCCGGCGGCGCGACCGAGTATCTAACGCAGCTGGCCGCAGCGGGTTGGGACATCGTCGACGACCGGCACGCGGTGCGGGACGGCGACCGGTTCGAGTGGCACGCAGGCGCCGAGCAGACCGTGCTCCGGTTCGAGCAGGGCGTCGACGACGACTAGCGCGGTGGGCCGGATCGGGCTGAGCGGGCGGCCGAGCTGAGGTCGCTCGGGTCGCCGGTGGGCGCGAGCGGCCGTTCGGTGGTCGCGACCGGCGGGTGCGCACGGCTGCCGAAGCTTTGCCCCGTGGCCCAGAGCACGCCGGCCGGGGCAGGGATCCATCGGCCCAGCGAGCCCACGATCACGAGGGCGACGAAGCCGGCGATCAGCTTGTCGGCCACCGAAGACACCAGGTTGGACGAGAAGACGGCGAGCACGAGGGTCTCCCCCATCAGCGAGAACGTACCGGTGAGCGATTCGCCGGAATGCCCGGTGTCACCGTTGAAGAGCAGCACCAGGATCGGCACCGCCGTCACCGTGCAGGTGAGCGCCACGAGCAGGTTGAGCGTGAAGAACCGCGGCAGGGTTTTGCCCAGACCGAACGAGCGCACCCCGTAGCCCCAGACCAGAGCGCCCACGACATTGACCGCCGCGAACGGGATCGAGGCTTCGGAGTTGAACGGCACGGCCACGAAGTTGGTGGCCAGGCCGACAGCCGCGCCCCACCACGGTCCCAGCGCGATCGCCACGATGCCGGTGCCGAGCATGTCGAGGTAGAGCGGCAGACCCAGCCAGGCCACCAGCCCGTGTCCGAGCGTATTGAGGCACACCGCGGCGAGCGCGACCAGCAGGTACACGCCGCAGCGCCGCGGCCGGGCGACCCCGGCCACACGCCCGGCCGGGCTGGTCGACGACGGGGTCGCACCTGCGGTGGCGGGAAGGGCGGCCGCGAGTGTGGTGGGCGTGCCGCCCTGGCCACTCGGGGCTCCCCGTTCGAGGCGGATGCGCACGGTCGCGCAGCGCTGTTCCAGGTCGTGGCACCCCGCCGCATCCGCCCCCAACGCTCGGGCGATCTCGAGAACCAGGGCCACGTCGACCCGCTGTCGCCCGAACTTGAACGTGTCGTAGACCGTGCTGCGACCGGGCGGGCGGGCGCCGGGGTCGGTGAGCAGCAGGCGGGCGTCGAAGATGCGGGAGACGATCTGCGCGTAGGAGATGTGGCCGGCTCGCGCGCGCAACCGCTGCAGCTCCTCGGCGACGGAATCGAACGTTTCGGACCGCGCGGTCGCGTGCGCTGCGTCATCCCGCATGATCGACCCCCCGGTGAATGTGTGCTCTGACGCACAGTGTGAGTGTAACGGCGGAGGCCGTGGCCGGATGCGGACGGGTGTCGTTTGGGGGCTGGCTCAGTCGTCATAGGGGTGTCAGTATCCGTAACGCGTGAAAGGACAAACCATGCAGTATTCACTACTCGTCATCAGCCAGGAGTCCGGGGACGCCGGGATCACCGAGGAAGACATGGAGTGGGGCCGGGTGGCGTTCGACGCCTACGGCAAGGCGCTCGCCGCGGCCGGGGTGCTCGTCTCCGCCGACATCCTGCAGCCCGTCTCGGCGTCAACGACGGTGTCGATGCGGGATGGCGCCCTGCAGATTCAGGATGGCCCGTTCGCCGACACCAAGGAGCGCCTGAACGGCACCTTCGTGATCGAGGTGCCCGACCTCGACGCGGCCCTCGACTGGGCCGCGAAATGCCCGGCCGCCCAGTACGGCGCGATCGAGGTGCGCCCGTCGGCGATCATCTTCACCGATGGGGCATGGCGAGCGGTGGCGTGAGCGCCCAGGCGCGGGCGGAGCTCGCCGCCCGCGCCTCCTACGGGCGCCTGATCGCCGTGCTCGCCGCGCCCACCGGCGACATCGCCGCGGCCGAAGACGCCCTCGCCGATGCCTTCGAACGCGCGCTCACCACCTGGCCACGCGACGGAGTGCCCGACAACCCCGAAGGATGGCTGCTCACCGTGGCCCGCAACCGGCTGAGGGACCTGTGGAAGTCGGCGGCGGTGCGGCTGCGGGCTCCGCTGGAGGAGGGCACGCTCGACGGTGCCGGTGCCGGTGGGGCCGGGGCACGGGCCGGCGGCACGCAGGCGGCCGCGGGGCCTGGACTCTCGGCGCTCGCGGCCATCGACGCGATCGACGCGCAGGCCATCCCAGACAAGCGGGTCGAACTGCTCTGCGTGTGCGCGCATCCGGCCATCGACCCCGCCGTGCGCACGCCGCTGATGCTGCACACCGTGCTCGGGCTCACCGCCGCCGACATCGCGGCCGCCTACGCCCTGCCGGAGTCGACGATGGCGCAGCGGCTGGTGCGGGCCAAACGGCGCATCCGCAGCACGCGCATCCCGTTCGCACTGCCGGCGCTCGCCGACCTGCCGCAACGGCTGCCCGCGGTGCTCGAGGCCGTCTACGGTGCGTACGCGATCGACTGGCCGACCGCGACCCCGGATGCCCGGGCCGAGCCGGACTCGCTGGCCGGCGAAGCGCTGTACCTGGCCGAGACCCTCGCGACTCTGCTGCCCGACGAACCCGAGGTGCTCGGGCTGGCCGCTCTGCTCGCCCTGTCGATCGCTCGGCTGCCGGCGCGTACCAGCAGCACGGGCGAGCTGGTGGCGCTCGACGATCAGGATCCGGCGCTGTGGGAAGCCGCGCTGATCGCCCGCGGTGAGTACTATCTGCGACGCGCTCGGGCGCTGGCCCGCGTCGGGCGGTTTCAACTCGAGGCGGCCATCCAGTCGGTGCACTGTGATCGGGCGCGCTCGGGACTGACCGACTGGGCGGCGCTGCTGAACCTGCACACCGCGTTGGTGCGCCTCTCCCCCACCGCGGGGGCACGAGTGGCGCTGGCGGCGGTCATCGGCGAGGTGCACGGCCCCGGCGCCGGGCTCGGCGCGCTCGACGCCCTCGTGCGCGAGCGGGCGGACACCGCGGCGTTCCAGCCGCTCTGGGCCACCCGCGCGTACTTGCTGGGTCGGGCGGGTCGGCCTACGGATGCCCGGGCCGCGTACGACCGGGCGGTGGAGCTGGCCGGCGACGCGAGAGTGCGTGCGGCGTTGCGGCGACGGGCCGACGCGCTGCCGCCCGGTTGAGCGCCCGGCGGGGGCCCGGAACGGCTAGTCGCCGACGTGGCGGCGCGGGCGAGGGGGCGGGGGCGGCGGCACCTCTTTGGCGGCGACCACCTCGGCCAGCAGTAGGCTCACCAGGCCGCGCTTGGTCTCGACCGTGCAGTGGGTGGCGTCGCGGGAGCGGAGGTAGCCGAGGGCATCCGTGTAGCCACCCTCGACGGTGGTGCGCACCACGACCCGCGTGCCCAGTTCGGCGCCGGTCAGAAACTCCAGTGGCGAGCTCATCAGCGCAACCGGCTGAACGACTCGACCCGCTGGGTCTGGCCGGCGACGAGGATGATGTCGCCCGCCTCGATCACGGTGTCCATGGTGGCGTAGTTCCAGCCCAGGCCGGCGCGGTGGAACGCCGTGACCGTGACCCCGTGCACGGTGCGCACCTTGGTCTCGCTCAGCGGCCGGCCGAGGATCTCCTGCGGCGGGGCCGTCTTGATCAGGGCGAAGTCCTCACCGATGTCGATGTAGTCCTGCATCACGCCGCGCACCAGGTGGGCGACGCGCTTGCCCATGTCCTTCTCCGGGTAGATCACGTGCTTCACGCCCAGCTGGCGCAGGATCTCGCCGTGCGGCTCGCTCACCGACTTGGCCCAGATGTTGGGGATGCCGAGCTTGAGCAGCAGCGACGCGGTGAGGATGTTGGCCTGGATGTCGCCGCCGATGGCGACGACGACGCTGCTGAACTCCGGCACCGAGAGCTGGCGCAGGGTGTCTTCCTTGGTGGAGTCCGCCCGCACCACGTGGGTGAGCAGCCGGTTGTGCGCCTGCACGATCTCCTCGTCGGCGTCGATGCCGAGCACCTCGGTGCCGTTCGCCATCAGCTCGAGGGCGAGGGCGCTGCCGAACCGACCGAGACCGATGACGACGACGGAATCCTCCTCGGCCATCCTCGCAGGCTGCCGTTGGTTGAACAGGGAGAACGATGACGACCGGAATTTAGCCAATGATGGGCCTCTCCTTCGGGAGTTCGTACGTGGCGGGCCGCTCGCGGAGGGCCAGGGCGGAGGCGAAGGTGATGGGGCCGAGCCGGCCGATGAACATCAGCACGATCAGGATGACCTGGCCGGCCGCTGGCAGGCTCGCCGTGATGCCGGTGGACAGGCCGACGGTGCCGAACGCCGAGACCGCCTCGAACAACAGGGCGTCCAGGCCGATGTCGGTGAGCAGCATCAGCGCCGCGGTGGCGGCGGTGACCACGAACACGGCCAGCAGCACGAGGGTGATCGCCTGGCGGTGCACGGCGCGGGAGAGCCGCTTGCCGAAGACGTTGACGACGCTGTCGCCGCGCACCTCGGCGACGAGGATGAAGAACAGCACCGCGAAGGTGGTGATCTTGATACCGCCCGCGGTGCCGGCCGGGCCGCCGCCGATGAACATCAGCACGTCCATACCGAGCAGGCTGGCGGAGTCCATGGCGCCGATGTCGATGCTGTTGAAGCCGGCCGTGCGGGTCTGCACCGACTGGAAGAACCCGACGAGCAGCTTCGCCGGCCAGTCCAGCGGGCCCAGCGTGGCCGAGTTCGACCACTCCACTGCGGTGATGTAGACGGTGCCGGCGACGAGCAGGGTTACCGTGCCGGCCAGCACGATGCGGGTGTTCATCGTCCAGAGCAGCGGCGAGCGCAGGTGCTTGCGCAGCTGCACGATCACCGGGAAGCCGAGCCCGCCGAGGATCACCGCGGCGGCGATCGGCAGGCAGATGAACGGGTCGACCGCGTAGCTCATCAGGTTGTCGCTGAACAGCGCGAACCCGGCGTTGTTGAACGACGACACCGCGTGGAACACGCCGAACCAGATCGCCTGGCCGAGCGGCTCCCCGTAGCCGAACAGAAAACGCAGGCTGAGCAGCACCGCCACCACGCCCTCGACGATCAGGGAGATCGTGACGACACCGACCACGAGACCCTTGACGTCTTCCAGGCCCACACTGCGCACCTCGGATGCGGCGGTGACGCGCGCTCGCAACGACAACCGCCGCACCACGGCCAGCCCGATCACCGACGCGAAAGTCATGACCCCGAAGCCGCCCACCTGGATGAGGAGCAGGATCACCACCTGCCCGAACGGTGTCCAGTACAGGGCGGTGTCCACCACGGTGAGCCCGGTCACGCAGACGGCGGAGGTGGCGGTGAAGATCGCCTCGATGAAGGAGGCCCCGCCGGGTCCGACCCTGGATATCGGCAGCATCAGCAGGGCGGTGCCCACGAGAATGGCCCCGGCGAAGCCGATCGCCACGGCCTGAGCCGGGTGCAGGCGAAACCTCGGCCGCTGCGGGCCCCGCCCGGATGCTGCCCGCGAGTTCACTTTGCTACTCTACGACCCGGATTGCCCGGGCACAGCCATCCGTTGCACCCGGTCTGAACGGCCGTGCTGTACCCCCCGAACGGTGTCTACTGGGCCACCCGAAGATGGGGCATACTCTAAGTACACCGGCGAGGGGGACACGAGGGTGGGGAAAGTGACGAGCGCACGTTTTCGCGCGCAGGTGTTGAGGCCGCACGGCCATCTGCTTCGGCAGACGACGCTGTCCATTCTCGCCTTCTTCGCACCGGTCTTCGCGGTGCTGTACTGGCTGACCATCCCGCTCGGCGAGTGGGTTCCCGTGGCCATCGCCCAGGCCGTGGTGATGATCGCCGCCCTCGTGGGCATCCTCGGGTTCATGCGAACCTGCATCTGGGTCGACGACACCGGCATCAGCGAGCGCGGCTTCTTCGGCCGGATGGCGAGCTTCAGCCGTGACCAGGTCGTCAGTGTCGTGGTGCTCGAGCTGTACCAGAGCGGCGCCATCGACACGCATCCGCAGCTGTTCGTGACCGGTGCCGACGGCCAGCTGCTGGTGCGGATGCGCGGTCAGTTCTACTCGCGCGGCGCCATGGATCTCGTCGCCGACGAGTTGGGGGCGCCCGTCGTGCGGGTGCCCGACCCGATGACACTCACCGAGCTCAACCGGCTGCGCCCTGAGCTGCTGTACTGGTTCGAACGCCGCCTCACCGGGCGTACGCCCCGCGAGCCCGAGCCGCGCACCGACCTCGGCGTCTGAGTATCAGCGCCGGCCCGGACCGACGACCGGCGGGACCGCCCCGGGCCGGGGGCGGGGTTAGCGCAGGCCGGAGCCCTGGTAGGACAGACCGGCGGCCTTGGGCTCACGGGTCACGTCGAAGCGGGAGCCAGAGGGGTTGCTCGGCAGCAGGGTGAGCACGAGCAGCACAACGCTGCCGACCACCGGGACGAGGCCGAGCAGCACGAACCAGCCGGAGAAGTTCGCGTCGTGCAGCCGGCGCACGAGCACCGCAAGCGACGGCAGCAGCACCCCGATGGCCACAATGGGGGCCAGGAGCATCGTGACGATGGAGAGGTTGTACGAGGTGTAGCCGTAGTCCGTGGTGCCGGTGGGGATGAACTGCACCATCAGCAACACGAAGAACACGACCCAGAGCAGCAGGCCGAACCACCAGTACTCACTGCGCGGGGCGCGGCCGGTGAAGTCGGCGTACTTGCGAAAAACGGATGCGATCGCCGCGGCGGGTGTCATCATGGGGGTCTCTTTCGTCGGCTCTGCTGAGTCGGCGCAGGCCGACGGAGGCCTCGCGCCCCCGAGATCAGGTTACCGGGCGGCTACTGGATGAGGAAAAGCAGCGATGTGGCGCCGACCGTGATGGCGATCAGGGACAGGATGAGCACCCAGGTGAGGCCCTTGAGCCGGCCGCGCATCTTGCCCATGAAACCGACCGGGCGGCTGTCGTAGTCGTCGTCATCCATGGGGCAACCCTAGCGAAGCCGCTCGGGTGCGGGCTGTGCGCGGGCGCCGAGGTCCCCCCGCGCTGGCCGGTCCCGGTGACGGCCGGTGGTCGCATCCGACTTGCCGCAAAACGCCCCATTAACGCCCTCGAAGGGGAACTTTGCCGGATGTCAGCGCACGCGCCTGCACCGACTTGCGTCAAGAAGCCCCTTGAGCCGCCCGCAAGGGGCGTCGACCAGGCTTCGCGGCACGAGCCGGGTCCAGCAGCCGTAGCCGACCAGAACCCACTCGGGCCCATCCGGCTGAGTGGCGCCCAGCCAGACAAGCTGCAGCTCACGCACCCCGATATCGCTGACCGTGCCGCAGGTATCGGTCACCCCGAAGGTCGTTCCGGCAATCATCGCGGTCAGCCCTGGCGGGGGACTGCTGGCATCGAGTCGGCGGCTGGGTGAGCGGGGAAGGTGTGCTCATCGGGTGTTCCTCGACGTGAGCCGTTGCGGATGCGTCAGGCTAGACCGCGGTACAGTCCCATCACTCGGGCCAGGACGGCTGCGTCAGCTGGGTGCTGCGGAAGCCCTCCAGCATGGCGGTGGGAACGGTGATCTCGTACACTCCGGCATCCACCTTGACCAGCCTCAGGCCCTCGGCGAGATCGGCGTTGTGGCCGACGTAGGAGCCGCTGGAGAGCTTCGTGCCATCGGCGTCCACCGACTCGTCGACGATCCGCAGCTCCAGGCCGTTCCAGACCGCCTCGATGTCGAGCTCCATCACCTCGTCCGCTTCCTCGAACGGGATCACGTACTTCCACATACCCCGGCCGGTGCGCACAAAACGCTCGTCGGTGGGCTCGGAGTGCGTGGCCAGCACGATCCGGCGGCCCTGATCGATCACATCGGCCGTGAGATACATGTCGTTCCACTTGGCCAGGGTGCCGACGTGCCGGGAGAACGGCGTCGACCGACCAACGGGCTCGCCATCGACCAGCCAGCCATCGGCGATGTTCGCGAACACGGCCAGGAGCGTCTCGGTGCCGTCGGCGAAGACCCGCACCAGCTGCGTGTTCGGGACCACTCGGGTGTGCCGCATCCACCAGACCGGCACGATGTGGCCGGGGACCGGCGCGAAACCGGTGCCCGTGAACGGCGGTCGATCTACGAACGGGCCGCCGGTGAGGGCTCGGGTGGCCTGGTCGACACCGCCGGTCGCGTTCTCCAGGCGCATCGTGGAGCGGGCCGGGAACCGGATGACATCAACGAACGGGTCTTCCGGCGAGAACGGCGAACCGGGGAAACCGAGGGCGTGCACGTCGAAGAGCTGGGCAGGCGTGGTCGCGAATGCAACGGTCGCCGCTTCCACGACGAACCCGGACACCCGGTCCCACCCTGCGGTGAGGTAGGCGTCGCTCAACTGCGGGGTGACGGCTTTCTGGATGAGAGACATGAGGTCCTTACGTGGAAAAGTTGGAGTGCGCATGGTGCGAACGGGTGCGGAGCGCCTACAGCCGGTACTCCGAGTATTTGTACTGTCCGGCCACGGCCAGTGCTCTGGTGGGCAGGGCATCCGGTGTGATCGGCTGCGCTGTGGAGTGCAGTTCGGCCAGCTCTGACCACGCGACCGACTCGCCGGGGACGTAAACCACATCGTCGGTGTCGTCGGCGCCATTGACCGCTGCGGACTCCCCACGCCACCGCGTCGTTGACGAGATCCGGCGCAGACCGGTGAGGTCCGATTCCCGCACCTGGGCCCGCCACTCGACGGGGGCAACGTGCGCATCATGCAGCGAATGCAGCACGAAGTCGGGTGTCACTGTCTGGCCCCGGTTCTTGACCGCGAGCACGGTACCCGCCGCGGCCGTCATCGGCCGGGCGAGAATGGTGGTTCGCCCCTTCACCAGCCCAACCTCACCGGTGACGACGCCGGGGCCAACGGGTCGATCCACCGAGATCCAGGAGCGCAGGCTCAGCTCGCCCACCGGGACCACGGCCGACCAGCAACTGCGCACACTGTCACCGTGCTCGATCTCGGGGGCATCGAACTCGGGCACTCCGCCGCTGGGGACGAAGATGTGGGCCGAACCGTCCCGCACTCCCGCCACATTCACCGTGATGTCCCGCCAGATCGCAGTCCACTCCACGTAGGTCACCACGGCAACCGAGTTGCGCGGCACGAATGTGGTCCAGTAGCCGTAGCCATCCAGCACCCACTCGGGCCCATCCGGCCGGGTGGCGTCCAGCCAGACCAGCTGCAGCTGCCGCTCCCCCGCGTCGCTGACCGTTCCGCAGGTATCCGTCACCCCGAATGTCGTTCCAGCGATCACCGCGGTCAGCCCGGGAGCGGGGCTGCGGTCATCGATCCGGTCGTAGCGCGACGTGCGGACAAGCCAGAACCGCTCCAGCTGATCGAATGGCACATCGCCGGAGACGCTGCCGGTCTGATGGTCGGCGCCCAGGCCCGGAACGTTTTGCAGGGACATCGGCCCGTTGACGCTGACGAGTCCCGAGGCCTTGACTCCCTGGATGTAGACCCGTTCCCCGCGCAGCGTGGCGAAGCCGGTGACCGCTGACACACCACCGTCGAGCTCCGCCGTCTCGAGGACGTGAACGCTGTGTGGCTTCGTCAGCTCGCTATGTGGCTCCATCTACCTAGTCGTTCTCCCGCATCGTAGCCCCCACGCCCGCTGTGGGTCGCGGAGCGATTCCGTCAAGCATCCCCGGTTGCACGGCGGCATCGGTCAGCAGCCACGTTCCCGGAGCCTTCGGATTCGGCTTCTCGTACACCGCCATGAACTCACGTTCTCCGTTCGGCAGGGTGCGCCACAATTCTGCACCGTTGGGCACCGGGACGCCATCGCGACCGAGGGTGCCCTCCGGTGAAAAGCCGTTCTGCGTGCCAGACAACCCAGATCCGCGGAACGGGTTTTTTGGGTCGAGCGCGTTGCCCAAGTCGTAGCCGATGTCTCCGTAGAGCGCGAGCATTGCCTTCCGCTCTACACCCTCGTACCCGGCCCACTGGTCCTTGATCGCCTGTGCCTTGGCCGCCGGATCCGTCATGTTCATGGTGGGGTCCTTGACCTCGGCCAGCATGAAACGGAGGGGGCCGTCGGGCACGGTGACAGCCGATGGCGTCGGCGCGTCGAAACGGATGTCGTAGAACGCCCGACCGAGCAATAGATCGTTGCGGAACGGGGACTTGGTGTACCCCAGACCCAGCACATCGAATGTCTGCCGGTTGGACATTCCTAGAAGGTCAACGGGCCGCGACACGAATCCGGTGATGCGCTCCATCGATTCCCTGAGCGGGTTCAGGATCGCAGACGCATCGCTGAACGTGATGACTTTCTGGTTCGACCGGATCAACCCGGTGTCACGGTTCTTCGACCTGGCGATCACCGACTGGGGGGTGCGCGGCTACCAGATAGACCTGGCCCAGGTGGCCATGGCCAGCCACGTGCTCTGCGTTGTCACGCCCTCCCGCCGACACGAACTCGAAGACGCCGCCGCGGTCATCCCCGCGCTGACCGGCGTGGAGGACGGCCCGCAGGTGGTGCTCGTCATCGTCGACGTGGGCGGCGACGGACGCGGCCAGGCCCCGCAGGGCGTGGGCAGCGACCTCGGTGTTCCCCTGATCCGCATTCCGTACGAGCCCACCGCCGGCTCGGCCGCCCCCGTCGCCAGCGCCGCCATGAGCGCGCGCACCCGCATCGCCTACGCGCAGCTGGCCGGCACCATCATGACCGAGGCGCAGCTCTCGCTGGGCGCCGAACTTTCCCACCGTGAGGCAACCGCATGACCCTGCGACTCGTGCACAGGCCCACCCGGGTCACCCGACCGCTGCAACGCGCCGACGCCGAGGTGATCTCGCCACCGCCGGCCATGCAGGACGGCGCCCAGGGCGGCGTGCCGATCCAGGCGCTGCTGCCGGTGCTCGGCGCCGGCACCAGCGTGATCATGATGGTCACCCTGCGCGGCAACGCCCTGTTCATGGCGCGGCCGCCCGCACCCGGCGGGTGCAGCGCGAACGCTACCTCGACTACCTCGAGGGGCTGCGGGCCCGGATGCGTCAGCGCGGCAAGTCCGTGCGCGCCACCGCCGAACTGCTCAACCCGGACCCCGCCGCGCTGATCGAGCTGGTGCGGGACCCCGGCCGGCTGTGGGAACGCCGCCGGCACGACGCCGACTTCCTCAGCCCCCGCCTCGGCGTCGGCGACGTGGCCTGGTTCGACCTGGCCATCCCCGCCGAGCAGAACCCCGTGCAGCCGTACGACCCGATCCTGGCCGGTGAGGCCAGGCAGGTCACCGAGCACTACTCCACCGTGCGCGGCATGCCGGTGGACCTCACGCTGGACGGCGCCGGCGCCGTGGCCATCATCGGCGACCGGCAGAACGCCCTGCAGGTGGCGCGCGCGCTGATCCTGCAGATCGCGGCGCTGCACGCCCCCGACGACGTGCACATGGCCATCGCCTACCCAGATTCCGCCGCAGAGGACTGGCGCGGGGTCGACCTGCTGCCGCACTTCGTGGACGAGGACACCTACGACGGCCCCGTGCCGGCGCGCCGGGTGGCCAGGGACACCGACGCCCTGCGCCGGGTGCTCGGCCAGGAACTCGGCGACCGCGCCCAGCTGGCGGCCACCGCGAAACGCAGCGGCGGGAACGCCGGACCGGCCGAGAACGCCCGGCTGATCGTGTTCGTGGACGACTACGGCCACGTCGCATCCGTTCTGCCCGTGCCCGACGCCGATCTCTCCCCCATCGACCTGCAGATCACCATGGTGCACCTGCTCAGCGACCGCCTGCACGAACCCTCCGACGTCACCATCCGGGTCACCGTCGGCGACGACAGGGCCGAGATCTCGGATGCCCGCGACGGTGGCGACGGCCAGGTGCCTGTGCAGTCCGCTGCGCTCGACCAGATCTCCGCCGCGCTGTTCGAAACCGTCGCCAGGATGCTCGCGCCGCTCCGGCTCAGCATGACCAGGCAGGACGAGGTGGAATCGGCCAAGGCCGTGGACATCGTCGAGCTGCTCGGCATCGGCGACGTCACCGCGTTCGACGCGGCCACCGCGTGGGAGCCGCGCTCCCCGCGGGACTTCCTGCGGGTGCCGGTGGGCCTGGACGACTTCGGTGAGCCGGTGCTGCTCGACCTCAAGGAATCCGCGCAGCTCGGCATGGGGCCGCACGGTCTCGCCATCGGCGCCACCGGCTCCGGTAAGAGTGAGATGCTGCGCACCCTGATCCTGGCCCTGGCGCTCTCGCACGGTCCGGACGACGTGAGCATGGTCCTGGTGGACTACAAGGGTGGCGCCGCGTTCGCGCCGTTCGCCGGCCTGCCCCACGTCGCCGGCATCATCGACAACCTCGCCGACGACCCGCAGCTCACCCAGCGGGCCAGGGTGAGCATCGCCGGTGAGGTGGTGCGCCGCCAGCAGCTGCTCAAGGACGCCGGCAACTCGCCGTCGATCACGCACTATCGGGAGATCGCCGCCCAGCGGCCCGACCTGCCGGCGCTGCCGCACCTGCTCATCGTCATCGACGAGTTCGGTGAGCTGCTCACCGCCGAACCCGACTTCGTGGACCTGCTGCTCACCATCGGCCGTATCGGCCGGTCGATCGGTGTGCACCTGCTGCTCTCCAGCCAGCGCATCGAGGCCGGCAAGCTCCGCGGCCTGGAGACCTACCTCTCCTACCGGGTGGGTCTGCGCACCTTCTCCGCGTCGGAGAGCGCCATCGTGCTCGACACTCCCGATGCGTTCCACCTGCCCGCCATCCCCGGCTACGGCTACCTCAAGGTCGACACCTCCATCTACCGTCGGTTCCGCTCGGGGTTCGTCTCCGGTCCCGCCGTGCAGACCGATGCCGCGCCGGACCGCTCCGCCGACCTCGACGCCCTCACGGCCCTGCCGCTGCCGCTCTACAACGGGTTGCAGCAGCGCACCGAGAACGAGACGGCCGAGGACGCCCTGGCCAGCCCGTCGACCGGGCGGGCACTGATCGACGAGGCCGTCGACGGGCTGCGCGGCTCGGCCGGCACGGTGCCGCCGATCTGGTTGCTGCCGTTGCCGGAACGCTTCGCGCTCTCGCGCATCCTCACCGACGAAGCGCCGCCAGAACTCAAGGTGCCGATGGGCCTGCTCGACGAGCCGGAGAAGCAGCGCCAGGACCCGTGGCTGATCGACCTCACCCGCAGCGGTGGGCACCTGGCCATCTTCGGCGCCCCGCAGACCGGGCGCAGCACGTTCCTGCGCACCATGGCCGCGTCGCTGGCGCTCACCCACACGCCCCGGCAGGTGAGCATCTACGGGATGGACTTCACCGGCTCCGGCATGAACCGGATCGAGGGGTTCCCGCACGTGGGTGGTGTGGCCACCCGCGCCAACCGGGACCGGCTGCGACGCCTGCTCGAGGAGCTCGCGGCCATGCTCGCCACCCGCGAGCGACTGTTCACCGAGCGCGGCATCGACTCGCTGCCGACGCTGCGGCGGATGCACGCCGACGGTGGCGTGCCAGAGCTCGTGGCGGCGGACATCGTGCTGCTCGTCGACGGTGTGGGGGCGTTGCGCAGCGAATTCGAGGAGTTCGAGCAGCCCCTGTTCGACATCCTCGCGCGCGGCTCCAGCTTCGGCATTCACGTGGTGCTGGCCATGACCAGGTGGAACGAGTTGCGGATGGCGCAGCAGCCGCTGATCGGCACCCGGATCGAGCTGCGCCTGAACGACCCGATGGACTCGCAGGTGGGCCGTAAGCTCTCCGGCGCCCTGCGCGCCGACCAGCCCGGCCGGGCGATCACCGACGACGGCCTGTTCGCACACATCGCCCTGCCGGTGTTGGACGACACCGCAGACGACCTGATCGGCGATGAGATCGAAGCCCTCGCCTCCCGCTCGGCGCACAGCTGGGAGGGGCCGAGCGCCGCGCCCATCCGTCTGCTGCCCGACAGCTTCTCGCCCGACGAACTGCCCGACGCCATCGACTCGCCAGACGCGGTGCCGTTCGGCCTGCGGCAGGACACCATGGAGCCGGCCTACCTCGACCTCGCGTCGCGTGACCAGCACGTGCTGGTTTTCGGCGACCACGCCTCCGGCAAGTCCACCTTCGTGCGCGGCATCGTGCAGGGCCTCATCGACCGGTACACCGCCGATGAACTGGTCATCGCGATCATGGACGTGCGCGGCGAGATCGCGGCGTCCTGCCCGGACGACTACCTGGGCGGGCTCGCCGACTCCAGCGGGCAGGCACGCGTGCTCACCACCGCCATCGCCAGCGAACTCGCTCAGCGGCAGGGCTCCCCCGACCGCTCCGCCGGACCGCGGATCGTGGTGATCGCCGACGACTACGACGTGCTCGCCTCCGGCGGCACCGACCCGCTGGCGCCGCTGCTGCCGTTCCTGCCGAGCGCCCGCGAACTGCGGTTGAACGTCATCGTCACCCGGCCGGTGGCCGGCGCCTCCCGGGCACTCTACGACGTGGTGCTGCAGTCGTTGCGCGACACCGGCGCGACCAGCCTGGTGATGTCGGGTGAACGCACAGAGGGCCAGATCCTGCCCGGCGTCTACGCCGAGCAGATGCCGCCAGGACGCGGCCGGGTGGTTCGCCGCGGCGACCGGCCGCGAATCGTGCAGATCGCGCACGCCCTGCAGCCGGCCCCGGATGCATCCGCCGCCCTGATCGAGGAGCCGGCACTGTGACCCACGGTAATCTGCGCATCATCGTCTGCGGCACGGCCGGCGGCGTGGGCACCACCACGCTCACCGCCATCCTGTTCGACCAGCTGTCGCGCCTCTCACCCAGCGTGCCGGCGATCGCCGACCACTCCTCTGGATCGGTGGGCGCCCGGCTGCCCCGCGGCGACGACGCGGCCACGATCGATACCGGCCTGGTGCTGCACGACCTCGGGCCGCACGCCCTCGGTGAAGGCCTCGACCTGCTCGAGTCGCCGTCGATCATCGCCGTGATCGCGACCGCGAACACCCCGCTCGGCTTCGCCGCCGCCGACGAACTGCTCAGCGCCGTGCGGGAACGGTACGGCCAGGCGGGACTGGCCAGGGTGACCGTGGTGGCGATGGGCACCAGGGGGCGGTTCCGCACCAAGCGGCTCACCGAATCGTTGCACCTCACCTACGGTCGCGGCATCGCCTCGGTGATCCGGCACGACGCCGCGCTGGCCGGCGGCGGCCGCATCCCCGTGCACCGCCTGGCCAAACGAACGGTCACCGCCTGCGACCTCCTCGGCCGCCGGGTACTCGCCTCGGCGGCGCACCACCGCCGCTGACCCGGCCGGGGCGGCTGGAAGCACCCGCGTTCAGCAAAAAAGTTCTCCACAAGCCTGTTTTTCACAACACAAGACTTCGATACTGAGCTATTCTCACTACATGCCCAGCATCGCAGCTGTATCCGCCCCCGACACCCCGCCGAAACCGGCCGTGGCCGCCGATTCGCTGGCCGCCGCGGTGATCTCGGTCGAGCGGTTGGGGGCCTGCAGCACCGACTACGACGCGCTGACGGATGCCGAGCTGCTCGCCGGGCAACGGGACCTGGCCCGGCTGAGCCAGCTGGTCGAAACCCGCAAGGCGTGGCTGGCCAAAACCCTCGCGCACCGGTCCCGGCCCGAGCTGGGTCAGCAGGGTCTCGCGGCCCAGCAGGGCTTCCTCTCCCCGGCCGAGCTGATCCAGAACTTCACCGGTTCCACCCGCCACGACGCCCGCAAGCTCGTGGATGTGGGCCGGATGCTCGCCGACACCGAAGCCGCGGACGCGGCGGCCGCGGACGAGCAGGCGCGGCGGGTGCTCGACGGGACCGACGACCCGGGCGAAGCGGGCACGCCACCCGGCCTCTTCGACCAGGCCACCATCGACGCGGAGCCCGTCGCCCTGCCTTGGTACGCGCCGATCTCCCGTGCCGCCGCCACCGGCACCCTCTCCGTTGCCGCCGCGCACGCGATCCGCACCGGCCTGGGCGACATCGACGCCGTCGTCACCGCCGAGAAGCTCGCCGACGCCGTGCACACCCTGGTGCACGAGGCCACCCGGCTGACCGTGGACGAACTGCTCAAGCGGGCGCGCCGGATGCGGGACAGCCTCGACGAGGCCGGCATCGCCGTGCGGGAGAAGAAGGCCTGGGACGACCGGTACCTGCGGGTCTGGAGAATCGATACCGGCCAGGTCCACGTGCACGGCCTGTTCCCGCCGGAACAGGGCCAATACATCCTCGATGTCTACGACAGCCTCACCGGCCCCCGCCGCGGCGGCGTGCGCTTCGTCGACCCCGACCGGGCCGCCTGGGCCAAAGCCGTGCAGGACGACCCGCGCAGCACCGACCAACTCACCGCCGACGGCTTCCTCGAACTGCTCAAGGCCGGCAGCACCGTCAACCCGGATCGGATGCTCGGCGGCCGCACCCCCGCCGTCCGCATCCTGACCACCGCGGCCCCGCACGCACCGGCCGCACCCACGGGCCCGGCCGCAGAGCCCGATCCGACCGAGGCGCTGGTCGCGATCCCCGACGGCACCGGCCACGGCTTCATCGAAGGCAACCCGACCCCGGTCTCCCAGGAGACCATCGACCGGATCATCTGCACCAGCGGCACCGTCGAGGTCAGCTTCGACGCCGACGGCCAACCGTTGAATCTCGGGCGGGAAGACCGTGTCTTCAGCCAGGCCCAACGACTCGCCCTGGCCGCCCGCGACGGCGGCTGCATGTGGGGAGAGTGCGACAAACCCCCCTCCCGCACCGAAGCCCACCATTTGGAACAGTGGCTCCGCGACCACGGCAGCACCGACATCCGCTCTGGCATCCTGCTCTGCCCACCACACCACCTGCTGCTGCACAACCAGGGCTGGCAGATCTTTGAGAACCACGGCACCTACTGGCTCAGACCCCCGGCCGCGGTCGATCCCGGCCAGACCCTGATCAGGTTGCGCAGCAAGAGCCCTGCCGCCCCGGACTAGCCCGTTCGTGGTGCCAGGTCAGACCGCTGGTGTCCGACCGCTGGTGTCAGACCGCGGGGGTGTCAGAGGCGGGGGTGCGCTCCTGGAGGCCCCAGGGCTGGCCGTATCCGGCGGGCTCCGGAGCGCTCATGAGGTCGAGGTAGGGCTGGGCGTCGAAGGCCTCCGGGCCGAGCACGCCGGTGCCGGCCCAGACGCCCGTCGCGAGCAGTTCGAGCGCGATCGCGGGGTTGAGGGCGGTCTGCCAGACCACGCACTGGGCGTCATACTCGGTCATCGTCCACTCGTTGTCACTCACGTGATAGAGGTAGACCTCGCGCGGCGCTCCATCCGTGCCGGTGCCGGTCACCCACACGCCGGCGCAGGTCTTGCCGGTCATGCGGGGGCCGATCGTGGCCGGGTCCGGCAGGCTCGCGGCCACCAGGTCGCGCGGTGCGACCATCGCGGGGCCGTCAGCGGTGCGCACCTTCACGGGCACGACACTGTCGAGACCGAGTAGGTGCAGGGTCTTGAGCACCCCGATGAACTCCTCGCCGAGGCCGTACTTGAAGGTGACCCGCTTGGCGTCCAGCCAGCGCGGCATCAGCAGCACCTCCTCGTGCTCCACGTTCACGCACTCCACCGGACCGATGCCCTCGGGGAAGTCGAAGACCTCCGGTTCGCTGAACGGCGGTGTGGTGAACCACCCGCGGTCCTTCTCGTAGATCACCGGCGGGTTCAGACACTCCTCGATGGTGGTCCAGATGCTGAACGAGGGAGCGAAGATCTCGGTGCCGGCCTCGTCGCGCACCACCAGGTTGGCGCCATCCCTGGTGCCGAGTTCGTCAATCTCGCTGAATAGGTGATCGGAGGCGTACCGGGCGAAGACATCGGAGAGCCCGGGCTCCACGCCCATGCCCACCAGCGCCAGCCGTCCGTTGGTCTCCCAGTCGGCGGCCTGATCGAACTGGTCGTCACCGAGCTTGATGCCGGTCTCGGTGTGCGGGTCGGTCGGATGCGGCTCTGACAGGCTCATTGCCATGTCCAGGTAGTCGGCTCCCGCGGCGAGGGCGCCGGCGAAGATGCTCTGCACGAACTTGGGCTCCACGGCGTTCATCACGTGGGTGGCGCCGTGCTCGCGGGCCACGCGAGCGACAACATCCGGGTCGGAGGCGTCGATCTGCGCCGGGGTGAACCGGGCCGCGGTCTCGGCGCCGTGCCTGGCCTCGATCGAAGCGATCGTGCGCTCCGCCCTGGCCAGGTCGTAGTCGCTCACCACGACTCCCTCGTAGAAGGACCGGCGGGCAATGATCTTCGCGAAGGCGTCACCGACGCCACCCGCCCCAACGAGAAGGATCTTCATGCCCCGAAGCTAGCGCGCTGCGACCGCGAATGTCAGCCCCGAGCCCCATCTCGCGAGAGCGGGCACGAGAGCGGGCACGGGAAACCGCGGTCAGCGACCGGAGCGGGCGGAGGACGGGGGCGTCGGAGGGCTGGCCCGTCGTCTGGCCTTGGTGTTCTCGCCGTCGAGCTTGGCCGCCAGCGGCGCCCAGAGCACGATGACCACGCCGGCGCCGAGCAGCAGGCCGCCGATGGTGTCGGTGAGCCAGTGCGCGCCGAGGTAGGTGCGGCTCACCATCATCGCCACCGTGTACACGGCCCCGGCGATCCACACCCAGAGCCAGGGAAAGATGATGCCGAGCGCCACCGCCATGGTCGCCGCGTTGGCGACGTGCCCGGACGGGAACGAACCGAAGTCAGAGGTGATCAGCATGTCTTCTGGGCGGGCCCGGCCGAACAGGGTCTTGAGCAGTTGCACCAGGCCGGCGCTGACGACGGTGGCGATCACGAAGTACAGCGCGGCCCACGGGCGCCGCAGCACGAGCAGGAGCACGACGATCGCGATCGGGATGACGAACACCCCGGCGATGCCGGCGCCGAGGAAGTTCATCACCAGCGCGGGGACCTCCCAGATCGGGGAGCGGTGCTCGAGGATCTCCTCCATCCACTCCGCATCCGCCTCGATGGGCCTGCCGTTGCCGCGGAGCAGGATGAGGGCGCCGAGGATGAACGCGAGCACCACGGCGACCGCACCGCTGATCAGCGGCCAGCGTCTGGCGATGCGGCGGGAGGGCGCATCCGCGGCCTTCTCGGGTGTCGCGGCGGTCGGCGCCTGGGTCTCGGCTGCGGTGGGCTCATACTCGGGCGGGCGGGACGGGTCCATCAGCCCATGTTAGATCGTTCGCCCTGCCCGCCGAGAACCCGCTACCACCCAGTCGAGCTCACCCGGCCAGCAGCTCGCGCATGGCCGCGCCGATCTGCGTCGTCTCGGCCGCACGGATGCCCGGACGACCGGCAATGTGCCCCAGGTCGGAGTCGAGCGGGCGCATTTCCGCGTGGGGCATGAGCTCCGCTTCGATTCGACTGTCGGCAACGGGAAAGTAAAGGTCGGTGCTGCTCGGCATCACGATGGTGCGTGCCTGCACCCGGCCCAGGGCGGCCTCGAACCCGCTGCGTCCGTCGCCCACATCCGCTCGCTGCCAGGTATCGAGCATGGCCAGCAGGTTGTTCGCGTCCATCTGCTCGTGGTCTGCCGCCCAGGCCGAGAGCAGGTGTTCGATGCTGTCGTAACCCACCTGACGGTAGACCTCGTTTCGGAAGAACTCCTGCGAGTAGGCCCAGCCGGCGTACACGGTTCCGAAGGCCCGCAGCCCTCTCGTCGGAGCCGTCGAGTAGCGGCCCTCGTCGAATGAGGGGTCGGCCGTGAGCGCCGCTTTGACCCCCTCGAGGAAGACGAAGTTGTGCGGCGAGCAGCGGGCAGCACCCGCGATGGGGAGCAGGCTCGAGACCATCTCCGGGTACCGAAGGCCCCATTCGTAGGCCTGCAGGGCTCCCATCGACCAGCCGGCCACGAGCCGGATGCGTCGGACACCGAGGCCGGCCAGCAGGCGATGTTGGGCGATCACGTTGTCGGCGATGCTGACCGACGGGAACGCCGCTCCGCGAATCAGGGGCGCGGCAGCCGACGGCGAGGTGGACAGTCCGTTGCCGAACATGTTCACCGCGACAATGAACCAGCGCTCTGGATCCAGCAGGCCGGGCCCGATCCAGGGCTGATAGCTCGCGTGCGTGCCGGTGTAGTACGAGGGCAGCAGAATGCAGTTGTCCCCGGCCTCGTTGAGCACACCGTGGGTCTGATACGCCAGCGTGGCATCGGGCAGGTTCGAGCCGGAGACCAGCTCGAACCTGCCGAGGGCGAATTCCCTGTGCACCTGGCGACCGCCTAGAAGAACTTCAGGTAGCGCTTGGTCTCCCACTCGGACACGTGGGCCTGGTATTCGTTCCATTCCTGGCCCTTGTAGTCGATGTAGGCGTTGTACATGATGTCGCCGAAGACGTCGCGGGAGAGGCTGTCGGCGGCGAACTCCTCCACGGCCTCGCCCAGGCTTCGCGGAAGCAGGCCCAGGCCGTTCTTCAGGATCTCGGCCTCGGTGTAGTTGTACATGTTCTCGGTGTGCGGCGCGCCGGGGTCGAGGTTCTCACGGATACCCTCGAGGCCCGCGGCCAGGATGATCGCGGCGCCGAGGTAGGGGTTGCAGCTGATATCGGCGGCCCGGCACTCCACCCGGCCACCGACCTTCGGGATCCGGATCATGTTGGTGCGGTTGTTGTTGCCATAGCTGACGAACACCGGCGCCCAGGTGGAACCGGACATGCTGCCCTTGCGCACCAGGCGCTTGTAGCTGTTCACCGTGGGGGCGATAACGGCGCAGATGGCGGGGGCGTGCTTGAGGACACCGGCGATGAACTGGTAGGCCAGTTCGGAGACGCCGCACCCGCGTGGGTCGTCATCGGTTTCGAAGAGGTTGACGCCGGTGACGGCGTCGGCGAGAGACATATTGAAGTGCGCACCGGATCCGCTGCGGTCAGCGAAAGGCTTGGGCATGAACGTGGCGAAGTAACCGTGCTTGCGCACCATTTCGTTGGCCATGAGCCTGAAGAACACGGCGCGGTCGGCCATGGTGAGTGCGTCGGAGTACTTGAAGTCGATTTCAAACTGGCCCTGGGCATCCTCGTGGTCGAAGGAGTAGACCCCCCAGCCCATGTCATTCATGGCCTCAACCATCTCGGTGAGCCAGTCGAAGTTGTCCAGCGCGGCCGGCGCGGTGTAACAGGGCTTGCTGAGGTTGTCGCGGTCACTGACCTCGACCGGGCCGTCCGGGGTGTCCTTGAGTACGAAGAACTCGGTCTCGATGCCGAGGTTGAAGGTGAAGCCCATCTCCTTAGCCGCGACGAGCTGGCGCTTGAGGATGTTGCGGGACGCCGCTTCGAATGGCTTGCCGCCGGTGTGCAGGTCGCTGGCGAAGAAGGCGACCTCCTTGCGCCAGGGCAGTTGCACGGCGCTGTCCAGGTCGGGGATCGCGGCGAGCTCGTCGTCGCTGATGTCCTGCGGCAGTCCGTCCAGGGCCGCACCGGTGAACAACTCGGAGCCGGCGGCCATCTGCGGCAGGTGCGCCAGCGGAACGAACTTCGTCTTGATGTTGCCGTGCAGGTCGACGAAGCTCGACATCGCGTACTTCACCCCGGCTTCGCTGAGCTTCTGCTGCACGGTGTCGACGGCGGTCTGTGCGGTTTCTGTCTTCATGGTGTCTCCGAGTCCAGTGCGCTACGGCATCCGGTGAATGCCTTTTCGATAAGTTATCGAAAGCCTGCGGCCACGCAATTTCAATACAGTTTCGATATTGTTTCGGCCGGGTTAATCCTTCTGGATAGGCTTGTGCCAGAGCACGACGACATGAGCACAGAGGCTGGTTATGACAAGCGATTCGGCACCACCCACCGTCGGGCGGCCGCGCCTGAGCGGCGAAGCGACCGGGTCACCCAGGCTGGACATCATCCGCGAGGCCACCGCTCTGTTCGTGGCGAAGGGCTACGCGGAAACCACCATGACCGAGATCGCGCGCAGCGCGGGCCTGCGCCAGTCGTCGCTCTACTACTGGTTCGCCCGCAAGGAGTTGATCCTTCAGACCCTGCTCGAGGAGAACCGCAGCTCCCTGGCGCTCGCGACGGTGCTCGAGGCGCAGCCGGGGCCAGTGGCCCCCCGACTGTACGCGGTGCTACACGCCGACGTGCTGCAGCTGTGCAGCGCACCCCTGGACTTCTACGAGTTTGAGCGAGTGGCCCGCCTGCAGCCGCAGAATTTCGGCGCCTTCTTCGATGACTATGCCCAGCTTCACCGAATGATCGAGTCTCTGGTGCGGCAGGGCGTCGACGCCGGCGAATTCGATGCCGTCGACCCGGCCGACGCGGCCACAGCAGCGCTGGGCCTGAACGAAGGCCTGCAGCGCCACTATCGCCTACCACTGCCCGGCGTGCTCTCGTACTCCGCCGACGAGGTCTGCCGGCTCAGCGCCGACACCACCATCACCCGCCTTCTCGCGCACCGAGATGACCTGGCCGCCATCCGGGCCGCCGCGACTGAACTTTCAGCGGGCGCCGCCGAGGCCGGCGAGAGTTAACGCACTCGAAACGAATTCGATACAGCATTGAAAGGTCCTCTCCACAAATATAGATAACGTATCGAAACGCTGGTGCCCGCACTGGGCGGCGTGCGGCGTTATCTAGCCTCTGGAGAATCGAATGGACACTGCCACCACCGCGGGCAACACGGCGTGGGTTCTCACCGCCGTCGTCGCCGTCGCCCTCATGCTCCCGGGCCTCGCCCTGTTCTACGGCGGCATGGTCAGCCGCAAAACCACCATGAACATGATGCTGATGGTCTTCGGATCGTTCTGCGTCGTCGGTGTGCTCTGGGTGGCCTTCGGCTACTCCGCGGTGTTCGGTGATTCCCTCGCCTGGGCCTGCTCGGCAACCCGCTCGAGTACGCCGGGCTCGGCCAGCTACTGACCGCTCCGGAGGGTGCCGCCCTGCCGCCGCTCGCCCTGGCGGCCCTGCACCTGATGTTCGCGGGTCTGACGGCGGGCATCGTGGCCGGCGCGGCCGCCGACCGGATGAAGTTCGGTGCCTGGTTGCTCTTCGCGGGCATCTGGGTGACCCTGGTCTACTTCCCGGTAGCGCACTGGGTCTTCGCCTTCGACTCCGCCGACGGTTCCGTCACGGGCGGCTGGATCGCCAACACCCTGGGCGCCATCGACTACGCCGGCAGCACCGCCATCCACGTCAACTCCGGAGTGGCCGCCTTGGCTCTAGCCCTAGTGCTGGGCAAGCGCCGCAGCTGGCCCGTGCAGCCCAAGGCGCACAGCCTGCCGCTGACCCTGCTGGGTGTCGGGCTGCTCTTCACGGGGTGGATCGGCTTCGACGGCAGCGGACTCGGTGCCGCAGACAACAACGCGGCCGTGGCCGTCTTCAACACCGTGGCCGCCACCTGTGCCGGCGTCATCATCTGGCTGGTCGTGGAGAAGCTCAGGGACGGTCACTCGACCACGCTCGGCGCCTCCTCCGGTGCCATCGCCGCTCTCGTGGCCATCACCCCGTCCTGCGGCGCCGTCACCCCGCTGGCCGCACTCGCCATCGGCGGGGCCGCCGGAGCGGTCTGCTACTTCGCCGTCTCGATCAAGTACAAGCTCGGCTTCGATGACGCCCTCGACGTCACCGCCCTGCACTTCGTCGGGGGCGTCGTCGGAGGCCTGCTGATCGGCATCCTGGCCACACCCGAGGCGCCCAGCGGTGCCACCGGCCTGCTCTACGGCGGGGGTTTCGAGCTGCTCGGTCGCCAGGCCGTGGCCATCCTGGCGGTCTTCGGCTACACCTTCACCATCACCTGGCTGATCGCCAAGGTGCTCGACCTCACCGTGGGCATCCGTGTCGACGGGCCCGTCGAGGCGCGCGGCCTGGACATCAGCCTGCATGCCGAGAACGCCTACGAGAACGGGGACGACAAGGCACACGCAGCACGCGGTCATGCCGAGCAGTTGCACCACCTCGGCACCGACGCGCCAGCCGAGCAGAGCACGCCAGCCGCCGCCCGCTGACCGCTCACGGCCTGGCCCCGGCCCGCCGGGTCAGGCCGTGACGAGGGTGTCGCGGCCCTTGCCCGCACGCTTGGAGGCCAGCATGGCTTCGTCGGCGAGATGGATGAGGGCATCCGGTGTGGTCTGCGTGGACCCGCCGGGGGTGAAGAGGCTGATGCCGATGCTGGCCGACACTGTGGAGCCGCGCGCGAGGCCGTCCAACGGTTCGTTCACCGCAGCACGGATGCGCCGCGCCACGTCGAGCACGGTCTCTTCGTCGATACCGTCGCAGGCGATCACAAACTCGTCGCCGCCGAACCGGCTGGCCAGGTCGCCGACCCGCAGGGTGCGCAGCAGCCGCCCGGCGACCTGTTGCAGCACCTGGTCGCCGGCCTCGTGGCCGAAGTCGTCGTTGATGGCCTTGAAGCCGTCCAGGTCGAGGAACAGCACCCCCACAGCATGACCGAGCCGCTCGGCATCGCCCAGGACCAGCCGCAGCCGGCGTTGCAGCGACCGCCGGTTGGGCAGGCCGGTGAGCGAGTCGTGCAGCGACTGGTGCTCGATGCGACGCTGCAGATGGATGCGCTGCAGAACGGGCGCCCCCTGCGTGGCGAGTGCGGCGAGCAGGTCGAGCAGGTCCTCGTCGAGCTCACGCGGGCGCTGGAACCAGCAGGCGATGGCGCCGCCCACGGTGGCATCCTCGATCACCGGGATGACCACCAGCGCTTCCACCCCCTCGGCGTCGAGCCCGGCCGCGAGGTCGGGATACCGCGCCGCGATCTCGGCCGGGTTGCAGCACAGCACGGGCTCGCCGGTGCGCAGGCACTCCAGCACCGGGAGCAGGCCGGCCAGCTCGTGCGTTGGGCTCAGCGGCCGGTCGCCCGAGACCAGTTCCAGGCTGCCGTCGGGCTCGGCGACGATGACCGACACCGACGCGGCATCCGTGGCCATCTCGGCGGCCACCCGCAGCGCAGAGCCGAACGCGGCCAGGGTGCTGGCCGGTGCGAGCCCGGCGGCGGCCTCCTGCAGGATGCGCACACGCGCCATCGCCGTCTCGGCCGTGCGTCTGGCGTCGAGGAGGTCGCGCTCGTACCGGAGCCGGTTGCCGGCGTCGAAGACCGCCGCGTAGACGACAGGTGCGGCACCCGACTCGTCTAGAACCGAGCTGACCAGCACATTCCGCGTGCCGCCCGTGCGGGTGGCCAGGGTGAGCATCATCTCGCTCAGGGTGTGCTGGGTCTGCAGGAGCGGCATGAACCGAGTCTCGAAGACCAGCGCGCTGCCCCGGGAGAGCAGCGACAGGAAGTACCGACCGACGAGATCTTCCCGCGGGTAGCCTGTCCAATCGGAGAAGGTGTCGTTGGCGGAGCGGATGACCCCCTCGGTCGACATCGCGAACAGTCCGGCCGGCGCCTGCTGGAAGAGCGCCAGAGAGATGCTGTCCGGGGTCACAGGCAACGTCGGATCTGCCGCTCGATCTCGGCAGGATCGGACAGGTGGGCGTAGTGGCCGGCCGCGTTCAACACGACGAGTTCACTGTTGCTGATGTGCTCATGCAGGTACTCCCCCACCTGGATCGGCGCGATCAGGTCGTCGGCGGACTGCAGGATGAGCGTGGGGGTGCGGATGTCCTTGAGGTACCGGCGCAGGTCGGAGAGGAACGTGACCTTGGCGAAGTGCTGGGCGACCATGGTGCTACTGCGCGCCATGCTGTCGGCCAGCTCGGCGGCGAGCTCTGGGCGTTCGGAGTTCTTCATCAGCGCCGGCGCCATGTCGCGGGCCCAGCTGGCGTGGTCGACCTCGATGGCGTCCAGCAATGCATCCACATCGGAACGTTCGAAGCCGCCCAGATACCCCTCGTCGTTCAGGTACCGCGGCGACGGGCCGAGCATGATGAGCCTGGCGAAGCGCTGCGGCTCGGCGATGGCGGCGAGAGCGCCGATCATGGCGCTCACCGAGTGCCCGACGAAGACCACGTCGTGCAGATCGAGCACCCCGATGATCTCGAGGAGGTCGGCCGCGTAGCCGCGCAGCGAGTCGTACTTGCGGCGATCGTACGCCGACACGTCGGTCTCGCCCGAGCCGACATTGTCGAAGAGCACCACGAAGTACCGGTCGGTGAACTGCGGTGCGACCAGGCGCCACATGTCCTGGCTGGTGCCGTAGCCAGCCCCGAAGATGATCGCGGGCTTGGCCGCATCGCCCGCCACCGAGACGCGATTACGCTCCAGCACACCCGCTGCCGGGTTCGAGGCAGCATCCGGACCGGTCAGCACAGGATTCGTCACCTTCGAGAGTCTTCCATATGTCGCGCCCCGTTGGGGGGTCGTGGCCAAGGATCAGTGCGAGAGCGACTCGACCGTGCGGGGGCGCACGATGATCCACAGGCTGAGGAGGGAGATGATCGCGGCGACGCCCATCACGGATGCCATCGGCACGGCCGTTCCGACGCCGAGCAGGCCCACGATCGGGGAGATCAGGCCGGCGATGCCGAAGTTGGCCGCTCCGAGCAGGGATGCGGCCGTACCGGCCTCGCTGCCGTGCGCGTTCAGGGCGATGACCTGCACGGTGGGGAACGTGAAACCGCAGGAGGCGATGAAGAACCACAGCGGAATCAGGGTGCCCCAGAGGCCGGCACCGAGCAGGTCGAGGATGAAGATGGCCGCCGAGGTGAGCACGAGCATCGTGGTGGCGCCGATCAGGATGTTCTGCGGGCCGACGTTGTGGCGGTGCATCAGGCGCGAGCTGGTCTGCACACCCACCACGATGCCGAGGGAGTTGATCGCGAAGAGCAGCCCGTAGCCCTGGGCGCTGAAGTCGTAGACCTGCTGGAACAGGAACGGCGACGCGGAGAGGTAGGAGAACAGACCGGTGAAGGTCATCGCGCCGATGATGAGCACACCCACGTAGGTGCGGTCGCTGAGCACGGCGCGGTAGCGCTGGCCGAGGCTGGAGTGCCCCGGTACGGTGCGGCGTTCCTGCGGCAGGGTCTCGACGATCCACACGGCCACGGCCACCATGACGATGACCCCATAGGCGGCGAGCACCCAGAAGATGCCGCGCCACGGCATCACGAGCAGCAGCTGCGAGCCGATGACCGGGGCGAGCACGGGCGCCAGGCCGCTGACCAGGGCCAGGCGGGAGAGCATCTTGACCAGCGGCTTGCCGCCGAAGAGGTCGCGCACCATGGCCATCGCCACCACGGCACCGGCCGCGGCGCCGAAGCCCTGCAGCACCCGGAAGATACCGAGCGTGACGATGTCGCTGGACAGCGCCGCGCCCACGCAGGCCAACACATGGAAGCCGGTGGCGAGCAGCAGCGGCAGCCGCCGGCCGACCTTGTCGCTCCACGGGCCGACGATCAGCTGGCCGAAGCCGAAGCCGATCATGGTTCCGGTGAGGGTGAGCTGGATGGCCGCGGCGGAGACGCCGAGCTCGCTTTCGAGGGTGGGGAAGGCCGGCAGGTACAGGTCGATCGTGAACGGGCCGAGCGCCGTCAGTGCGCCGAGGATGATGATGTACACCACGCGCTGACCACGGGACAGCGCGTCACCGGGGTGCTTGCCGGTGGAGCGGAGTTGGGCCTCGGTAATGACGGGGATAACGGCGGTAGTCACGAAAGAGAGTCCTCGGTCGGATCGAACTGGGTGGAAAGCGGGCGAGCGCCCGTGTGAAAAAAGCCGCCGGCGCCCGGATCTATTCCCCGGCAATGCATTCCGGTGAAAGATTGCGCGCATCCGGGGTTTTCTGCATGTTTACCCGGCCTGTTATGCGCCTTGGGCGGGGGCCGGGGCGGCGGGGAGGGCGGCGGGGTCGTCGAGCAGGCCCTCGAAGGCCAGCTCGGCGGCGCCGATCATGAGCAGGTTGGCGCCGAGCTCCGCGGCGCTGAGCCGCACGGTGCCGAACGCGGCGCCGAGCGAATGCGAGCCGACGGCGGCCCGCAACCGGTCCGCATCCACCGCGAGCAGTGCCGCGAGGAACCCGCCCAGCACCACCAGCTGCGGGTTGAGGATGTTGATGGCCCCGGCCAGTGCCACCGCGAGGTGGTCGATCTGCCGGTTGACCTCGGCGCGCACCGCCGGCGAGGTCGACGCCAGCAGCGCCTGCTCGAGCTCGTCGACATCCGCCCCGGCCAGCCCGAGCACGTCGAGAAGCTCACTGCGGGTGACTTCGGCCTCGAGGGTGCCGCGGATGCCCGCCGAGTCGACCCTGTCGCTGTCGCTGACCCTGGTGTGCCCGAACTCGCCCGCGTAACCGCCGATGCCGCCGGCCGGAACGCCGCCCACGATCATGCCGCCGCCGATGCCGCTGGCGCCGCCGTTGAGGTAGATGAGGTCGGTGATGCCCTGCCCGGCGCCGAAGAAGCGTTCCGCCATGGCGCCGAGGCTGGCGTCGTTGGCGGCGAGCACCGGGTAGCCGGTGGCGGCCTCGAGCATCTCGGCCAGCGGCTCGTCCACCCAGCCCAGGTGCGGCGCGTGCCGCACCAGGCCGTCGTGGGCGCGCACCAGACCCGGCACGGCCACGCCGATGCCCACCACGGTGAACTTGGCGTCCAGTTCGCCGCGCATGCCGTCGATCACGGCGGCGGCGATGTTCACGGCCTCGAGCACACTCGGCGACCGGTCGGTGGGGTAGCGCACCCGCCGGTGCACCTGACCGTCGAGACCGACGATGCCGATCGTGACCGCGTCGATCTCGGGGTTCACGGCGAGCGCGACGACCTGCTCGCTCACACTGACGATGGGGCTGGGCCGGCCGACCTGGTTGGTGGAACTCGGTTCGCGTTCGATGACCAGGCCACGCTCGACCAGCTCGGCGACGAGAGCGGCGATGGTGGACCGGTTCAGGCCGGTCACCTTGGTGAGCTGGGACCTCGAGGCCGCACCGCTGCGGTGCACCAGTCGGAGCACCACCGACAGGTTGTGTCTACGCACGTCGTCATGGCTGCTGCCCTGCACGGTTCCTCCGTCTGGCCTACGCCCGGTTCTTGCGAGCGCGAGTCACTCTGGACCCCAGAATACCCGGCAACTCTCCCGACCGGCCGTGATACGTTGCAGAACGCCACAAATCGGGCCAGACCCGGCTCAGACAAGCTCCAGACAAGGATGTCCATGACGTTTCCCAGCATGAGAATCGCCCTCACCGGCGGCACCGGCAAGCTCGGCTCGACCGTGCTCGCCCACCTGCGCGCCGAGGGCCACCAGGTGATCAACTTCGACCTGGCCGGCAGCCGCGGAGCGGGCTTCGTGCGCATCGATCTCACCGACTACGGCCAGGTGGTGGACGCCTTCGCCGGCGTCAACGACCAGGCAGACGGCTTCGACGCCGTCGTGCACCTGGGTGCCATCCCCGCGCCGGGCCTGGCGCCCGATGTCGCCACGTTCCACAACAACATGCTCTCCAGCTACAACGTCTTCCAGGCCGCCCGCCGCAACGGCATCAAGCGCATCGTCTACGCCTCCAGCGAGACCGTGCTCGGTCTGCCGTTCGATGTCGACCCGCCCTATATCCCCGTCGACGAGGAGTACCCGGCCCGGCCGGAGAGCACCTACTCGCTGGTCAAGCACCTTGAGGAGCAGATGGCCATCGAGCTGGTGCGCTGGGACCCGGAGCTGTCGATCACGGCGCTGCGGTTCTCCAACGTGATGAACCCGGAGGACTACGACGGGTTCGAGACCTTCCAGGCGGATGCGACGCTGCGCAAGTGGAACCTCTGGGGCTACATCGACGGCCGCGACGGCGCCCAGGCCGTGCTCAAGGCGCTGCAGGTGGCCCCGCCCGGGTTCGAGCGGTTCATCATCGCCGCCGCCGACACCGTGATGCGTCGCCCCAGCACCGAGTTGGCCGCCGAGGTCTTCCCCCGGGTGGAGCTCACCCACGAGGTCAGCGGAACCGACACCCTGCTCTCGATCGACAAGGCCCGCCGCCTGCTCGGGTTCGCCCCGAAGCACTCCTGGCGCGACCCCCGCTAGACCCCATAGCCGGATTCGCGCCGGCTGCCCGAGTTGCCCCGCACCGGGGCAACTCGGGCCGATCGCTACACGGCCGGCAGGGTGCGGGTCGCCACCAGGGCGGCGTACCAGTGCGCGCTGTCCTTGGGGGTGCGCTCCAGCGTGTCGTAGTCGACGTGCACGATGCCGAAGCGCTTGGAGTAGCCGTAGCCCCACTCGAAGTTGTCCATCAACGACCAGACCTGGTAACCACGCAGGTCGACACCGCGGGCCATAGCCCTGTGCGCGGCGGTGAAGTGCCGGCGCAGGTAGTCGGTGCGGTCCACGTCGTGCACCCGTCGGCCGGCATCCGTCTGCACCACGGTGTCGGCGAACGCAGCCCCGTTCTCGGTGACCATGAGCGGCTGTTTCGGGAACTCCTCGTGCAGTGACACGAGCAGCTCCTCGAGGCCGGCCGGTTCGATATTCCAGCCCATCTCGGTGTACGGGCCGGGCTGGGCGAGGAACTCGACCCGGTCGGCGCCGGGCCAGGGCGACCCGCCGACGTCCTTGTGCCCGTCGGCGTTCTGCCGGGGCGACACGCCGTCCCACAGCCGCACCAGGGTGGTGGAGTAGTAGTTCACGCCGAGCACATCGAGCGGCTGGTGGATGATCTCGGTGTCGCCGGGCATGACGAACGCCCAGTCGGTGACGTCCTTCGTGTCGTCGAACAGGTCGGCCGGGTAGGCGCCATGCAGCAGCGGGCCGAGGAACGCCCGGTTCGCCAGCGCGTCGATCTGTCGCACGGCCTCCGGCCCGCTCTCGCCCTCACCGCGGATGACGTGCAGGTTCAGCGTGATGGAGAACTTCGGGTCGTTGCTCACGCGCGGCTTCAGCGCCAGGATCGCCAGGCCGTGCGCGAGGTTGAGGTGGTGCACGGCGGTGAGCGCCGCCGCGCCGTCGGTGCGGCCGGGCGCGTGCGCGCCGGAGCCGTAGCCGAGGTAGGCGGAGCACCACGGTTCGTTCAGCGTGGTCCAGGTGTCCACCCGGTCGCCGAACGCCTCGCCGAGGATCGCCGCGTAGTCGGCGAACGCGTACGCGGTGGCCCGGTTGGTCCAGCCGCCCTCGTCCTCGAGCGCCTGCGGCAGGTCCCAGTGGTAGAGGGTGACGATGGGGCGGATGCCCCGCGCGAGCAGGCCGTCGATCAGGCGACGGTAGAAGTCCAGCCCGGCCTCGTTGGCCGGTCCCCGGCCGGTGGGCTGGATGCGTGACCAGGCGATGGAGAACCGGTAGGCCTGCAGGCCCAGCGTCACCATCAGGTCCAGGTCCTGCTCGAGCCGGTGGTAGTGCCCGGAGGCGACGTCGCCGGTGTCCCCGTTCCAGACCTTGCCGGGGGTGTGGCTGAAGGTGTCCCAGATCGAAGGGCCGCGGCCGTCTTCGTCGAAGGCGCCCTCGATCTGGTAGCTGGCCGTGGCGGAGCCGAACAGGAACGACTCCGGGAAGACGAGCCCGGCATCCCGGTAGTCGATGGTGCCGACGATGGCCCCCTGGGTGGCGGTGCTGGTCATCGGAGTAGTGCCTTTCGGTGGGTCGCGACCACGGTGCGGCCGCCCGCGAGGCGGGCGCGGAAGGGCGCCGCTGAGTCGCTGGTGACCACGGTGTGTTCGCCGTCGGTGCTGACGGTCACGGTGACGTGGCTGCCGTCCAGCGGGTTGCTGATGTCGACGGCACGTTCATCACCGGTACCGCCAGGGTAGACGGTGACGAGGGCCTCGTCGGTGTAGTCGTAGTCCGGCCTGTCGTCGCGGGAGCCGGTGACCAGCACCGCTCCCCCGCGCACCCACAGCGGGATGCTGTCGAACGCGTGGGTTTCGCGGCGCCAAACCGGTCCCTCGACGACCTCGTCGGTCAGGTAGTTCGTCCAGGTTCCGGCGGGCAGGTAGTACTGCACGTCGCCGGACTCGCTGAACACCGGGGCCACGAGCAGGTCGGGGCCGAGCAGGTACTGCCGGTCGAGGTAGTCCACGGCGGGGTCGTGCGGGAACTCGAGCTGCATGGGCCGCATGAACGGCGTGCCGCTGGCGTGCGCGTCCAACCCGACGTTGTAGAGGTACGGCATCAGGGCGAGCTTGATCTTGGTGAACAGCCGGGTGACGTCCACGGCGCTCTGGCCCGGCTCCTCCCGGCCGTCGTCGAAGAGCCACGGCACCCGGTAGCTGGTGGAGCCGTGCAGCCGGGAGTGGCTGGACAGCATGCCGAACGCCAGCCAGCGCTTGAACACCGCCGGGTCCGGCATGCCCTCGAAGCCGCCGATGTCGTGGCTCCAGTAGCCGAAGCCGGAGAACGCCAGCGACAGGCCGCCGCGCAGGGTCTCGGCCATCGACTCGTAGCTGGAGGAGTTGTCTCCGCCCCAGTGCACCGGCTGCATCTGGCCGCCGACGGTGGCCGACCGGGCGAAGAGCACCGCGTCGCCCTCGCCGCGGTGCTCCTGCAGCACCTCGAAGACGGCCTTGTTGTAGAGCTGGGTGTACAGGTTGTGCATCACCTCGGGTGACGAGCCGTCGTGCCAGACCACATCCGTGGGGATGCGTTCGCCGAAGTCGGTCTTGATGGCGTCGACACCCTGGGCGAAGAGGCCGCGCAGCTTGTCTTGGAACCAGGTGACGGCGGCCGGGTTGGTGAAGTCGACCAGACCCATCCCGGCCTGCCAGAAGTCCCACTGCCAGATGTCGCCGTTGGCCTTCTTCACCAGGTAGCCGGCTTCGGCGGCCTCGGCGAAGATGCCGGCCCGCTGGGCGATGTACGGGTTGATCCAGGCGCTCACGTGCAGGTTCTTCTCGTGCAGCCTGGTGAGCATGCCCTCGGGGTCAGGGAACACCCGCGGGTCCCATTCGAAGTCGGTCCAGTTGAATTCGCGCATCCAGAAGCAGTCGAAATGGAAGACGCTCAGCGGCAGGTCGCGCTCGGCCATGCCGTCGATGAAGCTGTTCACCGTGGCCTCGTCGTACTGGGTGGTGAACGAGGTCGACAGCCAGAGGCCGTAAGACCAGGCCGGCACCCGGGCCGGGCGGCCGGTGAGCCGGGTGTAGCGCTCGAGCACGTCCTTGGGGGTGGGGCCGTAGATCACCAGGTACTCGATCGCCGGGCCGGCGACGGAGAACTGCACCCGCTCGACGGCCTCTGTGCCCACCTCGAAGGAGACGTGCTCCGGGTGGTTGACCAGCACCCCGTAGCCCCGGTTGGTGAGGTAGAACGGCACGTTCTTGTAGGACTGCTCACTGGAGGTGCCGCCGTCGGCGTTCCAGATGTCGATGGTCTGACCGTTCTTGATCAGCGGGCCGAAGCGCTCGCCCAGACCGTAGACCAGTTCGCCCACGCCGAGGGAGAGCTGCGCGTGCGTGTAGGACGCCGCCGGGGCCAGCCCGGTGGTGGTCACGCCGGAGACCCCGGCCGGTTCCGCGGCGACGGGCGCGCCTGGCGCGAGTTGCATGTGCCCGATCGACTTGTGGCCGCTCTCGGTCAGGGTGCGGCCGTCGGCCTCGAAGGAGAGATTGAACGGGGCGCCCGGCGCCACCCTGGCGGTGAGCGGGCCGGCGGTGAGGGTGCCGCCGGTGTTGTCGATCACGATGACACCGGCATCCGCCTCGGCGCCGACCAGGTCGAAGCCGGGGCCGGTGCTCGCGCCGGTGTGCTGGTCCACCCGCACCTTGATGATGCCGTCGAGCGGCGACGTCAGGGTGACGGTGAGCAGGGCGCGGTTGAGCACGTCGCCTCTGCGTTCGATCACCTTCGTCGGCGCGGAGATGCGCAGGGCCGCGCCGATCTGTTCGATGTCGTACGCCTCCTGCGCGTAGAACGCGCTGACGCCGGGGCGGGTGTGCCAGAAACCATCGGTGAATTTCATAACTACTTGACTGCTCCTGCGGTGATGCCCCTGGTGAGGGTGCGTTGGAAGATGAGGAAGAAGATCAGGGTGGGCAAGAGGCCCAGCAGCGCCGAGGCGCTCGTGGTGGTGACGTCCATCAGCCGGTCGCCCTGCAGCACGGCGATCGACACGGGCACGGTCTGGCTGGCATTGCTGACCAGGAAGGTCAGCGGGATGAGGAACTCGTTCCAGGTCCAGATGAAGAAGAAGATCACCAGAACGCTCAGGGTGGGCTTGGTGATGGGGTACACCACCCGCCAGAGCATCGTCCACTTGTTCGCGCCGTCGAGCGAGGCGGCCTCGAGGATCTCCTTGGGGAAGGTGCCGAGCACGCTGGCGAGCAGGTAGGTGCCGAAGGCGCTCTGGATGACCACGAAGATGATGATCACGGCCCACTGGTTGTCGTAGAGGCCCACGGTCTTGAACATGAAGTAGAGCGGGTAGAGCAGCACCTCCTGCGGCAGCATGTTGGCCAGCAGGATCAACAGCACGATCCAGGTGCGCCCGCGCACCCGGCCGATGCCGAGCGCGAACGCGTTCAGCAGCGACACCAGCACGGCGAGGATGGCGACGACGCTGGAGATGAAGAAGCTGTTCCAGAGCTTCTGGGGAAAGTCCACCCGCTGCCAGAAGTTGACCATGCCGTCGAGGTACAGCTCGGTGGGCAGGGTGAGCGGGCCGGCGGCGTTGTAGTCGGCCGGGGACTTGAACGAGTTGATCAGGATGAGGAAGAACGGCACCGCGATCAGCAGGCCGATCAGGATGGCGACGACCAGGATCATCCAGTCGCCCAGGGTCTTACGGGTGGTGCTGCTGCGCCGCTTCCGCGGTTGCCGGGCCGGCGGGCCCACGACGGGGGCCTTCGCGGCCTCGTCGATGATGGTGGAGGTCATTAGCGTTCCTCTTCCTGGCGTTCGAGCCGGGTCTGGGCGAGGAGGAAGACGACCGAGACGATGGCGATGACGATGGTGAGTGCGGTGGCGATGGTGGCGCCGTAGCCCACCTGCTGGCTCTGGAAGAACTCGCTGTAGGCGTAGTAGGCGGGCACGATGGTGGAGGTGCCTGGGCCACCGCCGGTGAGCGTGTAGATCGGGCCGAAGACCTTCAGGGCGGCGATGGTGCAGGTGAGGGTGACCACGAAGATCTCGGGCCGGATGATGCTCACCGTGATGGCGCGGAAGCGCTGGATCCAGTTGGCGCCGTCGAGTTCGGCGGCCTCGTAGAGTTCGGGGTCGACGCGCTGCAGGGCGGCCATGAAGATCACGATCGGGTAGCCGAGCTGCACCCAGATCATGATCACCATGATGCTGGGCAGTGCGGTGTCGGGGTTGCCGAGCCAGTTCTGGGCGAGACCATTCAGGCCCACACCCTCGAGCACCTGGTTGAGCGCGCCGTTCTGCGGGCGCAGGATCCAGCCGATCACGATCGCGGCGACCACGCCGGGCAGGATCTGCGGCAGGTAGTAGGTGGCCCGCAGGAAGCTGGCGATCTTGCCGCCGAACTTCTTGCCGATCAGGTCGAAGAGCATGGCGGCCAGCACCAGGCCGAGCAGGGTGGGTACGACCACCATGGCCACGATCATCGCGATCGAGTTGCTGAACGAGGTCCAGAAGGTGGTGTCGCCGGCCAGCTTGACCCAGTTCTCCAGGCCCACCCACTCCGGCGGCTTGATGCCGCGGTAGTCGGTGAAGGTCAGGTAGACGTTCCAGATCAGCGGAACGACGATGATGAGCGTGAGCAGCGCGAGGCCGGGCACGAGGTAGATCCAGAACGTTCTGGGGTTGCTTCCCGGGATGAGGCTCTGCCGGACGGCTGATCGACCGCCGGCTTTCCGAGCCACAACGGGCGCATCGGCTACGGATGCTTTCGTCATGCGTTTTCCAACTCTCCGAGTGGGGGCCAGGGGCCCGGTGGGGCCCCTGGCCGGGTACTGCGAGGTCGTGCCTGGGGTGGTGGCTGGTTAGCCGACGATGTCGTCGACGCCGGACTGGTACTGGCCGCCGAGCTGCTCGTTGACCTCGGCCGGCGACTTGGTGTCGTTGATGAGCTCCTGCAGACCCGCGTTGAGTTCGTCGTAGAACGTGGCGGTGGGCCAGTCCGGGTAGAACGCGATGCCGTCCTGCTCGGTCAGGGTGTTGAAGTTGCCGATCAGTTCCTGGCTCTTCTCATCGGTGATGTCCTCGGTATTGGCGGCGACGGGGATGCCACCGTTGTTGCCGATCAGCGCCTGGATCTCCGGGCGCATGGTGATGTCGATGAACTCCGCCGCGAGGTCCTTGTTGGCGGCCTTCTCGGGGATGACCCACATGTTGCCGGCGGAACCGGGCGACATCTCGGCCTCGGGGAAGAGGAAGGTGCCCCACTCGAAGCCGGTGGCCTCGGTGGTGAACCGGTTGTGCCACCAGGAACCCGAGTAGAAGATCGGGTAGGTGCCGTTGATGAACGCGGTGCCGGCATCCTCTGCCTTGAAGCCGGTGGCGTCGGTGGAGATGTAGCCGGCGTCGGTCCAGTCCTTGATGGTCTCGGTCGCGTAGGTCAGCTCCCGGCCGCTCCAGTCGACGTCGCCGGTGTAGAGCTGGTAGTCGTCGACGAAGCCACGGTCGGCCTGGGTGAGCGCGAGCTGGTACCAGAGCTGGCCGAGCGGGTACTCCGCGGCCGATTCGGCCAGCGGGGTGACACCCTGGGCGACGAACGCGGCCATGACGGCCTCGAACTCGGCCAGGGTGGTGGGCACCTCGAGGCCGGCGGCGGCGAACATGTCCTTGTTGTAGAACACCTCCACGAACTCGCCGTAGTTGGGCACGCCGTAGAACGCGCCGGAGCCCATGATGCCGTTCTCGTCGTAGCGGGCCGTGGTCTGCAGCGACGGGGCGAGGGCGTCATCCCAGCCGTACTCCGCGTAGATGTCGTCCATGTCGCTGAGCAGGCCCTGGCTGGCCAGCAGCCCGGCGGTGGCGTTGCCCTTGTTGTACTCGAGGATGTCGGGCGCCTCGTTGGAGTTGAGCACCTGGCTCGCGGTGGAGCGGATCTGCTCGAAGCTCTTCTCTTCGAACTCGACGGTGGCACCGGTCTCCTCTTCGAAGACCGTGATGGCCTCCTCCCAGGCGATGCCCATGGCGCTGGTGTCGCTCTCGAAGTGCCAGAGCTTGAGGGTGTTGGAGTCGCTCTCGGCCGCGCCGGCCGAGCAGCCGGAGAGGAGGAGCGCGCTGACACCGAGGACGGCGACGCCGGCGAGGGTTCTCGTGTTTTTCTTCACTGTTCTACTTCCTTGTAGTGATTCATCGGGATGCTGCGTGATGCGGGGGTGGAACGGGTGCTGCGGGTGAATCGAACTGTCGAAACGTTTCGACAGTGACGCTGCCGAAATCCTTTCCGGGTCGGTTAGAGCGGGGTGGGGGCGGAGGTCGAGCCGAGCTCGACGTACGTCGGAGTGATGTACTCGACGTGTGGCTCGGTGTCGCCGGCAAACTGGGCCATCGTGAGCTCGATTGCGCGAGTACAGGATTGGTCAGCGGGAAGCGGGATCACGTCGAGCGGCGGGTTGAGATGGTCGGTGGAGAAACTGGAGCAGGCCGAGATGACCGAGAGGTCCCCCGGCACGCTGATGCCGCGCTGGCCGAGCACGTCGAGCACCATGGACTGCACGGGTTCGTTGCAGTGCAGCACGAGTCCGGTCATGCCGGGCAGGGCCGCGGTGACCAGGTCGACGGCCGCACGGACCCCGGCCGACTCCTCGGCGGCGGGCGTGAAGGCCACGGTGACGCCCAGACGCGCGGCCTCGGCCAGGAACGCATCCCGGAAGCGCGGCGGGAAGTTGGAGCCGCGCTCGTAGACGAGCGGCGCCTGGCCGATCAGGCCGATCTCGCGGTGGCCGAGGTCGACGAGCCGGCGCACGGCCAGCACGGCGGCCTCTTCGAAGTCGAGGTCGACGCAGGTGAGGCCGGCGGTGTCGTTCGGGATGCCGATCACCGTGGCGGGCAGGCCGAGTTCGCGCACCAGCTCGGTGCGGGGGTCGGAGGTGGAGACATCCAGCAGCACGATGCCGTCGACGAGGGAGCTGCGCGCCACTCGGCGCAGGCCCATGGTGGCTTCGTCCTGGGTGAGCAGCAGCACGTCGTAGTCGTAGGCTCTGGCGGCCGTGACCACGCTGAGCACAAACGCCATGTGGGCCGGGGCGTGGGTGCCGGCGTGCAGCGGGGCGCTCAGCGCGAGGATCTGGGTGCGGGCGCCCTTGAGCATCCGCGCACCGGCGTTGGCCCGGTAGTCGAGCTCAAGAACGGCCTGGTCGATGCGCTGCTTGGTGGAGGCCGCGATGGAGCGCTTACCGCTGAGCGCGTAAGAGACCGTGCTGATCGACACCCCGGCGACGCGTGCCACGTCGTGAATGTTCGCCACCAGAGACTCCATCGTCGGTTCGGATACTCGATGCCCGATAGCGGATTCGCCGCCGGGCGGCAGCCGTTTCGCTAAACGTTTCGACTGCCTCGAAGGGAGCCTACGACAGACATCCTCAGTTCCGCAAGTAGTTTGTGGTTATTGACGACAAATACCAGATCAGCGGCGGTCGGCGCGGCCGCGCACGAAGCCGGCCGGGTCGTCGAGCAACCCGGCGAAGGCCAGCTCGGCGGCGCCCACCAGCGACAGCCGCGACCCCAGGCTGGCCCGCTCGATCGCCACGGTGTGGCCGATGCTGCTCATCGAGCGCACGATCATGGCGGCGGTCAACTGTTCCCGGCCCACCGAGAGCAGCGAGCCGAGGAAGCCGCCGAGCACCACCATCTCGGGGTCGAACATGTTCACGAAGTTGGAGATGGCCTCGGAGAGCAGCTCGATCTGCCGGCGCACCTCGGCCAGCACGGCCGGGTCGCGGGAGACGCCGAGGGCGATGTCGAGGTCGTCCAGGTCGGCGCGGGGCAGCTTCAGCACCGCGAGCAGCCTGGCCATGCTCACCTCGGTCTCGAGGCAGCCGATCCGGCCGCAGTGGCAGCGTCGGCCCGCGCTGTTCACCAGGGTGTGGCCGAGCTCGCCCGCGTAACCGCTGGTACCGCGCAACGGGCTGCCGCCGATGATCAGGCCGCCGCCGATGCCGCTGGCGCTGCCGTTGAGGTAGACCAGGTCGTTGATGCCGCGGGCCGCGCCGAACATGCTCTCGGCGATCGCACCCAGGCTGGCGTCGTTGCCGGCCGAGACCGGGTAGTCCAGCACCCTGGCCAGGTCGCGGGCGAGGTTGGCGTCGCGCCAGCCCAGGTGCGGGGCGATCAGCACCCGGCCGTCGAACGAGTTCACCAGGGCCGGCACCGCCACCCCCACCCCGGCGATGGTGTAGCTCTGGTCGATCTCGCCGCGCATGCCGTCGACGATGGCCTTGACCGCGTTGATCGCCTCGGCGACCGTGGGCACCCGGGTGGTGTCGAAGCGGATGCGCCGGATCACCTCACCGCCGAGACCCACCAGCCCCACCGTGACGGCGTCCACATCGGGGTGCACCGCGATCGCGGCCAACCCCGGATTGGGCACCACCTGGGGGCTCGGCCGGCCCACCCGGCCGACCACGTTCTCCGGCTCCACCTCGAACGCCATGCCGAGGTCGACGAGCTCGGCCACGAGGGCCGCGATCGTCGACCGGTTCAGCCCGGTGCGCTTGGTGAGGTCGGCCCGCGAGCATCCGCCGGCGTGGTGCAGCATCGTCATGACCATCGACAGGTTGTACCGGCGGAGCTGATCGTTGCTGGTGCCGCCCCGAACCCCGAGGGTGGGTGACGCTTGGCTCACGGGTGGGTCACGGTCCTCTCGGGGTGCGGGTCCCGACGTCAGCCGGGTGGCGTCTGGCTATCGTCCCCCTGCGCGCCGCTTGTTGAAGATATCAAACGCAACCGCGAGCAGCAGCACGAGGCCCTTGATGGTCATCTGCCAAGCCGCATCCACCGACAGGATCGACAGGCCCATGTTGAGCACGCCCATCACCAGACCACCGACCACGGCGCCGACCACGGTACCCACGCCGCCCTGCACCGCAGCGCCGCCGATGAAGACCGCGGCGATGGCGTCGAGCTCGTAGTTCTGCCCGGCGGATGCGACGGCGCCGCCGGCCCTGGCGGTCGAGACGACACCGGCCAGGCCGGCCAGCACGCCCATGTTCACGAAGATGAAGAAGTTGACCCACTTGGTCTTCACCCCGCTCATCACGGCGGCGAAGAGGTTGCCGCCCATGGCGTAGACGTGACGGCCGAACACCGTGCGGTTGAGCACGAAGTTGTAGATCAGGATGAGCGCGGCGAGCACGATCAGGATGATCGGGGTGCCGCTGTAGCCGCTGAGCAGCCAGGCGAACCAGATGATCGCGATGGCGGCGATGCCGTTCTTGGTCCACATCGACGCCGCGGGCTCCCGCGGCAGGTCGAGCTTGGCCAGGGTGGCACGGGTGCGCAGCGAGAAAACGATCAGGGCCACGGCGGTGAGGATGCCCAGCAGCAGGGTGAGCAGGTCACGCCCGGCCACCTCGCCCAGGAACGACGGCAGCCAACCGGCGCCGATCGCGGTGAACTCGGCGGGCAGGCCGCTGATGGTGCCGCCGGTGAGCAGCACCAGGGTGAGGCCACGGAAGATGAGCATGCCGGCCAGGGTGACGATGAACGCCGGGATGCCGACGAAGGCCACCCAGTAGCCCTGCCAGGCGCCGACCATGGCACCGACCACGAGCGACACGATGACCGCGCCCCACCAGGGCAGACCCCAGTTGTTCATGCTGATCGCGGCGACCGCGCCGACCATGGCCACGACCGACCCCACCGACAGGTCGATGTGACCGGCGATGATCACGATGACCATGCCAATGGCCAGGATCAGCACGTAGGCGTTCTGCTGGATGAGGTTGTTCACGTTGCCGGGCAGCAGCAGGCGCCCGTCGGTGAGGATCTGGAAGAGGATGACGATCACGGCCAGGGCGGCGACGATGCCGTACTGGCGGAGATTGATCGAGAGCCTGGGCATCCGGCGCTTGACGGGTGGTTCTGTGGGCGCCTTGCTGCTCGCTGGCGTGGTGGTGGTCATCGCGCTCAGTCCTTTCCTGCGGTCATGTAGTGCATGAGTGTTTCCTGCGAGGCGTCGGCCTTGTCGACCTCACCGGTGAGTTTTCCTTCCGAGATCGCGTAGATGCGATCGCAGATGCCGATCAGTTCTGGCAGCTCGGAGGAGATCACGATGACCGCCTTGCCCTGGGCCGCGAGTTCGTTGATGATTCCGTAGATCTCGTACTTGGCGCCCACGTCGATGCCGCGGGTCGGTTCGTCCAGGATCAGCACGTCGGGGCCGGAGAAGATCCACTTCGACAGCACCACCTTCTGCTGGTTGCCGCCGGAGAGCTTGCCGGTGATCGAGGCGACCGAGGGCGCCTTGATGTTCATCTTCTGCCGGTAGGAATCGGCGACCTTGTATTCGCGGTGCTTGTCGATCACGCCGTACTTGGCGAGCTTGGCCAGGGCGGCGGCGGACACATTGACGGTGATGTCGCCGATCAGGTTCAGACCGTAGCGCTTGCGGTCCTCGGTGGCGTACGCGAAGCCGTGCTGGATGGCCTCCCCCACGGTGCGCATGTGGATCTCGGTGCCGTTCTTGTAGACCTGGCCGGAGATGTTGGTGCCGTAGGAGTGCCCGAACAGGCTCATCGCCAGCTCGGTGCGGCCGGCGCCCATCAGGCCCGCGAAGCCGACGATCTCGCCGGCCTTGACGGTGAAGGAGGCGCCGTCGACGACCTTGCGGGCCACGTCGACGGGGTGGTGCACGGTCCAGTTCTCCACCCGGAGCACCTCGGCGCCCACGGCGGGCTCCCTGGGCGGGAAGAGGTTGTTCAGGTCCCGGCCGACCATGGCGCGGATGATGTGGGCCTCCGTCGCGTCCGGACCTTTCATGTCGATGGTCTCGATGGTCTTGCCGTCGCGGATCACCGTGACGGTGTCGGCGATGCGTTTGATCTCTTTGAGCTTGTGGGAAATGATGATGCAGGTGATGCCCTGCGTGCGCAGGTGGTCGATCAGGCCCAGCAGATGGGTGGAGTCCTCATCGTTCAGGGCCGCGGTGGGCTCGTCGAGGATGAGCAGCTTGACCCGCTTGGAGAGCGCCTTGGCGATCTCCACGAGCTGCTGCTTGCCCACACCGAGCTCGAGGATCTTGGTGGCCGGGTTCTCGTTCAAACCCACCCTGGCCAGCAGCAGCGCCGCCTCCCGGTTGGTCTTGTTCCAGTCGATCACCCCGCGGGTGGCGTTCTCGTTGCCGAGGAAGATGTTCTCGGCGATCGACAGGTACGGGCTCAGGGCCAGTTCCTGGTGGATGATGACGATGCCGTCGTGCTCGCTGTCGTTGATGGTCTTGTAGGCCACCTCGTGATCTTCGAACTCGATGGTGCCGTCAAAACTGCCCACCGGGTAGACCCCGCTGAGCACCTTCATCAGGGTGGACTTGCCGGCCCCGTTCTCGCCGCAGATACCGTGCACCTGCCCCCGCGTGACCTCGAGGGACACGCCGTCGAGGGCCTTCACCCCGTTGAAGTCCTTCACGATGTTGTTCATCCTGAGGATGATCGAATGCTCCACTGCCGTCTCCTGTTTGCTGGTGGTCCGGCATCCGTCGTGCGGGTGCCGTCGAATGGGCCGGCTCGCCCTGGCTGGGCGAGCCGGCCGTATCGGCTGGTTAGAGACCGACGTCGGATGCCTGGATGAAGCCGGAGTCGATGAGCTTGGTCTGCACATCCGCTTCGACGACAACCTCGGGGTCGAGCAGGTACGACGGCACGACCTTCTCGCCGTTGTCGTAGGTCTCGGTGTCGTTGACGGTGACCTCGTCGCCGGCCACGATCTCCTGGATCATGGTGAAGACCTGCTCGCCGAGCGTGCGGGTGTCCTTCCAGACGGTCATGGCCTGCTCGCCAGCCAGGATCGCCTGGACGTTGGCCTTGTCGGCGTCCTGCCCGGTGATCAGCGGGTAGTCAGCACCCGGCGTGTAGCCGGCGGACTTGAGCGAGGCGATGATGCCGATGGCGAGGCTGTCGTTCGGGGAGAGCACCACGTCGACGGTGTCGGAGCCGGTGTAGAAGGACGACAGGCGGTTGTCCATCTCGGACTGCGCCTTGTCGCTGGCCCAGCCCTGGATGCCGATCGAGGCCCAGTCGTCGTTGGAGGCGGGCGACTGGCCGCTCGGAACGACGAGCACGCCGCTCTCGACGTAGGGCAGCAGCACGTCCCAGGCGCCGGAGAAGAAGAACTTGGCGTTGTTGTCGTCGGGGCTGCCGGCGAACGGTTCGAGGCTGATCGGACCGGTGGCGTTGGCCAGGTCGAGTTCGGTCTCGAGGAACTCGCCCTGCAGCTGGCCGACCTTGTAGTTGTCGAAGGTCGCGTAGTAGTCCACGTCTTCGGTGCCGTTGATCAGGCGGTCGTAGGCGATCACGGTGGCGTCCTGGGCCTTGGCCTCGGCGAGCACCGGTGCGAGCACCTGACCGTCGATGGCGGCGACCACGAGGATCTTGGATCCGCCGGCGACCTGGTTCTGGATCTGGCTGATCTGCTGGTCGGTCTTGTTGTCGGCGTACTGCAGGTCGACGGTGCAGTCGGCCTCTTCGAGCAGCGACTTGAGCTGCTCGCCGTCGTTGATCCACCGCTCGAGGGAACGGGTGGGCATCGAGATGCCCACGTTGCACTCGGTGGCGGTCGCGCCGGCGTCACCGCCACCGCCGTCGGTGCTTTCGCCGCCGGTCGCGCAGGATGCGAGCGACAGGGCGAAGATGCCGGTCGCCGCGAGGGCAAGGAATTTCTTAGTTCTGGACATTTTCGGAGCTTTCCTCTCTGAGAGCTGCCAGTCACCGCAGCCACCGCCGTGAGCGGGACTGCCAGAGGAAGAAAACCTGTCGACTCGCTCCCCCGACATTGGGGCGAGCGCGTGTCTGGGTTACTTCCTTGTAACGGGACATCGCTGTGATTGACCCACCGCACATTTGCGGCCTTTGTTGACGGAGAGAACTTATCTCGCCTCTGGCGGTTTTTGCTAGGGGCACGAGTGAAAATACCCCTGTTTAGGGGGTTCTGCCCGAATTTCCGGATACTCGCGAGGCGGAGACAGGGATCGTCGGTGAAACGATTCTCGGCGCGGCGACCCCGTCGCGGAGCGCCGGAGCACCCGGCCGAATATGTTGTGTCCGGCGTTATTCCAACGATGCACAGACTCCGGTGGGCAAAAACATCCGGCGCGTGTAATATGTTGGTAATTGCAACAAATCGCCAATGACGCTGAATCGGAGCCACCGAACATGACACTCACCCCCACCCCCGCCGACAAGTTCTCGTTCGGCCTCTGGACCATCGGTTACAACGGGGCCGACCCGTTCGGCGGTCCGACCCGCCCGCAGCTGGACACCGTCGAGGCCGTCACCCGCCTCGCCGAGCTCGGCGCATACGGCCTCACCTTCCACGATGACGACCTCTTCGCCTTCGGCTCCACGGATGCCGCCCGCCAGAAGGAAATCAACCGCCTCAAGCAGGTCCTCTCCGACACCGGCGTGATCGTGCCGATGGTCACCACGAACCTGTTCAGCGCCCCGGTCTTCAAGGACGGCGGCTTCACCTCGAACGACCGCGCCGTTCGCCGGTTCGCCCTGCGCAAGGTGATGCGCAACCTCGACCTCGCCGCTGAGCTCGGCGCCAAGACCTTCGTGATGTGGGGCGGCCGCGAGGGCGCAGAGTACGACGCGGCCAAGGACATCCGTGCCGCCCTCGACCGCTACCGCGAGGCCGTCAACCTGCTCGGCGACTACGTCACCGACAAGGGTTACGACATCCGTTTCGCCATCGAGCCCAAGCCCAACGAACCCCGCGGCGACATCCTGCTGCCCACCGTCGGCCACGCCATGGCGTTCATCACCACCCTCGAGCGCCCCGAGCTGGTCGGCGTCAACCCCGAGGTCGGCCACGAGCAGATGGCCGGGCTGAACTTCACCGCCGGCATCGCGCAGGCGCTGTACCAGGGCAAGCTGTTCCACATCGACCTCAACGGCCAGCGCGGCATCAAGTACGACCAGGACCTGGTCTTCGGCCACGGCGACCTGCAGAACGCGTTCTCGCTGGTGGACCTGCTCGAAAACGGCGGCCCGAACGGTGGACCGTCCTACGACGGCCCGCGTCACTTCGACTACAAGCCGAGCCGCACAGAGGACATCACCGGCGTCTGGGACTCCGCTGCCGCGAACATGCGCACATACCTGCTGCTCAAGGAGCGTGCCGCGGCCTTCCGCGCCGACCCCGAGGTGCAGGAGCAGCTCGCCGCGTCCCGCGTGCCCGAACTGTCGCAGACGACCCTGGCCGCCGGCGAGAGCTACGACGACTTCCTCGCCGACACCAGCGCCTACGAGGACTTCGCCCCCGAGGAGTACTTCGGCGGCAAGGGCTTCGGCTTCGTTCGCCTGCAGCAGCTGGCGCTCGAGCACCTGCTCGGCGCCCGCTAGCCCCCGGCCCGCTGCTCCGCGAGTACGTTCTCGCGGGTGCGGCATCGCCACTCGCACCATCCACCCCGGCCAGGGTCAACCTGGCCGGGGTTTTGCGTGCGCGCCCGGGCGCGCGGGTTGGGGGGTCGGAGCGCCGGGGTTCGGAGCGCCGGGGTTCGGGGTGGCGAGTTCGGGGCGCCGGGGTTCGGGGCGCCGGGGTTCGGGGCGCCGGGGTTCGGGGTGGCGGGGTTCGGGTGCGGGTGCGGGTGCGGCGCGATTGGTGCGGCATCCCCAGGATTTGCGCGGGTGTAGCGCCGCTTCGCGGGCGGCACACCACCAGCGCAACGGCGCCTGACCCGCGCACCGAGCTGCGCGGGCGCAGCGCCGCTCCGCGGGCAGGGCGCCGGACCGCGGGGCAGGTGCCAGCCGAGGCGGGCGCGAGGTTGCCCCCGCCGGGTGAACGGGGTCCTGACCCGGTGCCGGCGGCGCTGGTAGCCTGACCGGCAACGGGGCGCTCGCCCCGGCAGACGGGGGTGGCGCATGCGCAACGGAGTGGGTCGCAACAGAGCGGGTACGGCCCGGTTTCGACACCCGACACTGGCGCTGCTGTGCGCGGCGGCGCTGCTGCTGACGGGGTGCGCCAGCGACCCGGCCGGCTCGTCGCCGCCGGTCGGGCCGGGGTCCACGGCCGAGTCCACGTCGATCGGGCTGGTCAACGTCTGGCGGGTCTCCGGCGTCGCCGACGAAGAGCCGCACACCTGGCTGCGGTTCGACGCGCACGAGTTCCAGCTCTGGCGGGACTGCGGACCGATCTCGGGCTCGTGGCGGGCCACCGACACCCTGTTCCTCGCCTACGTCAACAGCGCCACCGATGAATGCGTCCCCGGCGCGTCCCTCCCCGAGCTGCCCTGGCTCGAATCCGTCACCGGCTATCGGCCCGCCGGTGACGGCTGGGACCTCACCGGCGCCGACGGCGCCGTGCTGGCCTCCCTCACCATCGACGGCACGCCAGACCCGATCCCCACCGTGATCGACTCCCTCACCGAACCCCCGCCGATCACGGCCGAGGTGCGCGCGGCCCTCGCCCGGCCGGCTGCGGCACCGGCAGATGCCACGCCGGCCACCGCCGAGGACCTGGCCGGGCGCTGGGTGCCGGTGGGCTTCGACGACTACACCGACCCGCACGCGCTCTTCGAAGCGGATGGCACCTGGAGCGGATCGGACGGCTGCAACGGCAACGCGGGCCGCTGGGTGGTCGATCCCAGCGGAACGATTCTGACCACCGGTGGCATGTCCACCGCGATGGGCTGCGCGGGTGAGCTGGTCCCGTCCTGGGTGATCGACGCCCGGGTAGCCGTGCTCGATGATGACCGGTTGCGCCTGCTCGATGCCGACGGCGCCGAGCTGGGGGTGCTCGAGCGCGGCTGAGCGCATCCGCCCCGATCTCGGCCGGGTGGCGGGGTGATTGGCCGACCGGGTCAGCGCACGCGGATTCGGTGCGAGGATTCAGTGCACCAGGATCTTGAGCAGAATCGCGAGCATGCCCAGCCCGGCCGTGGCCAGTGCCCCACCGACGCGCCAGTACCAGGCGATGCGGGGGCCGCCGAAGGCGATCCAGCCGACCACGGCGAGTAGGGCCACCTGCACCCACAGGGCCGTCCAGTAGGCCACCTCACCGTCGCCGACCCCGACGAGGCCAAGCAGCAGAAAGATCAGCGGCGGGATGCCGGCCAGCAGCAGTCCCCTGGAGTCCGCCACCGCGGCCCGCACCGAGCTGCGCACGCTGAGCACATCGGTGTCCCGTCGGCGGCGCTGGGCGGCGACGGTGTGCGCGAAGACCTCGGTGAGCCAGAAGATGATCAGGCTGAGCACGGTGATGGCGAAGACGTCGAGGATGCCACCGGACTCGTCGGCGACGGCGATCACCACGCTCACCAGCACGGCTCCGGAGACGAGTTCCGTGGTGATGAACCGGCGGCGCAACGTCGCGGTCGTCCAGGGCTTGCCGGTGTCGGCGTGCACGCGTCTCCCTCCCGCGCCGGCCGTCGGCGCCGTCGGGAAGATCTTCGCCCCGTCGCCCGGCCGAGGCTAGTGCTGGGGGCCGATGATGCGGGGTGCCTACGGTTCGGGGTGCCCGCGCTGCTCCAGTGACTTCGTCACCGCGGCGAGCAGGTTCACCACCCGTTCGGAGTCCCTGATCGTCAACCCGGACACGATCTGGCTGAGGTCGGAGCGGCTGTCGTCCAGGGCGTGGCTCACCGCGGAGGCGGCCTCCTCGCTGAGGTGCAGCAGCCTGCCCCTGCCGTCCTTGGGGTTGATCGTGCGGGTGAGATAGCCGCGGGCCACGAGGTGCGCCAGGATGACCGAGGTGGCACCGCTGGTCACGCCGAGGTTGCGGGTGACATCCAGCGCCCGCACGTCCCGACCGAGAGTCTCCAGGCGATAAATGTACTGCATGGCGCAGAGCTCGTTGGTGCGCAGGCCCAGGCGGTCCCGCAGTCGGGTTTGGTAAAGCGCCTCGGCGTTCTGCAGCAGGTAGAACGCGTCGACGACTCCGTTGGGCACGGCGGTGACGGTCGCGACGGCGGCGAGAGCGGCGACGACGGGCGCGGCGTCGGCATCCGGGTCACCGGGGCCGGCGGCAAGAGGGGGAACGGGGATGCTCATGGGGACCTTTCGAGTGGGTCCGCGAGCCTCCGACATGACCGGTGAACATCCGCAGGTACCCATCGAAGCACACTGCGCCTCACCGTGCCGCTGGTGTGGTCACGGTTCCGGGCTCAATCCTCCCCGCACCGGGCACGGTGGGCGCAGGCGGCCCACCGTGTGACGGCTGCGAACTACCCGCGTGCCTGGCGGCGACGGATGCCCACCAGAGTCACCGCGGCGGCTCCGGCCGCGAGGAGCAGGGCGGCCAGCCCGATCAGGGGGACGCTGTCCGTGCCGGTTTCGGCCAGTTCACCCGGGGCGGCACTGTCTCCGCCCGCACTGCCGGTACCGCCGCCACCGGTACCGCCGCCTCCGGCCGGAACGAGTGGGTTCGCGGGGGTCGTGGGCGTCGGGGTGGACACCGGGACCGCCGTGGGCGTTGCCGTGGGTGTGGCGGTCGGGGTCGCGGTGGGCGTGGCCGTTGGGGTGGCCGTGGGTGTCGGCGTGGCCGTGGGCGTCGGGGTCGCTGTGGGTGTCGGGGTCGCCGTGGGTGTCGGCGTCGGCGTGGGTGTCGGCGTCGGCGTGGGTGTCGGCGTCGGCGTGGCCGTCGGGGTCGCGGTCGGTGTTGGCGTGGGCGTCGGCGTCACCGCGCGGGGCGCCGTGGGCACCGAGTAGTCGGCCGTGTCATCCGGTGCGGTGCCGTTGCCCGCCGAGACGGTGAAGTCGCTGGTGCCCGGGGTGGCGGGGGTACCGGAGATGACGCCGGTGGTCTCGTCCAGGGTCAGTCCGGCGGGCAGGGTGCCCGCGCTCACGGTGAAGGCGGGCCGGGGGGTGCCGGACGCGGTCACGGTGTGCGAGTACGGGGTGCCGACGGTTGCGGCCGGCGGGGCACCAGAGGTGATGGTCGGGGCGATGGTTCCCGACGGGGTGCCGGGGGCGGCGCATCCGGTTGGGGCGGTGACGACGTTGGTGTCGAGCGTCACCGCGGCCGTGCGGGCCAGGAGCCGGCCGGCGACGGTGGCGCCGGTGGTGGCGGTGATCGACGCCTGCGCCAGCACGGTGCCCTGGAACGCGGCGGTGGTGCCGATCGTGGCGGAGCTGCCGACCTGCCAGAACACATTGCACGAGGACGCACCGCCGGTGATGGTGATGGTGGACGCCGACCCGATGGTGAGGGTGGAGGCGGCCTGGAAGACCCAGACAGAGGACGCGCTGCCGGCCAGGGTCAGCTCGCCGTTGTTGGCGAGGTTGAGCGCGCCGCCGCTGTACACGCCGGGGCTGAGCGACAGCCCGTTCAGCTGGCCGATGCCGGTCTGGGTGGGCTCGAGCGCGGCGGCCACGTTGTACGCGGTGGTGGTGTCGCGCTGCGCTCGGCCGGCGGCGGCATCCGTCTGGTGCACCGTGCCGGTGACCGTGCCGTTGGGCGCGGCGCCGAACCCGGTGATCGAGGTGCCGGGAGACAGGCCGAGGTCACCGTTGACGACGGTGGGGCCGGTGTTGGTCACGGTGCTGGCGCCGAGCACGCCGTAGCTGGCGGCGGTGCCGAGGTTGATCGGACCGTCGGTGGTGACGGCGGCCATGGCCGACGAGGTCGCACCGACGACCAGCGCCGCGGTCAGGCCGAGTCCGGCGGTCAGGCGGAACAGAGAGCGGTGGGGGAACTGCGAACCATCGTGGTGCCTGCCTGCGATCGAGGGGCACTGATGGTGCGTTGACGACGCCCGCGACCCCCGGTACGTCAAGTTACCCCATAACGGGGGCAAAAGGCACTAACTAGATCAGAAATTCAACCAGAATCAACACACCCGCTCCCACACGCGTGCCCGCGACGCACCTTCTGCGGCATCGGGTGGAGAGTCGGCCGGGCGGCATCCGTCACCGTTTGATCCAGCGCCGCCAAGCGAATATGTTTAGTCCCAGAACATTTTATGTGTGAACCACCCTGGGCGACGTCGGCGAGGAAGCCCTCCCACCCGGGATGGTGGCATAACTCCTGCAATTCTCGGTACGGGATGCCAGCAGCCCCGGAATTCCGGGGTCGGCATCCGGCTCGGACAGAAATTGCAGGAGTTATGCCCACCCACCGCGGTTTTCGAGCTTGGAGCAGGTCATGACATTGGTTGCCGGAGTCGACTCGTCGACACAGAGTTGCAAGGTCGTTGTGCGGGATGCCGACACGGGCGCGCTGGTGCGCACCGGCAAGGCGAGCCACCCGGTGGGCACCGAGGTCGATCCCGCCGCCTGGTGGGATGCCCTCCTGGCCGCGATCCAGGCCGCCGGCGGTCTCGACGACGTCGCCGCCGTGTCCGTGGCCGCGCAGCAGCACGGCATGGTGGTGCTCGATGAGCACGGCCGCGTCATTCGCCCGGCGCTGCTCTGGAACGACACCCGCAGCGCGCAGGCCGCCGCCGACCTGATCGTGGAGGTCGGCGCGGCCGAGTACGCCCGCCGCACCGGCGTCGTGCCGGTGGCCTCGTTCACGGTGACCAAGCTGCGCTGGCTGCGGGATGCCGAACCGGCCAACGCGGCCAGGGTCGCCGCGGTCGCCCTGCCGCACGACTGGCTCAGCTGGCGGCTGCGTGGCTACGGCCCGGTCGGCGAGAGCGAGCTCGGCCCGGTGCTCACCGAACTCACCACCGACCGTTCGGATGCCAGTGGCACCGGCTACTTCTCGGCCGCGACCGGCGACTACGACCGTGAGCTGCTCGTGCTCGGGCTCGGCCACGACGCGCAGCTGCCCCGCGTGCTCGGCCCCGGCGACACCGCCGGCACCACGGTGGCGCTGCCCGGCGTGCCCGCCGGCCTGCTGGTGGGCGTCGGCGCCGGCGACAACGCCGGGGCTGCCCTCGGCCTGGGCGCCGCGGCCGGCGACCTGGTCGTGTCGATCGGCACCAGCGGCACGGTCTTCGCCGTCACCGAGGTTCCCAGCGAGGATGCCTCAGGCACCGTCGCCGGGTTCGCCGATGCCAGCGGGCTGCACCTGCCGCTGATCGCCACCCTCAACGCTGCCCGGATCCTCGACTCCATCGCCGGCCTGCTCGGGGTGGGCCACGATGAGCTCGGCCGGCTCGCTCTCGAGGCCGAGCCCGGCGCAGCCGGCCTGGTCTTGCAGCCCTACTTCGAGGGCGAGCGCACCCCGAACCTGCCCGACGCCACCGCGTCGCTGTTCGGGCTCACCCTCGGCTCGACCACCCGGCCGAACCTGGCCAGGGCCGCCATCGAGGGCCTGCTCTGCGGCCTCGCCGACGGCATGGACGCCGTGCGCGCGCAGGGCGTCACCGTCGAGCGCATCCTGTTGATCGGCGGCGCCGCGCAGAACCCGGCCGTGCAGTTCATCGCGGCGCAGGTCTTCGATGCGCAAGTGGCCGTGCCGGAGCCGGGCGAGTACGTGGCCGACGGCGGCGCCGCCCAGGCCGCGTGGGCGCTCACCGGCTCCCGCCCGGCCTGGACGGTGACCCTCGCGGCGCATCCGGCGCCCGACCACCGCCCGGTGATCCGCGCGCAGTACGCGGCCCACCGCGCCTGACCGGGTCCGGTGCGCGCCCCGCGTGGCGCGCGCCGGTCTCGCGGTGCACCCGCACAGCTCGCGAATGCGGCGTAACGGTCACCTCACGCCACCCGAAGCGACCACACCACCGCTCTCGCGGATGCACCAGCTCGCGAAAGCGGGGTAGCGGTCACCTGACGCCATCCAAAGCGACCACGCCACCGCTTTCGCGAGATACCGTTCGTCCTAGCCGAGCGCGAGCGCCGACCAGGAGACGGGCGGCAGCGTGACGGTGAGCGTGCCGTCGGCCAGCACGGAACCCTCCAGCTGCAACAGACCCACCCGGTTCTGGTCGGCCAGCGTGTTCTTGGCGTACGGGTCGGCGTCGTGCAGCGAGACGGCCTCGGTGATGACGGATGCGTCCAACCCGGACACGTCGATCGACACCTCGATCGACTCGGTCTGGCTGCGGTTCACCAGGAACACCGCGGAGGTGCCGGTCTCGGTATCCACTGTGACCACGGAGTCGACCAGTGGGGCCGCACCGTACAGCGCGGTGTCGTAGCTGCCCACGTCGATCCGCGGCTTGAGCACCTCGCCGCGGGCCAGCCGCGAGGTCACCGAGAACGGGAAGAACGTGGTCTGGCGCCAGGAGTCGCCGCCCGGCTCGGTCATGATGGGCGCGATCACGTTCACCAGCTGCGCGAGCGAAGCGCTGGTCACCCGGTCGTGGTTCTGCAACAGGGTGATCAGCAGATTGCCCAGCACCACGGCATCCGCCACCGAGTACACGTCCTCGAGCTGACGCGGCGCGATGCGCCACTCATCATTGACCTCTTCCGAGGCCTGGTGCTCGTCGAGGTACCAAATGTTCCACTCGTCGAAGGAGAGCTGAATGGTCTTCTGGCTGCGCAGCTTGTGCTTGACGTGGTCGGCCGTGGCGACGACCGTGTCGATGAAATAGGTCATCTCCAGCGACGACGCCAGGTAGGAGCCCAAGTCGCCCTTGCGCTCCTGGTAATAGGCGTGGCACGAGATGTACTCGACGTGGTCGTAGCTCTTCTCCAGCACCACCCGTTCCCAGTCGCCGAAGGTGGGCATGTTCGACCCCGACGAGCCGCAGACCACCAGCTCGAGGGTCCGATCCGCGGTCTTCATGGCCGCGGCGGTGCGCGCGGCGATGGTGCCGTACTCCTCCGCCGTCATGTAGCCGATCTGCCAAGGGCCGTCCATCTCATTGCCCAGGCACCACATGCGGATGTCGTACGGTTCCGCGCGCCCGTTGGCCACCCGCTGGTCGGCCAGTGCCGTTCCGGCCTCGCCGTTGGCGTACTCGAGCAGGTCCAGCGCCGCTTCAATGCCCCGGGTGCCCAGGTTGACCGCCATCATGAGCTCGGAGCCGGTGAGTTCGCACCAGCGGGCGAACTCGTGCAGGCCGACCTGGTTGGTCTCCAGGGAGTGCCAGGCCAGGTCGCGGCGCACCGGACGCGCCGCGCGCGGTCCAACGCCGTCTTCCCAGCGGTAGCTGGAGACGAAGTTGCCGCCGGGGTAGCGGATGGTGGTGGTGCCGAGTTCCTTCACCAGCTCCACCACATCGAGGCGGAAACCGTCGTCGTTGGCGGCGGGGTGCCCTGGTTCGTAGATGCCGTCGTAGACCGAACGGCCCAGGTGTTCCACGAAGGATCCGAAGATGCGCCGGTTGAGCGTGGCGACCACGCTGCTGCGGTCGATGCTGATGCGTGCGGTGGTCATGCGGGGACTCGACTCTCAGAAAATACAACGTTGTAAATGGTGAACCCATTGTGTCGGGCGGCGACCGGGGACGTCAACCCCTGGTCGGTTCAGGCCGCCGGGTCTGGCCCGCGTTCACCCGCAGTTGACTCCCGCTGGAGAACGGTGAAGTCGGCGAAATGCACCGCACCCGGCTCGCTCCGCCCCGCGATCCGCTCCACCAACAGCCGCACCGCGGTGTCGGCGATCTGCTCCCGGCCCGCATCGATGGTGCTGAGCGTCGGCAGCGAAAATCGAGTCTCGTCGAGGGCATCAAAGCCGATCACAGCCACATCCTCGGGCACGCGCAGGCCCGCCGCCTGAATTTCCCGCATAGCGCCGAGCGCCAGGGTATCGCTGAAGCCGAACACGCCGTCACATCGCACGCCGGTCGCGAGCATGGCCCGCATGGCCTCGGCGCCGTCCACCCGGTGCCACTGTTCAGCCACGCCCACCAGCTCGGGATCGAACGGAAGCTCGGCCTCGGCGAGGGCCTCCCGGTAGCCCTGCAGGCGCAGCGCCGCCGAGCCGACCGCTTCGTCCGCGCGCGCTCCGATGACGGCGATCCGCCGGCATCCGCGGTCGATCAGGAGCCGGGTGGCCGCCCGGGCCGCCGCCACGTTCTGCATGGTCACGTGATCGGCCGGCCCGCCGAAGACCCGCTCACCGAGAACGACCAGCGGGTACGGCACCGCGAGCAGTTGGGCATCGTCGCTGGTCATGCCCAGCGGGCTAAAGATGAGCCCGTCCGTCATCTGCAGCCGGGCGCTGGAGAGCATCGCGATCTCGCGATCCCGGTCGCCGCCGCCGGTCTGCTCCACGAGCACCACCAGGTTGGCGCGCTCCGCCGCCCGGATCACCGCGTCCGCGAGCTCGCCGAAATAGCTCAGGCTGAGCTCGGGCAGGGCCAACCCGATCACACCGGTGCGGCCGGAGCGCAGGCTGCGGGCGGTGATGTTGGGTTTGTAGCCGAGCTCGTCGATGGCCGCGCGCACTCGGCTGCGAGTCGCTGGGCGGATGTGCTCGAAGTCGTGCACCACATTGGACACGGTCTTGATCGACACCCCGGCGAGCGCCGCCACATCGCGCAGTGTTGCTGCCATTTCGCTCCCTGGGTGGTCGGTGTCGCGCCGAGCGGATGCGTCCGGCCGCGATCGCGACCGTCACCACCGCCCCGGCAACTACCGGTTCGCCTCCGAACATACAGCGTGAGTTACAACGTTGCAGCCGTGGCGACCGCCGCGGGCAGACTCGCGGCACGTGTTAGCGCTCGCGGCACGCGTAAGTGCTCACGGCCCGTGTTCGAACTCGTGCCGCCGGGAACAACCCGGGCCGCGAGCACAATCCTGCGCCGCGAGCTGCGCCGCGAGCCCGACGCCAAGCCGCGCGAGGGCCACCAACCGCGCCACGGACGAATGCGCGCCGGCTCAGGCCCCGCGCGCCAACCGTGCCCCCGCGACCTCCAGCCAGACCAACGGGTCGGCCATCGCGGCAGCACTGCCGCCGGCCAGGTCGGTGAGCGACACGGCGTGCGCGAACCGGCCGGGGTCGGCGGCGAGCGCGGTGGCGTCGATCGCGCCGGCCACAAGCAGGGCGCGGGCGCCGGCATCCGCTGCCAGACCGGCCAGGTACGACGGCACCTTGCCGGCCGCCGACTGGGCGTCGAACCGGCCCTCGCCGGTGATCACGACGGATGCACCGGCGACACCGGCCGGCACCCCCAGCGCCTCCCCCACGGCGGCCGAGCCCGCGGCGAGGCGGGCGCCCCAGGCCAGCAGCCCGAACGCGGCGCCCCCGGCAGCCCCGGCCCCCGGCGTGGCCGGATCGACACCGGGCGCCCCGGCCGACGCGAACCCGGCCGACCCGAGTCCAGCCGACCCGGCAACTCCGGCACCCCCGGCACCTCTAACCGACCCGAGCAACCCCGCCCACCGAGCCAGCCCCGCCTCCAGCACAGCGACCTGCCCGGCATCCGCGCCCTTCTGCGGCCCGAACACGGCCGCCGCGCCGGCCGCGCCCAGCAGCGGGTTGGTCACGTCGCTGAGAACAAGCGCGCCGCCTGGCGGCAGTGCCGGCAGGCCGGCGAGGTCGACCGCGGCCACCTCGGCCAGGCCCCGGCCGCCCGGCGGCAGAGGCCGGCCCGCGTCATCGAGCAGCACCGCGCCCAGGGCGGTCAGGGCTCCGGCCCCGCCATCGGTCGAGGCACTGCCGCCGAGCGCGAGGTAGAGCCGGTCAACACCGTGCCGCAGCGCATCCGCAATGGCCTCGCCGAAGCCGACGGTGTGGGCGTCAAGTGGTCGAAGCTCGGCCAGCAGAGTGATCCCGCTCGTGCAGGCCAACTCCACCACTCCGGTGCCGTCTGGCAGCAGCAGCCAGTGCGACCGCACCGCGCGATCGTCCGGGCCGACCACCAGCACGGGCATCCGTCTCGCCCCTGGCACTGCGAGTTCGAACGCGTCCAGGGTGCCCTCGCCGCCATCGGCCATGGGCAGCAGCACCAGCTCGTCGGCCGGTCGCACCGAGGCCCAGCCGGCGGCCAACGCCCTGGCCACCTCGGTGGCCGTTGCTGTGCCCTTGAACGAGTCCGGGGCGATCACCACGCGGTCAGTACTCGTCATCCGGTCACCTTCGTCCTGCCGGTCCGCGCCACCGCAGCGAGCCACAACCCCCGATCACGGGGAAGATGCTCACCAGCCTGACCGGCCAGAGCCGGCACTGTCAACCCGCGGCCCCCGGCACCGCCGTGACTAGGCTGAACGCGTGACTTCCTACACCTCCGCACCCGTCGACCCGGAATCCGCCGCCGCCCTGACCGAGCGTGGCCTCAGGCTCGCGGTGCTCGACGCCACCGACGAGGCCGGCCTCAAGCGCTGGCTGCTGGCGGATGCGCGCGGGTTCCACGAGGTGACCCCCACCGAGGGCACCCTCGAGGTACAGGTCGAGGACATCGCCACCGACCGGGTCACCGGGGTGTGGGACGCGTCGCAGGCCGACCCGGAGACCCCCGTCGCCACCGTGCGCTCGTGGCAGATGGGCCTCACCGTTCCCGGCGGCGCCGCCCTGGACAGCTGGGCGATCAGCTCGGTCACCGTCTCCCCCACCCACCGCCGCCAGGGCATCGCCCGCGCCATGCTCACCGCCGAACTCCGCACCGCCGTGCAGCTGGGCCTGCCGCTGGCCATGCTCACCGTCTCGGAGGCCACCATCTACGGCCGCTACGGTTTCGGCCCCTCCGCCCGGCAGGCCGCGTACCTGGTCGACACGTCGCGGGCCCGCTGGATCGGCCCGACCCCGACCGGGCGGGTGCAGTTCGTCAGTGCCGAGTCGCTCCTGGCCGACGGCCCCGCGGTCTTCGAGCGCACCCGCGAGCGCTCCCCGGGCGAGGTCGACCGCCGCGAGATCTGGTGGAAGCGCGCCCTCGGCCTGCTGCCGAACGAGCCTGAGGCGCACAAGCGCGGCATCCGTGCGGTGCGCTACGACGACGCCGACGGCGCCATCGCCGGCTTCGCCCTCTACGAGATCGCCCTGCAGGGAGTGAGCCAGCCCGGCCGGCTCAAGCTGGTCGACCTGGTCGCCGCCACCGACGACGCCTACGCCGCGCTCTGGCGCTTCGTGATCGAGATGGACATGGTCTCCGAGATCGAGGCGCCGCTGCGCAGCGTCTCCGAACCGGTTGCCTGGCAGGTCTCCGACCACCGCGCCGTGCGCAAGACCGGCGAGCGCGACCACCTCTGGCTGCGCATCCTCGACGTTCCGGCGGCCCTCAGCGCCCGCCGCTACAGCACCGCAGGCGACTACCTGCTCGACGTCTCCGACGACCTCGGTTTCGCCCAGGGCCGGTTCCTGCTCACGGTGGCCGCCGACGGCACCGCCAGGGTGCGCCCGCACGGCGACGCCGACACGACCCCTGCCGGCACGGTCGAGGTGGCCCTCTCGGCCGCCGACCTGGCGTCGCTGTACCTCGGCGGCACGAGCGCCGTCGACCTCGCCCGCGCCGGTCGCATCATCGAGAGAACGACGGATGCCGCCGTCCGGCTGGACACGGCCCTGCATTCCGCCTACGCCCCGCACCTCAGCACCTGGTTCTAGCCCGACGGTCTGGGTCGAACGTCCCTGCCGGGGTGCGTCGCATCCGGTCTAGGCTCGTTCTGGGCCCGCCGACGCACCCCTCCCAGCGCGCTCACAGCACCCCCCGACCGGCCTCATAGTTTCGGTCGATAGTGTGGGGAGCGAATCTGTCCCGACGAAACGGCAAACGCAGTCCATGAACGCACAATCCCCCGGCCAGCCGCTCCCCCCGAAAAAGGACCGCCGCGATGTGGCCCGCGAGACCGCCCGCATCCAGCGGGAGCAGCAGAAGAAGCGCGACACCCGCAACCGCTGGCTCCTCCGCGGTGGCATCGGCGTCGGCCTGATCGCGATCGCCGCCATCGTGGCCGTGCTCGTGGTCGGCAGCATCAAGCCGCCCACGCCTGGCCCGCAGAACATGGCCAGCGACGGCATCCTCTTCGAGGGCGACGGCAGCACCATCAGCGCCGTGTCCACCCCGGCCACCGCCGCGGACGCCGAGCCCGTCCCCACCGATCTGAGTGAGTTCTCCGACACCGTCAACATCGCGGTCTACCTCGACTACCTCTGCCCGTACTGCAACATCTTCGAGACCACCAACGCCGACCAGATCAACAATTGGGTCAGCGCCGGCACCGCCACTCTCGAGGTGCACCCCATCTCCATCCTCGACAACGCGTCGAACGGCACCAAGTACTCCACCCGGTCGGCCAACGCGGCCTCCTGCGTCGCCAACTACTCGCCGGACAGCTTCCTCGACGTGAGCGCCGCCCTGATGGCCAACCAGCCCACCGAGGGCACCAGCGGGCTCACCAACGCCGAGCTGGTCAGCGTCGTCGAGACCGCCGGCGTGACGGATGCCTCCGTCGCCACCTGCATCACCGACGAGGAGTTCAGCTCCTGGGTGGGCGATGCCACCGACCGTGCCCTCGACAACCCGCTGCCGAACTCCTCGCTGGACAAGCTCACCGGCACCCCCACGGTGATCGTGAACGGCGTGCAGTACACCGGCGCCCTCGAAGACGCCGCGGCCTTCGAGACCTTCGTCATGGAGCAGGCCTCCGCCGAGTAGTACCCGCGCGCACCCGCCTCGACGCACCCGCCTCGACTACTGTGGCCGGTGCGGACAAATGGTCCCGGCACACCGGGCGCAGATGTCCGCACCGGCCACAGTTATCTGCGGATGCGTATCTGCGGATGCGCCCGGCCGACACCGACCGGCGAAACCCGAGGAAGGCGACGACGTGACCAGCAGCAGAGCGGCCAACGAGCCAGCCGCCGTTCGCGTGCACGGGGCCGTCATCGACGACAACACCCGGTGCGTGCACTACAACGGGCCCACCGACATCATCGCGATCAGGTTCCGCTGCTGCGACCGGTTCTACCCGTGTTTCCAGTGCCACGCCGAGGCCGAAACGCATCCGGCCACGCGCTGGGCACCCACCGAGTGGGCCGAACGGGCAATTCTCTGCGGCGCCTGCGGGCACACCCTGTCCATCGATGAGTACCGGGGCGTGTCTGGCTGCCCGGCCTGCGGGTCGGCGTTCAACGATGGCTGCCGCCTGCACGCCCACCTGTACTTCGAGGTCGCGCCACTGGCCGACTGACCAGGCCGGGCCACGCGGGGCCAAGCCAGCCAGGCCGGCGGGGACCGGACTACATCGGTCCGGCGTGCTCGGTGAGCCAGGCGTATGGGTCGAGGGCGGTGGAACCGCTGTAGATCTCCAGGTGTAGGTGCGGTCCGGTGCTCTGGCCGGTGCTGCCGACGTTGCCGACCAGCTGGCCCGCCGTGACGGACTGGCCCTCGCTGACGGCTGCCGAGCCGGAGAGCATGTGCCCATAGGTGCTGGTGACCCGCTGACCGTTGACCACGTGGTCGATCATCACGTGCACGCCGAGCCCGCCGTTGTCGGAGGCGGTGACCGAACTCACGATGCCGTCGGCGATCGAGCCGATCGGGGCGCCGACACCGGGGTTGAGGTCGAGACCGTCGTGGAAGGAGGAGCAGCCGGAGCAGGGAGCGGACCGCGGGCCGAACCCGTCGGACATCCGGGTGGCGCCGGCGAACGGCCAGCGCACGGCGGCTCCGGCAGGGGCGGCCGGTGCGGCCTCCACACCGGCGGCGACCGCGGCGGTGGCGGCGGGCGCGACGACAGGTGGCGGCGGCGGGGGCGGCGGGATCTCCTTGCCCGTGAAGGTATCGACCTGCACGGCGACGGGCGCCTGCGCCGTCACGGTGATGCTCTGCACCGGACCGGCGGCGAGCCGGGCCGCCGCGGCATCGGCCGCCCGATCGGCCACGACGGGGATGGCCACGCCCGGGTCGAGGTGGGCAGCATGCGCGGGCAGCGCACCCACCGTGGTGAGGGCTGCGACGAGAGACATGGCCGTCACGGCAGCCGCCTGGCGGCGGCGCGGATGGCTGCGGCGAAGGGTCGGCGGGGCCACGAACCCCGTACGCCTAGCCCCGCGCATGGGCCGCCCGGCTGAAGCGCGTGTCGCGCGGGTGGATGGTGTGAAACGGCATGGGGAACTCTCTGGTCGAGTCAGGATCAGGACGAAGGATCCACGTGACCTCGGCAGAGGTCCACTCGCCGGCGAGCGCTAGAACGCGCGCCGGTGTAGGGCGGGAGCGGCGGAACCGGACCGGTTCCGTCGAAGGGAATCCAGCGCCACGGGGGCGTCATCGGCCCGGGCGCAGGAAAGTGACGTTACATCAGCTATCTGGGTATCCCGTGTGCGTCCATACATATGCACGCATCGAGCAGGGTCAGACCGTGGCCACCGAGTGCGCCAGGGCATCGAGCGCGCCGGGAACCAGCCGGTAGTACGCCCAGGTGCCGCGTTTTTCGCGCGAGAGGATGCCGGCATCCACCAGCACCTTGAGGTGGTGCGACACCGTGGGCTGGCTGAGCCCGAGCGGTTCGGTGAGGTCGCAGACACAGGCCTCGTCGTCGTCGTGCGCTGCGACCATCGAGATCAGGCGCAGGCGGGCCGGGTCGGCCACGGCCTTGAGCGTGCGGGCGAGCTTCTCCGCACCCTCGGCGGCGAGCGCCTGGCGCACCGGCGGCGCACAGCATTCCGCCGCCTGGGCATCCGCGGGGGCCTGAAGAATGTCCACTGTCGCCATCCCTCCATCCTGCCATGCGGATCGACGTTCATCGATCCCTCCCGCGGAAGCGCCGCCGCCAGACCCGGTGATCGCCCGATCGTCGTGGGCCCTCGGGGAACACGCGTCAGCCGCGCGTGACCGGGATCTTCGCCGTGGTCTCCGGCCGCTCGATCACGGGCACCCGCACCTCGAGCACGCCGTCGCGGTAGCTCGCCGTGACGTCGGCATCCTTACTGCCGCTGGGCAGCGGGATGTCCCTGGCGAACGAGCCGTAGCGGAACTCGGTGCGGTAGCCGCCCTTCTCCTTGTGCTCGGTGCGTTCCTGACGTTCGGCCTGAATGTGCAGCACCCCGTCTGACACCGAGATGTCCACGTCCTGGTCCGGGTCGATGCCGGGCAGCTCGGCCTTCACCACCAGGGTGCTGCCGTCCTGATACTCCTCCACCCGCAGCGCGGGGGAATCCCAATCACCCTCGAAGAACCGCCGGACCGAGTCGGGCAGTTCGAATCGGTCGCGGCGTGAAACGGCTCCAGCCATGATGCATCTCCTTGTGAGTCGGCCTGCTTTTCGCTGCACACAGTACCCCCGCGGGCCGGTGAACGGCACCGGTGCGCGGCTCGGGTCAGAGCATCTTGGCGGCGCGCAGATCGGCCTTCAGCCGCGGCGTCACCGGGTCGACGAGATCGTCGTACTCGCGGTCGCCGCGCAGGTACGACGCCGTGAACGGGCAGATCGCCACGACCCGCAGCCGCCGGGCCCGCACGTCGGCCAGCGCCCCGGCCACGAGCACAGACGCCAGACCCTTGCCGGCCTGATCGGCGTCGATCTCGGTGTGCACGAACACCCGCTGCTGGCCGTGGTCGACATAGGTCGTGAAGCCGACCCGCACGCCACCCTGCAGCAACACGTACCGGCGTTCGGCCTCCACCAGGGCCACGGAGCGGGTCTCGTCTGGGGTGTCACCGGGTGCGGTACTCATCTCCCCAGTGTGCCCACCGTGCCACAGGATGCAACCCCGTCGCGGACCGGCTCTGATGGGCGTTACTCGGGTGCGGACCCGGCCGGCTCGGCCGGAACATCCGCCCCTGCGGCGACCTCGCCGGTGCGCCGCCCGCGCCGGAACGTCGACCGCTTGGGCTGGTCCTTGAGTTGGCGGCGCACGTCGTCGAGGATCTCGGTGACCGTCATCAGGTCGGTGTGGCTCAAGCGGTCGAAGAGCATCTCGCGCACCAGGGTGACGTAGCCGGGGATGCCCGCCCGCAGCAGGTCGAGGCCGGCCGGGGTGACCTGGGCGATCACCGAGCGGTCGTCGTCGGGGGCGGGCCCGCGCATCACCAGTCCCTTTTTCTCGAGCTGGCCCACCTGGTAGGTCAGCCCGCTGCGCGAGACCGTGAGCGCGTCGGCGATGTCGGTCATCCGGCGGCCGTCTGTGCCGGCCTCGCCGATGCGCAACAGGATCTCGAACTGCGCCAGGGTGAGCCCCACGCTGTCGCGCAGATTGCGGTCTGCCGCGTACTGCACGATGTTCGACGTCTCGAACAGAGCCGCCCAGGCACGCATCTCATCGGCCGAAATGGCTGGTTCGGGAATTCCCATGGGCGGTCCTCACGTTACCGGGTGTATAGAGTTGTTTCGAATACGAAGCACTTTAGCGATGTGCTCGGTTCGAGCACTGAGTCCAGTGTCCTCCGCTCTACCCGAAAGAAGACAATCATGACCAACGCCATGTACACCGCATCCGCCACTTCCTGGGGCGGACGCACCGGCAAGGTCGTCACCAGCGACAACAAACTCCAGCTCGACCTGTCCATCCCCAAGGACATGGGCGGCGACGACGGCCCTGGCACCAACCCAGAGCAGCTCTTCGCCAGCGGCTGGGCTGCCTGCTTCCACAACGCCCTCAAGGCCACCGCCCGCCAGAACAAGATCGACGTCTCCGAGTCCGCCGTCACCCTCACCGTGAACCTGGTGGGCAGCATGGCCGCCGGCCTGGACTTCGAGGTCACCATCGAGGCGCAGATCCCCGGCGCCGACCCGGCCACCGCTCAGGCAGCCATGGAGGCCGCGCACGCGGTCTGCCCGTATTCCCGCGCCACCCGCGGCAACATCGCGGTCACGCTCTCCGTCATCACCGACGAGGACTAACCCGCGCGAGTCCCCCGCAACTGTTCCCCGTCCCTCTGCGTCAGGCTGCTTGTGAGTCAGTTCACGATCAGTAGGAGGCAGAGTGATGTCGATAACCCCAGGCTTCAC
>NZ_JAIEUL010000013.1 GCF_019599185.1 Cryobacterium inferilacus | reverse complement strand
CTCGACCAACGTGGGGGAGCGACCCACAGGCATCCACGACCCGGCCTCGGGGACGCGCCCACGACGCTGGTCGAGCCCGTCGAGACCCCGCGAGACGACCTGCGGAGCGCAGGTCTCGACAAGCTCGACCAACGTGGGGGAGCGACCCACAGGCATCCACGACCCGGCCTCGGGGACGCGCCCACGACGCTGGTCGAGCCTGTCGAGACCCCGCTAGACGACCTGCGGAGCGCAGGTCTCGACAAGCTCGACCACCGTAGGGGAGCGACCCACAGGCATCCACGACCCGACCTCGGGGACGTGCCCACGACGCTGGTCGAGCCTGTCGAGACCCCGCGAGACGACCTGCGAAACGCACCGCCGGCATCCGCCTTTCGTGAGCAGGTCACGCCAACGCGACGAGCGGTTGCGTCAGCGGTTGGGGAAGTTGTGCGGCCGGCCGGTGAGGACGGGGGAGAGGGCGTCCAGGCGGGTGCGCTCGAGCACGTGGCCGGAGTACTCACGGTTGCGGCGCACGTCGGCGACCCCGATCAGGAGGTACTCCGCCGGAACCGAGGGAAGCGGAGACACGAACGGGGCCACCTCGGCGGCCAGGCTCTCCGCCAGCCGGACCCGGGTGGCCGGGGAGAGCTGGTGTGCCTGGCGGAGGAACTGCGCCACCCGGCGGGACAGCCGGTCGGGCAGCCGCGCGACGTCCACCGTCGCCGCCCAGGACTCCAGGACCGGCGGCAGCACGAAACTCGGCTCGGTGAACCGCGGTACGCGCTCGTGTTGGCTGTAGGTCCCCGCAAGCAGGTCGCCCAGGCGCTTCGACCTGGAGTTCAACAGGGCGCAGGTCGCGGCGAGCCCACCGAAGGTGAGGAAGATCTCGATCACTCCCATCAGGGCACGGATGAACGCATGCCTGAGCCCGGTAGCGCCGCCGTCGTCACGCACGATGCGCGCACCGATTGCCCAGCGGCCCAACGACCGGCCGTGGGAGAGCGTCTCCACGAGCATCGGCACGATCAGCAGGGAGAAGACCAGACCGGAAATGCCCAGGGCCTGGGCCAGGGCGGTGTCGATCCCGTCACCGAACAGACCCGTCACCACCAACACCATCAGCAGGAACAGGCCGACATAGGCCAGCCAGTCGATCATGGTGCCGGCGCCGCGCAGGACCACGCTGGCCGGCCGAACATCGAGGGCAACGGCCTCTCCGGTCACCAGCTCTCGCTCGATCAGGGAATCTTCACCGTGATCGGCCGCTTTCCAGGACTCCGCCATGTCTACTATTGAAGCAGATGGATCTCGACGCGTATTCAGCGGCGCACCGCGCCGAATGGGACCGCCTGGCCGACTTGGGCCGCAGGCGGCGACTTGACGGTGCCCGCGCGGACGAACTGATCGAGGGGTATCAGTCCGGTGCGACCCAGCTCTCGGTGATCAAGACGGCGGCGGGCTCGACGGTGCAGGGTGACCGGCTGTCGGTCATCCTGTCGCGGGCGCGGCTGCGGTTCACCGGCGCGAATGTGAACGTGCTCGCGCAGGTGCCCCGGTTCTTCCTGGTTCAGTTGCCGGCCGCGTTGTACCGGCTGCGCTGGCTGACCCTGGTCGTGGCGTTCGTCACCGTGCTGGTCGCGGCGCTCTATGCGATCTGGGCGACGAACAATCCGCAGGTTCTGGCGAACTTCGGCTCCCCGGCCGAGCTCGAACAGCTCGCGAACCAGGGTTTCGTGTCGTACTACTCCGAGAACCCCGCGGCCTCGTTCGCCGGCCGGGTGTGGACCAACAACGCCTGGATCGCCGCCCAGTGTGTGGCCTTCGGCATCCTGGGTGTGTACGTGCCGTATATCGTGCTGCAGAACGCCCAGAACCTGGGCGTGACAGCGGCCGTCATGTTCGCCTACGACGAGGGCGACACGTTCTTCCTCTACATCGCTCCACACGGCCTGCTCGAGCTGACCGCGATCTTCGTGGCCGCCGCAGCGGGCCTGAGGATCTTCTGGGCCTGGATCGCCCCCGGCGCCCGCACCAGGGGCCAGGCCCTCGCCGAGGACGCCAGGGCGCTGTTCACCGTCGCGATCGGTCTGGTCTTCGTGCTGCTGGTCTCCGGCGTGCTTGAGGGGTACGTGACCCCGGCGCCGTGGCCGTGGCCGGTCAAGATCGGAATCGGAGCGGCCGCTCTGCTGGCCTTCCTCGCGTACATGCTGGTGCTCGGGGGGCGTGCGTCCCGCGCGGGCGAAACCGGCGACCTGGCCGAGTTTGAGGCCGGCAGCGCCCGCGTGTTCGCCGGCTGAACGACCTACAACCGTCCGGCGGCCTTGAGCGCGATATAGCGGTCGGCCAGGGCCGGGGGCAACTGCTCGGGGGGCGCGGTGACGACGTCGGCGCCGAGCTGTCGGACCGCGGCGGCAACCCGGGTCGCATCGAGCGTGGTGCGCTCCGCCGAGGCAGCACGATAGACGCTCTCCCGGTCTGCCCTGGCACGGGTCAGGCCGGCCATCGATGGGTCGGTCACCGAGGCCACCAGAACGGTGTGCCGTTGGGTGAGCTGACCGAGAACGGACAGCAACCCCGTCGACGCTCCCGGCGCATCCATCGGCGTGAGCAGAACCACCAGAGCATGCTGTCCGGTGATGCCGCGGATCTGCCCGGGCAGCCCCGTCCAGTCCATCTCGATCAGTTCGGGCTCGATCAAGGCCATGCCGTCGACCATCCGACTGAGCAGTTCCGCACCGGCCGCTCCCTGCACCCTGGCCCGCACGCGACGGTCCCAGGCCAGCACGTCGACCCTGTCGCCGGCCCTGGATGCGAGCGCGGCCAGGAGTAGCGCCGCCTCGAACGCGGTGTCGAGGCGTGGCTCGTCGGCCACCCGAGCGGCGGAGGTTCGACCGGTGTCGATCACGATCACGATTCGGCGGTCGCGTTCCGGGCGCCAGGTGCGCACCACCACGTCGTTGCGGCGCGCCGTGGCCCGCCAGTCGATCGACCGCACGTCGTCGCCGCGCACGTACTCACGCAGCGAGTCGAACTCGGTGCCCTGGCCGCGCACCAGCACGCTGGTGCGGCCGTCGAGCTCCTTGAGCCGGCTGATGCGGGACGGCAGGTGCTTCCGGGAGTGGAACGGCGGCAGCACGCGGATGCGCGCGGGAGCCTGCAGGGTCGCCTGCCTGGCCCACAGGCCGAGGGGGCCCATCGATCGAACGGTGACGTGGGCGGCCGTGCGCTCGCCCCGCCGGGTGGGGCGGAGGGTGAGCTCGATGAGGCGTCGTTCGCCGGCGGGCAGGGTCACGGCCGTTCGGTTGTTGCCGGCCCCTGCGGAGGGTTGCCAGCCGTCCCTGACCACGCCGCGCAGGCGTCGTTCGCCAGTGTTGCCGAGGTAGAGCTCGCTGGTCACGGTCTCGCCCAGCCGAACCCGGGTGGGCAGCACCCTGTCGACGGTGAGGGCCCGGGGGGAAGCGGCCAGGGCCAGGTCGATGCCGCCGAGGAGCAGGGCGAACAGGACCCAGCCGGCCAGCACGACCGGCGCGGTGACCGCGGTGCCGTCGAGCAGCACCAGGGGCACCACGCCGAGAGCGAGGAGAAGGACGAACCTACCGGTCAGCGCCATCGGTTAGATCGGAACCTGGACCTGCGCCAGCACACCGTGCAGGATCGCGTCGACGGTGATGCCTTCCAGCTCCGCCTCCGGGCGCAGTTGGATGCGGTGCCGCCACACCGGCAGCACCATGGCCTGCACGTGGTCGGGGGTGATGGAGGCGTACCCGCTCAGCCAGGCCCACGCCTTCGCGCTGGCCAGCAGCGCCGTGGTCCCGCGCGGGCTCACGCCCAGTTTCGCCGAGGGGCTCTGTCTGGTGGCCCTGGCCAGGTCGACGATGTACGCCAGCACGTCAGCACTCGCCCCGACAGTCGCGACGGACGCCTGGGCGGCCGCCAGATCGGCCGCGCCGAGAACGGGAGTGACGCCGGCAGCGGTGAGGTCGCGCGGGCTGAACCCGGTGGCATGGCGGCGCAGCACCTCGAGTTCCACGTCCCGTTCCGGAATGTCGAGGACGAGTTTGAGCAGGAATCGGTCCAGTTGGGCCTCCGGCAGCGTGTACGTGCCCTCGTACTCGATCGGGTTCATGGTCGCGGCCACGATGAAGGGTTCCGGCAGCGGCAGGGAGAGCCCGTCGACGCTGACCTGGCGCTCCTCCATCGCCTCCAGCAGTGCCGACTGCGTCTTGGGCGGGGTGCGGTTGATCTCATCGGCGAGCAGGATATTGGTGAACACCGGACCGTTGCGGAACTCGAACTCGCCGGCCTTGGCGTCGTAGATCAGCGATCCGGTCACGTCGCCCGGCATCAGGTCAGGGGTGAACTGCACCCGTTTGGTGTCGAGGCTGAGCGCGTGACTGAGTGAGCGCACCAGAAGGGTCTTGGCCACGCCTGGCACCCCCTCCAGCAGCACGTGGCCGCGGGCGAGCAGCGCGATGATCAGACCGGTCACGGCGCCGTCCTGACCGACGACGGCCTTGCCCACCTCTGTGCGCACCTGCGCGAGTGACCGGCGCAAGCCGTCGACGGTGGTGTCGGTCTGTGGTGTCTCGGCGGACGTCGTGGCGTGACTGGTCATGGGTCCATTCTTCCGTTTGGCGGGGGAGCTGAGGGGGAGGGGGCGATACCATTCGGGCGGGTGGCCGCGATGGTCTCGACCTCGAGGTTCTCGATGGCCGCGGAGAGCTCCATCAGGGCCGCATCGCTCTGCGGCACCTCGCCGACGAGGACGGCATGGACACGGTCTCGCGGCCACCCGCTCAGGGCGGCGACGGAGCGGATCACCTGGTCCAGTTCCATGCTGCGTGGGAGCCCGGCGGCCAGGGCCATGCGGGTGACGGCACCGATCCTGATGGCGTCGATCGCGCGCAGCCTGGCGTTTCCCCTGGCGTAGAGCCGGGCTCGGCCCTCCATGGTCTCGCTGGCGCGCACGACGACGGGCAGGTTCTCGGCGACGAGGGGCCCGAAGCGCCGGCCGCGCCACACCATGGCGGCGATCGCGGTGAAGACCAGGAGCACAAGAACAGGGGTGACCCAGCCAGGGGTGAGGGCGCCCAGCGATGGCGGACCCGTCACGGGCACGTCAGCCAGCGTCGGCAGGTACCAGATGAGCGTCTCGTCGGCGCCGAGCAGATTCAGGGCCAGCGCGGCGTTGCCCCAGGTGGCGATCTCGTCGTTGGCGAACACGGCCCGGTCGGCGACCAGGGTGAGGGTGCGGTCATCCAGGGTGCGTTCGATCACCGAGTACACGTCGCCGTCCGAGGGGAAACAGCCCGTGTAGCCGGCGGCGTCGGCGGCCACCCCGAGAGTCTTGCCGCCCGGCGAGATCTCCCCGGCCCGTTCGGCCGCCGGCACCGCACACTGGGCGGTGAGGGTGTCCGCGGTGGACACCCCACCGAAGCCCACCTCCGGCGCCAGCGCCTGCAGTGCGGCGAAGTCCGGGTCGGCCACCACGATGCGATCAACAAGCGTGCCGACGTCGGTGAGCTGATCGGTCGTCAGATAGCCCTCGGGGTCGGCGAAGAACACGGTGGCGTTCGGATGCGCGCTGCTCGCCTCACCCGCCTCCACCAGTGTGTCCACCGGCAGCACGGTGACTCCCTGACCACGGAGAACCTCGACCACGGCCATGCTGCCGGCCTGGGCGGGGTTATCGGCCGCGAGCGGCGGGCCTGCCGAACCGGCGGCGTTGGTGGCGAGGAAGGAGATGACGGCGACAAGAAGCGCGCCACCCGCCGCAACCGCCCAGAAGGCGTACCGGCGCAGCACGGTGCGGATCGTCGGGGTCAGCGAGCGGGGCGGGATGGCGACGGCGGTGGTGGTCACGGGGCTCCCACCGGCTCGGGCTGCCCCGCTGCGGGCAGCTGCGGGCGGGTGGCCTGCAGCGCGGTGTCGAGGTCGAGCAGTGCACGGTAGCCCGATTCGGTGCCCGTGCCGCCCAGGTAGCGCACGCTCTCGAAGACCACGGCACCGGCCCTGAGCCTGGCCTGCTCGGCCGGGAACGCTCGCGAGGCGAGCTCGGCGACGGCGTGCGCCGTCGTGCCGGGGGTCGGGCGCACGATGGTGCGCTCGGCGAGGCCCTGGGCCGTGGCCCGGAAGGCCTCCTCGCACGCGAGGGTCCAGTCGCCTGCGATTGCCGCCGACGCGGCGGCTCGGCGGATCTCTGCGGCAGTGCGGCGGTCATCGTCGGCGAAGAGGCCGAGGGTCTCTGCCCGGCGCCGGCGGGCACGGCGGGGGAGTCCGAAGATGAGCACGGCGGCCACCAGCACCGCCACCCCGATCAGTGTGCCGGCCAGGGCCAGCCAGGCGTTGCCGCCGTCCCCGGTGAAGGACAGGGACGAGAACCAGTCGAAGATCGCCTGGGACAACCTGTCGAACCAGGTCGGTTGGGCAGCCTGGTAGGGAGCCTTGGCCAGTTCATCCCTCAGCCACTGCTTCGCCTCCGGCGCGTCGGGATCCACCGGAATCGCCAGCCGTGCCACGCCGAGCCCCCACGCCGTGATCATGCCCAGGGCGCGCCCGGATCGGGGCGAGGGCCGTCATCCGCACCGGGCTTGGTGCCGCCGGTCGCGGTCGCTGCGACCAGGTACGGGTCGGCGGCCCCGCTGCCGGGGGCGGCCTCGACGAACCGCTGCAGGTCGAGGTCGAGACCCTCCTTGCGCATCCGCAGATCGATGTAGATCAGGGCGACGGCGGCGGACTGCACGACGGCGGTCACGGCGCTGATGACCAGGCTGATCAGGATCGTCAGCAGGTACAGCACGCCGGCGGGGATGTAGGCCTCGAAGCTGGCATTCGGGTCGATGAGCGCCGTCGCCGCGCCGAAGAGCAGCGTGAGCGGCGTCGTGACCACCTGCGAGACGACCCCGACGATGAGGGCAATCAGCAGAAGGACTCCGAGGGTGCGCCAGAAGAAGCCGCCGGTCAGGGACCACGAGCGCCGCACGGCGGCCCAGATGCGCGAGCGTTCCAGCACGATCAGGCTGGGCACCACGGCGGTCTTGGTGCCCACCCAGGCGCCGGCGGCGATGAGGGCGAGAACACCGATGACGCCGAGAAACACGGCCAGACCGATCCAGGCGCCACCGAGGAGAACGCAGGCGAAGACCACGCCGGCCACGAGCAGGATGCCCACCAGCAGCGCAGCGGACAGCAGCAGCGTCCAGCCGACCAACGGCCAGACCCGTCGGCCCACCTGACGCCACAGGGCGCCCAGACGGAGCTTCTCACCGAGCGTCGCCCGGGAGACCTCGAGCACGATGACTCCCTGCAGCAGGGCGGAGGCGACGATGGACAGGGCAATCGGGACCAGCGCGGACAACACGATGGCGACGATGGCCCCCGCCTCAACGGCTTCCTGGTCCTCCACCGGGGCGGCATCGATGCGGCCGAGGGCGAAGAAGGTCACCACGCCGACGATGAGCAACGTCACCAGCACCGTCACCCCCTGCACCAGCAGGGCGCTGCCGAAGGTCGCCTTCGGGTTGCGGCGCAGTACCTGGAACGGCGCGCCGAGGAGGGAGCCGAAACCGAGCGGTCGCAGCGGAATGAGGCCGGGTTTGGGCGGCGGGGTCCAGCCCGGCGGGGGTGCGGGGGTGTACCCATACCCTGGCCCGACGGGTGGGGTCCCCGGCTGGGCTCCGGGGAGGTTCTCGCCGTAGCGGGGCCGGTCGGGGTCGTTCGCCGGGGGGTGCCAGTTTGGGTCCGTCACGCCTCCATGCTGGCATACCTTGACCTTCGACGGTGCCCTGTCAGCACTCTCAGGGTCGTGTCGACTATTCTGGTGCCAGAGATTGCCCGCCCTGCCGGGATATTGCCCGATGATCGGGCGGAAAACGGACGAATGAACTCACGCATTTTGGTTGTCGACGACGACCCAGCACTGGCTGAGATGATCGGCATCGTCCTGCAGGGCGAAGGCTTCGAGACGCACTTCTGTGCCGACGGTTCACTCGCCCTGGACGCCTTCCACACCGTCGCGCCCGACCTGGTCCTGCTCGACCTGATGTTGCCCGGCCTGGACGGTATCGAGGTGTGCAGCCTGATCCGCGTCGAGTCCGGCACCCCCATCATCATGCTGACGGCGAAGTCAGACACGACGGATGTGGTCAAGGGCCTGGAATCCGGCGCGGACGACTACATGGTCAAACCGTTCAACCCCAAGGAACTCGTCGCCCGGATCCGCACCAGGCTACGACCGGTCCCGGTGGAATCTCCGGCCAACCTCCAGATCGGCGACCTCGTCGTCGATGCCGCAGGTCACGAGGTCAAGCGGGGCGAGCAGAGCATCAACCTCACCCCGTTGGAGTTCGATCTCCTGCTGGCGCTGGCCTCCAAGCCGCAACAGGTCTTCACCCGCGAGATGCTGCTCGAGCAGGTGTGGGGCTACCACTACAAGGCCGACACCCGGCTGGTCAATGTGCACGTGCAGCGGTTGCGGGCCAAGGTCGAAGACGACCCGGACAACCCGCGCATCGTCATGACCGTGCGCGGCGTCGGCTACCGGGCCGGCTCGGCCGGCTAGACGCCGGTGTCAGCGCGGTTCGACGAAGGCAGGCGATTCACCGTGAACAGCCTGAATTGGCGGACGTGGACGTCGTGGCGGTATCTGAGCGGGCGGATGCGCCGCAGCTGGCGAGCGTCGTTGCAGTGGCGCACCGTGGTGATCACTGTGGCCGCTTCTGGCGCTGCCATCGGCCTGGTCGGCGTGTACATGTCCGTCAGCGTGGGAAACGACCTCTTCCAGTCCAGGCTCAGCCAGGTCCTCGTCGACTCCAATCGTGCAACCACCGCCGCGCAGGGGATGCTCGATTCGTCTGACGCCGTCGACAGGGTGCAGGTGCAGACCCTCCTCGAGGCCGCGCGCACGTCGATCTCCGCGGCGTCGTCCAGCAGGCTGGTCGCCCTCTTCCGGGTGCCGGGGCAGGAGGCGTCCACGGTGGCGCCGCAGGACTCCTCCACCTTCGGCACCTCCACCTCGGTGATCTCGCCCGAGCTCCGCGCATCCGTGCAGGACGACCCAGACGGCCAGCACTGGCAGTCTGTGGCCCTCCCCGTCGACGACGGGTCCCTGGCCCCCGGAATCGTGGTGGGTTCCCAGATCACCGTGCCAGTGGCCGGGCGGTACGAGCTCTACATCGGCTACAGCCTGGCCGACGCCGAGTCCACCCTCCTGTTCGTGCAGCGCACCCTGGGCGGTGCTGGTCTGGCGTTGATCGTGCTGATCGGCGCGGTCACCTGGATTGTGGTGCGGTTCGTGGTCACGCCGATCCGGGTGGCGGCAGAGACCAGCCAGAAGCTCGCCTCGGGTGATCTCGGCGTGCGCATCCCGGAGAAGGGCGAAGACGTCATCGCCACCCTCGCCCGGTCCTTCAACGGCATGGCCGACAGCCTGCAGAGCCAGATCAAGGAACTCGCCGACCTCTCCGAGGTGCAACAGCGGTTTGTGTCCGATGTCTCGCACGAGCTGCGCACCCCGCTCACCACCATCCGCCTGGCCGGGGATCTGCTCTACGACCAGCGGTCGACGTTCCCCCCTGCCACCGAGCGCACCGCGGAGCTGCTGCACACCCAGGTGGAACGGTTCGAGCTGCTGCTCGCCGACCTGCTCGAGATCAGCCGGTACGACGCGGGGTCGGTGCAGTTGGAGGCCGAACCCACCAACCTGGTGCACCTGGCCGAGGACGTCATCGACGGCATGCGATCGCTCAGCGAGTCCAAGGGAACGCCGATCATGCTCGTCGCGCCAGGCGGACACCTGAACGCCGACGTCGACCCACGCCGGGTGCGCCGGATCGTGAACAACCTGATCGGCAACGCCATCGAACACGGTGAGGGCAAGCCCATCATCGTGTCCGTCGACAGCAACGAGACCGCCGTGGCGCTCTCGGTGCGCGACTACGGCATGGGAATGAGCCAGGCGGAGATCGCCCATGTCTTCGACAGGTTCTGGCGCGCAGACCCGTCCCGGAAACGCACCATCGGCGGCACCGGGCTCGGTCTGGCGATCTCCCTCGAAGACGCCGCGGCACACCGGGGCTGGTTGCAGGTCTGGTCGGCCCCCGGCGCGGGGTCCTGCTTCAGGTTGACCCTGCCCCGGCAGGCCAGGGGGACACTGACGACCTCACCGAACCCGTTGCCGCCGGAGGACGCGGAGGCCAGCGGCTTCGTGTCGACGCGCACAGACTCGAAGGGAGACCACCATGCGTAGCCGATCCAGACTCGTCGCCGTCATCGCCGGGCTGGCCGTACTGCTCGGCGGCTGTTCCAGTATCCCGCGAGGCGGAGAAGTGCAGGCAGGAGCGGACGCCGTGACCGGGGAGAACCCTGCACCGATCTTCCTGCCGTTCGGCCCGCGCCAGGACGCGACGATGGAGGAGATCCTCACCGGCTTCATCGATGCGGCCACCAGCCCGGACAACAACTACGAGATCGCCAGGGAATTCCTCACCCCCGAGTTCAGCGACGTCTGGAAGTCGGATGCCGGGGTGACCGTGTACGACGGCTCGGAGCGCACCATCGTGCCCATCGACGACACCACCATGAGCTTCGAGGTGCGGCCGGTCGCCGAGGTCAATTCGAACGGCGAGTACCACGAGGAGGAATCGTCCTCGACCCTGCCGCTGCGGTACTCGTTCAGCCTGATCGACGATCAGTGGCGCATCAGCGCGGCGCCCAACGGAACCGTGCTCGACCAGAGCACCTTCGAGGACGTCTTCAGCGCCCAGTCCCTGTACTTCTTCGACGCCGATTTCCGCTACCTGGTACCCGACGTGCGCTGGTTCCCCCGCGGCGCCTCCACCCCGACCAAGATCGTCAACGGTGTGCTGAACGGGCCTAGTGCATGGCTCGCCGGCGCGGTGACCAGCGCGTTCCCCGAGGGCACCGCACTCACCGCCGACGCCGTCACCGTGGTCGCCAGAGACGCCAAGGTGGACCTGAACGGCGAGGCCCTGAACGCCGACACCATCACCCTGCAGCGGATGCGCAGTCAGCTGGAACACAGCCTGCCCAGCGGTCTCAGCGTCTCCATCACGATCAACCAGAACTCTCAGGACATCGACGATCTCGGCACCAACGAACCCGAGGTCAACCCGCGGGTGGATGCGCGTGCCCTGATCCTGCGTGACGGCGAGTTCGGCTATCTGGCCGCCACCGGCAAGACCGTCACCTCGCTCCCCGGGCTGTCGGAGACCATCGTGGCCCTCACTCCGAGCGCCGTCGCGCTGTCGCCCTCGCAGACAGCGGCGGCGGTACTGACCCCGACCGGGGTCTACGGGGTCAGGGTCGGGGATGACGCGCGTCTGCTCGACCCGCGCCAGAACCTGATCGAACCGTCCATCGACGGGTCCGGCTTTGTCTGGTCGGTGCCGGCCGACCGGCCCAACGAACTCTTCGTGTACAGCGCCCAGGGCGCCGCCACGGCACTGCCCGCACCGTGGCCGGACGCGGCGAACATCGCCGCGCTGCAGGTGTCCAGGGACGGCACCCGGGTGATCGCCCTGGTGAGCGCGGCCGGAGGCACCCGGCTGGTCGTCGCAGCCGTGGTGCGGGAGAACGGCGTTCCGACCAGCCTCGGCGAAGCCGTACAGCTCGCCGCCGGCCCCGGCACCCCGCTGGACGCGACCTGGATCGACCAGAGCACGGTGGCGTACCTGAGCGTGCAGCCCGATGGCGAGGATCGCATCGTGGCCCAGGAGATCGGCGGCACGAGCACCCAGCTCGAGTCGGCGACCGGGATCACGAGCATCACCGGCAGCAACCTGCTCCGCGACCTGAGGGCCCTCGCCGATGACGGGTCGCTGCTGGTGCAGCGCGGCGTCGGCTGGCAGGAGCGCATCGGCGAGGTCGTCCTGGTCGCGACCCAGCAGGGCATCGGCGGCTGACCCGCCCCTCCTCCACAGTCGCCGCGACGACCGGCCCGGCACGAAACGGCCGCCGGGTCGTCGACGCATCCGCCGGCGGTGAACACTGGCCGGATGAGGGAGCACGGCGGGGAGCAGCGCCGGTTCGGCAGGGCGCGCGCCGCTCTGCTGGACGGCTGGGCCGTACTGCTGCCCACGGAATGCAGCGGCTGCGGCGCACCAGACCGGGCGCTCTGCGCAGCCTGCACGGCAGCGCTCCGCCCCGCCCCGAGACCGGCGGCCAGGGACACACTCACCGTCTGGTCCGCACTGGAATACACCGAGGTGGTCGGCCGAGTGCTCGTCGCCTACAAGGACGGCGGGCGCACCGACGCGGCGACGGTGCTCGGCGCCGCCCTCGGCGCGGCCGTGGCGGCGGCCCTCGCCGCTGCCGGCCCCGGCCGGTCCGGCATCGAGCTGGTCACGGTGCCCTCCTCGCGCGGTGCCTGGCGGGCCAGGGGATTCCACCCCGTCGACCTGCTCCTGCGCAGGGCGGGCCTGCGCTCGGTGCGGCTGCTGCGGCCCCTGAACCGTGTCGTGGTCGCCGACCAGGTGGGCCTGGGCCGGCAGGAACGCCTCGACAACCGCACCGGGACTCTCGTGGCCAGCCGAGCTCTCTGCGGTCACACAATCCTCATCGTGGACGACATCGTCACGACCGGAGCGACGCTGATCGAGGCCAGGCGTGCGCTCCAGGAGGCCGGAGCGGATGTTCTCGCGGCGGCGACCGTGGCCGAAACCCCGCGGCACCATCCCGACACCAGAGGTTCATCGGAAACAGATTGACAAAATCTGTGACTTATCCAGCCGGCACGACTACGGTTATGCCAAAGGCGCGTACCAATCGCCCGGATCAGGGGCGGTTCGCCAGATCTGGAGGTCGTCATGGAAACTAACATCGTTGGACGAAACCTGGGGATCACTGATCGCTTCCGGGATTATGCGACGGAGAAGGCCGAGAAGATCGCCGGCCTCGCCGAGAAGGCCCTCGCCCTGGAAATCAAGGTCAGTCGTCACACCGAGAAGAGCGGCGCCGCCGGTAACGACCGCGTCGAACTCACCCTCATCGGCAAGGGGCCCATCGTGCGGGCCGAGGCAGAGGGAGGCGACAAGTACGCTGCCTTCGACATCGCGCTCGGCCGGTTGCTCGAGCGGGTTCGCCGGGCCAAGGACCGCCGCAAGGTGCACCGTGGCGGCGCACACCGTCCGACCTCACTGCAGGAAGCGTCTGCCTCCGGGTTCGCCGTCATCGACATCGTTCCCGCCGACGCCGACACCCTTGAGCGGGTGCGCACCGGCGCCATCCCGGTTGTCGCTGACGACACCGCGACCGACGAGGCGGACGAGCCGGACGAGGTCTACAGCCCCGTCGTCATCCGTCGCAAGGTCTTCGCGGCCGCACCCATGACCGTGGACGACGCCCTGTACTTCATGGAGCTGGTCGGACACGATTTCTACCTGTTCCAGGATGCCGAGACCCGTCGGCCCAGCGTGGTGTACCGCCGCAAGGGCTGGGACTACGGCGTCATCGAACTCGACCCCAATTCGGACGAGGCCAGGGTGCTGGCCACGGCGTCCAGCGAGTCCAGCTCCTGACCAACTAGCATTGCTATAGTTGCCGGCTAGGTCGGCGCTACGTGCGTCCGACCGGACGACAGGCGTGTTCTGCACGCCGTGACGACTATGGAGTGCATTCGTGGCCTCAATTCTGGAAAAAGTTCTACGTGTTGGCGAGGGGCGCATTCTGCGCCGGCTCGAGAGCTACGCGAAGGCCATCAATGCGCTGGAAGACGACTTCAGCAGCCTCAGCGATGAAGAACTGAAGAACGAAACCGTGCAGTTGCGTGAGCGCTACTCGGGCGGTGAGTCGCTGGACGACTTGCTGCCCGAGGCGTTCGCCGCCGTGCGTGAGGCCTCGACCCGCACCCTGGGCCTGCGGCACTTCGACGTGCAGCTGATGGGCGGCGCGGCCCTGCACCTCGGCAACATCGCCGAGATGAAGACCGGCGAGGGCAAGACCCTGGTGGCCACGACGGCCGCATACCTGAACGCGATCACCAGCCGCGGCGTGCACGTCATCACGGTCAACGACTACCTGGCCAGCTACCAGAGCGAACTGATGGGCCGCGTCTTCCGCGCCCTGGGCATGACCACCGGATGCATCGTCTCCGGCCAGACGCCGGCGCAGCGCCGCGAGATGTACGCCTGCGACATCACCTACGGAACCAACAACGAGTTCGGCTTCGACTACCTGCGCGACAACATGGCCTGGCAGGCCACCGACATGGTGCAGCGCGGCCACTACTTCGCCATCGTCGACGAGGTCGACTCGATCCTCATCGACGAGGCTCGCACCCCGCTGATCATCTCCGGACCCGCGTCCGGCGAGGCCAACCGGTGGTTCACCGAGTTCGCCAGCCTCGCCAAGCGGCTCGTCGTGGACGAGGACTACGAGGTCGACGAGAAGAAGCGCACCGTCGGTGTGCTCGAACCCGGCATCGAAAAGGTCGAGGACTACCTCGGCATCGACAACCTCTACGAATCCGCGAACACCCCGCTGATCTCGTTCCTCAACAACGCCATCAAGGCCAACGCCCTGTTCAAGAAGGACAAGGACTACGTCGTGATGAACGGCGAGGTGCTCATCGTCGACGAGCACACCGGCCGTATCCTGATGGGCCGCCGCTACAACGAGGGCATCCACCAGGCGATCGAGGCCAAGGAAGGCGTCGCGGTCAAGGCCGAGAACCAGACCCTCGCCACCGTCACCCTGCAGAACTACTTCCGCCTGTACTCGAAGATCTCCGGAATGACCGGAACCGCCGAGACCGAAGCCGCCGAGTTCATGAGCACGTACAAGCTCGGCGTCGTCGCGATCCCCACGAACAAGCCGATGCAGCGCATCGACCAGTCCGACCTCATCTACAAGAACGAAGAGGCCAAGTTCGCCCAGGTCGTCGAGGACATCGTCGAACGCCACGCCAACGGACAGCCGGTCCTGGTCGGCACCACGAGTGTCGAGAAGAGCGAGTACCTCTCCCGCCTGCTGGCGAAGAAGGGTGTACGCCACGAGGTCCTGAACGCGAAGAACCACGCCCGTGAGGCCGCCATCGTGGCCCAGGCCGGACGCCTGGGCTCGGTCACCGTCGCCACGAACATGGCCGGTCGTGGCACCGACGTGATGCTCGGCGGCAACGCCGAGTTCCTCGCGGTCGCCGCCATGAACGCCAAGGGACTGAGCCCGGTGGAGACGCCGGACGAGTACGAAAAAGAGTGGGACGCCGTCTTCGCCGCGGTCAAGGCCGAGGTCACCGAGGAGGCCGACAAGGTCATCGCCGCCGGCGGCCTGTACGTGCTCGGCACCGAGCGCCACGAGTCCCGCCGCATCGACAACCAGCTGCGCGGCCGTAGCGGCCGCCAGGGCGACCCTGGCGAGAGCCGGTTCTACCTCTCCCTCACCGACGACCTGATGCGGCTGTTCAACGCCGGTGCCGCCGAGAGCCTGATGGGCCGACAGGGTGTCCCCGACGACATGGCCATCGAATCCAAGGTCGTCAGCCGCGCCATCCGCAGCGCCCAGTCGCAGGTGGAGGGCCGGAACGCGGAGATCCGCAAGAACGTGCTCAAGTACGACGACGTCCTCAACCGGCAGCGCGAGGCCATCTACGGCGACCGCCGGCACATCCTCGAGGGCGACGACCTGCACGAACGCACCCAACGCTTCCTCGAAGACGTCATCGACGAGGTGCTCGACGTGCACACCGGAGAGGGCAACGGCGACGACTGGGACTTCGACGCCCTCTGGACCGAACTGAAGACCCTCTACCCGGTGGGTCTGACCATCGACGAGGTCATCTCGGAGGTCGGCAACAAGGGCAAGATCAACCGTGACTTCATGCGCCGCGAAATCCTCTCCGACGCGAAGGTCGCGTACGCCCGCCGGGAGGAATCCCTCGGGTCTCCCGCGATGCGGGAGCTGGAACGCCGCGTGGTGCTGTCGGTCATCGACCGTCGCTGGCGCGAGCACCTCTACGAGATGGACTACCTCAAGGACGGCATCGGCCTGCGGGCGATGGCACAGCGTGACCCGCTGGTGGAGTACCAGCGTGAGGGTTTCGCCATGTTCCAGCAGATGATGGGGCAGATCCGCGAAGAGACTGTCGGGTTCCTGTTCAACCTCGAGGTCGAGGTCTCCCAGGGTGCCGGCGCCGTCGACGCGCCTGTCGTCGCCGCCAAGGGCCTGACCCCGCCGCCCGAAGCGGCCGAAGCCAAGCTGAGCTACACCGCGCCGAGCGATTCAGGTGGAGTCGAGGTGCGCAACCAGCGCGGCCAGATCCAGCAGGCCGCCACCGACCGCGCCCGCCGTGCCGCCGTGACTGCGAACCCGGAGGCCGCAGCAGAGGAGCCGGCCGGCCCGCCCCAGCGCGGCGCATTCGGCCAGCGGTCAGACGCCGACCAGCCGGCGCCGGTCAACCGGGCCGAACGTCGCACGCAGAGCAAGAAGAAGTAACCCCGGCCAACAGTTGCCGAAACGGACAATTGCGCCCGGTACGCCGGGCGCAATTGTCCGCATGGGCAACAGTTGCGCGGGGTCACAGCACGTTGATCGCGCTGGCCCGCCACCGGTTGTCCAGGCCCTCGAGCCGCACCGCGACGGCGCGCACCCGCACCTTGCTGTGCACGATGACGACGGCCTCGATGATGCCGTCCCGCGGCTCGTTGATCGTGACCCTGCCGATCGTGATGGCTGGTCGCTGCGCCCGCTGGCCCTTCACCGCTCGCGCCCTGGCCGACAGGACCACGCGTTTGAGCAGGTGGCGGTAGACGTCGTCGCTGACCCACCTGGCCAGCTGGTCCAGTTCCCTGGCACCGGCCAGGACTTCGATGACGCAGCGGGTGAGGTTGATCAGGAGCGGTTCGGGGTCGGGGAGGGAGCTGCGCGAACTCGGCTGGTGACCGAAGAAGTCATCGGCGCTGAAGCCCTCCGGCGGGCCCAGGTCTGGATGGGCGGGCACAGTCCCGGGTGCGGGCTCGGTCGCGTTCGGCGCGTTGGCCTGCGGCGTGCGACGCGTGTTCGGCTCGGCAAGTGGATCGCTCATGGGTCTCCCGGGGGATCCGTGGTGCGACGACGATGGCGGGGTTCGAGGGGCGCAGGTGATTCTGGCCGTCACTCAAGCACCGAGGTTCCCGGCTGTCTAGGCTTGGCCCGCACCTGTGGATAACGTCAGCGTTCCAGCGGGGCGCCGACTACCGTCGGGGTGTGCGCTGGGACAACCTGTTCGATGACCTCGAAGGTCAGCTCGAGAATGAGCTGAACGCCGAGGACCTCGACCTGCGCGCCGAAGAAGAACGGCTGCGGCTCGGCCGGTTGTCGCTACGACAGCGGCTCACGGCCATCAGCCGGGGCCCCGGCCGACAACAGGGCACCAGGATCCTGCTCGTGGGCGGCGAGAGCCTGCTGGTGCGCCCGACGACCTTCGGCCGGGACTGGCTGGCGGCAGACCTCCTCGACGCCGGCAGGGGCGATCCGCAGTGCCTGCTCCCGTTCACCGCCATCGCCGCGGTGATCCTGCACCCCGCGCAGGTGCCGGTGTCGTTGGAGCCGGAGGCCGAGGCGACAGCCAGGCTCGTGGACCGGATCGGGCTGCCGTTCGTGTTGCGCGACCTGTGCCGGCGCCGCAAGATCCTCGACATCCAGACCGCCCTCGGCACCGTCACCGGAACCATCGACAGGGTCGGACGGGAACATCTCGACCTGGCGGTCCACGCCCGCGGTACCGCACGGCGCGCGGCCGAGGTGCAGCAATACCGCATCGTCCCGCTGTCGCAGATTCACCTGGTCAGGCTGGACTGAGCCGGGTCCTACTCTGGCCGGTCGGGGTCAGCCGAGGTGTCCGGGCGGAGGATCCGGCCCTCGGACAGCTCAGGGATGTTCGCGAAGTCGGACTGCTCCCAGAGCGACAGGCGGCGAGCCTCCTCGTACTTCGCCTCGATGTACGACTCCAACACGACCCGCTCCACCCGCCAGGCGCCGGCGGGCCCGACCCGAATGGCGGGAAGCTCACCGGTGCGCACCAGCTCGAGTGCGGTGGACACCGGAACATTCAGGACCTGGGCCGTGTCGGCGAGGGTCAGGAACCGGCCGACGGAGGCCGAGGAGACGGGATCGCTCATGGTCACGATTATCCGTCGGGCGACGCCGATCCGCGCGGTACAGACCCGAGCTGTGGATAACTTCAGCGCGACCGGCGCCGGCCAGCAACGATGGAACCCAGGCACACGACAGAGGCCGGACGGGACGGGGTGGGCGCATGAGACGAGGACCAGGGTCCGGTTCCGGTCGGGCGACGTCGACCACGCCGCGGCGGCCTCGGTTCTGGGTTGATCCCCGGTTCGCGCTCGGCCTCGTGCTCGTGGTTGCATCCATCATCGGGGTCAGCCTGGTGGTCGCCGGAAGCGACCGGACCATCGCGGTCTACGCGGCCAGAGCGCCCCTGGCGGTCGGCGACAGCCTGCGCGCGGCAGACCTGGTGGAAACCCGGGTGAGTCTGGGGGTGGCGGACAAGCTCTACCTGACTCCTGAACGGTTACCGGTCGAGGGACTCATCGTCACCCGCACTGTCACAGCCGGGGAGCTCATCCCCGCGTCCGCCGTCGGAAACCAGGCCGGCGAATCGGTGACGAGCATCGTGCTCGACCTGCGCGGGCGGTTGTCAGAGGGGCTGACGGCCGGATCGATCGTGGACGTCTGGTCCGCCGCCCCCACCGAGGCCGGCGGGTTCGGGCCGCCGTCGGTTCTGGTCGGCCAGGCCGCGATCGTCCGCATCCTGGAGCCCGCCGGCCTCATCCAGTCCGACGGCGCGAAACCGGTGGAGGTCCTCGTACCCAAGGACAAGGTCGCCGTCGTCCTGGAGGCCGTGGCGAACGAGGAGGCCCTCTCGCTGATCGCCGTGAACAGTCCGATCGGAGGTTGACGGTGACGTTGCTCGCACTCGCGCTTGACCGGGACACCGAGGACCGGCTGCTCGCCGACATCGTCGAACACGGCCACGTCATCGTGGCCAGGCCGGCGAACGTGCGGGAACTGCTCGCGGCCATCGACAGGCATGCCCCTGAGGCGCTCATCGTGGGTGCGACCGGAGGCACCCTGACCGCGGAGCTCCTCGCGGCCAGCGACTCGATGGGCATCCGTGTCGTCGCCCTCGCCGCCACCGACCAGGAACGCCGGTACGTGGCCGAGTTGGGCCTGCATGAGGTCGTCTCCGCCGACGCCGACTGGCCGACCATCGAGGCCGTCCTGACCATGGGCCCAGGCGTGCCGTTGCGCATCGACGACACCCCAGACCCGCCTGCGGCGGCTCCCGACGGCGCCGGGGCGCGGCGGCCGGCAGAGGAGCGACCCCGGACCAGGAGGGGCAACCGGGCCGGGCGGGTGCGGCCGGAGGCTGAACCAGAGCCGGTACCGGAGCCACGGGCCCAACCAGAGCATAACCGGTGGTCCAGGCGCCGCGCTGCCGCACCCCTGGAGGGAGCGGCCGCGGACGACGCCGGCATGACTGACGCGTTGGCGGCCGGCCTGACCGGAACCGGTACGGTGATCGCCGTGTGGGGGCCGGCCGGAGCGCCGGGCCGCACCACACTGGCGATCAACATCGCGGCGGAGATCGCCGCGGCCGGGCATACCGTGGTGCTCGCGGACGTCGACACCTACAGCGGCTCCATCGCCCCCAGCCTCGGCCTGCTCGACGAGGCGCCCGGCTTCGCCGCCGCGTGCCGGTTGGCAGGGGCCGACGGGTTGACCCGCACCGAATTCGAACGGATCGCCCATCGCTACACCTCGCCCAGGGGAGCGTTCTGGGTGCTCACCGGGATCGGGCAGCCGTCGCGCTGGCCGGAGCTGTCGGCCGAGCGGGTGGGCGGTGCGATCTCGTCGCTGCGCCGGTGGGTGGACTACGTCGTACTCGACACCGGGTTCAGCCTCGAGAGCGACGAAGAGATCTCCAGCGACCTGTTCGCACCCCGCCGGAACGCCGCTACCCTGGCCGCCCTCGGATCCGCGGACCGGGTCGTCGCCTGTGGGCTGGCGGACCCCGTCGGCATGGCCCGGTTCCTGCGGGCCTGGGCCGACCTCACCGAGGTGATCACCACCAACCGGGTGCACGTGGTGATGAACCGGGTGCGTTCCAGCGCCGTGGGCCTCGGGGCGGGAACCCAGGTGGCGAGCTCGCTGCGCCGGTTCGGCGGCATCGAGGCGGCGGCGCTGGTTCCGCATGACCAGTCGGCACTGGACACCGCGGTGTTGACCGGTCGCACCCTGAGGGACGCGGCGCCACGCTCGCCGGCCAGGCTCGGCATTCTCGATCTGGTGCGGAACGACCTGCTGCCCCTCCCCGAGGGCGAGCAGGCGGCCCACCGGCGCCCGTGGTCCCGGCCGGCCGGCTGGCGGAGGCCGGCCTCGGCGACCTGAGCGGCGGACGAGGTCGCCAGGACTCAGCTGTCAGCGACCGGGATGGCGGTCACGGAGCCGTCGCCACCGACGACGAGCACGACGCGCTCGCCGGAGACGCCCTGAAGCGCGTCGACTACCTGAGCGGGGGAGGGTAGCGCGGCTGCCGCGTCGGTGCGCCGCCAGTAGTCGACGTGAGCTCCGGTGAGCGCTCTGAGGTGCGCCACGACGGGATCCCCGCCCGGGCCCATGACCAGGACCACCCGGTCGATCGCGGGACCCGCCGCTGTGTCCGTCACGGCGGCTGACCCCGCGGTGGCAGGTTCCGATCCGGCCACGGCCACTCGGTCGGCCCGCCAGACCCCGAAGTGATACCCCGCCACCAACCCGGTCGCCACGAGCAGGCCGAGAGGGGCCCGGATGCGATCGAGCAGGCCGGCATCACCGCTGAGCAGGGTGTCGAAGAGGCGGAACCCGATGACGAGCAGGGTGACCAGGGCGACGACGGCGCTGATGCCGAAGACCACGACCAGGTAGACGGTGCGACCGGTCGCGCGCCGTCGCTGGGGATCGCGCGCGGTCAACGGCCGCCAGGCGAACCACCAGAGCGGTGCACCGACCACAACCGAGCTGATCCCGCCGAGCAGCAGCGTGCGGGGATCCGCCCCGGCCAATGGGGTCGTGAGGGTGGCCAGGAGCGCGTTCACGACGACGCCGATCCCTGTCGCCGTCGCGACGAGAGCGATACCGCTGGTGGCCAGGGTTCCCGCGCCCTGCACCGCGGCCGCGCGGCCGCGCAGGACACCGCGGTGGAAGACCCAGACCAGGCCGCCGACGACCGCTGCCGAGATCGCGGGGGCGAGGGGCGTCAGGAGCTCCGGCACCGGGTCGGTGCGGTCAACGAGCAGTCTCAGCAGCACGAACAGGGTCGTGCCCGTGCCGACCAGGGTCAGCAGGCAGCCGCCGAGGATGCCCACACCGACCAGCGCAACGGCGGCGAGAGGCGTGTCCGCACGGTACCCGCCCTCGTGTCGCCAGTGCCACCACCACAGCACACACCCGCCGACCGCCCAGACCAGCGCCTGGAGGGCGCCCACCCACCACGGGTCACCGACCATGGCGTCCGCTGCACCGAGGATGGCGGTGTCACCGAGGATCGTCAGCGCCCGCACGGCCCCACCGGTGCCGAGCACGAGACCGAAGACCCCGCCGAGCACTGCGGCCGTGCCGGGCAGCCGGCCGGGGCGTCGGTCGCTCCGCCGCAGCACGAACCGGTGTGCAGCCCAGACCAGCGCCCAGACCACGCCGGTCGCCATCGCCCGGGTGACCTCGTCCCCGGTCACGGCGTCGGCCGCGGCGGTGAGCAGGGCGGTGCCGGCCACCACCAGCGCAACCGTGACGATGCCCACCAGATACAGCGCCCAGGCCAGCGAATCCCGCTCAGGCGGGTCGGCCAGACGGCGCCAGGCGAAGACGCCCAACACTACGGCCAACGGGCCACCGATCAGGGTGAAGGTGAGCGAAATGGCCAGACCAGCGGTTCCAGAGGCGACGACCTCGGTGCCGGCGGCCAGCTCGAAAAGCCGGTTCAGGAGGTCGGCGGCGCCATTGGCGACCAGCACGACGAGCACGAACAGGATCGTGTACACGACGAGCCGGCGCACAACCGGGGCGGCGGAGGGGCGGGCGGATGCCGGCGGTCGCGTTGGGGTCACGCTCACGGCCGGTCCCCAGCGTCGCCAGGGCAGACGGTCAGCTGCCACGGAGCCTGGTCGATGAGCCAGTCGCCGTCGACCCTGACCAGGTCGAAGGAGTCATCGGACTGGTACTCGCTCGGCCCGAACAGGCCGCCCCCTGACGACGTGACCAGCGTGACCCGCACGTCAGCGGTCGTGTCCCGTTCGGTGGTGCCCCGCAGGGTGACCCTGAGGTCCTCGCTGAGGAACGACGAGTTCCCGTCACAGTCGGCCAGGGCACCCGGGCTGAGGTACGTGGCCGCCAGCTCCTCGTCCCCGGCCAGGACCGCCGTGGAGTACCGCTGCACGACTCCGGCCGGCGTGCCGGGGTCTGGGGGAGCGGGTTGGCCCCGGGTGAAGACCACGATGAGGGCCACCACAATGAGAACAACGAGGGCTCCGAGGACCACCAGGAGGGTGGGGTCCCGGCGCGCGGCCGGGCCGGTGTCGGTGGGGCTCATACCGTGAGCATGGCGCATCCGCCGCCGTCGCGCCAGCGACACTAGGCTGGTCTCGTGTCGACGCTCAGTGATCTCGTACGTGCCCAGGGCCGCAACAACGCCGAAGACGTGGACTGGCTGCATATGCTCGTCGCCGACGGTCAGCTGTTGGCTGACCTCGCCTTCGCCGACATCGTCGTCTGGGTGCCCACCGTCGGCGGCAGCTTCGTCGCCGTCGCCCACGCCAGGCCGTCCAGCGCCGCCACCCTGTTCTACCGGGACTTCGTGGGCCAGGAGATCAAGGCCGAGTGGCGCAAGCAGGTGACAGAGGCCTTCGACACCGCCAAGATCATCGACACCACCGCGCCGGACTGGTACGAGGAAACGCCCACCAGGGTGCGAGCCATCCCGGTGCGCCGCCGGATCAGCGCCAGCGGCGCCGAGATCGCGCCGGAGCCGATCGCGGTCCTCACCCGGCACACCAACCTCAGCGAAACCCGCACTCCCGGCCGGCAGGAACTGACTTTCAACGACTGCGCGAACGACCTGTTCGCGATGATCGCCTCCGGCGACTTCCCCGACCTGGGAGCCCCGACCGGGCCGCGCCGTGGCGCGCCCCGCGCGTCAGATGGACTGATCCGGTTGGACCTCGACGGTGTCACCACCTTCGCCAGCCCCAACGCTCTCTCCGCGTTCAACCGGATGGGATTCGCCGACGAACTCGAGGGCGAGTCGCTCGCGGAGGTCACCACGACCCTGCTCAGCGGCAAGGCCGTCGTCGATGAGTCCCTGCCCCTGGTCGTGACCGGCCGCGCGCCGTGGCGCACCGACATCGAGGCCCGTGGGGTGACGGTGTCGCTGCGTGCCATCCCCATCCGCAACCGTGGCGAACGTATCGGGGCCATCGTGCTCTCGCGGGACGTCACCGAACTGCGGCACCAGGAACGTGAGCTGATCACCAAGGATGCCACCATCAGGGAGATCCACCACCGGGTGAAGAACAACCTGCAGACCGTGGCGTCGCTGCTGCGGATCCAGGCCAGGCGCACCCACTCCGATACCGCCCGTGAGGCCCTCAACCAGGCCATGCGCCGGGTGGCGGCCATCGCCGTGGTGCACGACACACTGTCCTCCGGCCTCAGCCAGAACGTGGACTTCGACGCCGTGTTCGACCGGGTGCTCCTGTTGATCGCCGAGGTGGCTTCCGCGCACAACACCACGGCGCACCCGACCTCATCCGGCAGCTTCGGGATCCTGCCCAGCGCCTACGCCACCCCGCTCGCGCTGGCACTCACCGAGCTCGTCACGAACGCCGTCGAGCACGGCCTGGCGGGTCGGGAGGGCGAGGTGGCCATCGAGGCCGAACGCAACGAGGAGACCCTCACCGTGCGGGTGCGGGACAACGGTTCGGGGATGCCGGAGGGCAAGGTCGGCTCCGGCCTGGGCACCCAGATCGTGCGCACGCTCATCCAGGGCGAACTGAGCGGAACGATCGACTGGCACACCATGATGGACAGCGGCACGGAGGTCACCATCGAGATCCCGCTGCGATTCATGGAATTCGACTGATCGGTCGGCCTCAGGCCATAGAGCATCCGGGCAGAAGAAACGGGCGAGCAGCGTGTGCTGCTCGCCCGTTTCGGGTAGAGAGGATGGTCTCTAGGAGGCGCGGCGTGCGCGGGCAGCGCGACGCTTGAGGGCGCGGCGCTCGTCTTCGCTCAGTCCGCCCCACACTCCGGAATCCTGGCCGGTCTCGAGTGCGTACTGGAGGCACACCTCGGTGACATTGCAACGGGCGCACACGGACTTGGCCTTTTCGATCTGGTCGACTGCGGGACCAGTGTTACCAACCGGGAAGAAGAGTTCCGGGTCAGCGGTGAGGCAGGCAGCTTTATCGCGCCAATCCATAGGGGGTGCTCCTTTATTGCGGGGGGATGCCTGGCCGATCGGCCGAAGATGCGGGAAGCCCAGGTTTCAGGAAAGTTCGGATCTGCACATGGAGATCCGCTCACCACCCTGTGAGCGTGAACCGGGCTTCAAATATCGTTGCATAATAGGGGTGTCAAATCAATAGTTTTGTATGGGATATCGCTGTGAGCCAACCGTTCCACCCCGGCCAGGACGGCCAGAACAGGCCCGGCCGCGGGCCGCGCTCACGGGCTCTCATCGCCCTCGTGGTGCTCCTGGCCGCCGAGGCCGCGCTGCTCTGGGCCGTGGTGGGGTGGCTGATCCTGGAGCTGCTCACCGAGCAGCCGTCGTCGTACGCGAGCGCCCTGGCCATCCTCGTGATCGTTCTCATCGCGGCGGTCTGGGTATCGGCCATAGCGGTGGCCACCCTCCGCAGGAGATCGTGGATTCGCGCGGCGGCCGTGACCTGGCAGCTGGTGCAGGTGTTCATCGCCATCGGCTGCTTCCAGGGTCTCTACGCCAGGCCAGACCTCGGCTGGGCCCTTCTGGTGCCGTCGGCCCTGGTGCTGGTGCTGCTGTTCACGCGCAGCGTGATGGCAGCGACCAGCCCCCGCGAGCCGGGCTAGAGGCCGAGCTTCTTACGCAGGCTCGCCACGTGCCCTGTCGCCTTGACGTTGTAGAGCGCCAGGGTGAGGACGCCGGCATCGTCGATGACGAAGGTCGACCGCAGCACGCCGGTGACGATCTTGCCGTACAGGTTCTTCTCGCCCCAGGCGCCGTAGGCGCGGTGCACGGTGAGGTCCTCGTCGCTGAGCAGCGGAAAGGTGAGGAGTTCGTTCTGGGCGAACTGCGCGAGCTTGTCCTGGGTGTCCTTGGACACGCCGAGCACCTGGTAGCCGGCGGCACCGAGTGAGCCCAGGCTGTCGCGGAAGTCGCACGCCTGAGTGGTGCAGCCCGGCGTCATCGCGGCCGGGTAGAAGTACAGCACGACCTTCTGGCCCCGGTAGGAGGACAGGCTGACGGTGCCGCCCGCCTGGTCGGTCAGGGTGAAGTCGGGGGCCGTGTCGCCGGCAGCGAGTCGCGTGGAATCAGTCATTCCACCACGCTACCGCTCAGCTCTCACCTTGGCGGTGCGCGGGGGCGGCCGCGAAGGTGCCCAGGAGGCGCTGCAGGGAGTCCAGGCGGGCCTTCCCGGTGTCGCCGAGGGTTCCGGCCGCCACGGCTTCGTTGATGGCGCAGTCGGGCGCGCTGGGCAGGTGGGTGCAGCCGCGCGGGCACTTCTCGGCGATGGTGGCCAGGTCGGTGAAGGCGCGCAGGATGTTGTCGGTGTTGATGTGGCCCAGGCCGAAGGAGCGCACCCCGGGGGTGTCGATGACCCAGCCGCGGCCGGCGTCGGTCTCCAGCCGCAACGAGATCGTCGATGACGAGGTGTGCCGCCCGCGACCGGTGACGGTGTTCACCACGCCGACGGCGCGGCGGGCGTCTGGCACGAGGGCGTTGACCAGGGTGGACTTGCCCACGCCGGAGTGGCCGACGAAGACCGTGTCGTGGCCGACCAGCGCCGCCGAGATGGCCTCGAGCGGCATGGCATCGTCCCGGCTCTGGAACACGGGCAGGTCGAGCCCGGCGAAGTTGTGCAGGAACTCGGCCGGGTCGGCGAGGTCGGTCTTGGTGAGGCAGAGGATGGGGGAGACCCCGGCGTCGTATGCGGCGACGAGGTACCGGTCGACGAGGCGGATGCGCGGCTCAGGGTTGGCCGCGGCCACCACGATGAGCATCTGGTCGGCGTTGGCGACGATCACGCGCTCCACGGCATCCGTGTCGTCGGCACTGCGGCGCAGCAGCGTCTCCCTGGGCACGATGCGCACGATGCGGGACAGGCTGCCCTCCGCCCCGGTGGTGTCGCCGACGATGTCGACGCGGTCGCCGGTGACGACGGCGTGCTTGCGCAGTTCGCTGGCCCGCGCGGCCGTGACCCGGCGCTCGCCCGGCTCGTTCTCGTCCAGCATCACGGTGTACCGGCCGCGGTCGACCGAGAGGATGCGGCCGGTCAGCGCGTCGCCGTGCTCAGGCCGGGTCTTGGTGCGTGGTTTGGTGCCCTTCCGACCGGGCCGGATGCGCACGCTGGATTCGTCGAACTCCGGTTCATCGTCATCGGCGCTCGCCCACCACGTCACGCTGTGCCCGCTCCGTTGACCAGGCCGTGCCACAGCTCGGCGAACTGGGGGAGGGTCTTGGCGGTCGTGCCGATGTCCTCGACCTCCACGCCGGCTACGACCAGTCCGAGCAGCGCTCCGGTGGTGGCCATCCGGTGGTCGTCGTAGCTGTGCCAGGTGCCACCGTGTAGCGGGCGCGGCTCGATGGCCAGGCCGTCGGGCAGCTCGGTGACGTGCCCGCCGAGGTTGTTGATCTCCGTCGCGAGCGCGGCGAGCCGGTCCGTTTCGTGATGACGGATGTGGCCGATCCCGGTGATCGTGCTGGGCGAGTCGGCCAGGGCCGCGAGCCCGACCAGGGTGGGAGCCAGTTCGCCGCCGGTGGACAGGTCGAGGTCCACGCCCGTGATGCGGCCGGTGCCGGTGACGGTGAGCCTGTCGCCGTCGACCGTGACCGTGGCGCCGAACAGCGGCAGCAGCTCGGCCAGGTGCGCTCCGACCTGCGTGGTGGTGGCCGGCCAGCCCGTGATCGTCACGCTGCCACCGGCGACGAGGGCGGCGGCGAGGAAGGGGGCGGCGTTGGAGAGGTCGGGTTCGATGTCCACCTCGGCGCCGTGGATCGGACCAGGTGCGACGTTCCACACACCGACCTCGTCGCTGGTCACCGTGACGCCGCGCTCTGCGAGGGTGTGGATGGTCATCTCGATGTGCGGCAGGCTCGGCAGGCGCTCGCCGGAGTGGCGCAGCCGCAGACCGTTGGTGAGGCGCGGCGCGGCCAGGAGCAGGCCGGAGACGAACTGGCTGGAGGAGGACGCGTCGATGGTGACGTCACCGCCGTCCAGGCTGCCGGTGCCGTGCACCGTGAACGGCAGGCCGCCGCGTCCGTCGTCGTTGATGTCGGCGCCGAGGGCGCGCAGCGAGCTGATGGTGGTCTTCATGGGCCGTCGTCTGGCGCCGGCGTCGCCGTCGAAGGTGGTCGGGCCGAGCGCCAGGGCGGCGACGGGCGGCAGGAACCGCATCACCGTGCCGGCCAGGCCGCAGTCGATGGTGGTGGAACCGAACAGTTCGCCGGGGGTGATGCGCAGGTCGGGGCCGTACTCGCCGGCGCCGTCGACGGTGTCGATGGTGGTGCCGAGCTGCCGGAGCGCTGCCACCATCAGGTCGCTGTCCCGCGAGTGCAGGGGGGAGCGCAGCAGTGAGGGTGAGTCGGCCAGGGCGGAGAGCACGAGTTCGCGGTTGGTCAGCGATTTGGAGCCGGGCAGCGACAGGGTCGCGGCCAACGCGCCAGGCGCCACGGGTGCCGGCCAGAGGGCATCGGTCTCCTCCGGCGAGCTGTCGCCGTATGGATCGAACTCCGGCTTGGAATATCTCGAGATCAACATCGGTTATCAGAATAGTCGGGAATGCCGATCCAGAGTGAGGCAACAGGAGGTCACGAGTGGCAACATCCACGCTTATGGAGCCAATGCTCGCGGGACCTTTCACGGTCGAAGGCTTAGAATTGCCCGTGATGACAACAGATACGACTGACATGCGGGACCTGTTCGAAGCACAGGCAATGCCGTTCATCGACCAGCTGTACGCAGCGGCGATGCGGATGACGCGAAACCCCTCTGACGCACAGGACCTGGTTCAGGAGACCTTCGTCAAGGCGTTCGCGTCATTCAAGCAGTTCGAGCAGGGCACCAACCTCAAGGCGTGGCTCTACCGAATCCTGACGAACACCTTCATCAACACCTATCGCAAGAAGCAGCGCGAGCCATACCAGGGCACCATCGACGATCTCGAGGACTGGCAGCTGGGCGGTGCGGAATCCACGACGGCGACGTCGAGCCGCTCCGCTGAGGCCGAAGCCATCGATCACCTGCCGGACAGTGCCGTCAAGGACGCCCTCCAGTCGATCCCGGAGGACTTCCGGTTGGCCGTGTACTTCGCCGACGTCGAGGGCTTCTCCTACCAGGAGATCGCCGAAATCATGAAGACACCCATCGGCACGGTGATGAGCCGGCTGCACCGCGGGCGCCGCTTGCTGCGCGACCTGTTGGCCGGTTACGCCGAGGAGCGCGGACTCGGCACCGGTCAGGCCACCACACGTATCAAGACATCCGGGAGCACAGGAAAATGACCGATTGCGGTTGCGAGAAGGCCAAGGCCGAACTCGAAGAGTATTTGCACAACGAACTCCGCAAGGAGGACGCTATCGACATCCGTGAGCACCTCGAGCACTGCCCGGACTGCCGCAGTGAGCACAACGTCGGCCGTACCCTCACCGAGGTGATGCAGCGTGCCTGCAAGGAGACCGCCCCCGAGGACCTGCGCGACCAGGTTCTGCTGCGGCTGCGCGCGATCCAGTCAGCGCACTAACCGATCCGGGCGACCGTGACCTCGATCCTGGTCACGGCGGGCTCGTCGGGTTCGGCCGACGCGGCGAAATAGTGGTCGATGGCGTCGTACACCTGTCGGCACACCTCCGAAGCCGCCTCCGCGTCTGAAATCCCGATCGAGACGGACGCCGTGATGCCGTCGTGCGTCTCGGTCAGCCCCACGAACTCCGGCGTGGCCGGCTTCTGCGTGATCGCCGCCACCACCTGGTGCACAACCGTGCTGAGCACGGCGTTCGCCGGGTACAACTCGTCGACGCCAGGCACCTGTTCGACGGCGGCAGCCAACTTCTCGGTATGGGTCGTGGTGCTGCTCATGGTCGCCTCCAGAGACGAATCGTGTGGATCAGTTCAGTGTAGAACCTGGCCCCTGGAAAACTTTCCTGCGAATTCCGTGACGAATGCGCAGGTGGCACCGTCATAACTGTGACGATGCCAATCCTGCCCGCTGAAGCGGCCTGAGAATCGGCCCTGAGAAATCGTCACCAACACCTCCCCACATCGACACGATTCACCGCTGTCGGGCGCTTGGCGCCCGGGACCGATCCAAGGAGAACCCCAGATGGTCAACATCTTCCCCACTGAGCCGAGCTCGTCGACAGCCCTGCCGGCGAACGCCGGCGACGTGACCGACGCCGCCGAGCACAGTCTCGGTGAGGGGGTGACGACCATCAAGGACAGTGTGATCGTCAAGGTAGCCGGACTGGCCGTGCAGGAGATCCCCGGAGTGCACGCCCTGGGCAGCACTCCGGTACGGGCGCTCAAGGCGATCGTCGACACCATCAGCACCGCCGACATGAACCCCGGCGTCTCGATCGACATCGGTGACGACGGTGTCGCCGTGGAGATGAGCCTCGTCGCCGACTATCCCGTGCCGCTCACCGAGCTGGCCGGCCAGGTGCGCGCCTCCGTGGTCCGCGCCATCGAAGGCCTGGTGGGCATGAGCGTGAGCGCCGTCAACGTGACCATCACAGACATTTACGTGGCCGAGGAGTCAGGCGACAATGGCGTCGCCTGAGTCCCCGGTCGCGTAATCAAACCGGCTCGTAAGAGCCAGGTCGGACCGTACAGCACGTCCGAAAGACCAGCAGTACCCACACCACCAACAGAAATGAGACACCCCATGGGCTTCTTCGGATTCCTTCTTCTCGGCCTCCTCGCCGGTGCTATCGCCAAGCTGATCCTCCCGGGCAACCAGGGCGGCGGATGGCTCATCACCCTGCTGCTCGGCGTCGTCGGCGCCCTGCTCGGTGGCTTCCTCGGCAGCGTGCTCTTCAACGCTCCCCTCGAGGACTTCTTCTCCATCCAGACCTGGCTCCTCGCCATCGGTGGATCCATCATCGTTCTCCTCATCTACGGCCTGCTCGTCGGCCGTCGCAAGGCGTAATTCCCCCAGTTCCCCCGGGAATACAGGCGGCACACCGGACTTTCGAGTCCGGGTGCCGCCTTTTGTCTGTCTGCGGCGCCGGCTTCCAACTTTCGGACGACGCGGGTGCTGACGGCGTCGGCATACCCTCGAGACTGTGATGAAGACACCTGCCACCAAACCCCCCGCAGAGCGGCGGCGCCAGGCGCCGGCGCCCGGCTCCTCCCGCCGGGTCCCGCTCTGGCTACGCATCCTGATCCCGACGGTTCTGATCCTGGTCTGGTTCGTGATGTTCGGTGCCGGCGGTGCCTCCTTCGGCCGGATCAGCGACGTCTCCACGAATGATCAGGTGCAGCAGTTGCCCGCCAGCGCCGACGCCACCAAGGTGCAGGTGTTGCAGGCCGAGTTCCGCGGCGATGACGTGCTGCCCGGTGTGCTGATCTACGAGCGGTCCGGCGGCCTCACCGACGCCGACCAAGCCGCGATCACCGACCAGATCGCCGAGCTCGCGCAGCTGGACGGCGTCGTCACCGACAGCGTGTCGCCGGCGATCTTCTCCGAGGACGGGGAAGCGGCGGAAGCCATCCTCACCCTGGACACCGCGGTCACCCCCGCGGACACCGTCGAGTCGATCCGTGGCTACCTGGCCGAGAACCCGATCGCGGGCGTCGACACCTACGTCACCGGACCGGCCGGTCTGATCGCGGACCTCACCGGCGCGTTCGCCGGGATCGACGGCATCCTGCTGCTCACCGCCCTCGCGGCGGTACTCGTGATCCTGGTGATCGTCTACAGGTCACCGCTGTTGCCGGTGATCGTGCTGTTCACCAGCCTCGCAGCGCTCTGCGCCTCTGTGCTCGTTGTCGTGGCACTGGCCAGCGCCGACGTGCTGATCCTGACCGGGCAGACGCAGGGCATCCTGTTCATCCTGGTGATCGGGGCGGCAACAGACTACTCGCTGCTCTACGTCGCCAGGTTCCGCGAAGCGCTGCGCGACAACGACAAGAAATGGGATGCGACGCTGGTCGCCCTGCGCGGTTCGTTCGAGCCGATTCTGGCCGCGGGCGGCACCGTGATCGTCGGCCTGCTCTGCCTGTTGTTCAGTGACCTCAACTCCAACAAGGCGTTGGGCCCGGTCGCGGCGATCGGCATCGGCTTCGCCCTCCTGGCCGCGCTGACACTACTGCCCGCCCTGCTGCTGTGGGCCGGCCGGGCCGCGTTCTGGCCCGTGCGCCCCAAGCTCGGCTCCGCGCACCCCGGCCTCGACGGAGAGAACGCGAAGGGGGCATGGCCGTGGCTGGCCAGGCTGATCAGTCGGCGCGCGCGGCTGATCTGGATCGCCAGCACCCTGCTGCTGGCCGTCGCCGCCATCGGCGCGTTCCAGTTCAAGGCGGATGGCGTCTCCCAGAGCGAGTTCGTGCTCGGCAGCTCGGAGGCCAGGGACGGTCAGGCCGTGGTCGGGGAGCACTTCCCCGGCGGCTCAGGCACCCCCGCCGTCATCATCGGCCCCGAGTCGGAGCTGCAGGCGATGACCGATGTGCTGCTCGCCAACGACGGGGTGGACTCCGTCACCGTGATCTCCGACGACTCCGTCAGCGGCACCCTGCCGGTCACGGCCGGGGGCGTGCAGGCGTTCGGCCCGCCAGGAACCCCGGTGGGCGAGCCGACGGTGATCGACAACGCTGTGATGCTGCAGGCGACCCTGACCGACGTGGGCGACTCCGCCCCCGCAGAGGCCACCGTTCGTGAGCTCAGGGTGGACCTGGAGGACGTGGCCGGCACCGTGCTGGTCGGCGGCACCACGGCCATCGCCGTGGACACCACCGACACCGCCATCCACGACCGCAACCTGATCATCCCGATCATCCTCGGCGTCATCCTGGTGATCCTGATGCTCCTGCTGCGCTCGGTCCTGGCGCCGGTGCTGCTCATCGCCACCGTCGTGCTCTCCTTCGCCGCCGCCCTGGGCGTGGCGTCGTGGGTGTTCGACGGCCTCCTCGGGTTCCCCGGCGCCGACCCTGTGGTCCCGCTCTACGGGTTCGTCTTCCTGGTGGCCCTCGGCATCGACTACAACATCTTCCTGATGACCCGGGTGCGGGAGGAATCGATCCGGTTCGGCACCCGCACCGGCATCCTGCGCGGCCTGGTGGCCACCGGTGGGGTGATCACCTCTGCGGGGCTCGTGCTCGCCGCGACGTTCGCCGCGCTCGGGGTGCTGCCGATCCTGTTCCTGGCCCAGCTGGCGTTCATCGTGGCGTTCGGTGTGCTGCTGGACACGTTCATTGTGCGGTCGCTGCTCGTACCGGCCCTGGCCTACGACATCGGCCCGAAGATCTGGTGGCCGAGCAAGCTGGCCAAGAGCACCGCCTCCCCGCGCTAACCCCGCTCAGCGAAGAAGGGCCGCACCCCGTGGGGTGCGGCCCTTCTTCGTGCCTTCGTTCGCGTTCTGCCTAGAGGGTGAGCGCGTTCTTGATCAGCTCGGCCTGCTCCGCAGCGTGCCGCTTGGCCGAACCGGCCGCAGGCGACGCGGAAGCGGCGCGGGAGAACAACCGGATCGGGCGGGTGCCCAGCTTGTTGGTCTGCAGGTAGAAGAACGGCCAGGCGCCCTGGTTCTCCGGCTCGTCCTGCACCCAGGCCAGCTCGGCGTTCGGGTACTGCTCGGCGACCTGCTTGAGTTCGGCGCCGGGCAGCGGGTAGAACTGCTCCAGACGAACGAGCGCGATCTCGGGGTTCGGGTTCTTCTCGAGGTCGGCCAGCAGGTCGTAGTAGAGCTTGCCCGCCATGAACAGCACCCGCTTGACGGCGGACTTGTCCTGGATGCGAGCATCGTCGATCACCGGTTCGAACCGGCCGCCGGTGAAGTCGGCGACGGGGCTGGTCGCCCCGCGCAGGCGCAGCATCGACTTCGGGGTGAAGACGATGAGCGGACGCCGCGGCCGCATGTACGCCTGACGGCGCAGCAGGTGGAAGTACGACGCCGGCGTGGACGGGCGTGCGACGGTCATGTTGTTCTCGGCGCACATCTGCAGGTACCGCTCGATCCGGGCGGAGGAGTGGTCAGGGCCCTGGCCCTCGTAGCCGTGCGGCAGCAGCAGCACGACACTCGAACGCTGGCCCCACTTCTGCTCCGCAGAGGAAATGAACTCGTCGATGATGGTCTGGGCGCCGTTGGCGAAGTCGCCGAACTGAGCCTCCCAGAGCACGAGGGCGTCGGCCCGCTCGACCGAGTAGCCGTACTCGAAGCCCATGGCCGCGTATTCGCTGAGCAGGGTGTCGTAGATCCAGAACCTGGCCTGGTTCTCGCTCAGGTTCGCCAGCGGCAGCCACTCCTGGCCGTTGACCCTGTCGTGCAGCACGGCGTGGCGCTGCACGAAGGTTCCGCGGCGGGCATCCTGGCCGGCGAACCGCACCGGGGTGCCCTCGAGCAGAACAGACCCGAGGGCCAGCAGCTCGCCGAAGCTCCAGTCGATGTTGCCGTTGCGGCTCATGTCCAGACGCTTCTGCAGCAGCTGCTGCAGCTTGTTGTGCACGGTGAAACCGGCGGGCTTGTTGTTGAACGTGTCACCGATGAGGTGCACGACGCTCTCCGGCACACCGGTGGTGAGGGGTTCGCCGACGGTGTCGTCCGGCGCGCCGGAGCCGGCGAGGCCCCGCTGAGCCGTTGCGACCTCATCGGTGATGATCGGGATGGACGAGGTCTGGGCCGCGTGGGTCTCCAGGAACGCCCGTTCCAGGCGATCCTGGAAGTCGGCGTGGGCGGCCTCGAACTCGGCCTGGGTGATGTCACCGCGTCCGACCAGGGCTTCGGTGTAGAGCTTGCGCACACTCCGCTTGGCCTCGATCAGGTTGTACATCAGCGGCTGGGTCATCGAGGGGTCGTCACCCTCGTTGTGGCCGCGCCTGCGGTAGCAGACCAGGTCGATGACGACGTCGCGCTTGAATTCCTGCCGGTAGGCGAACGCCAGCTCGGCGACGCGCACCACGGCCTCCGGGTCGTCCCCGTTCACGTGGAAGATCGGCGCCTGGATGGTCTTGGCGACGTCGGTGGAATACACCGAGGTGCGGCCCTCACCCGGAGGCGTCGTGAAGCCGACCTGGTTGTTGACGACGATGTGGATGGTGCCGCCGGTGCGGTAGCCGCGCAGCTGCGACATCTGAAGCGTCTCGAGCACCACGCCCTGGCCGGCCATGGCCGCGTCGCCGTGCACCAGCACGGGCAGGGTGGAGAAGGTGCCGATGGGCTTGCGGTCCTGCTTGGCCCGCACGATGCCCTCGAGCACACCGTCGACGGCCTCGAGGTGGGACGGGTTGGCGGCCAGGTACACGGCCACCTCCTCGCCGTTCTCGCCGCGGAAGGTGCCCTCGGTGCCGAGGTGGTACTTCACGTCGCCTGAGCCCTGCACGCTGCGCGGGTCCTGGGTGCCCTCGAACTCGCGGAAGATCTGGCCGTAGGTCTTGCCGGCGATGTTGGTGAGCACGTTCAGGCGACCACGATGGGCCATGCCGATGGCGACCTCGTCGAGGCCGGCATCCGCAGAACCCTGCAGGATCGCATCGAGCAGGGCGATGGTGGACTCGCCGCCCTCGAGGCTGAAGCGCTTCTGGCCGACGTACTTGGTCTGCAGGAACGTCTCGAACGCCTCGGCCTCGTTGAGCTTGCCGAGGATGCGCATCTGCTCGTCGTGGGTGGGCTTGACGTAGGTCTTCTCCATCTTCTCCTGCACCCACTTGCGCTGGGCCGGGTCCTGGATGTGCATGTACTCGATGCCAGTGGTGCGGCAGTACGAGTCCCGCAGCACGCCGAGGATGTCGCGCAGCAGCATGGTGCGCTTGGTACCGAAGCCGCCCGTGATGAACTCCCGGTCCAGGTCCCAGAAGGTCAGCCCGTGGCTGGCGATGTCCAGGTCGGGGTGGGTGCGCTGCTTGTACTCGAGCGGGTCGATGTCGGCCATCAGGTGACCGCGTACCCGGTAGGCGTTGATCAGTTCCTGCACGCGGGCGGTCTTGTCGACGGCGCTGGCCAGGTCGACGCTGATGTCCGGCGCCCAGTGGATCGGGTCGTACGGGATCCGCATCGCGGCGAAGATGTCCTCGTAGAAGTTGTGCTGGCCGATGAGCAGCTCGTGCACGATCTTGAGGAACTCGCCGGAGCCTGCACCTTGGATGACCCGGTGGTCGTAGGTGCTGGTGAGGGTGATGGTCTTGGAGATGGCGAGGCTGGTGAGCGTCTTGACGCTCGCGCCCATGAACTCGGCCGGGTAGTCGAGGGCGCCGGCGCCGATGATGCAGCCCTGGCCCTTCATCAGCCGCGGTACGGAGTGCACGGTGCCGATGCCGCCGGGGTTGGTGAGCGACACCGTCGCGCCGGAGAAGTCATCGGCGGTGAGCTTGCCCTTGCGGGCGCGGCCGACGAGGTCCTCGTAGGAGCTGAGGTACTCGCCGAACGACATGGTGTCCGCGCGCTTGATGGCCGGGACCATCAGCGACCGGGTGCCGTCCGGCTTGGGCAGGTCGATCGCGATGCCCAGGCCCACGTGCGCCGGGGCGATGACGGAGGGCTTGCCGCCCTGCTCGTCGTAGTAGACGTTCTGGCTGGGGAACATCTTGAGCGCCCGGATCAGCGCCCAACCGATGAGGTGGGTGAACGACACCTTGCCGCCGCGGGCCCGCTTCATGTGGTTGTTGATCACGATGCGGTTGTCGATGAGCAGCTTGGCGGGGATGGTGCGCACGCTGGTGGCCGTCGGCACGGTCAGGCTGGTCGCCATGTTGGCCGCCAGGCTCTTGGCCATTCCGCGCAGCGGCGTCGCGACATCCTGCGGCGGCGTGGGCGCGGCCACATCGGAGACCACGGGCTGTGGGCTGGTGATGGGAGCGTCGGCCGGCACCGGTTCCGGCTTGGGCGCGATCGAGGTGGTGCGCGCGGTGCGCGGGCCGCCGATCACCGGGATCGGCGCGGTGACCGGGTGCGCGTCCGCGGTGGGGGTCGCCGCCGGCGCCGTCGGCGTGGCGGGCTCCTCGGCCAACGGGGGCACCTCGGCAGCGGCCGGAGCAGCGACGGCGGACGCGCCCTCCGAAGCCGGCTCGGCGTCAGCGGGCGGGTTGCCCGCGGTCGCGGTCTGGTGGTAGCTGTCCAGGATCGGCCACCAGGACTGGTCCACCGAGTTCTTGTCGATGAGGTAACGTTCGTAAAATTCGTCTACGAGCCATTCATTGGCTCCGAATTCAGCAGAGGCCGTTTCTTCGGACCCACCGCCGGTCAACTGGTTCGACACAGCTGATCGCCCACTCTCTTCGTTGATTCTGATTGTCCATGGCGATCACAACCGCCGGGTCAGTGTGTTGATATCAAGACTAATCCCCTTACGGTGCTGCGCCGGTACGGCTCGTGGGGACTAGCGTTAAAAACATGCAGTTCTATGGAGCAGTACCCAGCCACGATTTGACCTATTCCGACGTCTTCCTGGTGCCCAGCCAGTCGGAGATCAACAGCCGTTTGGACGTGTCACTCGCTCCGGGTGACGGCACCGCAGCGACGATTCCGATCGTCTCGGCGAACATGAACTCGGTCACCGGCCCGCGCCTGGCGGCCTCCCTCGCCCGGCGCGGCGGCCTCGGCGTGTTGCCCCAGGACATGCACCTGCAGGACCTGGACGCCGCCATCCGCTGGGTGAAGGCCCAACCCGTGCGCTACGACACCCCGTTCGTGTTCGCACCGGACGCCACCGTCGCCGACGCGCTGCGCCAGGTGCCGCCGGTGGAGGGGCAGGGTCTGGTCATCCACGACAGTGATGACACCTACGTGGGCTGCATCGACGCGGCCAGACTCGCCTCTGCCCTGCCGGATGCCCGTCTCGGCGACCTGCTGCACGGACCGTTGACCTCCCTCGACGCCGAGGACATCGACAGCGCCCGTGGGGCATTCGACGTGATGACCGCCGCCGAGCTCGACTTCGCGCCCGTGCTGCTGCGCGGCAAGCTGATCGGCACCCTCAGCCGCAAGAGCGCCCTGCGCTCGACGCTGTACCAGCCGGCCGTCGACAGCGCAGGGCGACTGCTCGTGGCCGCCGCCGTCGGCATCAACGGTGACGTCGCCGCGAAGGCCCGCGCGCTCGCCGCCGCCGGGGTGGACGTGCTCGTGCTCGACACCGCCCACGGCCACCAGGACGGCATGATCCGGGCCCTCAAGACGGTCTCGGCGCTCAAGCTGGGCATCCCCATCGTCGCCGGCAACGTCGTCACCTCGGATGCCGTGGAGCACCTCGTCGGCGCCGGCGCGGACATCATCAAGGTCGGGGTGGGCCCCGGCGCGATGTGCACCACCCGCATGATGACCGCCGTGGGCCGCCCGCAGTTCTCCGCCGTGCTCGAGACCGCCGAGGCGGCAGGCAAGCTCGGTGCGCACGTCTGGGCGGACGGCGGGGTGCGCTACCCACGCGATGTGGCCCTCGCGCTCGCCGCCGGGGCCGCCTCAGTGATGATCGGTTCCTGGTTCGCCGGCACCATCGAGGCTCCGGGCGAGCTGGACACCGACGCCTCAGGTGCGCTGTACAAGGAGAGCTGGGGGATGGCGTCGACCAAGGCCGTCCAGCAACGCTTCGACAGGCTGGACGCCTACGAACTGGCCCGCAAGACGCTGTTCGCCGAGGGGATCTCCAGTTCGAAGATCTACCTCGACCCGCTGCGGCCCTCGCTCGAGGACCTGCTCGACATGATCACCTCAGGCGTGCGCAGCTCGTTCACCTACGCGGGGGCGGCCAGCGTGGCCGAATTCCACGATCGGGCGAAGGTCGGCATCCAGTCGGCGGCAGGTTACGAGGAGGGCAAGGCCCTTGTCGTCTCCTGGTGACTCACACGACAGCGACCAGGCAGCCCAGGTAGAGTTGACCCTCTAATGGACGACCCCCCTGCCGCGATTTCGCACGACCATACCTCCTCGCTCGTGACCCTCGTCGGGGCCGCCAGTGTATGAGTGGATCATGCTCGGTGTCGGGTTGCTTCTGACCCTGGGCACCGGCCTGTTCGTGGCCAGCGAATTCGCGCTGGTCAACCTCGACCGGTCCGACCTCGAGGCCCGCCGTGACCGCGGCGAGACCCGCCTGGCGATGACCATCGCCGCGTTGAAGATCACCTCGACGCACCTCTCCAGCGCCCAGCTGGGCATCACCCTGACCACACTGCTCACCGGGTATGCGTTGGAGCCGGCGATCAGCTCGCTGCTCGCGGGGCCGCTCGCCCTGGTCGGTATCCCCGAACCGGTCGTACCGGTGGTGGGGTCGGCCGTCGCGATCGTGCTCGCCACCCTGGTGTCGATGATCGTCGGCGAGCTCGTGCCCAAGAACTTCGCCCTGGCGCTGCCGATCCCGACCGCCAAGATCGTCATCCCGTTCCAGACCGCGTTCACCACGGTGTTCAAGCCCGCAGTGACGGTGCTGAACGAGAGCGCGAACGGCCTGTTGCGCATGGTCGGCATCGAGCCCAAGGAGGAGATCTCCGGCGCCCGCACCGCCGAGGAGCTGTCGTCTCTCGTGCGCCGGTCGGCCAGCGCCGGCCTGCTCGAGGCCGACACAGCCACCCTGCTGCACCGCACCCTGCTGTTCTCCGGGCACACCGCCTCCGACGTGATGACACCGCGTCCCAGGGTCGCGAGCATCCAGCGCACCGCCAGCGCCCAGGCCGTCATCGACCTCACCCGGCAGACCGGCTACTCCCGGTTCCCCGTCATCGACGAGAGCGCCGACGACGTCGTGGGCATCGTGCACGTGAAGCAGGCCGTGGCCGTTCCCCGCACGAGACGAGCGGATGTGCCGGTGTCTGCCTTGCAATCCGAGGCGCTGCGGGTGCCGGAAACCATGAAACTCGACGGGCTGCTCGGCGAGCTGCGCGGCCGCGGCTTCCAGATGGCCGTCGTGGTCGACGAATACGGCGGAACCGCCGGCGTCGTCACCCTCGAAGACCTGGTGGAGGAGCTCGTCGGCGAGGTCGCCGACGAGCACGACCGCACCAGGGCCGGTATCGTCCGCTCGCCGGGGTCCCTGACCTTCCCCGGCATGCTGCGACCGGACGAGCTGCACGAACGGGCCGGGCTGATTGTGCCGGAAGACGGCCCCTACGAGACCGTCGCCGGATTCGTCATGAGCGAACTCGGCCGGCTGCCCGTCGTCGGCGACACCGTGCGCATCCCCACCGGCACCCTGCGGGTGGAGAGGTTGGACGGCCGCCGGATCGATCGGCTGCGCTACACCCCTGACCCGGTCGAGCCCGGCCCACCCACGACAGGTGCCGTGCGCACCGTGCAGAAAGCAGCAGTGACCACCTCACCTGACTCCACCGGGCACGCCACGGGGGTGAGCGACCGATGAACGACTGGGCCGGCCTCGCCTGGCTGTTCGTGCTCCTGCTCGGCAACGCCTTCTTCGTCGCCGCCGAGTTCGCCGTGATCTCCGCACGCCGCTCCCAGATCGAACCCCTTGCCGATGCCGGTAAGCGCAGCGCCAAGACCGCCCTGTGGGCGATGGAGCACGCCACGCTGATGCTGGCGACCTCCCAGTTGGGCATCACGGTGTGTTCGCTGCTGATCCTGAACGTGTCCGAACCGGCCATCCACCACCTGCTCGAGATTCCGCTGGCGCTCACCGGGCTGCCTGAGGAAGCCATCGGCACCATCGCGTTCATCATCGCGCTGCTGATCGTGTCGTACCTGCATGTGGTCTTCGGCGAGATGGTGCCCAAGAACCTGTCCTTCTCCATTCCCGACCAGGCCGTGCTGATCCTGGCACCGCCGCTGGTGTTCTTTGGCCGGCTCGTCAAGCCCGTCATCGTGGCATTGAACTCCACCGCGAACGGGGTGCTGCGCCTGTTCGGCGTATCGCCCAAGGACGAGGCGACGAGCACGTACACCCTCGACGAAGTGGCGACCATCGTGTCGCAGTCCACCAGGGAAGGGGTGCTCAGCGACGACTCAGGGGCCCTCACCGCGGCGTTCGAGTTCACCACCAAGAAGGCCAGGGACATCGCCGTGCCACTGGACCAGCTGGTCAGCCTGCCGGAGGCGGCGACGCCCGCCGACGTGGAGAAGGCCGTCACCCGGCACGGGTTCTCCCGGTATGTGCTCGACAGCGGCGGGGGCGAACCGGCCGGTTACATCCACCTCAAGGACGTGCTCGGCCTCAACGTCGACCCGGTCGTCACCGGCCGGAACGGCTACACCGACCCGATCCCGGCCAAGCTGATCCGGCAGCTGGTGTCGATCTTCGAGGACACCGACCTTGAGGACGCCCTGGCCACGATGCGGCGCTCCGGCGCCCACCTGGCCCGCACCTTCACCGCCACCGGCGAGGCCACCGGGGTGCTCTTCCTCGAGGACATCATCGAGGAACTCGTCGGCGAAGTGCAGGACGCCACCCGGCGCCTCTAGGCCACCGCCGGCGCGAGGTCGGGCAGGGCGGCGAGGATGCTGGTGATGACGCCCTCGTCCAGGTTCGAGGGCGCCTGGTACCTGGCCCTGGCACGGATGCTCGGGTGGGCGTTCGCCATGGCGTATGAGTGCCCGGCCGCGTCGAGAAGCTCGGTGTCGTTGAGGTAGTCGCCGAACGCCATGGTCTGTTCCCTGCTGATGCCGAGGTGCTTCTGCAGGTGCAACAGCGCCTTCCCCTTGTTGGCGCCAGGGCGCATGATGTCGACCCAGTTCTGGCCGGAGACGACCACGTCTGCGGGAAGCCCGAGCGCGATGACGGCCGGTCCTGTGCGGGTCTCCGCCCGGCCGGCGTCGAAGATGGCGAGCTTGAGCACGTCGTCTGCCGCGGCGGCCGCGATGACGTCGTCGACGAGCTCGAGCGCCGCGTAGTACGGGCGCACCTGCGCGACGAATGCCTCGTCGGCACGTTCGATGTAGGCGCTCCCGGCTCCGCACACGACGATGCCGAGGTCGGCACCGGCGGCCGCTGTGGCCCGCACCCACTCGACGACGGGGGCGATGATCGCAGGGACGACGGGTTCCAGGGCGATCGTGCGGCCGTCCTGAACGATGTTCGTGCCGTTCTCGGCGATGTAGACCAGTCCGGCCCTGTCGCCGAACACGGCCTGCAGGGTCTGGTACTGCCGCCCGCTCGCCGGCGAGAACAGGATGCCGGCGGCCAGGATGCGCTCGAGCAGCGGCCAGAAATTCGCCGGCACCCGGCCGTCACCATCGAGGAGGGTGCCGTCCATGTCGGAGGCGATCAGTCGGATGTCGGCGGGTGCGAGCGGAGCGGAAATCATCCCTTCAGGGTAACTGCCAGGGCCACCGCCCCCTCGCTGGGCGACACCGCCGGGCGTACCCTGTGCGGCAAAGCAGGAAAGTGAGGTGTCTCATGTTGAGTGAATTGGAGGCCGCCGCGGTTCTCCCGGCCAAGGACCTGCATCGAGCGAGGTCGTTCTACAAGGACAAGCTCGGGATGGAACCGGCCTCGGAACGCACGGGTGAGTTGCGCTACCGAACCGCGGGGGGTGCAGAGGTGCTGATGTACGAAACCGAGAACGCGGGGACGGCCAAGAACACCGCCCTGGTCTGGATGACCGGTGACGTTCAGGCCGAAGTCGACAGGTTGCGCGCGGCCGGAGTGGAGTTCGAGGAGTACGACCTGCCCGGGTTGAAGACCGAGAACGGTATCGCCAAGAACGGCGGGGAACTCGCGGCCTGGTTCAGGGATTCAGAGGGCAACATCCTCTGTGTCGCCCAGGAACTCTAGCCCGGCTCAGACCTCTGGCCAGGCCGCCCGCAGGTACTGGCCGGGCCAGTAGTCGAGCTGCACCCCCAGTTCGTGCGCGGCGCGCAGGGGGAAATGCGGATCGCGCAGGAATTCCCGGCCCAGCATGACGGCATCCGCGGCACCGGAGGTGACGATGTCGTTGGCATGCGCCGCGGTGGTGATGAGGCCGACCGCGTTGACCGGTACCCGGGCGTTGTCTTTCACGAACCGGGCCAGCGGCACCTGGTAGCCGGGCGAAAGCGGGATCTGTACGCCGGTGACATTGCCGCCGGAGGAGACATCGAAGAAGTCAGCCCCGGCCGCTGCGGCCCAGGCGGCGACCTCGGCGGTCTCGTCGACGCTCCAGCCGTCTGCGGCGTAGTCGGTGGCGGAGAACCGTACCAACAGCGGAACGGCCTCCCCGACCTCCGCCCGCACGGCGGCGACGATGCGCAGCAGCAGCCTGGCCCGGTTCTGCAGCGACCCGCCGTACTCGTCGGTGCGCCGGTTGCTCAGCGGGGACAGGAACTGGTGCAGCAGGTAGCCGTGCGCGGCGTGCAGCTCGAGCACGTCGAAGCCGGCGTCGACGGCACGCCGGGCGGCCGCGACGAAGTCGGTCACAACGGTGTCGATGCCTGCCGCATCCAGCGCGAGCGGTTCGGCATAGCCGGGGAAGGCGAGGACGGACGGGCCCAGGGTGGGCCAGCCGCCCTGCTCGGCGGGAACGGTACCCCGCTCCGGGGTGCCCCAGGCCGGCCAGGTGGAGCCCTTGCGGCCGGCGTGGGCGAGCTGGATGCCGGCGGTGGCGCCCTGGCGGTGCAGATAGCGCACGATGCGCGCCCACGCTGCCGCCTGCGTATCGGTCCAGATGCCGGTGTCTGCGGGGGTGATGCGCCCCTCCGGGCTCACCGCGGTGGCCTCCACGACGATCAGGCCGGCGCCGCCGGCGGCCATCGAGCCCAGGTGCACGAGGTGCCACTCGGTGGGCACGCCGTCGTGCTCGGTCACCGAGTACTGGCACATCGGCGCGGCCCACAGCCGGTTGCGGATGACGACCCCGCGCAGGCTGATCGGGTCGAAGAGCGAGGGGGTCGCGACGGAATCGACGACGGCGGTGGGGGAGGAGGCCTGGGCGGAGGCGCTGCTGATATCGGACACCGAAACAACCTATCGTGAGGGCATGGCGAAACCACGACGTTGGCTGGAATGGGAAGCGGCGCAGGCGCGGGACTGGATCGCGGTGCCGCAGTCCACCGACGACAAGTACAGCAGGGGCGTGCTCGGCATGCGCACCGGCTCGACCGAGTACCCAGGCGCCGCGGTGCTCGGGGTGGAGGCCGCGAGCCGCACCGGCGTGGGCATGGTGCGGTTCCTCGGCGCCAGGCGGGTCTCCACCCTGGTGCTGCAACGCCGCCCGGAGGTGGTGACCGCGGACGGACGGGTGCAGGCCTGGCTGCTCGGCTCCGGCCTGGACGCCGGTGCGCGGAGCGCCGACACGACCAGGCAGTTGCAGAAGGCGCTCCGGCAGGGGGTGCCGACCGTGCTCGACGCCGGTGCGCTCGACCTCGTCGGCGACGGTACAGGCGCCAGGGTGATCACCCCGCACTATCGGGAACTGGCCGGACTGCTCAACCGGAGCGGTGAGACCGTCGAGGTGGCGCAGATCGCCCAGAGCCCGGGGGAGTGGGCCGTGCGTGCCGCCGGTCGGCTCGGCGTCACCGTGCTGCTGAAGGGCAGCACGACCCACGTCGCCTCGCCGTCCGGGATCCGGCTGACGGTGTCCGGTGCGCCCGCCTGGCTGGCGACGGCCGGCTCCGGCGATGTGCTCGCCGGCATCCTCGGCGCCCTGCTGGCCACCCACTCCGCGACCCTCGAGGCGGATGCCGACGCGCTCGCGGCGCTCGCCGCCACCGCGTGCTTCGTGCACTCTGCCGCCGCCAGCCGGGCCTCCGGTGGGGGGCCGATCGTGGCGCTGGACATCGCCCAGGCGGTGCCGGCCACGATCGCGGCTCTACTGGCCTAGCCTGTGCCACAGTGGACCGTGCCTGATTCCCGCTCCCCGTTCCGCCGGCCCATCGCCCTGTGGGCGGGATTCATCGTTGTGCACGCCGCGCTCATCGCCCTGAACCTCAGCGGCGTGGGGTGGCCCCTCGGCGATGTGGAACGGGTCTACCTCGGCTGGGCGGAGGGCACCGTTTCGGGCACCAGTCGGCTCGCGGTCGACACCGACTTCGTCTACCCGATCCTCGCGCTCGCCCCGATCCTGGCCGCGCTGGCCTTCGGCTCCCCGGTGTACGCCCTGACCTGGCTGGGGCTGGTGACGGTGATCAACGGCGCCGCCTTCGCCATGCTGCTCGGCCGGCGACCAGGACCGGCCGCCGCTGCCGCCGCCTGGTGGTGGTTGGTCTTCCTGCTGCTGCTCGGCCCGGTCGGGCTCGCCCGGATCGACTCGGTCACCGCGCCGTTGGCGATCATGGGGCTGCTGTGGCTGCGCACCCGGCCGGTCGCCGGTGCCGTGCTGCTCACCCTGGCCACCTGGGTGAAGGTGTGGCCGGTGGCGGCCATCGCCGCCCTGGCGGTGGCCTCCACCCGGCGCTGGCAGGTCATCGCCGCGTTCGCCGGCACCTCGGTCGCGATCATCGGATTCGCGCAGCTCTTCGGCAGCGGGCTGAGAATCCTGAGCTTCGTCACCGAGCAGACCAACCGGGGGCTGCAGATCGAGGCGCCCGTGGCATCCTGGTGGCTCTGGCAGTCCGCCATGGGGCTGCCGGGCACCCTGGTCTACTACGACCAGGAGATCCTCACCTACCAGGTCACAGGAGCGGGCACGGATGCGGTCATCGCGGTGATGACCCCGCTGCTCGGAATCACCGTCGGCGTCGTGCTGCTGCTGGGCTGGCGGGCCCATCGGGCGGGTGCCGAGGTGCAGGCCCTGTTCCCGCCGTTGTTCTTCGCCCTGGTGCTGACCCTGATCGTGGTCAACAAGGTGGGTTCGCCCCAGTTCATGACCTGGCTGGCCGCCCCGATCCTGGTCGGCCTGATCACCGCGCCGAGGGCGTGGCGCGCCCCTGCCGCCATCACCCTGCTCATGGCCGCGCTCACCCACCTGGTCTACCCGTACTTCTACGACGGGCTGCTCGCCACGACGCCCGTCATGGTGTTCGTGCTGACCCTGCGCAACCTGCTGGAGCTGGTGTTGTTGGTCTGGATGATCGTGCGGATCGTCCGGCTCGGCAGCCCGTCCGCCGGCCAGACCCCCACCCACCCCGGTGTCAACGGGCACCGGCTGATCCTGAAGGAGTAACCATGCTCGTCGCATTCTCAGTGGCCCCGAGCGGAACCGGGCGCGCAGACGGCTCAGTGCACGATGCCGTCGCCGCGGCCGTGAAAATCGTCCGTGAGTCCGGCCTGCCTAACCGCACAACCAGCATGTTCACCGAGCTCGAAGGCTCGTGGGACGACGTCTTCGACGTCGTGAAACGGGCAACGGAGGCCGTGGCGCCGTTCGGCTCTCGGATCTCGCTCGTGCTCAAGGCCGACATCCGGCCCGGCTTCGAGGGTGAGCTGGACGCCAAGGTGGACCGACTGGAGCGGGCGCTGGAGGGTTCGGAGGAACCCTCGGGGGACTAGCCCAACCGGTTCGCGGTCGGCAGCCCCGTAGTCTGGGGCGATGCCCTCACTGACCTCTGGGGCGGCGCAGCTGTCGCCGGCCCGCATCCGTTTCGCCCTGCTCGCCCTCGCCCTCGGCGGCTTCGCGATCGGGGCCACGGAGTTCGTGGCGATGGGGCTGCTGCCCAACCTCGCCGCCGACCTGCTGCCCGGCCTGTACGCGTCGTCGCCCGACACCGCGAACGCGCAGGCCGGCTGGCTGATCTCGGCGTACGCCCTCGGCGTGGTCGTCGGGGCACCGACCATCGCGGCCGCGGCGGCCCGCTGGCCGCGGAAGCAGCTGCTGTTGGCCCTGCTCGCGGCGTTCACCGTCGCCACCCTCGCCTCAGCGCTGCTGCCGAGCTTCGGCCTGGTGTTGGTCGCCCGGTTCGTTGCCGCCCTGCCGCACGGCGCCTACTTCGGCATCGCATCGCTCGTCGCTGCCGAACTGATGGGCCCGGGCAAACGAGCCCGAGGCGTCGCCATCGTGCTGTCCGGCCTCACCATCGCGAACGTCATCGGGGTGCCGTCGATCACCTGGCTCGGCCAGGTCGCCGGCTGGCGGGTGGCCTATGTGGCGGTGGCCGCGCTGTTCGCCACGACCTTCATCGCGGTGATCGTGGCGGTGCCGTTCCAGTCCGGCAACCCCGGTGCAACCATGCGCAGCGAGCTGAGGGCGTTCGGCCGGTTGCAGGTCTGGCTGGCGCTCTCGATCGGGGCCGTGGGCTTCGGCGGCCTGTTCGCGGTGTACACCTATGTGGCACCGCTCGTGATCGAGATCACCGGGCTGCCGGCCATGGCGGTGCCGCTCGTGCTCGTGGTGGTGGGCCTGGGCATGACGGTGGGCAACCTCGTCGGCGGAGCCCTGGCCGACCGCAGCGTGCGGCGCACCATGTACGCCTTCTTCGCGGTGATGATCGCGGCGCTGCTGCTGCTCGCGTTCTCGGCCCAGACCCTGCCGGGGCTGCTGATCGGGGTGTTCCTGGTCGGCGGGGCGGCGGCAGCGCTGTCGCCGACCATCCAGACCAGGCTGATGGATGTGGCCCACGACAGCCAGTCGATCGCCGCGGCCCTCAACCACTCGGCGCTCAATCTCGGCAACGCGTTGGGCGCCTACCTCGGCGGTGTGGTCGTGGCCGCCGGCCTGGGCTACGTCGCCCCGGTCTGGGTGGGACTGGGCCTGAGCGTGCTGGGCGTCGTGCTGGCCGCCGTCACCTTCGCCATCGACCGTAACCGGCGCCGGCGTGGTGTGGACGTGCCGTACGGCACCCAGCTGATCGACGTGGTCAGCCAGGGCTGAGCTGGCCGGGGTCAGTCTGGTCAGTCGGACTGCAGCAGGATGCCGTCCTGGATGGCGCGCTTGCGCAGAGCCACCTTGGTGCCCACGTCGAATCCGGCCAGGCGGTACTTCTCGCGGATCCGCTTGAGGTAGGACTTCGCGGTCTCCTCGGAGATGCCGAGCTGGTGGGCGACGGCCTTGACCGGCTCTCCCGCGCCATAGAGCGCCATCACCCGGCGTTCCTGGGAGCTCAGCCGCGGTGAGGTGCCGGCGGAGCCGCTGTGCAGGGCCAGGTCGAGTTCGGCCGAGATGTACGACTCGCCCACGTTGGCGGCATGGATGGCGTCGACGATGGTGCCGGCTTCCTCGGTCTTGACGAGGTAACCGAGCGCGCCGGCGGCGAGGGCCTCACGCACGAGGGCCGGTTCGGAGTACGTGCTCATCAGCACGGTCTTCACGCCGGCCGTCTTGAGGGTGGAGATCTTCAGCGACACCGGGATGTTGTCCTTGAGGTCCAGGTCCAGGAGCACCACGTCGACGGGAAATTCCGGGTGGGTGAGGAGCTCGGGCCAGGTGGTCACGGCGGCGACCATGTTGATGTCGTCCGCGGCGCCCCTGATCCACTCGGTCAGCGCCCCCAGGAGCATCCGATGGTCGTCGACCAGTGCCAACCGGATAGGATTGCCGATGAGCGTCACTGCTGCGTTCGTCACTGCTGCCTCCTGTTGCGGTGTTTCCCCGTCGACTCGTTCTCGCACCGGCTGGCGCGATTACGCATCCGCGGGATTGTCAATACTGCATTCGATGTCCACGTGGAGTTGCCCACCTCTGACCGAATCGATGTGTGGGCCGACCGCACGGATAGCCTGCCACGTCTCCGGGTCCACCCGCCGCCGAGGAACACCCTCGATGACGATCTGGATCGGAAACCGCAGCATCTCGCCGACGGCATGGCCGCTGGTGCGGCCCAACGGCCCGAATACGAGCGAAACCGTCGGCTCCGCCCCATCCGTGTCGCTGATCAGAAGCCATATTGCCAGAAGAAGGGCGTCGCGCTGCACCGGGGAGAGCTGGCCGGCCAGCCCGGCGGGGTCGTCCAGGTTCACGGCCGGGCCGAGAAACTCCGACTCGGTCAGCGCGTGGTGCAACCAGGTCTCCCGGCGGCCCTCGATCAGGTGCAGGCGCAGCTGGGTGGCCAGCGCCGCCGCCGCCGCAGACTTCGCCGTGCTCAACGGCAGGGCGGTACGGCCTGTGGCAACGTCATCGAGCAGTGTTTCGGCATCGAGGTCGATGCGAGCGAGCTCCTCGGAGGCGAGCATTCCAACCGCGGTGGAGGACTGGGTGACGGTGCTCTGCACCAGCACGAGGTCGAGCTCGCGTTGCACCATCCGTCGGAAGTTGCGCGCAACGGCCACCCCCAGCACTGGGGGGAAAACGGTCAGGCCGATTGTGAGGATCGCCGGGGCCAGGGCGAAGGCGTCGCCGCGGTCGACGGTGAGCGACCCGGCCGCGACCACCGCGCCGAGCACCAGCGTCGCGGCCACGATGTCCCGGCCGCGGCGCACGGTGACCAGGGTGGCGAACAACGCGCCGACCGCCGCGGCCGCCGTCGGGTACGCGCCCACGGTGGCGCCGCTGCCATAGCCGGCCAGGTCGAGACCGACCACGATTTCGCCGACGGCCAGGACGGTGAGGAAGAGCCAGGTGGGCAGCCGATTGGACACCCGGTTGGTGTAAACCAGGGTGGCGGCACCGGCAACGAGGAGGACCACCCAGGCGGCCAGTGCGGGCATGGGATCCGCGTAGAGGTCCCACTGCGAGGCGAACTGCCAGAGCAGGAACAGGGCGACGAAGCTGCCGCTCAGCGAGATACCGACGCCCAGGTGGCGTCCGCCCAGTCCGGTGCGGTTGGCGCGGGCGGTGTCGACGGTGCGCTGGGGGCGGCGGAAGGTGCGCCGGCGTTCGTTTCGTTGGTCATCAAGCAGCTGCCGATACGCGCGCGCGGCGGGATCGGGGACGCCACCGGCCGTGACGGTCTCGGCCGCGGGGGAGCCCGGCGTCACTTGGGCACCTCGAGAACCACGGTCGTTCCGGCGCCGGGGGAGGAGAACAGGCGGGCGCTGCCGCCGACATCTCGGAGCCTGGCCACCACGGACTCGGCGAAGCCCAGCCGTTCGGTGCTGACGGCCGTGAGATCGAACCCTCTGCCGGCATCTGTCACCATCGCCCGCACCGTGGTGTCGTCATCGGAGATGGTGACGTCGGCACGGTTGACGCCGGAGTGCCTGCGGACGTTCTCCAGGCATTCGCCGAGCGCGAGGAGGAAGGAATCGAGGACGTCGCCGGGCAGGAGCAGCTGACCGCTGCCGTGCCAGTCGACCTCGAGGCCCATCCGGCCGAAACGCTGCTTGACCGATTCCAGGGTGCTGCCGAGCGTGGACGCGGTCACCGATTCCAGGGTGTACACCCCGGAGCGGCTGGGAGTGGGCAGAGCGCCCAGGCGCAGTTGCCGAAGCAGGTGGGCGTCGTCGCCGGACTGCTGCCGGAGCGCGGCGGGGGTGACACCGACCCCGGAATGCGCGAGCAGGGTGAGGGTGGCCAGGACGGTGTCGTGCAGCAGCCTGGCGCCTTGCCGGCGCTGGGCCTCCAGCTCGCTGGCATGCCGTTCTGCCCGGTGGGCCCGACCGATCGCGGCGATGCGCTGCAGCACCCTGGGCACGCTCTGCGCGATCCACCAGCCGCCCAGTGACACCGCCGCCCAGCCGCTCACAGCGAGGGCAAGCGGCAGCACCGACCCGCCCGCCGAGATCGTCACCAGTGACACGCAGGCCACGGTGAGGCCGAACGAGGCGAACAGGATGACCTGCCGGCGCGACCCGACCACCAGCACCGGCGCGACGCAGCCGACCACGGCGGCCGCCACGCAGCCGATCAGGGCCTCCTCGACGAGGTTGAGGCCGACCGCTTCCGTCGACAGGAGACCGACCAGGAGGATGACGGTGTTGCCGGACAGCACGATCGGCACCACCCACCGCATGGCGCCGCTGCGACCGAGCAGGTATTGGCAGGCCAGGATGATCAGGCTCAGGGGGACCACCGCGAGAATGACGGGCACCCTGACGCCGCCGGGAACCGCCAGGTAGGCGAGCGCGGTGACCGAGCCGGCCACACCGGTCACCCGGGCGGTCCGGCGAAGAACGCGGTCTCGCTCTTTGGCGATGCGTGGCATGCGACTGTGGCTCCTTGTGAGTGCTCTACCTGCACCTTATCGGCCCGTGCGGATTTTTTAGCCGGGATGACGAGGACTTTTTGTGGGGATAACGCGGATCAGGACGAGCCCGCTGACCAGCGCCATGGTGACGGCCATCAGGATGCCGGCGAGCACGCCGATCACCAGCACGAGCAGGGCAGGCTGGCCGGGCTGCCACAACGGGGTGGCGACGGCGAAGAACACGGCCAGGCCGACGCACCAGGCCATCGCACTGCCGACGATCCACCACGGTGCCGTCCGGCTGTGCCGGCGAAGTTCGGTGTACTGGGCGACGCCGATGACGGTGATCAGCACAGCGACGGTCACCAGGCCGCCGACCACCTGCCCTGGCACCGGCCAGCGCAGCCAGACATCCGCCCACTCGGCCGGGAGCAGGCCGATGAACCAGGCCACGGCCGCCGCGAGTGCGGTGGCACCCACCCACCTGGACCTGTTCACCGCCGGCAGGCGGCTCCGCAGAACGGTGGCCTGGGTCCAGCCGAGCACGGCGCCCTCCAGCGCACCGGCCATGATCAGCAGAGGCGCCCGGATCGAGGACGCGCCGAAGACCAGCTGGGTCAGCGCCGGCGCCAGGAAACCCACGCTCTCGCCCAGGGTGACCCAGAACAGCCAGTAACGCAGGAACCTGTCGTCGGGGTGCCGCGGCACCGGGAAGGGCAGCAGCCTATCGACTGTCATGGGACGTGTTGACGGTGCCGGGATCGTACTCACCCTGGTCGAGCCGGAACGGCGGGTACTCGTCGCGCATCAGGGCGGTGTACACGATCACCCGGTACACCCAGCGGTTGAGGCCCAGGATCAGGTCGAACAGGCCCCGGCGGTAGCGACCGCTGAACAACAGGATGACGGCGGCGATTATGACGAGCGCGGTCAGCAGCGAAATGCCGGCCGCCGTGCCGCGGACCCAGGCGTACTCGTCCCAGGTCCAGGCCCAGGTGCCGCCGGTGAAGATCGCCACGATGACGAGGTGCGGGATAACCAGCAGCCACCACTTCGCCAGAACCAAGCCGTGGGACAGCCGCTCGGGGTAGTCCACCTCGAGGTCGGCCGGATAGTCGGTGGCGGCCAGGGTGAACGGCGGGTACCTGTCGGTGCCGAGCGCGGAGTACGAATAGAAGCCCACCCGCCAGTTCCAGCGCAGCACCCCGACGTTGTAGTTGAAGATCGCCCGGGGGTACCGGCCGGTGAAGAGGATGGCGAAGCCGGCGATGACGGTGCTCACCAGGAACCCGACCCAGAGGAAGAACAGCACGATGAGGTGCGGGATCACGAGGAGCCACTTGACCAGCCAGAGGGCGCGGGACAGGTCGGGGTCGAGGCGGCCGTTCAGCCTGGCCGGGTGCTCCGCGCCCGGCCGGTCGGGATCGACGGGCACCGCAGGGGCTCCGGGCCCCGAGCGGCTCGACGGCGACGGTCCGCTGCGGCCGAGCCCGATGACACCGAGGATCACCAGGGCCAGGCCCAGAAGCAGGGTGAGGACGCCGGCGATCAGCAGTGCCGTCGCCGCCGGAGCCAGGAGACCGCTGCGCACCCCGGCCTGCAGGTCGACGTCGACGCTTCGGCCGGCATCCGCGTTCATCACCACGACGGCCCAGGTTCCCGGTTGCACCTGCCAGATCACCTCCTGGCTGCCGGTGCCGCTTGCCGACTCCACCCAGAAGTCCTGGTCAGCGGGCGGCTCGGGACGGTCCTGCCCGGTGATGTCTGCGTACCGCACCCGCAGCGGGTCGGTCTGGATGCCGCGCACCTCGGTGTGGTTGACTCCGGCCAGATAGGAGTCGACGTCGGACCGCGGGGCAATCCCGATGAACACGGCGTCGGTACCCGAGCCGGTCGCCTCCAGCCGGATGCGGGCGATGTCCAGATTGAGCGGTGCGGGCGTGTCTGCGCTGGTGACCGGGCCGAGGGTGGGGCTGGTGAGAGCGTAGCTGTCGGTGCTGAAGTTGAGCGTGCGGGTGGAGAAGTAGCCGTCGCTGCCCTGAGCGCTGTTGGCGACGGCCGCGACGGTGCCGGCGGTGATCAGCCCGACTCCGATCAGGGTCAGGAGCGTGCCGAGCAGGAGCATGATCAGGGGGCCGGGTTTCATGAGGACGGGTCCTTTCCGCACGGGCCGAACGCAGTCAGACTTCTCCCGTCCGGCCCCCCTGTCAACCCGCGCGGCTCACGGTCGGCTCAGGGTCTGCTCAGTCGAGCAGCCTGCGCAGCTGGGCGCCGACGGCGTCGCTCTCGATCAGAAAGCCGTCGTGCCCGTAGCCGGACTCCAGCACCACGGGCAGGCCTGGCCCCGGTCCGTATCCCAGCCCGTCCGTCAACCCGGCGGCGATGACGCGCTGACCCTCCACCGGGAACAACCGGTCACTGTCGATGCCGACCACCAGGGTACGCGCCCGAATCAGTGCCAGGGCGGCGGCGACTCCACCCCGATCCCGTCCGATGTCGTGCGAATTCATCGATTCGACCAGGGTGACGTAGCTGTTCGCGTCGAACCGGCGGGTGAACTTGTTGCCGTGGAAGTCCAGGTAGGACTCGACCGCGAACCGGCCGTTGCCGCCCAGCGGGCTGATGTCGCTCTGCCAGCTGCGCTGGAACCGCAGATTGAGCTCGGAGGGGCTGCGGTAGTTCAGCAGCGCCATCCGCCTGGCCAACGCCAACCCGCGGTTCGGGCCGGACCCGGCCTCGGCGTCGTAGTAGTCGCCGCCACAAAACAGCGGGTCGGTGCGAATGGCCTCGATCTGCACCGAGTTCAGGGCCACCTGGTCGGCCGTGGTCACCGGTGGTGCGGCCAGCACCGCCAGGCGGTCGACTCGGTCGGGGGTGCCGATGCCCCACTCGAGCGCGTGCATCCCGCCCATCGACCCGCCGACGACCGCCGCCCACCGCCGGATGCCGAGCCGGTCACTGAACGCGACCTGCGCGGCGACCTGGTCGCGGATGGTGAGATACGGGAACCGGGGTCCCCACTCCGACCCGTCGGGGGCGAGGGAGGCGGGACCGGTGCTGCCCTGGCAGCCGCCGAGCATGTTCGGCGCCACCACGAACCACCGGTCGGTGTCGATGGCCAGGCCGGGACCGACGATGCCGCTCCACCAGCCAGAGGTGGCGTGCCCCGGCCCCGCCGCACCGACCAGGTGGCTGTCCCCGGTGAGGGCGTGCAGAACGAGCACGGCGTTGTCGCCGGCGGGGGAGAGGTCGCCCCAGGTCTCGTAGGCGATCCGCACGGCACCGAGGTGCCCGCCGGCCTCGAGATCCAGCGCTCCCACGTCGACGAACCGGCGGTCGCCCACCGGGTCGCCGTCGCGCCATCCGCCCGTCACCGGGGGTTTGCCCAGCAGCGATCGCGCCTGCGCGTCGGTGACGAAGGTGGACGGGACGGTGTCCGCGGAGAATTGCCATTCCATACGGCTCCATTGTGGCCAGTTATCCCACCGAGCCGGGGATTGTTACGTCATACGGGTTCAGGCGTTCGCGCGGGACGCGATCACCACGGCGCGCGCAGCGGCCAGTCCAGCCTCGAGGTCGATGATCAGGTCGGCCACATTCTCGATACCGAGCGAGAGGCGCACCAGGCCAGGCGTGACTCCGGCGGTGAGCTGCTGCTCGGGGGAGAGCTGGGCGTGCGTGGTGGAGGCCGGGTGGATGACCAGCGAACGGACATCGCCGATGTTGGCGAGGTGGCTGAACAGGTTGAGGTTGTCGACCAGCGCGCGGCCGGCATCCACCCCGCCCTTGAGCTCGAAGGAGAGCACCGCGCCGACGCCGAGCGGCAGGTACTTGTTCGCCGCCGCGTACCAGGGGCTGGAGGGCAGGCCGGCGTAGTTCACCGAGGCGATGTCGGGGTGGTTCTCCAGGAACTCGGCGACGGTCTGCGCGTTGGCGACGTGCCTCTCGATGCGCAGGCTCAGCGTCTCGATGCCCTGGATGAGCTGCCAGGCGCTCGCCGGGGCGATGGCGGAGCCGAGGTCGCGCAGCAGCTGCACCCTGGCCTTGATGATGAAGGCGAGGCCGTCACCGACCGCGGCAGTGTAGCTCGCGCCGTGGTAGGACGGGTCCGGCTCGGTCAGCCCGGGGAACTTCTCCACGTTGTCCGACCACTTGAACAGGCCGCCGTCGACGACGACACCGCCGATGATGGTGCCGTGACCGCCGAGGAACTTGGTGGCCGAGTGCACGACGATGTCCGCGCCGTGTTCGAACGGGCGCAGCAGGTAAGGCGTGGCGATGGTGTTGTCCACGATCAACGGCACCCCGTTGCTGTGCGCGACCTCGGCGACGAGGGCGATGTCGAGCACGTTGATCTTGGGGTTGCCGATGGTCTCGGCGAAGAACAGCTTGGTGTTGGGCCGTACCGCGCGCGCCCACTCGGCGGCGTCATCCTGGTCTTCGACGAAGGTGGTCTCGATGCCCAGCTTGGCGAGGGTGTACTTGAATAGGTTGTAGGTGCCGCCGTAGATGGAACTGGACGACACGATGTGATCGCCGGCCTGCGCGATGTTGAGCACCGCGAAGGTGGACGCGGCCTGGCCGCTGGCCACCAGCAGGGCGCCGGTGCCGCCCTCGAGGGCAGCGACGCGCTCCTCGACCACGGCCTGGGTGGGGTTCTGGATGCGGGTGTAGATATTGCCGAATTCGGCCAGCGCGAACAGGTTCTGGGCGTGTTCGGCGTTGTTGAAGACGTAGGAGGTGGTCTGGTAGATCGGCGTGGCCCGCGCGTTGGTCACCGGGTCAGGCCGGGCCCCTGAATGGACCTGCTTGGTTTCGAACTTCCAGTCGGCGGTGTCGCTCATGGCTCGGTCTCCCTGATCGTGGTCGGGGCGGCTCCCCGGATGAATGCGGTGGTGCTCGGCAGCCGCGTCGCTTCTGCAGCAACCATAGGCAGCACCGTCCGCATCCGACAACGGTCGGTGCAACACGACGTCATTTACGGTTTGCGGGGCCCGTGCGGCAGAACGATCGTGCCGGTGTGCGTGGACGGCTCCTGCCGGAACAACCACTGCAACCGGGGTTCCACCAGCGGGCGGAAGATGCGCTTGACCTGCGGCAACGACAGCAACACCGAGATACCGATGGCCAGCAGGATGACGGCAGGCAGCATCCAGGCCGGCTGGGGGCCGTCGAGCACCCCGGTTTCGCGCAGCGGGTAGAGCAGGAAGGTGTGCAGCAGGTAGATGTACATGGTGGCCGCGCCGAGCGGGGTGAACCAGGTGGCGCGACGCGGCATCAGCATGAGGAAGGCGAGGATGAACGCGAACGAAGCCATCATCAGGGCCAGCCGGATCACCCCGGCCCAGAACTGGTCGTAGCCGAACTGCCAGTAGGCCTCGTCGTAGAGGGTGAAGCTGCGCAGCCGCAGGTCCCGCACGCCGACGATGTTGAGGGTGATGGCCACGGCCAGAGCGCCGAACAGGGCGATCGCGCCCGCCCGCCACCGCCACACGGCCGCGGGAGACAGGTGCGTCCACCTGGCGGTGAGCGGCCACTGCCGCAGCTTCCAGCCGAAGACGAAGAACGGCAGCAGCCCGAGGGTGCGGGAGAGCGAGAAGGTGCTGTCGATGTCGCCGACGTAGCCGGCGCCCACCGACACCGCGATGCTGATCAGCAACGGATAGCGCATCAGCACCAGGTAGGGCAGCACCACCCGCCAGATGGTCAGGGCGATCAGGAACCACAGCGTCCAGGACGGGCTGGAGTAGTCCAGTTGCAGGGTGCCGCTGAGCGCCCAGGAGACCAGCGTCCAGATGGTCTCGAAGATCAGGTACGGGAAGACGACGTCGGTGATCAGCCGGTGCATCTGCCGGGGGCCGGGCGGGCCGGACTTGGCGAAGTACCCGCTGACGGCCACGAAGACGGGCACGTGGAAGGCGTAGATGAACAGGTAGACGCCGTAGGCGGTGTCTGACTCGCCGATCAGTTTCAGGATCGCGTGACCGATCACCATCAGGGTGATGGCGATCCAGCGGGCGTTGTCCCAGAGGGGAACACGACGCTTGTGTTTGTGGGCCCCGGCGGGGGAGGGGGTCTCGGTCGGCGAACTCATCGGGTCCATTCTCCGGGCAGAATAGGCCAATGGGCAAAAAAAGAGTTGTGGTGACCGGGGCCAGTAGCGGAATCGGAGCGGCCACCGTGCGCCTGTTCCGCCGGCACGGCTGGGATGTGGTGGGTGTGGCCCGCCGCACCGACCGGCTGGCCGCGCTGGCCGAGGAGACCGGAGCCGCCGTGTTCACCGCCGACCTCACCGTGCAGGCCGACGTCGACGCCCTGCGGGACTACCTCGCCGAGACCGGCCCGGTGAACGCGCTGGTGAACAACGCCGGCGGCGCCAAGGGACTGGACTCGGTGGAGACCGGCTCCATCGACGACTGGGCCTGGATGTTCGAGATCAACGTGCTCGCCGTCAAGCGGGTCACCAGCGCCCTGCTGCCGTTGCTGCGCGCCTCGCTCACCGCACCGACCGATACCGACACGGATGCCGGCGCCGCCGCATCCGCCGACATCGTGAACATCACCTCGATCGCCGGCCACACCGCCTACATCGGCGGCGGAGGGTACAACGCGGCCAAGTTCGCCGCCCACGCCATGACCGAGGTGCTGCGGCTCGAGCTGAATGGGGAGCCGATCCGGGTGATCGAGGTGGCCCCCGGCATGGTGCAGACCGAGGAATTCGGCCTGGTGCGGTTCGGCGGTGACGTGGAGAAGGCCCAAGCGGCGTACGCCAACGTGGCCCACCCGATGGTGGCCGAGGACGTGGCCGCGACCGTCGTGGCCGCTGTTGAACTGCCGGCGCACGTGAACGTGGACCTGATCGTGGTCAAGCCTGTGGCGCAGGCTGCCCCGCACCTGGTCGCCCGCGGGCCGCTCCTGCCGCGCGGGTAACCCGCACAACTGTTCCCCGAACGGACAATTGCGCCCGGCGTACCGGGCGCAATTGTCCGTTTCGGCCACAGTTGTGGCGCGGAACCAGACGGGGCTAGTGGTTGCTCGCCTTCTCGGCGCCGAACCCGGTGAGGGAGCGCACCGCCATCTCGGCGGCGAGCTTCGGGTCCTCACGCTTGGTGCTCGTGACCGATCCGAGCCAGCCGAGGAAGAAGCCCAGCGGGATGGAGACGATGCCCGGGTTGTTCAGCGGGTAGATCGCGAAGTCCACGGCCTCGCCGAACATGGAGGTGGGCGTGCCGGAGAACACCGGCGAGAACACGATCAGCAGGACAGCCGAACCCAGGCCGCCGTACATGCTCCACAGGGCGCCGCGGGTGGTGAAGCCGCGCCAGAACAGCGAGTACAGGATGGTGGGCAGGTTGGCGCTCGCCGCGACGGCGAAGGCCAGGGCCACCAGGAACGCGATGTTCTGCCCCTGCACGCCGATGCCGCCGGCGATGGCGAGGATGCCGATCACCACGACGGTGCGCCGGGCGATCTTGACCTCGCCGTCGGGGTCACCCTTGCCCTTCTTGATCACGCTGGCGTAGATGTCGTGCGCGAACGAGGTGGCCGCGGTGATCGTGAGACCGGCCACCACGGCGAGGATGGTGGCGAAGGCGATCGCCGAGATGAAGCCGAGCAGCAGCGGACCGCCGAGGGCCAGCGACAGCAGCGGAGCGGCCGAGTTCACGCCTCCGGGCGAGGCGAGGATGGTGTCCGCACCGACGAGGGCAGCGGCGCCGAAGCCGAGCACCAGGGTGAACAGGTAGAACGCGCCGATCAGGAAGATCGCCCAGACCACGGAACGACGGGCCTCCCTGGCCGTCGGCACGGTGTAGAAGCGCATCAGCACGTGCGGCAGGCCCGCGGTGCCGAGCACCAGCGCGATGGCCAGCGAGATGAAGTCCAGCGGGTTGCCGCCGTACTGCAGGCCGGGAGCCAGGATCGATTCCCCGGGGGTGACCGCGGCGTTCGCGACCGCGGAGTCCAGCAAGGTGGACAGGTTGAACCCGTTGATCACCAGGACCCACACCGTCATGGCGCCGGCACCGATGATGAGCAGGAACGCCTTGACGATCTGCACCCAGGTGGTGCCCTTCATGCCGCCGATGAGCACGTACATGATCATCAGGCCGCCGACGACGGTGACCACGATGGACTGGCCGAGCTTGTCGTTGATGCCCAGCAGCAGCGAGACGAGCCCGCCGGCGCCGGCCATCTGGGCCAGCAGGTAGAAGAAGCACACCGCCAGGGTGGTGGTGGCCGCCGCGACCCGCACCGGACGTTGGGCCAGCCGGAAGGACAGCACATCCGCCATGGTGAACTTGCCGGTGTTGCGCATCAGCTCGGCCACCAGCAGCAGGGCAACGAGCCACGCCACCAGGAAGCCGATCGAGTAGAGGAAACCGTCGTAGCCGTTGACCGCGATGGCGCCGACGATACCGAGGAACGACGCCGCGGACAGGTAGTCGCCCGCGATCGCGAAGCCGTTCTGCGGCCCGGTGAAGGAGCGGCCGCCGGTGTAGTAGTCGGCGGCGGTGCGGTTGTTGCGGCCCGCCCGGATCACGATCACCAGGGTGACGGCCACGAAGGCCAGGAAGATCGAGATGTTCAGGATCGGGTTGTTCTCCGCCTGATCGGTGGTGGCCTCGGCGAACACCGTGGTGACTCCGGTCATGGTCGTGCTCAGGGCGATCATGCGGCGGCCTTCTGCTCGAGTTCGGCGCGCAGCTCGGCACCCAGCGGGTCGAGCACGCGGTTGGAGAACGCGACGTACCAGATGGTGATCGCGAAGGTGGTGACGAACTGGCCGAGCCCCAGGACCAGGCCCAGGTTGATGCTGCCGAACACCGGTCGCGCCATCACATCGGGCAGGTAGGCCGCCACGAGCACGTAGGCGAAGTACCAGACCAGGAAGAACACGGCCATCGGCACCACGAACCTCCGCCGCCGGCGTTGCAGGTTGACGAAGCGGTCGGTGGTCTCGAATTCGACATAGTCGATCGAGTCCTCCGGCCTGGTGTCTTTCAGTGATTCCTTCATTGGGGCTCCTTTGCTCCGGTGAAATGGGATTGCTGAGGAAACGAAACGTGACTGTGCCCGATGCGGACAATTGCGCCCGGTGTGCCGGGACCAGTTGTCCGCACGGGGAACAGTTAGTCGGGGGCCGGGTGGGCGGCGTCGGGACGGGGTGGGGTGGTGCGCGTGGATCCGGTGCGGTCGGTCATGGGGTGAACCTCTCCATCGAAGCCCTCATGTATACACAGCGTGCGGTAAGCGTGCGGGTAGTTTGGCACAAACGGCGCAATAGGGGAATAGGATGCGCTTGTGTATACAGAGACCGTGGGGTCCGCACCGGAGCGGGCCAGTGAACGGGCCTACCGGGTGCTTCGCGGCGAGATCGTCGACGGGGTGCTGGCGCCCGGTACCGTGCTGCTCGAGGTGGAACAGGCCGCCAGATTGGGCGTCTCCCGCACCCCGCTGCGCTCGGCCGTGGCACGGCTGGTGGCCGACGGCCTCGTCGCCGGAAGGAGCGGCAGGGGCTTCTCGGTCACCGAGATGTCGATGGAGTCGATCACCGACCTGTACGAACTGCGCGAGGCTCTCGAGGAGCGGGCAGCGGCCCTCGCCGCCCGGTGCGGTGACCGGTCGGCGTTCCGGATGCTGCGCGCGGGCTTCGTGGCCGCGCCGCAGCTGCTCGAGGCCGGCGAGAGCGGCATCCAGGAGTACTACGCCCTCATCGACCGGTTCGACGCTGCCATCGACGGCGCCGTCGGCAACCCGTTCCTGGTGGGAGCCCTCAGCGCCGCACGCACCCACCTGGCCCGCATCCGTCGGGTGGCCCGCGGCAACCCGGTGCGCCTGCGCGCCGCGGCGGCCGAGCACCTCTTGATTCTCGACGCGATCGTCGACGGGGATGCGGCGCTCGCCGCGCACGCCACCCACGTGCACCTGCACCTCAGCCTGGCCAGTGTGCTCGCCACCCTCGACCAGGCCCAGACCACTCCCTGACCCCGACCGAAAGGACCACCCCGTGCAGAGCACCCACGTGCGCGTTCACCGAAGCGGCGAGAACCTCGCCCGCACCGATCAGCTGGCCTGGCGCATCGCCGCCTGCGCGGCCGACCCGGTCGAGGTCGACGGTACCGTCACCGAGATGATCATCAACCGGGTGATCGACAACGCCGCCGTCGCCGCCGCGTCGCTCACCCGCGACCCCGTCGTCGCCGCCAGGGCACAGGCCCTCGCGCACCCCCGATCCAGGGGCGGTGCGGGCAGCACCGTGTTCGGCCTGCCCGGCGACACCCGGCTCTCGCCGGAATGGGCGGCCTGGGCCAACGGTGTGGCCGTGCGCGAACTCGACTACCACGACACCTTCCTCGCCGCAGAGTACTCGCACCCCGGCGACAACATCCCGCCGATCGTGGCGGTGGCCCAACACCTGGCCGAGGCCCGCGGACTCACCGGCCGCGAGCTGGTGCGCGGAATCGCGACCGGCTACGAGGTGCAGATCGACCTGGCCAGATCGATCAGCCTGCACAAGCACAAGATCGACCACGTCGCCCACCTCGGCCCGTCCGCCGCCGCTGGCATCGGCACCCTGCTGGGCCTGGACCCCGACACGATCTTCCAGGCCGTCGGCCAGGCCCTGCACACCACCACGGCCACCCGGCAGTCCCGCAAGGGCGAGATCTCCAGCTGGAAGGCGCACGCGCCAGCGTTCGCCGGCAAGATGGCCGTCGAAGCGGTGGACCGTGCCATGCGCGGCCAGACCAGCCCGACCCCGATCTACGAGGGCGAGGACGGCGTGATCGCCTGGCTGCTCGACGGGCCTGACGCCGGCTACGACGTGGCCCTGCCCGCCGCCGGGGAAGCCAAACGGGCGATTCTGGACAGCTACACCAAGGAGCACTCCGCCGAATACCAGGCGCAGGCCCTGATCGACCTGGCCAGGAAGCTGCACCGTGAACACCCCGAGATCCTACGGCCGGGTGCCATCGCGAGCATCGTCATCCACACCTCGCACCACACCCACAACGTGATCGGCTCCGGCGCCAACGACCCGCAGAAGTACGACCCGCGCGCCAGCCGGGAGACCCTGGACCACTCGATTCCGTACATCTTCACCGTGGCGCTGCAGGACGGCGCCTGGCACCACGTGGACTCCTACCGGCCCGAGCGGGCCGGCCGGGCCGACACCGTGGCCCTGTGGACCACGGTGAGCACGAGCGAGGACCCCGAGTGGACCCGCCGCTACCACTCCACCGACCCCGCAGAGAAGGCCTTCGGCGGCCGGGTGGAGATCACCCTCACCGACGGCACCCGCCTGGTCGACGAGCTCGCCGTGGCGGATGCGCATCCGCTCGGTGCCAGACCCTTCGTGCGCGCCGACTACGTGGCCAAGTTCCGGCTGCTGGCCGGCACGGTGCTCGAGCCGGGTGAGATCGACCGCTTCCTGCACCTGGCCGAGCGTCTGCTCGAGCTCTCCAGCACCGAACTGGGCGAGCTCACCCTGGTGGCCCGCCCCGGAATCGTCGACCCGCGCCCCACCCCGAACGGAATCTTCTGATGCTCTACTCCACACTCACCCCCGCCGCCAAGCGCGAGAAGCTCCGCGCCGACCTCGCCGGCGGCGGCCTGCTGCGCTTCCCCGGCGCGTTCAACCCGCTGAGCGCCAAGCTGATCCAGGCCAAGGGCTTCGAGGGCGTCTACATCTCCGGAGCCGTGCTCGCCGCAGATCTCGGCCTGCCCGACATCGGCCTGACCACCCTCACCGAGGTCGCCGGCCGCAGCCAGCAGATCTCCCGGATGACCGATCTGCCCGCCCTCGTGGACGCCGACACCGGCTTCGGCGAACCGATGAACGTGGCCCGCACCGTGCAGACCCTGGAGGACGCCGGCGTGGCCGGCCTGCACATCGAGGACCAGGTCAACCCCAAGCGCTGCGGGCACCTGGACGGCAAACAGGTGGTCGACACCGACACCGCGCTCAAGCGCATCCGCGCCGCCGTCGACGCCCGCCGGGATGCGAACCTGCTGGTGATGGCGCGCACCGACATCCGCGCCGTCGACGGCCTGGCCGCCGCGATCGACCGTGCCAAGGCGCTGGTGGATGCCGGCGCCGACGCGATCTTCCCCGAGGCCATGGGCACCCTGGCCGAATTCGAGGCGATCCGGGCAGCGGTCGACGTGCCGATCCTGGCCAATATGACCGAGTTCGGCAAGAGCGAACTCTTCAGGGTCGACCAGCTCGAGGGCGTCGGCATCAACATCGTCATCTTCCCGGTCTCACTGCTGCGCCTGGCCATGGGCGCGGCCGAGCATGGCCTGGACACCATCATCGCCGAGGGGTCGCTGACCGGCGCCCTGCCGGCGATGCAGACCCGTGCCGAGCTCTATCAGCTGCTCGACTACGAGGCCTACAATCGGTTCGATTCGGGGATCTTCAACTTCACTCTGAGCGGACACGACGGCTGACCCCGCACCGAAACGGCACCAACAGAAGCACCACCAGCACGGCCAGAAGCACAGGACGCAAAGGAGCGAAATGATGAGCGAGCAGCCAACGACCACGACGACCGGACCCGAGATCCACAAGGGCCTGGCCGGGGTGGTGGCCGACACCACGGCCGTCTCCAGGGTCAACCCGGACTCGAACTCGCTGCTCTACCGCGGCTATCCGGTACAGGAACTGGCCGCGCAGAGGAGCTTCGAGGAGGTGGCCTACCTGCTCTGGCACGGCGAGCTGCCCGATGAGGCCCAGCTGGCCGAGTTCGAGGGCACCGAGCGGTCCCTCAGGCGCCTGGACCACTCGGTGCGCCGGGTGATCGACGAGATTCCCACGTCGGCCGACCCGATGGACGTGCTCCGCACGGCGGTGAGCGTGATCGGCGCGAACGACCTGAGCACCCCGGACTCGTCGGTCGAAGCCAACCTGGCCAAGTCGCTGCGCCTGTTCGCGCAGCTGCCGGCGATCGTCTCCTACGACCAGCGCCGCCGGCACGGCCTCGAACTCGTCGAACCGCGTGACGACCTCGGCTACTCGGCGAACTTCCTCTACATGACCTTCGGCGAGGTCAAGGAGCTCGAGGTGGTGGAGGCCTTCGACGTGTCGATGATCATGTACGCCGAACACTCCTTCAACGCGTCCACCTTCACCGCCAGGGTGATCACCTCCACGCTCTCCGACCTCTACTCCGCGGTGACCGGCGCGGTCGGAGCCCTCAAGGGTCCGCTGCACGGCGGCGCGAACGAGGCCGTGATGCACATCTTCACCGAGATCGGCCTGGGCGACGGGGCGGCAGAGCGCGCCGATCGCTGGCTCGATGACACCCTTGCGCACAAGCGCAAGGTGATGGGCTTCGGCCACCGGGTGTACAAACACGGCGACTCCAGGGTGCCCACCATGCACGCGGCCCTGCTCACCCTGATCGATCACTTCGACCGCCCAGACCTGCTCGCGCTGTACGAGGCGTTGGCCGCCGGCATGGCGGCGCGCACCGGCATCCTGCCGAACCTGGACTACCCGGCCGGACCGGCGTACCACCTGATGGGTTTCGACACCGCCACCTTCACCCCGCTGTTCGTCGCCGCCCGGGTGACCGGATGGACCGCGCACATCATGGAGCAGCTGGCCGCGAACGCGCTGATCCGGCCGCTGTCGTTCTACACCGGCACGCCGGAGCGGCACGTTCCGCCCGCCGCAGCCGGCGAGGTGCTCTGACACCGAACGGTCGCCCCATACTTGAAGGCATGACTGTACTGATTGCCGGATGCGGCGACCTCGGCACCGAGGTGGGCCTGCGCCTGGCCGCGCTCGGCCGCACCGTGGTGGGACTGCGCCGCCGGGCCGAGATGCTGCCTGCGCCCCTGACCGGAGTGTCGGTGGACCTCGCCACCGAACGCCCGCCGGTGCCGGCCGACACCGACCTGGTGGTCGTGACCATTGCTGCCGGCAACCCCGACCCTGCCGTCTACCGAGCCGCCTATGTGACCGGGCTGACCAATCTGCTCGACGCCCTGGACACCGCAGGCGCGCGCCCGACACGGTTCCTGATGGTGTCGTCCACGGCCGTCTACGACGTGAACGACGGCAGCGCCGTCGACGAGGACACCCCGGCGAACCCCGGCCCCGGAACGGATTCAATCCTGCTCGAGGCCGAACAGCTCCTGCACGACAGGATCCCCTCCGCCGTGGTGCTGCGGCTCGGCGGCATCTACGGGCCCGGCCGGGAACGGCTGATCGACCAGGTGCGCCAGGGCCGCGCCACGGTCGCCGAGCTCGGCCGGCTGAGCAACCGCATCCACCGCGACGATGCCGCGGCCATGATCGTGCACCTGCTGACCCGCCAGGCCACTCCGGACCCGCTCTACATCGGGGTGGACTCCGCGCCGGTGCCCGCGGCCGAGGTGCTCGCTTTCGTCGCCGGCGAGCTCGACCTGCCCGTGCCAGAGATCGTCGAGACCGGGAGTCGCCGTGGTGGTGACAAGCGGCTGAGCAACGAGCGCATCCTCGCCACCGGGTTCACTCTCACCTACCCGGGCTACCGGGAGGGCTACCGGGCGGTGCTGGCCGGCGTCGGCGTGCGGCACCCCTAGCCGATCGGGATGCTGCTGCGCAGCCGGGCCGGCCCGAGCCGCAGCACCCCGGAGCTGAGCGGTTCGCAGCGCATGCCGCCGCGCCCGCGCAGGGCCAGGTGGGCGCCGGGGGCGAGCACCACGTCCATCCAGGCGCACGGATTCGCCGGCCGGTGGGCGAGGAATTCGACGGGGCCGTCGCCGCTGTCCAGCGAGAAGGTGGCGCCGCGCAGGGCATCAACGTCGACGGCGCCCCCGGTGCCGCGCAGCAGGATGTTGCGCCGGGTGGCGGCGGGATCCAGGGGGCCTGGCAGCCCGAGCTCGTCGGCCACCCGGTCCAGCACGGCCGCGTTCATCACCGTGACAGACGTGTGCACGTGCGCGGGCCTGGCGAAGTGCCGGTCGCCCTCGATGCCCAGGCCCGCCCGTAGCCGAATGCTCTGGTGGGTCTCGGTGCCGACCATCGGCAGCGGCCCGGCCGACGGCCGGCCCTCGTAGCGGTGCACGGGGGACGCCAGCAGCAGCACGATCTCCACCTCTGCACTGTGGGGCAAGTGGCTCATCACACCGGCTAGGGAGCCATCCCGGCCGAGACCGGCACGAACTCCACCCGGTTGGTGGGGTGCACGGTCTTGGCCGGCGCGCGGGAGAAGCCCTTGGCGTCCAGGCGGTTCTCGGCGCGGAAGGTGGCCAGGGCCTCGTCGTAGAGCTCGTTCAGCCTGGCGCCGGTGTACTGGCCGGTCGACCCGTCGGTGAAGAGGATCTGGATGGCGGTCTTGCTGGGGAAGTGCCGGTTCATGCGGATGAAACCCTGGGCATCCTGGTGCAGTGTGATCATTCAGCCAGTCTTCCGCATCCGCCTGCCCGTGGTCGACGGGCCCACCCCGGGCCTACCATTGACAAATGCAACAGGACCAGACCTCCGAGACCCCCGCCACCACCGATCCGCCCCGCGAGGTGCTGGAGTGGACCGCATTCGCCGACGCGTCCAGGTCGCTGGCCTCCACCGTGCTGGCCAGCGGGTTCCAGCCCGATGTCGTCATCGCCATCGCCCGTGGCGGGCTGCTCCTGGCCGGGGCGATCTCCTACGCCCTCGGCACCAAGAACTGCGGCTCCATCAACGTGGAGTTCTACTCCGGCATCGACGAGCGCCTGCCGGAGCCCGTGCTGAGCGGCCCGATGCTCGACGCCCCGGCCCTGGCCGGCCTGCGCGTGCTGCTCGTCGACGACGTCTCCGACTCCGGTCACACCCTCGCCCTGGTGGTCGGCATCCTCAAGGAATCCGCCGGTGAGGTGCGCACCGCCACCCTGTACACCAAGCCGCGCACCGTGCACGTGCCCGACTTCACCTGGCGCGAAACCGACGATTGGATCGTCTTCCCCTGGTCGGCTCTGCCGCCGGTCACCGCCACCCCGCTGACCGCGGTGGTGGACGCATGAGCATCCACCTCGTCGGCGGCGGCTGGGCCCCCGAGAACGACACCACGAACGACGCCGCGGTCTACGGCCAGTTCCTCGCCGAGGCCGCCCTGCGCGCCACCGCGGCCGGCCGCACCGAACCCCGCATCGCGGTGATCGTGGTGCGCGACGGCGACGGCGACGCCCACGCCGCCACCCTCGTCGCCGCGCTCGCGGCCGCCGGAGAACTCGAACCGGCCATCACGGCGCTCCCACTCGACGGCACGGCGACCCTGCTGGCCGTTGCGGATGCCGACGGCATCGTCATCGGCGGCGGCCTCACCCCCGCCTACCTCACGGCCGTCGCCCCCATCGCCGGCGAGATCCGCCGCCAGGTGGCCGCGGGCATCCCGTACCTCGGCTACTCCGCCGGCGCCATGATCGCCGCCGAACGAGCCCTGCTCGGCGGCTGGCGCATCGGCGGCGTGCCGGTGAGCCCGCAGGAAGCCTCGGAGGGTCTGGACGAGATCACCATCGAGAACGGCATCGGCCTGCTCGATGTGACCGTGGACGTGCACGTCGCCCAGTGGGGCACGCTGAGCCGCATGGTCGCCGCCACCGAGGCCGGACTCATCCGGGGCGGCCTCGCCGTGGACGAGGGCACCGTGCTGATCGTGGGCCAGGGCACCCTGGGCGTCGCCGGCGCCGGCAGCGTCTGGACCGTCAGCGAATCCGAGGGCGGGGTGCTGGTGAGCACCTTCGGCGCCTGAGCCGAATGACCCAGCAGACCGCGCCGGCGCTGATCGAGCCGGGCTGGGCGCGCGCCTTCGGGCTGCCGGCCGCAGGGGAGGCGCCGGTGGACGTCAGCACCGCGGCGCCATTCGCGGCCCCGCTCGCCTTCGCGCGGGCGGAGGTCGCGGCCGGCCGCCAGGTGCTGCCGGCCGCCGAGCACATCCTCCGTGCCTTCCGCCAGCCGTTCGACGACGTACGAGTACTGATCGTGGGCCAGGACCCATACCCCACGCCAGGGCATCCGGTGGGGTTGGCGTTCTCGGTGGCCAGGGACGTGCGCCCGGTGCCGCGGAGCCTGGGCAACATCTTCACCGAGCTGCACGACGATCTGGGCCTGGCGACACCGACCAACGGTGACCTCACCCCGTGGACGCGCCACGGGGTGCTGTTGCTCAACCGGGTGCTCACGGTGGGCGCCGGGGCGGCCGGGTCGCACCGGCGGCACGGCTGGGAGGCCGTGACCGAGCAGGCCATCCGTGCGCTGGTGGCCCGCGGCACGCCGCTGGTCGCGATTCTCTGGGGCCGCGACGCCGAAAACCTCGCCCCGCTGCTCGGGGACACCCCGACGATCGTCTCCGCCCACCCCAGCCCGCTGTCGGCTCGGCGCGGCTTCTTCGGCTCCCGTCCGTTCAGCCGCGCCAATGCGCTCCTGGCCGCGCAGGGCGCGGCCGTCGTGGACTGGGCCCTGGACCGGGCCCCGGTATCCTGAAACCTCATGGGGAGAGGATCCAACCGGTGTTAGAAGAGGAATACCAGCCGCGGCGACGCCTGCCGCGTCACCTGGCGCCGCCGGTGGTGCCGGAGGCGCCGTTCGAGTACACGCTGCGCGACGCGCGGGTCACCGACCTGCCCGACATCCGCGAGATCTACAACTACTACGTCGCCAACAGCACCGTCACCTTCGACGAGGACGCCATGACGCTGATCGAGTGGCGGGACAAGTTCTACTACCTGGCCAAGCTCGGCATGCCGTTCATCGTCGCCGAATCCCCGGCCGGCCAGCTGCTCGGCTACGCCCTGGTCAGCCCGTGGAAGCCGAAGAAGGCCTACCGGTTCACGGTCGAGAACTCGATCTACCTGGGGGCGGCCTCCACCGGCAAGGGCCTGGGCCGGGTGCTGCTGACCGAACTGATCGAGCGCTCACGGGCGGCCGGCCTCAAGGAGATCATCGCCGTGATCGCCGATCAGGGCGCGGAAGCGTCGATCAAGCTGCACCAGGACTTCGGCTTCGAAGAGATCGGCCGGATGGGCAAGGTCGGCTTCAAGTTCGAACGCTGGCTGGGCACCGTGCTGCTGCAGAAGAGCCTCAAGTAGGTCAGCGCCGGGACAACCGCCCGGTCACCGTCACCACGGCCCGCCGGGGCGCCGATCCGGCCAGCCAGGCCGTGATCCGGTTCCCGGTTCCGGCCACCACGTGCGGGGGAGTGCGGGCCGCGTCCAGCGCCGCGAACGCCGCCTGCATCACCTCGTCCACGCTCATCAGCCGGCGCGGCCCGCCCGGTGAGCGCCGGGCGACGGCGTAGAACTCCGTTTCGGTCGGGCCGGGGCAGACGGCGGTGACCTTGAGGCCGGTGCCGCGGGTCTCGTACCAGAGCGCCTCGGTGAGGCTGAGCACATAGGCCTTCGACGCCGCGTAGACGGCCAGCTGCGGCACCGGCTGGAACGCCGCCGTGCTGGCCAGATTCACCAGGGCCGCGCCGTGCGGATGCGCCAGCGCGGCGGCCTGCAGCCCGGGCAGGAGGGCGTGGCTGAGCTCGGTGAGCGCCGTCACGTTCACCGTCACCTGGTCGTGCACCCGATCGGCCGGCGCATCCACCACGCTGCCGAACAGGGCGAAGCCGGCGTTGTTGACCAGGGTGCTCACCCGGATGTCCCGGTCGGTGAGGTCCCGCATCAGCTCGGCGACGGCGCCGGGCGCGGCCAGGTCGAGCGGGATGACCGTGGAGACCGTGCCGTACTTCTCGGCCAGGTCCACCGCGAGGGCCTCGAGCCGGTCCAGCCGCCGGGCGGTGAGCACCAGGTCGGCACCGCGGCGGGCGAGTTCGTGGGCGAAACCCACCCCCAGACCGCTCGAGGCGCCGGTGACCAGCGCGGTTGTGCCCATCGGGTTGTACAGCGCGGGTGTCATCCTCCGAGGCTACTCGCGCGGGGGTTCCCGGCGCCAGCATGGTTAGGCTCGGGGGATGGCCGACCTCTTCGAACTGACCGCCCTCGACCAGTGGCGCGCGCTGCAGAACGGCGAGATCAGCCCCACCGAGCTCACCGAGCACTACCTGGCCCGCATCGACCGGCTGAACCCCGGCCTGGGCGCCTTCGTCACGGTCACGGCCGACAACGCCCGTGCCAGGGCCACGCACGTGCAGACCGAGGTGCCCAAGACCGCGCCGCTCTGGGGCCTGCCGTTCGGTGACAAAGACCTGCAGTCCCGCGCGGGCGTGCCCGCCAGGTTCGGGTCCCGGCTGATGCTGGGCAACGTGCCGGAGACCAGCGACCCGCTCGTGCAGGCCCTGGACACCGCGGGCGGCGTCAGCCTGGGCAAGACCAGCACGCCGGAGTTCGGTCTGCCCTCGTACACCGAGCCGGTCGCCGGCCCCTCCGCCCGCAACCCCTGGAACCCCGAGTTCGGCGCCGGCGGCTCCAGTGGCGGCGCCGCCGTGGCCGTGGCGGCCCGGATGCTTCCGTTCGCGCCCGGCAGCGACGGCGGCGGGTCGGTGCGCATCCCCGCCGCCGCCTGTGGGCTCGTCGGCCTCAAGCCGTCCCGCGGCCGGATCCCCGCCGCGAGCGGCCTGGACGTGGCTGGCGGCCTGCCCGTGGCCGGCCCGCTGGCCCGCACGGTCGCGGATGCCGCCCTGCTGCTGGACGCCATGATCGCGCCGGGCGGTGGCCGGCCGGAGCATCCGTTCGCGGTGCGTGCACCCGGCGGAGACGAGCAGCTGCTCGGCGCCGCCATCCGGGGAGAGGGCCGTTACCAGCTGGGCGTGATGACCACCTCCGCCTGGGACGACGCCTACGAGATCACCCTGGCGCCGGAGGCCCTCTCCGCCCTCGATACCGCCGTGCACGCGTTCGCCGGCATGGGGCACGGCGTCGAGCAGACCGCGCTGGCGGCGGACCCGAGCTACGCGCCGGCGTTCCGGGCGCTCTGGCAGCTCAGCGCCGCCCGCATCCCCGCCGAGACCCCCGAGCAGGAGGCCATGCTCGAACCGCTCACCCGCTGGCTGCTGCACCGCGGCCGTGCGCTGACCGGCCGCGCCGTCGCCGAGGCGCTCGGCACCCTGGCCGCATACGAGCGTTCATTCATCCGCCAGCTGGCCTCCTTCGATGCCGTGCTCACACCCGCGCTCGCGCTCACCCCGCGCCCGGTGGGCTGGTACGACGCCTCCGATGGCGAACGTAACTTCGCCCAGCAGGTGCAGTACACCCCGTTCACCTCGATGGTGAACGTGTGCGGCCTGCCGGCCATCACCCTGCCGGTCGCCCAGACGCCCGACGGCCTGCCGATGGGGGTGCAGCTGATCGGCCGGCCAGGCGGCGAGGCCACCCTGCTCGCCCTCGGCGCGCAGCTGGAACGGAAGCTGCGCTGGCAGGACCGGGTGCCGCCCGTGGCCCGCTAGGCCCGCGGCGCCGCCGCGGCCGGACGCGACGGCCACCAGAACCGGTCGCCGGTGAGGAAGACCAGCGCGGGCACCACGAGGGTGCGCACCACGAGGGTGTCCAGAAGCACACCGATGCAGACGATGACACCGATCTGGGTCAGGGCCACGACGGGGAGGACACCCAGCACGGCGAACACCGCCGCGATCAGGATGCCGGCGCTGGTGATGACCGCGCCCGTCGACGACAGGGCGCGCACCATGCCCTCCCTGGTGCCGAAGCGGATGCTCTCTTCCCTGGCCCTGGTGGTGAGGAAGATGTTGTAGTCGACACCGAGGGCCACCAGGAAGAGGAACGCGAACAGCACCACGTTGGTGTTGAAGGCCGGGAATCCCGACAGGTTCTGGAAGATCCAGTTGGAGGCGCCGAGACTGGCGAAGAACGTCGCCAGCACGGTCACAATCAGCAGCACCGGGGCCACCAGCGAACGCAGCAGCACGGCCAGGATGACGAACACGATCGCCAGAATCATCGGGATGATCAGGGCCTGGTCGGCCTGAGCGCTGGTCTTGTTGTCGAACGCGGTGGCGTCGCTCCCACCGACCAGCGCCTCTGACACAGCGCCGGACGCATCGGCGTAGGTGCCGCGCAGGGTGTCGATGACGGCGAAGGTCTCGTCGCTGCCCGGCTCGCTGGCCAGGGACAGGTTCAGCCGGGTGAGACCGTTCGCACTCTCACCCGGCACGGCGGACTCGATGCCGGGCGTGTCGGTGGCGAGCGTGGTGGCCTCTGCGGCCGCCGCATCCGGAACCAGCACGATGGTCTGGCTGGTCACGCCGGCCGAGAAGGACTCCTCCACAATGGCCTGCGCCTGCACAGACTCGGGCTTGCCGAGCAGTTGGTCGGCCTGGGACAGACCGACGGACGCGCCGATCAGACCCAGGCTGAGGGCCCCGATACCGGCGACGGATGCGGCGGTGACCATGATCGGACGGCGTTGCACGCCGCGACCGAGACGGGTCCAGAAGCCGGTGCGCAGCTCGGTGCCGCCGCCGGGGACGTAGCGGGGGATGAACGGCCAGAACAGGCCGCGGCCGCAGACGACGAGGGCGGCGGGCAGTACCACCAGGGCGAAGATGATGGCGATGACGACGCCGATGGCGCAGGCGAAGCCGAGCGCCCGGTTGCCAGAGAGTTCGGCGAACAGCAGGGTGAGCAGGCTGAGCGCAACCGTGCCGCCACTGGCCGCGATGGCCGGGCCGGCGCCGCGCACCGCGGCCAGCATGGCGTCGTTACGGCTCTCGGTGCGGAGGAGCTCCTCGCGATAGCGGGCGACGAGCAGCAGGGCATAGTTGGTGCCGGCGCCGAAGACCAGCACGGATTGGATGCCGGCGACGGAGGGATCCAGGGTGATGCCGAACGGCTCGGCGAGGGCGCCGACGACGACCGCGGACAGGCCGTCCGCGATGCCGACGACGACAAGCGGGACGATCCAGAGCACGGGGCTGCGGTAGGTGACGATCAAGAGCACGGCGACGACGATCACGGTGACGAGCAGGAGCCGCACATCGGCGCCGGCGAAGGCGTTGGTGATGTCGGACTGGAAACCGACGGCGCCGGTGACATACGAGTCCAGGCCGTCCGGCAGATCGGCGGACGCGGTGGCACGGATGTCGGTGGCGGTCTGGCCGATGTCGGCGTTGGCCTCGTCCGCGTTCAGCGGGACGATGCTGATGGCGGCCTTGCCGTCTTCACTGAACCGCGGGGTTGTGGCCTGCGGGGCGATCGACTGCTCGGCCAGGGCGGCACCTTGCGCGGTGATGGCCGCCTGGTCGGCGTCGGACAGAACGTCGCCGTCTCTGCTCCAGACGACGATCGCGGAGGTCTGCTCGGCGGACGGGAAGTCGGCCAGGAGCGCGTCGACTTGAGCGGCCTGGCTGGAGGTCGGGAGCCCCGAGGTGGGGAACTCCTCGGAATCGTCCGAGGGGAGCAGGGTGAACAGCAGCCCCACCGCCACGATCGTCGACACGAGCACGACCCAGGCGGTGCGCCGGCCGGTGATGAACCGCTGAATCGCGAGCACAATTCCTCCAATAATGTTGATTACTAGTTTTCCTAGGGATCTGCGTAATAGTATCGCCTGTATGGAAGAGCGTCGCAACCTCGCTGCCGGTGCATCCGGGGTGTTGCTGCCGCCCGGCGCCCACGCTCCCGCGGCCCGCCCCGATCCCGACGCCGGCCCGCCCGGTCCGGATGCGATCGGCGCGTCTCTGCACCAGATCCTGCAGCTGTCCCGCGCCTTCGAGCGTCAGGTCGGGCAGGCGCTCGAGGTGAACGCCACCGATCTGGCCGCCATGGAGTACCTCATCCAGGAGGAGGCGCTGACCCCCGGGGAGCTGTCTCGCCGTCTAAACATTTCCACGGCGGCGACCACGCTCGTGATCGACCGGTTGGTCGCACTCGGTCACGCACAGCGTCATCCGCACGCGTCCGACCGGCGCAAGACTGTCGTCGTGCCCGCCCAGGAGTCGGTCACGCGGGCCTTCCAGCAGCTACACCCGGTGATCGGGGGAGTTGCGGCGGTCGCCCAGGAACTCTCCGACGATGACCGCGAGGTGATCGAGGCCTTTCTCAGCCGGGTCATCGGCGTCTACCGATCGTCTCTCGACTCGCCGGCCTGAGCGTCTGATCGCACCATGTTTTGAATGATTCAAAACAACTGCTAGCGTGAGGGGATGCACACTCACGGAACGGTCGACCAGGCGGCACCCGCCGCCGCCGATCCTGCCGCTGAGATCCGCGCCGCGGGCCTCAAGGTCACCGCACCCCGGCTGGCGGTGCTGCACGGGCTCACCGAGTCGCCGCACGCCACCGCCGACCAGCTCTTCGAGGCCGTGAGCCTGGAGCTGCCTGGCACCTCGCTGCAGGCCGTCTACGGTGTGCTCGGCGCATTCACCACCGCCGGCCTGGTGCGCCGGATCGAACCGGCCGGCTCCGCCGCGCTATTCGAACGCCGGGTGGGCGACAACCACCACCACATCGTCTGCACCAACTGCCACAGCGTGCGCGACGTGGAGTGTGTGACCGGCCAGGCTCCCTGTCTGACCCCGTCGGACACCGCCGGCTTCGTGGTGCAGACAGCCGAGGTCACCTTCTGGGGCCTCTGCCCGGACTGCCAAAACTTGTGAACGACTTGACCGACCAGCACACGACACGAAGGAGCACCATGACGACACTGCCCCCCACCACCACCCAGACCGGCACGCCGGTCCCGAGCGACGAGCACTCCCTCACCGCCGGCGCCGACGGCGTCACCGCCCTGCACGACCGTTACCTGGTCGAGAAGCTCGCCCAGTTCAACCGCGAGCGCATCCCGGAGCGCATCGTGCACGCCAAGGGCGGCGGAGCACACGGTGTCTTCGAGGTCACCGGCGACGTTTCCGCGTACACCCGCGCGGCCCTGTTCCAGCCCGGCGCCCGCACCGACACCCTGCAGCGCTTCTCCAGCGTGGCCGGCGAGCAGGGCTCGCCCGACACCTGGCGTGACGTGCGCGGCTTCTCGGTGAAGTTCTACACCACCGAGGGCAACTACGACATCGTCGGAAACAACACCCCGGTGTTCTTCATCCGCGATGGGATCAAGTTCCCCGACTTCATCCACTCACAGAAGCGTCTGCCGGGCTCTGGCCTCCGCGACGCGAATATGCAGTGGGACTTCTGGAGCCTCTCGCCCGAGTCCGCACACCAGGTCACCTACCTGATGGGCGACCGTGGCCTGCCGCGCTCCTGGCGCACCATGCCCGGCTTCGGCTCGCACACCTACCAGTGGATCAACGCCGCCGGTGAGCGCTTCTGGGTGAAGTACCACTTCACCTCCAACCAGGGCAACATCGAGATGGAAGGCGCAGAGGCCGAGCTCATCGCCGGCGCCGACGCCGACTACTACCGCCGCGACCTCTACGAGGCCATCGACGCCGGCGACTTCCCGTCCTGGGACGTGCACGTGCAGGTCATGCCCTACGAAGAGGGCAAGACCTACCGCTTCAACCCGTTCGACGTCACCAAGGTCTGGCCGCACGCGGACTTCCCGCTGATCAAGGTGGGCACGCACACCCTCAACCGCAACCCGGGCAACTTCTTCGCCGAGATCGAGCAGGCCGCGTTCTCGCCGGCCAACCTCGTGCCCGGCATCGCCGCCAGCCCCGACAAGATGCTGATGGCGCGCATCTTCTCCTACCCGGATGCGCAGCGATACCGCGTGGGTACCAACTACAACCAGCTGCCGGTGAACGCCCCGCAGGCTCCCGTGCACAACTACTCGCAGGATGGCGCGGCCCGGTACCACTTCAGCGAGGCCAGTGCGCCGAACTACGCGCCCAACTCGCTCGGCGGCCCCGTCGCCGATGAGGCCCTCGCGGGCGACGGCACCTGGGAGAGCGACGGTGCGCTCGTGCGCAGCGCCGCCACCCTCCGCAGCGAGGACGACGACTTCGGCCAGGCCGGAACGCTCTACCGCGACGTCTTCGACGACGCGGCCAAGGCTCGCTTCCTGGAGACCATCACCGGCGCCGTCGGCGGCGTCACCCGCCCCGAGGTCAAGGAACGCGCCATCCAGTACTGGACGAACGTGGACGCCGCCCTCGGCGCGAGCCTCCGGCTGAACCTGGCCGACGGCACCGCGGAGGCCACCTCGGCCAACGTGTCCGCCGAGCCCGTCGGCGTCGGCGAGTAACACCGCACGACAGCACCACCAGCATCACCCGATCGCGCGGCCGGCCCGGCCGGCCGCGCGATCCACCCCAGCACCACCCCCAGCACGCGTCCAATGAAGCTCTGCGTCGACCGGAAGTACCCCCGACAGGAGCATCATGAACTCGTACATCAGCACCCCAGGAACCACCCGCGACCGCAGCGCGGAGCCCGCCGGCTACGTCAGCACCGGTCAGCCCGCCGCCAGCCCGGCCGGCTACATCAGCCCCGCCAGCCACCGCGGCGCCGGCAGCTACGTCGCCACCGAATGGGTCACCGCCGCCTGACGGCCGCCCCGCGCTGCGGCACTGCGGCACACATCGGGGACTCAGCCAATTCCCCGGGTGCAATGAAGGTTAGGCATGCCATACTAAGGACATGCTTACTTCGACAGTCGCTTCCGCGCCGGCCCCCGCACGTGTGCGGGCCCCGCGCCCCAGCTACCGCCCGTTCGCTGTCTCGGTCTCCCGGGTGCAACGACTGTCGACCAACTTCACCCGGGTCACCTTCACCGGACCCGACCTGAACGAGTTCGGCACCGCCGGCCTGGACCAGCGGATCAAGCTCGTTCTCCCGCTGCCCGGCGTCGGTGTCTCCTCCTTTCCGCAGAGCGATTCCTGGTACGAGACCTGGCGTGACCTGCCCGACGAGCGCCGCAACCCCCTGCGCACCTACACGGTGCGGCACGCCCGCCCGGAGCACCGCGAGGTGGACATCGACTTCGTCACCCACGGTGACGCCGGTCCGGCCTCCCGCTGGGTTCGCGCCGCGATCGTGGGCGACGAGGTCGCCATCGTGGGACCCGTCGCCGACGGCGACAACCCGGTGGTCGGCATCGAGTGGGCCCCAGGCAACGCCAACACCGTGCTGATCGCCGGTGACGAGACCGCCGCCCCGGCCATCTGCGCCATCCTCGCCGGCCTGCCCCGCACCGCCCGCGGCTGCGCGTACATCGAGGTGCCCGAGTCCGGTGACGCCCACGAGACCAACGCTCCCGACGGTGTCACCGTGACCTGGCTGCCCCGCAACGGCGCCGCCCACGGCTCAAGGCTCGAAGCCGCCGCGCGGAGCTGGACTGCCCGGTTCATCACCGCCCACCACAGCGACACCGTGCTGCCCGAGATCGACGTTGACGAGTCCATCCTCTGGGAAGTACCGGACGGATCCGCCCTGGACGGCGAGCTCTACGCCTGGCTGGCCGGTGAGGCCAGCGTGATCAAGCGACTGCGCCGGTTCCTCGTCACCGACGTCGGCATCGACCGCCGTCAGGTCGCGTTCATGGGGTACTGGCGCGACGGTCGCGCGGAGCACGCGTAACCGCACGCTTCTTCCGCAAGTAGCCGCCCTTCGCCAGGCCGGCCTCGATCTCGAACCGGTTCTGCAACGGGTCACGCCCTGCCCGGAAATACAGCAGCGGGAACAGCATGCCGTAGCGCTGCCACTGGTCCTTGTGCACGGCCTCGTGCTCGAGCACATCCGCCGTCACGTTCTGATTGGTGAGGTACACCGCGCCCACGCAGGAGCCGCCGCGGCCGAACGCCCAGGCCGGCAGGCCCCGGAACACGACCAGGCCGTTCCGGCGCTCGACGCGGCCGGTGCTCCAGATCGCGCCCCAGACCAGGCCCACCGCGGTGGCGTAGAGGTAGCCGGCCCGGCTGACGGGGGAGTCGATCAGGAGCCGGCGCATCAGAAGCCCCTGTCGGTCTCCGCCGCCGGGCGGCCATAGGCCTCGAGCAGGCGCAGCCAGACCTCGCTGAGGGTGGGGTAGCTCGGCACCGCGTGCCAGAGCCGGCTGATCGGCACCTCACCGACCACCGCGATGGTGGCCGCGTGCAGCAGCTCGCCCACACCCGCGCCCACGAAGGTCACCCCGAGCAGCACCTCGGCGTCGAGGTCCACGACGGCCCTGGCCTGGCCGGTATAGCCGTCGGCCAGCACGCTCGCCCCGGCGACTCCGGCGAGATCGTAGTCGAGCACCCGGATGCGGAAACCGGCCTTCTCCGCCGCCGCGGCGGTGAGGCCCACCGAGGCCACCTCGGGGTCGGTGAAGGTGACCTGCGGCACCGCGGCGTGGTCGGCCGTGGCCACGTGGGTGCCCCACGGGGCGTCGTCGATGACCGCGCCGGCGGCGCGCGCGGCGATGACATCGCCGGCGGCGCGGGCCTGGTACTTGCCCTGGTGGGTGAGCAGCGCGCGGTGGTTGATGTCGCCGGTGGCGTACAGCCAGTCTCCGGCCAGCGCGGCCGAGTCCCCGGTGACGAGCATGGTGTCGTCCACGTCCACCCAGTCACCCGGGGTGAGCCCGACGGTCTCCAGACCCAGGTCGGTGCTGCGCGGACTGCGCCCCGCGGCCACGAGCACCTCATCGGCCGTGACGGTGCGGCCGTCGGCGGTGAGCACCACGACCTGGCCGTCGTCGGTGCGGCGGGCCGCGGTGGGGCTGGCGTCGGTGAGTACGGTGACGCCGGACTCGGTGAGCGCGGCGCCCACCAGCTCGCCGGCGAACGGCTCCTGGTCGCGCAGTAGGGAACTGCGCACGAGCAGGGTGACCTCCGCGCCGAGCGACCGGTAGGCGGCGGCCATTTCCACCGCCACGACCCCGCCGCCGATGATGGCGAGGTGACCGGGCACGTGGGCGACCGAGGTGGCGTCCCTGCTGGTCCACGGCGACACGTCGGCCAGCCCGTCGATGTCGGGCAGCAGCGCGGCCGAGCCCGTGCTGAGCACCACGGCGTGGGTGGCGGTGACGACGACCGGGCCATCCGTCGTCTCAACGGTCACCTGCTTGACGCCGCTGAGCCTGGCGTGGCCGCGGAGCAGGTCGATGCCGGCGGAGGCCAACCAGTCCGCCTGGCTGTCGTCGTTCCAGTCGTGGGTGAACGAGGTGCGGCGCTTGAGCACCGCCGCCACGTCGAGCTGCCCGGTGACGGCCTCGGCGGCGCCGGCCACCCGCCGGGCCGCGGTGAGGGCGGCGCCGCTGCGCAGCAGCACCTTGGAGGGCATGCACGCCCAGTACGAGCACTCACCCCCGACGAGTTCGGCCTCGATGACGAGGGTGCTCAGGCCCCCCTGCACGGTGCGGTCGGCCACGTTCTCACCGACGGCGCCGGCGCCGATCACGATGACGTCGTAGGTGCGGGCGGATGCTGCTGATGCGTCGCTCATCGTCGCAGCCTACCCACCGTGCCCGGCACAAATCCACAGTGTCCGCGGGAAGCATAACTCCGGTAATTCCTGCCCCGGTCAGCGGCCCTGGAACTCGGCGGGAGTGCGGGAGAGGAAGGCTTCCATGCCGATGCGGGCATCCGTCGTGGCGGCCAGCCGGGCCAGGGCGGGCTGCAGCTCGGCCTCGGCCGCCGCCGGGCCCTCCCGCAGGGCGAGCCTGGCGTTGGCGAGGGTGGCCTGCACCGCAAGCGGAGCCTGCGCGGCAATGCGCTCGGCCAGTTCGATGGCGCGGTGCAACTCGCGGCCGTTGGGCACGATCTCCTGCACCAGGCCCATCCGGTGCGCCTCGCGGGCGTCGAACAGGTCGCCGGTGAGCAACCAGCGCATGGCGTTTCCCCAACCGGCCGCGCGGGGGAACCGCAGGGTGGCGCCGCCGAACGGCAGGATGCCCCGGCCCACCTCGATCTGGCCGAACCGGGTGGACTCCGCGGCGACGACGATGTCGCTGGCCAGCATCAGCTCGATGCCCAGGGTGAGGCAGGTGCCCTGCACCGCGATCACGACCGGTTTGCTCAGCGCGCTGCCGTCGACCTGCCAGGGGTTGATGCCGCCCTCCGGCACGATGTCGATGCCCTGGGGCCCCAGCCGCGGGCCAACATCGGCCAGGTCGAGGCCGGCGGTGAAGTGCTCACCGATCGCGTGCACCACGCCCACCCGCAGCTCGGGGTCACGCTCCAGCTCGCCGTAGGCCAGCGCCAGCTGCTGCAGCATGGCGAAGTCCGCCGCGTTGCGCTTCTCCGGCCGGTTGAGGCCGATCAGCAGCAGGTGCCCCCGGCGTTCGGTCACGATGCGCGGTTCATCCGTCATAGGGGTGATCTCCTTCGATCAGCAGGGGTTGGCCGGCGAGCGGACCGATCAGCGGGTGAGGGCGCCGATGATGCGCAGGATGCTGGGCAGGTCGTCGTTCGCGGCCTCGGGGGAGGACGGCGCGAAACCGGCGATGGTGGCTCCGGCCAGGTTGAACTCGGCCCGCAACGCGGTGATGGCGCCGGTCAGGGCCTCCACGGCCAGCCCGAACGGGTAGATGTTCGACAGCCCGACGATGGTGGCGGGGTCGAGCACGTCCAGGTCGATGTGCAGGTAGACGTGCCTGGCGCCGGTGCGGCGCACGGCGGCGACGAGGGCGTCCGGGCTGGTCAGGTTCTCCACCGGCACCAGAGGCATCGACTGCTCGGTGATGTAGACGTCCTCGGCCGGGTCGATGTCCCGCACCCCGGCCAGCACCACCCGGTCGGGCGCGATGCGGGCATCCGGGTCGAGGGCCAGCCCATCGACACCGTCACCGAGGATGGCGCGCAGCACCATGCCGCCGAAGCCGCCGGACTGCGAAGACTCGCTGGTGTGCAGGTCGGGGTGGGCGTCGAACCAGACCAGCGCGATGTCGCCGGGGTGCCGGCGGGAGGCGTGCTCGACGGCGCCGAAGCTCACCCCGCAGTCACCGCCGATGGTGAGCACGGGCTCCGTGCTGGTGCGCAGCACGGTCAGCTGCCGGTCGCGCACGGTCAGCAGCGACGAGAACCGGTGGATGCCGGTATCCAGCGCATCACCGGCCTCTGCGGGCACCTCGACGGGGAAGGTGACCGACGAGGGCAGGTCGCCCCGGATCGCCTCCGCCCCATCGACGAGGCGCATGGCGCGCGGGGAGACGGAACCTTGCCACTGCGGGACGACCACGTAGTTGGGGGACACCCCCTCAGTATGCTCCTGTGCCACCGCCCGGCGCATCCGCCAATTCGGGTTGAAACCCTCAGACGGCCTGCGGCATGTCCCGGTAGCGGATGGCCGCGCTGACGGCCTCGCGCAGCTCGAACGCGTCCATGCGCGGGCCGTAGCCCGGGGTGTCGCGCTGGATGCGCCAGCCCTCGTTCAGCGGGCCGAGGTCGACGGTGTCGAAGCCGAAGTCGTCCAGCAGGGCGGTGACCGTCTCGCGGGCGTCGGGGTCGTTTCCGGCGATGACCAGGGCGCGGCGGTTCTCGGCGCCGGCTGGCAGGCCATCGGTGCTGAGGTCGGCGGCGTAGATGTGGTTGAACGCCTTCACCACCCTCGACTCGGTCAGCAGGTCCTGCAGCAGCTCGGCGGTGGTGGTGGTCTCCTCGTCGAGGGCGGCGATCTCACCGTCACGCTCCGGGTAGTAGTTGTTGGTGTCGATCACGAGCTTGCCGGCCAGTTCGGGCAGCGGCAGGGCGTCGATGGCGTGCAGCGGGATGGTCACGATGACCAGGTCGCCTGCCGCGGCGGCCTCGGCCGGCAGGGCTGCCCTGGCGCGCGGGCCGAGCTCCTCGATGAGGGTGTCGAGGGTGGCCGGGCCGCGCGAATTGCTCAGCACGACGTCGTATCCGTTGGCCACGCCGAGGCGGGCGAGCTGGCTGCCGATCTGACCGGCACCGATGATTCCGAGAGTAGTCATGGGGGTGACAATACAGAACGGCCCCGGGGTATTCCCGTGGCCGTTCCGGATTCACGCTGCGTGACGCGGTGCGCTACTGCTCGATCGAGGAGGGCGAGCCGGCCTTGAGCGCGGCCAGGCGGGCATCCACCTCGGTCAGTTCACCGAGGTCGTCGAGGCTCTCGAACTGCGCGTCGAGGCTGGAGGCGGCGAGCTCGCTCGCACCGCGCACCTTGGCTTCTTCGCGGCGGATCTTGTCTTCGAACCGGCTGACCTCACTGGTCGGGTCCATCATGTCGATGCTCTTCACGGCGTCCATCACCTGCGACTGCGCGGCCGCGGTCTTGGAGCGGGCGATGAGCTCGCTGCGCTTGCTGGTGAGCTGGCCGAGCTTGGTCTTCATGGTGTTCAGGCCGGTCTTGAGCTGTTCCACCACGGCGGTCTGGCTCGCGATCTGCGGTTCGGCGTCCTTCGCCTCATTCTCGGACTGCAGCTGGCGGCCGAGGGCCACCTTGGCGAGGTTGTCGAACTTGTCGGCGTCGACGGCGTTGCCTGCCGTGCGCAGTTCGTCGGCCTTGCGGCTGGCGGCGAGGGCCTTGCGGCCCCACTCGCCGGCGGCCTGCACGTCTTCGCGGTGGTCGTCTTCGAGCATGCGCAGGTTGCCGATGGTCTCGGCAATGGCGCTTTCGGCGTCGGCGATGCTGTTGGTGAAGTCCCGCACCATCTGGTCGAGCATCTTCTCGGGGTCTTCGGCGGAGTCAAGGAGGGCGTTGATGTTCGCCCGGGTGAGCTGGGCAATGCGACCGAAGATCGACTGCTTGGTCATGTGAGTGTCCTTTCGAAGGGGTGTCAACGCTTATGAAACTAGCGCGTTCGGCTCCACATCCGCCCGATTCCTCGGCAGCCGGGCCGCAATGGATAGGGTGTTTGTCATGCCCACCACCCTGAGCCTGACCATCGTGCCTGGCATTGACGACTCCCTCGACAAGCACTGGCAGTCCCGCTGGCAGGCGACGCAGACGGATGCCGTGCGCATCCGCCCGGCCTCGTGGGACGAGCCCGACCTGGAGGACTGGATCGCCGCCGTGGACGCGGCCGTCACCGGCCCGGACACGATCATCGTGGCGCACAGCCTCGGCTGCATCGCCGCCGCGGCCTGGTTGGCCGAGAACCCCGGCCGGGTGCGCGGCGCCCTGCTGGTAGCGCCGCCCGACCGGTTCGGACCCGCTTTTCCGGCCGACGCGCCCACCTTCCGTGCCGTGGAACCCACCGTGCTCGGCACCCCGGCCCTGGTGATCGCCAGCTCCGACGACCCGTACTGCGCCCTTGGCACCGCGCGCACCCTGGCAAACGCGTGGGGCGCCGGGTTCGTCGAGGTGGGCGCTGCCGGGCATATCAACGCGGCCAGCAAGCTCGGCGCCTGGCCGGCCGGCCGGGCCATTCTGGATGAGTTCGCCCTGAGCCTGGGCGGGATGGTGCGCTGATGACCGACCCGGATGTGCTCACCCGCCAGACCGTCGACCTGCTGCGCGACCTCATCCGCAACGCCTGCGTGAACGACGGCACGGCAGACTCCGGCGGCGAGATCCGCAGTGTGCGCACGCTGGAGGGGTTCTTCGCCGGCTCCGGGCTCGACCTCGAGGTGGTCGAGCCGCACCCGGGCCGGGCGTCGCTGATCGCGCGCATCCGCGGCACCGATGCCACCGCGCCGTCGCTCGCGCTGGTGGGCCACATCGACGTGGTGCCCGTGGACCGGGACGGCTGGAGCCGCGACCCGTTCGGCGCCGAACTCATCGATGGCGAGATCTGGGGCCGCGGCGCCCTCGACATGCTCTACCTCACGGCCAGCTACGCCGTCGTGATCCGTGACCTCGCCACCGGGCCGTTCCGGCCGCGCGGCGACCTGATCTTCGCCGCCGTCGCCGACGAGGAGAGCGGCAGCCGGTTCGGGGTGGGCTGGATGACCGAGCACCGGCTCGACCTCATCGACGCCTCGTTCGTGCTCACCGAATCCGGCGGGGCGCCCGTGGGCGTGCGGCCGTCGATCACCACCACGGTGGGGGAGAAGGGCATCGCCGGCCGCCGCCTGGTGGTGCACGGCACACCCGGGCACGGCTCGGCCCCGTGGGGCGCCCGCAACGCCGCCGTGACCGCGGCGGTGGCGGTGAGTCGGCTGGCCCGGTTCGAGGCGCCCGTGCAGATCACCGACGACTGGCGGCACTACGTGTCCGTTCTTGGGCTGCCCGCCGAACTTGCGGCCCGGCTCACCGACCCGGCCCGCATTGACGGCGCCGTGCACGAGCTGGGCACCCTGGCCGGGTTCGCGCACGCCTCCAGCCACACCACCATCTCACCCAACATCGTGCGCGCCGGCGAGAAGGAGAACGTCATCCCGTCGCTGGCCACCGTCGACCTCGACATCCGGGTGCTGCCAGGCGTCGACGCCGGGCAGGTGGATGCCTACCTGCGGCACGCCCTCGGCGAACTGATGGTGGACATCGACATCGTCGGTGACCGGTTCGAGGCCGCCACCCGCTCGCCCGTGGACACCCCGCTGTTCGCCGCGCTCAGCAGCGCCGTCGCCCGCGCCTACCCCAACGCCGACCTGCTGCCGGTGCTCAGCGTCGGCGGGTCCGACGCCAGGTTCTACCGCCGCCGGGGAATCCCCGCCTACGGTTTCGGGCTGCTCAGCCCCCGCTGGGACTACGGCACCTTCCGGATGCTGTTCCACGGCAACGACGAACGCATCGACGTGGCCTCGATCGCGCTCACCGTCGCGGCCCTGGACTTCACCGTGCGCGAGGTGCTCGGATGACCACCCGCGTCGACACTCTCGTGCTCGGCGGCGGGGCGATGGGCTCCGCGGCCGCGTGGGAGCTCGCCCGCCGGGGCCGCGAGGTCACCCTGCTCGAGCGGTTCACCCCCGGGCACACCAACGGCGCCTCGCACGGGGAATCCCGCAACTTCAACCTCAGCTACTCCGACCCCACCTACGTGGCCATGCTCGTGGAGGCGCTGCGACTGTGGCGGGAGCTCGAGGACGAGACCGACACCCGGCTGCTCGAGCAGGTGGGCCTGGTCAACCACGGCCAGGGGCAACCGTTCGCGGCCGTGCGCGCGGCGCTGGGCGCGGTGGGGTTCGACCCCGAGGTGCTGGTGCCGGACGCCGCGCGGGAACGCTGGCCGGGCATCCGCTTCGACACCGAAGTGCTCTACACACCGGAGGCCGGCCGGCTGAACGCGAACGCCGCTGTGGCCGCGCTGCAGCGCGCAGCGGCGGCCCACGGTGCCCGCGTCGAGCACGGTATGCCCGCCACCGGCATCACCGTGCGGGGCGACGACAGTGTGCTGGTGCACACCGACACCGAACAGTTCGACGCGCGCCGGGTGATCGTCACCCTCGGTGCCTGGACCGACTCGCTGCTCGCCGGCCTGCTGCCGCTGCCGCGCCTGGTGGTCACCCAGGAGCAGCCGGCGCACTTCGCCGTGCTCGACACCGGTTTCACCTGGCCGGGCTTCAACCACGGCTACCTGCCCGGCACCCCCGGCTACGAGTACTGGCGCTCGCCGGTGTACGGCATGCACACCCCGGGCGAGGGCATCAAGGCCGGCTGGCACGGTGTGGGCCCGGTCGTCGACCCCGACCGGCGCGACTTCACCGCCGAGCCCGAGCAGCTGCTGGACCTGCGCCGGTACGCCCGCGAGTGGCTGCCCGGCGCCGACCCGGACAGCTTCAGCGCCATCAGCTGCACCTACACGACCACACCGGACTCGAACTTCGTGCTCGACCGGCGCGGCCCGCTCATCGTCGGCGCCGGTTTCTCCGGCCACGGCTTCAAGTTCACCCCCACCGTCGGCCGCATCCTCGCCGACCTCACGGTCGACGTCCCCGCCCCGCCGCTGTTCGCGATGGGCCGGTAGCCCGCGTCGCATTGAGGCAGCCCGCGAGAGGGCACTTTGAGGCCAGTGGATGCGTCTGCAACTGCCCGAAACTGCCCTCTCGCGGAGCGGGCGGACGGCGAGAGGGCAGTTGAGGCCAGTGCGGGCGTCACCAACTGGCCTCAACTGTCGTCTCGTGGAGCGACCTCGGTGGGCAGGCGGACGGGTCAGAACCGGCCGCCGCCGCTCCGCCGGCCGCGGGTGCCGCTGCCGCCGAAGCTTCCGGCCCTGCGGCCGCCCCCGCCGAAGCCGCCCCCGCTGCTTCGCCGGCTGCCGCCACTGCTGCGCCGACCGCCGCCGCGGCTCCCGCCGCTGCTGGTCTGCCAACCGCTGCTCTGCCAGCCACTGCTCTGCCAGCCGCCACCGCCGCCACCGCCGCCCAGCACCTGGCCGATCAGGATGCCGCCGAGCACCGCCCCGATCGACCCGTTGCCGCCGCCGCGCCTGCTGGTGCCACCGCCGCTGAACAAATCACCGAAGTCGTCATCGGTCGAGAAGCCGTCCACGTCGCGGCGGGCCATTGCCGTCGCTTCCCCGGCCAGGGCCGCCGCCCGCTGGGACACGGCCAGCGCCGCGGCCGGGTCGCTCGGCACCAGGGACTCGGCCTGGCCGGTCAACCGGGCGGCCTCGGCCAGTCGGGTACGCGCCTCGGCGCCGACCGCACCGCGCCGGGCGGTGATGAAGTCCTCCGCCGCGGAGACCTGACCGCGCGCGGCCTGCAGGCTCTGCGTCAGCGCGGTCTGCAGGCGTTGCGCCTGCACCTGGGCGTCCCGCACGCCCTGCAGCGCCGCATCCATCGTCGAGTTCGCGGCCTCGAGCATCTGCAGCAGCTCGATCGGGTTGATCGGCGGGGCGGCCAGCCGGGACCGCACCTCGACCAGCGTCTGCTCGGTAGCGCTGATCACGCCGGGCACCGCCGCGGAGGCATCACCAGCGGCGGGCAGCGCCCTGGCCGTGACGAGGTCGGTGTCCAGGTCGGCGAGCATGGCCGGGATGCCGGCCTCCGCCCGCTGCAGATCGGCCGCCAGCCGGTCGACGGCGTCGACGAGTAACTGGGCCTGGTCCACGGCTTCCTCTGCGGCCTGGATGTTCACGGCGGCGTCGCCGGATTCGCCGGCGGTCAGCCCGGCGCGGGCTTCGGCCAGCGCGTTGGTGGCGAAGGTGAGCCGGTCGGCGGCCTGGTCGGGATTGTCGTTGACGGTGGCGATCGCGGCGGCCGTGTACCGGCCCGCGAGCTCGGCCACCCGCAGCTCGGCCTGGTCGAGGCGGGCATCGGTCGCGGCCAGCTCGGCATCCAGGGCGGCGACCGCGGCGGGGGCGTTCGCCTCCAATTGCCGCAGCTCGTCAAAGCGCTCAGCCTGCTCGTCGAGGGCGTGGTTGGCCTCGGCGCACAGCGCGATGATCTGCCGGTACCAGGCGCGCACCTGCTCGTCGGTGTCGGGCTCGGCGTCGTCGAGTCGCTGCTGCAGGGTGAAGGCCTCGCTCAGCTTGCCGGCCGCGGTGCTCACCGCGTCCTGGAACGGTGCCGCCGCCGCGGCTCCGTACTGGGCGACGGCGAAGCCGACCTCCTGACCGCTGGTCTTGATCGCGTCGTCGGTTTCGATCAGCGCGCTGGATGCTTCGCGCTTCAGGTCCGCGGTGGGCACCTCCGGCGCGCCGGTCTTGGCCCCCGCCGCCGAGGACGTGCCGCGGCGACGCAGCAGCACCAGCACGACCACCACGACCGCGCCCAGCACCACCACCGCCAGCAGCACTCCCAGCCAGCCGGGCACGCCGCCTGAACCGGTGTCTGGGTCGCCGGGGGTGATTTGCGGGGCGGTGAGGGGTTCGCCGTCGATGCTCTGCTGCAGGGCGGTGGCCCCGTTGATCGCGGCGCCGGCCCAGTCGTTCTCCCGCAGCGCGGGTTCGATCGCCGTGCTCCGCACTTCGTCCAGCTGCGTCTCGTCGAGCACGAAGTCGCTCGCCACCGAGAGCTGGTACTGCCGGCCCTCCGTCGCCACGGCCAGCAGCACGTCATTGTCGCCGAACCCGTTGTCGATCGCGGTCTGGTCGGCCCAGGTCGAGAGGTCGTCGACGCCGTCGAAGGTCGATACGTAGGCGACGAACAGGTCCACCTGGGTGTCGGCGTAGAGGTCGTCCAATGCGTCGACGACCTCGTCCTCCCTGTCGCCCAGGGCGTCGACGTTGTCGACGATGTGGCTTTCGTCGAAGGTCACCGGGTCCTCCGCGCGCGCCGGCAGGGCGGTGTACAGGCCGGCGGCGACCAGCCCGGCGGTGGCCAGTGCGATGCCCGCCGCCAGCGGGCGGAGAGACAGTCGACGAGACAGGGGGCCTGGCTGCATGGGGTCCACTTCCTTGGGCTGCTGACACGTGCGGCAGATACCCATCGAGCATAGAACCCCCGGCCAGGACCGGCTAGGAAGCCGTACTGTTGCGCTCTGTTACCCCCGCAGGGGCGCCGGCAAGCGGGCTCCGGCACACTGGAACCCGCAGCATCCAGCGCACACCCCGATCCCGTCAGGAAAGGCGAGTCATGACAACCACACCGCTCGCCACCATGACCGCCCGGCCCACTCTCGCCGTGATCGAGGTCACCCGCAGTCGGCCAGACCGGCCCGAATACCACGCCAAGGTGCAGACCCTCAACGCCACCGTGGTGGATGCCGGCACCGCCGGCGGCTGGACCGTCGTGCGCCTGGCTGCCGCCGACCTCGAGCCCGCCGCCCTGCTGGACCTCACCGACTCGGCCGACGCCGTCGTGATCGTCGGTGGCGAAGACATCGACCCGAGCTTCTACGGCGCCGAGGCCGGCTACGAGGGTGAGACGCCGCACTTCCTCGACGCCGACGCCGGCCAGATCGCCCTGGTGCAGCGCGCCGCCGACCGCGGCACCCCGGTGCTGGGCATCTGCCGCGGCCTGCAGATCATCAACGTCGCCCTCGGCGGAGACCTGGTGCAACACATCGACGACGGCATCCACCGCAACATCGGCGTGCCCATCGACGAGATCCTCTCCACCCACGCCGTGGTCCTGCGCTCCACCAGCACCCTCGCCGCGGCGCTGGGCGACACCCGGATCTCGGTGCAGAGCGCCCACCACCAGAGCGTCGGCCGGCTCGGCGCCGGCCTCACCTCGGTGGCCACCGCACCAGACGGGCTCGTCGAGGCCGTCGAGCACCGCTCCCTGCCGATCACCGGTGTGCAGTGGCACCCTGAGGCCCCGGATTCTCCGGCCGCCCAGCTGCCCCTGCTCCTGGCCTCGCTGTACCGCGCGGTCGAAACCCCCGAGTTCACCCAGGCGGCCTAGGCGCCCGTCCCCGGGGAGAGGCGGGCGAGGAAGGCGGGGATGTCCAGCTCGTGCGCGAAGGGCTCACCGATGGTGGTGGCGTCGTAGTACAGGCCGTCGGTCAGGAGCATGGTCGCCCGGGCCAGGGCAGGGTCGTGCAGGTCGTCGTTGAGGATGTCGAAGTATGCCTGGCGGAGCTGAACGATCAGGGCGCGGGCGCGCGGGTTGTGCCTGGCGAGTGACCCGCCGGCCAGGGTGGCCCGGTCCAGCGGGCTGTTGAGGTACTCGGCCAGGCTCACGTAGTACGCGGCGGCACCGTTCGGTGCCGTGCGCATCCGGTCGAATTCGGGTGCGGCCAGGGCCTCGAGCCGCTCGATCAGCGCGGTCTCCAGGCCGTCGCGGGAACCGAAGTGATAGAGCAGGCCGCCCTTGGTGACGCCGGCGGCCCGCGCCACCGCGTCGAGGGAGGCGCCGGAGCCGCTCGTCTCGATGAGCAGTTCCTGAAACGCGGTGAGGATGCTCTCCCGCGCGCTGTCGCGATGTTGGGCCATACGCGGCAGTTTACTGTACTTGATGGTATAGTCGATTTCTGCTGTACCAAGTGGTGCAGTAAAACTCGCCGTTCCTTTCGGAACCCCGTTCGTCAGCCAGGTTGACATGAGCACGACAGACAGCATCCGCACCCACGTTTCAGCGACCCGGCCCGGCACCGATGTGCCCCGCGCCGGTCGCCGGGAATGGCTCGGCCTGGTGCTGCTCATGCTGCCGGTGCTGCTGATCTCGGTGGACAACACCGTGCTCAGTTTCGCCCTGCCGGCGATCAGTCTCGACCTGCGGCCGAGCAGCACGACCCTGCTTTGGATCGTCGACGTCTACCCGCTCGTGCTCGCCGGCCTGTTGGTGGCGATGGGTACCCTGGGCGACCGGGTCGGCCGCCGCCGCCTGCTGCTGGTCGGCGCCACCGGATTCGGGGTGGTCTCTGTGCTCGCGGCATTCGCGCCCACCGCCGAACTGCTCATCGCCGCCCGCGCCGTGATGGGGTTCTTCGGCGCCATGATCATGCCGTCCACCCTCTCGTTGCTGCGCAGCCTGTTCCAGGATGCCCGCCAGCGCACGCTGGCCATCGCGGTGTGGGCTGGCGCATTCGCGGCCGGTTCCAGCCTCGGTCCGATCGTCGGCGGGGTGGTGCTGCAGCACTTCAACTGGGGCGCGGTCTTCCTGATCGCGGTGCCGTTCCTGCTGCCGCTGCTGGTGTTCGCGCCTCTCCTCGTGCCCGAGTCCAAGGACCCGGCACCGCTCCGCATCGACCTGCCGAGTGTGGCCCTCTCGCTGGCCACCCTCACGCCGTTGGTGTTCGCCATCAAGACCCTCACCCACGACGGCGTCGGCGTGCTCGGCGTCGGAGCGCTCGTGGTCGGCCTCGCCGCCGGCGCCCTGTTCCTGCGTCGGCAGCTACGGATCGACAACCCGCTGCTCGACCTGAGCCTGTTCCGGAACGCCCCGTTCGCCGGGTCGGTGCTGGCCAACTTCCTCTCGGTGTTCAGCCTGGTCGGCTTCCTGTTCTTCGTTTCGCAGCACCTGCAGCTGGTGCTCGGCCTCGACCCGCTGCACGCCGGGCTGTTGCTGCTGCCCGGAGCGGTGCTCTCCGTCGCCGCCGGCCTGGCCGCCGCCTACGTGGTGCGCCGAGTGCCGCCGCGGCTGGTGATCGTGGCCGGCATCCTGCTCTCCGCCGCCGGCTTCGCCCTGATCGTGCTGCTGCGCGAGAACCTCACCGCCGGTGTGGTGGCGCTGGCGTTCGGCATCCTCTCAATCGGTGTCGGGTCGGCGGAGACCATCTCCAACGACACCATCCTCAGTTCGGTCCCGGCCGACAAGGCCGGGGCAGCTGCCGGTGTCTCCGAGACCGCCTACGAGCTCGGCGCGGTGCTCGGTACGGCGGTGCTCGGCGCGATCCTCGCCGCCTCCTACCGGGCCGCGGTGGTGCTGCCAGACGGACTCGGCGCCGCCGCGACGGGCCAGGCCGGCGAGACCCTGGGCGGGGCGCTCGGGGTGGCCGAGGGGCTGCCCGGTGCCCAGGCCGCCGCACTGGCCGAGTCGGCCAGGGCCGCCTTCGACAGCGGGGTGGGCGTGACCTCGCTGATCGCCGTGGTGCTCATGGTCGTGGCCGCCGCCGGCGTGCAGCTGAGCATGCGGCCCCGCCGCTAGCCAGCTGCCGCAAGCCGGCCGGCCGGGCCTCGCGCAATCGCCGGGTGCGGGCGATACTGGACGTAGGTCGTCCCCGCATCGACCGTCCATCCGCGCCCGGCCGAACACCGGCGCGAGCCGATGCGGGGAGGGCTCTATTCGGCGGTGGCGCGGAAGCCGCGCAGGCGCAGGCTGTTGCTCACCACGAACACCGACGACAGCGCCATCGCCGCGCCCGCGATCAGCGGGTTGAGCAGGCCGAGCGCCGCCAGCGGTATCGCGGCCACGTTGTAGGCGAAGGCCCAGAACAGGTTGGCCTTGATGGTGCCCAGGGTGCGACGCGACAACCGGATGGCGTCGACGGCGGCAAGCAGGTCCGCCCGCACCAGGGTGATGTCGCTGGCCTCGATCGCCACATCGGTGCCGGTGCCCATGGCGATGCCGAGGTCGGCGGCGGCCAGCGCTGCGGCGTCATTGACCCCGTCGCCCACCATCGCCACAACGTGCCCGGCGGCCTGCAGGGCACGTACCCGGTCGACCTTGTCGGCCGGCAGCACGCCAGCGAACACCTCGCGGATGCCGACCTGGTCGGCCACGGCGCCGGCGGCGGTGGGGTTGTCGCCGGTGAGCAACACCGGGGTGAGGCCGAGGTCGACGAGCTGCGCCACGGCGGTGGCGCTCGTGGGCTTGACCTCGTCGGCGACGGCCAGGATTCCCCTGGCCGACCCGTCCCAGGCCACCGCGACGGCGGTCTGACCCGTCGATTCGACGCCGGCGAGTGTCTCGGCCAGGTCGGCGGGCAGGTCAACCTGCCATTCGTCGGCCAGCCAGCGCGGCCGGCCCACCAGCACGAGGTGCCCGTCGACGACGGCCTGCACCCCGAACCCCTGTGCGGAGGCGAAGTCGGTGGCGGCCGGCAGCGTGCCGAGGCGAGCCGTCGCCCCGGTGACCACGGCCACACCGATCGGATGCTCAGAACCGGCCTCCGCCGCGCCCGCCAGCCACAGCAGCTCGGCCTCGTCCGAGCCGGGGCCGGGGTGCACGCCGAGCAGCGTCATCCGACCGGTCGTGACGGTGCCGGTCTTGTCGAGCACGATGGTGTCCACCTGCCGGGTGGACTCCAGGATCTGCGGGCCGCGAATGAGGATGCCGAGCTGAGCGCCGCGCCCGGTGCCGACCAGCAACGCGGTGGGGGTGGCCAGGCCCAGTGCGCACGGACAGGCGATGATCAGAGTGGCCACGGCGGCGGTGAACGCCTGCTCTGGGCCCGCGCCGAGGGCCAGCCAGGTGGCCAGGGTGCCGAGGGCGATCACGAAGACGATCGGCACGAACACCGCAGATACCCGGTCGGCGAGGCGCTGCACCGGCGCCTTGCCGGTCTGGGCCTGCTCAACCAACCGGCCGATGCGGGCCAGTTCGGTGTCTGCGCCCACCCGGCTGGCCCGCACACTGAGGCGCCCGCCGGCGTTGACGGTGGCGCCCACGACGGTGTCGCCAGGCCCCACCTCCACCGGCACGGCCTCGCCGGTGAGCAGGCTGGTGTCCACGGCAGAGGAACCGTCGACAACGACGCCGTCTGTGGCCACCTTCTCACCAGGCCGCACGACGAAGACCTCACCCACCAGCAACTCGCTGATCGGGATGCGTCGTTCGACACCATCGCGCAGCACCGCGACATCCTTGGCGCCCAGGTTCACCAGCGCGGTGAGGGCCGCACCGGAGCGGGACTTGGCGCGGGCCTCGAAGTAGCGCCCGGCGAGGATGAACACGGTGACTGCGGCGGCGACCTCGAGGTAGATCTCGGTGGACCCCCCGGCGGTCATGCTGAAGCTCAGCTCCATGGTCATGCCGGTCATGCCGGCGTCGCCGAGGAAGAGGGCGTAGAGGGACCAACCGAATGCGGCGAGCACTCCCACGCTGATCAGGGTGTCCATGCTGGCGGCGCCGTGCCTGGCGTTGACCCAGGCGGCGCGGTGGAACGGCCAGGCGCCCCAGACGGCCACGGGCGCGGCGAGCATGAGGGCGAGCCACTGCCAGTTGTCGAATTGCAGCGCCGGCACCATCGAGAGCAGCGTCACCGGAATCGCCAGGGCGGTGGAGACCAGCAGGCGTTGTCGAAGCGCCAGGGTGTCGGCATCCGACTCGGCGGCGGGCCCGGTTTCAACCGTCGGCGGGGGAGCCGGCAGCCTGGCGGTGTAGCCGGTGGCCACGATGGTGGCGATGGCATCGTCGATGCTCGTGCCCTGCGGCAGGCGCACGGTGGCCTTGTCGGTGGCGTAGTTCACGGTGGCCTCGACCCCGGGCAGGCGGTTGAGCTTCTTCTCGATGCGGGCGGCGCAGGAGGCGCAGGTCATACCGCCGACCACGAGGTCGACGGGCTCACTCACGCGGCGGCGCCCTGGAGTTCGTAGCCGGCTTCGTCGATGGCGGCACGGATGCCCGCGGCATCGGGAGCCGTGGCGCTCGTGACGTGCACGGTGCTGGCGGCGCCGACGACGAGGTCGACGGTCACCTCGCGCACGCCGGGCACCAGGGAAACCTCCTCGATGACGCTGGCGACGCAGTGCCCGCAGGTCATGCCGGTCACGAGGTAGTCGGTGCGGGTGTCTGTCTCTGCCATGGTGCAAACCTTCTCTGTCTCGGGATACCCCCAGAGGGTACTCTAGCGCATTGTCGTGATACCGTGAGGGGGTATAGGGTTCGCCGACAACCAGGAGCACACCATGACGACAGCCCCCGCCGAGCACGCCCCAGCCGATCACAGCCACGACGGCCCGCACGGTTACATCTCCAACAAGGACGACTACCTCAAGCGCCTGCGCCGCATCGAGGGTCAGGCCAGGGGCCTGCAGGGCATGGTCACCGACGACAAGTACTGCATCGACATCCTCACCCAGGTGTCTGCCATGACCAGCGCGCTGCAGTCGGTGGCCCTCGGCCTGCTCAACGACCACCTCAGCCACTGCGTCGTCGACGCCGTCGCCACCGGCGGCGACGAAGCGCAACTCAAGCTCAAGGAAGCCGGCGACGCGATCGCACGGTTGGTGCGCTCCTAGCGCCCACGCTGGCAATCGCCCCCGAAAGCAGGCGGGAAACACGGAGGTCGCCCAGTCAACCTCGGTAGCATCAGCCTGATGTCAACCGTTCACGCCACAGCCAGGATCGCCGGTCGGTCTTCCGTCGTCGTCGCCATGCTGGCGCTTGCCCTGAGCGGATGCTCCGCCGTCGGTGACGAGGACCGCGCCTCGGCGACGGCCCAGTTCGGCGACACGGGAGCCCCGGTCACCGACGCCCCCGCCGAGTCCACGGCGGAGCCAGCGGGCTGCCCGGCGACGACCGAGACCGCTCCGGCCGGCGCGGTCACCGCCGAAATCGCCGACGTCGACGGTGACGGCGAGAACGACATCCAGTGGTACTCAGAGGCCACTGTCCCGTTCACCTACGGCATCACCACGGCCTCCGGCGCCACCATCAGCCTCACCGACCGGCTGGCCGGCCCCAACACGCACAGCGGTTGGACCGCACAGCTACACAATGGCGTGGTCGTGACCGTGCTCGACGACGGCCGCGGCGCAGCCCTGCACGCGCTGGTCGACTGCGCGTTCGTCACCCCGATCGGCGTCGACGCCCGGCCGTACACCTTCGACATGCAGAACCTGCGCGGGTTCGGCACCGGAGTGGGCTGCCTCGAGGTCGAGGGTGGCCTCGAGCTCAACGGCCTCCAGGTCAGCGAGGACCGCGAGGACAGCTACTCCCTCCTCGCCACCGGCATCAGCGTCTCCGACGACGGCCTCACCGCCATGAACGGCTACACGGCGGTGGAGCACTCCCTCAAGGCCGACGACCGCCGGGTCGCCCAGGCCCAGGACTCCACCTGCGCCGACACGCCCGTGGTCAGCACCAGCGGGCGTTAGTCCGCGGCGGCAGAGCTCTCGGCCAGTGCCGCGTCCAGACCGTAGGCCCCGGTGTCGAACTCCGATCGGGTGTCGAAACGCATCGCCCCGTGCGGATGGGCCGCCGCCACAGGCCAGGCCGCATCACCGGCGCTGATGAACCGAACCCAAGCGGCGTGCATGGTGTCCGCCAGCCCCTGCGGCAGGCCGTCACCGACGGACGCGGACACACCGGGGGCGTGCAGGAGGTCCCACGCGAACGGCAGGTCGATGCAGTGCCCCGACAGTGTGGTGGCCGGTGCCCGGTAGGTGAAGTCGTACAGCCAGGTGTTCTCCCCGGCACCGCTGGCCACCCGTCGTTCGGCGGTGGCGAGCGTCGGCTGCCGGAACAGTGCCGTCGTGGTGAGCTGGCCGCGGCCGAACTCGGCACCGATGCTCGCCACCGCCGAGCGGAACCGGGCCACGGCCGCAGTGGGCACGCCGGCACGCTCCAGCGCGACCGTGACGTCATCGAGCCCCTCGGTTGACGGGAATGTGAACTCGTGCGCCGTGCTGCCGATCAACAGGGGCAGCTGTGCGTTCTGTCCGGCCTCGATCGCCGGCCCCAACGGCAGCACGACGTCGCCGTCCACCACCGGGGCGAACGGGATGCCGGTGATGTCGGCATCCGGATCATGGGCGGCGCGGATCAGGGCGTCGAGCGGCATGGTGGGATCGAGGGTCCCTGGTCCGCCGTGCGTGGCGGTCGCTTCGGTGTCGAGGATCGCATCCGCCGACACGGTCCGCCAAGCGGCGAGGTCCGGTGTGATGCCGTGCCGGGCCGCGAACCTGCGGCCGATGTCCTCGGCGGCCGCGACGGTGAGTCCGTAGGCGGGGGCGGATTGGGCGATCACACCGTGGAACAGACCGACCGCCCGCCGTGACGACAGCAGCGCCAGCGCGCTGCCCGCGCCGGCCGACTGACCGCCGACGGTCACCCGCTGCGGGTCGCCCCCGAACGCGCGGATGTTGTCCCGCACCCATTCCAGGGCGGCGATCTGGTCGAGAATGCCGCGGTTCAGCGGAGCGCCGTCGATCCAGCCGAACCCTTCGAAGCCCAGGCGGTAGGCGATCGTCACGACCACCACCCCGTCCCGGTTGAATGCCGCACCGTCGTACCAGGGGCTCGCCGGTGACCCGGCCCCGTAGCCGCCGCCGTGGATCCACACCAGCACCGGTAGGCCGGGCCCGACCGCTCGGGACGGCGCCGGAGTGAAGACGTTCAGGCAGAGGATGCCGTCGCCGGGCACCGAGGGCTCCGGGATCGTGGTCACGGTCGGGGACTCCCTCCGTTGCGGGGTGGGGCCGTAGCGGAGGGCGTCGCGCACCCCGGTCCAGGGGAGAACGGGCGTGGGTGCCAGGAACCTCAGCTCACCCACCGGGGGTTCAGCGAAGGGAACTCCGAGATACACCGCGGAGGTGCCGTGCCGGAATCCGCGCACGCGACCGGCGCCGGTCACAGCCACGGGGCCATCGAGGTCGGCGTCGGTGGGCTCGGTCAGGTCTCTCGCGTCGGTCATGGCTGCATCGTACCGAGCCGTATCGCACCGACCCGAACCGTCCGCCAAATTGCATTGCCGGCATTCACCTGAAATCGTAAGAGCGGGGGGCGTCGATGACGGGGTCCGACGGGCACTAGGGGAGCGAGCGATCATGCAGTACCAGCCGCCGTGGGGACGGGGCGATTTTGGGCCGGGCAACGGTCGGGTCGTGCGGCTATTCCCCGACTATGCCGGCTCGGTGCTCTGGTTCCCGCATCCGGTCGACTACACGGTCAGCTGCCTGGACGGCGGCCTGGTGACGGACCTGATCCGCTGGGAGATCGACTATTACGACGCGCTGGATGCCGACTTCCAGTGGCGCACCCCCGCCCACGCGGCCGATTTCACCGCCGCTGGCGTGGCCCTGGCGCTCAGGCTGGCCCTGCAACTGGGCTCCGGCTTCGACGTCGAGTTCGCCTCCTACGAGCCCGGGGTGACCACGCGCCGGTTCCGCAGCGAGTTGGCGCCGGACAACCCCCGCGCCGCCGCCGCGTTCACCGCCCTGGCCGAGTTGCCCGCCGCAGCCCACACCGCGCCGCTCGACCGTATCGAGCTGTGACGCCCGCCTGAGCTCAGGAACGCTCAGCTGACGGATCCTCCTGGGTGATCTGCCCGTCACCGCTCAGGGCCAGCCGGAGGGTGAGGCCGAGCCGGTCGAGGAAGGCATCGTCGTGACTGACGACGAGCAGGCCGCCACGATAGGAACCGAGAGCTTCGACCAACTGGTCCAGACTCTGCCGGTCGAGGTTGTTCGTCGGCTCGTCCAGCACCAGCAGCTGGGCGGGTGGGTCGGCAACGAGCAGACACGCCAACGACACCCGGAACCGCTCACCGCCGGACAGGCTCCGCACGGGCCGGTTGACCGCGTCACCGCGTAGTTGGAACCGGGCCAGAGCGCTGCGAAGAACGCCTGGCGCGATGGCAGGGGCGGCCAGTTGAAGGTTCTCGAGTGTGCTCGCCGCCTCGACGAGCCCGTTCAGGCGTTGGTCGAGGAAGCCGATCCGGGTGGTGAATGCGGTCGCGGTAGCCAGGCCGGGGCGTGCCGTCTGCGGCCGCACGAGGGCGTTGAGCAGGCTGGTCTTGCCCACGCCGTTGGGGCCGACCAGCGCCACCCGCGCCGGTCCGTGCAGCAAGAAACTACGGTTCACCCCGTGCAGCTCGGCCAGGCGCTTGCCGGCTGGCACGTTGGGGTCGGGCAGGTCGACGTGAATGCTCTCGTCCGATCGCACCCGGGCGGATGCCTCGGCGGCGGCCGCGCGGGCATCCTGCACCTTGCCGTCGACCTCGGTGCGCAGCTTGCCTGCCGACACCTGAGCGGCGGACTTGCGCAGTCCCATCACGATCTTGGGCACGCTCTTGTTCTCGTACTCCGTGCGGGCGAATCGGCCGCGGCGGGCGAGCTTCGTTTCGGCCTCGATCCGCTGCCGTTTCTCCTTCTTCACCGCCTGGTCGGCGGTGCGTTGCGCCTGCACCGCGGCGATCTGCTCTCGGTCCCTCTGTTCGAGGAACGCGCTGTACGGGCCGCCGAACACGGTGAGCGCCCCATCGTGCAACTCGGCGGTGTCGTCCATGAGCTCGAGCAGCTCGGGGTCATGACTGACCACGACCAGGGTGCCCGGCCAGGACCGCACCATCATCGACAGTCGTTGCCTGGCCGCTCGGTCGAGGTTGTTGGTGGGCTCGTCGAGCACCGAGATCGGGGCGGCACCCAGGCGCAACCCGGCGATAGCGACCAGGATCGCCTCTCCGCCGGACATCGCCCCGACGGGTCGATCAAGGTCGGCTTCGGTGAGGCCGGCCGAACGCAGCGCCACTCCGCATCTGCTGGTCAGATCCCAGTCGTCGCCGAGTACGTCGAAATGGACTTCGCTCACGGCGCCGGCCTCGATGGCCCGCAGCGCGTCGAGTTTCGCCGCGCAACCGAGCAGATCGGCCGCGGTCGCGCCCACGTCAAGGGTGAGGGTCTGCGGTAGGTAGGCCACGTCGGCCGACTCCACCACGCTGCCCGTCGTGGGGCGCAGCTCACCGGCGATCACGCGCAGCAGGGTGGACTTGCCCGATCCGTTGGCGCCGACCAGTCCGGTTCGCCCCCGGCCGAATGCGGCGGTGATGCCGGTCAGGGCTACGGTTCCGTCCGGCCAGGTGAGGCCGACATCCGTGAGCAGAATCGTTGCAGGGTGGGCAGATGAAGTTCGTGCAGTGGCCATGGAGGCTCCCCGTCGTCAGTGAATGCACTGACCCCGGCTGCCGTGGCGCGGCGAAGCTGCGGGTGTCAGCGCGTGAGCGCGAAAACGGCGAAGAACTTCACTGGCTGAGCCTGACTCTGAGGGACGGGAAGGATTTAGTCTGGCACAGTTCAGTCGACGATGAACAGGCGGGCGCCCGTCTCGGTGCTCGCTCGGTGCGCAGGATGCCCTCGAGCACGAGCAGCACATGGCCGCGGGAGCACCAGTGGTCGGCCAGGTAGCTCAAGGATAGGGACCCGGTGCCGACTGTAAGGCCTGCGCGCTAACCTGAGCGCCAACGGCGTCAAGAGAATGCGGGGCAGGGCTTGTTCGAATCGGTATGGGCGTGGATCGTTCTGGGTCTCGTTGCGTTCGTCTTCGCCGTCTCGGTCGGCTTTGCAACGCGGTCTCTGCTCGGCACCAACGTGGGCTGGTTGCGCACCGCCCTGGTCGCGGCACTGGTGTTCCTGGCCAGCTGGCCGTTCGCCTACTTCGTGGCCAGCCAGGCCAGGGTGATCGGCGAAGACGGCTCACCGCAGGCGCCCCTCCTGGTGGTGGTGCTGTTCATCGCGCTCGCGTTCGGCTGGGTGTTCGCCATCGCGATCGCCCTGTTGGTCGCCACAGAGGCCCTCTTCCCCACCACCGCCTCCAACCCGCTCGACGCGATCCGCGCCGCCCTGCACCGGCGGCGCCGCACCAAACGGTACCTGCAGATTCTCACCCTGCTCTCCCGCTATGGGATCGGCTGGATCCTGCACGAACGCCCGGGCTGGCCACAGCGCGGCCGCGGCGGCCGCGGCGGTACCCCCGCCGCGCTGGTGGCGGCGATCAACGAGGCCGGCGTCACCTTCGTCAAACTCGGCCAGCTGCTCTCCACCCGCCGTGACCTGCTGCCGCGCAGCTACACCGTGGCCCTCGCCTCGCTGCAATCCAGCGCCACCACGCTGCCGTGGCCGGCCATTCGCACCGTGATCGAGGCCGAGATCGGGGCCCCCTTGAACACCGTGTTCGCCAGCGTCGACGAGACGCCGCTGGCGGCGGCATCCGTGGCCCAGGTGCACACCGGCACGCTGCTGGACGGCACCCAGGTGGTGCTCAAGGTGCAGCGGCCCGGCGCCGGCGCGCAGGTGGCCGCCGACGTGGACATCATCGTGCGCCTCGCTCAGCGCATCGAGAACCAGACCAGTTGGGGGCGCGACTTCGGGGTGGTGAACCTGGCCGAGGGCTTCGCCAGGTCGTTGCGCGACGAGCTGGACTACCGCATCGAGTTCTCCAGCACCGAGCAGATCGGCAACGTGGTCGCCGCGTCGGGGTCGTCCGACATCCTGGTGGTGCCGCGGGTGTACGCGGAGGCGAGCTCACGCCGACTACTCACCATGGACCTCATCGACGGGGTGCCACTGAACGCCGCGGCCGAGCGGCTCGACCAGCTCTGGCCGGAGGAACGGGCGGCGCTCGCCGACGCGCTGCTGGACGCCGTGCTCGAACAGGTCATCGTCACCGGCATCTTCCACGGCGACCTGCACCCGGGCAACCTCATGCTGCGCCAGGACGGCCGGCTCGGCCTGATCGACTTCGGCAATGTCGGCGTGCTCGAGCGCAGCATGCGAGAGGGGCTGGTGACGCTGCTGCTGGCGGCGTCGGCCGACGACGACATCGCCACGACGGATGCGCTGCTGCTGGTGGTGAACGCGCCGACGGATGCCGACATCGCCGCGCTGCAACGCGACCTGGGCCGCATCCTCACCCTCACCCGCTACAGCAGGGCCGAGGGGTCGATCTTCTCGGCGATGCTCGACACCATTCGGGAACACCACCTCGCCATCCCGACGTCGCTGGGTATGGCGTTCCGCACCCTGGCCACGTTGGAGAGCAGCCTGGCGATCCTGGACCCCGACTTCGACATGGTGGAAAAGGCCCTGGACCGGGTGCCGCACTACCTGCGACGCCTGGTGACTCCGCGTTCGCTGCTCGGGTCGGTGCAGGCTCAGGGCGCCGTGCTGCGGGCCACCGCCCGGCGGATTCCCCGGCGCCTGGAGTCCATCAGTTCCGGGCTGGCGGACGGCACCTTCAGCGTGCGGATCCGCGCCTTCGCCGAACCGGACGACCGCTGGTGGCTGGGTTCAATCGTGATCGAGGCGGTGGGCGCGCTGATCGGCATCGCCGCGGCCACCCTGGGCATCGTGCTGGTGGTCTCCGACACCGGGCCTGAACTGGTCGACGGGGTGCGGTTGTTCGCCTTCCTCGGCGCGACGATCGGGCTGGTCGGGTTCGTGCTGCTCATTCGCTCGCTGCGGCAGGTGTTCCTGCGCCATACGGGCTGAGTTCGGCGGCCCGCTGCCGGAACGCGATCATGTTCATCCGGTTGCCGCAGCGGATGCTGCAGAATCGTTTGGAGCCGTTGCGGGAGAGGTCCACCAGGATGCCGGCGCAGTCATCCGCCGCGCAGGCGCGCAACCGGCCGTTCTCGTCGGTGCGGATCACGTCGACCAGGGCCAGGGCCACCTCCACCCGGATGCGTTCGGCCAGCGGCGCCTGGGGATCGGTGGCGTGCAGGTGCCAGTCCATCCCGTCGTGACGCATCAGCCGGGGCAGAGCCCTGGCGCTCTGCAGCAGGGCGTTCACCGCTACCGCCGCGTCGTCACGGTTCAGGGTCCAGATCCGCCGCAGGAGATCACGGGTGTCCCGCACCTCGGCGAGTTCGGCGTCGTCGCGATCGAGCCGCCCGGAGAACTGGTGCGTCTCGAACAGGGTGGTCAGGTCGGCGGGTGTCACCAGCTCGTCGAGGCCGCTTTTCGTCGCGCCGGCGACGGTATTGGCGAGGTCGACGGTGAAGGCCAGACTCGCCTCGGTGTCAGGGGCAAAATGCAAATTGACTCCTTACTCGGGATCACACTATCTTCGGGATGAATCACCCCACAACCCCGGCGCCACCTCTTTCCCCTGGAGCACGCATGAACCGCTCGACCACCACGCTCGGCCTTGTCATCGCGGTCATCGCCGCGGCCACGTTCGGCCTCTCTGGCGCCCTGGCCAAGCCGGTGCTCGAGAGCGGCTGGAGCCCGGCCGCCGCCGTCACCGTGCGGGTGCTGATCGGTGGCCTGGTTCTGGCGCCGGTGGCGATCCTCTCGCTGCGCGGCAACTGGGCGGCGCTCTGGCGCGCCCGCTGGCGGGTCTTCGCGATGGCCCTGATCGGTGTGGCCGGTACGCAGCTGGCCTATTTCGCGGCGATCGAGCGCATCCCGGTGGGCTCGGCCGTGCTCATCGAATACATGGCCCCGCTGTTGCTCGTGGCCATCGCGTGGGTGCGCACCCGCCGCAGCCCCAAGGCGGTGGTGTTGATCGGGTCCGTGGTGGCGCTGGGCGGGCTGGTGCTGGTGGTGTCTCCGGGCGGCTCGGCTGCGTTCGACCTGTTCGGGTATGCGCTCGCCATGGCCGCGATGGTGGGCTGTGCGATCTACTACCTCGTGGCCGCGCAGCCGAGCAACGGGCTCCCCGCCGTGGCGCTGGCCGGCTTCGGCCTGCTGCTCGGTGGTGTGCTGCTGGGCCTGGTCGGGTTGACCGGTCTGGTGCCCTTCGAGACCTCCACCGCCGACGTGCCGATGTTCGGCGCCGAGCTGCCCTGGTGGCTGCCGCTGCTGATCATCGGCGTGGTGGCCACCGCCATCGCCTATTCCACCAGCATCGCCGCCAGCGAGATGCTCGGCTCCCGGCTGGCCTCGTTCGTGGGCCTGCTCGAGGTGGTGGCCGCCACCTTCTACGCCTGGTTGCTGCTGGGCGAGCAGCTCACCGTTCCGCAGCTCCTCGGCGGGCTGCTGATCCTGATTGGCATCGCCTTCGTGCGCTCCGAGAGAACGGATGCCGCCATCGAGCCGGCGTCCCTGCCGCCGGTCGAGGCCGCTGCCCAGCTGTCCCGGCCGCCCCAGCCCGCCCAGCCGCCCGGCCCCGGTGCATAACTCCTGCAAGTGTTCCCGCCGGGCCCAGCGGATGCCGAAATCACGCGGGTGCGCACCTCTGCCGGGAAGGATCTGCAGGAGTTGTGCTCCGCCCGGCGCGGTAAGGTTGCGCCACCGGCCTCGTAGCCGGCGGAGTTCCATCTCGACGAAGAGAGCGTGTCATGTCCGGCAAGTATGAATTGACTGCAGACCGATCCGGTGGCTATGTCTTCAAGCTCAAGACCCACAGCGGCCAGGTGCTGATGACCTCGGAGAGCTACCAGACCAAGGCGGACGCCCTCAAGGGCATCGAGGTCGTCAAGGCTGATGCCAAGGGCCGCGTCGTCGATCTGACCGAACCCAAGTAGCCCCTCCGGGTAGAGGCCCCGCTAGAGTTCGGCGTCGGCCACGGCGAAGGTGTCGCAGGCCTCGGCACCGCCGGTGTACCCGGTCTGGAACCACTTCTGGCGCATCTCGCTCGAGCCGTGCGTCCAGCTCTCCGGGTTCACCTGCCCCTGGGTCTTCTCCTGGATGCGGTCGTCGCCGATGGCGGACGCCGCGTTGAGGGCATCCGCGATCTGCGCGTCGGTGATCGGGTCGAGAAGCGGCACGCCGTCGGCATCCGTCGTCTCGGTGGCGGAGCCGAGCCAGGCGCCGGCGAAGCAGTCGGCCTGCACCTCGAGGCGCACGGCGTCGGAGGTCGGGCCGGACTGGGTCAGGTCGGCATTGGCGAAGGTGCCCGCCCGGTTCTGGATGTGGTGGCCCCACTCGTGCCCCACCACGTACAGCTGCGCCAGCGGCCCCGCCGACGCGTCGAACTGGGTGCGCAGGGTGTCGTAGAACGCGGTGTCCAGGTAGATCTGCTGGTCGGCCGGGCAGTAGAACGGACCGACCGCGCTCGTGGCCGAGCCGCAGCCGGTGTCGACGCCGTCGACGAACAGGTTGACGGTGGTGGTGGCGTAGTCGATGCCCAGGGCGGGCGCCTGCTCGGCCCAGTAGGCCTCGAGAGAATCCCGGGTGAAGCCCACCCGGCACTCCACGTCGGTGTCGGCGTCGTCGCCGGTGTAACAGTTCTCCAGCGCGGTGCCCTCACTCTGGCTGCTGCCGCCGGTGCTGCCGCCGCCGAGCAGACCGCTCAGATCGACCCCGAGCAGCTGGGAGAGCAACACGATGGCGACGAGGCCGATGCCGCCGCCACCCACGGCGAGGCCGGTGCGGCGGCCCGATTTGCGCACGCCCTGGCCGGAGTACTTGGCGTCGTCGTTAAAAGTCATTCCTCGACAATAAGGGATCCTCGCTTTCGGTCTGGCACACTTCGTTCATGAGAACTCGAGTCCTGGTGATTCTGGCGGCCACGACCGCCGGCCTGCTGGCCCTGAGCGGATGCGCCAACGGCACGCCCGGCAGCGCGCCAGGCAGCGCCGCCGCTCCGGGGGAGTTTCCCCGCCCCGCCGCCACCGGTGAGGTGCTCGCCCAGGGCACCGTGCTGCAGAAAGACGGCGAAGACCCCCAGCTCTGCCTGGGCAGCGTGGCCGATTCGTACCCGCCCCAGTGCGGCGGACCGCCCATCCTCGGCTGGGACTGGACGAGCGTGGAGCAGGCCGAGAGCGCATCCGGCGTCACCTGGGGCAGCTACGCCATCACCGGCACCTGGGACGCCGCGGCGTTCACCGTGACCCAGCCGCCCGTCCCGCTGTCGCTCTACGACCCGATCGCCCAGATCGATCCCCGGCTCGACCCGGCCACCCCCGGCCCGAGCGAGGAGAGCGCCCTGCGCGCCCTGCAGGAGGAACTGCACGCCGCCGACTACTACCCGGCCCAGTACACCGACTGGTCCGAGGCGGCGATCCTGGGCGATGGACAGCAGAACGGCTACCTCGTGATCGATGTGATCTACGACGACGGCTCCATCCAGCAGTTCTTCGACGACCAATGGGGTGACGGTCTCGTGATCGTGCGCTCCGCGCTCCGGCCAACCGGCTGATCAGGCGACGCCCGTAGGATCGGAGGCATGGCCCTCCTCTACTCAGCCGAAATCACGCCCACGAAGATCGAGCTCCTCACCGAGTGGGCGCCCACCCAGCCCTGGTTCGTCGGCGACGCCGATCAGCCGGTCACCAACGTCGGCGCCTACCGGTTCGACGACCCCGAGGGGCAGGTCGGCATCGAAACGATCCTGATCACGGCCGGTTCCGGCCCGGTATTGCAGGTGCCCGTCACCTACCGGGATGCCCCGCTGGCCGGCGCTGAGGACTACCTCATCACCACCATGCAGCACTCGGTGCTGGGGGAGCGGTGGGTGTACGACGCCACCGGTGACCCCGCCTACCTCGCGGCCGTCGCGACCGCCGCACTGACGGGTGGCCGTCAGGCCGAACTGCAGGTTGAGATCGACGGCCAGATGACCGTGCGTGAGCCCACCGCCGTGGTGGCCGGCAGCGGCACTCCGGGTGGCGCCGCCGTCACCCCGCCCGCTGTTGCCGACATCGGCATCCAGCAGGAACCGGCCGTCACGGTCGTGACCGCGGGGTCGCTGCGGATCCTCGTGGCACGGGTGCTCGGTGACGACGAGGTGCTGGCGGCCCAGGCTGCCGACTCGGTCACCCATGAGGTGCTCGCCGGTACCTGGTCGGGCCAGCCGACCTTGGGCGCCCTGGTGCTGGTCGAGGTTCAGCAGTAACCGCACTGATGGACGACGATCACCTCGACGAGCCGGGCCCACCGTGCCCGGCCTGCGGCACCGAGATGACCCCCGACGGCATCGACACCGCGGAGGGGCTCGAGTCCTGCCATCGCTGCCCGCGCTGCAAACTCGCGATCGTCGTGCCCGGCTACTGACCAGCGTCGCCGAGCAGTTGGTGGGTCAGTGTGTTGCGGGAATCTAGCAGGGCAGCCACAGCGGCCCGCAGGTCGTCGTCCGTGACCGGGCGGGCCTGTTCGGCCGCGAGCAGAACAGTGCGCCGCATGAGCTCCTTGGCGAAGGCACCGGAGACACCGTCGGCCGCATCGGCCGCCTCGGCCACCGCACCCGCCGAGAGCGGTAGCCCCCGGGCGTACAACTCGAACAGGTGATGCCTGGCCGTGAGGTCGGGCAGGGGGATCTCGACGGCGAGGTCGATCCGGCCCGGTCGGTCGGCCAGGGCATGCTCAAGCACCTCGACCCGGTTCGTGGTGAGCACGAAAGCCACGTCGGCGTCGCCATCCAGACCGTCCAGGGCGTCGAGCATGGCGAACAGCAGCGGCTGCGGGCCGTGTGACAGATTGCGGTCTTCGGCAATCAGGTCAACATCTTCGAGCACCACGATCGCCGGCTGCATCGCCCGCGCGAGTTCGGCGGCCTCGGTGACAAAACGGATGCTGTTGCCCGCGAGCACCACAGCTGTCGTGTCGGGTGTCGAGCTCAACAGATGCCGCACCGTGAGGGTCTTGCCCGATCCGGGCGGGCCGTACAACAGCACGCCGCGCTTGAGGTGTCGACCGGCGGCACGCAGAGCATCACGGTGCAGGCCGATGCCCACGACGTGTCGCACGATGTCGCTCAGGACGCCGTCTGGCAGCACCACATCGGCAGCCGAGACCTGGGGGCGAGGCAGGAAGTCCACCCCGGCCGCGCCGGGCCCGTAGTCGTTGCCGCTGAAGGAAATCACTTGGCCCCGAAGCACACTGCGCTCGAGCATCAGGCGGCGCAGGGCGCTGAGCAGCGCCACGGCACCGGCGTCCTCCGCCGCGACTATCTCCAGTCGGGCGCTGTTGCGGCCGAATTCCGGGTGGGCGTTGCGTTGCAGAACCGCGACCCGGTGCCCGTCCACGGTGAGCAGTCGAACACCGACGGCGACGACCCGGCGTTCGGTCGTCGGCGAGGTGGCAACCGAGATGTAGTCCACCGGCCCGGGGGCGAAGCGCGCGAAGGCGTTGCTGAGCAGCTCCGGAAACGACGAATGGTCCCGCTGCTGGCCGCCGGTCACCCCGACGGCGGTGGGTTCGGCATCCAGTTCGGCCAGAGCCAGGTCTGCGTCGACGAGTCGGTGTGACGGGATGTCCTCCGTGACCAGCGGCAGCGCGGTGACGTCGGCCTGGAGAAAGTCCTGAACCAGTTCGCCCAACGGGGTGAGGGTCTCGGCCTGTGGCCGGGGAATCAAGATGAGCTCGTCCATGAACCGACGAACCGTCTCCAGGAATGCTGTCTGCTGATCGTCCACGTGTTCCGCCCCCGCATCGTCGATGGTGCTCAGGCTAGCGAATGCGAGGCTCCGATGGGGGCTACTCCTGGGAGGTGCCCTGACAGGGCCTCCCACGTGCATCCGCCCCGCCCTAGCGTCGAGGTGTCGCCGCAACAGCGACAGAAGGAGCGAGAGATGGAAATCCAGCCGAAGTCGAACACCGCCACGGGTCCAACCGAGTGGTTCACCGGAGACGTATTCTTCGACGTCTTAGCCGGTGCCCGACCCGAGCCGAGCCGGATGCGGGTCTACACGGTCAGGTTCACGCCCGGCGCCCGCACCGCCTGGCACAGCCACGCCGTGGGCCAGACCCTGCACGTGACCGAGGGCGTCGGTCTGATTCAGGTGCGCGGCGGAGAGATCATCGAGATCCACCCCGGCCAGACGATCTACACGCCGCCGGGGGAGTGGCACTGGCACGGCGCCACCCCCACCGACTTCATGGCGCACCTCGCCATGTGGGAGGCCGTCGCGGACGGCACAGAGACCACCTGGGGCGAGCACGTCACCGAGGAGGAATACGGCGCGCGGTAGGCCCGCGTCAGGTCACGCCTGAGCGGATGCCTCGGCGGCGGCTGCCTTCTGCTCGGCGACCTTGCGGTGCACGTCCTCCATGTCGAGGGCCTTCACCGCGGTGACGACCTGCTCCAGGGCGGCCGGCGGCAGTGCGCCGGGCTGCGAGAACACCAGCACGCCCTCGCGGAAGGCCATAAGGGTGGGGATGGATCGGATGCCGGCGGCCGCGGAGAGCTGCTGCTCGGCCTCGGTGTCCACCTTGGCGAAGGTGACGTCGGGGTGCTGCTCCGAGGAGGCCGCGTAGGTCGGTGCGAACTGCTTGCACGGGCCGCACCAGTCGGCCCAGAAGTCCACCAAGACAATGTCGTTGGACGCCAGGGTGTCAGCGAAGGTGGTGTCGGTCACGTCAATGGTGCTCATGCAGGTCTCCTTGCCTGATCGGTCGAACGGTTCATAGAGTCTGCCAGATACCCCTGGGAGTATGCTCCGAGCGCGCTCAGAGCGACTTTGTCGCCTGGATCGTGTACGACAGCGGCGCCACCCCGGCGAGGGTGCCGAGAGCGAATTCGCCGTCGGCACGTTCCACCATCTGGCCGGGAAGAGCCTCCCACGGAACACTGTCGTGCTCAACCAGCATCGTCAGGGTCAGCCCGGCGCCGAGTAAAGCGGTCACGATCTCGCCGAGTCCGTGGTTCCACTCGTAGGTCTTGGTCGCCGTCATCGGCCGGTCCGTTTTCACGTAGGTGGAGTCGTCGTCCCACGCCAGCGGTTTCTCCTGCTCGAAGTACGAAAAGCGCAGGTGCAGGTCGTCATCGAGGCGTTCGTCCATCGACCAGAGAATCGGATGCCCCTCCCGCAGGTGCAGGCGCCCGCCCGGCGCCAGCAGCCCGGCCACCACTCCCGCCCAGCGGTCGATGCTCGGCAGCCAGCAGAGCGCGCCGATGCCGGTGTAGACCAGGTCGAAGCTGCCCGGTTCGAGCACCGAGAGCGCGGAGTAGACATCCGACTCGACGAAGTCGACGGCGTCGCCGGTTTCGGTCACCAGCGTGCGCGCCTCGGCGACGGACACCGGGGAGAAGTCCAGCCCGGTGACTCGGGCGCCCAGCCGGGCCAGAGACAGGGTGTCGGTGCCGATGTGGCACTGCAGGTGCGCGGTGCGCAGCCCCGCGACGTCGCCCAGCCGGTCGCGGTCGAAGCGCACGACGTCCGACAATAGGGCGCGATCCTCGACGTAGCGTTGCACCTGGTAGCCCAGGCCGGTGCGCGCGGCGTGGGCCGCGGCCCGGTCATCCCAGTTGGCCCGGTTGGTGTCCAGATAGTCCTGCACGGTGTCGTCCTGCACGGTGTCGTTCTGCACGGTGATCCTCATTCTGCCCGGCGTTGGCGAGCCTGCCAGAATACCCGATCAGAGGCCCAGGAGGTAGCCGTCCGCGTGATTGACGCCGACGCCGTCCTCGTAACTGACCCCGCCCCAGACCAGGATGCTGTCCAACCCGGTGATCACCGTTGCCTCGATGCGCGGGGCCCAGGTCGGCTCGGGGAGTTCGGTGAAGGTCAGCGCCATCGGGTCGAGCAGTAGCCTCCCGCCGATCAGCACCTCGTGTCCGATGACCTGCGGCGGCCGACCGTGCGCGTACTCGTCGAGTTCGGTGCCCGCGGGCAGCTCCGGAAGGTCTTTCCAGGTGTTGTCGGCCGGATTGAAGATGCCGCCGTTGGCGTAGGGGCGGTCCCAGGTGTTCACTTCGCCGCCGTTTTGGGTGCCATAGAACGGGAACACCACCCGATCGCCGGCGGCCACAGCGCCGGTTCCGATGATGTCGCTGTCCGGTTGCGAGAACCAGCTGCTGAGGTTGCTGTCCAAGGTGGCTATGCGCACCACGGCGGGGCCGTCCGCGCCCGTGCTGGCCAGGGACTTCGCGCTGAGCTTCAGCGTGCCGTGCAGCCATACGCCCGTGCGGTCGTAGCTGGGGCCGAGCGGGTCGTCTGGCAGCGGCGCCCACACGCCGGAGTCGGGGAAGAACACCGAATCGACGACGGCACCGTTCTCATCGGACCCGGGGATGGCGAACACCCGGTCACCGGCCGCGACGAGAGTGCCGGCGTCGGGTGGGGACGGCAGGGTGCTCCAGGCATCCGTCGTGATGTTGTACTGCAGGAAGGTGGGGGTGCTGCTGCCGGCGAAGACGTCGCTGGTCAGGACATACAGGTTGTCCTGGAACACGGCGATATTGTTCCCGCTCACCGGCATGGGCGCCTCGGCGATCGGCGCCCACTCGCCGGAAACCGGATCGTAGCTGGCACCGGTGCGCTGGGCTGATTCGCCGACGGCACAGTCCGCGGTTGCGGGGCAGGGTTGGTCCGACCAGCCGCCCACAATCACGACCCGGTCGCGCACCCAGGCGCCGACGCTGTCCCGCCGGGCCGACAGGGGGCTCTCCGGCAGCTCACCCCAGGCCTCATCGGTCGGAAAGTCCGGTGGACCGATCGGATCCGGAATCTCCTCCTGAACACTGCCCACGAGAACGGGAGAGTTCTCGCCACAGAGCTCCCGCACCTCATCGGGGAGAACCACGTCGTGCAACTGACCGCCACCGGCCGCCATCTTGTCACCCACCTGGTACTCCAGGCCGTCCACCGTCAGGGTGGTGCCGTCCCAGCTGGTGAGATCGGCGGGAAAGAGATACGGATCACCGCCGACCAGCAGGCAGCCGTTCTCGAAGGTGAGGGTGCCCACGAAGAGGGCTGTGAACGAGAAGTAGCCGCCGCCGGGCTGCTCCACCCGTTCGTAGGTGAGCACCCCGTCGGTGAAGATCGGGAACTCCGCATCGGTCGGGCTCGGCGCGGCCGCCGGAGGGGCTGAGCACCCCGAGAGCAGCAGCGCCAGCAGCCCGACGATGCTGATTGTGCGGCTGATCCGTTTCATCGTGACCCCTCAGACACTCGGTAACCAGGAATGTCCGATGCGGCCCGACCGGTTCCCTCAGCCGCCCACGTATGCGGCGAGATGCTCACCGGTGAGGGTGGACCGGTCCGCGATGAGCGCCGCCGGGGTGCCCTCGAACACGATCAGCCCACCGTCGCGGCCCGCGCCGGGGCCGAGGTCGATGATCCAGTCGGCGTGCGCCATCACCGCCTGATGGTGTTCGACCACGATCACCGACTTGCCGGAGTCCACCAGCCGGTCGAGCAGGCCGAGCAGATTTTCCACGTCGGCCAGGTGTAGACCGGTGGTGGGCTCATCCAGCACGTAGATGTCGCCCTGCTCGGCCATCTGGTTGGCCAGTTTCAACCGCTGGCGCTCGCCGCCGGAGAGGGTCGTGAGCGGCTGGCCCAGGCTGAGGTAGCCCAGTCCCACGTCCACCATCCGGGTGAGGATCGCGTGCGCGGCCGGGGTGCGGGCCTCGCCGGTGCCGAAGTACTCGGCGGCGTCGGTCACCGACAGGCCGAGCACCTCGCTGATATCGCGGCCGCCGAGCTTGTATTCCAGCACGGATGCGTCGAATCGCTTGCCCTCACACACCTCGCAGGTGGTCGACACGGTTGCCATCGGGCCGAGGTCGGTGAAGATCACGCCGGCGCCGTTGCAGTTGGGGCAGGCGCCCTCGGAGTTCGAGCTGAACAGGGCCGGCTTCACCCCGTTGGCCTTGGCGAAGGCCTTGCGGATCGGTTCGAGCATGCCCGTATAGGTGGCCGGGTTGCTGCGCCGGGAGCCGCGGATGGCGCCCTGGTCGATGGACACCACCCCCGCGCCGGCGGGAATCGAACCGTGCACGAGGGAACTCTTGCCCGAGCCGGCGACACCGGTGATCACGGTCAGGACGCCGAGCGGGATGTCGACGTCGACATCCTGCAGGTTGTGCTCCGTGGCACCGCGGATCTCGAGCGCGCCGGTGGCCGTGCGCACGGTGTCTTTCACCCGGGCCCGGTAGTCGAGGTGCCGGCCGGTGAGGGTGTCGCTGGCGCGCAGGCCCGCCAGGGTGCCCTCGTAACAGACCGAGCCGCCGGCCGTTCCGGCGCCGGGGCCGAGGTCGATGACGTGATCGGCGATGGCGATCATCTCCGGCTTGTGCTCCACCACCAGCACGGTGTTGCCCTTGTCGCGCAGGCGCAGCAGCAGCTCGTTCATGCGCTGGATGTCGTGCGGGTGCAGGCCGATGGTGGGTTCGTCGAAGACATAGGTGACGTCGGTGAGGGAGGAGCCGAGGTGCCGGATCAGTTTGGTGCGCTGCGCCTCACCGCCGGAGAGGGTGCCGGCCGGGCGGTCGAGTGACAGGTAGCCCAGTCCGATCTCGGTGAACGAGTCGAACAGGTGCTGCAGGGCGGCCAGCAGCGGGGCCACGGACGGGTCGTCGATGCTGCGCACCCAGGCGGCGAGGTCGCTGATCTGCATGGCGCAGGCATCGCCGATGTTGACCCCGTCGATGCGGGAGGAGCGGGCGCCCTCGCTCAGCCGGGTGCCGCCGCAGTCGGGGCAGGTGGCGAAGGTGACGGCGCGGTCCACGAATGCGCGGATGTGCGGCTGCATCGCCTCACGGTCTTTGGAGAGCATCGACTTCTGCACCTTGGGCACCAGGCCCTCGTAGGTCATGTTGATGTCGCCGACCTTCACCTTGACCGGCTCCTTGTAGAGGAAGTCGTGCTGTTCCCGCTTGGTGTAGTCGCGGATCGGCTTGTCGGCGTCGAGGAAGCCGGAGCCGGTGAAGATCTTCACGCCCCAGCCATCCGCGGTGTAGCCGGGAATGGTGAGCGCGCCCTGGTTCAGCGACTTCGAGTCGTCGTACAGCTGACTGAGGTCGATGTCGTTGATCTTGCCCATGCCCTCGCAGCGGGGGCACATGCCGCCGGTGACGCTGAAGCTGCGGCGCTCCTTGGTGGTGACACCGCCCTTCTCCATGGTCACCGCGCCGGCGCCCGAGATCGAGGCGACGTTGAACGAGAACGCCTGCGGTCCGCCGAGATAGGGCTGGCCGAGCCGGCTGAACAGGATGCGCAGCAGCGCGTTGGCGTCGGTGGCCGTGCCCACCGTGGAGCGTGAATTGGCGCCCATCCGCTCCTGGTCCACGATGATCGCCGTGGTCAGGCCGCTGAGCAGGTCGACGTCCGGCCGGGCCAGCGACGGCATGAAGCCCTGCAGGAAGGCGCTGTAGGTCTCGTTGATCATCCGCTGTGATTCCGCGGCGATGGTGCTGAACACCAGCGAACTCTTGCCCGAACCGGAGACCCCGGTGAACACCGTCAGGCGGCGTTTGGGGATGTCGACGCTGATGTCCTTGAGATTGTTCTCCCTGGCGCCCTGCACCCGGATCAGGTCGTGGCTGTCGGCGACCTGCGGTGGCGCCTGTTGCGTGTCGGTGCTCGTGCTCGTGGCCATAGTCGTCCTTCGCTTGCGGGTGGAGCGGCCACGGTCACGTCAACCGGCGCGCGGCCTGGCTCGATCTAACCAGTTCCGAGCATACGTCGGGTTCGCCGGCCGTGCGTCAGCCCAAAAACGGATGCGTCGGGTCGGCGGCCACGGTCTAGTCTCGTTTCATCGGGGGAGGACGACAGATGGACGAGAACAAGAAGCAGACCGGCTGGGCCGCCTACGCTCCGCTGTCCGGGGCCGTGTTCTCCGGTAGCCACGAGCCCGTGCTGACCCGCGAACAGTTTGCGGCGCTGCACGGTGCGGCCGTGCCGGTGTTTGACCGGGCCGCGAGCAGTGCCCGCCCGGAGGGGACTCCCGACGAGGAGGCGCCACCGCCGGCCGGCACGCCGGTGTGGCTCACCGAGTGGCAGGTCGCCGAGGTGCGGCTCGACGTCGGTGTGGGTGACCGAGTCGACTGGCGACTCGTGGCCATGGATGCGCCGTGGCTGACCCGCCTCTTCGGCGACCGGCGTGCGGTGCAGCTGCAACTCGATCTCTATGCCGAAGCCCTCGAGCAGAACCCCGTGCTTGCAACGGTGGCCGGAACTGTCGTGGGCATCGAGGTGGTGCACTGCCCGCTGCAGCAGTCGACCGACCCCGAGGAGCGCGGCGGCTGGGTGCCGGCTTCAGGTCAGGCCTGGACCACCCGGATCGAGCGCACCGTCGATCTGCCGCCGATGGGCGAGGACAACGTCTCCGGCTTCATCGTGTACCTGCGCGAGGACTGATGAGTACGAACACTGGGACCGGTGAGAGCGCGGCTGATCCACTGTGGGACATCCCGAGCGCAACCCTCGCCCACCTGCGTGCAGCCGAAGATCAACTCCGCAGGTACGACCCGCTCGTCGATCCGCTCGCGGTGTCGGTACCGGCGTGGAACGCTCTGCAAACCCGGTGGAACCGGGCCGCGGATGCGGTCATCCACGATGCCGAGCTAATGGCGGAGCTGCGGCGGGCCCTCCCGCGGGTGGTGAACGCACGAGACCGGCGGATGCTCGCCCAGCTGCTCCTCGTGCCGCTCGACGAGCTTCCGCCCGAGGCAGAGGCAATCCTCTCTGACCCGCGCGTGTCGCTCACCGCAGACCAGGTCGAGGTTGTTCCCGCGATCTACCTCGTGGACCATGACGGAGATCCCGATAGTGTTTCGCTCTACGCCGCGGATGACACGCACCCCGACGAGTCGGAGCACGATCTGACGCGAATGGGCGGGCTGCCGACCGCAGGGCCGTGGGACCGGCCCGACACGGTGTTCCTTCTCCAGATCGACCTCAGCACGCTGTGCCAGGCCACCGCCGTGCACGCGTTCATTGCCACGACAGTCATGCCGACCGAGGGGCTGCTGCAGGTGTTCCACACCACCACCGGAGACTCCCGTACCGATTCTCATATCCCTGGCGGCGGGGCGACCGTTCTCTACGTTCCTGAAGCGCTTCTGGCCCAACGAAGTCGAGCTGACGGCGAGGCGCTGTTTCCGGTCAGGAGAATCTCGATGGAGGTCCTCCCGGCGTTCCGCTTCGGTCCTGCCGCGACGACTGATGAAGCCTTCGCTCAAGTCATCGCGTTGCAGACGCGGGCGGACACGATCGCACGCGAGGCCACCTGGTATCGAGAAGGCGACGCCAGGCCAGACCCCTTCGACGAAGCCCTACCCACCTCGAGCCGCATGCTGGGCAGCCAATGGTTCGACTTCGACGCCTCGGCGGAGACCCGGAACGTGCTGGACGCAGACTTGCCGCTGCGCTCGCCGAGGGACCGCCACATCCTCTTGTTCGATGTCAGCGGCGATACTGCCTTTGATGGGGTCTTCGGAGACGACGCACGGCTCGAAATCTGGATACGCGAGAGTGATCTGGCCGCTCGTGATTTCGGTCAGGTCGTGAGCTTCATCCGCGGCACCTGAGCTGCCCCGACAGCGGCGCAGCCACCCCAGCACCTCACCCGATTTACTTGGCGACCTCGCCGCTGGCATAGAAGATCTCGTCGGTCAGACACTCCTCGGGAACCTCTAGAGCCTTACTCTTGGCATCATCGGGCGAGCTGGATCCTCCGCCCAGCCCGACCTCGTCGCCCGCCCGGATGTGGAATCCGTTGGGCAGCACGATCTCGTCGTTGTCGTCGATTGTCGTGCCTTTCGGGAACACGATGAGGTGCGCTCCCAAGGTGGTGGTCATGCAGCCTGCATCACCCCAGGCCAGGGACCCCTCGAACAGAGCCTGTTGGCCGCCGCCGCTGCCGCCGTCCTCGGAGACCACGACGATGTGGCCGTCGGAGGATTCCAGAAATGGTGACGTCGCCGTGGAGCAGGACGAAAGGATGGCGGTGGCGGCGGCAGCGAATGCCACGCAGGTGAGGCGCGGGAGTATGGTCACGGCTACCATTATGCCGGGACTCCTCAGCGCAGCCGACGTGCGCGCACCACCATATCCGCGGTGTGGTGCGAGCCTGCGCCCGTGGCCACGTGCCGCGGGCGGGTCTCGTTCACCTCGAGAAGCCAGTTTTCGCCCAACAGCGCAGCGACTCCGGCCGGGCTCACGTAGTCGTCGGGATTGAACCCGTGTGCACTCGCCTCCGCGGTGGTGGGGGTGGGGTGATGCACGATCAGCAGCACGCCACCGACGGCGACGGCGTCGAGCAGCGCGTGCTCGGCCCTGTTCTCAGCCGTGCGTAGCAGCGCCGGGTACTGCGCCGAGACCAATTCGAAGGATGCCGGTGGCAGCGCCGCCTCGACGAGTCCGGCGTGCACCCAGCGCAGCTGCACGCCCCGCTGGTCGGCCTCGTGCGCGGCACGGTCCAGCGCCACCCGCGACACGTCCAGTGCGGTCACGTCCCAGCCCTGTTCGGCCAGCCAGAGTGCGTCGGCGCCCTCGCCGCAGCCCACGTCGAGAACCCGACCCGGGGTCAGCCCGCGGGTCTCAGCCAAGAGCACTCCGTTGGGCTGGCCGCTCCAGAGCTTCTCCATCTCGGAGTAGCGCTGGTCCCACTGCGCCTGATTCTCCCCGGGATTTCGGGGCGGGCGGTGGTCTGCGGCGTCGTGAGTGTGATCCATGACAGCAGCCTGTAGCGTTCCGGCGGTAGCGCCCAATCGGGTTGCCGAACCGGCAACCCGGGCCCTCGCCAATGCGTCAGCGGCCCGAGTCGCTCTTCGGGCGGTAGCGGATCAGCCGCTGCGAGCCGTCTTCGGCCAGCTCGGCCACGTCGCTGCGTGACGAGAGGAAGTCGGTGAACGAGCGGAAGCCGAGCGGCTTCTCGTTGAACGAGGGGTCCATCCGGCGCATCTGGTTCTTGACCGTGCCGGTGTTCAACCACTCGTCGTCGTCGCCCTTGGCGTGGCCGATCTGCAGCGCCCGCACCAGCAGCTCGGTCGCGACAGTCTGCGGGTCGATGTCGTCCGCCGGTTCCTGCTCGTCGAAGGAGGCGTCATCCGTGTGCGAAAACATCGGGATGGTGGTGAACTTGCGGGCAGCGCTCGCGGGCGGGGTGGGCTCCGCCTCGGCCTCCACCTCTAGGGGCTCAGCGGCGCGACGGCCGCCCTTGCGCTTGTCGGTGCGGGTCGACTCGGCCTCGGGAGAGGGGGCGACCTTTTCGATGCCGGGCAGCGAGTCGTAGTCTTCGAACTCGTCGCAGGCGGCGGCGAGCGACGTGCTGGTGGAGCCGGCGACGCCGATGCCCACGACAAAACGACCGAGGCGCTTGGACTTCTGGGCCAGGGCGATGTAGTCGGAGTCGCCGGCGATGATGATCACGTGGGTGAGGTCGGGCAGGCGAAAGAGGTCTTCGACCACGTCGACGGCCAGGCGGATGTCTGCACCGTTCTTGGTGCCGCGAGTAGTGGTGGTGAACAGCTGGGTAAGGTCCACCGCGCGGCTCATCAGCTGGCGCTGATAGCTCGCGTTCACGGGCACCGACCAGTCGGCGTAGGCGCGGTTGACCACGAGAGTGCCGAAGGAGGCGGCGAAGTCGATGATGGCGTTGAAGTCCACCGTCGCGGCGGAGAGGCGGGCGGCGACTTCGGGGTCGGCATCCCGGCTGGTCTTGTCGAAGTTGCGGATGCCGTCGCGCTGGAAGGCGTTGCGGCCGTGCAGCTGCTGATAGCGCGAGATGACGATGTTGTCGAAGTCGATGTAGAGGCCGACACGTGCGTCGTTCGGTTCAGTCATGGTGAGCTCCTTAGCCACAGGCGGAAGACTCAATAGCGATCCGTGCTTCCAGTCTGCCGCCCGCGGCGCGGCGAGGGCAACTTGACCTTCGCTTACTGAGGTCAGGCGCGCTCGGTACCATTGCGTCATGATCGAGCCCCGCATCCCCAGAGTTCTGTTCGTCTGCCAGAAGAACGGCGGCAAGTCACAGATGGCCGCAGCCTTGCTGAGAGCCACGGCGGGGGACACGGTCGAGGTGTTGTCGGCGGGTACGAAGCCCGGGGCGGCCCTGAATGCGCAGTCGGTGGAGTCCTTGACCGAGCTGGCGATCAGTATCGGTGACGAACACCCGAAGGCGATCACCGCCCAGATGGTGGCAGACGCCGACGTCGTCGTGATCCTCGGGTCGGAGGCGCAAGTCGACGAGGTGCCAGGAACGAGTTTCGAGACCTGGATCACCGACGAGCCGTCCGAGCGCGGCATTGAAGGCATGGAGCGGATGCGCCTGGTGCGCGATGACATTCGCACCCGGGTCGAGGAGCTCCGCACCCGACTGTAGAGCGCCCGTCGGTAGAGCACTGAGCGGAAACCGCACGCCACGTCGCCCCGATGTCACGACCGTCGAGCTTGGCCATCAAGACGCGAGCCAGGGCGGCCGGCTTGCGCTAACCCGAGCTCGAATGTGTCATTTGAGTGATACATGTGTGTATTGTTTGAGTGATACAAATGGGAGGGGGTTGTACCGATGGCGTGGTTGTATCTCATTGTTCTAGGTCCCGCTGCTGCGGGCCTTGTTCTCGCGACGGTGTGGTGGCTGGTTCGGGGGCGCCGAAACGGGCTGCCCCGCGGTCGCCTGGGCGCATTCTCGTTGGCCGCGGGCCTGACATTCGTGTTCGTGGGGCTGGCGGAGCGGCTGATATCGGGGCCGCTTGCTCTGCAGCTCGACCTCCCGGGTGACCTGTGGCGCTGGTACGCCGACCACCGGTTCGCGATTCCGCTCTGGCTCGGCATTGTCGGCCTGGTGCTGCTGGCATTCCCGATCCGCACCCGCAGCGGGCGCGGCGCCGCGGACCTCACGCCCCGCACGGCGGTGAGTTTCGCCCGCGGCTGGTGGTTCATCACCCCGGCGGCGGTCCTCGCGCTCATTCTCGCTCTCACCGTGGCGGCCGGCGCCGCCTCGGAACGAGACGAGGTGACCGGCCAGTACACCATGTATTCCGTTGACCTCGGTGGCGAACGAGGCATGGGCACCAGCATCTACGGCTGGTTCTACTCCGTACCCGCGCTCGTCTACCTGACGCTCATGATTGCGCTGGTCATCCTCGACCTGATCCTCATCTCCCGGCCCGCCCTCGACCGTGGCCGGGAGCAGGATGTGCGCATCCGTACCGTTCGCACCCGGAACGTGCTGCTGATCGCGACGGGTGCTCTGCTTGTGCACCTCGGACTCATCTTCGGGTCACTCGCCGGAACAGCCTCGGTCCGCTCCACGTTCTCCACCTCGGAGGGAGCGGTCGTGTTCTGGACCGACTTCGCCGCCCTGCAACCGGCGCTCAACTGGGCGTCCAGCGTCGCCGCGGCGCTCGGCTTCGCGCTGTGGGCGGCGGTCGCCCTGTCCGGGATTCCGTCGAGGCGGCCGGCGCCGATCCTTTCCAGATCATGATCATCACCCTGTCCGGTTCGGCTCCTCCCACGGAGCAGATCCGCGATCAAATCCGCGGGCTGATCGCATCCGGCCTGCTCGCCGCCGACGAACGGCTGCCCTCGGTTCGTCAGCTCGCGAAGGACCTCGACGTGGCTCCGGGCACGGTGGCGAAAGCGTACAAAGCGCTGGAAGCGGAGGGCTACCTCACGGCCCGCACCGGGGGAGGAACCCGGGTTAGCCGCAGCGCGGCGACGACACCGCGACCGGTACTGGACGCCGCCCGCCACCTCGCCGCGACCAGCACCCGCGCCGGTACCGGGCTGGACGACACCATCCGCATTATTCGGGCGATCTGGCCGGAGGACGACCCGCGCCGATAGTGCGTTGCTACGGTTGCGAGATGGCCCTCAGAGAACTCACCGACCATGACCGGCCGCTCCTTCGACAGGCCACCCTCGCCAATATGAATTGGAACGCGTCGCGGTTCACGTTCGACGACGTAGACGGCATGCCGGACATCGCGCACTACTACACGGCCTTTCCCGCCGAGCGGGACTTCGGCCTGGTGGACGACGACGCCGGCACCGTCCGGGCGGTCGCCTGGCTTGTCTTCCTGCCCGAGGACGAGCCCGGCTACGGGTTCGTCGACGCGGACACCCCGGAGCTGAGCATCACAACCTTCGAAGGATTCCGGGGGAGGGGGATCGGCGGGGCGCTGCTCGCGCAGCTGATCGCCCTGGCCCAGTCACGGGGCCTCGAGCGGCTCAGCCTCAGCGTCGAAGACGGCAACAACGCCCGGCACCTCTACGAACGCGCGGGTTTCCGCGTCGTGGGACGCAACGGCGGGTCGGATACGATGCTCCTCAAGCTCGGCTGACGCAGCCGTCCTTGACGGAGGGGGTGAGGTCATGGAGGCAGCAAGAGAGGCTGCGTCCGCAGCGATCTCCGATGTGATGGCGCTCTTTCCGGATGATTTCTCCTACTCCGATTACACGGAGCACGGCTTCATGGTTGCGTTCGCCGCTCAGGCGCCGCCTGACGCGCTTAGTCGCTTGAAGGCGCCGGGCCTCCCCGTGGAAGTTGTCGAGCACGTAGGGCATCCGCTCAACGAGGCGATGGCAGAGACTGCGGCGATGGCCAGGCAGGTGAAGGAACTGACTGGCGGCAAGGTCGGGTTCAGCGTTGCCCCCATTCCCAGGAGGGGAATTCTGGAGGTCATGTTGTCTGAGGGAAACGACGCGGTGGCGCTGGAGCGATGGGTACACACGCTCTCTGCTCTGCGGTCGCCATCCGGACTCCGAGTGGTTGTGGACGTGGTGGCCGGCAGCCCCCGAGCGCTCGCTGACACAATTTTCGACTGACGCCTCAGCCGCGACGCGCTACGCCCAGCGCTATCGCCACCGCAGCGAAGGCTAACGCTGCCGCCCCCGCGCACCAGGCCACCGTGAAGGGCCACTGCGGTCCGCTCCCGTCCAGGCTGCTCACCTTGAGCCCCAGGCCCTGCCCCGCTACCAACAGGTAGAGCAGCACCGCACCCAGAACAACCGCGCTGATGATGCTCAGCCAGATAGAAACGGATGTTGCTGCCGTCAGGGTCCTCATCCTGCATGGTACCGAGCGCGAGTCGGTATGGTCGGGGCATGAGCACCAAGCTGCGCACCGCATCCGCCGACGACTGGCGGCTCTGGCGCGCTGTAAGGCTCGCTGCGCTCACAGACTCACCCGGTGCCTTCGGTTCTCGGCTCGACGAGTGGGCGGACGCATCGGAAGATCGCTGGCGGAATCGATTGTCGATTCCGGGAGCGATCGATCTGCTGGCCGTCGACGTCGACAGTGGCTCCGCGGTCGGCATGGCCACCGGCACGCCGGCGACCGATTCGTCCGGGCGCGCCGAGCTGATCTCGATGTGGGTGCACCCTTCGGCTCGAGAGAAGGGCGTCGCCAGCGCTCTCATCGCCGAGATCGCGTACTGGGCGGCAGAAAACGGTGCGGCCACGCTCGTTCTGTCTGTGATGAATGACAACCTCGCGGCCCGTCGAGCCTACGAGCGCAATGGATTCGTCGAGCTGCCGAAGCCCGGCAATGGAGTGCCGGACGGCGACCGGGAGCTTGTCATGCTCCGCGATCTCCGTTCCGAGGTCAGTCAGATTCCTGACTCACGGTGATTGCTCAGGGCTTGCCCAGTCAACCAGGCGGTTCGCCGCGATCGGGCGCAGTACGCCCGGAACTATATCGGGCTTCGAAGTCTTTGAGCATTCAGGCGGCTAGCGAGCGCGGAGCCGGCGAGGTGAGGGCGTAGCCGAACCGGTGGCGCGACGCCTGGCGTGCTGAGCTTCAGTCGACGACGCGCCATTCGCGCACGAACTCATCGACGGTCTTGGTTTCGAGGTCGCGGCGCACGGTCTCCAAAAGCAGATGGGGGTCGCCGAGGTCAGCGGCTGTGCGGAGAATCTCGGCTCCGCTCGCGCGCCGACGGATGACCAGGTCGGCGTCGATCTCGACGTCGCCCCATGATGCACGAACCAGCGCCCACGCCCGACGAAGTAGGCGACGAGTGCGCGTGCCCGATGGCTCCTCGAGCCCTGCGATCAGGTGATTTGACGCGCGATCCATTCCCATATCTTGTCGTACAACGACGCGAGGGACGTGCTGGTGCAGCTTCTCGGCGCCCTGGGAGAGAGCGCCGAAGTGAAGCCGCCGTTGTCGGTGGATTACGGGGAGAACACCTTCATCGGTGCAGGCACGTTTGTGAACTTCAACTTGACCGCGTTGGACGTGGCGCGCATCACGATCGGCGAGGACTGCCAGATCGGTCCCAACGTGCAACTCCTGACCGGAAACCCTGCCCGCGTCATCCGAGCTGTGTCGTGAAGCAGGCCCCCGTTCGCCGACCCGACCCGGACCGCCGCGGCCGACTCATCGATGTTGCTCTCGACATCATCGCTGATGTGGGGGTGGCGGGAGTGTCTCACCGCAAGATTGCGACCGCAGCGGATGTTCCGCTTGGGTCTATGACGTACCACTTCGATGGCATGGACGATGTGCTGACCGCGGCGTTCACCCGCTTCGCAGACCACGTGGCCGATGAGTTCGAGGCGGTCATGTGCAGAGCCGCCGACCGAGACGCCGCAGTGGCCGCGCTGGTTGGGTTGATCACTGAACTCTTCGACAGCGATCGCAACCTGGTTCTCACCATCGAGTTTTACGCCCTCGCGGCCCGCGACGTGAAGTTTCGTTCGCTCACCAGTGCGTGGATGGGGCGGTCTCGTGCGGCGCTCGAACGCCATTTCGATCCGCTCACCGCACGACTGTTGGACGCGCTGATTGAGGGTCTGTCCCTACATCTCGCGCTCGAAAGAGATCGCTCCGACCGGGCCGTCGAGGTGCGGACCGCGATCGAGCGCATCACCACCATTTGATGCACTCTTCGTTGCTAATCCAACGCGGACGTGGTGCACTGAGCAGATACACAGCTGATCGGGGGACACAGATGTCCGATGCCATTCTTATCGTCGCTCTCGGCGTCGCTCTTGCGTTGGTGATCGTCGTCAGGGGAGTTCGCCGCCGGCGCTTGCGTGAAGCAGCAGCCCCGGTCGGTGCCGCAGCGAGTGTGCTCCGCGACGTGTATTCGGGAAACGGAACTCACCCGCGGACCGCTGCGGAGTTCGACCCGGCACCGTCGACATCGATCACTCTTGACGGAGAAGACCCACTCCGTACGTACGGTTTGGAACCGGCCGACATAGCTTCGCGCGATTGAGCGCGGGCAGCGCTTCTGAGCAGCCACCCGATCAGCTGCGGTGCCGGCGTTTTGTGTCAGAGGGGGTTGCTCCTGCCGTAACGTCATGTGGTCTGCTGGAAGCCCGTCCCGTCCCAATCCGAGAGGTTGCCATGCACCCGTTCCCGACCCCGCCCCGAGAGGTCCTGATCGGTGACGCCGCGGCGTTCGTCGGCATCACTCCCCGGGCGATTCGTCACTACCACCAGGTCGGCGTGCTGCCCGAGCGGGAGCGGGGCAGCGACGGCCGCCGCCGGTACGGCTACGCGGAGATCATCCGGCTGCTCTGGATCCGCCGCATGGCCGACGCCGGGATCGCCCTCGACGACATCCGTGATGCCTTCGACGGCACCGCCCCGAGCGGCGCCGACGGCGAGGACGAGATCGCAGGCGTCCTCGCGCGACTGGAGGACACCCTCGCCGCGCAGGAGGCCGAGCTGCAGCGGAAGCGGGCCTCGGTGCAGCGCATGCGGACCCTCGGCAGCCGGCTGGGACTGCTCGACGATCTTGTTTCCGGCCGCCTCGAGGGCGCGCCCGAGGGCTCGCTGCGGCAGGACGACCTGGACGTCTTGCTGGTCACCGAGCGGATTTTCGGGCCGCTCGGCGCCGTCATGCAGGCCGGCCGCTTCCTCGCTCTGGCCCTCGATCCCGAGCTGCGCGCCGAGTCCGACCGCGTCGACGCCGCCGAGGAGGCCCTGGACGACACGGTCGCCGTCGACGACCCCCGGGTGGCGGAGGTGGCGGCCGAGCGGCACGCCTTCGAGACCGAGCTGATGCGCGTCATCGAGGAATCCGGTCAGCTGGAGGAGGACGACGCTATCTTCGACGCCTGGGACGAGCTGCACCCGCCCGAGGACGCTGACCTGGCGCCAGATCCCAACCCGGCGGAGGGCTCCCGAGTGAGGAGCGCGGCGGAGATCATCCGGAGCATGCCCTATGACTTCTCCCCGGCCCGCCTGCGAAGCATGGAGCTGGCGGTTCAACTCGGCGCGGCGGCGCCGCCGCCCTAATCACACCGCGCTCGGGGAGGTAACCGTCGATCCCAACAAGGAGGTCAAGTGAAAGTCGAATGGGATGAGTCCTTTTTTGATGCGCACCAGGAAGAGGCGTCTGTCTACTGGGTCTGCTTCTGGACTGGCGACGATATCGAACAACCTGCGCGACACGATCCGCAACGGATTACGGGTGCCACCTCAATCGAAGAAGTCCTAACTTGGCTGCACACGACCAAGGGCGAACGGCTGTTCGAGCTGTTCGTGGAGATCGCCGACCATAATGCGACGAGCGACGTCCGTCTGGCTGGCGACTTCCGGCCCGGGGGAACCTCGTTCACGATAAGCCTCACCCGGCCCGAATCAGATCCGGGCTGATTCGTGACGTGCTCGCGAGCTCTGGTCAATTCAGGTCAGTCGACGCGATTCATTTTCTTGGTCCGAAACAACCGAATGCCGAAGTAGACCAGGGTCGCAGCTAATACGACGCCTATGCCGCCAAGCGCATAGCCGACAGTGGCCACACCTCCGGTTAGGTCTGCTTGCAGAACTGTAAGTGTCAGCATGGCAGCCACGGTAGTGCACACGCGTTTCACCGGGCCAAAGGCTGGCGGCGCGGAAGTTGGGTGGAATTCTCAGATCACGTCGTCTCGTATCCCATGGGTTTTGAGTCATTGAGGTTACGAGACACCTCGCACGTGAATCGGACCGCGACAGGCGAGCTAAGCGGCGCCTAGATCTCAGGCTTATCGAAGGCGGAACCCCTTGCGGGCGCCGGCGACCAGGCGCCCCACTCTTGCCGCGCTGCAGCAACGACCACTCGTACCGCGGCATGGGGTTTGCGGACTGCCGGTACCGTGGTGTTCGTTGTAATGCTACGTTGATACAGAACGCAAACAATGGAGCGGCAATGGACTTCACCCTCACCCTGACATGGCTCATTATCGGAGTGCTCGCCTTGCTCGCTGGCGTCACGCTTTTCATGCTGCAGACCGATAGGTACCAACAGAAACTCTTCTTCAGATTCTGGCAGGCGGTCGGTCTACCCGTACAAGCCGACAACGTAGCTGCGGCCGCCCGGCGTCGGATCCGGACCCGGACGTCAGCGATGTTCGTTGGTGAGTTGGCCGGCCTATTCCTGGTCGCTCTAGTTCTCTTCGTCAACCCATCCCTTGCGTCGTCATCGTTTATCTGGCTGTTCGTGGTTCCCGCGGTAATGACGACAATGACTACGCTCGACGTCGGTGTCGCCCTGCATTACTCGCTGTTCCGGCGACGTGCTGACGCGCCCCGCCTCGCGAGGGCAACAGCCACCACAATGCGCGACTACGTGAGCCCGTGGCGGTTGCGAGTGGCCCCTGCCCTTGTCGTCACTGCTGTTCTGCTCAATGTGGGTGGAGCAGTGTTGAGTTGGGTGGGGGTGATCGATCCGGCGACCTTCGTCCGGAGCAGCACACTTCCACTCCTGACAGCGGCAGTGATCGTCTTTGCAGTGGGTAAGTTTGTCGAACGAAGAATCCTGCAACAGACCCAGCCGGCTGCGGACGAGCTCGAACTCGCGTGGGATGACGCGTTTCGCGCCGAGACTTTTCGGGCATTGCTCCTGCTCGAGACAATCGTCGCCTGGCTCGCTGTGGGCGCAGCCGGGATCGCGATATTGGAAGGAATTGACGCGATTGCTGGAACGGGCTGGGGCACCGGTGCGGGTATGCAGTTGTTCACGTTGGGCTTCTTCGTTGTCCTCGCCATTTTCAGCTTTGGCGCCGCGCAGACGCATTTCCGCCACCGGCTCTGGCCGAACCTGGTCGCGCCGCATCCCCATTCAGGGTTGGGCAGTAACTGATGCTCGTCGTAGACCCTCGTTCCGCCGTACCGCCCTTCGAACAAATACGGGTCCAAATCCTGGACTTGGTGCGAAGCGGGGACCTTCCGCCGCAGACACGGCTTCCCACCGTACGCAAGCTGGCGAGCGACCTGGGTTTGGCACCGAACACGGTGGCGAGGGCATTCCGCGAGCTCGAACGTCAAGGCGTTGTCGAGACCCGGGGACGGCATGGCACATTCGTTTCCACGCACGGCGATGCCGTGCAGCGAAGAGCACAACTAGCAGCTGCGATATTCGCGGAACAAATGCGGACGCTGCGACTTAGCAACGAGGAGGCGATCGTCCTGGCGCTAGCAGCCCTTGGCGCTGACCGAGCACCTGAGAACCCCCTCAACAGCACCGATCAGTGAGCCCACCGCGATGCGTTGCCTCGCGGCGTAAGTCTGTGGCTGGCGGCCAGCTAACGTGGCCGCCCACAAGCCGGACCTTCATTGGACAGTGTCTTGGAAGTCGGCGGTTCGGACGCTGCCAAATTGCCGACACCCACCCGTGACTGTCCCGAAATTGAGCCGGACGACGGGGCGTCATGCGCTCCAACACGCTATCCAGTTGTCGCGTAACCCTAGGGATGCGAGACAGGGCAGGAAACGAGACAAGTTACCTGCCGCTCGTCGCGTGAATAGGCGATCTCCTCCGTCTCCTATCCCATGGGTTACGAGGCAGTTAGGTTTCGAGACATCTCGCGAACGATTTGGTGACGTGAGTCGCGGCGCTAGGGCACTCGAGCGGGATGGTTTCATCCTTCAGCGACGTGGATATGCAGCAATTTGCTTGCGCCAGATAACCGCGGCGCTGGCAGCAGCCGCGAGGGTGACCTGCATTTCAGCCAAGATTGGGTCTGCGGCTTCGGCTACTCGCTCAAAATAATCTGGTGGGAGGGACTCCGCTGAGAAGTGAACTCGAATAACGGCTGTGTCCTGACCGTAGCGGAGCACGCTGAAGGCGAGGTTCGGCTCAACGAATGCAAGCGACGCATCGACGGTCCCGATCGGATCTGACTTGGTGGGTGCCTCGACCCGAGTTGCAACCCGCTCAAGCCAATTCGCGATCTCAACTGCCTCGTCGACCAGAAGAGAGGGCTCTTGAAAAGACCATTCATGTCCTTCGCATGCGACCTCACCGGCGATGACTAGCCAGTTGTCATCCCAAACGTTGCCGATGGCATTCTCGAACTCGTAGCTCACCGGATGAAGAACGAGCCGGGCTGCTCCCGACATGTCGATGAGTTCCATTCCACGATCATCCCATCGTGAACGGCGCACGTCCGCTAGATCTATCGCGGGCCGGCGGCAGCAGGTCGCATCATCGGTGCTTCACATCCCATGGGTTACGAGGCGATCAGGTTACGAGACAAATGCTCTTGGGTGGTGGCCCGTGACAGTCTCGATGAAGTTCGGGACCCGGGGCATGTAAGTCTGGCGAGGAAATGAGATGCAAGAGCTGCGCTCAACATCAGGGCAGCTCCTCGCGCGGTGTCGCGCGCGGCGAGAGGCGTGCCGCTGCGCCTGAGGGCGGCGCGGGAGATCCGGGCCCCTGGCAGCATTACGAATGGTGCGGTAACCAGTCCGGCGGTGTATCGCTTGAGAACAACGGAGGCCAGGACGTGGGTGGCCACATGCGCTTCTAAGCCCGCTGTGACAGCGCGATACAGTCGTGATTTGCCGTTGGTCTGTATACCCCGAACGCACGCCCCTCCGACGAGCAAGCCCATTAAAGCAATGGCGATCACGGACTGGGCCGGAGTTACCAGAATGCGGGAGGATCCCAACCGCGCGGCGATGATCCTTGATGTAGCCGGGAACGTGACCGCTTCCTCTGCATCGTGTATCAGCCACGCAATGAAGAGCGATGCTGCGGAGGTTCGCATGCCAACGGGTGTTGTCTTCACGGGGGAATCGTACTGCGCGACAGGAGCAACCCGAGGACGAACGATTCTGGCTTGCCGAGCCAATCAGCGACGATTCAGGCGGTTTCTGGTGCCGCATATCCCATGGGTTATGAGGCGCGCAGGTTACGAGACACTCCTTCGGGTGATGAGGGTTAGTTCCAGCGCTAGCCGATACGTTCGGTCCCGAAAGCTGAACCTCGTGCGGGCGAGTTCGTGTCATGGCCGAGAAAACCCGACTCGTCCAGGATTGTCTAGACGCGCCGTTCATGGCGGCGCGGCTTGAGGCGGTCTGGTGCGTCGGATGCTGGGACGAAGTCGCAGGTGAATTCGCCTTCGTAACCGAAGAGGAACCCGAAGAAATCGTTTCGCACTTCGAGTCGAATTCGGTAGACGTTCTTTGCGTCATCGAAGGACTCGTGCAGCTCGGCTCGACCGCTGAAGAGCAGGGGGAATCTAAACGCAACAGGACCCTCGTAGAAGCGTTGGGCATCAGAGCGCAAGCGCAGCGACCCGTCGCGTTCGACCGACAGGTCCAGGTCGACGGCCAGATGCTGGTGGGTGCCCAGGTAATCGAGTACCTTGCCGTCACTCAGGATCATGGTTGCATCGAACCGACTTGGCCTGCGGCGGACGCGGTATTCGCGCACGAAGGTGATCGTTTCCCGGCCGAACGGGTCGCGGTATGGATAGTTCTCGATGGTGAACGGTACGTTTGTGCCCAGATCGGGGATGAGGATGTTGCGGATTTTCCCAACGCGGAGGAACGGGATCGTCCACCAGGGTCCGCGCTTGATGTGCGCCATGGTGCCGCGACCGATGCACCCGTAGCCGGCATCGAGTCCGACCCCGAAACGACGCTGCAGCATGGGGTGCAACCGGTCGAAGTCAGCTCCCATCGCACGCTGAAATATTGACGTCACGGTTCCGCCAAGGTTTGCAGGGTCGCTGGGGCCTGAGTCATTGCGTTTCCAAAGTCCGGGGTCCGCTGGCATCGTGAGGCTTGGGGCCGGTCCGACCGCCAGAACGTGAGCACGGATGCCACTGGCCACCGCTCCGGTGGAGTGCCCGTTTCAGCCCAGATGCGTAGACGGTCAAAGCTCCACGCTGTCATCCAACCGATGAGGCGGCGCATGACTAGCCTGTCGATCAGTCGCCCCCACCCGGGCTCATAGTTGAAGCCGGTGATGAAGGTCGTCCCGTTGGCCGTGGGAATGTAACGCCAGTAACCCCGACCTGCCCGGAGCGGCGAGAGCCTGTCACTGGTCGTAAACCGAAGCGCGGAGGTGCGTGTTCCGTCTGGTCGTTGTAGTTCCCCCAGAGAGGTACCTGTTCCCGTGATCGTATGGAGCAGCGTGCGCCGCTGGTAGATGAATCGGTTTCCGCCGGCCGGAAGGTTGGCGACGGGTGTGATGCTGCTGAATCGGAGATCCCAGCGCGGATGCTGACCTGGGTCTTGTGTCAGTTGCCAAACTCCGTCGACGTCGGCTTTGATGTCGATCTCGACATAGATCGCTTTGTCCCCCATGAGGCCAGCTTGCTATACCGAGCGGCACTTCCCCGGCCCTGAGTGGCGTGTCCTAAATGCGGCTCGGGCAGTGTCGCTCTCGGAACCCCTTCTCGGAAGTTTTGCGGTCGGGCCCAGTCGTCGAAGCTGCCCCGCGGCTGGGCGCCAGGTCATCAAAGCTCCATCGTGGAAGCCCCTGAGTTCGGCGATCTCAAACTAGACGTTTTCACTCACAGGATGACGGACGAGAGACTGGTCGCAAGATGCGAGACCAGTACCTGCCGTAGTCGCGTGGCAGGGCGACCTGCTATCGCATATCCCATGGGTTTCGAGGCACTTAGGTTATGAGACACCGGAACGCTCGAGGAGTGCCATGCGGGTGCCCGCAAGACGATCCTTCAACGGGCACTTGGTTCTGCCCAACTCCGTTGATGCCCGTATGACCACCGTCTTACGGGCGGTCGGATTGACAAAAAAGCATCGTAAAGATACGGGACAACGGTTCTACGCCTTTGCTGCTCAGAAATATGGCCGGCCGTCATGGCGCCCCTTTCGTTCTCCGGTCAGATTCAGGTTTCGATCCGGGAGGTCTGAAGGGACATAGTGTCGTCATCCGATAGCGGAGTGCAGCTTTGGCGG
>NZ_JAIEUL010000012.1 GCF_019599185.1 Cryobacterium inferilacus | reverse complement strand
GAGTCCGCGTCAACGCCCGCACCCACAACAGCCGCCTACACATCCACCTCACCGCCGACCACACCGTCCTCAGCGCCACAAGCACCCAGGCGCTGGCCAGGACTTACCGCGTTGCCCTTGCCGCACTCACGGTGCACGGCGACAACCTGAGCGCACCGCGGAAGACGTTGTCCGACGCAGATGCGATGGACCTCGATGTCGGCGACCTCGACGAGCTGAACGCCCTCTTCGGTGGTTGATCTCATGGCACCACTGCCGCCAGTCGCCTCCGGAGGGTCAATTGCTTCCGCAAGGTCGATTGTTCTAGTAACATTGCCAACATGTTGTACAAAGTGGATCCCGCATCAGCGGTCACCATCGCCGACCAGCTCGCCGTTCAGGTGCGAGTGGCGGTCGCCGACGGATCGCTCGCGCCGGGCACCCGGCTTCCGCCCGCACGGGAGCTTGCGAACGCCCTCAGCATCAACATGCACACCGTCCTCCGCGCCTACGCGCAACTGCGCGACGACGGCATCCTCGAGATGCGGCAGGGGCGCGGCGCCTCGGTCCGCGCGGACGCTGCAGCCGGAACGGTTCGCCTCGTCGAACTTGCGGACGCACTTCTCGCAGAAGCCCGCAAACTTGGCGTCGGCATCCCCGACGTCCTCATCCTGATCCAGAAGCGAGGGACACATGCTTGACTCAGAATCACCCACGAAATCGCCCATGAAGACAGGGGAATCCGCGACACGAGCGACAACGCGGGACCGGCTGGCCGCCGCATCGCTGTGGCTGCCCGTCGTCATCCTGTCCGTCACTGCCACTCTGTGGTCTCGTCGGCTGCCCGCAGAACTCCCGGTGGAGTGGCTCGGAAACGAGGGCGGCGCCTTCAGGAGCACTGCCGTCTTCAGCGGGATCACCGGCACGTTCGCCCTCTTCGCCGCAGTGGCCGGGATAATCGCACTCGCGGGTGTCGCGGCAACTATTCGCCCGTGGCTGGTCCTCGTGGCCGGGATGGTCGGCGGATCCGCGACAGCGGCCTGGTTGGTGGCTGCGGGCTTCGGGCTGGCTGGCGAACCTATGCCGGCGTCGGCTGTTCCGTGGATGGTTGCACTCGTCCTCGCAGCCGCGTCCTACGGTGTGGTTCCGTACCTGCTCTCCTCGCGACAGCGTCGAGTGCGGCTAGGGGACGCGGCGGCTGGAGTTCCACTCGGGGTTGGCGAGGCGGGTGCATGGTTCACGACGATCCGAGTTCGCGTCTTCGGCGTGTTCGCGGCAGTCTCGACGCTGGCCGCAGCCGTCATCGCCGTCCTCCTCGTACCGCGGGATGCCGTTGGAGCGTCCGCAGCCATCGTCGCGCTACTGCTCGTGGCGGCGGGGTTCCTCGTCTTCTCCCGGCTGCGGGTGAGTGTTGACCACCGCGGGCTACGGGTCGTATCAAGCCTGTTCCGTTTCCCGATCGCCCACGTCGAGCTCAACCGGATCGTGTCGGCCAGATCGGCCGAGCTGCGGGCTGCCGAGTGGGGTGGGTGGGGATACCGGGTCATGCCGGGCCGCACCGCCATCGTTGTCTCTGGTCGTCGGGGCATTCTTGTCGAACGTGACAACGGCACCCACTTCGCGGTGACAGTGCCGAACCCCGACCTGCCGGTCGCGCTGCTCACGACGCTCGTCTCCCGCTGAGCGCGCGGCGCGGCCAGCCAGGCCACGCTCACGCTCTACGGGGCGCAGAACATCGTCGGAGTCGGCTCAGTCGCCGGGTCGGGCCGTGCTCGAGCGCACGATCAGTTCGAACGGCATCGGCGTGTTCAGCACGGCCTGATCGTGCTGGCCAGGATGTAGCTGGTCCATCAGGATCTCCACGGCCGTGGCGCCCTGCCCCTGCGGGAATTGCGCGATGGTGCTGAGGCCGAAGAAGTCGGCCAGTTCGTGGTCGTCGATGCCGATCACCGACACGTCCCTCGGCACAATCAGGCCCAGGTCACGGGCGGCCAGGATGCTGCCGATGGCCATCTCGTCCGATGCCGCGAAGATGGCGGTCGGCCGGTTGTGCGGACTGCCGAGCAGCTGTTTGGCCGCCTGGTAGCCACCGCGGATGGTGAAGTCGGCGGGCTGGAACAGTTCGGGGGCGGTGCCGATGCCCGCGGCTTCCATCGCGGCCTCGTAGCCGAACCGACGGTTGGTGGGCAGGTGGAAGTCGAGGTCGAAGTCCTTGTTGCCGCCGATGTGGGCGATGCGGCGGTGGCCGAGGGCCAGCAGGTGCTCCGTGGCCAGTCTGGCCACCGCGACATCGTCGATGGTGAGGGTGCGCACGCCGGTGATCGGGCCGCCGACGCCCACGAGGGGTTTGCCCAGGGCGTGCAGCCTGGCCACTTCGCTCTCGGTCAGCTCGAGGGAGATCGCGATGACGGCATCCACCCGTTGGCGCAGCAGGAAGTGCTCGAACACGCTGCGCCGCTCCTCGCCGCCGCCGGTGAGGTTGTACAGGGTGAGGTCGTAGCCGTTGTGCAGCAGGGCCTTCTGGGCGCCCTCGACGACGCTGGAGAAGAACCAGCGGTTGAGGAACGGAACCACGACGCCGATGTTCTTCATCCGGCCGGACGCCAGGCTGGATGCGTTCGACGACACCACATAGCCCATCTCCAGGGCCGCGGCCTTGACCTTGAGCTTGGTCGCCGGGGAGACGTGACCGTTGCCGCTCAGGGCGCGCGAGACCGTGGCGGTGGAGACGCCCGCTCGACGGGCGACCTCGTCGATTCCGACCATTCGGGTTCCTAACCGGCGTGCAAGAGGGGTGTGAAGTGATCATATCCACCGCTGTGATGACCGGCTGCCCCCGCTGATTTCGCACTTGGGCCCTTGGGCTTGTATTCTGTCTGAGCGTCTCCGGTCACGTGGCTTCATATGGCCGGGTATGCACTGGCGAGTTACCCAAGCGGCCAAAGGGATCTGACTGTAAATCAGACGGCGTAGCCTTCGTGAGTTCGAATCTCGCACTCGCCACAGCAAGAGAACAGCACCACACCACCACAGAACGCGCCGGCCCCCGGCGCGTTTTGTGCGTTAATCAGCCGGTCACCTCCTGCTCCTGTTGCCGATGCCGATGCCGCCGGGGGCGTAGCGTGGGCGGATGACCACAGTCGCGTCCACCGAATTGCTCGCCCTCGCCCAGCAGACGGCCATCGCCGCCGGAGAACTGGCCCACCGGCGCCGGGCGGAGGGTGTGCAGATCGCCGCCTCCAAGTCGTCGCCGGAGGACGTGGTGACGCTGGCGGACCGGGAGACCGAGGCGCTCATCCGCGGACTGATCGCCGATGCCAGGCCGAACGACGGCTTCCACGGCGAGGAATCCAGTGCCACCGCCGGCACGTCGGGCCTGACCTGGGTGGTCGACCCCATCGACGGCACCGTGAACTACCTGTACGGCATCCCGCTCTATGCCGTGAGCATCGCCGTGGTGGAGGGCGACGCCGATCCGGCCACCTGGACCGCCCTGGCCGGAGCCGTGAAGAACCCCGCCATCGACGAGCTCTTCTCCGCGCGCGCCGGAGGCGGGGCGGAACTGAACGGGCGGAGCCTCGCAGTGCAGAGTGGTGTGCCGCTCTCGCTCGCCCTGTTCGGCACCGGCTTCTCCTACGATTCGGTGCGGCGCAGTCGTCAGGCGCAGGTGCTGCACGGCCTCATCCACCAGGTCCGCGACATCCGCCGCATGGGTGCCGCCTCCCTCGACCTGTGCGCGGTCGCGGCCGGCCGGCTCGACCTGTACTACGAGCGTGGGCTCAACCCGTGGGACCACGCGGCCGGTGCTCTGGTGGCCACAGAGGCCGGCGCGAAGGTCGGCGCGTTCGGCGACGACCGTGAAGGCATCAGCCTTCTCATCGCCGCGGCTCCCGATCTCTACGCCGCGGCCGAACCCATCCTGCTGAATCTTTTCAACGAATTTATGGCCGAAGACGACATATGAGGATGCGATGGCCCTCCGAGTGTGTCCCGCGGCGCAATAGCAGGCCAGTAGCGGATTTTTAGCCCTCTTCGTGCGTGCGTGAGTCGCCGCTCGCGGGCGTCCCTGACGGCCGTTTGCGGTGGTTTTGCGGCACCGTCAGATGGCGCAGACGCCGCCCGCCCGCTAGCCTTTACCTATTCGTTACTTTGGCTCGGCCGAAGTCGCGGGTATGTTGTCCTGTCCATCGCGCCGAAAGTACCCCACCTTTGTCACCTCACTCCCCGCAGCCGGATGCCTCCGCAGCCGACTCGAGTGACCCCTCGCAGGGCGTCGTGACAACCGAAGGAACCGTGCCCGCGCGCGCGCTGACCCGCCGTGAACTGCGCGAACTCGAACGCCGCAACGCGCCGTTCGCCGAGGAGCAGCCGGCTGTCGCCCAGGACTCGATCGCCGACATCGCCGCCGAGACCACTGTGCTCACCGCCGAGGCGCAGATCCTGGTGGCCGCCGAGCTGGCCGAACCCAGCCTCGAGACCGTCGTCATTCGCCAGCAGGACCTCTCGCTGCCAGAGGAGCCTGCCTACGAGCAGATTCCGAGCGACATCTCGCCGAACACCATCACGACCTCGATCCCGCTGCCGTCGCGGGCGGCCCTGCGCGCCCAGCTGCGCGCGGAGCAGGCCTTCACCGAGGCTCCGGCCCCCCTCGCCACCGCCGAGGCCGCAGCGCCCCGCACAGCGTCGGTTGCTCCAGAGCGTGTTCTGCCCGACTTCGTGCCGCGCACCCGCGCCAAGACCGCGCCGGCCAGCCGCGCCCCGGTGTCGGTGCATTCCGGTCACCACCGCATGCGCATGCTGGCGACCAAGACCGGCTCCATTGTGGCGATGTCGGTCGTGGCCATGCTGGCCGTGGCCACGTCCCTGCCCGCCGACTCCCTGCTGTCGTCCAGCGACGTGCGCGCCGCTGCGCTCGAGGCCACGATGCCCGTCAGCACCGAGCCCGCCCAGACCATTGACCTTGCCGGCACCGACACCATCACGGTGCAGCAGGACAGCTACCAGGCCAGGTCCATCGCCGAGGTCGCAGCGGCCAGCGGCATCCGTCTTGAAGACACCTTCACCAACAACCCCAACGGCACCGTGCAGTGGCCGTTCGCCGTCGGAGTGCACGTCGGCGACCAGTTCGGCCCGCGCAACTGCGCCGGCTGCTCCGCCAACCACGGCGGTCAGGACTTCAACCCCGGCGTCGGCGCTCCGATCCAGGCCATCGCCGACGGCGTCGTGAGCTACACCGAAGACGGCGAAGCCAGTCTCGGTGTGCACATGATCATCGACCACATGATCGACGGTGAACTGGTCTCCAGTGTCTACGCCCACATGATCCACGGCTCGATGCTGCTGGAGACCGGCGACGTGGTCAAGGTCGGCCAGGTCATCGGCAAGGTCGGGTCGACGGGTATGTCGACCGGTCCGCACCTGCACTTCGAGATCCGCGTCGGCGGCATCAAGGGCACCAAGGTCGCACCCTTGCCCTGGCTCTACGCCAACACGAACTAGTCGCCCGGCCCGCCCTGGTCCCGCGCGGCCCGCATGGCCGCAACTGTTCCCCGTGCGGACAATTGTGTCCGGCGCACCGGGCGCAATTGTCCGCATCGGGAACAGTTGCCGCAGCGAGTGCGCCGCACGGATGCGCGATCAGCTCGCGCGAGCACCCCGCTGAGTCGTGCCCGGCGAGAGGCGCCCGACGTGCGTGCGGGTCAGACGGCCTTGGCCAGGAACGCCTCGAGCACGCTGCGGGGGAGCGGGAACGGCACCTGGCCGTCTGACGTCGACGGAGCCGGCTGCGACGTGGGCGGCGTGAGGGCGTCTGGCGACGTTCCCAGCGAGACCACCTGGGCGTGCAGGCGTTCCATGTCGATGTCGAGCCGATTGGCCACGTCAGCGGCCTGCTTGAGCTCGTCGACCAGCGCGGGCGGTACTGCGCCGTCGTGCTTGTAGAAGATCTTGTGTTCGAGGCTGGCCCAGAAGTCCATCGCGACGGTGCGGATCTGTACCTCCACCGTCACCGGCTGCACCCGGTCGGACATGAAGACCGGGATCGCGACGATGAGGTGCAGGCTCTTGTACCCGTTCGGCTTGGGGTTCTCGATGTAATCCTTGATCTGCAGCACCGTGATGTCCCGTTGGCCGGTGAGCATGTCGAGCACCCGGTAGGTGTCAGAGATGAAGCTGCAGGTGATGCGGATGCCAGCGATGTCTTGAATGTTCTCCCGAATGCCGGCGAGATCGAGCGGGTAGCCCTTGCGGTTGGCCTTCTTCAGGATTCCCTCCGGCGACTTGAGCCGGTGGCTGACGTGCTCGATCGGACTGTAGTCGTGGATCGCGCTGAACTCCTCCTTGAGGATGTTGACCTTGGTCATCATCTCGTCGGTGGCGAACTTGTACGACATCATGAACCGGGTGAGCTCGGTCCTGATCTCCCGGAGGTCGCTGGGCCATTCGACGTCCTGGTTGGTCACGCGGGCTCCCCTGTCAACGACGACCCCACAATCGTTGGCGGCCACCTGAATTCTGCCATCCCCCGCATCGGTAGTCGCTGTGAGCCAGCTGCGCGCGGGGGATGGAGAAGTTGTGAGTGGAGCAGGTCCGGCTCAGGCCTGCAGCCACACGGTGGTGTCGCCAGGAACGATCCGGTCCACGAGCTGCTCGCTGGCGACCAGGACCTCGCCGGCGGGCAGCTCGACGTCCTGGTCGCCGGTGTTCGCGACCACGACGACATTCCCATTACGGAATACGAGAGTGTCGGAGTTCGGCGCCGACAGCCACTCCACCGAACCAAGTCCGAGGGAGTGTTCGCGGCGCAGGGCGAGCGCTTGAGTGTAGAGCTCGAGGGTGGAGCCCTCGACGCCCTCCTGCGCGTCGCGGGCCAGGGTGGCCCACTCGGCGGGCTGGGGCAGCCAGCTGGCCGCGCTGGGGCCGAAGCCGTAAGACGGTTCTGCCGCCTCCCAGGGGATGGGGACCCGGCAGCCGTCCCGGCCGTAGCGCTCCCCGTTGGTGCGGAACCAGGTCGGGTCCTCACGGGAGGAGTCTGGCAGGTGGATGACCTCGGGGAGCCCGAGTTCCTCGCCCTGGTAGATGTAGCTGGAGCCCGGCAGGGAGAGCATCAGCGCCGTGGCGGCACGCGCCCGACGGAGTCCGACGGCGGGGTCAGGCAGGCCCTCGGTCTTGGGGCCGATGCCGTGGCCCTGCAGGTTGTCTGCCGTGAGGGCCAGTCGGGTGGCGTGGCGCACGACGTCGTGGTTGGAGAGCACCCAGGTGCTGGGGGCTCCGACGGCGCTGAACGCGGCCAGGGAGCCGTCGATCACGCGGCGGAGCGGTTCCGCCTTCCACGGGGTCTCGAGGTAGGCGAAATTGAAGGCCTGGTGCATCTCATCAGCACGTACCCACTGCGCGACCCGGTCCAGGGGATCGACCCAGGCCTCGGCAGCGAGGATGCGGTCGCCCTCGTATTCGTCCAGCACGATCCGCCAGTCGCGGTAGATGTCGTGCACACCGTCCTGCGCCCAGTAGGGGGCGCCGGCCACGGGCTCGGCCACGACGCCGGGCTCCAGCGAGGTGGCGCCACCCATGCTGCCGCCGTCGGCGGGCGGGGAGTAGTCCGGCAGGCCCTTGGCCTTGATCATGCCGTGGGCGACGTCCACCCGGAACCCGTCGACGCCGCGGTCGAGCCAGAACCGCAACACGTCACGGAACTGCGCGCGCACCCACTCGTTGTCCCAGTCGAAGTCGGGCTGGGTGGTGTCGAACAGGTGCAGGTACCACTGGCCGGGGGTGCCGTCCGGGTCGGTCGTGCGGGTCCAGGCGTTGCCGCCGAAGACGGATTCCCAGTTGTTCGGGGGCAGCTCGCCGTTCTCGCCGAGGCCGTCCCGGAAGATGTAGTGCCCGCGCTCCTCGCTGCCGGGGCCGGCGGCCAGGGCGGCCTGGAACCACGGGTGGTCGCTGGAGGAGTGGTTGGGCACGATGTCCACGATCACCCGGATGCCGAGCGCGTGCGCCGCATCCTGCATGGCGTCGTAATCGGCGAGGGTGCCGAACAGGGGATCGACGTCGCAATAGTCGGAGACGTCGTAGCCGGCGTCGCGCTGCGGCGACGTGTAGAAGGGTGACAGCCAGATGGCGTCGACCCCCAGTTCGGCCAGCTTCGGCAGCCTCGAGCGGATGCCCGCGAGGTCGCCCATGCCGTCGCCGTTCGCGTCAGCGAACGACCGTGGGTAGATCTGATAAATAACGGCGGTACGCCACCACTCTGTGCCTGTCATGACCGACAGACTACGGCATTCAGGCCCATCTGCAAGCGCTTCCACAAATCTCGAGCATGTTTCTCGTATCGGGGCTGTAGGTAATCACAGACTGGGTTGCCAATCCGTGAATTGACAGGTATACATGGAACCGCTTGCACAAATTGTCAATGTTGATCATGAAAGGCACACCAATGATGGTGAAGAGAAATGGCCTGCTGGCCGCCGGCGCAATCATCGCCGCCGCGTCCCTCGCCCTGACCGGCTGCTCGGCCGGAGCCGAGACGAGCGGCGGGACATCGGATGCCGACTCCAGCGCACTGACCGTGTGGGTCGACGCCGACCGCGCCGCCGTGCTGAAGGACGCCGCAGCGGCCTTCACGAAGGAGTCAGGGGTCGAGGTCAAGCTCGTTCAGAAGGACTTTGCGAAGATCCAGGAGGAGTTCATCGCCCAGGTTCCGACCGGCAAGGGCCCCGACATCACCATCGCCGCGCACGACTGGCTCGGCAACTTCGTCAGCAATGGTGTGGTGCAGCCCGTCGAGCTCGGCGACACCGCGGCCGACTACCAGCAGGTCGCCGTCACCGCCATGAGCTACGAGGGCAAGACCTACGGCGTGCCGTACTCGATCGAGAACATCGCCCTGTTGCGCAACACCGCCCTCGCCGCCAGCGCCCCGGCCACCGTCGACGACATGACCGCGGCCGGAGTCGCCGCCGGAACCGAGTTCCCGTACCTCGTGCAGATCGGCCCAGAGGCAGATCCGTACCACCTGTACCCGTTCCAGACCTCCTTCGGGGCACCGGTGTTCGGCACCAGCGCCGACGGCAGCTATGACCCAGAGGACCTCACCGTGGGCAACGCCGGGGGCGAAGCCTTCGCCACCTGGCTGGCCGCAGAAGGCGCCGCCGGCCGCATGAGTGTCAACCTCACCGGCGACATCGCCAAGGAGAAGTTCTACGCCGGCGCCTCACCGTTCCTGCTCACCGGACCGTGGAACGTGCCGGATGCCCAGGCCGCTGGTATCGACGTCTCCGTCGACCCGATCCCGTCGGCCGGAGGCCAGGCCGCGCAGCCCTTCGTGGGCGTGCAGGGTTTCATGGTCAGCGCCAAGACCACGAACGCCATCGCGGCGAACGAATTCCTGGTCAACTACATCGGCAGCGAAGACGTGCAGACCGCGCTCTACGACGTCGGCGGCCGCCCGCCGGCTCTGACCGCAGCCTTCGATGCCGCCAGCTCCGACCCGATCACCGCCGGCTTCGGTGCCGTCGGCGCCTCCGCGGTGCCGATGCCCACCATCCCGCAGATGGGCAAGGTCTGGCAGTTCTGGGGCGTCACCGAGGCGGCGATCATCAGCAACCAGGGTGACCCCGTCGAACTGTGGCAGAAGATGACCGCGGACATCGCCGCCGCCATCGAATAACCCGATTCACCCGGGTGCGCCCGGCCCCCACAGGCCGGGCGCACCGCACCATCCGCAGTACCTGTACGCACAACCCGCACACGGCACCCGCACGCCCGCCGCCGCCAGGCCGCCAGAGAGCAGATAATGATGACTATCCCCGGAACCGAGCGCGATCGGGCCCAGATCGTGGCCGCCAAGAGATCCAGGCAGGCCGGTCGCATCGCCGAGGCCGCTTCCGCCGGCATCAAGGTGCTGCTCGTCAAGGTGCTCGTGCTCGGCATCGTCGACGCCATCAGCGTCTATGCCCTCTTCGTGCTCTTCGCCAAGCAGGACTGGCTGGTGTTCAGCCTCGTCCTCTTCGTCACCATCGTCGTTAACTGGATCTACTTCCGGGCCGCGGGCCTGCCGGCCAAGTACCTCACGCCCGGCCTGATCTTCCTGCTCATCTTCCAGATCTTCGTCATCGGCTACTCCGGGTACATCGCCTTCACCAACTACGGCACCGGCCACAACAGCACCAAGGATGACGCGGTCAACTCCCTCATCCTCTCCTCCCAGGAGCGGGTGCCCGACTCGCCCAGCTACGCCGTCACCGTGCTCGAACAGGCCGGCGTCTACAGCTTCCTGGTCACAGACCCCGACGGGGAGATCAGCGTCGGCAACCCGGAGACCCCGCTCGAGACGGTCAGCAATGCCGAAACGGATGCCTCCGGCCAGGCCACCGGTCTGCCCGGTTACACCGCCCTGAACTTCGCCGACATCGTGGCCAATCAGGAGACCATCGCGGCCCTCGCGGTGCCCGTTTCCGACGACCCCAACGACGGCAGCCTGCGCACCCCGGACGGCTCCGCCGCCTACCTCTACCTCTCCGACCTCATCTACGACGAGGCCGCCGGCACGATGACCGATGCGAGCACCGGGGTCGTCTACACCGAAGACCCGGCGCAGGGATCCTTCGTCGCCCCGGATGGCGCCGACCTGCAGCCCGGCTGGAAGGTGGAGGTGGGCCTGGCCAACTTCGCCAAGGCCTTCGGCACCGAGTCCATTCGCGGCCCGCTGATCAGCGTGACCCTGTGGACCTTCGCGTTCGCGTTCCTCTCGGTAGCCACCACCTTCGCGCTCGGCCTGTTCCTGGCCATCGTGTTCAACGACCTACGGATGCGCGGCCGGAACGTCTACCGGGTGGTCATGATCCTGCCCTACGCCTTCCCCGCCTTCCTCTCCGCCCTGGTCTGGGCGGGCATGCTCAACCCGCAGTTCGGTTTCGTCAACCAGGTGCTGTTCGGCGGGGCGGAGATCCCCTGGCTGACCAACGAATGGCTGGCCAAGTTCAGCATCATCTTCGTCAACCTCTGGCTCGGGTTCCCCTACATGTTCCTGGTCTGCACCGGCGCGCTGCAGTCCATCCCCGGTGAGCTGCAGGAAGCGGCCACCGTGGATGGCGCCAAGCCCTGGCAGGTGTTCCGGTTGATCAAGCTGCCGCTGCTGCTGGTGTCGGTCTCGCCGCTGCTGATCGCCTCGTTCGCGTTCAACTTCAACAACTTCAACCTCATCTACATGCTCACCAACGGCGGGCCGCGTGACGTCACGGCGGGGGTGAACGTGGGCGCCACCGACATCCTGATCTCGATGGTCTACAAGGTCGCCTTCGTCGGCGCGAACCGTGACTACGGGCTCGCGAGCGCCTTCTCGATCCTCATCTTCGTGCTCGTCGCGCTCGTGTCGATCATCAGCTTCAGACAGACCAAGGCACTAGAGGAGTTGAACTGAGATGGCGACCACGACACTCGCAGCCCCGGCGACCACCGACTACATTCCGGTGAAGCAGCCGTTCAACTTCGGCCGCTGGTTCCGCGCCACCGGCTGGCGGCACCTCATCGGCGCCGTCATGGTGATCTTCTCCGCCTTCCCGCTGCTCTACGTGCTCTCCGCGTCGCTGCACCCCGGCGGCACCCTGATCACCGCCAACGGCCTGTTCAGCGAGGTGGACCTGGGCAGCTATGTCACCCTGTTCAACCTGCCGCAGCAGCCGTACGCGGCCTGGTACGGCAACACCCTGCTGATCGGCGGTATCACCTCCGCCGGCACGGTCTTCCTCGGCGCCCTGGCCGCGTACTCGTTCTCCCGGATGCGCTTCACCGGCCGTCGGGCCGGGTTGCTGATGCTCGTGCTCGTGCAGATGTTCCCGCAGCTGCTGGCCGTCGTGGCGATCTTCCTGTTGCTCAACGGCATCTCCGACATCTTCCCGGCCATCGGCCTGGACACCCAGATCGGCCTGATCATGGTCTACCTCGGTGGCGCCCTCGGCGTGAACACCTACCTGATGTACGGGTTCTTCAACACCATTCCGGCCTCCATCGACGAGGCCGCCAAGCTCGACGGCGCCGGCCACGCGCGCATCTTCTTCACGATCATCCTGCGGCTGGTGGCGCCCATCCTCGCGGTGGTCGGCCTGCTCTCGTTCGTCGGCACGACCAACGAGTTCGTGATCGCGAGCATCGTGCTGATCACGCCGGAGAAGCAGACCCTCGCGGTGGGCCTGTACCAGTTCGTGTCGCAGGAGTTCTCGAGCAACTATTCGGTCTTCGCGGCCGGTGCGGTGCTCGCGGCCCTGCCGGTGATGGCGCTGTTCCTCTGGTTGCAGAAATACATCGTCGGTGGCCTCACGGCCGGATCGGTCAAGTAACCCACCCCATGCTGCCGCACCACCGGATCCCGTTCCATTCGCTCCCGCACCACGACGGCTCTCCGCTTTACGTCTCCAGCCAGGAGCCTGCGCTCGGCGACGCCATCACCGTGCGGGTGCGCATTCCACGTGCCTTCGGCGAGGTGACGATGGTGCGCGTGCGGTCGAATCCCGATCAGGAGCCGCGCTTTCAGGATGCCCGGCCGCTCGGCTCGGCCGCGGAGGCCGACGCCTGGTGGGCCGCCGACCTGGTGGTGGAGAATCCGGTGCACGGCTACCGGTTCCTGCTCAGCCTGGCCGACGGCAGCCACCGCTGGTTGAACGCCAGCGGACTGCACGACATCGAGACGCTCGACTCAGAGGATTTCAAGCTCGTCGCCCACCCGGCCCCGCCGGCCTGGGCGGCGACCAGCGTGATGTACCAGGTCTTCCCTGACCGGTTCGCACGTTCCACCGCCGCCGATGAGCGCCAGGCGCCGGACTGGGCACTGCCCGCCGAGTGGCAGGACGCCGTCGACCAGCTGCCACCTGGCCGCTCGCACCAGTTCTACGGCGGCGACCTCGACGGCATCACCGAGCACCTCGACCACCTCGAGCAGCTCGGCGTCACCCTGCTCTACCTCACACCGGTGTTCCCCGGCCGTTCCAACCACCGCTACGACGCGGCCGGCTTCACCGCGGTCGACCCGTTGCTCGGCGGCGACCCCGCGCTCATCCGCCTCGTCGAGGCCGCGCACGCCCGCGGGTTCAAGGTGATCGGTGACCTCACCGCCAATCACTCCGGCGACGGTCACGAATGGTTCCGGGCCGCGCACCTCACGCCGGAGGCCCCGGAGAGCGCCTTCTACTACTGGCTCGACCCCGAGCAGCGCGACTACATGTCCTGGCTCGGGGTGCCGGAGCTGCCCAAGTTCAACTGGAATTCGGCGGAGCTGCGCCGCCGGTTCATCGACGGACCGGACTCGGTGGTGGCCCAGTGGCTCATGCCGCCGTTCAACATGGACGGCTGGCGCATCGACGTGGCGAACATGACTGGCCGTCTCGGCGCCGAAGACCTCAACGCCGAGGTTCGCCAGGCCATCCGCCGCACCATGATCGAGGTGAACCCCGACACCATTCTGCTCGGCGAATTCACCAACGACGCCTCCGCGGATTTCCAGGGCGACGCCTGGCACGGCGCGATGACCTACGCCAACTTCACCCGCCCGCTCTGGTCCTGGCTGTGCCGGCCCGACGCGGTGACGTCGTTCTTCGGGCTCCCGCTCGGCACCATCCCGACGCACACCGGCGAGCAGTTCCACCGCGCGCACACCCGCTTCGCGGCCGGCTTTCCCTGGCGCACCCGGCTGGCCACCATGAACGCGCTCGACACCCATGACACCGCCAGGTTCCGCACCCACGCGGATGCCGCGGCCGTTCCGGTCGCCGTCGGCCTGTCGATGACCCTGCCGGGCATCCCCGTCGTCTTTGCCGGCGACGAGTTCGGCCTCGTCGGCGTTGACGGTGAGCACTCCCGCACCCCGATGCCGTGGGGGAGCGCCGCCGAACCGGACGTGGCGGCGACCATCGACCTGTACGCGAGCCTGATCGGCCTGCGCCGCGCCCATGAGGCCCTCAGCACCGGCGGTCTGCGCTGGCTGCACGTGGCCGACGACGTGCTCGTCTACGTGCGCGAGACCGAGCAGGAGACGGTGCTGCTGCTGGCCGCCCGCGCCGCCGCCGACGTGACCCTGCCCGGGTGGGTGCTGCCCGTCGGCGGCCTCACCGGTGAGCTGGCCGGCGAGGTCGGAACGGCCGTCGGCACGGTCTCCGACGACGGCCTCCGGTTGGTCGCCACCGGCGCATCCTTCACCGCCTGGGTGCTCCCGGGCGTCACAATCGGGCCGGATGCCAGGCCTGTGTCGCCGAGGGGTCTCGCGAGGTGATAATGTTTACCGGTTGCCAAAAGCACGGTTCAACTTCAGAAGTGTGAAGTTTTGCCCCCTTAGCTCATTGGTAGAGCACTTCCTTGGTAAGGAAGAGGTAGTGGGTCCGATTCCCACAGGGGGCTCAGGCTTGAGAGCTAGGCTCTGAAGGTCTAAGGCGGGGTAGCTCAGTTGGTTAGAGCACACGGCTCATAATCGTGGTGTCGCGGGTTCAATTCCCGCTCCCGCTACATATAAAGGCCCTTTGATCTGGATTTCTTCCGGTCACGGGGCCTTTCTCTTTGGCGCTGCATGGCGCCCGCCGCCCGTCCCAGGATCCGGTCAAGGTCGTGGTTTCGAACCCGTCACCTCCTTTTCCCAGACTTCTCGGCCAGCGGTTCCCGGAAATGCGTCCGTGGCGCCCCTGCTGGTGCCACAATAGTTTCGAGACCGAAAGTGATGTGGCATGAGCGAGTTGACCACCGATGAAGCGCGCAAGCGGCTTGCTGTGAGCCCACAGCACATCCGTGGGCTTCTTCGCGCCGGGAAGCTTGACGGCCGGCAGCTCCCGTCCGGGGTGTGGCTTGTCGACGCGGATTCCCTCGAGCGCCGGATCGCGATCAGCACGGGCCCCGGTCGAAACTGGTCGGCGCTCTCCTCGTGGGCGATTCTCGGAGAGCTCTCCGGCGAGCCCAACCTGGTCACCGTCTCTGACAGGACGCGCGCTCGCGTACGTGAACGCATCCGGTTGAACACGGCCGAGGAGATCGCGCGCCGTGTGGCTGACCGTACCACGGTGACCCGCTATGACGCCGACGACTCTTTTCACACAGTCGCCGAGATGGTCCCCACTGGAGCAACCGCTCTCGAGGTGCTCGACACTGACCTCTCTCCGCAGCACTCAACACTCGAGGGCTACGTCAGCGCAGCCTTGATGCAGGAATTCATCCGAGAACACATGCTTCTTCCCGACCGTCAGGGATTCATCGAGGTGTACGAGGATCCTGGTCTGTTTCTCGGCCGGGATAACGCCCCCGTTGCTGTGGTCGCAGCCGACCTCGCTCGAAGTACCGCCACTCGTGAGCGCTCCGCCGGCATCCGGGCCCTCGAGGAGATGAGACAGCGTTGGCTGGCGACACACACGAAGTAGACATCGGCGAGGCGGGCTTCCTTCCGCCGTGGTCGACACTGTTCGAAGTGATCGCCGCGACCGACATAAACGAGTGGATCCTTGTCGGCGGGCTCATGGTCCAGCTGCACGCGTTCCGGGCAAACATTCCTCCGTCGAGGATCACTAAAGACGTCGACATGGTCGTCGATGTCGTGAGCGCCAAAGCCAGCATCCAGGCCATCTCCGGCCAGCTCAGGACCAGCGGTTTCGAGGGTGAGGTTCCCCAGACGAAGAGTGCGCCGGCCTACAGGTTCAGTCGCGGCAAAGAACAGATCGACCTCATGGTCCCGGACGAGCTCCCGCCACGGATCAAGCCGCGGCTGATGATGCGTGACGCGTTCGGTGTCGTTGCCGGCAGACAGGCGATCAGGCGCCGGGACACATTCGTTGTTCGCTCTGGGGCAGAAACAGCAGCCCTCTCTTCACCCGACGTGCTCGGCGCACTCATCGTCAAGGGCGCTGCCAACCAGGTCGACCAGCGCGACGGCGGCCGCCACCTCGAGGACGCCGCTCTCCTCCTCGCGTCTATCGTGGCCGTCGGCAAGCTCGACCTTGTCAATCTGTCGAAGAACGATCGCAAGCACCTCGTCCGGGTCGCAACGATGCTCCCAGACAGCGCGGCGGCGTGGCGACAGCTGGATGACGTCAGCCGCCTGCGAGGCCAGCGACAGTTGGCTCGACTCGTTCTGGCCGCCCAGTTACCTGTCGCCTAATATCTGGATCATGCCTAGATCGCATCGTCGGTGGGGTCGGCGCCCGAAGGCTCACGGGGCCTTTTTCAGGCCGCCGGGCTGCTGGCTTTGCGCCGGGTCCGGCGATACGCCTGGTACAGCATCGTCCCGCGAACGGCGAGGGCGATCACGCCCGGAATCTGAACGACTGCAGCGATCCAGTGCCATCCCAGGCCCTGCTCTGGATAGGCGTCGAATCCGGTCGGTAGCCCTGAGGTGGACGTATAGACGCCCGCGAACATGAGAGACAAGAAACCGAAGACGATAACGGAAACCCCGCCCAGGAGTACGAGGTCGTCCGCGGTGTCGTGGCGGAAGTACGGCACAGCCATGAACACGCCGACCGAAGCCAGCACCCCGGCCGCGATCACCAGCGCCGCCGGGAGCGGGATGAACGGCCAGGCGACGGTCTCGTTCCACAGCATCGAGTCACGCAGCCCCATTCGGCCACCTGCCAGCGCGTAGTTGAGCAACGAGAGTAAGAAGAAGAGCAGCATCGCGAACGTGGCGATCATGACGACTCGCTTGCCGCGCGCAACATGACGGTCGAGTTGGGCGAAGGTCTCTGCGTCAGCGTCGTGCATAGCCCCATTGTGCCTTCTCGGGGTCGGGCGGCTGCGCGGTCGGCCCGTTGGCGTCAGTGACGAATGGTACGGCCGTGCGAGTCGATGGCGCCGAGCCATTCCGCACGAGGCGTCAGCGGCACCGGGGCCGGCCGCTCGGCCGTGGTGGTGGTGTCGATGCGGCGGCCCTCGGTGGCGGCGCGCTGCAGCGACTCCATCACGTCGAGCACGTGCAGGGCGAGCTCGCCGTTGGCGCGCGCGACCGCGCGGGGCGGCGTGCGGATCTGGTCGAGCAGACCGATGCCGCGGGCACCGTCGACGTAGCCGGCCAGCGGGTCGAGCGTGTGGAAGCCACCGTCGTTCACGCGGCGGAGGCTAGTGGGGCCGTCGAAGGTGTTCGGGTCGCCCACGGCGAGGGTGCCGTCTGTGCCGTGCACCTCGATCGGCGAGGCCACCGTGGCGGTCGAGTCGAAGCTCATCGTGATGGTCGACAGGGCGCCGCTGTCGTGCTCGAGCACCCCGGTGACGTGGGTGTCGACGAAGACGGGGATGCTCTCGCCGGCTCTCGGGCCGGTGCGGATGACCCGGTTCTCGTGCGGCCGGCTGGAGGCGCCGGTGACCGAGCGGATCGGTCCGAGCAGGTGGATCAGTGCGGTGATGTAGTACGGGCCCATGTCGAAGAGCGGGCCACCGCCTTCGCGGTAGTAGAAGTCCGGGTTGGGGTGCCAGAACTCGTGGCCGGGGCTGACCATCACCGCCGACGCGGCCACCGGGCGGCCGATCAGGCCGTCGTCGATGGCGGCGCGGGCGGTCTGGATGCCGGTGCCGAGCACGGTGTCCGGCGCGGATCCAACCCTCAGGCCGGCGTGGGTGGCGGCGAGGATGCTGCGGCCCTCGGCCAGCGTCACGGCCAGCGGCTTCTCGCCGTAGACCTGCTTGCCCTGCGCGAGGGCGCCCAGGGCGATCTCGGTGTGGGCGGCCGGGGTGGTGAGGTTGAGCACGGTGTCCACCTCGTCACTGGCGAGCAGCTCGGCCACCGTCAGGGCGCGGGCGGCCGGCAGCCCGGCCGCGACCGACCGGGCGCGCGCGGCATCCAGATCGGCCACGGCCGTGATCACGACGGATTCGGTGCCGGCCAGGGTGTCGAGGTAGGCGGCGGAGATGACGCCCAGGCCCACGATGCCCAGACGGTGCGATGTCACTTCTCGGCTGGTGTGCGGCTGGACCACAGCATGCCCCTTTCGATGATGGTGCGAACAGAGGGGTCCTCGAGCACGTCGATGCTGTGTCCAGGCGTCGTCACGACGATGCGGCCCAGACCCCACTGCCGGGTCCAGACGGCCGGAGACGTCACCGGGCGGTGCCAGGGTTGCCAGTCCTCGGCCGGATGCGTCGTGGTCGCGAGCACATCGCAGAGGTCGTCGGTGAGCACCCAGTACTGCTCGGTGGTGAGCGTGAAGTCGGCCAGGCCCGCGGTCACCGGATGCGCACGGCCCAGATCCGTCATGCTGATCAGGTAGTCGAGGTAGTTGTCCTCCTCGCCGCCGGCCCGTAGCTCGGCGGCCTTGGCCGGGTGGGTCACGAACTGGCCGCCGACGAGGTGCAGGTAGTCGGAGGAGGCCCGGTAGGAATCGGCGATGCCGCCGTGCCAGCCGGTCAGGCCGGTTCCCGCGGCGACGGCATCCCGCAGCCCGGCCACCTGCTCTGCGGTGATCTCGCTCATCGTGACGCACTGCACGATGAGGTCGGTGTCGGCCATCACCGCGGCATCGGCGTAGACGGCGGGCGACTCCTCGATCCGCACCTCGTAGCCGTTGCCCCGCAGGAACGGGACGAACAGCTCGGTGCTCTCCACCGGCCGGTGGCCGTCCCAACCGCCTCGCACGATCAGTGCCTTCATGCCTACCTCCTCGTAGCCGTGCCTAAAAAAGTGTCAGATCGCAGGTGGCGCCGTCGTTGCCCGGCGCACGAGCCCGGTCGGCAGCCGAATGTGGTTCTGCGGCAGCGTCTCGCCGTTCAGCAGCGCAACGAGCATCCCTGCTGCGGTGGCGCCGAGCCGCTTCATCGGCTGCCGGATGGTAGTGAGCGTTGGGTTCATCTGCGACGCCTCCGGAATGTCATCGAAGCCGATCACGGACAGATCGCCCGGCACCTGGAGGCCGAGCTCCGCGGCCACCTGGATGATCGCGATGGCGGAGAGGTCATTGGCGGCGAACACCGCAGTGGGGCGGTCGGTCATCGACAACAGCGATGCGGCCGGCCCCTTGGCCGTGTCGCGCTTGTACAGTCCCACCCGCACCAGAGCGGGGTTGAACTGGATGCCCGCATCCGCCAGCGCCTGCCGGTACCCGGCCTCACGCAGGGTGGCGCTGCGCAGGTCGGGGCGCCCGGCGAGAAAGCCGATCCGGCGGTGGCCGAGCTCGATGAGGTACCGGGTGGCCTGCATGGCGCCGCCGAAACTGTCCGACTCCACGGTGGGCAGATCGGCCCGGCCGGTGTGCGGGTCGATGGCCACGACGGGGATCTCCGACGAGGTGGTGTCGACGGTGGGGGTGACCATGATGGCGCCGTCGATGAGGGTGCCGCTCAGCCGGCTCAGCGAACGCCGCTCCCAGCCGTTGGTCTCCCGCTGGCGGGAACCGCTGTAGGCGAGCAGGTCGTACCGGGAGTCCGCGAGGGCGACGCCGACACCCTTGAGGATCTCGGCGCTGAACGGCTCGAAGTCGGCCACGAGGATGCCGATCACACTGGTGCGGCGGGACCGCATGCTGCTGGCCACCAGACTCGACTCGTAGCCGAGCTGTTGCACCACGTCGAGCACCCTGGCCGTGGTCGCGGCCGAGATGCCGTACCGGCCGTTGACGGCCTTGGAGACCGTCGCCACCGACACACCGGCGGCTGCGGCGACGTCATGGATGGTAGCGCGGGGGGTCATGGGATCAGCATAGGTCACATGGAAACTGATTTCGAAAACGTTTGACACTTCTTTTTTCCGCTGTGACACTGAGGCAACTCGGTACGCACGGGGCCTCCCCGCCGCCGCCCGAATAACGCAGCACAGCCCGTCAGGGCGCGGCTTCACACCAAGACCATCGATGACCGATGGTGTCCCTCAATGAAGAGAAAAGGTTGAACCAATGAAGGTGAACCACACCACCGCGAGGAGAATCTTCGCAGGAACCATGGTCCTGGGCCTCAGCGCCATGGGCCTCACCGCCTGTAGCGCAGCTTCAGACGAAGGGTCATCGGGCGGCGACGTTTCGATGAGCCTGTGGCAGAACTCCACCACCGGCCCCGGCCAGGAGTTCTGGGACAAGACAGTCGCCAGTTTCGAGGCCGACAACCCCGGCGTCACGATCGACGTACAGGCCATCCAGAACGAAGACCTGGACGGCAAGCTGCAGACCGCGCTGAACTCCGGAGACGCTCCAGACGTCTTCCTGCAGCGTGGCGGTGGCAAGATGGCCGCAATGGTGGCCGCGGGCCAGCTGATGGATCTCACGGACAGCATCTCCGACCAGGTGCGCGAGGAGATCCCGGAGGGCTCGTTCATCGCGAACACCCTCGAGGACAAGGTCTACGCGATGCCGGTCGCCGTGCTCCCCGGCGGTATCTTCTACAGCCAGGACCTGTTCGACGCCGCGGGCATCACCGAGGCACCCACCACCATGGACGACCTTGTCGTCGCCGCTGACAAGCTCAAGGCCACCGGGGTCGCCCCGATCGCCCTCGGCGCCAAGGACGCCTGGCCCGCCGCGCACTGGTTCTACTTCTTCGCCCTGCGTGAATGCAGCCCCGACATCCTCGCCGAGGCCGCAGACACCAAGGACTTCTCCGACGACTGCTGGATCCGCGCCGGTGAAGACCTGCAGAACTTCGCCGACACCGAGCCCTTCAACCAGGGCTTCCTCACCACCGCTGCCCAGCAGGGTGCAGGCAGCTCGGCTGGACTGCTCGCCAACCACCAGGCGGGCATGGAACTCATGGGCGCTTGGAACCCCGGCGTGATCGCGTCCCTGACCCCGGACGAGCTGCCGTTGCCCGACCTGTCCTGGTTCGCGTTCCCTGAGGTCGACGGTGGGGATGGCGAGCCCGGCTCGATCCTCGGCGGCGTGGACGGCTACTCCTGCTCCGCAGGGGCTCCGCCGGAATGTGTCGACTTCCTCAACTACATCGGCAGCTCCGATGTGCAGAAGGAGTACTACGCGGCCTTCAACGCTCCGCCCGTGAACACCGTGGCGCAGGAAGCCGTCACCGAGCCCTACCTGCAGGAGATCATCGCGGCCTACAACGCGGCCCCGTACGTCTCACAGTGGCTCGACACCGTCTACGGCCAGAACGTCGGAAACGCGCTGAACGTCGGAGTGGTCGACCTGCTGGCCGGCAAGGGTAGCCCCGAGCTGCTCATCCAGGCGGTCAACGACGCGGCCAAGAAGGCCTAGGCAGCACTCATGTCAGTTCGCGAGAATACTTCGACGCGATTAGAGGTGGATCTCGCGAACGGCGGGGTCGCGGGCGCCACGCCCGCGGCCCCGCCCGTGCGGCGCCGCCGTCGCACGCCCCTATCGGCCAAGGTGGAGATCGCCGTCCTGGTCGGTCCCGCCATGATCGTCTTCCTCGGCTTCGTCATCTTCCCCGTCGTGATGGCGGCCTACTACGGCTTCTTCAGCTGGCAGGGTTACGGCCCTGCCACCGACTTCGTCGGCTTCCGCAACTACATCACCATCCTGCAGGACCCCACCTTCCAAGAGGCCCTCAGCCACAACGCTTTCATCGTCGTGGCGTCGCTGGTGCTGCAGGGCCCGGTCGCCATCCTCCTGGCGCTGCTTCTGAACCGAAAACTGCGCGGGCAGTCCCTCATCCGGGTGCTGATCTTCGTGCCGTACGTCATCTCCGAGGTTGTCGTCGGTACCGGCTGGAGCCTCATGCTGCAGTCCAACGGCGCCGTGAACGGGATGCTGGAGAAGCTCGGTTTGGGTGCCTTCACCCAGGACTGGCTCTCGAACCCGGACATCGCCATCTGGACCCTGATGGTTATCATCACCTGGAAGTACGTCGGCTTCGCCGTCATCCTCTTCCTCGCCGGTCTCCAGGGCATCCCCGAAGAGCTACCCGAAGCCGCAGCCATCGACGGTGCGTCCTTCTGGCAGATCCAGCGCCACATCACTCTGCCGCTGCTGGCACCCACGATGCGCATCTGGGCCTTCCTGTCGATCATCGGCGCCCTGCAGCTGTTCGACCTCGTCTACATCATCTGGGGGCAGTACATCTCCTCCACCGCGGGAACCTCGACCATGGCGACCTACCTTGTCGCCAACGGCCGTGACTCCGGCAACTACGGCTACGGAAACGCCGTCGCCGTCGTACTCTTCCTGATCTCCCTCGTGGTCGCGCTGATTTACCAGCGCTTCGTACTGCGCCGGGACACCGAGGGTGCCATCACTGACAAGGGGACGAGCAAATGACCCTCACCACCACGCCGGCTGTGGAACTGCCGCCGGCCAACCCGCCGGCCCCGATCAAGACCAGTCGGCGCTGGGGAACCCCGGTTGCCTATGTCGTGGCGGTTCTCGTGGTCGCCGCAATGCTCGCCCCGGTGCTGTTCATCATCATCGGCGGTTTCCGCACCAACGCGCAGATCACCACCGACCCGTCCGGCTGGCCGAGCGTGTGGAACATCGGCAACTACCTCGACGTTCTCGCCGGCGGCACCTTCTGGCGGCTGGTGGGCAACTCCCTCATCGCCGGTCTGGCCACGACTCTCGGCGTGGTGCTGCTCGGCCTGATGGCCAGCTACGTGCTGGCCAGGTACTCGTTCCGCGGCCGCGGCATCCTCTACGCCATGTTCGCCGCCGGCCTGATGTTCCCCATGACGGTCGCCATCACGCCGCTGTACCTGGTGGTCAAGAACCTGGGCCTGATGAACTCGCTCGGCGGTGTCATCCTGCCGCAGATCGCGTTCGCGTTGCCGACGACGATCATCATCCTGGTGCCGTTCCTGAAGGCCATCCCGGATGAGATCCAGGAGGCCGCCTTCATCGACGGATGCAGCCGGTTGGGCTTCTTCTGGCGGATGATCGTGCCGCTGGCCATGCCCGGCGTCATCACGGTGGGCATCCTGGCGTTCATCGCCAGCTGGAACAGCTACCTGCTGCCGCTGTTCATTCTGAACAACGAGGCCGTGTTCACGCTGCCGCTCGGGGTGGCGTCATTCGCCTCGCAGTACTCGGTGGATACGGCGAAGGTCCTGGCCTTCACCTCACTGTCCATGATTCCCGCGCTGGTGTTCTTCGCCCTGTTCGAACGCCGCATCGTCGGCGGACTGACCGGCGCGGTCAAGGGTTGATCGGCCGCTCGCGTTCCGCGCAGCCCGATTCATCGATGTAGAAGAAGTAGAGAGAGAACGTTGTGACCAACCCAGAACTGCCTGCGGCATCCGACCGCGTGCGTGACCTGCACGCCAGGATGACCCTCGAAGAGAAGATCGCCCAACTCGTCGGCTACTGGGTCGACCAGGGTGGTGAGGTCGTCGCCCCGCTCGCCGGGGAGATGGCCACCTCGACCAGGTACGACGAAGCCACGCTGCACGGACTCGGCCACCTCACCCGGGTGTACGGCACCCGGCCGGTCGATCCGGTGGAGCGGGCCGAGTGGCTCTGGGCGGAACAGCGCCGCCTGACCTCGGAGACCCGGTTGGGCATTCCCGCCATCGTGCACGAGGAGTGCCTGACCGGCCTCGCCGCGTGGAAGGCCGCGACCTTCCCCACCCCGCTGGCCTGGGGCGCGGCGTTCGACCCCGCCCTGGTGGAGGAGATGGGGCTGCTCATCGGCGGTTCGATGAAACAGCTCGGTATCCACCAGGGGCTCGCCCCGGTGCTCGACGTCATTCGTGACCCGCGCTGGGGCCGGGTCGACGAGTGCATCGCCGAAGATCCCTACGTTGTCGGCACCATCGGCACCGCCTACGTCACCGGCCTGCAGGCGGCCGGGGTGCACGCCACCCTCAAGCACTTCGTGGGCTATTCGGCCACGCAGGCCGGCCGCAACCACGCGCCGGTGCACGCCGGGTCGCGGGAGATCAACGACGTGTTCCTGCCGCCGTTCGAGATGGCCGTGCTCGACGGCGGGGTGCGGTCGGTGATGAACTCGTACGCCGAGATCGACGGCGCACCCGTCGGTGGCACCCCGGAGTACCTCACCGAGATCCTCCGCGACCGCTGGGGCTTCGACGGCGTTGTCGTCTCCGACTACTTCTCGGTGGCGTTCCTGCAACTCATGCACGCCGTCGCCGCCGACCGCGGCGAGGCGGCCGAGCTCGCGCTCACCGCCGGGATCGACGTGGAGCTGCCCACCGGCGACGCCTTCCTCGCCCCGCTGATCGAGCGGGTGCGGGCCGGACAGACCGACGAGGCCCTGATCGACCGGGCCGTGCTGCGGGTGCTGGCACAGAAGGAGGACCTGGGCCTGCTCGACGAGACGTTCACCATGGCGCCGACCGAGATCGACCTGGACTCGCCTGAGCACCGCCGCGTGGCGCGGGTGCTCGCCGAGGAATCCCTGATCCTGCTGACCAACAACGGCGTCCTGCCGCTCGTGGGCGCCGGCGACCGTGGACCGGCCACCATCGCGGTGCTGGGCCCGAACGCCGACTCGACCGAGGCCCTGATGGGCTGCTACTCGTTCGTCAACCACGTGCTCGCGCACCACCCCGACGTGCCGGCTGACCTGGAGATGCCCACGGTGCTGGAGGCGCTGGCGAAGGAGTTCCCCTCCGCCGAGGTCGTGTTCGCCGCCGGCTGCGAGGTGGAGGGCTCTGACTCGTCCGCGATCGCCGCCGCCGTCGAGACGGCTCGCGCCGCCGACGTGGCCGTGGTGGTCGTGGGCGACCGGGCCGGCCTGTTCGGCCGCGGCACCGTGGGCGAGGGCAACGACGTGGAGAGCCTGGAGCTTCCCGGTCTGCAGCGCGACCTGGTGGAGGCCGTAGTCGCCACGGGCACTCCCGTGGTCATGGTGCTGATGACCGGCCGGCCGTACGCCGTGGCGTGGGCCGTCGAGGGCCCGCTGGCCCCGGCAGCGGTGCTGCAGGCGTTCTTCCCCGGCGAAGAGGGCGGCGTGGCGATCGCCTCGGTGCTCTCCGGCGCCGTCGCCCCCACCGGGCACCTGCCGGTGTCGCTGCCCCGGTCCGCCGGCGCGCAGCCGTTCTCCTACCTGCACCCGATCCTGGGTGGGCCGTCGGATGTCACCAGCGTGGACAGCACCCCCGTGCTGCCCTTCGGGCACGGACTCAGCTACACCACCTTCGAGCGCACCGACCTGACGGCCGACGCGGAGGTCGCCGCCGGCGGTACGTTCACGGCGAGTGTGCGCATCCGTAACACCGGCGAGCGGGCCGGCACCGATCTGGTGCAGCTCTACGCCAAGGACACCTACGCCAGCGTCACCAGGCCGGTGGCGCAGCTGCTCGGCTACCACCGCGTCACGCTCGAGCCCGGCGAAGAGGCCCAGGTCACCTTCCGGGTGCCGACCGCCCGGCTGGCGTTCACGGGTCTGCGCCACGAACGCATCGTCGAACCCGGCGCCGTGGAACTGTGGGTGGGGCCCTCGTGTGCCGGCAAGGAGACCACCGCCGAGATCAGCCTCACCGGCGCGGTACACCGGGTGACCCTGGCCGACGGCCGGTACGTGGAGACGTCGGTGCTGCGCGCGCCGGCGGACACCCCGGTGCGCGAAACGGAGACCGCGCGGGCCTGACGCCCCGACCGGGCGGCGGACGGCTCGGCGAACCTGCGATGCGCGGGTCAGGCGCCGGTCCGCGGGTGGCCCGCCACCCGCGAACCGGCGCGTCGCCCGCGCATCGCGGTTGTGCGGCCCGGCTGGCCGGGGTGCGGAGGCCCGGGTGCCGGGGCTCCCGGGTGCAGAGGTGCTGGGTGCAGTGGCGCTGGGCGCAGAGAAAGGGGCGGGCCACCCCGATGACGGCCCACCCCATGCGGGGATGCTTCGTGTGTGGCCTCGGTCGGGCCCTATCAACGGTGCCTCAGGGACACACTTCGGGGAACACCCCCGTATGAGGGGTATGGTAGCCCGATTTCGACTCGGCCGACAGGTCGGGGCGGGTTCCTTTTTCCGATTCGGCACCGCGTTTGGCAGGATGTGCTGACGGGGGCATCCGGCTCTGTGACGGATGTGGCGTGGCGTGTTGTCTCGGCCATCCCGGTGAATGGTGGGGAGAGTCATGATGACGGAGTCGAGCGCGGCGGCGGTGCGGGTCGGAGGTGTGCGCTCCGGCGGTGCGCGGCGGGACGGGTCGGGTGCCGATCTGGACCGGCTCGGAGCGGCGGCGTGGGCCGTGGACGGCGACGCCGAACGGGCCATCGCCTTCGCCGTGGATGTGGCGGTGGACCTGCCCCGGCCGGGCGCCGGGCGCACCAGCGACCTCTTTGATGCGCTGGCCACGATTGCCGCGGCCGACCTCACCGCAGCCCGGGTGCTCGAGGCCCACATCGATGCGCTCAGCATCCTGGCGCAGGCCGACGCAGACGCAGACGCGGTCGAAACGGCAGGGGCAGCGGACCGGAGCTGGGGGGTCTTCGCCGCCGAAGCGCCCCGGCAGCGGGTGAGCGCCACCCGCGAGTCCGATGGCTGGCACCTGGACGGCGGCAAGCCGTGGTGCTCGCTGGCCGGCTCACTCGATCGGGCCCTGGTGACCGCGCACACCACCGCGGAGGGTGTCACGCCCGCCCACCGTCGACTGTTCGCGGTGGACCTGAGTGCACCCGGCGTCACCGTGCAGAACGGCGCCTGGGTGGCGACGGGGCTGACGCAGGTGCCCAGCGGGCCGGTGGACTTCGTCGCCGTGGCCGCCGAACCCGTGGGCGCCGACGACTGGTACCTCACCCGCCCGGGGTTCAGCTGGGGCGGAATCCAGGTGGCCGCCTGCTGGTGGGGCGGCGCCGTCGGTGTGGCCAGACGGCTGGCCGCCGCCGCGGCCGAGCGGGAGCCGGACCAGATCATGCGGGCCCACCTGGGCGCGGTCGACCTGGCCCTGCTGGGCGCGGGCGCGGCGCTGGCGGATGCGGCGGCGATGATCGACGCCGGTGAGGCCGTCGGTGAGGCGGGCACCCTGCTTGCCGCCAGGGTGCGCGGGCTGGTCGCCCGCACCGTGGATGAGGTGCTCGGCCGGGTGGGGCACGCGCTCGGTCCCGCGCCGCTCGCCCTGGACGCCCGGCACGCCAGGCGCACGGCCGACCTCACCCTGTACGTGCGTCAGCACCATGCCGAGCGCGACGATGCCGCCCTCGGCGCCCGCCTGCTCACCGGGGGTGACGCCGCATGGTGAGCTTCAGCCACCACGAGGCCGGCACGAGCGAGCGGATCTGGGCGCAGAACGGCTGGTCGGCCGCGGCCGGCCCGCTGGTCTTGACCGACTGCGCGCGGCTGATCGTGCTGGCCGCGCACCCCGACGACGAGACCCTCGGCGCCGGCGGCCTGATCACCGCTGCCGCCGGGCGGGGTATTCCGGTGACCGTCGTCGTCGCGACCAATGGTGAGGCGTCGCATCCGCATTCGCCCACGCACACCCCGGACGATCTCGCCGCGATCCGGCGGGTGGAGGTGGTGACCGCCGTGCACGCACTGGCTCCGGACGCGCGGGTGCGCCTGCTCGACCTGCCCGACGGTGACCTGACCCAGCACCACAACAGCCTCGAGGAGGCGCTCTGGGACGAAGCCATGACCGATCAGACCGGCGGTGGGTCTGATCGTGAGACGGCGGATGCGGCCGGCGCCGAGACTGCCGCGGGCGCCACGAGTGCGTCCACCTGGCTGGTGGCCCCCTGGCGGCAGGACGGCCACCCCGACCATGCCGTGGCCGGCACGGCGGCGGCGATGGTGGCGCGGCGCACGGGCGCCCGCCTGCTGGAGTACCCGATCTGGGCCTGGCACTGGTCGACCCCGGACGACGAGATCTGGCCGGGCGACGCCGACCCGATCACCAGGTGGCGATGGGACCTGGACGGCACCGCTCTGGAGCACAAGCGGATCGCGCTGGCCGCGCACGGCAGCCAGGTGGAGCCACTCTCTGACCGGCCGGGTGACGAGGCGATCGTGAGCCCTGGATTCGCCGCCCACTTCGACCGGGACCACGAGACGTTCCTCGGCGCAGCGGTCGACACCGACGCAGCAACCAACACCGACACCGGCCCGACCGTGGCCGGGTCGGCCGGGGAGAGCCTCACGGCCGGGTTCTTCGAGGACTTCTACGCCGGCTCGGTGGACCCGTGGGGCTTCGAAACCCGCTGGTACGAGGCCCGCAAGCGTGCCGCCACCCTGGCGGCGCTGCCGCTGGCCCGGTACGGCGACGCCCTCGAACTGGGCTGCTCCATCGGCGTGCTCAGCCGGGAGCTGGCCGAGCGCTCCGACACCCTGCTGGCCACCGACATCAACGAGCAGGCCCTCGCGGTGGCCCGCGACCGCCTCGCCGACCTGCCCGGCGTCACCGTGGAACGGCGTGTCCTGCCCGCCGAGTGGCCGGCCGGCACCTTCGACCTGGTGGTGCTATCGGAGATCGGCTACTATTGCTCCCCGGCCGACCTGGCCGTGCTGCTCGAGAACTGCCGCGCGAGCCTGCGCCCAGGTGGGACGCTCGTCGCCTGCCACTGGCGCCACCCGGTGGGGGAATACCCCCTCGGCGGCGATGATGTGCACGCGGCGCTCGCCGCACTGCCCGGCCTGGACCGCACGGTGCGGCACCTGGAACGCGATTTTGTGCTCGAGGTGTACGAGCCGCAGCCGGCGCCATCCGTGGCACAGCGGGAAGGTCTGGCCTGATGGGCAACCGGATCGACCACCTCATCGTGGTGGTGCCTGCGCGCAACGAGGAGAGCCGGCTGCCGCGCTGCCTGGCCGCGCTCGCCGACGCCGTACAGGCTGTGACCGAGGAGTTCGGCGCCGATGCCCCCACCATCTCGGTGGTCGTGGTGCTGGACCTCTGCACCGACGCATCCGCCGCTGTGGTGGCCGGCTGGCCGCAGTTTCAGGCGCTGGAGGTGACGGCAGGGTCGGTCGGCTCAGCCCGCCGGGCCGGCGTGGCACTGCTGCTGCCGCCCAGTGCCGGCGCGGCGGCGAATACCTGGGTGGCCACGACGGATGCCGACTCTGCGGTGCCCAGACGATGGCTGGCGGTGCAGCTGGCCCTGGCCGGCGCCGGCACCGAGCTGGTTCTGGGCACCGTGCTGCCAGACGAGGAACTGCCGGAGCAGGAACGCGCCCGCTGGCACGGGGTGCACACCCTCGTCGACGGGCATCCGCACGTGCACGGCGCCAACCTGGGCGTGCGCGCCGACCGTTACCTGCAGGCGGGCGGGTTCAGCGATGTCGACTCCGACGAGGATGTACTCCTGGTGACGGAACTGCGCCGGCTCGAGGCCAGGGAATGCCGCACCGCGCTCATCCCTGTGCTCACCTCCGGCCGGCTGCAGGGCCGGGTTCCCGGTGGCTTCGGCGGCTACCTCGCCGGCCAGGTGGCGGCACGCTGACAACCCGGGCCGGCGGCCGAAGGAACCAGGAGGCGGCCAGAACCGGTTACGGCGTCTCGACGACCGTGAGTTCTGGACGCTTCGGCGGGCGGCCGTCACCGGAGGACTTACCGGTCAGCCGGCGGCCGATCCAGGGCAGCACGTAGGCGGCGTAGTACGCGGCGGTGTCCTGGATGCGTTCGCGCGGTGCGGCCTCACCGGCCTCACCGTTCGTCCAGCCGGCCGGGATCGGCACGTCGAGGGCGCTGAGCACACTCGTGGCGACCCTGGTGTGCCCGCGGGCGTTGAGGTGCAGCTTGTCGGCCGACCAGAACCGGCTCTGGGTGAGGTCGGTGTCGACCCAGTTGTCGACCAGGGTCACGCCGGGCTTGCTGAAGGTCGCCCTGGCCGCCTCGGCGAGCCGGTCGCCACGCTTCTGCATGAGCGAGCCGAGCGGCAGGTGCCTGGACGGGTTGCCGCCGCTGAGCACCACCACGTGGATGCCGTCGGCCACGGCCCGGTCCACCACCCGGTCGAGCAGGTCGACCACGTAGGAGATCTCCACCCGGGGCCGCATCATGTCGTTGCCGCCGCCGCAGACGGTGAGGAGGTCGGGCTTCATGGCCAGAGCCGGTTCGAGCTGGTCGTTCACGATCGGGCCGAGCAGCTTGCCGCGGATGGCGAGGTTCGCGTACGACACCGGCTCGACGGCTGCGGCGGCCAGGCCGAGCGCGACGAGGTCGGCCCAACCGCGCACCTGGCCGTCGGGCAGGTCGTCGCCGACACCCTCGGTGAAGCTGTCACCCATCGCCACGTACCGTCGGTAGGGCTGCGTGCTGCGGGGCGGAGTGGCCATGGCGTTCGTGGGTTACTCCTTGGGCAGGTTGAGCCGGCTGACGATGGCGTCGCGGGCCTGCTGAGCGGCGCGGCGTACGTCTTTGTCGGGGTCGCGCAGGCGCACCGCAATGGTGGGGATGTCCTGCTCGCGACCCTGCACGGCGAGGGCGTTGAGGGCGGCGACCCGCACGCGGGGCACCTCGTCTGTCGTGGCCTTCACCAGCTTGGGCGCCACATCCAGCCCGCGCAGCAGCACGACCTTCGCGCACATTTCACGGATGCGCCAGGCCTCGTTGTTGAGGCCGACGACCACATAGGGGGCGGCGGAGTCGTTCCAGACGTGCAGCAGGGCGCGGGCGCCCCACAGCTCGGGCCAGTACAGGGCGGGGGCACCCTCGAGGATGCCGAGGGCGTGCCGGCCGCCGACGTAGAGCAGGAAGTCCTTGCCGGCGTTCTTGCCGCGCATCAGGGCGACGGAGTGGTCGACAACGACGGACTCGCCGTAGTGCTCGACCGCCTTGGCGAGGCGTTCGTCGGTGGGCAGGTCGATCGGAAGATCGGGGTGGGGAGTCAGTTTGTTATGCATAACGTGTCCACGTTATCCCTCACAGCGGGTATCGGCATGCCTGACACAAACCGTCACAGTGATTTGGCCCGCGGCGTTGCAATTGACACACTCGGAAGTACTGCGGTAATAGGCCGCGGAGAATCCTCAGGAACCGCCGTGATATCCGTACAGCATGTATCCAAGACCTTCCGCTCCGGCGGTACCGTCACCGCTGCCCTGCAGGATGTCTCGCTCGAGGTTGCCGAGGGCGAGATCTTCGGCGTGATCGGCCAGAGCGGCGCAGGCAAGAGCACCCTCATCCGTGCCGTCAACCTGCTCGAACGGCCAGACTCCGGCACCGTGACCGTGGACGGCGACGAACTCACCGCGCTATCGCCGGCCGCGCTGCGAACCGCCCGCCGCAAGATCGGCATGGTCTTCCAGCACTTCAACCTGCTCGCCGGGCGCACCGTGCGCGGCAATGTGGAACTGGGCCTCGAGATCATCGGCGTCGACGGTGAGCAGCGCCGCCGCCGGGCGCTGGAGATCCTCGAGCTGGTCGGCCTCGATGACAAGGCCGGCGCGTACCCGTCCGAACTCTCCGGCGGGCAGAAGCAGCGGGTGGGCATCGCCAGGGCGCTGGCCGGCAACCCCAAGGTCCTGCTCTCCGACGAGGCCACCAGCGCCCTCGACCCCGAAACCACCCGGTCGATCCTGGACCTGGTGAAGAAGATCAACACCGAACTGGGCCTGACGGTGCTGCTGATCACGCACGAGATGGATGTCGTCAAGCGCGTCTGCGATTCTGCCGCGCTGATCGAGGGCGGCCGCATCATCGAGCAGGGCCGCATCGTCGAGCTGATCTCCACCGCCGGCTCCCGCCTCGCACACGAACTCTTCCCGCTCGGTGACCCGCCGTCCCGTCCTGGTGACACCGTCATCGACATCACCTTCAGCGGCGGCTCGGCCGACAGTCCCGTGATCGCGCAGCTCGCCCGCACCTACGGCCTGGACGTCTCCATCCTCGGCGCCGCGATCGAAACCATCGGCGGCAACCAGGCCGGCCGCACCCGACTGGCCCTGCCGGGCAACCCGGCCGGACACGCCGCGCCCATCGCGGACCTGCGCCGGCAGGGCATGCTCGTCGAAATCGTGGGGGAGTAACCGTGATCGATCCATCCGCACCCGACTTCTGGTCTGGTCTGTTCCAGGTGCTGCTCGTCGGCACCGGTCAGACCCTGTACATGGTGGGCGTCTCGCTGCTGATCACCATCATCGTGGGACTCCCGCTGGGCATCCTCTTGGTCGGCACCGAATCCGGCGGCCTGTTCGAGAGCCCGTTCGGCTCCCGCCGTGCCGGCCGGGTGATCAACCGGGTGCTCGAATTCGTCGTCAACCTCGGCCGCAGCGTGCCGTTCATCATCCTGATGGTGGCGCTGATCCCGTTCACCCGGCTGGTGGTCGGCACCTTCATCGGCCCCACAGCGGCGATCGTGCCGCTGGCCGTCGTGGCCATCCCGTTCTTCGCCCGGATGGTGGAGATCGCCATCAAGGAGGTCGACACCGGCCTGATCGAGGCGGCGGAGTCGCTCGGCGCCACCCGCTGGCAGATCGTGTCGAAGGTGCTCGTGCCCGAGGCGCTCTCGCCGATGATCCTGGGCCTGTCCACCACGGTCACCTCGATCATCAACTTCTCCGCCATGGTCGGCACCGTCGCCGGTGGCGGGCTGGGCGATGTGGCCGTGCGCTACGGCTACCAGCGATACAGCACCATCCACATGGTGGCCGTGATCATCGTGATCTTCGCGATCGTGATGGTGCTGCAGGGGTTGGCGACGTTGCTGGCCAAACGGTTCGCGCACAAGTCCCGGCCCACCCGCGCCGAGAAGGCCTCGCCCGCGCTGCGCGCCAGCGTGATGCCAGGCACCTGACCTCCCAGACCCACCCCGGCCGCGTCGAAGTCAGCATGACGGCGTGGCCATCCCAGCCCACCCCCCACGAGAAGAGCCCTCCCATGCAGTTCACCTCCCGCAGCACGCGCCTTGCCGGTGCCACCGTCGCCCTCTCCGCCGTCTTCGCCCTCACCGCCTGCGCCGGCTCCTCCGACGAGCCCGCCACGCCCGCCGCCGACGGCGACCTCGGCACGATCACCGTGGGCGCCCTGGCCACCCCGGCCGGCGACATCCTCGAGTTCGTGCAGGAGAACCTGGCCGCCGACGCCGGCCTGGAGATCGAATTCCAGGAGTCCACCGACTACAACACCCCCAACGTGGCGCTCTCCGACGGCTCGATAGACGCGAACCTGTTCCAGAACGACACCTTCCTGGAGACCTACAACACCCAGGCCGGCGGCAGCCTGGTGAGCGTCGGTGAGATCTACCTGCCCAGCGCCGCGTTCTACAGCGACTCCGTCGACTCGCTCGACGACCTCAAGGACGGCGCCACCATCGCCATCCCCAACGACCCGACCAATGAGGGCCGCGCGCTCAAGATCCTCGCCGCCGAAGGCCTGATCGAGACCACCGACGAGCCCATCTCGATCGCCGACATCATCGACAACCCGCGCGACTTCGAGTTCCAGGAAATCGAGAACGCCACCCTGCCGCAGGCCGTGCAGGACGTCGACGTCGCCTTCGTCACCATCTCGTTCGCGCTGCCGGCCGGTCTCACCGCAGAGCAGGCGATCCTGATCGAGGGCTCGGACAGCCCGTACTTCAACGTGCTGGCCACCACGCCGGAGCTCGAGAGCGACCCGCGCATCGTCAAGCTCACCGAATTGCTGCTCTCCGACGAGACGCAGGCATTCATGGACGAGACCTGGGGCGGCCTGGTCATCCCCGCCGTCTAGTCACGTCAGGTTCGTTCGACGCCCCGTCTCTCCCGGTTCGGATCCGGTCAGTGGCGGGGCGTTGACGTGAGGTCGTCGAGGCCGAATTCGAACGCCTGCGCGTGGTCGTACGGGCCGTAGCTGTCGATATGGCTGAAACCCAGGCCGCGGTACAGCGCCAGCGCTTCCGGTTGGGCGTGCCCGGTCTCCAGGCGCACCGTGTGGTAGCCGAGCTGACGGGCCAGGCCGGCTAGTTCCCGCAGGGTGCGCATGGCGTGGCCCTGGCGGCGGTAGTCGGGGTTGGTCCACATCCGCTTCACCTCGACGGTCGTGTCGTCGATGCGTCGGATGCCGCCACCGGCGACGGTAGTGCCCTCGTCGAGGAGCACCACGAAAGCGCCGGTCGGCGCGTCGAACTCGGTGGCGTCCACATCGAGCACGGAGTCGCCGGCACCGTTGCCGTAACGAGCCTCGTACTCCTGACGGAGACCGGTGAGCAGGGGTACGACCTCGGGGTCGGTCAGGGCAACTCGTCGATAGTCCACCGGCCAAGTCTGCCCCAGAGCGCCGTTGTCGACAATTCCTCCGCTCTTGGCTCCTCGTCCGGCTCCGCTCTCGTGCCGGCCCTGCCACGCTCGTCGTTCGCGGGCGGGGCGCAAGTACACTCGGTATGTGTCTGTGAATCCAGCAATCCAGGGCCGGGTCTTTCCCGCCGTGCCGCCGTATCTCGTCGGCAGGGAGAAGGTGCGCGAGTTTTCGCGTGCCGTCTTCTCGACGAACCCGATCAACGTCGACCTCGACGCCGCCCGCGCCGCCGGGCACAGCGACCTCGTCGCTCCGCCCACGTTCGCCGTGGTCGTGCAGGAAGCCACCCTCGCTCAGCTGCTCGCCGAGCCGGATGCCGGCATCGACTTCACCCGAGTAGTGCACGGCGACCAGCGCTTCAGCTTCAGCCGGCCGATCGTTGCCGGTGACGAACTCACCGCCACCCTCCGGGTCGCCAGCGTGAAGAGCCTCGGCGGCCACTCGATGGTCACCGCGGAGTCGACGATCGTCGACGCATCCGGCGCCCACGTCGTCACCGCTACCTCCACCCTCGTCGTCAGGGGAGACGAATGACCATCAGCGCACCCGTCACGCCCGCCATCGACAGCCTCACGGTCGGCGACATCGTCGCCGAGAGCAGCTTCCCGCTCACCCGGGATTCCCTCGTGCGCTACGCCGGCGCCTCCGGAGACTTCAACCCCATCCACTACCGCGACGACGTGGCCCACGCGGTGGGGCTGCCCGGCGTGCTCGCGCACGGCATGCTCACCATGGGCCTGGCCATCCAGCCCGTCGTGGACTGGGCGGGCGACCCGGCCAGGGTGCTCGACTACCAGGTGCGGTTCACCCGTCCGGTGCCGGTGGATCCCGACCTCGGCGCCGTCGTGACCGTGGTCGCCAAGGTGGGCGCGCTCGAGGCCGAGGCCGGCGTCGCCCGGATCGACCTCACCGTCACGTTCAACGCGGTGACCGTGCTCGGCAAGGCGCAAGCTCGCGTCTCGCTGGTCTAGGCGGCCATGACGGACCCCGTTGCCCTGTCCAGCCTGACCACCCTGCGCGTCGGCGGTGTGCCCGCGCGCCTCGTCGCCCCTGCCGATGAGGCCGCTCTGGTGCAGGCCGCCCTCGAGGTGTGGAGCTCCGACGAGCCCTGGCTGCTGCTCGGCGGCGGTTCGAACACCGTCGCCGCCGATGCGGGCTTCGACGGCACCGTCATCCACGTCGTCACCCGCGGCATCGAGGTGCTCGACGCCGGGCCGGATGCCGATTCCGGGCCTGTCGTCGACACCGTGCCGGATGCCGACACCGTGCCTGTCGTCGACACCGACGCCGTGCAGGCCGGGCGACCCGTGCGCATCCGGGTGCAGGCCGGGGAGCCCTGGGACGACCTGGTCGCCCGCACCGTGGCCAACGGCTGGGCGGGCATCGAAGCGCTGTCCGGCATCCCCGGCACCAGCGGGGCCGCCCCGGTGCAGAACATCGGTGCGTACGGCCAGGAGCTGGCCAGCAGCCTCGTCGCGATCGACTTTCTGGACTACGAAACCGGCGAGGTGGAACACCTCGCCGCCGCCGAGCTGGGCCTGGGCTACCGCACCTCGGTGCTCAAGCAGGGCAGGCGCGGAGTGGTTCTCGCCATCGAACTTGAGCTGCGCGACATGACGTCGACGGCCGAGGTGCTCGGCAGCGCCCTCGGTCAGCCGGTCAGTTACCCGCAGCTGGCCCAGGCGCTGGGCGTGCAGCTGGGCGATCGGGTGCCGCTGGACGAGCTGCGCCGCAGCGTGCTCGGGTTGCGCGCCGGCAAGGGCATGGTGCTCGACCCGGCCGACACCGACACCTTCAGCGCCGGCTCGTTCTTCACCAACCCGATCGTGACGGAGAGCTTCGCCCGGACCCTGCCGGAGACCGCCCCGCGCTGGAAGCAGGCCGACGTCGATCTGCCCGACCGGGTCATCCCGCTCGACGAGTATGCCGGTGTCGGCCCCATCCCCGGCGCCGAGGTCCTGCGCACGGTCAAGCTCAGCGCCGCCTGGCTGATCGAGAACGCCGGCATCCACCGTGGGTTCAGACTGCCGGGCTCCGCCGCGGCGATCTCGAGCAAGCACACCCTGGCGATCACCAACACCGGCGGCGCCACAGCCGATGAGATCGGCCAACTGGCCCGGTACGTGCAGCAGCGGGTGCAGTCCGACTTCGGCGTGATCCTGCAGCCAGAGCCCGTCTTCGTCGGCTTCGCCCTGTTTTCCTGACCCGCGCTCTCCTGACCCGCGCCGGGTGTCCGATCGAGGGGACATTCGGCCAGGTGGCCTGACCCGCCGAGTTGCCTGACCGGGCCGGGCATCCGTTCGAGGGGGCAGCCGGGCCGGGTTGAGGCGACCGCGCCTGCCCGCGCGTGCCCATGCTCGCCGCCCATGCCCGCCGCTGAGTTGCCAGTTGAGGCCCTCTGCGGCGACCATAACGGGCGCAAAGTGGCAACTCGCGGGGAGCCCGCTCCGGGCGTCGCATCGCGAGTTGCCGCAGAAGTCCCCTTCGGAGTCGCTCAGGGGGGATATTGCGGCAACTCAGCGGGCGGGGCGGGGGATGTGTCAGAGCAGGCGCAGTTCCATCGCCAGGGTGACCGCGCGGGTGCGGTCGCCCACGCCGAGCTTCTCGAAGACGTGCAGCAGGTGGGTCTTCACGGTGGCCTCGCCGATGAAGAGCGACCTGGCGATCTGCGGGTTGCTCTGGCCGGCGGCGACGAGGCGCAGCACGTCGAGTTCGCGAGCCGACAGGCGGGGTGCTGGCGCGGCATCCGCTCGCAACCGCTGCACCAGCCGGGCCGCGATCACGGGCGCGAGCACGGTCTGGCCGCCGGCAACCGACCGCACGCCCTCGATGATCTCGGCCTGCGGAGCGGCCTTGAGCAGGTAGCCGCTGGCGCCGGCGGCGATGGCGCCGAGGATCTGGTCGTCGGTCTCGTAGGTGGTGAGGATCAGCACCCGGGTGGAGGGGGTGTCCGCGAGGATCTGTGCGGTGGCCGCGGCGCCGTCCAGGTGGGGCATTCGCAGGTCCATCAACACCAGGTCGGGGCGCAGCTGTTCGGCCAGCTGCACCGCGGCGAGGCCGTCGGCTGCCTCACCGACCACCTCGATGTCAGCGGCGGCGCCGAGCAGACCCACGATGCCGCCACGCACGATCGGATGATCGTCGGCGACCAGCACCCGGATCATCCGTGCCCGCCCGACAGAACGGCCGGCCCCGCCGCAGTCAGCGGCAGCGTCACCCGCAGCACGGTGCCGGTGGCCGACTCCGCCACGGCCGTGCCGGTACCGGTCGCTCCGGTGCCGGCCGGTGCGACGCCGCGAGTGAGGTTGGCCACCTCGAGGCGGCCGCCGACCAGGGCGACCCGGTCGCGCATGCCCGACAGCCCGAAGCCGTTCTCCGATTCCGGCCGGTAGCCACCCAGGCCCTGACCGTTGTCGGTGACGGTGAGGGTCACCTCCGCAGCCGAACGGTCGATGGTGATGCTCGCCGCGCCCGCCTGGGAGTGCTTGCGCACGTTGGCCAGGCCCTCCTGGGCAGAGCGCAGCAGCACCACCTCGAGCGCGCGGTCCAGCGGGGCAGGGTCGGCGGCGGATCGGCCGAGGCCGGTCAGGTCGAGCGTCACCGTGATCCCCGTCTCCCGTTCGAAGCGGTCCGCCAGCCGGGTCACGGTGTGGGCGAGGTCGCCGTCTCCGGGGTGCACCGGCGACATCGACGCCACGAGGGCGCGGGCTTCGGTGAGCGCGTCCCGGCCGGTCGACTCGATCAGGTCGATGCTGTCTGCCACCGCCGAGGTGTCCCCGGTCACGGCCGACAACTGCAGTCGCGTGCGCTGGCTGAGCATGACCAGGCTCGTGAGGCTCTGCGCGATGGTGTCGTGGATCTCCCTGGCCAGGCGTTCCCGCTCGGCGGCGCTGCCCGCAACCCGGTGCGCCGCCGCCAGCTCGTCCTGGGCCTGGGTGAGCTGCTCCACCAACCGGCGCTGGGCCGCGCCGGCGTCGGCGATGCGGGTGATCCAGGTGCCCATCGCCAGTGCGAAGACGAACGAGATGCCCTCGATCGCCGAGGCCTGCAGGGCAGCGTCGACGGTGCGCCCGATGCCGAACCACAGGCCGAGCCCGGTCGAGACGGCCAGGAGGGCGCTAAGCACGACAGCGCCGGTGAACGACGTCGACAGGGCCCAGAGGATGGGGAAGGCCAGCGCCTGCACGGTGGCCAGGTTGGGGTCGAACGCCGTGGCCGCCCCGCACGCCACGATCAGCGTGATCCGGAAGAGCCGGGCCGACAGCGGGAAGGTCGTGTGGTCGAATCCCGAGTCGCCCGGCATGGCCGACGCGTGCGGCGACCGGAGCATCCGTCGCCCCCAGACCAGGTAGGCCAGCCAGATCGCCGCGAGCGAGAGCAGCCCTCCGGTTCGTTCGGCGGGGCCGGCCCCGTAGCCGTCGATGGTGATCACCGCCAGCACGAGGAGGGATCCGGTGACGATCAGGTCCCACCACCGCCGCGCGTTCATGCGCTAAGCATCCCATGCCCCTGGCGGATCGGGTGCCCACGGCGCATCGGGTGCCCCGGGCGCATCAGGCGTCCTTGCGGATCCAGCGGAAGGTCAGGCGACTGCCGACCAGCCCCACGACCAGCCAGATCAGCAGGGCGAGCAACACCAGGTCCAGTTCCCACGCCCCGTTCTGCTCCTGGGCGGCGAAGTTCTCTGGCAGGAAGACGGCGCGCATCCCCTGCGCCATCCACTTGAGCGGGAACAGGCCGGCGACGTTCTGCATCCACTCCGGCAGCGCGTTGAACTGTAGGTAGACGCCGGAGATGAACTGCAGCACCAGCACGATCGGGATCACGACGGCGGATGCGCTGCGGCCAGACCGTGGCAGGGCGGAGAGTGCGATGCCCAGGAACGCGCAGGTGATCACGCCGAGCAGGAACACCCAGGTGAAGGTGAGCCACTTCTCCGGCTCGGTAGGCAGGGCGATGTCGAACGCGAACCTGGCCACGAGCAACAGCAGAACGGCCTGCAGGATGCCCGTGACGAGCACCTGGCCGATCTTGCCGATGAAGTAGCTCAGCGGCGACAGCGGGGTGCCGCCGAGCCGTTTGAGGGTGCCATCGCCCTTCTCGCCGGCGATGTCGATCGCCAGGTTCTGCAGCCCGGACAGCAGCATCCCAGCCGCCAGCATGCCGGGCAGGTAATAAGCGCCCACACTGATGCCGCCGGAGCCGTCCGGGTTGGTGCCGATGTTGCCCTGGGCGCTGAACGCGGCGGTGAAGATGCCCAGCATGATGAACGGGAACAGGAAGGTGAAGAAGACGGTGTCGGTGGAACGGAAGTACAGCCGGATCTCGAAGCCGATGCGGGCCAGCCCGAGCGGCAGCACGCCGCGGCGGGCCGTGCGGACCCGGTCGGTGCGAGTCTTGCCCTGGGGGGCCTTCGCGGGCTGCCCGCCTGGCTGGGTGTTCAGGGTCGCGCTCATGCGAGCACCTCCGCGTTCTCCGGGCTGGTCGCGGTCTCGGCGGCGTGCCGGCGAACCAGGCCGAGGTAGATGTCTTCGAGGCTGGGTCGCAGCACCTGCAGATCGGCCGGCTCGCCCCCGGCCGCGGCGGCGAGTTCCGCCACGACCCTGGCGGGGGTGTCCGTGCGTTGCTCCCGCACCGCACCGGTGCCGTCACGCCACCGCACCAGCGGGATGCGGGCGGTGGGGCCGCCGAGCTCGCCGATGGTGCCGATGTCGATCAGCCGGCCGCCCACGATGATGCCGGCCCTGTCGCTGAGTTCGGCGGCCTCGTCGAGGTTGTGCGTGGTGAGCAGGATGGTGGTTCCCTCGGCCTTGAGCGAACGGATGAGGTCCCAGAACTGGTGCCGCGCCTCGGGGTCGAAGCCCGTGGTCGGTTCGTCCAGGAACAGGAGTTCCGGCCGTCCGATGATGCCGAGCGCCACATCCACCCGGCGCTGTTGCCCGCCGGAGAGCTTGTGGATGCGGGTCTTGGCCTTGGACTCGAGGCCGACCGCGGCGATCACCTCGTCGACCGAGCGTGGGTGCGGGTAGAGACTTGCGAAGTGACGCAGCTGTTCGGTCACCGTTGCGTTGCCGCTCTCGCCACTGGACTGCAGCACGATGCCGATGCGGGCCTTCCAGTCCAGACCGCCGTGCTGGGGGTCTTCACCGAGTACGGAGACGTCGCCTTCGGAACGGTCGCGGTAACCCTCGAGGATCTCGATGGTGCTGCTCTTGCCCGCACCGTTCGGGCCGAGCAGCGCGAACGTTTCACCTGGCTGGATGTCGAAGCTGATGTCGGTGACGGCGTCGACGTCGCCATAGGACTTGCTCAGTCGCGTCACGCGCACCGCCGGAGTGGGAGTTGTCATGTACTCAGAGTCGCCCCAGGAGTCTCATGCGGCAACACCCTGCCGACCGACCACGGCATCCACCGGTCGGTGGATGCCGATAAGGTTCTTCAACAAATCTTTTGGGGGACACCATGACGACCGAACCGACCAATCCGGCCGAACCGGCCAACCCGGCCGAAACCGGGGCACCTGCCGCTGCACCGGACGTCGCCGACGCCGTCTACGGCGGTCCCACCCCGCCAGTGGCCCCGAGTCGACGCGGGTTGCCGCGCTGGGCCTGGTTCCTGATCGGTGGTGGCGCGCTGGTGATGATCGCGTTCGTGGTTGTCGTCGCGATCGTGGTCAACTCGGTCATCGGCGCTGTCACGGCCAACGAGGGCGCAGATCAGCCGGTCGCAGCGCCAACCGGTGAGCCCACGGAGACCGCGCCGCCCACCGATGGCGCAGAACCCTCGGCGACGCCCGGCGCCGGCGTCGCGGACGGGGCGCTCCTCGCCGTGGACGACCAGGCCGACTTCGGTGGGGCGTTCCCGATCTGGGGCTACCCGATGCAGGACGGCTGGGAGATCGTCATCTTCGACCAGGAGGGGGTGAACCAGTCGACCAACGAAGAGCTCGACTGCATGTTCACGTCATCCCAGAACAAGCAGCCGGCCCAGGACCTCGAGGCGACGGATGACCTGAGCGACACCCTCGCGACGATGGAAGCACTCGAACAGGGTGTGTTGGAGAACGGCACGGGGGCCGAGCTGATCGGTGACCTCGACAGCACCGACTTCGCCCTCTCCACCCCGGATGGCCAGGGCCGCATCGAGTTCGTCACCAGCCGGATCGACTTCGTCGACCCGAACCTGCAGCTGAACTACACCAACCAGATCGCCGGTCGGGCGATGCCGCAGGCCGAATCGTTCATGTACGTCGTCGTGACCTGCCCCACCGCTCTGGTCGACGCCGGCGACAGCCCCTTCGAGGAGCTGCGCGCCGGCCTGCAGGTGCTCGTCGAGTAAGGCTTAGGCGAAGAGCTTCTGGAGGCGCTGGATGCCCTCCAGGAGCGCGTCGTCGCCGAGCGCGTATGACAGTCGCAGGAACCCGCTGGGGCCGAAGGCCTCACCGGGGACCGCGGCCACCTCGGCCTGGTCGAGGATGAGGTCGGCCAGTTCGAGCGACGAGGTGGGGGTGACTCCACCCCAGCTGCGGCCGAGCAGCCCGGTCACGTCGGGGTAGACGTAGAACGCTCCCTGCGGGGTAGGCGTGCGGATGCCGGGAATCTTGTTGAGCTCGGCGACGATGAGTGTGCGGCGGCGGTCGAATGCGACCCGCATGGCCTCTGCGTCGTCCTGCGGGCCGTTCAATGCGGCGATGCCGGCGCGCTGGGAGATGTTCGACACGTTCGAGGTGAGGTGGGACTGCAGGTTGGCCGCGGCGGTGATCGCATCCTGCGGCCCCACCATCCAACCCAACCGCCAGCCGGTCATGGCGTAGGTCTTGGCGACGCCGTTGACCAGGATGGTGCGGTCGGCCAGGGCGGGAACCGCCTCGACGATCGAGACAGCTTTTGTCGCTTGCCCTGAGCTTGTCGAGGCTTGCCCTGAGCTTGTCGAAGGGTAGGTGAGGTTCTGGTAGATCTCATCGCTGATCACCCAGAGCCCGTGTTCTTCGGCCCACTCGCCGATGGCGCGGGTCTGCTCCTCGGAGTAGACGGCCCCGGTGGGGTTGGACGGCGACACGAACAGGAGCACCTTGGTCTTCTCGGTGCGAGCGGCTTCGAGCTGCTCCACGGTGACGAGGTAGCCCTGGTCGCTGCCGGCGAACACGTCGACGGGGACGCCGCCGGCCAGACGGATCGCCTCGGGGTATGTGGTCCAGTACGGCGTGGGCAGTAGCACCTCGTCGCCCGCGTCGAGCAGGGTGGCGAAGGCCTGGTAGACGGCCTGCTTGCCGCCGTTGGTGACGAGCACCCTGGATGCCGGCACGGCGAGGCCGCTGTCACGCAGCGTCTTCGCGGCGATGGCCTCCCGCAGCTCGGGCAGACCGGCCGCCGGCGTGTAGCGGTGGTTTCGGGGGTCCGTCACGGCCGCCAGCGCGGCCTCGACGATGTGGGGCGGGGTGGGAAAGTCGGGCTCGCCCGCCGCGAAGCTGATCACCGGCCGGCCGGCCGCCTGCAGCGCCTTGGCCTTGCCGTCGACCTTGAGGGTCGCGGACTCCGCGATGGAGCCGATTCTGGTGGAGATCCGTTTGATGTCGTGTGCCACGGTACGAGCATACGGGGCCGCCGAGGGCGAGGAACAGGGGCGCTGGCTTTACAGGGCACTCGCGGTAACCTAGACTCGATCCGGTAGTTGAAATCTGCCAAGCTTCTTTGCGCCTGTTTTGGTCGCACGGATGCCTCACGGTTTCGCTGCATAGGGTGGTGGCTCAATTGGTAGAGCAGCGGTCTCCAAAACCGCAGGTTGCAGGTTCGAGTCCTGTCCGCCCTGCAAGTCGGTGGTCTGTCCATTGGCCCACGAAAGGTGTAACAGGTGGCCCGAAAAGTTATCGACGAACCCAGCGAGGAAATCGTCGCCAACGCGAAAGTGGCCCGCGAAGCAAAGCGCGGTCCGTTCGCTCGGTTGTCCCTGTTTATTTCGCAGGTCCTCGCCGAGCTTCGCAAGGTCGTCACCCCGACCCGCAAGGAACTGCTCAGCTACACCGCAGTGGTTCTCATTTTCGTCGTGATCATGATGGCGCTGGTTTCGGCCTTTGACTGGGTGTTCGCACTCCTCGTCACATTCCTATTCGGCACTCCCAGTTGACTCGTGCCGCGTGAGCGGCGCCGACTGATCATGGCCGACTGATCATGAACGTGGAACTGTGAGCAACACCCGGTGCAGCCTCACGCCCACGCAATAGAAGAAGGATTGATATTTAGTGACTGAGACCAATCGCGACGACGTCGACTGGGCCACCGCTGCCGAGCAGTCCGCCAACGACGACGAGGCGCAGGAGGGCAACACCCTCGCCGCCGACGAAACCTCCGTCGAAGCAGCCGAGCAGGTCGCCCTGCACGTCGAAGATGAGAACGCCGATATCGAAGTCGATCTCGACGCCGCGCTCGACGCCCTCGTCGAGTCCAGCGACCCCGAGGCAGACGCCATCGTCGACGACGCACTCGACATCGACTCCGCCGACGAGGCAGAGGCCGCTGTTGTTGCCGTCAACGACGAGGAAGAGATCGACGGCGACGCATCCGTTGCCGTGGACGCCGACGCCGACGCCGACGCAGAGCCCGAAGACGAGGACCCGTACGAAGCCTTCCGCAAGGAACTGCGCTTCCAGCCCGGCAAGTGGTTCGTCATTCACTCCTACGCCGGCTTCGAACGCCGCGTGAAGTCGAACATCGAGAACCGCAAGCAGTCCATGGCCATGGAAGATTTCATCTACCAGGTCGAGGTTCCGATGGAAGACGTCGTCGAGATCAAGAACGGCCAGCGCAAGATGGTCACCCGAGTGCGCATCCCCGGCTACGTGCTGGTGCGCATGGACCTCAACGAAGACAGCTGGTCCGTCGTGCGCCACACCCCCGGTGTCACCGGCTTCGTGGGCAACGCGCACAACCCCACCCCGCTGCGTTTCGAAGAAGCCTTCGGCATGCTCAAGGGCCTGGTCGAGATCAAGGATGTGCCGGTCACCAAGTCCGGTGCCCCCGGCAAGGCCGCCCAGCGCGTTCTTCCCGCCGAGATCGACTACGAAATCGGCGAGACCATCACGATCAAGGAAGGTTCGTTCGCGGGCCTGCCCGGTTCGATCAGCGAGATCAAGCCCGAGAGCGGCAAGCTCATCGTGCTCGTGTCGCTCTTCGAGCGTGAGACCCCGGTCGAGCTCAGCTTCGACCAGGTCACCAAGCTTTAACAACCTCCCCAAACCACCGCCCCCCGGAAATGCCGGGGACGCGGGAGAACACGGATCTCGACACGCTCGATCAGCGAACTGGCTGGATGAGCGAGATCTGAGTTCGATCATTGAAAAGGAATAGAACATGGCACCGAAGAAGAAGGTTACTGGTCTGATCAAGCTTCAGATCAAGGCCGGCGCCGCCAACCCCGCACCGCCCATCGGGCCGGCGCTGGGACAGCACGGCGTGAACATCATGGAATTCTGCAAGGCATACAACGCCCAGACCGAATCCCAGCGCGGCAACGTCATCCCGGTGGAGATCACCGTCTACGACGACCGTTCGTTCACGTTCATCCTGAAGACCCCGCCCGCAGCGGAGCTCATCAAGAAGGCCGCCGGCGTCGCCAAGGGCAGCGGAACCCCGCACACCGTCAAGGTTGCCAAGCTCACCAAGGCACAGGTTCTCGAAATCGCCGAGGCCAAGATGGTTGACCTCAACGCCAATGACCTCGACGCTGCGTCGAAGATCATCGCCGGAACCGCTCGCTCCATGGGCATCACGGTCGAGGGCTAATACCCCTCACGTTCGATTCGTCGAACACTTCGCCGACAGGCCCGATCGATCCGATCGGCCGACAGGCACCAAGTGGAAGAGCCAGCCAGGCTCACGAAAACCACGCTCTCAGCACATGCATCTACAGGAGATTCAAAATGGCAACCAAGTCAAAGGCCTACCGCGCTGCGGTCGAGAAGATCGAAGCCGATAAGTTCTACACCCCCACCGAAGCCGTCACCCTCGCTCGCGAGACCGGCTCCGCCAAGTTCAACTCCACCGTCGAGGTCGCGCTCAAGCTCGGCGTCGACCCGCGCAAGGCAGACCAGATGGTCCGCGGCACCGTGATTCTTCCTCACGGCACCGGCAAGACCGCCCGCGTCATCGTCTTCGCAACGGGCCCCGCGGCTGAGGCAGCTATCGCTGCCGGCGCCGACGAGGTCGGTGGCGACGAGCTCATCGAGAAGGTGGCCGCCGGCTACACCTCGTTCGACTCCGCCGTCTCCACTCCGGAGCTCATGGGCAAGGTCGGTCGTCTCGGTAAGGTTCTGGGCCCGCGTGGTCTCATGCCCAACCCGAAGACCGGCACCGTGACGCCGGACGTGGCTCGCGCCGTGAACGACATCAAGGGTGGAAAGATCGCGTTCCGCGTCGACAAGCACTCCAACGTGCACTTCGTCGTTGGCAAGGCATCCTTCACCGCCGACCAGCTCAACGAGAACATCGGTGCAGCACTCGAGGAGATCGTTCGCCTCAAGCCGAGCTCCTCCAAGGGCCGCTACATCACCAAGGGCGCCGTCTCGACCACCTTCGGTCCTGGCATCCCGCTCGACGTGAACAGCATCTAAGCATCCGCTTCACGCACCACCAGCAGTAGCCATGGGGCCCGTCGAAAGACGGGCCCTTTGTCGTACCCTGGGGCACCTGGAACCCCCAAAGTGGGGGGAGGCCGGGCGGCATTGGCGGTGTGTGGGTCCGCGCCGGCGTCGGAGTGTGCCACAGTCAAAGAAACGGGACCACGTCCCACGCATCGGAAGGAAAAAGTGCTGGCTACCGGTGGAGAAACCGTCTTTCTGACGCTGCGTGCGCGGATACTCTCTGGGCAGTTGCGCGCCGGCAGCATGCTGCGGGAACAGGCGCTGGCGGTGGAGCTGGGCGTCAGCCGCACGCCGGTCCGGGAAGCGTTGCGGCGCCTGGCCGAGGCCGGTCTGGTCGCGTTCGTTCCCCATCGCGGTGCCACAGTCGTGGCGTGGACCATGGACCAGGTGCGCGAAACCTACGTGGTGCGGGCCGGACTGGAGAGCCGCGCCGCCGGGCTGGCCGCCGGTCTCATCACCACCGACGAGCTGACCACCCTGGCCGCCCTCATCGACACGATGGAGCCCTTCGTGACCGCAGTCGACGACGCGGGCATCTCGGAGCTGGGTCGATTGAACGCCGAATTCCATCGGATCATCGTGCAGGCATCCGGCGTTCCTCAGCTGATGGCCCTCACGACGAACGTGGCCAGGGTGCCACTGATGGCGGATGCGTTCCGGCGGCAGGGAGTGCAGTTTCGGGCTCGGAGCAATCACCAGCACCGCGACATCCTCACAGCGCTTCGCACCAAAGACGCGCTGTGGGCCGAAGTGGCCATGCGGTCGCACATCCTGGGGGCCAGGAACGCCCTGACCGAACACTGATCCGGTCGGATCCGTCCGGTCAGCAGGTCCGTGCCGGCCGGTTCAGCCCTCCAGGGTAGGTGCAGCCGGGTTGACGGAACCGGGGCCGACGGTGCGCGGGCCGACGCTGCGCGGGCCGGCGGACGGGCCTGCGGCGAGAAGATGCCTGCTGTGCGGATGCTGGGGCGCTGTGAGCAGTTCCTGGGCGGAGGCGTACTCGACGATGGTGCCCTCGTGCATGACCGCGACCCGGTCGCAGCGCAGTACGTTCGAGACCCGGTCCGACGCCAGAATGACGGTGAACCCGCGTGTCTGCTGGAGCCCGTGCAGCAGGTCGAGGAAACCGGCTTCGTCCGCGGCATCGAGTCCCCGGGTGGGATGGTCGGCGATGAGCAGCCGAGGCTCACGGATGAGGGCCGCCGCGAGCAGCACCCTCTGCGCCGTTACGCCGGACACCTGATGCGGGTACGCCGCGAGGACGGCGGTAGCGTCTGTGACCCCGACCTCGGCGAGGAGGTCTGGGTCTTGCGTACGTGCGCGGGATGTCGTCGGCCAGCTGGCGGCTATCCGGCTCAGCTGGGCTCCGATCCGAATGTCCGGATCCAATCCGAAGGTGTCTGGCGAGGTGAGGAAACCGATGCCGTGCCCGCGCTGCTGCCGAAGGCGACGTTCGGAGATGCCGATGAGCTCGGTCCCGTCGAAAAGGATGGAACCGGTGACTCGGCCGAAGCCGGGTGGGAGCAGGCCGGCGATGGCCAGACAGAGCAGGGAAGTGCCGTCCTTGGCATCGCCCACGACTGCCAGGCTCTGACCGCGGCTGACGGTGAGGCTGATGCCCGACAGGGGATCGCCGCGCTGGGGAGTCGCGACGGGGACGAGGCAGAGCTCCCGGATGTCGAGGAAATCGGTGGAGCGGAAGCGCATGGATGGCAGGGCGACCGCGGTCGCGGTCTGAACCGGCGGCGTTGGCTCATCCCAGTGGTTCGTCGCCAGGGCGACGCCGACCACGATCACGCCGATAATGCACAGGAGGGCAGCACTCAGCACGAACGGCAGGCTCTCGGACGGCAGGAGAGGAGGCAGGGCGGCGGCGACGGTGGGCGTGGTGAAAACCGTCTGTACGGCCAGGGAGCCGGCGTAGAGAGTGAGGAACTCGACGATCAGCACGAACAGGACCGCGGGCATCGTGCGCTGCAACACGCGGCGGAGGACCAGACCGGTGGTAGGCAGGCCACGGCCGTGGGCCGTCAAGACGTGCCCCTCGAGCGCCACCAGCCGGGTCGCCGTGCGCACCCGCAGCGCGATGACGGCCGCGGCGCCGAACACGATGATGGTGGAGGGGATGAGTAGCGTGCTCAGCACGCTGACTCCGGCCCGGCCACCCGCGCCGGGACCGAGCAGTGTCATCAGTTCCCCCTGGACCATGAACCAGAATGTGCTCACCAGGGCCATCCAGAGCAGGCAGACACAGACTCCGGCGATAACCAGGCTGCGCAGTCTTCTGTCGGTTTGTCGGTCGTGTCGCGCGGCCAGCAGGCCGCCGCCGACGCCCAGGATGCCCGACATCAGGGGAGAGATCACGGTGCCGGCCGTTGCCAGGGGAAGGCGGCCGGAGAGAGCCTGCAGGAGCGCTGCGGGGGGACTCATCAGCCAGGACACCAGGAGGAGGACGCCGGCCGCCAGCACCGACAGGATCAGCACACCCACCCAGCGGCGGGGCCCCGCAACAGCGCGCATGAGTACTCGAATCCAGGTTGGTGCTGCCGAAACGTAAACGACGTGGACGTCAGAATCGAACTGCTGCTAACTGTATGCAAAAAAGGCACAACTCGGTGCACATTGCACGATTTTGTTCCGGAAATACCGGCTCCACGACGGTTTGTTGTATGCAGTCGGAGTTGCGGGGGGCGGTCTCAGAACGGGGACGGGGCAGGTTTTGGCCGGTCGGTGCCTCGGCGCGCTGCCTTCTCGACGCGCCACGAGTAGGAAACAAACTGGCAACACCGGGCGACTAGCATCCAGACATGGTTGACCTCTTCAGTGGCTATGGCGCTACCTCCGCACCACCCCGCGAGCGGGGTCAGACCTCGGCCTGGGACGAGATGTTCCCCGATCCGTCCTCGCTGTCACCGACCGAGGCGCGAGCGGCGTACAAGGACGTGTACGGCGCGCTGGCCAAGATGACGCAGGAGGAGTTGCGCGGTCGCACCGATGCGCTGGCCAGTTCCTACCTCGCCCAGGGGGTCACCTTCGACTTCGCCGGAGAGGAACGGCCGTTCCCGCTCGACGCGGTGCCCCGGGTGATCGCGCAGCCGGAATGGCTGAACGTCGAGGCCGGCATCAAACAGCGGGTCCTGGCCCTCGAGGCCTTCCTCGCCGACATCTACGGCCCCCAGGCCGCGGTGCGGGACGGCGTGATCCCGGCCGGGCTGATCACCTCCTCCAAGCACTTCCACCGGCAGGCCGCCGGAATCACCTCGGCGAACAACGTGCGGATCCAGGTCTCCGGGATCGACCTCATCCGTGATGAGGTGGGCGCCTGGCGGGTACTCGAAGACAACGTGCGGGTGCCCAGCGGTGTCAGCTATGTGATCTCCAACCGACGCGTGATGGCGCAGACCCTGCCTGAGCTGTTCGTCTCCATGCGGGTACGCCCGGTGGGTGACTACCCCAACAAGCTGTTGCAGGCCCTCCGCGCCTCCGCTCCGGCCGGCGTCGACGACCCGAACATCGTCGTGCTCACCCCCGGCGTGTTCAACTCCGCCTACTTCGAGCACACCCTGCTCGCCCGCCTGATGGGTGTCGAGCTGGTCGAGGGCCGCGACCTGTTCTGCTCCGGCGGACGGGTGTGGATGCGCACCACCGCCGGTCCCACCCGGGTGGATGTGATCTACCGCAGGGTCGACGACGAGTTCCTCGACCCACTGCAGTTCCGCGCCGACTCCCAGCTGGGATCGCCAGGCATCCTGATGGCGGCGCGGCTGGGCAACGTCACCATCGCGAACGCCGTGGGAAACGGGGTCGCCGACGACAAGCTCGTTTACACCTACCTGCCAGAGCTGATCAAGTACTACCTCGGTGAGGACGCGATCATCCCCAACGTCGACACCTGGCGGCTCGAAGACCCGCTGGCCCTCGAGGAGGTGCTGGACCGGCTGGACGAGCTCGTGGTCAAACCCGTCGACGGCTCCGGCGGCAAGGGTCTCGTGGTGGGCCCGGCGGCGACGAAGGCGGAGCTCGCGACCCTGCGGCAGCAGTTGCTCAGGGACCCGCGGGGCTGGATCGCCCAACCGGTGGTGCAGCTGTCCACCATCCCGACCCTCGTCGAGGACGGCATGCGGCCCCGGCACGCCGACCTGCGCCCCTTCGCCGTCAACGACGGGTCAGATGTCTGGGTGCTGCCTGGCGGCCTCACCCGGGTGGCCCTGCCCGAAGGCGAACTCGTGGTGAACTCCAGCCAGGGCGGCGGGTCCAAAGACACCTGGGTGATCGGCCTCGAGCCCGACTTCGGCAACACCGGCTCGGCCCGCAACATCCAGGGCCTCGTCAACGAACAGGCCGCGAACACCCAGTCGATCTCGATCATCCCGCCCCGGGTCGTCGATCATTCCCCGCAGGACACCCCGCCGGGCGACGAGGACCAGGAACAGCAACAACAACAGCAACAACGCACTCTCCCGACTGCTGAAAGGACCCTCGAATGCTGAGCCGCATCGCCGAGAGCCTGTTCTGGATCGGCCGCTACATCGAACGCAGCGACGGAACGGCGCGCATCCTGGATGTGCACCTGCAGCTGTTGCTGGAGGACCCGTGGATCGAGGAGAACCTGGCCTGCCGGTCGCTGCTGCACCTGATGGGCAGCCCGGTTCCGCCGAACCGTGACCTCACCCGCAAGGACGTGCTCGCGACCCTGGCGGCCGACCGCACGCATCCGTCGTCGATCGCGTACTCGCTCGGCGCCGCCAGGGAGAACGCGCGCCGGGCCAGGGAGATCGTGTCGACCGAACTGTGGGAGTGCCTGAACACCACCTACACGAAGATGCCGAGGAACGTCGCCAGCGCCAAGACCCATGACTTCTTCGGCTGGGTGCGCGAGCGGGCGGCCCTGGCCGTGGGGATCGTCGAATCCAGCGCCAGCCGGGACGACGCCTGGCAGTTCTTCACCCTGGGACGCAGCCTGGAACAGGCCGATATGACCGCGAGGCTCCTGGCCACCCGGTCGCTGACCGAGAACAGCGGGCCGTCCTGGACCACCATTCTGCGCTCCTGCGGCGCGTACGAATCGTACCTGCGCACCTACCGCGGGGTTCCGTCGGCGCGGAACGCGGCCGAGTTCCTCCTGCTGGACCGCCTGTTCCCCCGGTCGATCGTGTACTCGATCACCCGCGCAGAGCAATGCCTGCAGGAACTCGAGCCGCGCACCGACCGGGTGGGCGTCTCCGATTCCTCGCAGCGCATCCTCGGCCAGATCCGCAGCCAGTTGGAGTACCGGCCGATCATGGAAATCCTGGGTGACCTGCCCGGACACATGGACATGGTGCAGGACGCCACCAGTACGGCGTCGGAGTCGATCGGCAACCGGTACTTCCCGACCAGCGCGGTGCCGACCTGGACGGGGGAGGCGTCATGAAGCGGCTGCGCATCCGGCACACCACCGGCTACCGCTACAACGGCGAGGTGGCGACGTCGTACAACGAGGCGCGGATGCTGCCCGTCACCTCACCCGACCAGTTCGTGCTGTACTCCAATCTGGACATCAGCCCGCTCTCGAGCAACCACAACTACGTGGACTACTGGGGCACCAGGGTGTCGTCGTTCGAGGTGCTCACCCCGCACGGCGAACTCACCCTGACCGCCAACAGCCTCGTCGAGGTGTCGCCGCGGGAGCATCTGCTGCACCCGATGCCGTGGGAGGACCTGGCGGCCCTGGTGGCCAGGTCCACCTCCTCGGTGGAGCAGTCCTGGCAGACCGCGCTCACCGAACCGCCGGCGGATGTGGTGGCGGCTGCCGCCGAGATCGCCGGCCGGCTCGACCCGTGCGACGCGGCGCAGGAGATCTGCCGGTTCGTGGGCGAGAACATGGCCTACGTGCAGGGGGTCACCGGGGTGAAAACCAATGCGCGGGAGGCCTGGGCCGATAAGCGTGGTGTCTGTCAGGACATCACTCACGTCGCCCTCGGCGCCCTCCGGTCGGCGGGCATTCCGGCCCGGTATGTGTCCGGCTACCTGCACCCCAAACCGCAGGCCGACATCGGCGAGACGGTCACGGGCGAATCGCACGCCTGGGTGGAGTGGTTCTGCGGGGATTGGCGCGGCTACGACCCCACCAACCAGATCGACATCGGTGACCGGCACGTGGCCGTGGGCCGCGGCCGGGACTACAACGACATCGCACCGCTGCGCGGCGTCTACGCCGGCTCTGGCGGGTCACAGTTGTTCGTGAAGGTGGAGATCACCCGGGAGTCGTAGCGGTGGGGCGGGCCTGGACGCCCGATCTGCCTACACTGGTAGTTGCAAGCGCGTTGTACTTGCGCGAGTGTGTCGGGTCAGGCCGGGTTGGGTCTGGTCCTGTCAGGGTCAGGTCAGGTCGGGTCGAGGGAGCAGCACGCATGAGCATCGAAGACGACGCCGTGGAGGTTCGGGCGCAGGGGTGGCGCACGCTGGCCGCGTTGCACGGTCGCATTGAGACCGTGCTCGAGCGGGCCCTGCAGTCCGGGTTCGACCTCTCTGTGGTCGAGTTCACCGTGCTCGACGCCCTCAGTCGGCAGCACGGCTGGCACATGCGGATGCAGCAGCTGGCTCGCGCCGCGGCGCTGTCGAGCAGTGCGACGACCCGGCTGGTGAACCGGTTGGAGGACCGGGCGCTGCTCACGCGCATCCTCTGTGCCGATGACCGGCGGGGGATCTACACCGAACTCACCGAGGCCGGAAAGGCCCTGCTCGCCCGTGCCCGCCCGGCCTACGACGAGGCCCTGGCCGGCGCGCTCGCCGCCGCAGAGGAGGAGCCGGAGCTCGGCCCCCTCGTCGATGCCCTGCACCGCCTGCCCGACCTGGCCCGCGCCGCGCTCTAACAGCAGCGCGCATCCGCCCATCCCTCGCCCCGCTCGCCAGCGCACTGTCGCGAGTTGCCGCAAAGTTCGCCCTTCGGGCGAGCTGAAGGGGCATTTTCGGCAAGTCGGCGAACTGCACTGTCGCGAGTTGCCGCATAAGGTCCCTTCGGGTGCGATGAAGGGGCGGTTTCCGGCAAGTCGGCGGATCTAGTCGGGGGCGTGGGCCTCGAGGAACTGGTAGACCTCGGTGGGGTCGACACCCGGGAAGGTGCCGGTGGGCAACGCCGCGAGCAGGCTTGTGGGGGTGCGGGCGACCGGCCAGGCCTGGCCCTGCCAGCGACCGGAGAGATCTGCAGGGGCGCGGCGGCAGCAGGATTCGTCCGGGCAGCGGGATACCGCCCGGTTGGCGGTCTCCCGGCCGCGGAACCAGTTGACGTGTGCGAACGGCACACCCACGCTCACCGAGTAGTCGCCCTCCTTGGCCTTCTCGATGCGGGAGGTGCACCAGAAGGTGCCGGCGGGGGTGTCGGTGTACTGGTACCAGGGGCTGAACCGGTCCGGCACGTCGAAGACCGTGCGGGCGGTCCAGCTGCGGCAGACGGTGCTGCCCTCGACGGCGCCGAGGGCGTCGGAGGGGAACTGCACGTCGTCGTTCTCGTAGGCCTTGATGATGGTGCCCGACTCGTGCACCTTCATGAAGTGCACCGGGATGCCCAGCCGGGCGGTGGCCAGGTTGGTGAACCGGTGCGCGGCGGTCTCGTAGGAGACCGAGAACGCATCGCGCAGGTCTTCGAGCGAAATACGGTGGGCGGCCTTGGCGTCGTTGAGCAGCCGCAGGGTGTCGGTTTCGGGTAGCAGGATGGCCGCGGTGAGGTAATTGGTCTCCACCCGCTGGCGCAGAAAATCGGCGTAACTTTTCGGTTCGGCATGCCCGCAGAGGTGGCTGGCGAACGCTTGGAGGATCGGGGAGCGGCTGTCGCGGGAGGCGGACTGCTCGGTGGGCAGGTAAATTCGGCCGTTGTGCTTGTCGGTGACCGAGCGGGTGGAGTGCGGCAGGTCGGTGACGTAGTGCAGGGAGAAGCCGAGATGGGCGGCCATGTCGGCCACCACCTGCTGGGAGACAGGACCGCCGGAGTGCCCGACGGCGGTGAGGAGCTCGAGGGCTTGGGCCTCGAGGTCGGGGAAGTAGTTGTCGCGCGCGCGCATCTCGGCGCGTAGTTGGGCGTTGGCCCGTCTGGCCTCCTCCGGGGTGGCGGCCCGCTCCCGGTGCAGCCGTTCGATCTCGTTGTGCAGGGTGAGGATGGTCTGCAGGGTGTCGTCGGGCTGGCCGGGGCCGACCCGGAAGCGGGGCAGGCCCAGGGCGGTGAAGACCGGGCCGCGCTGGGCGCGTTCCACCGCGATCTCGAGGGCGGCCCTGGGGGTCGGCGCGTCGGTGCGGAGCAGCTCGTCCACGGTGGTGTCGAGGGCTGCCGCGATCAGCCGCAGCATCGAGAGCCTCGGTTCGCGTTTGCCGTTCTCGATCATCGAGATCTGCGACGGGGCCCGGTCAACGGCTGTGGCCAGGGTGTCGAGGGTGAGGCCGAGCCGGTGCCGGCGGTCCCGGATGCGGCGGCCCAGCGTGAGCGCATCCAGACCCGTTTCGCCCGGATCGGCACCACCTGCGGCGGGGGTCGGGGCGATTGCGGGCCGGGCGGGCGCGGCGGCGGAGGGTGAGCTGGGATCGACGGTGACCATCTGCTCATGGTCACATGCGGTGATTGTTCACACAACCGGAAGAACAGGTTTTCTTCTTCGGATCGGGCCCGGCTTGCCGACGATGATGCGCCGCAGAGTGGGTGCAGGCACAGAAGCCGCACCAGTTCCGCACCAGTTCCGCAATGACGCTGACCGAGGAGAACACCATGACCAACCCCACCGCATCAAGCGCCGCATCCGCCGCCCGCCCCGGCGACCAGACCCAGACGGCCGCAGAGCTCGCCCTGGAATGGGCCGCCGACCCGCGCTGGGAGGGGGTCCGCCGCGACTACACGGCGGAGGACGTGATCGCCCTGCGCGGAGCCGTTCGGGAGGAGCGCACCCTGGCCCGCCGTGGGGCCGAGAAGCTCTGGGAGCTCATTCACCAGAACGGCACCCCGGAGAACCCCGAGTGGGTCGCCGCTCTCGGCGCGCTCACCGGCAACCAGGCCGTGCAGCAGGTGCGCGCCGGGCTCAAGGCCATCTACCTGTCCGGCTGGCAGGTCGCCGCCGACGCGAACCTCTCCGGCCAGACCTACCCCGACCAGTCGCTGTACCCGGCGAACTCGGTTCCTGCCGTGGTTCGGCGCATCAACAACGCGCTGCTGCGGGCCGGCCAGATCGAGGGAGCGGAGGCGGTCGCATCCGGGGCCGATGCCACCAACAACGGCGAGGGCATCGACTGGATGGCGCCCATCGTCGCCGACGCCGAGGCCGGTTTCGGCGGCCCGCTGAACGCCTACGAGCTGATGGCCTCGATGATCGAGGCCGGCGCGGCCGGCGTGCACTGGGAGGACCAGTTGGCCAGCGAGAAGAAGTGCGGCCACATGGGCGGCAAGGTGCTTGTGCCTACCGGCCAGCACATCCGCACCCTCAACGCGGCCCGGCTGGCGGCGGATGTCGCCGGCGTGCCCACGATCATCATCGCTCGCACCGACTCGCTCGCGGCCACCCTCATCACGAGCGACATCGACGAGCGCGACCAGGGCTTCCTCACCGGCGGCCGCACCGCCGAGGGGTTCTACGACACGGCGAACGGACCCGACGTGGTGATTGCGCGCGGCCTGGCCTACGCGCCGTACGCCGACCTGCTCTGGGTGGAGAGCAGTGAGCCAGATCTGGCCCTGGCCCAGCGCTTCGCGAGGGAGATCCACGCCCGGTTCCCCGGCAAGAAGCTCGCCTACAACTGCTCGCCGTCGTTCAACTGGAAGTCGCACCTGAACGACGAGCAGATCGCCGCGTTCCAGCGTGAGCTCGCGGCCTGCGGGTACGCCTTCCAGTTCATCACGCTGGCCGGCTTCCACGCCCTCAACCACTCCATGTTCACCCTGGCCAAGGACTACTCCGAGCGTCAGATGAGCGCATACGTCGACCTGCAGGAGGCCGAGTTCGCCTCGGAGGTCGACGGCTACACCGCCACCCGCCACCAGCGGGAGGTGGGCACCGGCTACTTCGACCGGATCGCCACCGCGCTCAACCCGACCAGCGCCACCCTCGCGCTGGCTGGATCCACCGAGGCCGAGCAGTTCTAGCCGGCCCGCCCCGACATTCGCATCGCTTCAGACATTCGCATCGCTTCAGAGGAGACACGATCATGACCACACCACCGCTGTCACCAGCGCCACCGAGCAGCACTCGCCGGGTCTCGACAAGCTCGACCACCGGGATCGGCTCGACCACCGGGATCGGCTCGACCACCGGGATCGGCTCGACCACCGGGCGCGCGTTCGGGGAGACCAGTACCGGCAGTTTCACCACCATCCACCCGCACCTCGAGATCACCGGGGAGCTCGGCGACCGCTACGACGAGATCCTCACGCCGGAGGCCCTCGAGTTCCTCGCCGAACTGCATGACCGCTTCGCCGGCACCCGCCACGACCTCCTGGCCGCGCGGCTGCAGACCCGGGTGGATGCCGCGAACGGGCGCGATCCGCGGTTCCTGCCCGAGACCGCGCACATCCGCAGCGACCCGTCCTGGCGGGTGGCCGGCCCCGGCCCCGGCTTGGAGAACCGCCGGGTGGAGATCACCGGTCCGACCGACCGCAAGATGGCCATCAATGCGCTCAACTCCGGCGCGGCCGTCTGGTTGGCCGACCAGGAGGACGCGACCAGCCCCACCTGGGCCAACGTGATCGAGGGCCAGCTCACCCTGTTCGACGCGGTGCGCGGCACCCTGTCGTACGACGGTCCGGACGGCAAGGCGTACCGGGTGACCGGCGCCCCCGCCGGTCGCCAGGACGGCGCCCGCCCCGGCACCACCCCGACCATCGTCATGCGGCCCCGCGGCTGGCACCTGGTGGAGAAGAACCTCACCTTCGTGGACCGGGCCAACCGACGGATGCCCGCCTCCGGCAGCCTGGTCGACTTCGGCCTGTACGCGTTCCACAATGCCCGCCGGCTGATCGAGAACGGCAGCGGCCCGTACTTCTATCTGCCCAAGCTCGAGAGCCACCTCGAGGCGCGGCTGTGGAACGACATCTTCAGCCACGCCGAGGACCACCTCAACATCGGGCACGGCACGATCAGGGCCACGGTGCTGATCGAGACCATCCAGGCCGCGTTCGAAATGGACGAGATCCTCTATGAACTGCGCGACCACTGCGCGGGCCTGAACGCCGGGCGGTGGGACTACATCTTCAGCATCATCAAGACCTTCCGGGCCAGGGGTCGCCGGTTCGTGCTGCCCGACCGCAAGGACATCACCATGACGGTGCCGTTCATGCGCTCGTACACCGAGCTGCTTGTGGCCACCTGCCACAAACGGGGCGCGTACGCGATCGGCGGGATGAGCGCCTTCATCCCCAACCGGCGCGACCCCGCCGTGACCGAACGGGCACTCGAGCAGGTCGCCGCCGACAAGCGCCGCGAGGCCGGCGACGGCTTCGACGGCACCTGGGTGGCGCATCCGGACCTCATCCCCACCGCCAGGGCCGAGTTCGATGCGGTGCTCGGTGACCGGCCCAACCAGCTGGAGCGCACCCGTGACGAGGTGCGGGTGACCGCGGCCGACCTGCTGGATGTGGCCTCTGCCGGCGGTCAGATCACCGAGGCGGGGGTGCGCGACAATGTGCGCATCGCCCTGCGCTACATCGAATCCTGGCTGCGCGGCGTGGGCGCGGCGGCCATCGACAACCTGATGGAGGACGCCGCGACCGCGGAGATCTCCCGGTCGCAGATCTGGCAGTGGATCCACGACGGCTCGGCACTGGATGATGGGCGCAAGATCGACGCCGGCTGGGTGGCCGGGCTGGTCGGCGAGGAAATGGCGGCCCTGCCCCGCACGACCGGGGACAGGTTCGACGACGCCCTGGAGGTGTTCAGGTCCGCGGCACTCGAACCCGAGTTCCCGACCTTCCTCACCGTCGCCGCGTACGCCCGCTACCTGTAGGCGCTCGGCCGCACCCGAACGGCCCCGTCGGTACCCCGACGGGGCCGTTTGCGTGTCGGCGCGCGGGCTGTGAAGCTGGGATTGTGACCGACACCACGCCGCCAGACACCACGCCGCCCGCCAGCAGCCCGCCCGCTGCCGTCCCGCCCGCTGCCGTCCCGCCCGCGACGGTCCCGCCAGCCACGCCCCTGCACGCTGCCGCGCAGCCCACTGCCGAGGTGCACGTGCGGCCCGCCCGCCCGGATGAGGCCGCGGCGCTCGCCGAAGTGGCCGCCGCCACCTTCGCGCTCGCCTGCCCGCCGCACACCAGCGCCGACGCCATCGCCGCGTTCCTGCGCGACGTGCTCGCTCCCGCTAATTTCGAGGCCTTTCTCGCCGACCCCGATCGGCTCCTGCTCGTGGCCGAAGATGCCGTGGGCGCCCTCGCCGGGTACACGATGCTGGTCTTCGGTGAACCCCACGACGCGGATGCCGCCGGCGCGATTCGCATTCGTCCCACCGCCGAACTCAGCAAGTGTTACGTGCGCGCCGAGGCGCACGGAAGTGGCACGGCCGCCGCGCTGATGACGGCCACGCTCGACGCCGCGCGTGGGCGCGGGGCGGCCGGCTCCTGGCTCGGGGTGAACCAGGAGAACGTACGTGCCCTGCGCTTCTACGGCAAACACGGCTTCATGCAGGTGGGCATCAAGCGGTTTCTGGTGGGCGAGCGCTATGAAGATGACTACGTACTGGAGCGCGCCCTCTAACGATCAGGGGACCCACGCTGGGCCAGTGAATGCGGACCTCGGTAGCGGCCAACGTGTTCCTAGAACGGCGGGTTCTCGGGTACCGGTGGTGACGGGCGACGTTGGGGTCGTTCGGGCATCAGGTAGCTCGTCGCGGCGGGTCGTTTGCGGGATTTAGGTGTGACGACCGGGGGTCTGGGTCGGGGTGGTGCGACGGGGTTGGCCGGGTCGGTGCGGTAGCTGCGCTTGCCGGGGGAGGTCCAGAGCAGCACCCCGCCCGGTTCCTGAACGACCTGCCATCGGGAGAGGTGTTTGAGCCGGTGGTGGGCTTCACACAGATGGGCGAGGTTGTCGCAGTCGGTTTTTCCCCCGTTGGCCCAGTCGTTGGTGTGATCGACATCGGATGTCACCGCCGGCCGGGAGCAGCCCGGGAACCGGCAGGTCTCATCGCGCATCCGCAACCACTTCTTCATGGCCTTCGTGTTCTTGTACTGGGTTTTCCCCAGCGAGAGCACGACGCCGGTTTCGGGGTGGGTGAGCAGCCGGGTGAAGCTGGGCGCGGTGGCGGCGATTTCCCGGGCGGTCTCCGGGGAGATCGGCCCATACCCCTCGAGGGTGGCGGGTTCGTCGCTTTGGCCCAGCAGAGTCAGCACGGGCACGGTGATCATCACCGTGCCGCGGATGCCGGCGCCAAGGCCATCGGGCGTGACACCGTCCAGCAGCAGAGCGCGGGTGATGTCCGCTCGAAGTTGCGCGAGGCCGCGCTTGCGCTGCTGCTCGGCCTCCACCCGCTCTGCCGCCGACCCCGGTGCCGAGCCCGAGCCCGAGCCCGAGCCCGAGCCCGTTCCCGCGCCGGGATCGCCGAGCTTCTGCAGGGTCTTGGCAGTGCTGTCGATGCGGTCGAAGGCGGATTTGGTGTCGTGCGCGGTGCCGTACCAGTGCAACCAGCCCATGCCGTCGGCGGCGGGTTCCCACCGGGTGTGCCGCTCGGCCAGGGCATTCGTCGTGCGGGTCACGATCGACTCCGGGTGGCGTCTCTCCCGTAGCCGGTGGGCCCGGTTGGTGAACCGGCCCACCGGCAGGGTTTTCGCGTGCGGCAACACCGCGTCTTCGAACGCGGCCTGGTCGGCCTCGGGCAGGGTGCGCATCTGGTCGATCAGCGCCTTGGCGTGCGGGTAGCTGATCTCCCCGGCCGAGAGGGCTTCGAACGTGGCCGTGGTGGAGTAGAGCCAGAGCGACTCGTCCAGCAGTCGTTCCACGGTGCGTTCGTGCAGGTTCAGCAGGCATGCGGTCTCGCTCACGATCGTGCGCCTCGCCACCTCCCGGTCCTCCCACCGGCCGAACGCGACCGCCCGGGCCTGACACGCGCTGAGCGTCGCGGCGTTCCGGTCGGCCAGGCGAATGGCTTCCAGGCTGCCCTGCAGGCGGGACGCCACCTGGGGGTCCTCGCTCCAGAGCTGGAGTTCCACCAGCCGTTCGGCTTGCCGGGCCTGGGCTTGGGCGATGGCACGGTGCTCGGCCGCGATCAGCTCGGTGCGCCGCACCAGCTCCGTGCGCACCCAGTCGGGATCGGCTCGATCGGGCCCGGGCGGGTGGTCAGCGGTGGGGGTGGATCCGGGTGGGGCGGGTTCCGGAGAGTAGTCGTCATCATCCGGAACTGGCGGTGGTGCCTGGTCTGGGCTACTCATACTGAGATCCTCTCAGCTACCACCGACATTGACGCTCGGCCCGGAACACCCCTCAGAACAGCTCTGAAAACAACCCTGGGCACACAGCCTGAGTACACCCCAGGAGCACCCCCCGAATCTCGCCTTTTCCGGCGCCTACCTCACGATTCGCGGGAGGCCTTGACGTATTCGTAGGCGGCCAGGGCCGCCCTGCGGGTTTCGCCCAGATCGACGATCGGCTGGGGGTAGGCCGGGGTGCCCCACTCGGGCACGTTCTGCCGCACGTACTCGTTGTTCGGGTCGAACTTGCCCGCCTGCAGTTCGGGGTTGAACACCCGGAAGTATGGGGCCGCATCCGCCCCGGAGCCGGCCACCCACTGCCAGCCGAACGGATTGCTGGCCGGGTCGGCGTCGACGAGGGTGTCCCAGAACCACTGCTCGCCCTCGCGCCAGTCGATGAGCAGGTTCTTGATCAGGAACGACGCCGTGACCATGCGCACCCGATTGTGCATGCTGCCGGTGCGCCACAGTTCGCGCATACCGGCATCCACCAGGCGGAAGCCGGTGCGCCCCTGCTGCCACGCCTGCAGGGCGCGCTCGTCGAGCGGCGGCCAGGGGAAGTTGTCGAAGCCGGGGCGCAGATTGGCGGTGGCCAGATCGGGCGCGTGGAAGAGCACGTGGTAGGCGAACTCCCGCCAGCCCACCTCGGTGAGGAACCGGGTGGCGCTGGTGGCGGCGGCGCCGGTGAGACCGCGGCGGGCGATGTCGGTGGCGTGCCAGATCTGGTGCGGGCTGATCTCGCCCCAGCGCAGGTGCGGTGACATCCGCGACGTGGCCTGCTGCGCGGGTAGGTCGCGTTCGGTGCCGTATTGCGGCAGGGACTCGTCGAGAAAGGCGGCCAGGGAGTCGTGCGCGGATGCCTCGCCGGGCGTCCACGCCTCGCGCAGGCCACCGGCCCAGTCCGGGCTGGTGGGCTCGAGCGCCCAGCCGGCCAGGTCGTCACTGGCCAGCCCGCGCGCGGCGTCGTCGAGCGCGGCCGGCGCCGGGTAGGGCGCCCGCGGCGGCGGGCCGGCGGTGCACGCCCGCCAGAACGGGGTGAAGACCGTGTACGGCGTGCCGCCGCCGGTGCGGATGGTCCACGGTTCGAACAGGAGCGACCCGGCGAAGCTGTGCGCCACGACGCCCGCGTCGGTGAGGGAGGTCTTGATCTGGGTGTCCACCTCCCGCTCGGCCGCACCGTAACGGCGGTTCCAGAAGACCGCCCCTGCACCCAGTTCACCGACGAGCTGGTTGATCACGGTCGCGGCCGCTCCACGGCGCAGCACCAGCCGGGCACCGAGGGCGGAGGCGTCTGCGGCCAGGGAGCTGAGGCTCTGGTGCAGCCACCAGTGGGCAGCCCCGCCGAGCGGGCGGATGCCGGGGGAGACCTCGTCGAGCACGTAGACCACGGCGATGGGCCGGCCGCGTTCGACCGCGGCGGTGAGGGCCGGGTTGTCGGCCAGCCTGAGGTCGTCGCGCAGCCAGACCAGCGACGGCCCGTCCGGGCGCGCCGTGGTGGGGCCCGTGGTGCCGGCCGGCTCCTTGGCTGCGCTCACGCTGCGCTCTCATCCGCTTCGGTGACGCGCAGCACGATCTTGCCGCGGGTGTGCCCACCCTCGATGGCCCGGTGGGCGGCGGCGCCGTCGGCCAGGTCGAAGACCTGGTCGATGTTCACTCGCACGGTGCCGTTGTCGATGAGGGCGGTGATGGTGTCGAGCACCCGCGCGTCGGCGGAGACCTTGTACCCGGTGGCGCGAACGCCCGCCGCGGTGGCTTCCGCCAGCATGGTGGGCCAGCTGCCGGTGGGCGCGTTGACGAGCAGCCCGTCGGGGCGCAGCACCGTGAGTGAGCGGGTGCCGGTGTTGTCGTGCACATTGCCGATCAGGTCGATGACACTGTCGATGTCGCGCAGGGTGTCGTCGAACCGGGTGGTGCTGTAGTCGATCACCTCGTGGGCGCCGAGCCGGGTGAGGAACCCGACCGACGCGGTGGAGCCGGTGGCGATGACGTGGGCGCCCAGGTGCCGGGCGAACTGCACCGCGAAGTGACCGACGCCGCCGCTGCCGGCGTGAACCAGCATCCGCTGACCTGGGCCCGCCTGCGCGAGCGTCACCATGCCCCACGCCGTCATCGCGGCCAACGGGATGCCCGCGGCTTCGATGTGGCTCACGGCGGCGGGTTTGCGGGAGACGGACATTGCCGACACCGCCACGTATTCGGCGTACGTGCCCGCGATGCGCGGCGCCCTGGCCATGCCGTACACCGCATCGCCGGGCTGCAACCCGAAGGACTCGTAGGGGGAGCGCACGACCACGCCGCTGAAGTCGTTGCCCAGCACGGCCGGGTACGCGGGGATCACGGCCGCCGGTCCTGTTCCGGCCCTGGTCTTGGCGTCGATGGGATTGACGCCGGCAGCGACGACCCTGATGAGCAGTTCGTCGCTCACCGCTGCCGGGAGCGGCAGTTCGGCGAGGTGGAGTTCGTCGGGCCCGCCGGTGCTGTCGATGACGAGTGCGCGCATGTGCGAGGGCAGAACCGGAGTAGAAGACATGAACCCATTCTGCGGCACGGCACCGGTGAGCGTGCCGTCAGCGGGATTCCGGTCGCACCCGGTCAGGTGCCGCTCGGGCCGCGGCTGGCGAAGCGCTGCTGCAGCAGCACCGCGATCACGATGATCAGCCCCTTGGTGATCTGCTGCACCGAGGTGTCCAGGTTGTTCTGCGTGAACACATTGGTGAGCGTGCTGAAGATCAGCACGCCGAGCACCGTGCCCACGATCGTGCCCCGCCCGCCGATGAGCAGGGTTCCGCCGACCACCACGGCCGCGATTGCATCGAGCTCGTACAGCCCGCCGTGGGTGGACGTTCCGGCGGTGGTGCGGCCGAGCATCATGATCCCGGCGATGCCCGCGGTCAGTCCGCTGAGCAGGTAGACGTAGACCAGGTGTCGTTTCACCCGGATGCCGGCGAGTCTGGTCGCCTCCCGGTTGCCGCCGATGGCCACGGTGCGGCGGCCGAACGTGGTGCGGTTCAGCAGGAACCAGGCCAGGACGGCCACGATCAGGAAGATCCAAATCAGCAGCGGAACGCCGATCACGTCGGACCGGGTGAACTGCAGGAAGCCGGTTTCGATCACGATCTGGGTGCGGCGGCCGGAGATCAGTTCCGCCAGACCGCGTGCGGCGACGAGCATGGCCAGTGTGGCCATGAATGCGACGACATTGCCGTAGGCGATCACGATCCCGTTCACCAGTCCGGCAGCGAGCCCCACGCCCAGCGGGATCAGGACCATCAGAATCCACGAGCTCTGCGTGGCCGCGGCCTGCACGGCGGCGAGGCTGGCGACCACGGTGGACAGCCCCATCACCGACCCGACGGAGAGGTCGATGCCACCCGCAGTGATCACAAAGGTCAGGCCGATACTGATCACGCCGATGATCGAGGCGAAACGGATGATGGTGAGGAGGTTGTCGACGCTGGCGAACCTGTCACCGGCCGTGATGGTTCCCACGATCCCCAGCAGCACGAGGGCGATGACCAGGCCGAGGTTGCGGCCCACCGAGCCGCTGAGGATTCGGCGGAACACACTGGGACGATTCTGGCCCACGCTCTTCTGGCCCACACCGGAGGGTGGTTGCGTCTGGTCCCCGGCGGTGACGGCCTCGTTCTGTTCGCTCACGTTGCAGCTCCTTTCATGACCAGGTCCAGTACGCCGCGCTCGTCGATGGCGTCGGCGTCGGTGGTGCTGAGCACCTCGCCGTCGCCGATGACGAGTACCCGGTCGGCCAGGCCGATGACTTCCTCGATCTCGCTGGAGACCAGGATGATCGCGGTTCCGGCGGCGGCAAGCCGGCGGATGAGGGCGTAGATCTCGGCCCTGGCGCCCACGTCGACACCCCGGGTCGGTTCGTCCAACAGGAGCACCTTGGTGCCGTGCACCAACCAGCGGGCCAGCAGTACCTTCTGCTGGTTGCCACCGGAGAGGGTGCGGGTGGCCCGATCAGGGTCGGCCGGGCGCAGCTCCAGGGCGTTCATCTGCTCGAGGGACACCTGCCGTTCCCGTCGTTCGTCGAGGAACCCGCCGCGGGCGAACCTGGCGAACGTGGCCAGGGTGACGTTGCGGTAGACCTGCTCGTCGAGGATGAGCCCCTGGCTCTTGCGTTCCTCAGGGGCCAGTCCGATGCCGGCGTGCACGGCCGCGCGCACCGAGCCGGCTGTGAGCCGGGAGCCGGTCACGGTCACCTGCCCCGCGGTGGCCTTGCGTGCACCGTAGATGGTTTCCAGAATCTCCGATCGGCCGGAGCCGACCAGTCCGGCCAGTCCGACGATCTCACCCGCCCGCACCGACAGGCTCACGTCGGCGAATTGGCCGCGCAGGCCCAGGCCGGTGATATCGATCAGAACCGGGGCATCCGCCGGCACCGGCACCCGGTCCGGGAAGACGTTCGCGACGGCGCGCCCGGTCATGAGCGTGATGAGTTCGGCGGTGGGGGTGTCCTGGGCGCTCAGGCCGACGGCCATGCTGCGGCCGTCTTTGATCACCGTGATCCGGTCACCGATCTGCCGGATCTCCTCCAGCCGGTGCGAGATGTAGACGACGGCGACGCCCTGGGCGGTGAGTTCGCGGATGACCCTGAACAGGTTGCGCACTTCCTCGGAGTCCAGCACCGCGCTGGGCTCATCCATGATGATGAGCTTGGTGTCGTGTGAGAGTGCCCTGGCCATGCTGACGATCTGCTTGTTGGCCGCGGACAGGCGGCCGACCTCCGTGCTGGGCGACAGGTTGCCGTGGCCGAGTCGCACGAGCAGTTCGCGGGCGGCCCGGTTCGCCTCCGCCACCTTGAGCACACCGCCGGCAGCCCGTTCGTGGCCGAGGAAGATGTTCTCCGCGATGGTGAGGCCGTCCACGACGTCCAACTCCTGGTACATCGTGGCGATACCCATGCCCAGCGCGGCAACCGGATGGGCGATGGTGACCTCGTCGCCCTGCCACCGAATGACGCCGCCATCGGGGTGGTGCACCCCGGAGAGCACCTTGATCAGGGTGGACTTTCCGGCACCGTTCTGGCCGAGGACGCAGTGCACCTCTGCCGCGCGAACGTCGAGGTCGACTCCCTGGAGAGCCTGCACGCCAGCGAAACTCTTGGTGATTCCCCGCACCCGCAACAGCGGTGCCGAATGGTCGTCGTCGATCATGGAGGCAACATAACACATACGTCGATCCACGAGAATAAGTCGTCGAAATTCACGGGACTTCTGCTATGGTGTGTCGCGTCAGCGTTGACAGGCAATCGGGATGCACCCATAGCCCGGATGTTCGACACCTCTTCGTTGGCGCTCACTGCGATTCACCAACAAGGAGGACCACATGCATGCATCACGCACCCGGCGCCACCGGATGCTCTTGACCGCCGGCACCTCGCTCGCCGTGGTCGGGCTGCTCGCAGCCTGCACCCCCGGCAGCACCGACACAAGTGTCGAGCCCACCACCGCCTCGCTCGAGGGCAACGCCGAGAGCGGCGAGACCGTGGTGATCGGCTTCTCCGGACCGGCCGCCGACCACGGCTGGCTCGGTGCCATCAACTCCGCCGCGATCGCCGAAGCCGAGAAGTACCCCGACATCGACCTGCGAGTCGCCGAGGGCACCAACGACGCCAACCTGCAGATCAGTCAGGTCGAGGGGTTCATCAACGACGGCGTGGACGCCATCGTGCTGTTGCCCACCGACGGTGCCGCCCTGACCGAGGTCGCCATCCAGGCGATGGAGGCGGGGATCCCGGTGGTCAACGTCGACCGGGAGTTCTCCAGCACCTTCGCCGCCCGCACCACCATCCTCGGTGACAACTACGGCATGGGGGTGAGCGCGGGCACCTACATTTGCGAGGAGGTCGGTGACAACCCCGACGCCGTCGTTGCCGAGATCGCCGGCATCGACTCCCTGCCGTTGACGCAGGATCGCAGCCGCGGCTTCGCCGACGCGCTGGACGATTGCGGCCTGTCGGTGTCGAACCGGGTGGCGGCGGACTTCACGGTACAGGGCGGTGAGGCTGCGGCCTCCCAGCTCCTGTCCGCTGCACCGCAGATCGACGCTCTCTGGAACCACGACGACGATCAGGGTGTGGGCGTGCTCGCGGCCATCGACGCCGCCGGTCGGGATGAGTTCGTCATGGTGGGCGGTGCAGGATCGGCCAACGCGATGCGGGAGATCGAGGCCGGGGACGGTGTGCTGCAGGCCACCGTCATCTACCCGTCCACCCAGGCCGCCGATGGCATCCGGCTCGCCCGGCTGCTGGTGCAGGAGAAGGCGATGAGCGACCTCGTCGAAGTGGAGGTGCCCAGCCGGATCGTGCTGAACGCCCCCGTGGTCACGAGCGAGAACGTCGACAAGTACCTGCCGAGCGCGTTCGAGTCCTGACCCGGCCGGGATGCCGGAGTCGTCACCATCTCATTGCCGAACAAAGGGGACCAGTGGACACATCCAAGCTCCGAATCGCCATGATCGGGCACGGCTTCATGGGAGCGGCACACTCCCAGGGCTGGCGGGTCGCACCGCGCTTCTTCGACCTTCCCGCCCGGGTGGAGATGGCCCTGCTCGTGGGCCGGAAGCCCGATGCCGTTACGGCCGCGGCCGAGACCTGGGGTTGGGCAGAGTCCAGCACCGACTGGCGCTCCGCTGTGCAGCGTGACGACATCGACATCGTCGACATCGTCACGCCGGGAGCGAGCCACGTGGAGATCGCCATCGCCGCCCTCGACGCCGGCAAACACGTTCTCTGCGAAAAGCCCCTCGCCAACACCGTCGCAGAGGCCGAGGCGATGGCGGATGCCGCAGCCAGGGCGGCCAGGAAGGGTGTGTTCGCAATGGTCGGGTTCACCTACCGGCGGGTGCCGGCGGCCACCCTGGCCCGGGACCTCGTCGCCGAGGGAATGATCGGCACGATCAGGCAGGTGCGCGCCATGTATCTGCAGGATTGGCTGGTCGACCCCGAGGTTCCCCTGGCCTGGCGGCTGCAGAAGGAACTGGCCGGCTCGGGTTCCCTCGGCGACATCGGCGCCCACGCCATCGACCTGGCGCAATTCATCACCGGGCAGCGGCTCACCAGCGTCAGCGGGCTGCTGGAAACCTTCGTGACCGAGCGCCCCCTGCTGGCCAGCTCATCCGGTCTGGCGGGCACCGCGTCCAGCCAACGGGGCGCGGTGACGGTCGATGACGTGGCCCTGTTCACTGGCCGGTTCGACGGCGGTGCCCTCGGGTCGTTCGAGGCCACGCGGATGTCCACCGGGCGCAAGAACGCGCTCCGCATCGAGGTCGCCGGTTCCCGGGGTGCCGTGTCGTTCGACCTGGAGGACCTCAACGCCCTCGGCTTCTACGACGCGACCGCGCCGGTGACGCGACAGGGCTTCACCCGCATTCTGGTGACCGAGCCGGAACATCCGTATATCAAGGCGTGGTGGCCGGCCGGTCACCTGCTCGGCTACGAGCACGGTTTCACGCACCAGGCGATGGACTTCGTGCAGGCTATCGTGGCGCAAGCCCAACCGGAGCCGTCGTTCGCGGCCGGCCTGCAGGTACAGCGGGTGCTTGCCGCCGTGGAACAGAGCGCGGACTCCGGAAGCGCCTGGACAGGAGTCGAGCACCCGACCGACGAATAGGCTGCAACCGCGCCGTGACCGGCGCGCCACCTTCCGCAATCCTGACGATCCACCGACCACTGGAGTACACGATGCCCCGACCCGTCACCCTGTTCACCGGCCAATGGGCCGACCTTCCCTTTGAAGAAGTTGCTCGCCTCGCCGCTGAGTGGGGCTACGACGGGCTGGAGATCGCCTGTTGGGGCGACCACCTGGACCCGTGGCGCTGGGACGACAAGGCCTACGTCGCCGGCAAGCTGGCGATCCTGGCGAAGTACGGGCTCTCGGTGTACGCGATCTCCAATCACCTCAAGGGGCAGGCCGTCTGTGACGACCCGATCGATCAGCGGCACCGGGACATCCTGCCTGATGTGGTGTGGGGCGACGGCGACCCGGAGGGCGTGCGCCGCCGAGCGGCCGAGGAGATGAAGCACACCGCCAGGCTCGCGGCGAAGCTCGGGGTGAAGACGGTGATCGGCTTCACCGGTTCGTCGATCTGGAAGTACGTGGCCATGTTCCCGCCGGTGTCCCAGGAGGCCATCGACGCGGGCTACGCGGACTTCGCCGATCGTTGGAACCCGATCCTGGACGTGTTCGATGAGGTGGGGGTGCGGTTCGCGCACGAGGTGCACCCGAGCGAGATCGCCTACGACTACTGGACCACAGTGCGAACCCTCGAGGCCATCGGTCACCGCGAGGCGTTCGGCCTCAATTGGGACCCCAGTCATTTCGTCTGGCAGGACCTGGACCCGGTGGGCTTCCTCTGGGACTTCAGGGACCGGATCTATCACGTGGACTGCAAGGACACCAAGAAGCGGATGGTGAACGGTCGGAACGGCAGGCTGGGCTCGCACCTGGCCTGGGCCGATCCGCGCCGCGGGTGGGACTTCATTTCCACCGGGCACGGTGACGTGCCCTGGGAAGACAGCTTTCGGATGCTCAACACGATCGGGTACGACGGCCCACTCTCGGTGGAGTGGGAGGACGCCGGGATGGACAGACTCGTGGGCGCGCCTGAAGCCCTCGCATTCGTGCGCTCGCTGGCCTTCGAGGCTCCGACGGCCTCATTCGACGCCGCGTTCAGCAGTCGCTGACGGCCCGCTGCCGGTTGCCGCGGCGCTATTTCGCCAGGGCGGCGCTCTCCATCATGTCCAGCACCATCGCGTCGATCCGGGCTGGGGAGAGGGCGTGGTGGATGGCCAGCATTCCGGCCCCGATCACGGCCGCGTCCGGACCTGCCCCTGACTGCACAATCTGGAGGTGCTGGGTGGCCAGAGGCATCGAGCGGGTATAGACGACTTCGCGCACGCCGGCGATGAGCTGCTCGCCGGCCTGGGCCATCGACCCGCCGATCACGATCACCGACGGGTTGATCAGGCTGACGCACGCCGTGAGCACCTCGCCCAGGTCCCGGCCGGCCTGCCGCACCGCCTGAATGGCCTCGAGGTTTCCGCCCTTGACCAGGGCGACCACGTCTTGGTTGGTGATCGCGTCGAGATCGATGGCGCGCAGCGCGGCCGACAGGGCGGGCCCGGACGCCAGGGCCTCCAGGCAGCCGCGATTACCGCAGTGGCAGGGGATGTCGGCACCACGTTGCACCTGCACGTGGCCGATGTCACCGGCGATGCCCTGCGCGCCGCGCTGCAGGATCCCGCCGGAGATCACCCCGGACCCGATGCCGGTGGCGACCTTCACGAAGATGAGGTGGTCCACGTCTGGCCAGGCGGTCTCGCGCTCGCCGAGCGCCATGATGTTCACGTCGTTGTCCACCAGTACCGGCACGTGGAAATGGGCGTCCAGGGTGCCGCGCACGTCGAAGCGGTCCCAGCCGGGCATGATCGGCGGATTGATCGGGCGGCCCGTGCTGTACTCGACGGGTCCGGGCAGGCCAACACCGATCGCCAACAGGTCGGCGACGTCGCGGCCGGAGTCGCGGACCAGGGCGTCTCCGGCCTGGATCACCCAGCCCAGGACGGCGTTCGGCCCCTCGGTGACAGCGAGGTCGGTTGACGTGGTGTGCAGCGGCCGTCCGGTGAGGTCGCAGACGGCGATGCGCACGTGGGAGGCGCCGATGTCGACGGCGAGCACGATCTTCACCCCGGTCGCCAGGGCAACCTGGGAGGACGGGCGGCCGCCGGTGGACGGCGCATCCGTGGTGGGGCCGACGAGGCCCAGCTTCACCAGCGAATCGATGCGCAGGGCGATGGTCGACCGCGCGAGACCGGTGAGGTTGGCCAATTCGGTTCGCGTGCGCGAGCGGCCGTCGCGGAGGATCTGGAACAGGTCGCTCGTGCCGGAGGAGCCGAGCGCATCACCGCGACTTATGTCGATCATGGCACCATCAAATCACAACATTCGACTTACATCGGTCGAGCGCCAGTAGATGGTGGGGCGAACGGCTATCGTCCGTAGTCGTAGGGCGGTGGCGCGGAGGACCGGTTGTGGTCGTACTGGTAGTCATACGGCGGGGGCGCATCGGCCCGTTCGCGCTCACGCTGGTGATTGAGCAGGTCGATCAGCTGGTTGGCGTAGCCCACCAGGATGCTGATCTGATCGTCGTCCCTGTCGATCCACCGGCACTCCGGCACCGCGGAGCGGGGCACGAAATTGTCGTGCTCCTCCCAGACCAGCAGGGTGCGGTCGGCACCGAGAACGTATTGCTGCCACCAGATCTGGCGCAGGTACGAGCGGGGGATGCTACGCCACGGCTTGCTGGTGGTCTTGATCTCGGCCAGTTCGAAGACGCCGTTGCCGGCCAGGCCCAGGCCGTCGGGGGTGGCCAAGTGACGGGGCTGCCCGGCGGCGTGGAAGAGATTGGTGCTCGGTTCGATGCCGTAGTTGGCCTGTACCCAGGCCGCGATCTCCGGTTCCCTGGCCCGACCGTGATCGGTGAACGGGTTACCGCTGAAGCCGCTTCCGTTGATCTTCTCCCTGGCGGCGGCGTGCACAGACTTCTCCGTGGCGAGCTTGGCGACATCCGTGGCGGTGATGCCCTGGCTGCGCGCCCGCAACCAGGCGACCCGGTTGGTGGAGTCGGCCACAATGCGTCCCAGATGGGGGAGGGGTGGGAGTGCGACGGCGGGCGGCGCCTCGGCCGGGGTCTGCTCCTCCAGGTCGAAGAGGGAGAGCAGGGAGTGAGGCACGTCATCCATTCTGCTCTGTCTCGGCGACCGTTGCGCACACCTCGCCGAGCATGCCTGCACTCGGTCAGAGCGACAGTTTGCAGCTGAGTCCCTCTCAGGATACGGAAAACCCGACCCCCGGACGCGGGACAAATGACCTGTTGTGGGGGTAAACCGGTGTCGAAATGACCCGTTGTGGGGGCGCGAGGGCCGCGATGGCCTTCCTAGGCTTGTCCTCATAAAGGGGGACCGGCCGAGCGGAATTCGTCCGAGATCAAGACGGCCGCACGCGGCCCGCGCACCTGCCACCTCATGTGGTGAAGCACATCAATCTGACCGTTGGTCAGGTTATTTGTGGTGCCCTCCGCCCATTCGAGCTCCAGTCGGGGCAGAAATCGGCGTGCCCACCGAAGCGTAAAGACAAAGCCTGGAACATCCCAGTTATCGCTGCGCCTCAACCGGGGCGCGGTTTGCAGTTCACTCTGAGCCACCCGAAAGGCCCACCATGAAGAAAACCACCACGACCGCGGCCACTGTCGCCGGTTCCGTTCTCGTTATCGGCGGACTCACCCTCGGCGGTGTCGTCGCTCCGGCGTTCGCGCACACCCCTGGGGTGACCCACACCTGCGACTCCCTCTCGGTGAATTTCGATTTCTACGGAACAACCCAGTGGGACGACACCCCGAACATCGTCACCATCACCATCGACGATGTGGAGCACACCGTCGAGAGCTTCGGCACGAGCTACCAGAACACGATCCCGGTGGACGGCCTCACGACGCACACCTACTTCGTCGATCTCAAGACCCCGGACGGGTACGACGCGGAATTCAGTGGGGAGACACCCCGGTGTGATGTCGTGACGCCGCCGGTCGACCCTCCGGTGGACCCGCCGGTGGACCCGCCAGTTGATCCCCCGGTTGACCCGCCCGTTGATCCGCCCGTGGACCCGCCGGTCGATCCCCCGGTGGACCCGCCGGTTGATCCGCCCGTGGATCCGCCTGTGGTGCCGCCGGTGGATCCGCCAGTGGTGCCGCCGGTTGACCCGCCCGTCGTGCCGCCGGTCGATCCGCCCGTGGTGCCACCGGTCGATCCGCCCGTGGTGCCACCGGTGGACCCGCCCGTCGTGCCACCGGTCGATCCGCCGGTGGAGCCGCCGGTCGAGCCGTCGACTCCGCCGGTCGAGCCTCCGGTGGAGCCGTCCACCCCGCCTGTCGAGCCGACGACCCCGCCTGTCGAGCCGACGACTCCGCCTGTCGAGCCGTCCACCCCGCCAGTCGAGCCGACGACTCCGCCGGTCGAGCCGACGAGCCCGCCCAGCACCACGACGTCGGTGACCCCGCCGGTGGTCGTGACCCCGCCGACACCCACCCCGTCGACTCCGCGCTCGACCACAGTGCCCTCGACCACAGTGCCCTCGACCACAGCGCCCCCGACCGCAGTGCCGACGTCGAGCGCCACTGAACTGGCGTCAACCGGCGTGTCCAGCTGGACCACGATCGTGTGGGGCGCCGGCTTCAGCGCCGTACTGCTCGGTGCCGCACTGATGCTCACCCGTCGCTTCCGCCGGGCCTGATCCGCACCGGGTGTAGACCCACCGGCACAGCCACGGACACCCCGGGCGATAACCGCCCGGGGTGTCTGTGGTTATTCGCGTCAAAGCAGCGAGCCGATCAGGCGACCTCCTTGACCACGCCCTGCTTGATCAGCAGGCGTCGCTGGGCTCGTTTGGCTACGGCGGAGTCGTGGGTCACCACGATCAGGGTGAGACCACGATCACGCCACAGCCCCTCGAGCAGCTCCATGATCTCGTCCCTGGTCTGCTCGTCGAGGTTGCCGGTGGGCTCGTCGGCCAGCAGCACCGCCGGCTCCTTGACCAGCGCCCTGGCGATGGCCACCCGCTGCTGCTGGCCACCGGACAGCTCAGCCGGCAGGTGGCTGCCGCGCTCGCCCAACCCCACGGAGGCCAGGGCCGCCGCGGCCCTGGCCGTACGGTCGGCCGCCGACACGCCCAACGGCGCGAGCGCGGTCTCCACATTCTCCTGCGCCGTGAGGGTGGGGATCAGGTTGAAGCCCTGGAACACAAAACCGATCTGCCTGGCCCTGATCTCGCCGAGCGGGCCCTGGCCCAGCTTGGAGAGGTCGGAAGCCCCCAGTTGCACGGTGCCCGTGCTGGGCCGGTCGAGGGCGCCCAGCATCTGCAACAGGGTCGACTTGCCGCCGCCCGTCGGCCCCTGGATGGCGACCATCTGACCGTCGGGAATGGACAGGGTGACCTTGTTCAGGGCGGTCACCGAGCGCTTGCCCTGGTCGTATTTCTTGGTGACATTGGTTAGTTCATACATATATAAGGTCTCGATTCGGGTGTCGTCGGTCGGAGTGAGGGTCAGGCGATGCTGCGAAGCGCTTCGGATGGGCTCAGGCGCGAGGCGCGCCACCCGCCGATGGCGCCGGCCAGGAGCCCGCCGAGCACGGCCAGGCCGACCGCGATGAGGATGACCGACAGGGTCACCGGCACCTGCAGGACGATGTCCGACGTGGCCGCCTCAACGACGGCCTGGCCGAATCCGCCGCCGGGACGTCCGCCGGCACCATTCATTCCTGCCGGGACATCCGCGCTGGCGGCACCGGCGGTGAGGGTGGGGGCGACGAGGTTGATCGCGAGGATGCCGAACAGGCCGACGGCGATGCCGACGACCCCGCCGATCAGGCCCTGCACGAGGGATTCGCCGGCCACCTGGCGCACAATCCGGCCGTTCGACCAGCCGATGGCCTTGAGCGTGCCGAATTCGCGGGTGCGCCGGGTGACCCCGGAGATGGTGAACAGGATGGCGATCAGGAAGGCGGCGGCCAGCACGATGAGCGAGAGCCACAGGCCGAGGTTCTTGACCAGGTCGGACGCGCTGGAGAGGGACCCGGACACGCTCGAGGCCAGATCGGCCTGGGTCTTCACGGTGGAATCCGGGAGAGCGGTCTCGACATCCGCCTGCACCTGCTCGATATCGGTGGACGACGCCGCCTGCACGTAGATGTCGGTGACCTGGCCCTCCAGGCCGGACAGCGTCTGCGCCACGTCGAGCGGGATGTAGACGTTCGACGCCGTCGCGGCATCCGCTGAGGAGGCGGTCACGAGACCGACGATGGTGAAGTCGGTGCCGGCCAGGGAGATGGTGTCGCCGACGATGAGTTCGGCGGTGGTGGCGTAGCTGGCGTCGAGCACGGCGACGTTGGCCCCGGCGTCGGTGCTCTCGAGGCTGCGGCCGTCGGTGAGGCTCACGGCGGACAGCGGGCCGACGGCGTCATCGGCCGGGTCGAGTCCGAGCACCGTGAAGGAGTCGACGCTGAACGAGCTGCCGCCGGCGCCGTCGGCTCCGGTGGGCGCCTCGCCGGCGGTGGGCGCTTCTCCCTGGGTCATGGCCGACCGGTCGGGCAGGGTGCCGTTGAAGGTGGTGTTGCTCAGCGACAGGGTGGCCGCGGCGGCCGAGACGTTGTCGATGCCGCCGACGGTGTCCAGGGCAGTGGAGTCGAAGGCGGTGGTACCGCGTTCGACCGACAGGGTGGCCTGGTTGACGGTGGTGCTGCCGTCGGCTGTCGCGCCGTCCTCTGCGCCGAAGTCGAAGTTCTGCGGCCCGCCGCCGCCCTCGCCCTCTGTGGGCGCCACCGGGGTCTGGCTCACGGTGATGTCGGTGCCGACGCCGTACACCGAGGCGAGCACGGTGGACTGCGCCAACTGCACTCCGCTCGAGACGGCGTTGACGATAATGACCAGGGCGATGGCAAGCGCCATGCCGATGGCGACGATAGCGGTCTGCTTGCGGCGACCCGCCAGCTCGCGTCGCAGATAGGTGACAAACATCGATTCTCCAGTCCAATGGCAGGGGGGATCCCGCCTCTCTGATCTCGAAGCTAGGGAGCGTGTTTATGGGCCGACTATGGCCAGGTTATGAATCTGCCCAGCGGGTGTTGGCGCCCGACCTTGCTGCGCATCCGTCTTCACAGGGTCACCGTGGGCGGCGTATAGCCGATTCATAGGAAGGACACTGATACTGGGGGCATGAGCACACGAGCGAACGAGCAGTCGGCCCACGGACCCCGCCTCCACAAAGCCGACGGATCCCCGATCAGGGTGCTTGTCGTCGACGACGAACCGACCCTCACCGACCTGCTCTCGATGGCCCTGCGCTACGAGGGCTGGGAGGTGCGGACCGCGGGCGAGGGCCGCGCGGCGATCACCCTGGCGCGCGAGTTCCGACCGGACGCCATCGTGCTGGACATCATGCTGCCCGACATCGATGGGCTGCAGGTCCTGCAGCGGGTGCGAGCGGATGGCTACGAGACGCCGGTGCTCTTCCTCACCGCGAAGGACTCCCTCGACGACCGCATCGCCGGTCTCACCGCCGGTGGTGACGACTACGTCACCAAGCCATTCAGCCTGGAGGAGGTCGTGGCCAGGCTGCGCGGACTCATCCGCCGTTCCACCCTGGCGGTGTCCGACTCCACCGACCCGCGAATCACCGTGGGCGACCTCACGCTCGACGAGGACAGCTACGAGGTGTTCCGCGGCGGTGAGCAGATCGAACTGACCGCGACCGAATTCGAACTCCTGCGCTTCCTGATGCGCAACCCGCGCCGGGTTCTCAGCAAGGCCCAGATTCTCGACCGGGTCTGGAGCTACGACTTCGGCGGCAAGTCCTCTGTTGTGGAGATCTACATCTCCTACCTGCGCAAGAAGGTCGACGCCGGCCGCGACCCCATGATCCACACCGTGCGCGGTGCCGGATACATGCTGAAGATCGCCTGATGACCGCCGGGTCACCCGCCGTCGACACCCCGATCATCCCGACCCGCACCGGCCGCGCCCCCTGGACGCTGCGCCGCCGGCTGGTGGTGGCCGTGGTCGCGATGCTCGCACTGGTGAGCCTCGTGATCGGGGCGGTGAGCGTCGCCATCCTCAGCGCCAACCTGATGGACGGCCTGGACGACCAGCTGGCCAACGCCGCGCAACGCTCCGATGTGGCGCTCGGCGGCCGTCCGGGCAGCACCGACTTCACCTTCACCGCCTCCTCGGCCAGCGATGTGCTCAACGGGCCGGGCCAGCCGCCCGGCACCCTCGCCCTGGTCTACGACGGCAGCACCGTCACCGCCGGCTTCATCGACGACAGCGGCACCATCGTGGCGCTGGACAACGACCAGGTCAGCCAGCTGCTCACCGAACTCGACGACGCCGTGCAGCAAGACGGCACCAGCGCACCGTTCACCGTGGACCTCGGCGGCGACGTGGGTGAATACCGGGTGCTCGCGGCCACGGCCCGCACCGGCGCGCTCTACCTGATCGGCCTGCCCACATCGAGCGTCACGGGCACCGCCACCCAGCTCGCCCTCATCATCGGCATCGTGTCGCTGGTCGGGATCGTGGTCGTTGCCTTCCTCGCCACCGCGATCGTGCGCCTGGCCCTGCGTCCGCTGCAACGGGTGACCGAGACGGCCACTCGGGTCTCCGAGCTGCCGTTGGACCGCGGCGAGGTGCTGCTGGTGGACCGCGTGCCCGCCGCAGACACCGATCCCCGCACCGAGGTGGGCCGGGTGGGCTCCGCCCTCAACCGCATGCTCGACCACGTGGACCTCGCCCTCGAAACGCGGCAGGCCAGCGAGAACAAGGTGCGGCAATTCGTGGCGGATGCCAGCCACGAGCTGCGCACACCCCTCGCGTCGATCCGCGGCTACTCCGAACTCACCCGGCGCAGCGGGCAGGAACTGCCGCCGGACACCATCCACGCCATCGGCCGGATCGAGTCGGAATCCGTGCGGATGACCGGCCTCGTCGAAGACCTCTTGCTGCTCGCCCGGCTGGATGAAGGCCGTGAACTCGAGCACGATCCGGTGGACCTCACCCGGCTGCTGGTCGACGTGGTCAGCGACGCCCATGCCGCCGGCCGCGACCACGTCTGGGACCTCAACCTGCCGGAGGAACCCGTTCTCGCCGCCGGCGACGGCCCCCGCCTGCACCAGGTGTTCGCCAACCTGCTCGCCAACGCCAGGGTGCACACCGACGCCGGCACCAGGGTCGAGGTGGCCCTGTGGATCGAGGACGACCTGGCCGTGGTGACCGTGACCGACGACGGCCCCGGGATCCCGGAGAACCTGCGCGCGACCCTGTTCGAGCGGTTCGCCAGGGGCGACAGCTCCCGGTTCCGTGGCACCGGCGGCAGCACCGGCCTCGGCCTCGCCATCGTGCAGGCCGTCGTCGCCGCACACCACGGCGACGTCACGGTGGACAGCCGGCCCGGCCACACCTGCTTCCGGGTCGCCCTGCCCCTGGCCTGATCCCGGTTCGACCCCTGTCCACACCGGCCCGGTCAGTCGGGGCGGTCACCGCTGATGATGCCCCGCAATCGATCGAGCGGCGCCTTGGGCCTGCGGTCCTCATCGAGCAACCCGTTCGTCTCCTGCAGGGTGTCGGTCAGCTGGGTGTAACAGAAGCCCGCCAACCCCGCGCTGGCATGGACGGCGGCCAGTACGTTGTCCAGTCTGGCGAGGAAATCCTCCGTGGAGGTAGCGCTCGAGTACCCCCACGCGCCGGCCTCCGCATCCTCCCGCGGGAACGAGATGCCACCGAACTCGGTCAGCATCACCGGTGTGCCCTCTACCTCCTGGCCGGGCAGCACCAGGCGGCGGCCGGCAGGCCCTGAGCCGGCCAACAACCGGCTGATCGCGGCTGGGTCGCGGTACCGCGCGGCCAGGGCCTGGCCGTCGGCGTCGTAGTCGTGCACGGTCAGGATGTCCGAGTGCACGTGCTCCCAGCCGTCGTTGGAGACCACAGGGCGGGAGGGATCCAGGGCCCGGGTGAGGTCGGCCAGGGCCCGGGTGAAGGCCGCCTGGGCCGGGTCGTGTGCAATCTGCGACACACCCCAACTCTCGTTCACGGGCACCCAGGTGACGATCGACGGATGCGAGTGGTCACGCTCGAGCGCCGCCGTCCACTCCGCGGTGGTGCGCCGTACGGCCGCGGCGCTGAACGCGAACGCACCGGGCGCTTCGCCCCAGACCAGCAGGCCCAGCCGGTCAGCCCAGTAGAGGAACCGCGGATCCTCGATCTTCTGGTGCACCCTGGCGGCGTTGAAGCCGAGGTCCTTGATCAACTCGACGTCGCGGCGGAGCGCCTCTGCGGTGGGGCTGGCCAGGTGCGAGGCGGGCCAATAGCCCTGCTGCAGCACGGAGCGCACGAAGTACGGCCGGTCGTTGAGCAGGAAGCGGCCCTCGCCGACCGCGGAGGAGCGGAGGCCGAGGTAGGAGTGCACCACGTCGACGGGTGATCCGTTGGTCGACAGCGTTACCGTCGCGTCGAGCAGTCGCGGCTGCTCCGGGCTCCAGAGCAGCTCGTCGGCAGCCTGACCGTTCGTCAGCGCCGGCAGGGTGATGACGGTGGTCGAGGTGGCCTCTGCAACGGTGTGGGCAGCATCCGCCACCGGCACGCCCTCGTAGCTGAGGGCGTAGGACAGACTGCTGCCGGCCGGGGGTCGCCGCGACAGGTCGACCCGTACCCGAACGGTGCCAGCGACGAGATCCGGCGTCCAGTGCAGCAGCGTCACGGCGGTGTCAGTCGTGGCCTCCAACCAGACCGGCTGCCAGATGCCGCTGGTGCGGTGGTACCAGATCACGTGGGGTTCCAGCTGCCAGTCCTGCTTGCCGCGCGGTTGCGCGGCGTCGAGCGGGTCGTCTTCGGCGCGCACGACCACGGTGTGCTCGGTCAGGTGGGGAGCGAGAACATCGGTGACGTCGAACGAGAACGGGGTCTGGCCGCCCTCGTGCTCACCGACGAGCTGGCCGTCGATCCACACTTTCGCGCGATAGTCGACGGCTCCGAAGCGCAGGTGCAGCCGGGTGCCGTCGCCGGTGAATCCGGCGGCGGCAAGGTCAGCCGGCCCGAACCGGCGGGAGTACCAGATCACGGGGTGAAAGCCGGTGTCGTGGATGCCGGAGGCGGCCGATTCGAACGGGAACGGCACCCGGATGGTGCGGCCGAACCGGGGCTGGGCGTACCAGCGGGCGGCCCGGCCCTCGTCGGCGTCGTCGAACTCGAACCCCCACTCGCCGCCCAGCTCGCGCCAGTGCCGGCGCACCAGCTGGGGGCGCGGGTACTCGCCATCCTGCCGGCTGGCGCGGAAATCACTGGAGAGGGCGTCTGCGCTGATGCTCATGCAACCCATAATGCCTGCACGGCCCGTGCCGGCGCAGGGGACTCGACCCTGACGGGTTATGCGGCCGGGTTCGGCTCGTCGCCGGCGGGCGAGTTCAGCCGCTTCAGCAGCAGCGCGAACTGGGTGAGGTCGGCCTCCGGCCAGCCGGCCAACCTGGCGTGCACGAAGGACTTGTCCCCGCCGGGCACCGCCGCCATCTTCTCGATCGCCAACGGGGTGACCGCGAGGAACTTCGCGCGCCCGTCGGCCGGATCGGCGGCGAGCTCCAGCAGCCCCAACTCCTCGAGCAGCCGAGCCTGGCGGCTGATCACACTGCGGTCCACGTCGAGCGACTCGGCGAGGGCGCTCGCGTGCGTCGGGCCGCAGCGTCGCAGCAGCCGCAGGATCTTGAGACCGAAGGGCTGCAGCGCCGGGTCGATGTGTGTGGCGACCTGGCGCATGGCGCCGCGCACATAGGCCGCGAGCTGCATCATCTGGTCTTCGACTTCGGCCAGGGCCTCGGCGACGTCGGCCGCCGGGGGCGTGCCGGGGCCGGTGACCGTGGGGTGCTCGACGTTCTCGGTCATGACTATCACACTAGCGACCCGCGCCGGGGTTTCCCGACGGGTCCTCGTTCGCCCGGGTCACCTGGATGGTTCCGGTCGGGTGCGCCCGGCCGACCGGGGAGAGGGCGGCGGATGCGGCACCCACCTCGATCAGGATGTCCTCGGCGTCTTCGACCTCGCGCTGGTCGGCCCGCTCCTGCGCGTGTTCGGCGTCGAGTGCCGCCTTGGCGTTGCCGAGGGCGATCGCCGTCTGGGTGCCGAGCGAGGCGTTGGGCATCAGCGCGACCATGATCAGGGTGATGATCGCCAGGGGGACACCGAGCAGGAACACCGTGCCAACCCCGGAGCCGTACGCCGATTCGACCACGATCCGGATCGCTCCCGGCAGCGAATTGACGTGCGGGATGACGCCGGAGCCGAGCGTCTCGATCGCGACGGCCTGGTCGGCCGGCTTGAGGCCGGCGATGCCGTCCGTGATCTGCTGGGCGACGACGGTGCCGAGCACCGAACCGAGCACGGAGACACCGACGGTGCCGCCGAGGCTGCGGAAGAAGGTGACGGCGCTCGTGGCCACACCGAGGTTCTGCACCTCGATGGAGTTCTGCACCACCAGCACCAGGTTCTGCATGACCATGCCGAGGCCGGCGCCGAGGACGAACATGTAGATGCCGACCAGGATCAGGTTGGTGTCGTACTGCAGGGTGCCGAGCAGGAGCAGGCCGGCGACGACGGCCACGCTGCCGGAGACCATGATCGCCTTCCACTTGCCGGTGCGGCTGATCAGGGTGCCGAACAGGGTGGAGGAGATGAGCAGTCCACCCATCATCGGGATGGTGAGCAGGCCGGACTGGGTGGGCGTGGCGCCGCGGGCCAGCTGCATGTACTGGCTGAGGAAGACCGAGGTGCCGAACATCGACACACCCACGGAGATGCTGGCGACGGTGGCGAGGGTGAAGGTGCGGTTCTTGAACAGAGTGAGCGGGATGATCGGCTCTGGTGCCTTGAACTCCACGATCACGGCGGCGATGAGCAGAACGGCGGCGGCGGCGACCATGACGAACGAGGTGACGGATGCCCACTCGAAGTCGTTGCCGGCCAGGGTGACCCAGATCATCAGCAGCGAGACGCCGCCGGCGATGAGGGCGGCACCGAGGTAGTCGATCTTCACGACCCGCTTCACTCGCGGCGGCAGGTGCAGGGTGCGCTGCAGCAGCACGATGGCGACGATGGCGATGGGCAGCGCGATGAAGAAGTTCCAGCGCCAGCCGAAGGCATCCGTCACCACGCCGCCGAGCAGCGGCCCGCCGACGGTGCCGAGGGCCATGACGCCACCGAACAGGCCGGCATACTTGCCGCGGTCACGGGGGCTGATGATGTCGGCCATGATGATCTGGCTGAGCGCGGCCAGGCCGCCGGCGCCGAGGCCCTGCAGCACCCGGAAGCCGATCAGGGTGCCGGTGTCCTGGGAGAAGCCGGCCAGCGCCGAGCCGATCACGAAGGTGGCCAGAGCGAGCTGGATGAGCAGCTTGCGGTTGAAGAGGTCGGCGAACTTGCCCCAGATGGGCGTGGACACCGTGGTGGCGAGCAGGGTCGCGGTGATGACCCAGGTGTAGGCGGACTGATCGCCCTTGAGGTCGGAGATGATGATCGGCAACGACGTGCTGACCACTGTGCCGGCCAGGATCGAGACGAACATGCCCAGGAGCAAGCCGGAGAGGGCCTCGAGAACCTGGCGCTTGGTCATGGAACCGTCGGCCGTGATGGCCCGGTTCGGGGACGTGGTGGGGGAACGGCGTGACATGAGTCTCCAGCTAGATGATTGACAGATGTCAACTATAAATACATAGTGGACTTCTGTCAACTAGTTTTCGTCACCGGTTCGTGGTGCCGCCGATTTGCGCGGGAGGGCGGGCATCCCGTATGGTGGGGAACAGCCAAAGACCGCCGGTTGTCGCTGCCCAGAAATGGAAAAGCGATCGAAGGTTCATTCACGTGAACGGCCCGCGCAGGTGTTCGAAGTTAGCCAGTTCAACTGGCCTCAGCTCCGGCGCTTGCGCTGGGGCTTTTTTCATGTCTGCGCCCCGGGCTACCGGCACATGAATATTTAGAGGAGCGCCATGGCGAACAAGGAAGCAACGGTCGCCGAGCTGCAGGACAAGTTCCAGAGCTCGACCGCCGTTCTGCTCACCGAGTACCGCGGACTCACTGTTGCGAAGCTCAAGGAGCTGCGCACGTCCATCAGTGAGGACGCCACGTACGCCGTGGTAAAGAACACGCTGACCAAGATTGCGGCCAACAACGCCGGCATCACGTCTTTTGACGAGGAGCTCGTTGGCCCGTCCGCAATCGCTTTCGTGCACGGTGACCCTGTCGCCGTTGCAAAGAAGCTGCGTGCCTTTACCAAGGCAAACCCTCTCCTGGTTGTCAAGGGCGGTTACTTCGACGGTAACCCCCTGACCGCCGCAGAGGTAGGCAAGCTCGCCGACCTCGAGTCCCGTGAAGTTCTGCTCGGCAAGCTTGCCGGCGCCTTCAAGGCCTCGCTGTTCGGAGCCGCATATCTGTTCAACGCACCGCTGTCGAAGGCTGTTCGCACCATCGACGCGCTGCGTGAAAAGCAGGAGTCCGCGAACTAGGCATCTGCCTGGTACCGCGGTGAGTAACTTTAGAAACCAATAGGAGAAAAATCATGGCAAAGCTTTCCACCGAAGAACTGCTTGAGCAGTTCAAGGGCCTCACCCTCATCGAGCTCTCCGAGTTCGTCAAGGCATTCGAGGAGACCTTCGAGGTCACCGCCGCTGCCCCCGTCGCCGTCGCCGGAGCCGCTGGCCCCGCCGCCGCTGTCGAAGAGGTCGAAGAGCAGAGCGCGTTCGACGTCATCCTCGACGCCGTTGGCGACAAGAAGATCCAGGTCATCAAGGTTGTGCGCGAGCTCACCAGCCTGGGCCTCGGCGAGGCCAAGGCCGTTGTCGATGGCGCGCCGAAGGCCGTCCTCGAGGGCGTTGCGAAGGAAGCTGCCGAGAAGGCAAAGGCTTCCCTCGAGGCCGCTGGCGCCACCGTCACCCTCAAGTAGTCTCATCCCCGCGAGGGGATAGTTACTCGCACGGGCGTCGCATCCACTGGATGCGGCGCCCGCTGCCGTTAACGGCTGGTTAGGGTGGGGGAATGCCCGCCGATCTTCAGGACCTGCTCGGGGACCTGGTCTCCGTCAATCACCGTCTCACCCGGGTGGCCGCGCGCGCCGCTCACGGCAGCGAATCGCCCGCCCTGTGGCGCACCCTCAGCGTTCTGCTGTCCACCGGCCCGATCCGGCTGGGGGAGCTTGCCGACCTGAGCCGGGTCTCACAGCCCACCGCCACCAAACTGGTCGCCGGGCTCGTCACCCGCGGTTGGGCCGAACGCACGAGCGACGCAGACGACGCTCGCGTCAGCCTGATCGACATGACCCCGGCCGGCAATGCCGCCCTCACCGCCTGGCGCAGCGAACTGGCCGCCGCCCTGCTGCCCTACTTCGCCGACCTGCCGGCCGCCGATATCGACACCCTCGACCGTGCGGTCGCCATCCTGCGCGACCGGGTGCAGGCGACAGAGCGGATGACCACTCCCAAGCGGGCGGGCACTCCGCCCCGCTGACGCTGCTGGCGGCCCCGGTCAGTGACCGCGGTGGTCCTGGATGGTCATGCGCGGCCCGTGCCTGGGCGCACGGTAGCCGCTGCCCAGGATGAGGCGCACCACCCGCTGGCGATGGCCGATGAAGGGTTCGAGCAGTTCGAGCATGCCGTCGTCGTCGACCGGTGCGCCGGTGAGGGCCCACCCCACCTGGGCGGCGAGGTGGTAGTCGCCCACACTCACGGCATCCGCATCGCCGTGGGAGCGCTGCGTCACCTCGGCCGCGGTCCAGCGGCCGATGCCGGCCAGCGACTGCAATCGGCGGCCGGCCGTGACCGCGTCGACCGGTCGATCCAGTGCGGGTGCGACCGCCGCCGCGGTCACCGCGGTGCGGGAGCGGCGCGGGTCGACGCCGGCCCGATGCCAGTCCCACGACGGGATGAGCCGCCACCGCTCCGGCCCAGGGGAGACCATCATGCCCGCAGGCGCCGGCCCCGGTGCGGGGTCGCCGTGCTGGCGGATCAGCCGGTTCCAGGCGCGGTGGGCCTCGACCGTGGTGACCTTCTGTTCGATGATCGCGGGGACCAGCGACTCGAAGACCAGTCCGGAGCTGCCCAGCCACACCCCGGGCGCCCGCCGGCGCACCTCGTTGATGGCCGGGTGGCCGCTCAGGTCCAGGCCAGACCAGTCGTCGTCCGCGCCGAGCAACGCCGGCACCTGCCCGATGCTCCAGTCGGAGCCTGGCCCCCAGGCGCGCGCATCCACCACGCCGTCGGTGCCACGGCTCAGCAGCAGGGTCGCCGGGCCGTGCGGGGTGCGCTGCGTGCGCCAGATGCCGGCCGCATCGGTGCGGCACGTGGGGTCGCCAGTGCCACGCCGGTGCGGGGCCATGGTGGCCGCCAGGTCGAACGCGTGCCGGGGCGTGTACCGGGTGCGGGCCGTCGGTGTGACGGCGCCGCTCGCCTCCGTGGCTGGATCGGAAATCATTCCCTCGAGGCTAACCCGAACCGCCGACGGATCGGACGGTCGCTGCAACTGTTGCCGTTGCGGACTATTGCGCCCGGTGTGCCGGGTGCAGTTGTCCGCACGGGTAACAGTTGGGCCTGTGTGGTCAGCGTGGTGGGCTGGTGCTGGAGCGCGTGACGAGGTTGGTCGGGGCGCGGGTGACCAGGTGGGTTGTGGTGGTGGTGGGGGTGTTTTCGAGTTCGGTGAGGAGGGTGTCGACGGTGAGGGTGGCTTGGTTGCGTGGGTGTTGTTCGATGGTGGTGAGTTGGAACATTTCGGCGTATGGGTGGCCGTCGATGCCGATCACGGAGAGGTCGTCGGGGAGGTGGAGGCCGAGTTCTCTGGCGGCGATGATGAGTCCGACGGCGATTTCGTCGCTGGCGGCGAACACGGCGGTGGGGCGTTGGTGTGGGTCGGCGAGTAGGGCGAGTCCGGCTTCGTATCCGCCGGGGACGGTGAATGCGCAGGCCGAGAAGCCGTTGTCGGTGGGGAGGCCGGCGGTGCGCATGGCTTCGGTGAAGCCGGTGAGGCGTTTGGTGTGCACGGCGAAGTCCATTTGGTGGGCCTGGTCGCCGCCGACGTGGCGGATGTCGGTGTGGCCGAGGGTGAGCAGGTGCTCTGTGGCGAGGCGGGCGGTGGCGATGTCGTCGATGGCGACGGTGTGGGCGCCGGGGGTCTCGCCGCCGATGCCGACCAGGGGGCGGCCCATCCGGTGTAGTTGGGCGACTTCGGTGTCGCTGAGTTCGACGCCGACGGAGATGACGCCGTCGAAGCGCTTGCGGGCGAGGAAGAAGTCGAAGACGCGTTCCCGCTCGGCCGAGTGGGTGGGCAGGTTGTAGAGGGTCATGTCGTACCCGCGGGCGAGGAGTGCTTGTTCGAGGCTTTCGAGGACCTCGGCGAAGAACCATCGGCTGATGAACGGGATGATCACGCCGACGCTCTGGGTGCGTCCGGTGACCAGGCTGGCGGCGTTGGGGGAGGCGACGTAGCCGATCTGTGCGGCGGCGGCGATGACCTTGGAGCGGGTTTCTTCCGACACGTAGCCGCGGCCGCTCAGCGCGCGGGAGGCAGTGGCCTTGGCGACACCGGCCCGGCGTGCGACATCGGCGATTGCGCTCATGTCGGCCTCCGTCGTTGAAAACTGCTGTGCACACCATACCGGTCCGATCCCCGGTGCTGGAATCGTTTGCTCCACCTTGGCCTCTCGAAATCGCATTCTCGAAGAATCTTCATGTTTGGAGCATGATCTTTGTGAATCTGTGACCATTTCCCGGTATTGGCCGCGCATTTAGTGCCATAATCTGTGATGTGGAACCGGTTCCCTATGTAATCGTTTCCAGTATCGTGTGACTTAGAGCACCAGCACCAGCATCACTCAACGAGGAGGAAACATGCGGTCATTCCACCGCCGAATCACAGCGCCCATCGCCATGGCGGCCATCGCCGGGCTTACCCTGGCCGGCTGTTCCGGTGGTCCCGGCAGCACGAATGCCGACGCTGGAGCTGAGGGCGACGGCGTCGTCAGCGTCTACGGCACCATCGCCGACACCGAGGCCGAGCTTCTCGAAGAGTCCTGGGCGACCTGGGAAGAAGAGAACGACATCGACATCCAGTACGAGTCGTCCAAAGAGTTCGAAGCCCAGATCGCGATCCGTGCACAGGGTGGCAGCGCCCCCGACCTCGCGATCTTCCCGCAGCCCGGCCTGATGGCCGACCTCGCCAGTCGTGACTTCCTCAAGCCGGCCCCCGCGTCCGTCGAAGAGAACGTCGACGAGTTCTGGTCCTCCGACTGGAAGGCCTACGGCACCGTGGGCGACACGTTCTACGGCGCTCCGCTGATGGCCAGCGTCAAGGGCTTCGTCTGGTACTCCCCGGCCAAGTTCACCGAGTGGGGTGTCGAAGTTCCCGAGACCTGGGACGAACTCCTCGCCGTGACCAAGACCATCCAGGAGAAGACCGGCACCGCCCCGTGGTGCGCCGGCTTCGGCTCTGGCGACGCAACCGGTTGGCCGGGCACGGACTGGGTCGAGGACCTGGTTCTGCGTCAGGCCGGCGCCGAGACCTACGACAAGTGGGTTGCCAACGAGATTCCCTTCACTGACCCGGCGATCACCGCCGCCTTCGACGCAGTCGGTGAGATCCTGCTGAACCCGTCCTACGTCAACGCGACCTTCGGCGACGTGAGCTCGATCAACAGCACCGCGTTCGGTGACGTGGCCACGCCGCTGGCCGCCGGCACCTGCGCCCTGCACCACCAGGCATCCTTCTTCGACGGCTTCATCACGGATGCCGGTGGAGAGGTCGGTCCCGACGGTGACGTCTGGGCCTTCATCACCCCGGCCGAAGAAGCCGGAAGCCAGGCCGTGACCGGCGGTGGCGAGATCGTCGGAGCCTTCTCGGACGACGCTGACACCCAGGCCGTGCAGACCTACCTCGCCAGCGATGACTGGGCGAACAGCCGCGTCAGCCTCGGCGGGGTCATCAGCGCCAACTCGGGTCTCGACCCGGCCAACGCGCAGAGCCCGATCCTGCAGGAAGCCATCACGATCCTCCAGGACCCGGAAACCACCTTCCGCTTTGACGGCTCCGACCTGATGCCCGGCTCCGTGGGCGCCGGCACCTTCTGGAAGGGCATGGTCAACTGGATCAATGGAGCACCGACCGACGAGGTGCTCACCAGCATCGAAGCCGGCTGGCCGTCCAGCTAGTCCGGATCGGAACCGGCTCGCCTGACAGCGGGCTTGTTTGACAGCTCAACCGTGCGGGTCGTCCCGATGGGGGCGACCCGCACCCCCCTGCTGGTGTTCGCGGCGGTGGTTTTTTGCCCCACCAGCACACTCACTATGAGTCCGCAGTCGTACTCGAGAGGTTTCATATGTCGGCATTCCTTGCCTGGCTGGCTGACTTGCCGCCCCTGGTTCAAGTCCCCATCATCATTCTCGCGTTCGTGGCCCTGGTGGCTGCGATCCTGTTCTTCGTCGAAATAGCCCCGCGCAAGGGCACCGTCTACACCGTCATCCGTCTCGCCGTCTGCGTCGCCGCACCCCTGCTGATCCTGGTCGCTGCCGGATCGTACTGGTGGGCCATCGCCGCGGCCGCCGTTCTCGGTGGGATCTTCTTCATCGTCGACTTCCGCTCGCGTTCCGGTGCCGGCTACCTGTTCCAACTCTTCGGCTTCCTCGCGCCGGCCATCCTGCTCCTGATCGTCGGCCTGGTCATCCCGACCATCCAGACCACGGTGCAGGCGTTCATGAACTCGCGCGGCACCGAGTTCATCGGCTTCGACAACTTCGTCTGGGTGTTCACGCAGCCGGAGGCCATCCGTACCGTGCTCAACACGATCGTCTGGGTGCTCATCACCCCACTCGTATCGACGATGGCCGGTTTGGCGTACGCGGTCTTCATCGACAAGAGCCGCGGTGAGAAGTACTTCAAGATCATGGTCTTCATGCCCATGGCGATCTCCTTCGTCGGGGCGTCCATCATTTGGCGCTTCATCTACACGGCGCGTCCGGCCGACCAGAACCAGATCGGCCTGCTCAACCAGGTTGTGGTGTGGCTCGGCGGCACTCCCGTCGACTTCCTCTCCGTCGCACCCTGGAACACGGTCTTCCTGATCGTCGTGCTGATCTGGGTGCAGACCGGATTCGCCATGGTGGTGCTCTCCGCGGCCATCAAGGGTGTACCGGCCGAGCAGCTGGAGGCAGCCGAGCTCGACGGCACGAACGCGTGGCAGAAGTTCACCAATGTCACGGTGCCCGGCATCCGCAGCGCCCTCGTCGTCGTGCTGACGACGATCTCCATCGCCTCCCTCAAGGTCTTCGACATCGTGCGGACCATGACAGCAGGCGCCAATGACACCAGCGTGATCGCGAACGAGATGTACACGCAGTTCAAGAACTTCGAGCAGGGCCGGTCCGCCGCCTTCGCCGTGATCCTGTTCCTGCTGGTGCTTCCGATCGTCGTCTACAACGCCCGCCAGATTCAGAAGCAGAGGGAAATCCGATGAGCGCGATTCTTCCGGTGAAGCTCCCCATCGACAAAACCACCAAGAACCAGCTGCGGCGCGGCAAACGCCGCCAGGAGTTTGTCGCGGCCAAGCGCACCAAGAAGCGGCTCACCAGCCGGGGTGCCACCGCTGCGGCGCTGGTGATCGCCGTGCTCTGGACGGTCCCCACTTTCGGTCTGTTCGTGTCGTCGTTCCGGCCTGCGCAGGAGGTGCGCAGCACCGGATGGTGGACGATCTTCTCGAACTGGGGCCTCACCCTCGATAACTACAGCGAGGTGCTCCAGGCCGGTAACAGCCAGCTGAACCTGGCCGGAGCGTTCATCAACTCGCTGGCGATCACGCTGCCGGCCACGTTGCTGCCCCTGATCATCGCCAGCCTCGCGGCCTACGCGTTCGCCTGGATCAACTTCCGCGGCAAGAACGTGCTGTTCATCGCGGTTTTCGCGCTGCAGATCGTCCCGTTGCAGATGGCCCTGGTGCCGCTGCTGCAGTTCTTCTCGCGGGGTGAGATCTTCGGTTTCCCTGTCGTCTCCGCGATCAGCGACGCCGGCGGATATTCGCAGGTGTGGATCGCGCACACAATGTTCGCGCTGCCGCTGGCCATCTACCTGTTGCACAACTTCGTGTCGGAGATCCCCGCCGACGTCATCGAGGCGGCGCGGGTCGACGGCGCAGGTCACGGGCAGATCTTCTTCCGGATCGTGTTGCCGCTGACGATGCCCGCGATCGCATCCTTCGCCATCTTCCAGTTCCTCTGGGTCTGGAACGACCTGCTGGTGGCGCTGATCTTCGCGGATGGCGCGGTGGCCCCGATGACCAAGCTACTGGCCGAGATCACCGGTAGTCGCGGCCAGGACTGGCACCTGCTCACGGCGGGCGCGTTCATCTCGATCCTCGTGCCGTTGATCGTGTTCTTCAGCCTGCAGCGTTACTTCGTACGCGGTCTGCTGGCCGGCTCCACGAAGGGGTAATCCCCACAGAGTGTCATCCGGTGCACGCGCGCCGGCAACGACGGACCGGCCCCGCACGTGCGGGGCCGGTCCGCTGCGTTGGGCCTTGTCGTTAGTTTCGGTCAGCGTGGTGGGCTGGTGCTGGCGCGGAGGACGAGGTTGGTCGGGGCGCGGGTGAGCAGGGTGGTGGTGGTGGTGTTTTCGAGTTCGGTGAGGAGGGTGTCGACGGCGAGGGTGGCTTGGTTGCGTGGGTGTTGTTCGATGGTGGTGAGGTGGAACATGTCGGCGTAGGGGTGGCCGTCGATGCCGATGACAGAGAGGTCGGTGGGGATGTGGAGGCCGAGTTCTCTGGCGGCGATGATGAGTCCGACGGCGATTTCGTCGCTGGCGGCGAAGACCGCGGTGGGGCGTTGGTGTGGGTCGCTGAGTAGGGCGAGTCCGGCTTGGTGTCCGCCGGGGACGGTGAAGGCGCAGGCGGTGAAGCCGTTGTCGGTGGGGAGGCCGGCGGTGCGCATGGCGTCGGTGAAGCCGGTGAGGCGTTTGGTGTGGACGGCGAAGTCCATTTGGTGTGCTTGGTCGCCGCCGACGTGGCGGATGTCGGTGTGGCCGAGGGTGAGGAGGTGCTCTGTGGCCAGTCGGGCGGCGGCGATGTCGTCGATGGCGATGGTGTGGGCGCCGGGGATTTCGCCGCCGATGCCGACCAGGGGTCGGCCGGTGCGGTGGAGTTGGGTGACTTCGGTGTCGCTGAGTTCGACGCCGACGGAGATGACGCCGTCGAAGCGTTTGCGGGCGAGGAAGAAGTCGAAGACTCGTTCTCGTTCGGCGGAGTGGGTGGGCAGGTTGTAGAGGGTCATGTCGTAGCCGCGGGCGAGGAGGGCTTGTTCGAGGCTTTCGAGGACCTCGGCGAAGAACCACCGGCTGATGAACGGGATGATCACGCCGACGCTTTGGGTGCGTCCGGTGACCAGGCTGGCGGCGTTGGGGGAGGCGACGTAGCCGATCTGCGCGGCGGCGGCGATGACCTTGGAGCGGGTTTCGTCTGACACGTAGCCGCGGCCGCTCAGCGCGCGGGAGGCCGTGGCCTTGGCGACACCAGCGAGGCGCGCCACATCGGCGATCGCGCTCATGCCAGCCTCCGTCCTTGGAAAACTCGACCACACCCTAGCCCGAACCCGGCCGGGGTGGAACCGGTTCCATGCCGCCGTCGGCGTCCCGCTGCCCGATCGCGGTCGGGTGGCCGTGAGGGCGGGGCCTTTGTCAATCTGTGACCTGTTCGGGGTTGTGGCGCATCGGACTCGGTCGTACTTTGTGCTCTGGAACCGGTTCCTTATGCAATCGCTTTTCGAACCGCCACCCGAGCACGCACAACATTTCGGTCCACTCGGTCGTCCGGGTGCGGCCACCCGCAACACTCACTGAGGAGGAATTGCATGAGCGCGAAACAGCGTCGCCGGCTATTTATCCCGATCGCTGCCGCTGCAGTGGTGGGTCTCGCCCTGACCGGCTGCACCGGCGACATCGCCGCGGAGGAGACGGCCGACACCGACTGTGCCGATTACGAGGCCTACGGCACCTTCGACGCCGGTACAGAGGTCAACATCTACGGCACGATTCTCGAGGTCGAGGCCGACCGTCTGAACGAATCCTGGGCCGACTTCGAGGCCTGCACCGGCATCGACGTGATCTACGAGGGCAGCGCCGAGTTCGAGGAGCAGATCAACGTACGGGTGCAGGGCGGCAACCCGCCCGACCTCGGCATCACCCCGCAGCCCGGCCTCGTGGCCGACCTGGCCAGGTCCGGCGCGCTCGTGCCCGCACCCCAGGCGGTGGCCGACAACGTGTCCGAGTTCTGGTCAGAGGACTGGGCCAGCTACGGCACCGTCGACGGCACCCTCGTCGGAGCGCCGCTGATGGCCAGCATCAAGGGTTACGTCTGGTATTCGCCCGCCGTCTTCGAGGAGAACGGCTGGGAGATCCCCGCCACCCTGGACGAGCTCGCCACGCTGACGGACGAGATTGCCGAGTCCGAGGTCATGAAGCCCTGGTGTGTCGGATTCGCCTCCGGTGTTGCCACCGGCTGGCCCGGAACCGACTGGGTGGAAGACATGGTCCTGCGCCAGGCCGGCCCCGAGGTTTACGACCAGTGGGTCAACCACGAGATCCCGTTCAATGACCCGGCCATCGCCGAAGCACTCGACACCGTCGGGGACTTCATCAAGGGACCGGCCAACGTGAACGGTGGCCTCGGCGAGGTCAACTCGATCGCCACGACCGAGTTCGGTGACGCCGGACTGCCCGTGCTCGAGGGAACCTGCGCCATGCACCACCAGGCCACGTTCTACGAGGGCTTCTGGCCGGACGGCACAGAGGTCGCCGAGGATGGCGATGTCTGGGCTTTCATCACCCCCGGAGTTGAGGAAGATGCCGCTGCTGTCACCGGCGGAGGCGAGATCGTCGTCGCCTTCAACGACAGCGAGGAGACCGTCGCGGTGCAGACCTACCTGTCCAGCGACACCTGGGCGAACAACCGGGTGAACATCGGCGGTGTCATCAGCGCCAACACCGGCCTGGACCCGGAGAACGCCAGTAGCGACCTCCTCGCCACCAGCGTCGAACTCCTGCAGGACCCCGACACCACGTTCCGCTTCGACGCCTCGGACGTCATGCCCGGCGCTGTCGGAACCGGATCGTTCTGGAAGGGCATGGTCGACTGGATCGGCGGTAAGAGCACCGCAGAGACCCTCGACTTCATTGAAGGTTCCTGGCCGGCCGAGTAACCAGCCGACTGATTCAGCGGGCCGCGTGGCACCAGCCGCGCGGCCCGCTGAAGCACCACTGTTTCAGACCACTCACTGAGGAGGCGGATCTACTCGTGACCACTACCGATCTCATCGGCAAATTGCTTCAGGTGGGCCTGGCCCTGGCCGGTTTTTCGGCCGTTCTCGGCCTCATCTTCTTCTTCGTCGACCGTGCACCCAAGAGGGGGCGCGATGTCGTCCAACTTCTGGCCTTCCTCCTGCCGGCAATGGCGCTGATCGCGATCGGACTGGTCTATCCCGCCATCCGCACCACCATCACCGCGTTCGGCGACAAAGCCGGAAACTTCATCGGGCTGGACAACTTCGTCTGGATGTTCACCCAGCCAGAGGCGCTGATCACCCTGCGCAACACCGTGGTCTGGGTGATCATCGCCCCAGCGGTCTCGACGATCATCGGCCTCGCGTACGCCGTGTTCATCGACAAGTCCAGGGGCGAGCGCATCTACAAGGTGCTGGTCTTCATGCCCGTCGCGATCTCGTTCGTGGGGGCCGGCATCATCTGGAAGTTCATCTACGAGTACCGTCCCGCCGAGCGGGACCAGATCGGCCTGCTCAATCAGATCTTGGTGTGGTTCGGCCAGGAGCCGGTGCTCTGGTTACAGACCGAACCGATCAACACCCTCATGCTCATCATCGTGTTGATCTGGGTGCAGACCGGTTTTGCCATGGTCATCCTGTCGGCGTCGATCAAGGGGGTATCGATCGAGCAGCTCGAGGCCGCCCAGCTCGACGGCACCAACGCCTGGCAGCGCTTTCGCAACGTGACGCTGCCCGGCATCCGCGGGGGTTTGGTCGTCGTGCTCACGACGATCACCATCGCCACCCTGAAGATCTTCGACATCGTGCGGACGATGACCGGCGGAAACTTCAACACCAGCGTGGTGGCCAACGAGATGTACACCCAGGCGTTCCGGGCGGTGGAGCCGGGACGAGGCGCGGCACTGGCCGTGGTCCTGTTCTTGCTGGTGTTACCGATCGTGGTCTACAACATCCGAGTCCTGCGCCAGCAGAAGGAGATCCGATGAGCGACAACGTGGTCGACCTGCCGATTCCCGGCACCGCCAACCGGAAGGACACCGCCGCAGAGGCCGTTGCCGGCACCAAGGCCGGTCGCGTCAAGCGCCGCCTCACCTCCAGGTGGGCGACGTTGGCGGCGCTGATCATCGCCGTGGTCTGGACGATTCCCACCTTCGGCATCCTGCTGTCGTCGTTCCGCCCTGAAGAGCTCATCCGCACGACCGGCTGGTGGACGATCTTCCAGAACCCCGGGTTGACCCTGGACAACTACCGGGATGTGCTGTTCTCCTCGAGCGCGTCGTCGCCGCAGCTGGGCAGTTACTTCGTGAACTCCCTGGCCATCGCCATTCCGGCCACCCTGTTCCCGCTCGTGCTGGCCGCCATGGCGGCGTATGCGTTCGCGTGGATCAAGTTCAAGTGGGCCGGGGCGCTCTTCGTCTTCATCTTCGCGCTGCAGATCGTGCCCATCCAGATGGCCCTGATCCCGCTGCTGCAGATGTTCACGTCGATCCTGCAACCGATCCAGGCCCAGATCCACGATGTGATCCCGCTCATTCCGGAGCAGACCTACGTGCAGGTGTGGATCGCGCACACCCTGTTCGCCCTGCCGCTGGTGATCTTCCTGCTGCACAACTTCATTTCGGAGATTCCGTCCGAGGTGATCGAGGCCGCCAAGGTCGACGGGGCCAGTGCCAGCCAGGTCTTCTTCCGGATCGTGCTCCCGCTGTCCGTGCCGGCGATCGCCTCGATCGCGATCTTCCAGTTCATCTGGGTCTGGAACGACCTGTTGGTGGCCCTGGTGTTCTCCGGCGGAACGGCGGACGTGGCGCCGCTGACCCAACGATTGGCGGAGCTCAGTGGTAACCGAGGGCAGGACTGGCATCGACTGACCGCCGGGGCGTTCGTATCGCTGGTGGTGCCGTTGATCGTGTTCTTCGGTCTGCAACGGTACTTCGTGCGCGGCCTGCTCGCGGGCGCGACCAAGGGGTAGCTCCGTCCCCGTGCGCCTCAGCGGACCGGCCCCGGGCATCGGGGTCGGTCCGCTGATTTAGAGTGAATCCATGAGCGGAACGCACGGCGCGGGGGGACGTCCCCCAGAGGAATTCCGGGGACGCCGCAATCGGGTCAGCAACGACGACGCGGCGGCGCAGAAGGCCCAGAACGCCGAGGCGCCCCGGATACCGAATCTGTTGGGCCGCATCCGTTCGCTGTTCGCCCCGCACGGGAAGAAGCTCACCGTCACGGTGATCCTGGTGCTGCTGGCTGCGGCCCTGTCGGTACTGCCACCGCTGCTGATCCAGCGGGCGTTCGACGAGGGCCTGTTCCCGCCATCCGGCGGGCCGAACCTGCAGCGGCTGAGCGTGCTGGTGGCACTGATGATCGCCGCCTACGTCACCACCGCGCTGCTGGGGGTGTGGCAGACCTGGCTCACGGCCACCGTGGGCAACTCCGTGATGGGCGCGCTGCGGGTGCGGCTGTTCACCCACCTGCAGGCCATGGAGCTGAGCTTCTTCACCCGCACCAAGACCGGGGTGATCCAGTCCCGGCTGCAGAACGACGTGGGCGGTGTGGCGAGCGTGCTCACCAACACGGTCTCCAGCGTGCTCGGCAACGCCGTGACCGTGATCGCCGCGTTCGTGGCGATGCTGCTGCTGAACTGGCAGCTGGCCATCGTGGCGGTCGTGCTCATGCCCATCCTGGTTTTCGCGCAGCGCCGGGTCGGCCAGGTGCGGGCGCGCATCGCCGCGAAGACCCAGGAGTCGCTCTCCGACATGACCGCGATCACCCAGGAGACCCTGAGCGTGTCCGGCATCCTGCTGTCCAAGAGCTTCACCAGGCAGAAGACCGAGATTGCCCGGTATTCCCACGAGAACGACAACCAGGTGCGGCTGCAGGTGAGCCAGCAGATGAGCGGCCAGTGGTTCTTCGCCATGGTCAGCATCTTCCTCTCCAGCATCCCGGCGATCGTGTACCTGGTTGCGGGGGTCCTGCTCACCAACGGCGCCGTTGATATCACCGCTGGCACCGTCGTGGCCTTCACCACCGTGCAGGCGCGGCTGCTCTTCCCGTTGCTCGGCCTGATGCGGGTGGCGCTGGACCTGCAGACCTCCAGCGCCCTGTTCGCGCGGATCTTCCAGTACCTCGACCTCATCCCGGCCATCAGTGACCCGCCCGGCGCCATCCCCGTGCCCGCCGTGACCGGCCGGGTCGAGTTCGACGCCGTCACCTTCGCCTACCCGGATGCCGCGGTGGACGCCCGGCCGACCCTGGACGCGGTCTCGTTCGCGATCGAACCCGGTGAGTTCGCTGCCTTCGTCGGGCCCAGTGGTGCGGGCAAGACCACCGTGTCGTACCTGATTCCGCGTTTCTACGAGGCCACCGGCGGCCGGGTGCTGTTCTCCGACGTGGACGTGCGGCACCTCGCCCAGGAATCGCTGGTGTCGCACATCGGCATTGTCAGCCAGGAGACCTACCTCTTCCACGCGACCATCGCCGAGAACCTCCGCTACGCCAAACCGGACGCCACGGATGCCGAGCTCGAGACCGCGGCGCGGGCCGCCAACATCCACACCACCATCGCGTCGTTCCCGGCCGGGTACGACACCGTGGTGGGGGAGCGCGGCTACCGGCTCTCCGGTGGGGAGAAGCAGCGGGTGGCCATTGCCCGGGTGCTGCTCAAGGACCCCGCGGTGCTGATTCTGGACGAGGCCACTAGCGCGCTCGATTCCATCTCGGAGCGGGTGGTGCAGGCGGCGCTGGACACCGCGTCCAGGGGGCGCACGACCATCGCGATCGCGCACCGGCTGTCGACGATCGTGACCGCAGACGTGATCTTCGTCATCGACGCGGGCCGGGTGGTCGAGCGCGGCACCCACCAGGAGCTGCTCGCCGCCGGCGGCACCTACGCCTCGCTGTACGCGGAGCAGGCCCCGGAGCGGCGCCTCGACGCCTGACGCGCACGCGAGCCAGGGTCGCGGCGGCTACTCCGGTTCGCGGTCGGCGAGCATGGACTCCATCAGGGTGATCTCGGCCTCCTGGGAAATGATCACCGAGTTGGCGAAGCCCAGCACCGAGGTGTTGTTCGCGCGGTCCTGCACGGCCTCGGCCATGTCGACGGCGCCCTGGTGGTGGGCGATCATCAGAGTGAGGAAGATCCGCTCCGCCTCCACGCCCGTGGCGGCGGTGAGCTCGGCGATCTGCTCAGCGGTGGCCAGCCCCGGCATCGGCTCGCCTGGAGTGTGTGCCCCGTCGGTATGGGCGTGGCCGGAGCGGCCTGGCCGGGTCATCCAGGTCATCTCCGGCTCGGGGCCGGCCTGGGGCAGGTCCCACTCGGTGAGCCAGCCGTAGAGCTGACCGGCCTGCTGCGCCTGCGTGGTGGCGATGTCGTAACCGAGCAGGCGCACATCGGCCGCACTCGTGCGATCACGGATGAGCATGGCCAGTTCGACCCCCTGCAAGTGGTGCACCTGCATATCGCGGGCGAAGCCGGCCTCGGCGCTCGTCGAGGTGGGGGTGGGGTTGTCCATGGTGCTCAGCCGGCCCACCGAGAACCCGACCAGGCCGACCGCCACGGCGGCGACAACCGCCGTGACGATCAGGGTGAGACGGCGGACGGCGGGGCTACGCCTTGCCTGGGGCATCGTAGGCACCGGTGCACAGTGCGCCAGGTTCTGGCACGTCGTTGCTCTTCCAGTACTCCTCGAAGAACGCGGCCACCCGCTCATCGTCGGCCGACTCCACCTGCAACTGCGAGTTCCAGCCGCTCAGCACGATGGGGGCGGGCAGGTCGTCGAAGGGCGAGAGGATCACGTAGCTGGAGGGGAGGGCCTCCTTGAGAGTGTCCAGTTCGGCGGCGGGAAGATCCGGGTCGTAGGTGACCCACAGGGCGCCGTGTTCGAGGGAGTGCACCGCGTTCTCGCTGGGCACCGGCTCGGTGTAGACGCCGCAATTGAGCCAGGTGGGGTGATGCTCGCCACCGGCCGGGGGCGTCTGCGGGTAGTCGACCGGGGTTTCGACGTGCATTGAGGCGTTCTCGAAGGTCTCCACACCGTCGATCTCGGTGCCGTCACCGCCGGCGGAATAGGTCGCGCTCTGCGGGGTGAGCACGATCGACGTGATCACCAGTGCGAGCACCGCAACGCCGGCCGTGATTCCGGCGATCAGGCCGATCTTCCGGTTGCGGGCGCTGCGCTTCTGCTCGCGGTGGTACTGCTCGAGTTTCTGGGCGCGCTGCTGGGCACGCTGTTGTTTCACGCTGGGCTTGGCCGAGGGAGGAACGGACGGGCCGGTGGGCGGGGCAGGGGTCACGAGGGCCTCTTTCATTTGCTGTGCTCCTATTCGAACTCATCGGTTGGGACCGCCTCTTCCCCGAGGGCGCATCTCACAGATGGTTCACAGGCTGGTCGGGATTCTCCGGCCTCGGACTAGAGTGTGAATGTGATCATCCTGACGTCGTGTCCCTGTTGCCGCTTTCGCTAGCCGACTCGCACACCCCTCTCTTTTCGGTTCCAGGACCGTCCCCCCGCACCTCCCGCCGCGCAACACCGACGCCGCACCCCGTCTCCCAGACGAAGGATCATCATGAAAATCGCTGACACCATCCTCGACCTCATCGGCAACACCCCCCTGGTCAAACTTCACCAGGTGACCGAGGGCGTTTCCGCCACGGTCCTGGTGAAGTTGGAGTACCTCAACCCCGGCGGATCCGCGAAGGACCGTATCGCCACCCGCATCATCGATGCCGCGGAGCGCGACGGGCTGCTGGCGCCGGGCGGCACCATCGTCGAGCCCACGTCGGGCAACACCGGGGTGGGCCTCGCGCTGGTCGCCCAGCAGCGTGGCTACAAGTGTGTCTTCGTGCTGCCGGACAAGGTGGGCGAGGACAAGCGCAACGTGCTCACCGCGTACGGTGCAGAAATCGTCGTGACGCCGACATCCGTGGCCCCAGACGACCCCGAGTCCTACTACAGCGTCTCCGACCGGCTGGCCCGTGAAATCCCGGGCGCCTTCAAGCCCAACCAGTACGCCAACCCGAACGGTCCGCTCAGTCACTACGAGTCCACCGGCCCCGAGATCTGGCGCGACACCGACGGCACCGTCACCCACTTCGTGGCTGGCGTGGGCACCGGCGGCACCATCACCGGCACCGGCCGGTACCTGCGCGAGGTGTCGAACGACTCGGTGCGCATCATCGGCGCCGACCCGGAGGGATCCGTCTACTCTGGGGGCACCGGCCGGCCGTACCTGGTGGAGGGTGTCGGTGAGGACTTCTGGCCGGGCGCGTACGACCCGGCGGTGCCGCACGAGATCATCGCCGTTTCCGATGCCGACTCGTTCGAGATGACCCGACGCCTCGCTCTCGAAGAAGGCATCCTGGTCGGCGGTTCGAGCGGCATGGCCGTGGTCGCGGCCCTCCGCGCCGCGAAAGACCTGCCCGCCGACGCCGTGGTGGTGGTGCTGCTGCCCGACGGCGGCCGCGGTTACCTGGGCAAGATCTTCAACGACGGCTGGATGCGCAGCTACGGCTTCTCCAACGCACCCACCGGTCACACCGTGGCCGACCTGCTGCGGTCGAAGACCGGTACGCTGCCGCCGTTCGTCTACGTGCACCCCAACGACACCGTGCGCGACGCCATCGAGGCGATGACGTCGGCCAGCGTCTCGCAGCTGCTCGTGCTCGGGGCCAAACCTCCCGTCGTGATGGGTGAGGTGCTCGGTGCACTCGACGAGCGCAGCCTGATGGGCCGGGTGTTCTCCGGCGAGGCGCAACTCACCGACAAGGTGGGGTCGATAATCGGTGACGCGCTGCCGCTGATCGGGGTGAACGAGCCCGTCGGCTCGGCCCGCACCGCCTTCGCCGAGCACGACGCACTGCTCGTCACCGACGGCGGCAAGCCGCTCGGCGTGATCACGCGGCACGACCTCCTCACCTACCTCAGCGCTTAGCCCGCGCCCGCGCAGCCCCTGCGCCCGGCGACGCATCCGCACAACCTTCCGAAAGAAGACCGCACCATGAGCCAGTCAGAGAAGCAGAACTTCAACACCATCGCCATCCACGCCGGGCAGGAATTCGACCCGACCACCGGCGCCGTCATCCCGCCGATCTACCAGACCTCCACCTACGTTCAGGACGGCATCGGCGGCCTCCGCGGCGGCTATGAATACAGCCGCGGCGGCAACCCCACCCGCACCTCGCTGGAGACCATGCTCGCCGCGCTCGAGGGCGGAAAGCACGGGCTGTCCTTCGCCAGCGGGCTCGCCGCCGAAGACAGTCTGCTGCGCGCGGTGCTCGTTCCGGGTGACCACGTGGTGCTCGGCAACGACGTCTACGGTGGCACGCACCGGCTGATCAACCGGGTGCACGGCGCCTGGGGTGTGCGCAACACCACGGTGGAGATGAGCGACCTGGCCGCGGTCGAAGCCGCCATCATCCCCGGCGAGACCAAGATCCTCTGGGTGGAGACGCCGAGCAACCCGCTCATGAAGATCAGCGACATCGCCGGTCTGGTCGAGATCGGGCACCGCCACAGCGTGCTCGTAGTGGTCGACAACACCTTCGCCTCTCCGGCGCTGCAGCAGCCCCTCGCCCTCGGCGCCGACGTGGTCGTGCACTCCACCACCAAGTACCTCGGCGGCCACTCCGACGTCATCGGCGGTGGCCTGGTCATCAACGACGACGAGCTGGCCGAGAAGACGAAGTTCATCCAGTTCGCGGCCGGCCCGGTCTCGGCACCTCTGGATGCCTGGCTCACCGTGCGCGGCATCAAGACCCTCGCCGTGCGGATGGAGCGGCACAGCAGCAACGCCCTCACCATCGCCCGCTACCTGGAGACCCACCCGGCGATCGAGAAGGTCTACTACCCGGGTCTCGAGAGCCACCCGGGCCACGAGTTGGCCGCCTCCCAGATGACTGCGTTCGGCGGCATGCTCTCGATCGCGTTCCGCGGTGGCGAAACCGCCGCCAGGCTCTTCGCCGAGTCGATGCACCTGTTCCAGTTGGCTGAGTCGCTCGGTGGGGTCGAGTCCCTGGTGAACTACCCGTCCGAGATGACCCACGCGTCGGTGCGCGGCACGGAGCTCGAGGTGGCCACCAACATCGTGCGTCTCTCGGTGGGCATCGAGGACATCGACGACCTCCTCGCCGACCTCGCGCAGGCCCTGCCCGCCAGCTAACCCGCCCGCAACTGTTCCCGGAACGGACAATTGCGCCCGGTGTGCCGGGCGCAATTGTCCGTACGGGCAACAGTTGGTTAGTGGATGGGCGGCCGCGCGGGATCGCATGCTTCCCCGGGCATCTTTCGAACGCCCGAGTGTGATCGTGTTGCCCACCGACCTCGTGGTGCGCGCCAGCGCCTGATCGGCCGGTCTCGCGGCGTGGTCGATGTGACAGTCACATCTACTTCCACGGGGATGTGACAGTCACATCCGCGGCGCCGTGGGCGCTCCCTGCGCGCCTCTCCCGTGCATAATTGACCTGCGGCCACATTTGTGACCGTGCACATTCAAACGAGGCCACCCCGTGCCAGCTGATCTGCCCAAGAGTCGCGCACCCAGCATCCGGGATGTCGCGCGCCTTGCCGGAGTGTCTCATCAGACCGTGTCGCGGGTGCTGAACAACCACCCCAGCATCAGGGACAGCACCAAGGCCAAGGTGCAGCAGGTCATGGACGACCTGCAATACCGGCCCAACCGTGCCGCCAGGGCGTTGTCCCGTGGCACCTCCCGCACGATCGGTGTGCTCTCGGCGTCGAGTTCGCAGTACGGCCCGGCCAGCAGTATTGCGGCCATCCAGGACGCCGCCAGGGAGGCCGGCTACTACGTGAACACGGCCAACCTCACCGCGGTCGATCCCGAGTCGATCGAGGCGGCCCTGGACCATCTGATGCTGCAGTCGGTGGAGGGCATCGTCGTGATCGCCCCGCAGATGCGCGTCTTCGACGTTCTCGAACAGCTCTCGATCTCGGTGCCGTACGTGACCCTGCAATCCACCGGCGGGCTGAATGACCACGGCCTGTCCGTGGACCAGATCGCCGGTGCCCGACTGGCGACCCGGCACCTGATCGACCTCGGCCACCGCAATATCTACCATCTGGCCGGCCCGCAGGACTGGATCGAGGCGGAGGCGCGGATGCGCGGGTTCCTCGACGAGATGGGGGCGATGGATGTGCCGACGACGGCGCCGATCCTGGGCGACTGGACCGCGGACTTCGGCTACTACGCCGGCCGGGAGTTGCTGCGGGTGCGGGACTTCACCGCGATCTTCTCGTCGAACGACCAGATGGCGCTGGGCCTGATGCACGCCATCCGTGACGCCGGCCTGGACATCCCCGGCGACATCAGCGTGGTCGGATTTGATGACATTCCCGAATCAGCACACTTCTGGCCGCCGCTGACGACCGTGCGCCAGGACTTCGCCGAACTGGGTCGACGGTGCATGGACCTGCTGCTGGACGACATCACCGCCGGCCCGGTCGTGGACCGCAGTGCCATCATCCCGACCCTGATCGTGCGCTCGTCCACGGGTCCGCCCGCGTTCTGAGCCCGGCCTCGCCGATGCCGCGACGACCCCGCTCGTGGGGCGTTACCCAAAAGTGACAAACCGGACTTGACAGATCTTTCCCCGATACGGCTAACATGAGAAACGCGATGTGACCGTTCACATTGAACCGGAACATCCGCATCACCCGCATCACCTCAGACAAGGAAGTCGATTCTGTGATCACCACCGCCGCGCAGCCTGCAGCTGGCTTCGAGTCTGCGCCGGTGACGGCATGAGCACCTTCGGCCCCCAGATCGAGGTCGCCATCGCCCGCGTCCGCGCCGACATCGCCCGGCTCCACGGTGAGCTGACCGCGAACGGCCTGGTCGTGTGGACCGGCGGCAACGTCTCCGGCCGCGTGCCTGGTGCCGACCTGTTCGTGATCAAGCCGTCCGGTGTCGACTACGCCGAGCTCGCGCCGGAGAACATGATCCTCTGCGATCTCGACGGCCGTGTCATCCCGGAAACGCCCGGCTCCGACCGGTCGCCGTCCAGCGACACCGCCGCGCACGCCTACGTCTACCGGAACATGCCCGAGGTCGGCGGCGTCGTGCACACCCACTCGACCTATGCCACCGCCTGGGCCGCTCGCGGCGAGGAGATCCCCTGCGTCATCACGGCCATGGCGGATGAGTTCGGCGGGCCGATCCCGGTCGGCCGGTTCGCGATCATCGGCGACGACACCATCGGTCAGGGCATCGTCGAGGCGCTCACCGGGCACCGCTCCCGGGCCGTGCTGATGCAGAACCACGGCCCGTTCACCATCGGCAAAGACGCCCGCGACGCGGTCAAGGCTGCCGTCATGGTCGAAGACGTCGCCCGCACCGTGCAGATCGCCCGCCAGGGTGGGGACCTCATCCCCATCCCGCAGGAAGCGATCGATGCCCTGTTCAACCGGTACCAGAACGTCTACGGCCAGGCGCCGCAGGGGGCGTTGACCTGATGCGTGCCACACCGGCAGCATCCACCCACAAGTTTGCACCTGGAGCTCACACCGATCCCCTCGTGACCGATAAGACCACCACCTCCCGGGATGTCTCCCTCGGGGTGCGTTGGAACCAGGCGGACATCCGCCCGGCGCACGCCCTGTAATCACACGCACCACATTCGCTTCACAGATTTGACATCAAAGTCGATTGAAAATACGAAAGGAACCACAGTGAAGAAGAAAGCATTCCTCGCAACCCTGGCTGCCGGAGCCATGGTTGTCTCGCTGGCAGCATGCTCCAGCGGCGGCTCAGACGGCGGCGAAGGCGCCGGCGACGGCGGACTTGTCGGCGTCGCGATGCCCACGAAGTCCTCGGAGCGTTGGATCAACGACGGTAACGCCGTCAAGGAGCAGCTCGAGGCAGAGGGCTTCACCGTCGACCTGCAGTACGCAGAAGACGACATCCCCATGCAGGTCTCGCAGATCGAGAACATGATCACCAAGGGCGCAGAAGCCCTGATCGTCGCCTCCATCGACGGAACCACCCTCACCAGCGTGCTCCAGGACGCCGCAGACGCCGACATCCCCGTCATCGCCTACGACCGCCTGATCCGCGACACCGAGAACGTGAACTACTACGCCTCGTTCGACAACTTCAAGGTCGGCCAGCAGCAGGCCTGGTCGTTGCTGAACGGCCTCGGCCTGACCGACCTGGAAGGCGCGCCGCTCGCTGACGCTCCGGCCGGCCCGTTCAACATCGAGATCTTCGCTGGTTCCCCCGACGACAACAACGCGACGTTCTTCTTCGACGGCGCGATGGATGCCCTCCAGCCGCTGATCGACTCCGGCGTGCTCGTTGTCGGCAGCGGCCAGACCGACTTCGAACAGGTTGCAACCCTGCGCTGGGACGGTGAAGAGGCACAGAGCCGTCTGGAGAACATCCTGACGTCCACGTACTCCGACGGCACCGTCATCAACGGCGTGCTCTCCCCGTACGACGGCATCTCGCGAGGCATCATCTCTGCCCTCGAGGGTGCCGGCTACTCGGTCGGCGACGCCTGGCCCGCAATCTCCGGCCAGGACGCTGAGCTCGACTCGGTCAAGGCCATCGTTGCCGGTGAGCAGTACGCCACGATCTTCAAGGACACCCGCCAGCTCGCTTCGGTCGCGGTCGACATGACCATCGCGCTGCTGAACGACGAGGAGCCCGAGGTCAACAACACGACCGACTACGACAACGGTGTGAAGGTTGTGGACTCCTACCTCCTCGACTCCGCAATCGTGGTCAACGAAAACATCACGGAGCAGCTGGTTGACAGCGGCTACTGGACCCAGGCCGAGATCGACGGCTAAGAGTCACGTGTTCATGACCGGCCGGCGGGGTTCACGCCCCGCCGGCCGGTCATCACAACGGATACACCTCAGAAAGGAATGCACGTGACCACCAACATCCTCGAGATGCGCGGTATTACCAAGACCTTCCCCGGCGTCAAGGCGCTGCAGGACGTGACGCTCAATGTCGCTCGCGGCGAAGTTCACGCCATCTGCGGTGAGAACGGCGCGGGCAAGTCCACGCTGATGAAGGTGCTCAGCGGCGTCTACCCGCACGGCACCTACACCGGCGACATCGTCTTCGAAGACGAGGTCGTCGAGTTCAAGGACATTCGGGACAGCGAAGCCAAGGGCATCGTCATCATCCACCAGGAACTCGCACTGAGTCCCTACCTCTCCATCGCGGAGAACATCTTCCTCAACAACGAACAGCGCGGCGCTTTCGGCCTGATCGACTGGAACAAGACCAACAGCGAGGCCGTCAAGCTGCTCGCCCGGGTGGGCCTGCGCGAGAACCCCACCACCAAGATCATGGACATCGGCGTTGGCAAGCAGCAGCTGGTGGAGATCGCCAAGGCGCTCTCCAAGCGCGTGAAATTGCTCATCCTGGACGAGCCGACGGCCGCCCTCAATGACGAGGACTCCGATCACCTGCTCAACCTGATGCTGCACCTCAAGGGCCAGGGCATCACGTCGATCATCATCAGCCACAAGCTGAACGAGATCAAGAAGGTCTCCGACGCCGTCACGATCATTCGCGATGGCAAGGCCATCGAGACGATCGCCAAGGCCGATGTCACCGAAGACCGCATCATCAAGGACATGGTCGGCCGCGACCTCGAACACCGCTACCCGGATCACACGCCCAACATCGGCGAAGAGATCCTGCGGGTCGAGGACTGGACCGCTCACCATCCTCAGGACCCCAACCGGGTGATGGTGGATGCCGTGAACCTGAACGTGCGTCGCGGCGAGATCGTCGGCATCGCCGGGCTGATGGGCGCAGGGCGCACCGAGTTCGCGATGAGCCTCTTCGGTCGCACCTACGGCAGCCGCATCTCGGGCAAGGTCTTCAAGGCGGGCAAGGAGATCAAGACCCGCACGGTGACCGAGGCGATCGACAACGGCATCGCCTACGCCACCGAGGACCGCAAGACCTACGGGCTCAACCTGATCGAGGACATCAAGCGCAACATCTCGATGGCCTCACTGGGCAAGCTCGTCAAGGGTGGCCTGGTTGACGACAACGAAGAATTCAAGGTCGCCAACGAGTACCGCACGAGCATGAACATCAAGGCGCCGACCGTGCTGGCCAAGACCGGGAAACTCTCCGGCGGTAACCAGCAGAAGGTCGTGCTGTCGAAGTGGATCTACTCGAACCCCGACGTGCTGATCCTCGACGAGCCCACCCGCGGCATCGACGTGGGCGCCAAGTACGAGATCTACGCGATCATCAATGCCCTCGCCGCACAGGGCAAGGGCGTCATCGTGATCTCGTCTGAGCTGCCCGAACTGATCGGTATCTGCGACCGCATCTACACCCTTTCCGAGGGACGCATCACGGGAGAATTCCCGATCGTTGACGCCACCCCGGAAACCCTCATCAAGCACATGACCATGGAAAAGGCCCGTTAGCGTCGGCGCTATCGGCAAAGGAGAAACGTCAAAATGAGTGATCTCGAAACCAAGCCGGCGAGCAATTCGGCCGCAGGCGCACAGGTGAACCCCAGCAGCTCGAAGATCGGGACCTGGCTCAGCCACGTCGTCACCGACCTCGGCAAGAACGGTATTTTCATCGCGTTGATCGTGGTGGTGGTGCTGTTCAGCTTCCTGACCGACGGCATCCTGCTGCGGCCGCAGAACATCTCGAACCTGATCGTGCAGAACGGGTACATCCTCGTTCTGGCCGTGGGCATGGTGATGGTCATCATCGCCGGCCACATCGACCTGTCGGTCGGATCGGTCGCCGCCTTCGTCGGAGCCGTATCCGGTGTGTTCGCCGTCACCTGGGGCCTGCCCTGGTGGCTGTCGATCATCCTGTCGCTGCTGGTCGGCGCCCTCGTGGGTGTCTGGCAGGGCTTCTGGATCGCCTTCGTGGGCATCCCGGCGTTCATCGTGACGCTGGCCGGCATGTTGATCTTCCGCGGCCTCGCGCTCGCAGTGCTCGGCAACGCCAACATCGGTTCGTTCCCGGCCGAATACCGCGCACTGGGCAACGGCTTCCTCACCGACCTGTTCGGTGAATTCGAGCTCGACCCGCTGACCCTGGGTGTGGCCGCGATCGCGATCATCGCCCTGGTGGTGCAGCAGTTCCGCACCCGCAACGGCCGGGCCGCGTACGGCCAGGAAGTCGAGCCGCTCGTCTGGTTCGTCGGCAAGCTCGTGCTCATCACCGTCGTGATCGGCATGTTCGCCTACGCACTGGCCTCCTACAAGGGCATCCCGGTCACGCTGATCGTGCTGGCCGTGCTGGTTCTGGTCTACGGCATCATCATGAACCGCAGCGTGTTCGGCCGTCACATCTACGCGATCGGTGGCAACCTGCACGCCGCCGAGCTGTCGGGCGTCAAGACCCGCAACGTGACGTTCTGGCTGTTCGTGAACATGGGTGTACTCGCCGCTCTCGCCGGCCTGATCTTCACCGCCCGCCTCAACCTGGCCGGCCCGAAGGCCGGTGACGGCTTCGAGCTCGAGGCCATCTCCGCCGCCTTCATCGGTGGCGCGGCCGTGCAGGGTGGTGTCGGCACCATCGGTGGCGCCATCATCGGTGGTCTGATCATCGGTGTGCTGAACAACGGCATGTCGATCATGGGTATCGGTATCGAGTGGCAGCAGGCCGTGAAGGGCCTCGTGCTCCTCCTGGCCGTCGCCTTCGACGTCTACAACAAGCGCCGCTCCGGTGGTCGCTAGCTAACACCGCTCGTTCCGGCCGGCGGCCCCGCATCCCTTTGGATGCGGGGCCGGCGGCTTTTCTGCGCCCGCCGGCCCACGCATCCGCCCGCCGTGTCATCTCGCGGCAGTAGTCAGGCCCCAGATCGGGAAGGGGATGGTGGGGTCAGGCGTCGGGGGTGAGGCGGCGGGTGGAGGCCCGCTCGATCAGGGTGGGGACAGACGCCGGCAGGCGAGCGCCGTCGCCGTTGATCTGGCCGAGCAGCTCGCCGAGCATGTCCCGGCCGATGCGCTCGAAGTCCTGCCGCACGGTGGTGAGCGGCGGCGACAGGTGCTCGGCCTCCGGCACGTCGTCGAACCCGACGATGCTCACATCCTGCGGCACCGAACGGCCGCGGTCGGACAGGGCGTGCATGAGCCCCACCGCCATCTGGTCGTTCGCCGCGAAGATGGCCGTGAGCCCCTCGAGGTCGCAGGCCATGCCGAAGCTGTACCCCGCCGACGGCGACCAGTCGCCGATGCCGATGCGCTGGGCTTGGAGACCGCGGGAGGCCAGCTCATCGCGCCAGCCACGTTCGCGTTCGCGGGCGTCGATCGAATCGCTCGGTCCAGCCAGGTGCGCGATGGTGCGGTGACCGAGCTCGGCCAGGTAGGCCACGGCACTGCGGGCGCCGCTGTACTGGTTGGCACCCACCGTGGTGATGCCAGAGCGCGGCGTCGCCTCCAGCGCCACGACGGGAATGGCCAGTTCCATGGCGGCGACGACGTCGACGACGCCCTGACGGCTGGTGATCACCGCGATCCCCTCCACGTTCTGCCGCAGGAACGCCTCGACGACGGCCCGGATGGCGGACGCCTCGGTGTCGATCAGGCTGGCCGTGAAGACCGACCAGGAGGCCTTGCGCGCGGCGGCGTTGAAGTACAACTGGGTGGATGCCGGTCCGAACTCCGGCGTGCCGGTGGCGATCAGGCCGATGGTGCGCGAGCGCCGGGTGACGAGTGCCCTGGCGGCGGGGGAGGGCACGTAGCGCAGCTTCGTGATGGCCTCTTCGACCCGCACCCGGGTGGACGCCCGCACATTGGGCAGGTCGTTGAGCACCCGCGAGACCGTCTGGTGCGAGACCCCGGCGAGCCGGGCGACGTCGAAGATCGTCGCCTGGCGGGGAGTTTCCTCTCTCACGGCGATCCCTTTCCCTGCGGGTAACAAGGCCCCGGCACACCGCGGTCGATTCTCACGCGGTGCATACGGCCAGCCCACTTGGCGCAGGGTTGTGAGTGCAATTCTAGTTCAGCGCCCCGGCCCGCTGCCGCCAGGTGCACGGCGGGCCCGGTCACCGCTGGACCCACCGGGCGTCACCGTCGTCGTCCTCCGCACCGTCGGCGATGACGGTGAGCAGCCGCTCGACGGTGAGGTCGTGATTGGCGATGTCGGCGACCTTCTTGCGGTCCCGCAGGATCGCCACCCGGTTGCTGATCCGCAGCACCTCCTCGAGCTCAGCGGAGATGAACACCACCGCGAGGCCGTTCTCGGCGAGGTTGGTGACCAGGTTCTGAATCTCGGCCTTGGCCCCGATGTCGATGCCGCGGGTGGGCTCATCCAGGATCAACAGCCTGGGGGCGATGGCCAGCCACCGGGCGAGCAACAGCTTCTGCTGGTTGCCGCCGGAGAGATTCCGCACCAACGCCTCCGGGTTGGGCGGGCGGATGTTGAGCGCCTGGATGTAGCTGAGGGCGAGTTCGTCCTGCCGCTTGCGGGAGATCCGCCGGAACCAGCCCAGGTCGGCCTGCAGGGCCAGCACGATGTTGTCGCGCACGGTCAGGTCGCCGATGATGCCCTCACCGCGGCGGTCTTCGGAGGCGTAGGCGATGCGGCGCTTCAGCGCATCCCGCGGGCCACGGAATTTCCGTAGCGAACCATCCACGGCCACGCCGCCGCTGTCGGGCCGGTCGATGCCGGCCAGCAGCCGGGCGAGTTCGGTGCGGCCGGAGCCGAGCAGCCCGGCCATGCCGACGATCTCGCCCTCGTACACGGCCAGGTCGATCGGTTCGAGCGCGCCGTCCCGGCCCAGCCCGATGGCGCTCACCAGCGGCAGTTCCCCGCCGAGGGCCTCCTCGACCTCCCGCTCGGTGGTGCGATGCTGCAGCTCGGAGAGCGCCGACATCTCGGCGCCGACCATCTTCTGCACCAGATCGATGCGCAGCAGGTCGTCGGTGAGGTACTCGCCGACGAGCCGGCCGTCGCGCAGCACGGTGAGCCGGTCGGAGATCTCGTAGACCTGCTCGATGAAGTGCGAGATGAACAGAATGGCGACCCCGGCCTGCTTGAGCTGGGTGATGATGCGGAAGAGCTCGGTGACCTCGTCGGTGTCGAGGCTGGACGTGGGTTCGTCGAGGATCAGAACCTTGGGCTGCACGGCCACCGCCCTGGTGATGGCGATGAGCTGCTGCACGGCCAGAGAATGGTCGGCCAGGACCGAGGCCGGGTCGATGTCGAGGTTCATCGCCCTGAGCATCTCGCCGGCGAGCCGGCGGGTCGCCGGCCAGTCGATGCCGCCCCACGGCCGACGTGGTTCGTGCCCGAGCAGGATGTTCTCGGCCACGGTGAGGTTGGGCAGCAGGTTGATCTCCTGGTACACGGTGCTCACCCCGGCCCGTTGCGCGTCGGCCGGGCTGGTGAAGGAGACGAGTGCTCCGTCGACCTCGATGCGGCCGCCGTCGATGCGGTAGACGCCGGTGAGCGATTTGATCAGGGTGCTCTTGCCGGCACCGTTCTCACCCATCAGCGAGTGCACCTCGCCGGGGAACAGCCGGAAGTCCACGGCATCCAGCGCGGTCACGCCCGCGAACGTGACGGTGATACCGGTCATGACCACGATCGGTTCGGCTCTACTGTCGTGCACGTCGCGAACCTCCTCGTCCTCTGTGAATGTTAGGGTTCACAACTGGTTCGGCGCAACCGCTGCAGAATTCGCGACGAGCCCCGTTCGGAGGCCTTGACAACCGCTCGGAAAGGCGGATAGCCTCCGAAAAGAGCGATTGTGAAGGCTAACAATTGGTTTGGACAGCGAAGTCGGAAACTATCAAGCGGCTGGCTGGGCGCGGATTGTTAGCGATCACAGGCCGCCGCGCACCAGAGCAGTTCACTCGAACACATTCATACTGCAGGCACGACGCTCGTGTCCGCAGGTCTCAAGGAGGAGATCACATGGCACCCACACAACGGTTCCGGGCGTTCACGGGCTTGGCCCTCGCCGGAGCACTGGCCCTCAGCCTCGCCGCCTGCTCGTCGGGGTCGGACGAGCCCGCCGCATCCGGTGACGACGGCGGCGAGGTCACCACCGTCGGCTTCGTGGCCGTCGGCCCTGAGGGCGGCTGGCGCACCGCGAACGAGCAGAACATCCAGGACGCCTTCTCGGCCGAGAACGGCTTCGACCTCAAGTACGCCCCGTCGAGCAACGGCGACCAGAACTCGCAGATCACGGCGTTCACGTCGTTCATCGACGAGGGCGTTGACGCGATCCTGCTCTCCGCCACGGAGGCCACCGGCTGGGAAGACGTGCTCGCCAGGGCGCAGGAGGCCGAGATCCCGGTGGTGCTGCTCGACCGCGGTATCGAACCGGACGACGAGAGCCTGTACACCAGCCGCATCGCCCCGGACAACGTGGGCATCAGCGCCTCGGCCGCCGAATGGGCCAACGAGCAGTTCCCGGATGGCGCCAACTACGTCGTTCTCGAAGGCCCGCCAGGCCTGTCGGTCGTGAACGACCGCAACAAGGGGTGGGACGAGGCCGTCGCCGACAACCTGACCAAGCTGGAGAGCCAGTCCGCGAACTGGTCGACCGAAGAGGCCAAGAGTGTCTTCGAGACCATGCTCAAGGCCAACGGCAACGACATCCAGCTCGTCTTCGCCCAGAACGACGAGATGGGCCTCGGCGCCGCTCTCGCGGTGGAGGAGGCCGGGCTGACCCCCGGCACCGACGTGAAGATCATCACCATCGACGGCACCCAGGCCGCCCTCGAGGCGCTCGCGGCCGGCCGACTGAGCTTCGTGGCCGAGTACAACCCGCTCTTCGGTGAGGATGCCATCGAGGTCGTCAACGCGGCCCTGGAAGGCGAGGACGTCGAGTCCAGCATCGTCGTGCCGAGCACGACGTTCGACTCGCCCGAGGCGGCCACCGCGGCCCTGCCAGAGCGTCAGTACTGATCCGACGCACCACCCGCGACAGCGGACAGGGTGTTCGTTCCTGCGGTACCCGACCGCAGGAACGAACACGCCCTCCGTGGCAGGTTCGCCACCCCACTCAATGACGAGGCCGGCACGCCGGCAGGAACGACCAGGCAGAGACATGGCAGCGACAGCGCCGGCAGCGACAGCGACAGCGCCGATCGTCGAGATGGAGAACATCTCGATCGAATTCCCGGGGGTCAAGGCCCTGCAGAACGTGAACTTCCGGCTCTTCCCTGGTGAAGTGCACACCCTGATGGGCGAGAACGGGGCGGGCAAGTCCACCCTCATCAAGGCGCTCACCGGTGTCTACAAGATCGACTCCGGCACCATCACGGTGGCCGGCGGAGCGCGACGGTTCACCGGAACCGCCGATGCGCAGAGCGCCGGCATCTCAACCGTGTACCAGGAGGTCAACCTCTGCGACAACCTCACCGTGGGCGAGAACGTCATGCTCGGCCACGAGGTGCACGGACCGTTCGGCATCAACTGGCGCAAAACCCACCAGGCGGCGCACGAGGCCCTCGAACGGCTCGGCCTCGGCGACCTCGATCCCCGGCAGCCGCTCTCCACCATCTCGCTTGCGCTGCAACAGCTCGTGGCAATCAGTCGTGCGATGGTCACCGACTCCACGGTGCTGATCCTCGACGAACCGACCTCGAGCCTGGACGCCAACGAGGTGGAGGGACTGTTCACCGTGATCCGGCGCCTGCGCGACCAGGGCGTCGCCATCCTCTTCGTCTCGCACTTCCTCGACCAGGTGTACGCCATCAGCGACCGCCTGACGGTGCTGCGCAACGGCGAATTCGTCGGCGAGCACCTGACCCGCGAGCTCTCCCGCAGCCACCTCATCTCCCTGATGATCGGCAAGGACGTCGATTCGCTCAACTCGCTCGGCTCCAACCGCGGCCGCACGGCGTTCGCAGAGGCCGCCCCCTATTACAGTGCGAAGAGCCTGGGCCGGAAGGGCTCGATCGAGCCCGTCGACATCGACGTGCACGCCGGTGAGGTGGTCGGCCTGGCCGGCCTGCTCGGCTCTGGACGCACCGAACTCGGCCGGTTGATCTACGGCGCCGACCGTGCAGACAGCGGCGAGGTGACCATCGACGGTGCCGCAGCCCAGGTGCACAGTCCGGTGGCCGGCCTGGCGCGCGGGATCGCGTTCTCCACCGAGAACCGGCGCGACGAGGGCATCATCGGCGACCTGACGGTGCGGGAGAACCTGATTCTGGCCGTGCAAGCCCGGCGCGGTTGGGCCCGCCCGCTGTCCCGCCGGGAGCAGAACGAGATCTGCGCCAAGTACCTGGTCGAGCTCAACGTGCGCCCGGCCGATCCCGAGCGGGCCATCCGCAACCTCTCCGGCGGCAACCAGCAGAAGGTGTTGCTGGGGCGGTGGCTGGCCACGAACCCCGAACTGCTGATCCTGGACGAACCGACCCGCGGCATCGACGTGGGGGCCAAGGCCGAAATCCAGGAAACCATCGCCGCCCTGGCCGAGGGCGGAATGTCGGTGGTGTTCATCTCCTCCGAGCTCGAAGAGGTAGTGCGTCTCAGCGAGCGCATCATCGTGCTCAAGGACCACCGCAAGATCGGCGAGATCAGCAACGGCCCATCCGTCACCGCCGACACCATCGTCGATATCATCGCCACAGAAGGGAGCAGTGAATGAGCGCCTCCGGAACACGCCCATCGGCTGCCGTGCAGTTCGTCACCAGACTGTTCCACCAGCCGTACGTCTGGGCGATCGTGGCGCTGTTGCTGTTGCTCGTGGTGAACCTGACCAAGAACCCCGCCTACCTCGGGGTCTCCGTCAACGCCGCCACCGGCAACCTGTCCGGCAACGTCATCGACATCCTGCGGGCCAGCGCGCCGATCATGATGATCGCGGTGGGCATGACCCTGGTCATCGCCACCCGCGGCATCGACCTCTCGGTCGGGTCGGTGATGGCCGTGGCCGGCGCCGTCTCGATGGAGTTCATGAACACCACCGGCACCGGGTCGTTCGGCACCGCCGCCGTGGCCGTGCTCCTGGCGCTGGGCATCAGCGCGCTGCTCGGTACCCTCAACGGCATCCTGGTCTCGATCGTTGGCCTGCAACCGTTCATCACGACACTGGTGATGATGCTCGCCGGCCGCGGCCTGGCCAAGGTGATCACGTCGGGGCAGAACACCTCCGCCACGAACGAACCGTTCCGCTGGATCGCCAACGGCACCGTCCTCGGCTTCCCGGTGGTGTTCGTGATCGCCGTGCTGATCGTGGCGATCCTGGCCGTTCTGGTGCGCCGCACCGCCCTCGGGCTGATGATCGAATCCATCGGCATCAATCCCAAGGCGGCACGGATGGCCGGGATCCGGCCGGTCGGAATCCTGATCTCGGTATACATCGTCAGCGCGGTTCTCGCCGGTGTGGCCGGGATCTTCAGCACCGCCAGCGTCATGACCGTGGAGGTGTCGAAGACCGGCATGACCGCCGAGATGGACGCCATCCTGGCCGTGGTCATCGGCGGCACCTCGTTGGCCGGCGGCAAGTTCTCGCTCACCGGCAGCGTCATCGGGGCGCTGCTGATCGCGACGCTGGACAAGACCATCGTCTACATGTCCATCCCATCCTCGGCGACGCCTGCCTTCAAGGCCGTGGTCATCGTCATCATCTGCCTGCTGCAGTCGCCCAGGGTGCGGTCGATGTTCAACCGGCGCAAAACCCGCGTCACCAGCACGCGTAAGGAAGCGGTGTCGGCATGACTCTCACCCAGCTCGAACGACCGGCAGCGCCCTCCCTGCTGTCGCGGATGAAGCCCAACCTGGAGACCCTGCCGACGCTGGCCGCGGTGGCGATCTTCGTGGCCATGCTCATCTACGGTGAGATCGCCTACGGGCGGATCGTGGCGTTCAGCACGATCTCGAACCTGCTGATCAACAACGCCTACCTGATCATCCTGGCGGTGGGCCTCACCTTCGTCATCCTCACCGGCGGCATCGACCTGTCGGTGGGCGCGGTGATCGCCATCAGCAGCCTCGTCGGGGTCATGCTCGCCAACGCCGGCTGGAATCCGCTGGTCGTCTTCGTGCTGATGATCCTGATTGGGTCGCTGTTCGGTGTCGCCTCAGGGGTGCTGATCCAGTACTTCAATGTGCAACCCTTCATCGCGACCCTCGCGATGATGTTCCTCGCCCGCGGCCTCGCCTCCATCCTCAGCACCACCCCGCAACGGCTGGACGACGACTCGGCCATCCGCACCCTGGCCACACCGTGGAAGGTCTACGACGGACCGAAGATCGACGACCTGATCACCACCCCCAACGTGCTGATCGCCGCTCTCGTCGTGATCGTGGCGTTCTTCCTGCTGCACCGCACCCGGTTCGGACGCACCGTCTACGCGATCGGCGGCTCGGAGCAGTCGGCGCTGCTGATGGGACTGCCGGTGGTGCGCACCAAGCTGGCGATCTACGTGATCAGCGGCACCCTCGCCGGGTTGGCCGCGGTGGTCTACACCTCCAAGCTGGGCATCGCGCAGAACATCACCGGGGTGGGCTGGGAGTTGGACGCCATCGCCGCCGTCATCATCGGCGGGACCCTGCTCACCGGTGGCGCCGGCTTCGTGCTCGGCTCCGTGATCGGCGCCCTCGTGCTCGGCCTGATGAACGTGCTCATCACCCGCGACGGCAGCATCCCACCCGAAGCGACCACCATCATCACCGGCGGCATCCTGCTGGCCTTCGTGCTGCTGCAGAGATTCGTCGTGTCGAGGAAACGCAAGACCTGAACCGCACCCCGGATGGGGGTGGGATCCACTACCGACGCGCCCGACGCGCCCGGTAGCGGATTCCACAGGTCGAAATCAGCGCATCCGTCTGCCTGTGGATAACTTCGGGCCCGACCGCGTATTCCTGCGGTCTTCCGCGCTGCTGCCCTGTTGACAACCGGTGGAATGTCGGTGGATAAGTACATAATTGTAATTCCCGCATGTAGTGGCCGTTCCCATCTGGCATCACTAGATGTAGTATTGAAGTCCAAGCAATCGCACCACGCTTAGAAACGAACTTCGCATCCATCGGATGCATTTCCAGCACATTTCAGCTACGTCTTCACCACGGTTTCGCACTGCCGGCCCACGGTCCTGAACGACGAGAACGATACGAGAGGCCTCTTCGATGGCAATCACCGTCTACACCAAGCCGTCCTGCGTGCAGTGCACCGCGACGTACCGCGCCCTGGACAACAAGGGCATTGAATACAACATCCTCGACCTGTCGGCCGACGAGAACGCCCTCGAGGCCGTCAAGGCGCTCGGCTACCTGCAGGCGCCCGTCGTCATCACCGACGAGGACCACTGGTCGGGCTTCCGCCCCGACAAGATCAACGAGCTCGCCGCGCGCCTGGCCTAACCCGCACGGCGCGCCGGGGAGCGCCATCCGCCGGCCACACAACTCGCACGAAAAGGGGACCCATGCTGCTTCAGGCTGATTCCACTCGCGAGTCCACCGCCGGCTCGGCCCGCGGCGCCGTCGAGGGTGTGGATGCCGGAGACGTGGACATCGTCTTCTTCTCCAGCATCTCGGGCAACACGGCCCGGTTCGTCGAGAAGCTCGGCCGGCCCGCCGCCCGCATCCCGCTGTACCCCAGGGATGCTCCGCTCGTGGCCCGTCGCCCGTACGTGCTCGTCGTGCCCACCTACGGTGGCGGCGACCTGGGCCCGGCCGTGCCGCGCCAGGTCATCCGCTTTCTGAACGACGAGCGGAACCGGTCGCTCATCCGCGGCGTCATCGGCGCCGGCAACACGAATTTCGGTGAGGCATTCTGCCTGGCCGGGGACATCATCGCGCAGAAGTGCGGTGTGCCCCACCTGTATCGCTTTGAAGTATTCGGCACACCGGACGACGTAGCCACCGTTCACGAAGGATTGGAAGAGTTTTGGAAGCAACAGCCGTGAAGGTCACCCCGATCAGCCCGCCCTCAGGCCTGGACATGGATTATCACTCCCTGAACGCCATGCTCAACCTGTACGGTCCGAGCGGCGAGATCCAGTTCGACAAGGACCGCGAAGCTGCCCGGGAATTCTTCCTGCAGCACGTGAACCAGAACACGGTGTTCTTCCACTCGCTGCGCGAGCGCCTCGACTACCTGGTGGAGAAGGAGTACTACGAGCAGGCCGTGCTCGACATGTACAGCTTCGAGTTCATCACCCGCCTGAACGACCTGGCGTACTCGAAGAAGTTCCGCTTCCAGACCTTCCTCGGCGCGTTCAAGTACTACACCTCGTACACGCTGAAGACCTTCGACGGCAAGCGTTACCTCGAGCGCTTCGAGGACCGCGTCGTGATGACCGCCCTCGGCCTCGCCCAGGGCGACGAGCAGCTCGCGGTCGCCCTCGTCGAGGAGATCATCGCCGGCCGCTTCCAGCCCGCGACTCCCACCTTCCTCAACTCCGGCAAGGCCCAGCGCGGCGAGCTCGTCTCCTGCTTCCTGCTCCGCATCGAAGACAACATGGAGTCCATCTCCCGCGGCATCAACTCCTCGCTGCAGCTGTCCAAGCGCGGCGGCGGCGTGGCCCTGCTGCTGACCAACATCCGTGAGTCCGGCGCGCCGATCAAGCAGATCGAGAACCAGTCCAGCGGCATCATCCCCGTGATGAAGCTGCTCGAAGATTCCTTCAGCTACGCCAACCAGCTCGGTGCCCGCCAGGGCGCAGGTGCAGTGTACCTGCAGGCGCACCACCCCGACATCATGCGCTTCCTCGACACCAAGCGGGAGAACGCCGACGAGAAGATCCGCATCAAGACCCTCTCCCTCGGTGTGGTCATCCCCGACATCACCTTCGAGCTGGCCAAGAACAACGAGGACATGTACCTGTTCTCCCCGTACGACGTCGAGCGCGTCTACGGCGTGCCGTTCGCCGACATCTCGGTCACCGAGAAGTACCACGAGATGGTCGACGACCCGCGCATCAAGAAGTCCAAGATGAAGGCGCGTGACTTCTTCCAGACCCTCGCCGAGATCCAGTTCGAGTCCGGCTACCCGTACATCATGTTCGAAGACACCGTGAACGAGGCGAACCCCATCCAGGGCCGCGTCAACATGTCGAACCTGTGCTCGGAGATCCTCCAGGTCAACACCCCGACCACGTACAACGAGGACCTCTCCTACGACACCATCGGCAAGGACATCTCCTGCAACCTCGGCTCGATGAACATCGCGCTGGCCATGGATGCGCCCGACTTCGGCCGGGTCGTCGACACCGCCATCCGCGGCCTGAGCGCCGTCTCCGACCAGAGCCACATCGCGTCGGTGCGCTCGATCGAGAGCGGTAACGACAAGTCGCACGCCATCGGCCTCGGCCAGATGAACCTGCACGGCTACCTCGCCCGCGAGCGGGTGTACTACGGCAGCGAAGAGGGCATCGACTTCACCAACATCTACTTCTACACGGTGCTGTTCCACGCCCTGCGCGCCTCGAACAAGATCGCCATCGAGCGTGGCATCACCTTCGAGGGCTTCGAGAACTCGACCTACGCCTCCGGTGCGTTCTTCGACAAGTACACCGACCAGGTCTGGGCACCCGCCACCGCGCGCGGCGCCGAGCTGTTCGCCAACTCCAACGTCGAGATCCCGACCCAGGCGGACTGGGCCGAGCTCAAGGCATCCGTCATGGCGCACGGTATCTACAACCAGAACCTGCAGGCCGTGCCGCCGACCGGGTCGATCTCGTACATCAACAACTCGACCGCGTCGATCCACCCGATCGCCTCGAAGATCGAGATCCGCAAGGAAGGCAAGCTCGGCCGCGTCTACTACCCGGCGCCGTTCATGACGAACGACAACACCGAGTTCTACCAGGATGCCTACGAGATCGGCTACGAGAAGGTCATCGACACCTACGCCGCCGCGACGCAGCACGTGGACCAGGGCCTGTCGCTGACGCTGTTCTTCAAGGACACCGCCACCACCCGCGACATCAACCGCGCCCAGATCTACGCGTGGAAGAAGGGCATCAAGACGATCTACTACATCCGTCTGCGCCAGATGGCCCTCGAGGGCACGGAGGTTGAGGGCTGTGTTTCCTGTGCGTTATGAGTGAGTTTGCTGTGAGCAGCCTGAGCACCTAAGGAAAGGCACAAACGTGAGCCTGGCGAGGTCGCCGCTTCCGGGAAGTATCATCGGTGTCATTTATGGCGTCCGACTCGAGACATCTTCGGAGTTCCGCTACGTCGGGCTCACGACCGCCAGCATTCGCCGGCGAATGCAACAGCACAGGCGGAAAGCTGAGATGGGCGTTCGCAACCCGTTTTATGACTGGCTGCGCAAAGCGCCTACCGAATTCGTCTATGTGCAGTCGCTTCAGGTGGTTACTAGCACTCTGGACGACCTCGGTAAGGCTGAGGTGTTGTGGATAGCGAAACTGAGGGCACAGGGTGACAGACTTCTCAATCTCTCGGAAGGGGGACTGGGGCCGACCGGGATTGAGTGGTCGAAAGAGCAGCGGGAGGCCGCACGAGTACGCTCTACAGGTCGCTCGATACCACCGCGCTATGGAGCGGACAATCCGATGTTTGGTCAGACCCACTCTGACGAGCAGAAGGCCCGTTGGCGCGAATCTCGGAAGGGCACTTATACAGGTGCAGACAACCCCAACTTCGGTAAGTTTGGATCAGATCACCCTGGCTTCGGCCATACGATGTCGGACGAGGCGAAGCTTATTCTGGCGGCCAAGCGTCGAGGTCCGCTGAATCCGAATTTCGGCAAGACAACCAGTGCTGAGACCATTGCAAAACTATCGGCCGCAACCAAAGGCATTCCGCAGCCGAAGAGTAAGCGCAGTGCTCATACCCGGTATCACACCAACAGGGGCGTGTTGAAGCCCGAATGTAAGTACTGCGTCGAAGACTCGGCTCAGATCTCGACAAGCTCGATCAACGACGTATCACCAAGAGGAAAAATTCATGATTGACAAGCTCAAGCTCGTCTCCCACGTTGACGCGATCAACTGGAACAAGATCGAAGACGAGAAGGACGTCGAGGTCTGGAACCGCCTCGTCAACAACTTCTGGCTGCCAGAGAAGATCCCGCTCTCCAACGACGTGCAGTCCTGGAACACCCTCACGCCGGTGGAGCAGCAGCTCACCATGCGCGTGTTCACCGGTCTGACTCTGCTGGACACCATCCAGGGCACCGTCGGCGCCGTGTCGCTGATCCCGGATGCGATCACCCCGCACGAAGAGGCCGTCTACACGAACATCGCGTTCATGGAGTCCGTGCACGCCAAGAGCTACTCGTCGATCTTCTCGACCCTGTGCTCGACGAAGGAGATCGACGAGGCGTTCCGCTGGTCGACCGAGAACGTCAACCTGCAGAAGAAGGCGTCCATCGTGATGGACTACTACCAGGGCGACGACCCGCTCAAGCGCAAGGTCGCCTCGACCCTGCTCGAGTCGTTCCTGTTCTACTCCGGCTTCTACCTGCCGATGTACTGGTCCAGCCGCGCCAAGCTCACCAACACGGCCGACCTCATCCGTCTCATCATCCGGGATGAAGCCGTGCACGGCTACTACATCGGCTACAAGTTCCAGAAGGGCCTCGAGAAGGAGACCCAGGAGCGTCGCGATGAGATCAAGGATTACACCTTCAATCTCATGTTCGAGCTCTACGAGAACGAGATCCAGTACACGCAGGACCTCTACGACGAGGTCGGTCTGACCGAAGACGTCAAGAAGTTCCTGCACTACAACGCCAACAAGGCCCTGATGAACCTCGGCTACGAGCCGATGTTCCCCAAGGCCGTCACCGACGTGAACCCGGCGATCCTCTCGGCGCTGTCGCCGAACGCCGACGAGAACCACGACTTCTTCTCCGGGTCTGGCTCCTCGTACGTCATCGGCAAGGCTGTCAACACCGAAGACGACGACTGGGACTTCTAGCCCCACCCGCCGGTCCGGCGGCTGCCCGCTGAATTCGGAGAAAAGCACCCTCGTTCTTGCGAACGAGGGTGCTTTTTGAAGTAAATGGACGACACTCGGGCGGGGCTTCGGCCTAGGCGTCGTCCCGGTCGAGATCCCAGGCCGGGAAGGGGTCGGCCAGGCTTCTCCACTCCAGGGGGCCGCCGACGAACTCGGTGTCGTCGAGCAGGCAGGCATCGAGGTTCGCGGTGAGGCGCGCCGCGTCGAGGTCCCGGCCGAAGAAGGCGATCTCCTGACCCCACGGAGACTCCGGGTCATGGCTGCCCATGCCGGTCGGTTCGAACTCGATGCTGGGGCCCGCGCTGTTCCAGGAGCCGACGACATGCGGGCGGGACGCCAGGCGGAACAGCCCGCGGGAGCGCAGGATCTCGCCCGATTCGGTGGACCGGTCGCTGAGGAAGTCGGCGAGTCGGCCCGGGTGGAACGGTCGGGGGTCGCGGTAGACGACGCAGCCCAGGCCCGTGCGGCTGGAGGCCAGCAGGCCCTCGCCGTTCAGCTGCCGGATCCAACCGGGGCTCTGCTGCAGCCAGCGCAGCATGTCTTCCCGCGGCGGCAGCCACGGGCTGACCGAACTGTGCCCGTGACGGGCGAAGACCACGAGGCTGGACGGGTTGAGCAGTCGCACGAAGTCACGCAGGTCGGCGCAGTCGGCGGCGGTGGCGAGGTCGGTCTTGTTGATCACCACCACGCTGGCCCACTCGATCTGTTGCACGAGGGCGTCGGCCACGGTGCGGTCGTGCTCGCCGTGCGTCGCGCACGGCACCGGCGGCTCCGGCGCGAGCGCGTCGCTGCGGATGTCCCGCCAGAAGCTGGACGCGTCGAGCACGCTGACAAAATTGCCCAGCCGGATGGCGCCGGCCTCCGGCCGGAGCATCGGGTCGCCGCCGGCGGCGATCACCGAGATGGCCACCTCGAGCGGTACGGCAGAGGGGTGCACCTCGAGCATCACCTCGGTCGGAGCCTGGGCGTGACGGTCGGTGAGGGCTCGGCCCACGGCATCCGTGTCGGAGCCGGTCAGGCGGATGCCGGTGCCGCCGCTGGCCCGGACCATGGACGACTTGCCCGCACCCGCGAGTCCGCTGACGAGGTTGACGGTGAGGAATGAGGACGGTGTCATACCTGTTACTCTAATTGATATCCATTCTCATTAAGGACGGTGCAGTCATGAAGGTTCGCAATTCACTCCAGGCACTCAAGAAGCTCCCCGGCGCGCAGATCGTGCACCGGCGCGGCCGGGTGTTCGTGATCAACAAGAAGAACCCCCGCTTGAAGGCCCGGCAGGGCTAGCCGTCGCGGCCGGGTCGACCGCGGGCTATCGTGTGGGCGTGCCCGCTCTCGTTGATGCGCAGCGCGCTCACGCCGCCGGCGTGCAGCGCCTACTGGAGAGCTATCGGGCCGTTCCCGACGGGACCGCGGTGCGGCTGGCCAAACCCACCTCGAACCTGTTCCGGACTCGCACCACGACCCAGGGCAGGGGCCTGGACACCTCAGGGTTGACCGGCGTCATCGCCATCGACACCCGGGCGCGAACGGCCGAGGTCGCCGGCATGTGCACCTACGACGATCTTGTCGCGGCGACCCTGCGCCACGGACTGGCACCGCTGGTGGTGCCGCAGCTCAAGACCATCACCCTCGGCGGTGCCGTCACCGGGCTCGGCATCGAGTCCACCTCGTTCCGCAACGGACTGCCGCACGAGTCGGTCCTGGAGATGGACATCCTCACCGGCGCGGGGGAGGTGCTCACCGCGTCGCCCACCGAGCACGCCGATCTCTACCGGGCCTTCCCCAACTCCTACGGCACGCTGGGGTACGCGGTGCGCCTTCGCATCGACCTGGAACCGGTCACGCCGTTCGTCACCCTCCGGCACCTGCGCTTCCACTCGCTCAGCGACCTGGCCGATGCCCTCGGCCGCCTCGCCCAGACCGGCCGGCTCGACGGTGTGGCGATCGACTACCTCGACGGCGTGGTGTTCAGCGCCGAGGAGAGCTACCTGTGCGTGGGCGTGCAGACCGATGCCCGCGGTGCCGTCAGTGACTACACCGGCCAGCAGATCTACTATCGCTCGATCCAGCACGACACCGGCGTGACGGATGACCGCCTCACCATTCACGACTACCTGTGGCGTTGGGACACCGACTGGTTCTGGTGCTCCCAGCCGTTCGGTGCGCAGGACCGGCGTCTGCGCCGGATCTGGCCGAAACGCTACCGGAGCAGCAGCGTCTACTCAACGCTGATGAAATACGAACAGAGGTTCCGCGTCGGCGATCGGATCGAACAGCTCCGCGGCCGGCCGCCGCGCGAACGCGTTGTGCAGGACATCGAGGTGCCCATGGAGCGGTGCGCGGCGTTCCTGCGCTGGTTCCTGGACACCGTGCCGATCACACCGATCTGGCTGTGCCCGCTGCGGTTGCAGAGCGACGTCGGTTGGCCGCTCTACCCGATGGAGCCTCGGCGCAGCTACGTGAATGTGGGCTTCTGGTCGACGGTGCCGATCGGTTCGGTCGCGGGGGCGACGAACCGCCGGATCGAGCGCGCGGTGCGGCGGTTCGAGGGGCACAAGTCGCTGTACTCCGATTCGTACTACTCCCGGGAGGAGTTCGACGAGCTCTACGGCGGGGACAGCTACCGGGCGGTGAAGAAAAGATACGACCCTGATTCACGTCTCCTCGACCTCTACGCCAAGGCGGTGCAACGACGATGACCACGTTCAAGGACCACTCGACGGCGGCGACGTCGCTGACGGATGCGCCAGCGCACGCCGGAATGGCGGGCAAGTTCTCCCTCGCCGAGGTCCTGGAGATCCTGGTCGGCGGCCGGCTTCCGCTCTCGTTCACCGCCTACGACGGGAGTTCGGCCGGGCCGCCCGACGCGCCATTCGGGCTGGAGCTGCGGAACCCGCGCGGCACGAGCTATCTCGCCACCGGCCGCGGCGACCTCGGTTTCGCCCGCGCCTACATCGCCGGTGACCTCGAGATTCGCGGCGTGCACCCTGGCGACCCATACGCACTGCTCGCGGCGCTCGCCGACAGCCTCGTCTTCACCCGCCCGCCGGTACGGATGCTGGCCGACATCATCCGCTCGATCGGTGTCGACCGACTGCGCCCGGTAGCGCCGCCGCCCGAGGAAGCGCTGCCCAGGTGGCGCAGGATCGCCGGGGGACTCCGGCACACCAAGACCAGGGACGCCGACGCGATCCACCACCACTACGACGTGTCCAACACCTTCTACGAGTGGGTGCTCGGACCCTCGATGACCTACACCTGCGCCTGTTACCCGCACGATGACGCCTCCCTCGAGGAGGCGCAGGACAACAAGTACCGGCTCGTGTTCGACAAGCTGCGGCTGAAAGCGGGGGATCGGTTGCTCGACGTCGGCTGCGGCTGGGGCGGCATGGTGCGCTACGCCGCACGCCGTGGCGTGCACGCCACCGGTGTGACGCTGTCGGCCGAGCAGGCCGAGTGGGCGCAGCGGGCCATCGCGGCCGAGGGCCTGAGCGATCTGGCCGAGGTGCGCCACGCCGACTACCGTGAAGTCACGGAAACCGGGTTCGACGCGGTGTCGTCGATCGGGCTGCTCGAGCACATCGGCCGGCGGAACTATCCGTCGTACTTCGCCGTTCTGCAGTCCCGGCTCCGCCCCGGCGGGCTGTTGCTCAACCACTCCATCACCCGGCCGGACAACCGGGCGCGCGCCCAGGCGGGTGGATTCATCGATCGCTACGTGTTCCCAGACGGAGAGATCACCGGAGTGGGCCGGATCATCAGCGACGCGCATGACACCGGCCTGGAGGTGCTGCACGACGAGAACCTGCGGCAGCACTACGCGATGACACTGCGGGACTGGGGCGCCAACCTGGTGGAGCACTGGGACGAGGCGGTCGCCGAGGTCGGGCTCCCCACCGCGAAGGTGTGGGGTCTGTACATGGCCGGCTCTCGGCTCGCCTTCGAGAGCAACGGCATCCAGTTGCACCAGGTGCTGATGACCAGGCCCGACCAGAGGGGCGGCGGCACGCTGCCGTTGCGGCCGTGGTGGACACCCTGAGTCGACGTGCCTCTACGCTGACGTGCCTCTACGCTGGGGGAATGTCACGCACCATCCGCCTGAAGCCCCATGAGCTGGTCGCGGCGTGGCCGGACGGCCCGGCCAGCGACCCGATCGGGGAGGTTGCCCGGGTGTTCGCGGGCAATCTGCGCCGGGCCATCGGCGAGCGGAGCATCCGGAGCGCCGCCGAGACCTGCGGGATGAACCACGCGACGCTGATCGGCATCCTCGAGGGCAGGGCCTGGCCGGACATGGAGACGATCGCCAAGCTGGAGCGCGGGCTGGATGCGGCGCTGTGGCCGGGCCACACCCGCTGATCGAGCTTGTCGAGATCTGGTGACGTGCGTTCAGAGGTCGGGTCGCGGGGTCTCGACAGGCTCGACCAGCGACGCGGTCGCGACCGTGCGGGACGGGCGCGACCCAGCGTTGATCGAGCTTGTCGAGATCTGGTGACGTGCGTTCAGAGGTCGGGTCGCGGGGTCTCGACAGGCTCGACCAGCGACGTGGTCGCGACCATACGTTGATCGAGCTTGTCGAGATCTGGTGAGGTGGGCGCGTTCGTGGGTCGGGTCGCGGGGTCTCGACAGGCTCGACCAGCGACGTGGGCGCGACCCAGCGTTGATCGAGCTTGTCGAGATCTGGTGAGGTGGGCGCGTTCGTGGGTCGGCCCGCGGGGTCTCGACAGGCTCGACCAGCGCACTCAGCCGGGGTCAGCGGTGGTTTTCGGTCTGCTCGATCTGGTCGGCGAGGTCGTCTGGGCTGAGGTCGGCGTCCTTGAACTCGGCCGTGAGCGGCAGCTCGAGGTGCAGGTCGGTGCCGATGCAGATCTCGATCGTGCCGGAGAGCAGCTGGAAGTCGAGCACGTGGCCGCCGTGGCCGCGGTCGGCGTCGATGTAGTGCACGTGCCCGCCCGGCACCCCAATGCCCTGCCCGTAGAGCGGGGTGCGGAACCCCGCGACGACGCCGGTGGAGCGGCCGAACTCGAGGGTCTTCTCGCCGCGGATAGCCTCCGACATGGGCTGGTACGGCTTCTCCTGCCGTTGCACGGCCCGCACCCGCACCCACTCGAACTCACCGGTGAGCCGCACCGCGTACAGATAGTTGGCGCTCTGCAGCCGATCGGTGATGAGGGCCACCGCCTCGTCGCGGGTGGCGGGCGTGTCAACGGGGATGGTGACACTGGGCACGAACTCGGTGACGACGGCGAACGGGGTCAGGTCATCTGCTGCGGCAGGTGCCACGGTGCCGTCCACGCGCATCCGGTAGCAGACGCCGTCGAGGATCAGCATCTCACCGTCGAGCGCGTTGAAGGTGCCGAGCCCGAAATCACCGTGCTCCAGCAGGGTGGCCACGGTGGTGTCACCGTCGTAGATGCCGTCGAGGAGCGCGCTCATCAGGCTGGTCTGGTAGACGAGATGGCGGCCGGTGGGAACGTCCACGATGGGTCCTCCTGAGTGCGTCGGGGTGGTTACAGCGCGGGAACGAGCTCGGGCACCCGGCACGGCTGACCGCCGGCGTAGTTGAGGCAGGAATCGAACACGCTCGGGTACGGGTCGGTGTCGGCGGAGCCGAACCAGGCCGAGTAGAACAGCCAGAAGTTGAGGTTGCCGTGGGTGGAGCATCCGTCACCGTCTTGGCCGGCCTCGGCCAGGGCCGCCTCGTTGGGCTGGTACGGCGTGTAGTTGTACAGGTTCGCAGTGGCCTGGTTCTGGATGTCGACGGTGCTGGCCCCGCAGGCGGCGTCCGGGTTGTAGCCCACCTCGACGTCACCGATCTGGTAGGTGCGGTCGGGTTCCTGGGTGTACTGCCGGAACTGCCAGGCGGCGCGGTAGACCTGGTTGAAGAAGCCGAAGAACTCGGCGTCGCAATCGGCGGTGTCCGGGCAGCCGTACCCGGTGGCCCGCAGGTAACCGTCTATGGTGGGCCGGCTGAGCAGGGACTGCTCCTTCTGCAGCAGCACGAGCAGCACCCGCGGGCTGATGCCGCAGGCCTCGGCGACCTTGCTGATGATGCGGCTGGCCCGTTCGTGCTCCGCGCCGACGTACGCGTCGCAATGACCTGCCCCGGCGTCGGGCTGGTCGACGGTGTCCGTGCGGTACTCCCAGAGGCAGGGGGAATCGTCGCTGCTCGTGCAGCTGCGCGACTGCAGGAACGACTGCACCTCGGCCTCTGTCATGGCGTCGGGATTGAAGAAGGTGAAGTCGCTGACGATGCGACCCGGCTCGAACTCGGCCATGTCGACCGCTTCGGTGGCGATCATCGGGGCGGGCTCGGCGATGGCCGGTTCGGCGCGCACGGCACCGTTGATGAGGGCCGCCCCGGACAGCGTGACCACGAGGACCGCCGCCGTCGCGAGCGCGGACAGGCGGTGACGCTCGAGAAAGCTCATTCTTCGACACTAGCGAAGGCACGCCACCGCCGGGTGGGAGCAGCCTGCGAAGCGCAGGCGGAGGTCGTGCTCGGGAAGATATTACGGGCCCCTAACGATTGCCCGCTGCGGGGGGTCGTCAGCGGCCGTGAGAGGCATCCGGCTGGATATGATTTAGCTCTCAGGGAAGGCGGGGAGCGTGCCGGAGAACGGTGCAGCCACGGGCCTCCTGCGAGGTCGGTACCGGCTGCTGGAATTGATCGGCCAGGGCGGCATGGGCGCCGTGTACAAGGCCAGGGACGAGTTCCTCGGTCGCAATGTGGCCATCAAGATCTTCCTGGCCTCCGCCACCGCGGCCGCTGATGTGCGCCGCCAGGAGGACGAGGTCAATATCCTCGCCTCGCTCAGCCACCACAGCCTGGTCACCCTGCTCGACGCGGCCGTGGACCGCAGCGTGCCCGCCCTGCCGCGCATCTACCTGGTGATGGAACTCGTCGAGGGCGCCGACCTGCAGCGCAAGCTCGCCGCCGGGCCGCTGCCCGTGCGCCAGATCGCCCAGCTCGGGTACGACCTGGCAGAGGGGCTGGAGTACATCCATTCCCGTGGCGTGGTGCACCGTGACGTGAAGCCGGCGAATGTGCTGATGGTGGACTACAACGGCGACAACTCCCGCACCCGGGCCAAGCTCACCGACTTCGGTATCGCCCTGCTCGCCGAATCCGAACGGCTGACCCAGGATGGCACCGCCACCGGCAGCGCGCACTACATGAGCCCCGAGCAGGCCAAGGGGGACCCCGTCGGCCCGGCCAGCGACGTCTACGCGCTCGGCCTGGTGCTGCTGGAATGCTTCACCGGCGAGGTCGCCTTTCCCGGCTCTGCCGTGCCCTCGGCGCTGGCCCGGCTGCTGAACGACCCGGTGATCCCCGCGACCGTGCCCAGAGCCTGGGCCGGCCTGCTCGCCGCGATGACCGCACTCGACCCGCGCGACCGCCCGCTCGTGCACGACCTGGTGCTGGCGCTGCGCCAGCTCATCATCGGGGCCTCCGGCCGGCACCGCGCCGACGCACCAGTGCAGCTCGCGCCCACGGCACGCCTCACCCGGCCGGGGGCACCAGAGGCCGCGGACGAAGAGGGCCGGATGAGCGCCGTGCGCCGGTACGACCTGCTCGACACGCCACCGGATGGGGCGTTCGACCGGATCACCGGCATGGCCGCCCGCATCTTCGACGTGCCGATCGCCCTGGTGAGCGTCGTGGACTACGACCGGATCTGGTTCAAGTCCCGGCATGGGCTGAGCGCCGCCCAAATCGACCGGGACGCGGGACTGTGCGCCAGTGCGATTCTGCACAACGAGCCGTGGGTGGTGTCGGATGCCCGCACCGACCCGCGCGCGCTGGCGAACCCGCTCGTGGCCGGCGAGATGGGCCTGCAGTTCTACGCCGGGGTACCGCTGACCTCCAGGGACGGCCACAACCTGGGTACCTTCTGCGTGATCGACTACGTGCCGCGCGAGTTCACTCCTGCCCAGCTGGCCACCCTCGAGGATCTCGCCGCCACCGTGATGAGCGAACTCGAGCTGCGCCTGGACAGCCGCCAGGCGCTGCTGGACCGGCGGGCGCTGCTGGGCTGAACCGGCATCCGCCCCGACGCGCCGCTTGGGCCGTGCTCTTTCGGCGGCGACCCCGGAGCGGTTGAATGGGGGCAGCCGCAGAGGTCGGATTCGCCGCCCGTCGCGGCAGGAGGTCATCATGGTTCCTGACACCCAGCCGGACCCCGCGCCGACCGGCGACGCCGCGGCCGTACACGCCGAGGCCAGCGCCCAACCCGCGCAGGAGCCGGGACCGAGCGCCGGCATCGTCGTCGGACACGACGGCTCGGCCGACGCGAACCACGCTCTGACGGTGGCGCTCGACCTCGCCGCCGGCCTGGCGGTGCCGGTGACCGTGGTGCGGGCCTGGTCGATCGATACCGCCCCGCGCCCGGCGAACTGGGAGTTCGGCTACGTGTCGTCGTACTCCGACTACGCCGGCGCCGTGCTGGAGCGGCTGAAGAAAGATGTGAGCGCCGTTGTGGCCGCGCATCCGAATCTCACCGTGGAGTACCGGGTGGCTTTGGGAGGCCCGGCGAAGACCCTGATCGAAGTGTCGAAGGGGTCCAGGATGCTCGTGGTCGGCTCCCGGGGACGCGGCGGCCTGGCCGGGATGCTGCTCGGCTCGGTGAGCGAACAGTGCGTGCGGCACGCGGACTGCCCGGTGCTCGTGGTGCGGCCGATCGGTGGCTCCTGAGGTGCCGAGCGTGGCTCCGGCTCAGCCCAGCTGGGGGCGGTTTCCCACCGCGAACCAGGCGATCGCGCCGAAGACGGGCGCGAAGACCACCGACAGGATCCAGCGGGTGCGGGCCGGCTCGCGCAGGTGCACGGCCTGGATGATCTGCACGAGCGCGGCGACGATGAGCAGGATGGCGCCCAGCGCGGCCAGGACCAGGAGCGTCAGGCCGATCACCGCACCCAGCTGGGCCCCGTCGACCCCGTTGCCGTCCAGCACGTTGCCGGTACCCCCGGATTCCAGGCGGGCGGCCAGGTGGAATGTGGTGGTGTTCATGCGTCGGTTTCCCCTCGATCCCGGCAGATGGTGCACAGCGAACGGGGGGCTTGGCGATACGAACTGCAATGGTCGTCGGCCGGGAAAACAGGTTCCCCCCGGAATGTTCGCCCGGCCTGCCGAAAGCATACCAAACGGTATGATTCTTTCGGAGACGAAGTCGTAACATTCGTGTACGCCGCGCCTGGTGGCGCCAGAGCCGGCCAGAGGAGCGTCATGATCAAGCAGGCCCGTGCCGTCGAAACCCGGGCGGCGATCATCCTGGCGGCGGCCGACGTGTTCGGTGCCCTCGGCTTCGGCGGTGCCTCGATGGCGGACATCTGCGTCGCGTCCGGCCTCACCAAGGGCGCGCTGTACTTTCACTTCGAGTCGAAGGAGGCCCTCGCCCTCGCCGTCATCGACGCGCAGCACGAGCGGGCGATCGCGCTGGGGAACGAGCTGCTGCACAGCGAGCAGCCCGGGCTGGAGGTGTTGCTTCGGATGGCGTTCGAGCTGTCGAAGCAGCTGCGCCACGACCCGGTGACGCGGGCCGGCATCCGCCTGACCATGGAGTCGAGCAGCCTCACCACCCCGGTCGTTCGGCCATACGAGGAGTGGATCGCGGCCTGCGACGTGCTGCTGCGCCGGGCCATCCGTGACGGCGATGTGCGAGCCGATGTGGATGTGGCCGCCGCGGCCCGGTTCATCAGCCCCGCGTTCACGGGTGTGCAGGTGGTCTCTGACGTGCTCACCGGGCGCGACGACCTCGTGCAGAGAGTCGTGGAGATGTGGTTGTTCGTGCTGCCGAGCCTGGTCGTGCCAGAGCGCTGGCCGCGGTTGCGCACCCTGCCGGAGGAGATGGCCGCACTCTGGAGCTGAGCCGGGTCGCCCCGCGAGCCAAGTGTTGCCCAAACGGACAATTGCGCCCGGCGTACCGGGCGCAATTGTCCGCACGCGGGCGATGTCAAGCTGAGTGGAGTCACTTGGGTTAGATATTGACGGTTTCTTTGGGGATGTTGATGCCGACTGTGC
>NZ_JAIEUL010000011.1 GCF_019599185.1 Cryobacterium inferilacus | reverse complement strand
GCAGGTCACCGTGACGGGGACACCGTCGACGGCCAATTCACGGACCAGCGGGTACATCATTTTGGGTTGACGTCCCGGGAAAGATAGGCCACGGCCCGCCGCATGACCTCGGCTTCCTGCTCGAGCAGCCGGATGCGTCTCTTCGCATCACGGAGCTCCGCGGATTCCTTCTCGGTCACGCCGGGCTTGACGCCCTCTTCGACGTCGGCTTTCTTCAGCCAATTCGCCAGGCAGGACTCCGAGATCCCGAAGTCCTTCGCGATCTGATTCAGCGGGGCTTCGTGCTTCCGGGCGACCGCGACAACATCGCGGCGGAATTCGGGCGGGTAGGGCTTGGGCATGATGACATCTTTCCAGCGAAGACGAATCTCCACAGGTTAGGAGTCAACTAAACCGGGGGCAGTCCCTTCGATGCCTTGTCATAGGTGTAGGTTTCGGATCCGCCGGCCGTGTTGGCGGTGGTCAACTGACGGTTGAGTTGATCAAAAGTGTTGGTGATCGTCCCGGTCGGGCTGACCGATTTTGTTAGATTGCCGGCCTCGTCATAGGTGTTGGTGACCGTTGCGGTCCCGGCGACGGTTGTCAGGAGCCGGTCGATCTTGTCGTAGGTGTACTGCGTCGTGTTCCCGCGACCGTCCGTTGCGGATGCGATCCGCCCGTAGGCGTCGTAAGTGTAGGTCTTCACCCCCAGGCTGGATCCAGTGACCGGCGTCACGGTTGACAGCTGCTTGTCCGAGTTGTGCACGTAAACGGTCTTGTTGGACCCGTTGCCCGGGGCCGTTGCGCTCGTTATTGTCCCGTCGCCGTTCGTGTTGTACGCGAGGGTTGCCGTGGCACCGGCGGCATCTGCGGTGGTGAGCTGGTTCCCGGCACCGTTGAAGGTGCGCAGGCTCGTGTTCCCGTCCGAGTCTGTCGTGGAAGCCGGCAGGTACGCCGTGCTCGTAGTCGAGCCGTACGTAGCCTGGTCCGCTGCTCCGCCGGGCGACTGCGCCTTCGTGAGCGAATTTCCGCTGTTGGCACCATACGTGCCTCCTGCTCCAGGACCGCCAGTGGCACCCACGGTGGCCGTCAGTGTGTCCGCGTTGCCGGTGTAGGTCTTCGACTTCTCCCGACCCGCCGCGTCCACGGCCTTGGTGACCAGTTCCTGGGTGGGATTGATTGTGTAGGTCGTGTGATCGACGGTGGCGACCGCGACACTGCCATCAGTGTTCGGGCCCGCGACCAAGGTCTGCGATGAGCTTGGGTAGGTCAGCCGTGTTGTGGAGGTCCCCGGGGAGCCGGCGGTGGTGTTCAGTTGGTCGATTTTGTTCACCATGTGGGTGCTGCCGTCGTAGGTGAAATTCGTCACTGCCCCCGTGGGTGAGGTGATTGAGGTCAGATCCGACCCGGAGTACGCAAAGGTCGTCGCTTTACCCGCAGCATCAGTGAAATTGATGAGGTTTCCGGCGGCATCCTTCTGATAAGTCGCGGTTCGGATGTTGCTTGCGTTTGCAGTCTGGGTGATGGTGAGTTTGCGGTCGGTAGCGTTGTAAGCCAGATTGGCCGTGCGCGCGCCCGTCGGTCCAGCCGCGGAGACGACCTTGTACGGGACGCCGTAGTCGGTGCTGATCACCGTCGCATTGCCGTTTCGATCGGCGACCTTCATCGGCACCCCGTCCGCGTCAAATGTGACCACCTGCCGGGACGTACGGTCGGTCAAGGTGTAACCATCACTGGTCTTCACCAAGTCCTGTTTGAAGCCGGCCGAGGAGGTGAAAGCCGTTGAGGAACCCGCGACCGGCGTGAACTTCCATGTGACCCCATCGGCACCGGTGTAGACAACATTCGCGCCGTCCGACGACAAGCTGCCCGACGCGGCCAACCCCAAAGACCACCGGTGCGCCGGAGGCTTCGTCGACGACGCGACTTGCCAGCCCAATGAGTTGTACGTCTGACCGAGAAGAACAGTGCTGTTCACGCTGGGCAGCGCGAGGGCTTGCGTGGTGACGAGCAGGTTACCTGTCGCGACATCCACTGAAGCCGCGACTTGGTCACTGATCCGGAACGGGAGTGCGGTGGCGTTTGGCCGCGCGCCGGTCAATCCGGTTGTTGTTGGGCCGGTGGGCATGGCCGCATACGCCGTCTGGGCGACGCCGCCGACCAAGGCAGCAGAGGTGATCCCGACGATCGCCGACTGCAGCGCGAAGCGCCTGCCTTTGCGGCGTGAAGGTGCGGTGAGAAAGGACAAGAGTTACCCCCATCAATTGGTCGTGAGTAAGACACCACTCCGACCTCATGACGGGCTCATGCCCGACGCTGGACTCAAAGCAGCTGACACCGTGGAACCGTTCAACATCCCGATGCGCATTGAAAGCCGCTCTCGGGCAGAACCTATGCTCGCCTTTGGAGGCTCGCTAGGACCCGAAGTGGGGGCAGAAATGCGCTGATCAAGCCCGATATGTTAGGGCAGTCATTGCAGCTATCACCTCTGGCCTAGCCATCATCTCTGTAGCCCGACCTCACTTCCTGGTCCCCGCCGCATGGCGGATGTGAAGCAGGAGTCGACGCTGTGGGACGCTTTGTCCGAGAGGGGGTGAACGAAATGACTACACAGAATCCGAGGCACGTAGTGCCGAACTCCAACGGTGGATGGGATGTCAAGGCGCCCGGAGCGACTCGAGCATCCTCCCACCACGACACCCAGGCTGACGCAATCAACCGTGGACGCGAGATCATCGGCAACGCCGGTGGTGGAGAACTTAATATCCATGGCCGAGACGGCTCGATCCGCGCGAAGGACACGATCCCGAAGGGAAACGATCCGCGGAGCAGTAAGGGCTAGCGCATTCGTGGAGGCCGGTCATCTTTGGACAGTAGGTGGCCGGCTTTCGCGGCCCGAGGGATATCGCCCAGTGGGCGGTCTCGAATCTTTTGCTACGCAAGGCGGCGGTCGTCGTCGTCGACGACGTGGACGTAGTCGAATCCGATCCCGCGGCCGCGAACGGCTGCGGATCGGCCGGGAGAGCGCCCGCCTCCGCCATCGGGGTGCGGTCAAGTCTCTTTCGTTGATACGCGCCATTTCGCCGGGCTTGTCGCGGTCGTTGCGGTCTGCGGTCGCCCGGGAATTCAGAATCAGTTCCCCAGTGAACGGGTCGCACGACGCCAACGGTGGGCTGGAGCGAGCCAGGATCCGCGCCACCGTCCGAGCAGGCACCGCGGTGGCCGCAGCGATTCTCAGCGACCCCGCCTTCAGCGGCGGCCGCGCCTGCGGCAGTTGTGATTCTCGCTGCGCGCTTGTCCTCGTTGGCGTTGAGCGAGGCCGCGATGTTCGCTCGGCGAGGCCGGCCTTGCCCTGTTTTGGGTAGCGTCGCACCTAGCGGTAGGTGTCGATTGCGAGATTATGGGCGAACGGGGGGCTTTGAAACTACTAACGACTCTATAAGAAACTCGACGCCGAACGACACAATACCCCGAGCAGACGAATGCAATCGAGGACTACTGGACAACCCTCGTCGTTGTACAAGCCGACTATCTGTCCGAGACGAGGAAAAAGTTGTCGAGTGCGGCGCATTCAGCGGGTAATTCACGTTCCTGATTCGGTTCCCCGCCACCGAGAGCAATGGTATCCCCGACCTGATATTCCTGCCCCTTCCACCGCAGAATAGTTCCATCCCATTCCGCTGACGACGGAAAGATCGGCACGACTACGGAGTCAACGGTTACGCACCCGTTGGTGATGGATAACTCCCCTTCTAGTGCTACTTCCCTCAGTGAATCACCGACGTCCAAGTCGCTGGTTGCCAAAACGCTTGTTACGGTCGGGCTTGCTGACGCAGTGTTATCGCCCGGAGCAATCGAGCATCCCGCAAGCAGTAACGAGACGGTCGAAGCGGCAAGCACTGCACCGCCTAACTGGGCTCTCATCCGCAGCGCCCCTCGATGCACACCGAGACTGCAAACAGCGCCTCTGCTTGCCTAACCGGCGTGAAATAGCGTGGGTTGGCATTCACAGCGGAGCCATGGTGAATGCCGTATGCAGTGGTTCCCTGGTACCAAGGCCCTCCGCTGTCGCCATCAGCGGATGTGAGTTCCGCTCCTTCAGCTCTTGACATGTTGCTGTAGTTCTTCCCGTCAGACGTGATCGAAATGTAGTTGGCTTTCACCCAGCCGCATGACCGGCCTGTGGATACTCCGAAGTGGCAGATGGCCGTGCCAACAGATGCGGTGGCTACCGCCCTCACGGGGTATCCAAGGCCGTAATCGTAGTGGAACCATGAGTCCATCATGACTGGGCTTCGCATCCACTGTATGTCGCCACTAGCGCCTTGGTGTTCTGACCTGAAGTCGAACGAGAAGTTTCCGTTAGGCGAGATCTGCTGTAGATAGTTCGGGCAATGGCCTGCAGTCACTACACCTAGTTCTGAGCCACCGACTCTCTTGACGACAAAGGCTGACGTGCAATATCCAGTTGCGCCAGAAATTTTCGTCCCGCCGGCTTGGCCGTATCCTTCCGTTGACACAGCGGCGCCCTCCTCGAGTGAGACGGATACGTCGAATGTTTTTGGGTAGGCGCTGTCGGCGGTTTCGAGTGCCAGCTCGATTGCGCTTGCATCAAGTTGCGCGTTCTCACCACGCGCGGCTGATTGAGTTGCCGGATCCACGATCACCTTGATCTCGCTTGTGCCAGAAACCGGCTCGGTCGAGAAGTCGACGCCTGGGCCGACCAGTTCGAGGACTGCTATGTGCACGTCATTGACGGCGCCAATTAGCTCTGCCTCGGAGAAACCAACTCCCCCCACTAGCTCGAACGGAACGCCCACACCATCGAGGAAAGCGGTCGCCTCGGGGGGAACGTCACCACGGAATCGAACAGTAAACGATGCCTCGCCGAGGATCGCCTCTGCAAACGCATCAGGGAATCTCTCACGAAGGACATCCACCGCTTGGTTAGCGCGAGTTTGCCAGTCCTGCTCGCTGCTTCGGAACGGCAAGGCAGTAGCGTTCGGCCGCGCACCGGCCAGGCCAGTTGTTGAGGGGCCGGTCGGCAGAGCCGCGTACGCGGTCTGGGTGATGCCGCCCACAAGGGCGACGCAGGTGATGCCTACGATCGCTGACTGCAGCGCGAAGCGCTTGCCCGTAAAGCGCGAAGGCGCGGTGAGAAACGACAAGTTATCCCCTATCAATAGGTCGCGAGTAAAGACACCACCCCGACCACATGACGAGCTCACGCACGCCTATAACCCGAAAGCAGCTGACACCTTGGAGCCGATCAAAAATCCAGATGCGCTCGAAAAGCCGCCCTCGGGCAGAACCTATGCTCGCCTGCTGGAGCTCGCTAGGACCCGTAATGGGGGCGGTGGGATGCGAGCAGGGTCGGTAGGTTTGGTGGGTCATTGGGCACCACAGGATGGTATGTATCGAGCTCCGCCAGTCTGTGGAGCCCGACACGGACGATCCTCGTTTCATCGAGCTCCTTGGCCAGGGGTTTTTTCGTGCACTCAGGAGACCTCGCCGCCCAGCAACTCACGGCGCTTGCTCAGGTCATGCCCAGCAAACCCGCCGGGTATACCCCGAGGGCGCGCAGTACGCTCCGAAGCACAGCGACGGTCTTGATCTTGAAAAGAGCGCGTCGGACGTCAAATTCAAAGGGGTACGCTCCTCGCCCTGGGCGCGGGTTGTGGTCTCTCGGTCTCGGAGATCATCGATTTGCGAGTTGATGATGTCCATGCAGGAGCGGATGCTTTGCGCGTCGTTGTTCGGGGTGACCGCGCGCGAACCGTCGTTTGCTTGGCGGCTTGGGAGCCCGATTTGCTTGAGCTCCTTGCGTCCCCGCTCCTCGAAGCTCACCTTCTTGTGAAGGACTTCCGCCCAAACGATCCCGGGCACTACATCAATGTCTTCCTTAACAATGCCTCGAAGGGTGCAGAGAAATTCACAGTTGAGCGGCTCCGCTCCACTTGGCTGGTCGAACACTTGACGGGCGGGACCGAGCCATTCGCTCTCATGGCCGCTGCCGGGGTGAAGTCGTTCTCCACCTTCGAGCGACTCGCGGATTACGTCCCTTTGCCCTCGGATGACCGTCTGACAGCGATGTTCAGACGGGAGGTCCGCGATGTCTGAGGCGCCGGCGAGCCCCGTAGTCATGGAGACCCTCTGGCAGGCGTTGCCTGCCGGCCGCTTCACAGGCAATCACAGTCAGATTAGCCACCGACAGGTGGAATTTGTCGTCCAGCTCATCGACGATTCCGGCGTCGCAGACCAAAATGACGCTTGGCAGCTCAGCGATCGGAAGAAGGCTGGTCCCGGCGGACGGCCGCGGCTTGTCTCCACCCGGACCGCCCTGGCATTGTTGCTCCTACTGAGCACCGAACACAGCTCCCTATTCGTTGGGGAGATGGCGATCATCGCTGGCGAGCGGCTGAGCAACACATCCCTTCGCCACCTCGGACTTTGGGGCCAGCGACGTGACGCTAGGACATGGTTCTGGCCGCTCTGGCACGCCCTTCACCGCGCTCTCGACGCCATCGACCCGAAACCCGGTCATCGACGCAAGTTCCCAACTCCCGAGGAGATTGAACTGACGCTTCGTCGACGTGAGGAAACCGGTGCCAGCGCCAAGCAGGCCCGTCTGAACTGGGTGTGCAATCAGCTTGTGGAGGCAACACTGCAGCTTGTCCCAGCCGAGTTCCGTCAGAACTGGAAAGGCGACCTCTGCATCGACGCAACTGTTGTGCCGGCGTTCGGAAAGCGCGGCGCCCCGTGGGGCAAGAAGTTCCACGCCGTCGAGCATGATGCTGGCTGGTACACCCGCGACAGCCGGCACAACACACCGACAGATCCGAGGAAGGTCAAGAAGGCAGTATTTGGTTGGGACGTGACAATTGCCGTCCAGACGAACCACGACCCCAACACGCTGCCCGGCTTTCCTCTCCTCGTGGCAGGAATAGCCATGACCATCCCCGGCAAGGCTCTCATCGAAGCGGCAAAGGACATTATCGTCGGAGTCGCTGACCGAGGCCATCCCATCGGCCGTCTCACCGGTGACCGCGGCTACGCAGCCAGCGCGCATCCGGACGACTATCAACTCCCGGCTCGGCGTCTCGGCTACAAGATCTACACGGACTACCGAGAGGACCAGCTCGGCGCAAAGGACGGCTACGCCGGTGCAATTCAAGTGGAAGGCGCTTTGTACTGCCCTTCGATGCCCAACCGCCTCATAACCGCGACTATCGACGAGCGCGCCGGTCGAATCGACAAGAAGGCGTGGCGCCTGCTGATTGTCGAACGGCGTCAGTACATGCTCCGTCCCAAGTCAAAACCCGACGCGAAGGGCAGCATCGCAATGATGTGCCCCGCACGCGGGCCCGGCGCAACCGCCAGCTGCCCGCTGGTCAACGGCGGATGCGGTCCCAGTGACGACGCCCGCACTCCGATCTTCGACCCACCGGAGGAAAACAAACGCGACAAGATCTGCACTAACGCTTCCTCCGTAACCGTGCCGATCGAGGCGGGGGCAAAGCTGGCGCAGCACATCCAATACGGCTCGGACGAGTGGTCAACGATGTACAACCACGACCGGAACACCATTGAAGGAGTAGACGGATTCCTGAAGGACGGCGCTCACGAAGGCATCCACATCGCAGAGAGGCGCCGAATGCGTGGCTCGACGGCGCAGTTCTTGATGATTGCAATGCTCGTGGTGACAGGGAACCTGCGGAAGCTCCAGAGCTTCCGAGACGAGATGACGGCTAGCTCCTCTCTCTCACGCGATAAACGAGACGCCGCGCAGTTAGCGGCACGGAAAAAACGACGAGAGAGCAACACTCGCATCGCCCCGTGGGACAACTTCTCCGCCAAGAACAAAGAGGAAGACCGTTTGGCAGCAAGAAAGGACCCACCGGCCAAGAAGTAGCTGCCCCGGGCCATTCAATTCCCTTACCCGCATCACAAGGCGCTTCGCCGTGCTCGGAAACTCATGTTCCGGCCGACTGGGGCGCCTTTTTCGCTGCCCACTGCAGCCTGGGGCCGCGCGCTGACGACTAACAAAAGTCTGCGCGCCGGTCCACGACGCTCAAAGTGCTGAGAACGACGAAAGGCCCCCGGTTTCCCGGGGGCCTTTCTTGTTCGCTTTGGGTTTTGCAAATAGATACTGCCTGTTTTGCAATTGACCCACTGTGCGCGAGGGGGGACTTGAACCCCCACATCCTTTCGAATACTGGCACCTGAAGCCAGCGCGTCTGCCAATTCCGCCACTCGCGCGAACTTGGAAATCCTAGCATTGCCCGGGCCTCTAACGCCATTCGGGGGAATCCGGGCAGTTGAGCCGGTGCCCCGACCCATCCACCCACCCCCGTTAGTGGTTCAGCGTGGCTACCCCCGTAGGATGACTTCCCGTGCCCCGACCCGCCCATTGGGTGAGTTAACACGTGGGGCAAGTAACATGCACATAGCCAAACGGACCGGATCGGGAGACCTGTGGGCATACTGGACAGCTTTGAGAAAGGTCTTGAGCGCGCCGTAAACGGCGCTTTCGCCAAGACCTTCAAGTCGGGCGTGCAGCCGGTGGAAATCACCTCGGCGCTGCGTCGCGAGCTTGACACCAAAGCCGCCGTCGTCTCCAGGGACCGCATCCTGGCGCCCAACCGGTTCACCGTTCGCCTCGCCGACGCCGACTACCGCCGCATGGCCGATCTCGGTCCGGCCCTCGTCGACGAGCTCAGCCAGCTCGTGCAGCAGCACGCCGCCTCGCAGGGCTACCAGTTCACCGGCGCCGTCACCATCACCTTCGCCGAAGACGACACCCTCAGCGAGGGTATGGTGCAGATCGATTCCACCTCGGTCTCCGGCACCGTCGCGTGGACCCCGGTGGTCGACATCAACGGCCAGCGCCACCAGCTGGTCAAATCCCGCACGGTCATCGGCCGTGGCTCGGATGCCGACATCACCATCGACGACACCGGCACCTCTCGCCGGCATGTCGAGGTGATCTGGGACGGCACCCGCGCCCAGGTGCGTGACCTCGGCTCCACCAACGGTTCGCAGCTCAACGGTGCACCGGTGAAGCAGGCCATCCTCGAACCGGACTCGGTCATCACCATCGGACGCACCCGCATCATCTTCCGGGTCGTCGCCCAAGCCGGCGCCGACCAGACCGAGGCCCGTCGGGCCGACAACTCCGCCCAGCGGCACGACATGGGCGGATTTTGGGGGCCGAACTCGTGAATCCCAGTGAACTGACCCTGTTGGTGCTGCGCCTGGCGTTCCTGCTGGTGCTGTGGTTGTTCATCTTCGGCATCGTCTACGCCCTGCGCAGCGACCTCTTCGGCCACCGGGTGCGCAAGCTCGCCACGGATGCCACGCCCGCCGCCGCCGCTCCCGGCGCCCCGTTCGCCACCCCGCCGCCGGCCCCCGTTCCGGCCGCGGCACCGTTCGCGCAGGCACCGAGCGCGTCGGCATCCGCCCCGACCGAGCAGTTCTCCAGGCAGAGCGCCGCCCCGGCGGCTCCTGCGGCTCCGGCCGGCCCGGAGAAGGCCACCACCCAGACGGCTACCCGACTGGTCATCACGTCCGGCCCCAAGTCCGGCACCGAATTCCCGCTCGGGTCCGAGCCCGTCACCATCGGCCGCTCCAGCGACTCGAGCCTGGTGATCCGGGACGACTACACCTCCACCCACCACGCCCGTCTGATGCTCTGGCACGACGACTGGATGCTGCAGGACCTCGACTCCACCAACGGCACCTTCCTCAACGGCAAACGTGTGACCGTCCCCACCTCAGTTCCCCTGAACACCACCGTCAAAATCGGCGCGACCAGCTTCGAGCTCCGGCGGTAGCGCATGGCAACGGTTAGTCATAGCGCAGCCGCGTCCAACGTTGGCAAGATCCGATCCAACAACCAGGACTCCGGGTACGCCGGGCACACCCTGTTCCTCGTCGCCGACGGCATGGGCGGGCACGCTGGCGGAGACGTCGCCTCCGCGATCGCCACCAAGCGCATCATCGAGGCCGACCGCACCTACCAGTCGCCGCAAGACGCCGAATTCGCCCTACAGGCCGCCCTCATCGCCGCCAACTCGCAGCTGGCCGAAACCGTCTTCGAACACGCCGAGCTCACCGGCATGGGCACCACCGTCAGCGCGCTCGTGGTCATCGACGACCAGGTCGCGATCGCCCACATCGGCGACTCCCGCATCTACCTGTTCCGTGACGGCGAGCTGTCGCAGATCACCACCGACCACACCTTCGTGCAGCGCCTGGTCGACAGCGGCCGCATCACCGAAGCCGAGGCCATGGTGCACCCGCGCCGTTCGGTGCTGATGCGGGTGCTCGGTGATGTCGAGGCCTCCCCCGAGATCGACACGTCCATCCTGGCCACCCGCGCCGGTGACCGCTGGTTGCTCTGCTCGGACGGGCTCAGCGGCGTGGTGTCGAACACCGGCATCGCCAACGCCCTCAAGTCCCTGCTCGACGCGCAGGCCGTGGCCGACCGGCTGGTCAAGGAAAGCCTGGACGGCGGCGCGCCTGACAACGTGACCATCGTCGTCGTCGACATCGGCGCAGGCGGCGAACGTCAGGGTGACCCCGTCGTCGTCGGCTCGGCCTCCGCTCCGCTCGCGTTCGGGGAAGAGCCCGTGCGCACCCGAGCCCCCCGCATCCCGTCGCTGCGGATGCACCCGGTGCGGGAAACCCACTTCGAACCCGATTCGCAGGACTACCTCTCCGAACTGATCGAAGAGGATGCCCGCCGGGCGTTGCGCCGCAAGCTCACCTGGCTCACCGGCATCGTTCTGCTCATGCTGGCCATCGTCGGCACCGCCGTGCTGGGCTACCAGTGGACGCAGAGCCGCTACTTCGTGGGTGTCGAGGGCAGCACCATCGCCATCTACCAGGGCATCCAGCAAGACCTGGGCCCGATCAAACTCTCCAGCGTCTACGAAGACACCGACCTGGAACTGAACCAGCTGCGTGTCTACGACCGCCAGCAGGTGGAGCGCACCATCAACGCCTCCTCCCTGGAAGACGCCCAACTCATCGTGGAACGGTTGAGCAATGCCCCGGCAGAGTAACCAGGCCACGGTGCCCCGCGAGGCCGCCCCGCAAACCGGGAAGATCCGTCGGCTGCACCTGCCGCAGAAGCTGCGCAACCTCGAGCTCTTCCTGCTCACCATCGCCTGCGGCGTCAACCTCGGCGCCGTCGTGCTGGTGCAGCTCGGGGCTCTCGGCCTGATCGACACCACCCTGGTGTTGCTGGGCGCCAGCCTGTCCGGTCTGGTCTTCGCCCTGCACTTCGTGTTGCGCTTCGTCGCGCGCGAGGCCGACCCGTTCCTGCTGCCCATCGCCACCCTGCTCAACGGCCTGGGCATCGCCATGATCTACCGCATCGACATTGCCAACAACGAGAGCGGATGGGCCAGCGCCGCCGTGCGGCAGACCGTGTGGAGCGGCATGGCCATCGCCTGTGCCATCGCGGTGATCCTCATCATCCGCAACCACCGGGTGCTGTTCCGCTACACCTACGTTGCCGGTTTTGTCGGTGTCGCCCTGCTGCTGCTCCCCCTCGTGCCCGGTCTCGGCCGCGAGGTCAGCGGGGCCAGGGTCTGGATCGGCATCGGCGATTTCGCCACCTTCCAGCCCGGTGAGATCGCCAAGATCGCCCTGGCGGTGTTCTTCGCCGGCTACCTCGTGCGCAACCGCGACAGCCTGTCCATGGTGGGCAAGAAGTTCCTCGGCATGCGCTTCCCGCGCCTGCGCGACCTCGGCCCGATCCTCGTGGTCTGGGCCCTGTCGATGTCGGTCATCATCTTCCAGCGTGACCTCGGCACCGCCCTGCTCTACTTCGGCCTGTTCCTGGTGATGCTCTACCTCGCCACCGCCCGGCTCAGCTGGGTGCTGCTGGGCATGGCGCTGTTCCTCGGCGGCGCCCTCATCGCCAGCCAGACCCTCGAGTACGTCAACGGCCGGTTCACCAACTGGCTGGATGCGCTCAACCCGGTCGTGTACGACGCCGCCGGTGGCAGTTACCAGCTGGTGCAGGGTCTCTTCGGTCTGGCCAAGGGTGGCCTCATCGGCACCGGCCTCGGCCAGGGCCGCCCCGAACTCACCCCGGTCCCGCAGAGCGACTACATCATTGCCAGCCTCGGTGAAGAACTCGGCCTGGCCGGCATCTTCGCCATCCTGGCCCTCTACCTGCTCCTCGTCGCCCGCGGATTCCGCATCGGTTTCGCCGGCCAAGACGACTTCGGCAAGCTCCTCGGCGTCGGGCTCTCCTTCGTCATCGCGCTGCAGTGCTTCATCGTCATCGGCGGCGTCACCCGCGTCATCCCCCTCACCGGCCTCACCACGCCGTTCCTGGCCGCCGGTGGGTCCTCCCTCGTGGCCAACTGGATCATCGTCGCCCTGCTGCTGCGCCTGTCCGACACCGTCCGCAACCAACCTCGGCTGGTGGTCTAGATGAATCGTGAACTCAAGCGAGTCAGCGCCGTGGTGCTGCTCATGTTCGTGGCGCTGCTCTGCTCCACCTCCATCGTCCAGGTGTTCCAGTCCGACAACCTGGCCGCCGATGACCGCAACACCCGCACCCTGCTCGACAGCTACTCCGTCGAACGCGGCGCGATCCTGGCCGGCGGCGAGCCGATCGCCCAGTCCATCCCGGTCGACGACAACTTCAAGTTCCAGCGCACCTACATCAACGGTCTGCTCTACGCCCCCGTCACCGGTTTCATCCCGGTCAACGGCGCCCCCACCGGGCTCGAGCAGGCGCTCAACGGTGAGCTCAGCGGCACCTCGAACGCGCAGTTCTTCGACCAGGTCTCGAGCCTGGTCACCGGCCAGGACCCCAAGGGTGCCGCCGTCGAGACCAGCATCGACCCGGTCGCCCAGCAGGCCGCCTGGGACGCCCTGGACGACCTCACCGGTTCCGTCGTCGTCACCGAGCCCGCCACCGGCCGGGTCCTCGCGATGGTGTCCAAGCCCAGCTACGACCCCAACACCCTCGCCGTACACGACAGCGCAGCGGTCAACGACACCTACGCCAGCCTGGTGGATGCCCCGGGCGACCCGCTGATCAACCGCGCGATCAACTCGCTCAACCCGCCCGGTTCGGTCTTCAAGGTCGTCGTCGTGGCGGCCGCCCTGGAATCGGGCCAGTTCACCCCCGACAGCACCTTCCCGAACCCGGCCAGCTTCCAGCTGCCCGGTTCCAGCTCCGTCGTCACCAACTCCGGCGGCGGCACCTGCGGCGGCGGCGACACCGTCACCATCGCCACGGCGCTGGCGCTGTCCTGCAATATCCCGATGGCCGAGCTGGGCCTGCAGCTGGGCGACGACGCCATCAGGGAGATGGCCGAGAAGTTCGGTTTCAACTCCGAGTTCACCATTCCGCTGTCGGTCACGGCCAGCACCTACCCCGACAACCCCGACGCCGCGCAGACCGCGCTGAGCGCGTTCGGCCAGACCAGCGTGCAGGCGACGCCGCTGCAGATGGCCCTGGTTTCCGCCACGATCGCCAATGGAGGAATCCAGATGCAGCCCAACCTCGTCGACGAGATCCTCGCGCCAGACCTCAGCTCACTGCAGACCTTCGAACCCGTCGCCGCCGACCGCGTGCTCAGTGCCGAAACTGCGGCCACGATGACCCGTCTGATGGTCAACGGGGTCCAGGAGGGTGCCGCAAGCAATGCAAGAATAGACGGAGTCGACGTGGCGGGAAAAACGGGGACTGCGGAGAACGGCGACGATGACCCATACACGTTATGGTTCACCGGATTCGCCCCCGCGGATGACCCGCAGTACGCGATCACCGTTCTCATCGAAGATGGCGGGGGACTCGGTCAGACGGGGTACGGCAACTTGCTTGCCGCACCGATAGCGAAACAGGTACTAGAGGCGGTGCTGAATAAATGAGACCCACAGCAGGGCTCACCTTCGGGGGACGATACGAGCTGCAGTCGCGCATCGCCATTGGCGGTATGGGCGAGGTGTGGCAGTCGATCGACCTCGTCATCGGCCGCACTGTCGCCATCAAGATCCTCAAGGACGAATACCTCGGTGACCCCGGTTTCCTCGAGCGCTTCCGCGCCGAGGCCCGGCACGCCGCCCTGGTCAACCACGAGGGCATCGCCAACGTGTTCGACTACGGCGAAGAAGACGGCAGCGCCTTCCTGGTGATGGAGCTGGTGCCAGGTGAGGCGCTTTCCACCATCCTCGAACGCGAGCACACCCTGCCCGCCGACAAGGTCCTCGACATCGTGGCCCAGACCGCCGCCGCGCTGCACGCCGCGCACGCCGCCGGCCTCGTTCACCGTGACATCAAGCCGGGCAACCTGCTGATCACGCCTGAAGGCCGGGTCAAGATCACCGACTTCGGCATCGCACGCATCGCCGACCAGGTTCCGCTCACCGCGACCGGCCAGGTCATGGGCACCGTGCAGTACCTCTCGCCCGAGCAGGCCAGCGGCCGTTCGGCCTCGCCGACCACCGACATCTACTCTCTCGGCATCGTCGCGTACGAGAGCCTCGCCGGCCGCCGCCCGTTCACGGGTGAGTCGCAGGTCGCCATTGCCATGGCGCAGATCAACGAACAGCCGCCGCCGCTGCCTGACACGGTGTCGGAGCCGGTGCGCAACCTGGTGATCTCCTGCCTGGCCAAGAACCCGTCCGAGCGTCCCGCCTCCGCGGCCCACCTCGCCCGGGCGTCGATCGCGCTGCGCCGCGGCGACGTCGCGGCAGCCGCCGCATCCGTGCCCGCCATCATGGCCGGGATCACCCCCACCGCCGCCACCGCGCTGATGCCAGGCGCCGGTGCAGACCAGACCACCATGCTGATGCCGTCAGCCGGAGCCACCCCCGGCGGCACCCAGCCCGGCACCCGGGCGGAGGCCGCTGCCGCTGCCGCCGCCACCGCACCGCCGAAAAAGAAGAAAAAACGCAGCCCCTGGACCTGGCCGCTGATCGCGCTCATCTCGATCCTCGGCCTGGTGCTCGCGGGCACGCTGTTCACCATCTTCACCGACCAGACGTCAACGCCAGAGCCGATCCAAACATCGCAGGCGCCCGAGCCGGAGGAATCCGCAACCCCGACGCCGACGCCGACACCGACGGCCACCACCGTGCGCATCAACCGGGACGACTTCATCGGGCTCACCAGCGGTGAGGCACGCGACCAGCTCGCCGAACTCGAGCTCAGCGCCAACGTCGTCAACGATCAGCGTGCCGCCGAGTCGGCCGACCAGGTCGATCGCGTCTACGAGATCAACCCCACCGGTTCGGTGAACAAGGGCACCACGATCGAGGTCAGCGTCTACGGCGCCCTGGCGCTGCCTACCGCTCCGTCCGGCCCGCCGACGGTCGACCCTGGCACTGTCGAGCCCGGCGGCGAGGTCACCGTCTCCTGGCCGGCACAGTCCTGCCCCGCCGGCCGCGACCTCACCGGCTACGAGGTCCTGGCCGAGGGCAACGGCGTCGTCTCGCCCGGCATCACCGGTGCGGATGCCACCAGTGCCACGGTCACCGCGGGAACCGGGGACTTCACCGTGAAGTTCCAGTACCTCTGCGGTGACGACGCACCGTCCGGCTACTCGCCCACGGCATCCGTGATCGTGGAGGCCGAAGAGGTCCCGACGCCCACGCCCACCCCGACAGCCACCAAGGCTCCAGTCGCACCGGCCGCGCCCGCTGAGTAGACCAGTTGCCGCCGGGCCGCACCAGCGGCCGGCCGGCACGGGCATCCCGAGTAAAATGACCAACAGTGTCCGCGAGCAGGGAGATTTGCATTGACTGATGAGGGCCGACTGCTTGCTGGTCGATACCGCGTCGGCGCGTCAATCGGACGCGGCGGCATGTCCGACGTGCACATCGGCACCGACTCCCGCCTCGGCCGCACCGTGGCCATCAAGCTGCTCAAGTCGTCCCTCGCCGCCGACCCCGCCTTCCGCACCCGGTTTCGCCAGGAGGCTCAGGCCGCCGCGCGGATGGCCCACCCCACCATCGTGCGGGTGTTCGACGCCGGTGAAGAGACCATCGCCGAAGACGACGGCACCGAGACCCAGATTCCGTTCATCATCATGGAATTCGTCGACGGGCGCCTGCTCAAGGACATCATCAAGGAAGGTGCGATCGAAGCCACCGAGGCCGTTCGCATCATCGACGGGGTGCTGACCGCGCTCGAATACTCCCACCGGGCCGGCGTCGTGCACCGCGACATCAAGCCGGGCAACATCATGATCACCAAGGCCGGCCAGGTCAAGGTGATGGACTTCGGCATCGCCCGCGCCATCTCTGACTCAGCCACCACCGTCGCGCAGACCACCGCGATCCTGGGTACGGCCTCGTACTTCTCCCCCGAGCAGGCCAAGGGCGAGTCGGTGGATGCCCGCACCGACCTGTACTCCAGCGGTGTCGTGCTCTTCGAAATGCTCACGGGTCGACCGCCCTTCCGGGGTGACACGCCCGTCGCCGTCGCCTACCAGCACGTCAGCGAGGCACCGGTCAAGCCCAGCTCGATCAACCCCAAGGTCTCCCCCGCACTCGACACGGTGGTCGTGCACGCCCTCGCCAAGGACCGGTTCGACCGGTACCAGAGCGCGGTCGAGTTCCGCAACGACGTCGAGACCGCCGGTGCCGGGCACATCCCGGTGCGCCGGCCTGCCGACGACGTCGCCGGCGGCCTGTTCGGCGCCCCACCCGAAGTCGCCTCGACCTCCGAGCTCGCCCTCAAGCAGCTCGCCGAAGACCAGACGATGGACCGCACCCAGCGGCGCCCCCCGGTGATCTGGATCTGGGCCGGAATCGTCAGTGTCGTCGTCATCGTCATCGCGGTGATGTTCTGGGCGTTGAGCCTGAGCCCCAGCAACGAGCTGCCCGAGTCGTCCAGGCGGGTGCCGGTTCTCGTGGGCACCAGCTACGACGATGCCCAGAACGCGCTCCTCGAGCTCGACCTGGCCGCCACGAAGGCCGAGGAGTCCAGCGCCACCGTCGCCAAGGACGAGGTCATCCGCACCGAACCGCCGTCGGGCACCATCGCCCCGCCGGCCACGGTGGTGAAGGTGTACGTCTCGACCGGCGCCGAGCTTGTGGAGATGCCGGACACCACCAACCAGCCGTTTGCCGCCGCCGAACCGTTCCTCCTCGAGCGCGACTTCGTCTCCGGCTCGGTGACCACCGAGAACTCCCCGGATGTGGCCGAGGGAATCGTCATCGACACCGTCCCTGAGCCACACAGCCAGACGCCGCTCGGTTCCACCGTGGACTTCACGGTGTCCACCGGGCTGGTGACCATGCCCAACGTGGTCGGGCAGTCCCTCACCGCGGCCAACCAGCTCCTGCAGACGCCGGACCTGCAGCTGGTGCCGGTGCTGGAGCCCGACTACACCTGCGACCAGCTGCCAGGGTCCCCGATCACCACGCAGTCGCTGGCGCCAGGAGACGTGCCCCAGCAGTCCGAGGTCGAACTCACCTACTGCGCGAACTAGTCACCCGCCACCACCAACAGGTGGGGGTGGTGGGGGTGGTGGGGGTGGTGGGGGTGGTCAGCCCAGCTTGAGCATCGGGGTGAGGTGCTTAGCGGTCTCACGCGCCTCCGGCAGCCCCGCCAGGGCCAACCAGTTCGCCACCATCAGGTAGCCGCCCTCGGTGAGCACCGACTCCGGGTGGAACTGCACCCCGAGGATCGGCGCTGACACATGCTGCACGCCCATGATCACGCCGCCGGCGGTGCGGGAGGTCACGACGAGCTCGCTGGGCACCGTGCCGTCCACCACCGCCAGGGAGTGGTACCGGGTGGCGGTGAACGGCTGCGGCACCCCGGTGTAGAGCTCGCTCTCGTCGTGGGTGATCAGCGACGTCTTGCCGTGCATCAGCTCTTCGGCGTTGGTCACCGTGGCCCCGAAGGCCTCTGCGATGGCCTGGTGCCCCAGGCACACCCCGAACAACGGCTGGTTGGTCGCCAACGCGACCTCCACGGCGGGGATCGAGATGCCCGCGTCGGACGGTTTTCCTGGACCGGGTGAGACGAGGACGCCGTCGAATTCGGCCAGGCGGGACGCCACATCCGTCAGGGCGATGGAGTCGTTGCGCACGACCTCGGTTTCGGCGCCCAGCTCGCGGAGGTAGCCGTTGAGCGTGTAGACGAAGCTGTCGTAGTTATCGATTACGAGAATGCGGGTCATGGTGAGCCCACCGTCACTTCCTGGTTGTCAACAATGGTGTTCACCCAGGGGAAAACCCAGGTGGCAAGGGAGTAGAGCACCGCGGCCAGCAGAATGAGCACGAGAAGGATGCGCACCCAGAGCGGTCCGGGCAGTATGCGCCAGAGGGCTGCGTACATGGTGGGTGTCCTCGATCTGGGTTGGTTGGTGGGCGCTGCCGCGGGTGGAGGCTCAGCCGGCGGGCATCATGGCGGCCAGCTCGGCCGGTGCTCCGGCCGAGGTCGGCTGCCAGGACTCGAATACACCGTATGCGATGATCCGCTCCGCCGTCGAGAGCAACGGGTTGCAGGTGGTCAGGGTGATCAATCGGTCCACCGGGGTGGCTTCCGGGTCGTGCGGCACCGGCGCGATCGCCTCGACGGCGCTCGGCGGCACGTATTCGAAGTCCCGGAACCGGTAGGTGTAGTACCCGTCGGCCGTCTGCACGTAGATGGCGTCGCCGAGTTGCAGTTCGTGGATGAGGTGCATGCCCCCACCGTTGGCGCTGCGGTGCGACGCGATGGCGAAGTTACCCACCTCGCCGGGCATCTGGGTGCTCGGGTAGTGTCCGATGCCCAGGGCAGCGCTGTTGAGCACATCCGTTCCGGTGCCCTGCGCGATGGTGCGCTGGTAGTCCGCGCCGAAACGCGGCACGTAGAGCACCGCGAAGGCGTCGGCGTTGCCCGGCGCAGTGGCGACCACGGGGTCGCCATAGCCCTCCTCGGTGACCGGGGCCGGGTCAGGATCTGGGGCGACGTCCGCTGTCCAGCCCTGGCTGATCGATTCGGCGGCGCGAGACTGCGACGCGGCCATCACCGCGTCGTTCCACCAGAGCTGCCAGGCCAGGAAGAGAAGCACCAGGACACCGCCGGTCATCAGCAGCTCCCCCAGCACACCGACCACGCTGACCCGCCGTCGCGCCCGGGCCGCCGACGCTCGCTGGGCCCTCCGCCCGCGCTGGGCCGGGACTTCGGACGGGGCCGGCTCGGTCATGCAGTCGATTCTAATCGGGGCCGGCGGCCCGTTCTGCCGGGCAAAAAAGGGCCGTGCGCAGGCGGGGACGCTAGAATCGCAGGCATGGCACGCACAACTCCCCGAACCAAGCCCGCCCGCCCACAGGCCCGCTCAGGCGAGGACGCCCCGAACGCGGTCTGGTTCAAGCCGGTGATGTTCGGTTTCATGCTCATCGGTCTGGCCTGGATCATCGTTTTCTACGTCAGCCAGGGCACGCTGCCCGTCGCCAGCTTCGGATCGTTCAACATCCTCGTCGGGTTCGGAATCGCGTTCATCGGCTTCCTGATGACGACCCGCTGGCGCTGACCACCCCAACTTTTCACCGGCTCTTCACCGGGGTTTAACCACCCGTTCGGGTAGTCAATTACAGCCGTGTAATTATCCCCAATGTGGAAACTCCTGTGGATAACTTTTCCCCCAGGTGTGGATAAGTCCTGTGGAAACCGGCCATGACCGGCTCAGACGAAGAGTTTGCTCAGGCTCAGGGCCACGAGAACGGCGGCCACGGCACCGAGTAGGGCCAGTTGCAGCCCGCGCTTGGCGCGTGACCGGGTCTGCACGAAGATGAGCCCGATCAGGGCACCGCAGAGCAGCCCGCCCACGTGGGCCTGCCAGGCGATGCTGAGCCCGGGCACGAAGCCGATCACGAGGTTGATGCCCACCAGCACCAGCAACTGGGTGGCGTTCCCGCCGAGCTTGCGCTGAATGACGAGGAACGCGCCCATCAGGCCGAAGATCGCGCCGGAGGCGCCGACGACCGGCGTCAGAGGCGACGCCAGGAACAGGACGCCGAGGGAACCGGCCAACCCGCTGAGCAGGTAGAGCGCCAGGAAACGGGCGCGGCCGAGCATGCCCTCCAGGATCTGGCCGAAGATCCACAGGGTGTACATGTTCAACAGCACGTGGAAGAGGAACCCGGTGGAATGCACGAAGACGCTGGTGATCATGCGCCACGGCTCAAACGAGCCCGGGTAGGAGTACACGCCGGCGTAGAGCAGCCGTTCGGTCACGTCGAGGCCCGGGATGAGCTGCAGCAGGAACACGACCAGGGTCAGACCGATGATCGAGTAGGTGACCGCGGGCTGGCCGGGGGCGCCCAGACGGGCGAGGCGGGTACGTGCGGCGGACTTGGTGCGGGGGGCGCTCTGGCGCTGCTCCCGCATGCACTCGGGGCAGATGACACCCACGGCGGCCTGGGTCTGGCACTCGGGGCAGATGGTGCGGCCGCACCGCTGGCAGAGGATAAAACTCTGCCTGCCCGGATGCCGGTAACAGAAGTTGGCGGCGGTTCCGGGCAGGCTGGTCATATCGAGGGGTCCTAGACCTGCTCGACGGTGATGCTCTCGATGACGACATCGGTGGCCGGACGGTCGCGGCCGTCGGTGGGCACGGTGGCGAGCTGGTCGACGATCTTGCGGGACGCCTCGTCCTCGACGGCACCGAAGATGGAGTGCTTGCCCTGCAGCCAGGTGGTCGGAACAACCGTGATGAAGAACTGCGAACCGTTCGTGCCGCGGCCGCCCTGGATGCCGGCGTTGGCCATGGCGAGGACGTAAGGCTGGGTGAAGTCGAGCTCGGGGTTGATCTCGTCGTCGAACTGGAAGCCGGGGCCACCGGTGCCCTGGCCCAGCGGGTCGCCGGCCTGGATCATGAAGTCCTTGATGATGCGGTGGAAAATCGTGCCGTTGTACAGCGGGTCGGTGGAGGTCTTGCCCGTCGCCGGGTGCTTCCACTCGATCTCGCCGGTCGCGAGACCGACGAAGTTCTTGACGGTCTTCGGGGCGTGGTTTCCGAAGAGGTTGACCTTGATCGGTCCGAGGGTTGTATTGAGCGTTGCGACTGCAGTGTGCTTAGACATAGCCATAATTCTTGCACAGCAGCCTTCACCGAATCCGTTCGCCGGTCAGGCATTCAGAGCGCTCACAGGCTATTCAGTGGCAAGATGGTCAGTGTTTACCACACGAATCGATGGAGGGTCCAGATGAGCCTGTCACGCAAGCGCCGAAAGGAACTCACTCGTCTGCGCAAGAGCGCGGACGAACTGTGGAGTCACCAGCAGGATGTTCTCAACCGCGCCAACGAGATCGCACGTGAGGCCGGCCACCAGGCTGGTGTGCTGACTCGTGAAGAAGTTGTCCCCCGCGTTCGCCAGGGATACGAGCACTACCTACTCCCCGGCGTCAACGCCACCCAGGATTTTGCCGGCGGGGTCCGGCATCAGGTCGTCGACAAGGTGATTCCGGGCATCGGAACCGCTCTGGGTACCGTCATGTCGGTCGGTGATATCGCCAAGGACGCCCGCAGCGCAGCGCTGAACCGGGTTCGCTTCCAGAAGCCCGTCGTTGTTCAGAAGCAGGGCCTGGGCGCCGGCACGTACGTCGCCATCGGTGTGGGCATCGCTGCCGCAGCCGGTGTGGCCTACGCCATCTGGCAGACCTTCCGAGCAGATGACGAACTGTGGGTCTCCGAAGACGAGTCGCTGCTTGACTCGCCGATTGAGAAGTCCACGGACGTCTAGATCGCGGCTTTTCCTTCAAGGCCCCCGTCACTGACGGGGGCCTTGTTGTGTACCCGCCCTCTGTGCGGCCCTGTATGGCGGCGTGGGCGGGCGCGCAGCCCGCGCGGCTCCGTGAGGGCGACGCCCCGGCTGAATCCGCTGAGGATGCCGCTGAAGGCCGCTGGCGAGGAATGACAAAACCCCCTCCCGGTAAACCGGTGAGGGGGTATCTGTGGAGCCACGGGGAATCGAACCCCGGACCTCCTGCTTGCAAAGCAGGCGCTCTACCAATTGAGCTATGGCCCCGAACCGTTTCTCGCCGGGGCGAGGAACCTGGTGGAGATGTACGGCGGTGAAAGTACACGGTGTTCTGTGTAGTGCGTGGGGATACCGGGATTTGAACCTGGGACCTCTTCGTTATCAGCGAAGCGCTCTAACCAACTGAGCTATATCCCCCTATTGGGCAGGTTTCAGACTAACGGAAACCGGCGAAAAGTCCCAATCGAGGCCGGCACGCGGCCTCGATCGGGCTTCCGACGGTCAGTTGTTGGTGAATCCGACGAGCAGGCCTCCGGTGACCTTGACGCTCAGGTTGTACAGCACGGCGAAAATCGCGCCGAGAGCGGTGATGACGACGGTGTTGATAACCGCAACGACAACCGCGAAACCCATCACATTGCCGATCGACAGGATCGTGGTCAGCTGTGAGGAGCTGCCGGCGATGTCCGTGTACAGGGCGTCGATCTGGGTGAAGATGCCGGTGCCGTTGAGCACCGTGAAGGTGAGGAACGTCGCGACAATGGTCACCACGGCCAGGCACACCGCAATCAGGAAGGACAGCTTGACGGCCGACCAGAAATCGATGTAGACGAGCTTCAGACGGACCTGTTTTGACGACACGGCACCTCGACTCGACTTCTTGGCTAGTTTCTCGGCGACACTACTCATCTGCTGATTCTACTTTCCCCGGTTCGCTTTCCGTCGCAGCCTCAGTTTCGAGGACCACGAGGTTGCGCTCGGTGTTCTTCGCGATCGCAATGATGCGGTCTTCGGTCGCGAACTTTGCAAAAACGACGCCCATGGTGTCCCGACCCTTGGCCGGCACTTCGGCGACGTCAGAGCGTACCACCTTGCCGCTGGCGAGGACCACGAGCACCTCGTCCTCTTCCTCGACGATGATCGCACCGACGAGCTCACCGCGGTCGTCATTGAGCTTGGCCACCTTGATGCCCAGGCCGCCACGGTTCTGCAGACGGTACTGGTCGGCGGAGGTGCGCTTGGCGTATCCGCCCTCGGTGACGACGAACACGAAGCCGTCGTCGGAGACGACCGACGCGTCGAGCAGGGTGTCGTCACCGCGGAAGTGCATGCCGATCACGCCGGAGGTGCTGCGGCCCATCGGGCGCAGGGTCTCGTCGGAGGCGGTGAAGCGGATGGACATGCCCTTGCGGGAGACCAGCAGCAGGTCGGAGTCTTCGTCGACGAGCAGAGCGGAGACGAGTTCGTCGCCCTCGCGCAGCTTGATGGCGATGATGCCGCCGGTGCGGTTGGTGTCGTACTCGCTGAGCGCGGTCTTCTTGATCAGGCCCTCGCGGGTGGCCAGCGTCAGGTACTGGGCCACACCGTAGTCGCGGATGTCGAGGATCTGGGCGATCTCCTCACCCGGCTGCAGCGCGAGCAGGTTGGCGACGTGCTGGCCCTTGGCGTCCCGGCCGGCTTCGACCGCCTCGTAGGCCTTGGCGCGGTAGACCCGGCCGGTGTTCGTGAAGAACAACAGCCAGTGGTGCGTGGTGGTGACGAAGAAGTGCTCCACCACGTCGTCGGCGCGCAGCTGCGCACCCTTGACACCCTTGCCGCCGCGGTGCTGGTTGCGGTAGTTGTCGCTGCGGGTGCGCTTGATGTACCCGCCGCGGGTGACGGTGACCACCATCTCCTCTTCGGGGATGAGGTCTTCGATCGACATGTCGCCGTCGAAACCGAACATGATCTCGGTGCGGCGGTCGTCACCGAACTTCGCGGTGATCTCGGTGAGTTCTTCGCTGACGATCGTGCGCTGACGCTCCGGGCTGGCCAGGATCGACTTGAACTCGACGATCTGCAGTTCCAGCTCAGCGGCCTGGTCGATGATCTTCTGACGCTCCAGGGCGGCCAGACGACGCAGCTGCATGGTGAGGATGGCGTCGGCCTGCAGCTTGTCGACCGTGAGCAGGTCCATCAGGCCCTCGCGGGCGTCGTCCACGGTGGGGGAGCGGCGGATCAGGGCGATGACCTCGTCGAGCGCGTCGAGCGCCTTGAGGTAACCGCGCAGGATGTGCGCATCCGCCTCGGCCTTGTTCAACCGGAACTGGGTGCGGCGCACGATGACGTCGATCTGGTGCGCGACCCAGGCGCTGATGAAACCGTCCAGGGCCAGGGTGCGCGGGATGCCGTCGACGATCGCGAGCATGTTCGCGCCGAAGTTCTCCTGCAGCGGGGTGTGCTTGTAGAGGTTGTTCAGCACCACCTTGGCCACGGCGTCGCGCTTGAGCACGATCACCAGGCGCTGGCCGGTGCGGCCGCTGGTCTCGTCGCGGATGTCGGCGATGCCGGTGATCTTGGCGTCCTTGACCAGGTCGGCGATCTTGATCGCCAGGTTGTCGGGGTTCACCTGGTACGGCAGCTCGGTGATGACCAGGCAGGTGCGACCCTGCAGTTCTTCGATGCTCACCACGGCGCGCATCGTGATCGAGCCGCGGCCGGTGCGGTACGCGTCCTGGATGCCCTTGATGCCCAGGATCTGCGCGCCGGTGGGGAAGTCGGGGCCCTTGATGCGCTGGATCAGTGCTTCGAGCAGCTCCTCGCGGGTGGCCTCGGGGTTCTCCAGGTACCAGAGGGCGCCGGCGGCGACCTCGCGCAGGTTGTGCGGCGGGATGTTGGTGGCCATGCCGACGGCGATGCCGACGGAGCCGTTGACCAGCAGGTTCGGGAAGCGGCTGGGCAGCACGGTGGGCTCGAGGGTACGGCCGTCGTAGTTGTCCTGGAAGTCGACGGTGTCCTCGTCGATGTCGCGCACCATTTCGAGGGCCAGAGGGGCCATCTTGGTTTCGGTGTATCGCGGGGCGGCGGCGCCGTCGTTGCCGGGGGAGCCGAAGTTGCCCTGGCCGAGCGCCAGCGGGTAGCGCAGGCTCCACGGCTGCACGAGGCGCACGAGGGCGTCGTAGATGGAGGAGTCACCGTGCGGGTGGAACTGGCCCATCACGTCGCCGACCACGCGGGCGCACTTGGAGAACGCCTTGTCTGGGCGGTAGCCGCCGTCGTACATGGCGTAGATGACCCGGCGGTGCACGGGCTTCATGCCGTCACGCACGTCGGGCAGCGCGCGCCCGACGATGACGCTCATGGCGTAGTCGAGGTAGGAGCGCTGCATTTCCAGCTGCAGGTCGACCTGGTCGATCTTGCCGTGCTGGGTGCGGTACTTCGCCGCTGCTTCCGCCGCGGCCGCAATCTCTGCGGTGTCGGGGGTGCCGGTGGTGTCGTCAGATGTCAAGGAAACGCACGTCCTTCGCGTTCTTCTGGATGAAGTTGCGTCGGGATTCGACGTCTTCGCCCATCAGGGTGGAGAAAATTTCATCGGCGGCTGCCGCGTCATCCAGGGTCACCTGGAGCAGGGTGCGGGACTCTGGCGCCATGGTGGTCTCCCACAGCTCCTTGTAGTCCATCTCGCCCAGACCCTTGTAGCGCTGGATGCCGTTGTCCTTGGGGATCCTCTTGCCGGCGGCGGCGCCATCGGCCAGGAGGGCATCCCGCTCGGCGTCGGAGTAGACGTACTCGTGCGCCGAGTTGGACCACTTCAGTCGGTACAGCGGCGGCTGCGCGAGGTACACGTAGCCGAGGTCGATCAGCGGGCGCATGTAGCGGAACAGCAGGGTGAGCAGCAGCGTGGTGATGTGCTGGCCGTCGACGTCGGCATCGGCCATGAGCACGATCTTGTGGTACCGCACCTTGTCCGGGTTGAAGTCCTCGCCGAGACCGGCGCCGAACGCGGTGATCATGGCCTGCACCTCGGCGTTGGCGAGGGCACGGTCCAGCCGGGCCTTCTCCACGTTGAGGATCTTGCCGCGCAGCGGCAGGATCGCCTGGGTCTCCGGGTTGCGACCCTGCACGGCGGAACCGCCGGCCGAGTCACCCTCGACGATGAAGATCTCGGAGGATGCGGGGTCCTTGCTCTGGCAGTCCTTGAGCTTGCCCGGCATGCCACCGCCCTCGAGCAGTCCCTTACGCCGGGCGGTTTCGCGCGCCTTGCGGGCGGCCATGCGGGCCGTCGCGGCCTGCAGCGACTTGCGGATGATCTCGCGTGCCTGCACGGGGTTGCGGTTGAACCAGTCGGAGAGCTGGTCGCCGACGACGCGCTGCACGAATGCCTTGGCCTCGGTATTGCCCAGCTTGGTCTTGGTCTGGCCCTCGAACTGCGGTTCGGCGAGCTTGATCGACACGACGGCGGTCAGGCCCTCGCGCACGTCGTCACCGGAGAGGTTGTCGTCCTTCTCCTTGAGGATGCCCTTTTCCCTGGCGTACTTGTTCACCAGGGTGGTCAATGCGGCGCGGAAGCCCTCTTCGTGGGTGCCGCCCTCGTGGGTGTTGATGGTGTTGGCGTAGGTGTGCACGCTCTCGGTGTATGCGGTGGTCCACTGCATGGCCACCTCGAGCGCGATCTTGCGGGTGGTGTCCTCGAACTCGAACGAGATGATCTCGTCGTTGACCAGCTCGGCCTTCTTGGCCCGGTTGAGGTAGGCCACGTAGTCCATCAGGCCCTGCTCGTACATGAACGAGTTGGTCAGCGGCTTGCCCTCGGCGTCGAGGCTCTGGGCGCGCTCGTCGGTGAGGGTGAGGCGCAGTCCCTTATTGAGGAATGCCATCTGCTGGAAGCGGGCACGCAGCGTCTCGTAGTCGAATTCGATGGTCTCGAAGGTCTCGGCGCTCGGCCAGAAGGTGATCGTGGTTCCGGTCTCATCCGAAACCTCGTCCTGGTGCAGCGATTCGTTCGGCACACCGTTCTGGAAGCTCTGGCGCCAGACGTGGCCCTGCCGGCGCACCTCGACCTCGAGGCGGCTGGAGAGGGCGTTCACCACGGAGCTACCGACGCCGTGCAGTCCACCGGAGACGGCGTAACCGCCGCCGCCGAACTTGCCGCCGGCGTGCAGAACGGTCAGAACGACCTCGACCGTCGACTTGCCCTCTGCCTTGTGGATGTCCACGGGGATGCCTCGACCGTTGTCCTGCACGCGCACGGCGCCGTCGGCCAGGATGCGGATGTCGATGGTGTCGCAGTACCCGGCCAGGGCCTCATCGACAGAGTTGTCGACGATCTCATAGACCAGGTGGTGCAGACCGCGGGGACCGGTTGAACCGATGTACATTCCGGGTCGTTTGCGAACAGCTTCGAGGCCTTCGAGAACCTGGATGTCTTCTGCACCGTAAGCGTGCTGCTCCGGCTCAGTTTTCGGTTCAATTGTCATGTGAAATTGGGCTCCTGACCGTCGCACAGGCGACCCTTCAGCCTACCAAACGACCTGCCTCCGAGAGGCCAAATCCGCCGTTTGACGCGTTTTATTCGCATGGTTGACCTGATTTGTCTCCCTACCCGTAGGTATCGCGTGGACCCCGCCCTGGAATTGATCTGGGACCCTTTTTCCAGGAGGGCGCGTTAGGCCCCTGAAAACGAATTGCCGCGATGCCGGCATCCGGGAACTTTTGCATGATGTGCGTCATGATCTCGACGCGCATCATTCTCAACTGCGTCGCCCACGCGGTCGACTCGCAGTGCACGGTGAGGATGCCCTCGTCGATGCCGGCGGGGGTGGAGTGTTTCGCCGTTTCTTCCCCGGCGAGTTCGATCCAGGAGCCGAGCAGGTCGGATTGGGCCATCGGTGAGTTCCAGCCCAGCTGTGCGGTGAGGGAATTGATGGTCTCACCCAGTCCGCGAGGGTCCCTGCCGGCGCCGAACGGCACACTGGAGCCGATCTGCGGGCTGGTTTTGCGTCTGGTGCGTTTCCTGGCCGCGTTGGGATCGCCGAAAACGTCTTTGAACCGCAGGTAGACCTTGGCGGCCTCGCTCTGCTCAGCCATGGTCAGGCCCGGCCTCGCCGGTTTCCGGAGTGGGAGCGTCACCGACGGCGCCCGCGTGAATCTGGTCAGACACCGGACCGTCGACGACGGCGCCCGCGTGAATATGCACAGCGTGGGCGGCCAGCACCGCCGGCACGTCCTCGAACACCGCCGCGGTGATGAGCACCTGTTCGTATCCGGTCACGGCCTCGGCCAGACGCCGCCGCCTGGACTGGTCGAGCTCGGCGAAAACGTCGTCGAGGATGAGGACAGGGTCGCCGCTGGACGAGTCCCGGCGAAGCAGCTCGGCGGAGGCCAGCTTGAGGGCCAAAGCGAACGACCAGGATTCGCCGTGGCTGGCATACCCCTTCGCTGGCAGGTTGTTCAGTTCGAAGACCAGATCGTCGCGGTGCGGTCCGGCCAGGGTCATCCCGCGGTCCAGTTCCTTGCGGCGCAGGCCCGCCAGTGCGGCGCGGAAAATACCGGCGGTGTCGCCTGAACCGGTCTCCGCGCCTCCGGGTGCGGCGCCCGCCGGGGCAGTGCGGGCGGTGTCGGCGGCATCGGACTCTTCGTCGGCGCCGAGGATACTGAGCGACGCGACCAGGTTCGGCCCGTGGTCGGCTCCGGCCACGGCCCGATAGGCCGCTCCGAGCGGCGGAAGCAATTGACGCACCAGCTCGGCACGCTCGTCGATGATCTCGGAGCCGAGGGCGACGAGTCTCTCGTCCCAGATATCCAGAGTGGTGAGCTGATTGGATTTCACTCCGGCCGCCCTGGCCGATTTGAGCAACGTGTTCCGTTGACGCAGCACCCGGTCGTAGTCGGTCAGTACCGCGGAGAGCCGTGGGCTCCGCAGAATCAGGAGTTGATCGAGGAAGCGGCGGCGGCCGCCTGGATCACCGCGCACGAGCGCCAGGTCTTCAGGGGCGAACAGGACGCTGGAGAAATACCGGGGGAGTTCCCTGGTCTTGATCACGGAGCGATTCACCTGCGCCCGGTTCAACCCTGAGCGATTGATCTGCACCTCGGTGAGCAGGTCGCGTCCGTTGTACTCGAGCCGGGCCCGGATGATTGCGGACTCTTCCCCCGATCGCACCATCGCGCCGGTCTGGGAGACCCGGTGTGAACCCAGTGTGCTCAGGAAGCCGAGGGCCTCAACGAGGTTGGTCTTGCCCTGGCCGTTCTTGCCCACGATGAGGTTGGGGCCGGGGCCGAAGGGAACCTCGGCTTCCGCATAATTGCGGAAGTCAGTGAGGGAGAGGTGTGTGACCCGCACGCGAGGATCAGTCAGCCTTCTTTACGGCATGGCCACCGAACTGGTTGCGCAGCGCTGCCACGGCCTTCATTGCCGGTGAGTCCTCCTGGCGGGAGGTGAAGCGGGCGAAGATCGACGCGCTGATCGCCGGGACGGGCACGGCGTTGTTGATGGCTTCCTCGATGGTCCAGCGGCCCTCGCCGGAGTCTTCGACATAACCTTCGATGTCGGCCAGTTGCGGGTCTTCTTTGAGGGCAAGAACCATCAGTTCGAGCAACCAGGAGCGCACAACGGTTCCGCGCTGCCAGGCGGTGAAGATGCCGGGGACATCCTGGATGAGGTCGTCGCGCTTCTCGAGAAGTTCATACCCCTCGGCGTATGCCTGCATGAGTGCGTATTCGATGCCGTTGTGCACCATCTTCGCGTAGTGGCCCGCGCCGACCTTGCCCGCATGCACGAAGCCTTCCTCGCGGGGTCCTTCAGGGCGCAGAGCGTCGAAGACCGGCATGGCGCGCTCGACGTCGGCCGCAGCCCCGCCGACCATGAGCCCGAAGCCGTTGGTTTTGCCCCAGACACCGCCGGAGACGCCGGCGTCGACGTAGTGCACGCCGTGTTCGGCCAGCAGGGCCTCGTGCACGAAGTCGTCGGTGAAACGGGAGTTTCCGCCGTCGATGACCAGGTCACCCGCGGACAGCTTGGTGGACAGGTCCGTGATGACGGTCGTGGTGATCGCACCGGCCGGAACCATCACCCACACCAGTCGGGGGGTGGGCAGGGCGGCGATCAGGTCATCGGTCGACGCGACATCGGAGACGTCGGGGTTGCGGTCGTAGCCGGTGACCTCGATGCCGGCGGTGCGCAGGCGGTCCCGCATATTGGCGCCCATTTTTCCGAGGCCGACGATTCCGATGTGCATAACAGTCCTTCGTGGTTCTGGTCGTGCTGGTGGGGCTGGTGCTGGCGTGTGACGGTGGTCTAGCGCAGCAGCAGGTTGGGCTGCAGCAGGTACCGGTAGCTGTCTGCTCCCGGCTGCTCGCGGGAAGTCTGGCTCGTGATCAGCACGGGTCCTGGCTTGTTGGGGTTCTCGGTCTTGGTGAACGAGATGCGCACGAATTCGGAGTGCACGGCACCGAGGCCGTCCAGCAGGAACTGCGGCTTGAGCGAGACCACGGTGTCACCGCCGGAGAGGATGGCGTCGATGGTCTCCGATGCCTGCGCCTGCTCGGATCCGATCGCCTCGAGGGTGAGCCCGTCAGCGCTGAAGCTGAAGCGCAGGGCGGCTTCTCGCTCCAGCACGAGCTGCACACGGCGGGTGGCTTCGATGAGTTCCGCGGTGTTCATCACCGCGTAGTTGTCCACGTTTTCGGGGAACAGCCGGCGCACCGGCGGGTAGTTGCCCTTGATCAACAGCGACGTCACGGTCTTCTTGTCCGCGGTGAAGGCGATCAGCTCGCGGTCATCGGTGTTGGTGATGGCCACCGAAATGGTGCCGCTGTGGCCGAAGGTCTTGCCGACCTCCTGCAGGGTGCGGGCGGGCACGAGTGCGGTGATGGGTTCCTGCGCCTGGTTGGCGCCCGGGTCCCAGTCGATCTCCCGCACAGCCACCCGGTACCGGTCGGTGGCGACGAGGCTGATGCTGTTCTCGGTGATCTGCAGCTGCACTCCGGTGATCACCGGGGTCACATCGTCACGGGACGCCGCGACGGCGACCTGGGAGACGGCTGCGGCGAAATCCTCGGCGGGAACGAGGCCGGATTGGGCGCTGACCTGGGGAATGCTTGGATATTCCTCTACCGGCATAGACAGCAAGGTGAAGTTTGCGGTGCCACAGCTCACGGTGATGCGGGACTCGTTGGTCGAGAACCGAACCGGGGCGTTGGGCATCCGGCTGGCGATCTCGGCCAGAAGGCGCCCGGAGACGAGCACCTTGCCGGTCTCTTCGACATCGGCGGCGATTTCGGTCTGGGCCGATACCTCGTAGTCGAACGACGACAGGATCAGTCCCGTCTCGGTCGCTTCGATCAACACACCGCTCAAAATGGGCAGGGTGGTGCGTTGGGGGAGGAGTTTTACAGCAAAGGATACGGCTTCGCTGAAGACGTCCCGGTTGGCCTGAAATCTCACGAAGTCACTCCTGTCGATGGGAGACCTGGATACGGCCTCAATGCTAGTCGGGTTTGTCGGCGGCACTTTTCTTGTCATCGCCGGCGAGTAAAGGTTGTTGGACCTGGAGCTAATGAAGTTAATCGTTAATCTTCTTAACCGGTGTGGAAACTGTGGATAACTCTGTGGATGCCGCCCAGCGACAGGGAACTACAAACTTGTAAGTTGTGGACGCCCTGTGAGCGTTAAGCCCAATGAATGACAGGAAGTTGTTTCTGTAATTCGGAGTTTTCACAAGAAGCCGCTGTGTTTCTACAGGTCCGACCGAGTTGTCGGGGGAGTTTCCACAGGGTTATCCACAGGTACGAAAACCAAAAAAATTTTCTCTACTTGTAGCGGTGATCCTGCTTGATGCGGTTGGTCAGCTCCGTCACCTGGTTGTAAATGGAGCGTCGCTCCTTCATCAACTCGCTGATTTTCTTGTTCGCGTACATGACGGTGGTGTGGTCGCGATTGCCGAACAACTGCCCGATCTTCGGCAGAGACAGGTTCGTCAGTTCCCTGCACAGGTACATGGCGATCTGCCTGGCGGTGGCGACGGCCTGAGACCTGGACGAGCCATAGAGGTCGTCAACGGTGAGTTTGAAGTAGTCGGCGGTGTTGGTGATGATGTCGACCGGCGCGATCACGTTGTCCTCGTCGAGGGTGATCACGTCTTTCAGAACCGTTTGGACGAGGTTCATGTCCACCGGCGTGCGGTTGAGGCTGGCGAACGCGGTCACCCGAATCAGGGTTCCCTCGAGTTCGCGGATGTTGGAGGAGACCTTCGAGGCCATGAATTCGAGGATGTCGTGCGGCACCTGCAGCTTTTCGCTCTGTGCCTTCTTGCGGAGGATCGCGATGCGGGTTTCCAGGTCGGGAGCCTGCACGTCGGTGATCAGCCCCCACTCGAAGCGCGAGCGCATCCGGTCTTCGAAGCCGGTGAGGGCTTTCGGCGGCAGGTCGCTGGTGATGACGACCTGCTTGTTGTGGTCGTGCAGGGTGTTGAAGGTGTGGAAGAAGGCTTCCTGGGTTTCGGCCTTGCCCTGCAGGAACTGGATGTCGTCGATCATCAGGATGTCGATGTTGCGGTAGCGATTCTGGAACGCCGAGCCGCGGTTGTTGGCGATCGAGTTGATGAAATCGTTCGTGAACTCCTCGGAGCTGACATAACGAACGCGAATGCCGGGGTACAGGCTCATCGCGTAGTGCCCGATGGCGTGCAGGAGGTGCGTCTTGCCCAGCCCGGAGGAGCCGTAGATGAAGAGCGGGTTGTACGCCTTGGCGGGCGCTTCGGCCACGGCGACGGCCGCGGCGTGGGCGAAGCGGTTGGACTGGCCGATGACGAAGTTGTCGAAGCTGTACTTGGCGTTCAACCGGGTGTCGTGCACGCTGTCCGGAACGGGACTCTCGAACACGGACTGCGGCGACGCCGGCATCTCGATGTCGGGCAGGGGCTGCGCCTCCTGGATCGGGCGGAGTGACTCCTGCTCGAGCTCAGGGTTGACCACGACATAGAACGTGGAAACGGCGACGGACTCATTGAGCTGACCCATCGCGGTGAGCAGCGGTACCCGCATCCGCTGGTTGAGCATGCTCGCGGTGAACTCGTTGGGCACCTCGAGATAGAAGGTGCCGGCCGCGATGCCCTTGGGTTCCACCAGGTTCAGGAAGCCGTACAGCATGGGAGTGATGGAATCGTCGGACTCCAGGGTGGTCAGAACCGACCGCCATGTTTCGCTGATGGGCTGTTCCCCGTCTGGCATGGTTCCCCACATTCTTGATATTTATGCGTTTCCGCCGTGAGAAGACGAGCGGATCATCGACACAGAATGTCAAACCGAACGATTCATCCACAAGGTTATCCACCGCCTGTGGGTAAATAACGACTGGATTCTCAGGCTTTACCCACACCCTGTGGATAACTTGTCCTCACGGTAGTCAATGACCGGCGGTCAGGCCAAATTAGCTTGATCGACACCCGCGTGTCTGTGCCATAAAAAGGAATTCAGTGGGCAGAATCGTCTGTTTGGCCCTCGCCAGTTTGACCGGGGGCGAGCGAAGCCGTAGTTTTAATCAGTTGACCCCAGCCCGTGGGCTACCTCACTCTTTCCCGGCCGCTCGTTTAGGCCTGCGGAGATCCAATACGTGGAGATTGAACAATGAGCAAGAGAACGTTCCAGCCGAACAACCGTCGTCGTGCCAAGGTGCACGGTTTCCGTCTGCGCATGCGCACCCGCGCCGGCCGCGCCATCCTCGGTGCTCGCCGTCGCAAGGGTCGCACCGAGCTCTCCGCGTAAGTACTCCTGTGCTCGCTCACGCCAATCGCATTACGAGCGGGAGCGACTACAAGGCTGTCGTCAGACGTGGTGTGCGGGTCGTTGGCCCGCACACAGTGGCGTACCTGCGTCGAACTTCAGAGCCCACCCCGGTGCGGTTCGGGTTCATCGTCGCCAAGAATGTTGGCGGCGCGGTTGTACGCAACCGCGTCAGACGGCGGATGAAAGCGGCTAGCTTCGATCTCCTTCCCGGCGTTCCCGCCGGGACCGAGGTGGTTTTTCGCGCACTACCCGCAGCGGTCGGCGCGAGCTGGCCGGATCTGCTCGCCGAGCTCTCCACCGCACTCGTCAAAGGCCAACGCGGCCGATGAAACGGGCGATGATCACGCTGTACCTGATCCCCAGAAATGTGGGGGTCGTGTTGCTCCGTGTCTATCGCGCGGTCATCTCACCGTTGTACGGTGATGTGTGCCGGTACTATCCCTCGTGTTCGGCGTACGCCCTCGGCGCCGTGCAGGAATATGGCCTGATCGTCGGCTCATTCTTCGCCGCACGCCGGGTCTTGCGTTGCCACCCCTGGGCTGAAGGCGGAATCGATGACGTTCCCCTCAAAAGACATCGTCGCTTCGGTGTGACGTCGTTTGGATTTGTAGTTCCTTTAGCCACGGAAAGGGCTGACCCGCACGTATGGACCTCATAGGCACAATCCTTTGGCCGCTCAAGTGGGTCGTTGAGCTCCTGCTCGTCGCCTTCCACTGGCTGTTCTCCAACCTGGGGATGGGCTACAACGACGGCATCACCTGGGTCCTGTCCATCGTGGGGCTCGTCCTCGTGGTGCGCGCCGCGCTGATCCCCATCTTCGTGAAGCAGATCAAGAGCCAGCGCAAGATGCTCGAGGTCGCCCCGCAGCTGAAGAAGATCCAGGACAAATACAAGGGCAAGAAGGACCAGTTCTCCCGCGAGGCCATGTCCCGCGAGACGATGGAGCTCTACAAACGCACGGGCACCAACCCGCTGGCGTCCTGCCTGCCGTTGCTGCTGCAGATGCCGATCTTCTTCGCCCTGTTCTCTGTGCTCAACGATGCCCAGCGTTCCAACGCCGGCGTCGGCCCCCTCAACCAGGCGTTGGCCACGAGCTTCGGTAACGCCAACCTGTTCGGGGTTGCGCCCCTGCACGACACCTTCGCCCAGCAGTGGGGCCTGTGGACCGGGGGGCAGGACTTCAACCTGTCGGTCATGATCATCGCGGCCACGATGGTCGTACTGATGACGGCATCACAGTTCATCACCCAGCTGCAGATCGTCTCCAAGAACATGTCACCGGAGACCAAGGCCAGTCCCATGTTCAAGCAGCAGAAGATCATGCTGTACCTGCTGCCTCTCGTCTTCGCCTTCTCCGGTGTCGCCTTCCCGCTCGGCGTGATGTTCTACTGGCTCACCTCCAACATCTGGACCATGGCCCAGCAGTTCCTGGTCATCCGGAACATGCCCACCCCGGGCAGCGAGGCCGCCAAGGCCCGCGAAGAGCGCCTCGCCCGCAAGGGCAAGCTCATCGCAACGGATGGCGACGTCATCGTCGTCGACGAGGCGAAGAAGCCGGCCCAGCGCCAGCAGCCCGTCGGCAAGGCCCGCGCCAAGAAGCAGACCGGCCCCAAGAAGTAAGAGGGATGGACAACGTGACTGAGAACACTGACGTGATCGCCGCGGAGGACGTGGCTTCGGCCGCGCCCACCATCGACCAGCTCGAGCAGGAAGGCGATATCGCCGCGGATTACATCGAGGAGTTCCTCGACATTTGCGACCTCGACGGCGACATCGATATCGACGCCCGCAACGGCCGCGCCTACCTGTCGGTGAACTCGTCGGAGCCGGCCAACCTGCGTCTGTTGTCCAAGCCAGACACCGTCAACGCCCTGCAGGAGCTCACTCGCCTCGCCGTGCAGAACAAGACCGGCTCGTTCTCCCGCCTGATCCTGGACATCGGTGGCTCCCGTGAGGCACGCCAGGGCGAACTGACCGACCTGGTGACCCGCGCCATCGAGCGGATCGAGGCTGGCGCAACGGAGGCCTCGCTGCCGCCGATGTCGTCGTACGAGCGCAAACTGGTGCACGACATCGTCTCTGAGCGCGGTTTCGTGTCGGAGTCCCAGGGTGAGGGTCGCGACCGCCACACCGTGATCACCGCGGCGTAGCCCCGGTGGGAACCGACACTCTCGAGCTCGAACCGGCCGAGGCGGTGGAGCTGTTCGGCGACCGTCTCGACGTGGCCAGGCGGTTCACCCGCAACCTGGCCGAGCAGGGTGAGGAGCTCGGCTTGATCGGGCCGCTCGAACTGCCCCGGTTGTGGAGTCGACATATCCTCAATTGTGCGATCGTGGCTCCATTGCTGCGTCCCGGCCTCGTGGGTGATGTGGGTTCCGGCGCCGGCCTTCCCGGCCTGGTGCTCGCGATCGCCCGACCCGATGTCTCGTTCGTGCTGATTGAACCGATGGAGCGCCGGGTCGCCTGGCTCACCGCTCAGATTGCCGACCTCGGCCTGGCCAACACCACCGTGCTGCGCGCACGGGCCGAAGACGTGCGGCTGCCGACGCCGCTCGATCAGGTCACCGCGCGAGCTGTAAGCGCATTCAAGACGCTCATCCCGCTCACCGCTCCGCTGGTCCGCCCCGGCGGCGAGCTCGTGGTGATGAAGGGCGCCGGCGCCGTCGGCGAGGTGAACAATGCAGCGAAGGCCATCCAGCGCTTCCGGCTGAGGAATGTGGAGGTTCTCACCCTCGGCGAGGGCGTGCTGCAGGACGTTACCCGGGTCATTAGGGCTACAGTGGAGTAGTCCCTGGCTGCGCTTCCTCCCCGGGAAACGCTCGCCTTCGGGTGGCTCATCAACCGTCGAACGCAAAGGTTTCACGTGAAACAACCTGGCGAAGACCAGCAGGCCGGCTCTCCCGGCTCCGGCCTCGACACCCCCTTGGCCCGGGAGATCTCCGACCTGACCCGGCGCCGCCAGGTGATCGCCGCCGACCGCCTGCCTAAGCCCGAGAGTACGCGGGTCATCACCATCTCCAACCAGAAGGGTGGGGTGGGCAAGACCACCACCGCCGTGAACCTGGCAGCCGGCCTGGCCCGTCAGGGCGCCCGGGTGCTGGTGATCGACCTCGATCCACAGGGAAACGCTTCCACCGCCCTCGGCGTGGAGCACAGGGCCGAGACCCCCAGCGTGTACGACGTGATCATCAACGACCTGCCCATGGTGGATGTGGTGCAGAAGAGCCCCGAATTCGGTGCCCTGTACTGCGTGCCGGCGACCATCCATCTCGCCGGTGCGGAAATCGAGCTGGTCTCTCTGGTCGCCAGGGAACAGCGCCTTCGTCGCGCTCTGGATCTGCACATCAAGGAGATGACCGACCCGTACGACTACGTGTTCATCGACTGTCCGCCGTCGTTGGGGCTACTGACCATCAACGCGTTCGTGGCTGCACGCGAGGTCCTGATCCCGATCCAGTGTGAGTACTACGCGCTGGAAGGGCTGAGCCAGCTGCTCAAGAACATCGAACTGATCGAGAAGCACCTCAATCCGCAGCTGGTCGTGTCGACCATCCTGCTGACGATGTACGACAGCCGCACCAACCTGGCCAACCAGGTCGCCCAGGATGTGCGTGATCACTTCCCCAAACAGGTGCTCGATACCCTGATCCCGCGCTCCGTGCGGGTGTCAGAGGCCCCGAGCTACGGCCAGAGTGTGATCAGCTACGACCTGAACTCGGCAGGATCGCTCTCCTACCTGGAAGCAGCGGCAGAAATCGCCCGCCGGGGCGTTCCACGAACAGGAGATGCGCAGTAATGGCGAAACGTACAGGGTTGGGCCGGGGTATCGGTTCTCTCATCCCGGTTCAGGACAATCCGTCGCAGGCCCGCCCCGTCGACGTATTCTTCCCCTACAACGAGGTTCCTCACGCCGAGGGCACCGCCGGCGCCTCTCCCGCCGGCGCGTCCGCCCGCACCGCGGAGGCCACCGGCGACGCCACTGGCGACGCCACTGGCGACGCCACTGCGATTGACGCCGCCGTTGCCGGTGAATCCGCACCCGAGCTCTTGCCGGTGCCCGGCGCACGGCTGGCGCACCTGAACCCGGCAGATATCGTTCCCAACGCCGTGCAGCCCCGCAGCGTGTTCGATGAAGAGGACCTCGCCGAGCTGGTGCACAGCATCCGCGAGGTGGGGGTGTTGCAGCCCATCGTGGTTCGGCCATTGCTCGAGCAGCCCGGCAAGTACGAGCTCGTCATGGGCGAGCGTCGTTTGCGCGCCACCAAAGAGGTGGGCCTGGACAGCATCCCGGCGATCGTTCGCGACACAGCGGACATCGACATGCTGCGTGATGCGCTGCTGGAGAATCTTCACCGGGCACAGCTGAACCCGCTCGAAGAAGCCTCGGCCTACCAGCAGCTTCTCTCTGACTTCGGAATCACTCAGGAGGAGCTGGCCAGCCGCATCGGCAGGTCGCGCCCTCAGATCACCAACACTCTGCGTCTGCTCAAGCTGCCCGAATCGGTGCAGCTGCGGGTGGCAGCCGGGGTGCTCTCGGCCGGTCATGCTCGAGCGGTGCTGTCGGTCGGCGATCTGGACGGCATGCTGCGGCTGGCCGACAAGATCGTCAACGAAGACCTCTCCGTTCGTGCGGCCGAAGCGGCAGCTGCGGCCGGCCCGAAATTGGTCGTGCCCAAGCCGGCCCCCGGCAAGCGTCAGGGGCACCTTGATGAGATCGCGGAGACGCTAGGGGACCGCCTGGATACCCGAGTGAAAATCAATCTAGGTGCACGAAAAGGCCAGATCACAGTTGATTTTGCCACCATAGGCGATCTCAACCGTATCCTCGGTGTTCTCGGCCAGCCGGGCTTCGGGGCCAGCTAGCGCATCAGCGTTTCACGTGAAACATCGGGCGCTGCAGAAGTCACTCTGCCGTGCGCTTGGTGGCGGCGAGGGGGTTGACCGCAGTGGGCCCTGCCCGCGACGTCGACGTCAGTGGAGTCGAGACTTGTGTCCGCGCGAGGGTGACCCAGAGGTGCGTGGCGGGAGATTTTCCGTCTTTTTCACGTCGTCAGGAACCATTCTTAGGGCTCATCACGCAATCTTGGTGGGAGCGAACCGAGCAAAACGGCCGCAGAATCGGCCCCGTGGCAGTCGCTTTTCCCCGAATCAGACGTCGGGCCGGCTTCTGAAGCACTCCGCCGGACGGTGCAGAACCATTTGCGCGTTCAACCGGCGACACCCAGGAGCGTTCATCGTCGAGGGTGGGGTCTGTGTCGGCTGGTGTTTCACGTGAAACTTTCACGCCGAATGATCGGACCGCCGGCGATCATCCGTCACATCGTCATGGTCCGTCGGGAGCTGTCGGACGCGAGGTATCGGACGGCGGCCCACGCTCAGCAATCCCTGCGCCGGCGGTGGCTCGAACCCGATGCAGTTGTGAAGTCGGCGTTGTGCAGTGGACGTAAATGAATGGTTGTCCGCGGGGGAGTGATGGGCGATGGAGAGTGTGGGTGTGAAGGCAGGTCTAGAGCCTGCACCTCGGAGTCGTGGTGAGATATTCACGCGCGCTCACAGTCTCGCACCACGTGACGCCTGGCGAAGATTGACGAACCACAGTTGGACCGCGCCTCGATTCTCTACCGCACATCGAAGGCGTCAAGCGCACGTGAGCCAATGCGGGGCACACGGCAAGTGGCCGGCGACATGTGCAACAGTCCCAGCCATCGGCCGGCCAGACCCGGTAGCTGATTCCTGAAGTGAGTGCTCCCATAGGATTGCCGCCGTGAATCCCCACCACTTTGTGTGCATTCCCTCACTGGTGTACCGCTCGAACCAAGTAGAAGGCGAGTACCCGACGTTAAGTGCATGCGCTCGGGGTGAGCGCAGCGCATCGGGCGCAGCCAGAAAAGCACAGTCGCGACCGTAGGAGCAGTTGGAGCCGTTCAAATATCGAGATTTCACGTCGTCAGAAACGATTCTCCGCGTCGATCAGTGCCCTCCGATTCCGCGGGAATGGGCGGATATGCCACAAATCAGCCTCTGCGAACTCGAAATCCGGCGTGGCGGTTGACGTTTCACGTGAAACATGACGAGTCAACCTTTCCGTTCAGGTCAGGTTAAGTTCCCGCGAGGGCCCATGCGGATGAACATGCGAATCAGCATCCAGCGGTTGCGCCGGCCACGTCGGGCCGGTCACGTCTGGCCGTGCGCGGCCCGGCCGTACGGACGGACAAAGGAGAGGGACCGGCGTATCAGCGGTATTGACGGGCTAAACGGGGATGTCTTGTTGTCGAGGGCCAGACCAGACCAGACCTGAACGGATTGCTCTGCTGTGCTGCCGCAGGCGGGTAGTCCTGACACAGTGGGTGCACGGGGGAGGCATGACAGCCCGAACCGGGTGCTGCATTCTCGTGGCAGCCCAGGTAGATGTTTCACGTGAAACAGTGGTGCCGGCAAGCTGGCAAGCCGGCACGCTGGTCCGCATGCGAGAGTACGAGCAGACTTCCGCCCGGCGCCATAACCGGCCAGTTGCCTCCCGCCCGCGTTAGGCGTGAGCGGTCCGACGGAGCACTCGGACACTACCGGTCTTGCGGTGATGGCCAGCGGGCACGCCGAGCTACGCTGTTCCGCCCCGCGTCGTCAGAGCGGAAATGGCGGTCGGCACGGATGGTCGCAGGCATATTGGGGGAGTGTTTCACGTGAAACTGGACCGTGAACGCAGGTATTTCGCACGTGCGGGAGCGTTCCGGCCGAATGTTTCACGTGAAACTCGGCCTAACGGCTGGGTGGGGGAGTGCAGCGAGCCACCGCGGCGAGTGTTTCACGTGAAACACAACGCCGAAGGCCTACCTGAGGCTGATGGATGCTGCTCGAGCCAACGCGGCGTACACCGAGCCGAGCGTGTCGCCGGACGCCTCGATGGACTGGGGAGCGAGGGATGTCTCGGTCAGTCCGGGCAGCACATTTGCCTCGAGGAACCACGCGACACCATCCGCATCCACCATGAGGTCAATTCGGGAGAGCTGAGCCAGCCCGAGCAGGTCGTGGATGGCCACGGCCGTCTCGGCGACGCGCTCGGCGACGTCGGCGGAGATGCGCGCGGGCGTGAAAAAGAGTGTTTCTCCCGCGTTGTAGCGCGCTTCAAAGCTGAAAACGCCGTTCACCGGCACGATCTCCACGGCCGGCAGGGCGGTGGGGCCATCTCCGGTATTGATCACGGTCACCGCGAGCTCGGTGCCGTCGATCTTCGTCTCCACCAGGGCGGTGTCGGCGTAGGTGTAGGCATCCACCATGGCGCGGGGGAGACCGGCCGCGGTGTCTACGATCGTCACGCCCTGAGCGGACCCACCCTGAGCGGGTTTGACGACCAGGGGAGTGCCCAGGGAGCGGACCAGGTGTTCCAGGACCTCGGCGGCGCCGAGGTCACGGAACGTTTCTCGGGACAGGGCGATCCAGGCCGGAGTGGCGTAGCCGGCTCGTCGTACGAGTTCCTTGGCGGTCGGCTTGGACCACGCCAGGCCGGCCGCGGTGCCGCGTGGTCCGACGTGCGGGATCCCGGTTGTCTCCAGCAGGGAGAGCAGGGCGCCGTCTTCACCGGTCGCGCCGTGCAGGACCGGCCAGATCACATCCGGCTTGATGCGGGCCAGTTCGGAGAGCAGGCCCGCCTGAGGGTCGAGCACCGTGACCGTGTGACCGAGGCTGGTCAGCTCGTCAGCGACACGGCGGCCGCTGCGCATGGACACATCACGCTCGTGCGAGATTCCGCCGGCGAGGACCACAATGTCAAGAAACTCGGATTCGCTCATGATCGGGGTTTTTCCTTGGGTTAGGCGGGAGGTGCGGGGTGTTAGTTGCTATTGGGCGGCGGGGCGCCGAAGCGGCGTCCGTCGTGCGCCGGGGAAAGTGACCCGGTGCCGGCAAAGGTGTCCAGCAATTCGAGTTCGTCCCGAATAACGGTGGCCAGCCTGCGAATCCCCAGTCGAATGTGGTCAGGGGTGGGGTAGCAGAACGAGAGTCGAATGTTCTGCCGGCCCTGGCCGTCGGCGAAGAAGGCCGTTCCCGGGGTGTACGCCACCAGTTCCTTGACGGCGCGGGGCAGCATGGTCTTGGAGTCCAGAGTGTCTGGCAGGGTGAGCCAGACGTAGAAACCGCCGTTGGGGTTCGTCCAGTTGAGTTCTGGCAGGTATTCGGTGAGGGCCGAGAGCATGGCGTTCTTGCGCTCTCGGTATACGCCCCGGAAGGTGTTGATCTGGCCCTTCCAGTCCGCGGTCGACAGGTACTCCGAGATGACGAGTTGGCTGAACGAGGACGGCGAGAGAACCGCGGCCTCGTTGGCGAGCACGAGCTTCTCCCTGATGGCGTGGGGCGCAAGAGCCCACCCCACCCGGAATCCAGGGGCGAGGGTCTTGGAGAAAGTCCCCAGGTACACGACGCCGTCCCGCTCCACCGAGCGCATCGCATCCGGCGCCTTCTGGTCGAAATACAGCAGCCCGTACGGGTTGTCTTCGAGAACGAGGATGTTGTTCTGGCGGGCGATCTCGAGGATCTCGAGGCGTCGGGCCCAGCTGAGGGTCACACCGGCCGGATTGTGGAAACTCGGGATCGTGTACAGGAACTTGATCTTACGACCGGCCGCGGTGAGCCGAGCGATGTGCTCCCGGAGGGCCTCGGGGATCATGCCGTGTTCATCCATCGGCACGTGGTCCACGTCGGCCTGGTAGGACTTGAAGATCACCATGGCTGTGACGTAGCTCGGTCCCTCGGAGATGACGACGTCACCGGGATCGAGGAAGAGCTTGCTGACCAGCTCGAGGGCATGCTGGGAGCCGGTGGTGACCACGACGTCATCGGCGTGCGCGCGGATGCCTTCGAGCGCCATGACCTCTAGGATTTGCTCCCGGAACAAGGGAACTCCCTGACCAGAGCCATATTGCAGTGCAACGGGGCCCTGTTTGCGCATGACGTTCTCGAGGGCGCCCATGACGAGGTCCGGCGGAAGCGCCGCGACGTACGGCATGCCGCCGGCGAGGGAGACGACTTCGGGGCGTGAGGCGACGGCGAACAACGCGCGCACCTCGGAGGCGCGCAGGGCGGCGGCTCGCTCGGCGTAGTGGTGGTACCACGGGTCGAGGTTGTTGCCGGCCTGGGGGGTGCCTATCGCTGTCACGTCATATCCGTTCTGGTGAGGCCTCAATCGTATGGGGTGTGTCGGGCGGGCGCCGCATCCGCTCGCCGATACGAAAACACCCGCCCGGCGGGTGCCGGGCGGGTGTGGGGTTCGTCGAGGAACCTGCCGCGGCTACTTGAGGTAGGCGGCCAGGTCGGCTTCGAGGGCGGGCTTCGGCTTGGCGCCGATGACGGTCTTGACGACCTCGCCCTTCTGGAAAACCTTCATCGCGGGGATGGAGGTGATCATGTACTTCGCGGCCAGGGCCGGGTGGTCGTCGACGTTGAGCTTGACGATGTCGATCGTGTCGGAGTTCTCCGCGGCGATCTGGTCGAGGATCGGGCTGACGGCGCGGCACGGGCCACACCACTCGGCCCAGAAGTCCACCAGGACGGTCTTCTCGTTGTTGATGACTTCTGACTCGAAGGTGGCGTCGGTGACGGCGCGTGCTGACATGTGGTGCTCCTTAGTTGGTTGCGTTTGCGAATTCGGGGTCGCCGGCCGCGGCCAGCAGGTCTTCGGGGAGGGTGGCCAGGTAGTGCTCGGCGTCCAGAGCGGCCACGGTGCCGCTGGCGGCCGCGGTAACGGCCTGGCGGTAGGTGGGGTCGATGACGTCTCCGGCGGCGAACACGCCCGCCTGGCTGGTCTTGGAGGACCGCCCCGCAACGGCGATGGTGCCGTCGCTGGTGAGGTCGAGCAGGTCATGCACCAGGTGGGTGCGCGGGTCGTTGCCGATCGCGACGAAGAGACCGCCGACCGGGAGGTTGCTCTCCGCGCCCGTGACGGTGTCGCGCAGGCGGAGGCCCTCAACGGCCTCTTCACCGTCGATGCCGACGACCTCGGTGTTCCACACGAATTCGATCTTCGGGTGCGACAGTGCGCGTTCCTGCATGATCTTGGAGGCGCGCAGGGTGTCCTTGCGGTGGATGATGTAGACCTTGCTGGCGAAGCGGGTGAGGAAGGTGGCCTCCTCCATGGCGGAGTCGCCGCCGCCGACGACAGCAATGACCTTCTCCTTGAAGAAGAACCCGTCGCAGGTGGCGCACCAGGACACGCCCCGGCCGCTGAGGCGCTCTTCGTCCTCGATGCCGAGCTTGCGATAGGCGGAGCCGGTCGCGAAGATGATCGACAGCGCTTCGTGCTTCTCGCCGTTGCCCAGGGTCACCGACTTCACGGTGTCGCCGAATTCCAGCTTGGTGACGTCGTCGTAGACGACCTCGGTGCCGAACTTCTCGGCCTGCTCCTGCATCTTCGCCATCAGTTCCGGACCCTGGATGCCGTCGGCGAAGCCGGGGAAGTTCTCCACGTCGGTGGTGTTCATGAGTTCCCCGCCGGCCTCGACCGAGCTGGCGATCAGAAGCGGCTTCATGTTCGCGCGGGCGGCGTAGATGGCGGCCGTGAATCCGGCAGGACCCGAACCGATGATGATGATCTGACGCACGCGGAACTCCTTGAAATCAGTGGGAGAGACGCCCTGCGGCGCCTCACTTTCGGGTACAACACATCCTAATCGGATGATATTCCGTGCCAGCCGGCCCCTGGCCGCCTCTGGGGGCCGTTGTTCAGCGGCCGGTCACCTGCGCGATACCTGCCGTCGCGGCGGCTTAGCGCCGGAATCGAGCCAGCACGGGGGTCAGGAAACCATGCAGTTCCTGGCTGCGCATGAGCAGCAGCAGCGCGAAGTACAGTGCGGCCATGACCGAACCGATCACCGCCATGGAGAGGATCGCCGGCACGATGCCCGACACGGCGTAGCCACCCTCTGCCGTGCCGCCCAGCGCCGTCAGAACCCAGATTCCCGCGGCGACCGGTATGAGCACGGCGACGAAATACTTGACCAGGCTGCGCAGGATGCGCCGGCCATCGATGCCGCCGAGCCGCCGGCGCAGCAGCCACGCGGCCAGGATCGCCTGCAGGATTCCCGACACCGTCACGACCAAGGCGATGCCGAAGGCGATCCATTCCGGCGGGAGGAGCGCGCAGCCGAGCACACCCGTGATCACGAGGGCGACCTGGAACAGCGTGAAGAAGAAGGGCGTTCGGGTGTCGCCCAGCGCGTAGAAGGTGCGTTGCACGACGAAGAGCACACAGAACGCCACCAGCCCCAGCAGGAAGGCGATGATGACATTGCCGATGGCCTGAACTTGCTCGAACCCGGCCTCGCCGAAGACCCGGGCGAACGGGTAGGCGCACACCATGATGACGGCGCTCGCGAGCACGATCAGCAGGGTGGTCCCACGGATGGCGGAGGAGGCATCCGTGCGCAGCTTGTCGGTGTCGTCTCGGGAGGCGTGCTCGCTCATCCGGGTGAAGTAGGCGGTGGCCACCGAGACCGTGATGATCGAGTGCGGCAGCATGAAGATCAACCAGGCCGTGCTCATGACAGTGGCGGATGCGCCCTCCCCGGAGGCGAGCGACACCACCTGGGTTTCCACAACACCGGCGATCGTCGTCAGCAGCAGCATGCCGAAGGTCCAGCTGGCCATCTTGCCCGCTGTGCCGAGGCCCACACCGCGGAATCTGAAGTCGGGGCGGTAGCGCAGGCCGATCCGCCGCCAGAAGTAGTACAGCACCACGGCCTGCAGCACCACGCCGAGCGTCGCGCTGCCCGCGAGCAGAGCGGTCATGGCCGGCGTGAAGTCCACGGGTGTGCGCTCGGCATTCGGGTCCACGCCGAACAAGACGGCGAACAGGAGCAGGCCGCCGATCGAGATGACGTTGTTGAGCACCGGGACCCAGGTGAACGGGCCGAACGATTTGCGGGCGTTGAGCACCTCGCCCAGCACCGTATACAGGCCGTAGAAGAAGATCTGCGGCAGGCACCAGTAGGCAAAGGCAGTGGCCAACGACAACTGCTCGGGTGAGAAACCCAGGGCGATGAACCGGGTGATCAGGGGCGCCAGCAACGTCGCGACCAGGGTTGTGACGGCCAGGATGCTCAGCGCCAGGGTGACGAGCTTGTTGATGTAGGCGGTGCCGCCGTCATCGTGCAGACTCGCCCGCACGATCTGCGGCACGAGAACCGCGGTGAGCACGCCGCCCGCCACGATCGTGTACACCGTGTTCGGCAGCTGGTTGGCGACGGTGAAGGCGTCGGGCACGTTGCCGATCTGCCCGATGATATTGGCGAAGACGATGACCTTGACGAACCCGAGGAGTCGGGAGACCATCGTGCCCGATGCCAGGATGGCGCTGGCGCGGCCGACGCCGCTAGCCACGGGGGGCCGCCGGGGCGTCTGGGTCGGACTCGAGGTCGGCATCCGGATTGGCCTCGGCACTGGCAGTCTCGGCGCGGTCACGACGGCGATGCACGATATTGCGCCAGACGCCGAAACCGAAGAACAGCACGACGAGGGCGGCGAAGATGCGGGAGCCGATGCCCTCCCAGTCCGCGCGCACATTCACCGGGATCAGGGACGGCTGGTCCATGATTGTGCCAGACGGAGTCGACAGAGTGACCCGGAGGGTGACAGCACCGTTACCGACGGCGGCGCTCACCGGGATGGACACGGTCTTGGCGGACGCGGCATCGATCACGGTCTCAACGTCATTGCCCACCACGAGGCGCCCATTGGAGGGGACAACGCTGACGCGCACCGTGGCGGCCTGGTTGAGCGCGTTGTTCAACGTGATGGGGATATCGACCTTGCTGCCGACGACGTTGACGGGCCCGGTCGTGATCACCGTCACCGAACTCAGCACGGTGCGGGAGGCGGCCAGGTTCTCACCGACGGCGGTGCGCCAGTCGCCGGGAGTGGACTCCCACGAGGTGGCGAGCAGCCCGAGCAGGGCCAAACGGTGCGGGGCGGTCACTGCCAGCGGATCGGCCAGTGCGCCGGCGAATTCGACCACTTCGGCCTCCCGGTCGATCAGCCGGCCGGCCAGGTCGACGCTGGTGGCCGGGGCGGACTTGGACACGAAGGAGACATCGGCGGAGACCGGGGTCGCCGCCGCCTCGGTGAAGGTGGTGGCGGCAAACCAAGGCAGGTTCCCCAGGCTGTCGATCGTCTGGCTCAGTCGGGAGGCGTCCTGCGGCCACCCCCGGTCGAGCGTGGCCAACAGGGTGAGGGCCTCGTCCGGGTTCGTGGCCGCGACAATGGCCACTTGGGCCGACAACTCCGCCATTGCTCCGCGCCAGGACACGTCGGTGGTGGCGGTGACGGCCCGGCGAAGCGCCTGCGAGACACCGGTATCGGCGACCAGGCCGACCTGATCCGAGCCCAGGGCGACCGTGGTGCTCTCGGTGACGGTGGGATCGTCCCTGTCGACGTTGCCGGACGCGAGGATGGTACGGGCCAAGCCGGCCGTCGAGAACGCGGTCAAGTCCGCCTGCGCGACGATGTTGTCTGCGGGCCAGGCGACTGTCGTGGTGCTGTAATCCCAGTCGAGCAGCTGCTCGAGAGTGGGCACCGTGACGGTCCCGTCCGGCTGCGGGACTTCGGTAGATGTCGGTGTCGGAATATTGGGATCGGCCGGGGTGTCCTCGGCCGCCGGCGGCACGGTGGCCGCTGCCGATGGGAAGAGTGCCGGATCGGCGGCAAATTCGAGCGAGGTGGGGGTGAGCGGCCCTGAGGCGCCGGCCTGGGTGGCCAGGGCCGGGTCCGAGTCCGCATACCCGAGAGGGAATATCTCGTTGGATGCCTGAGCGAGACGGTCGAGCCACCGCACCGCGGAGTCGGGAGCTGCGGAGCCCAGAATCCGGATGGAGGCGATGATCATCGGGTCGATGCCGATGGCCACCGGCCGGTTGATGACGCCGTCCAGCTGCCGGGTGAGAATTCCCGACTCAGCCGTATAGGTCGTGAGGTCTTCGGCGCTGATCAATCCAGTGGTCGAGGGGGGAGTGGTGATCGGCATGGCAATCGCCAGATCGACAGGGGTCACGCTCGGGGGAGTGGCCGTGCTGGTGTCCGGGTACCAAACGAAGGTGGACTCATCCGTCGCGCGCACGGAGTCGCCGACGGTGAGGGAGGCCGCGATGCCCCGCGGACCCCACGGGCTCCACTCGAAGAGACCGAGCGACTCATCCGGCACGCTCACCGGGATGCTGACACTGCTGTGCGCGGGCACAGCGTCGGCGAGGGGCACGCTGGTCAGCAACTCGCCGAAATCGCTGTCCTCCTCCGGGTCAAGCCAATCGTTGACGGCAGCCCGGGTGGTGAGCGCCTGGTCGGCCAGGAAGACCTCGACCGACCCGGTCGGAAGGGCCGCGGCGGTGTCATTGGTCACCGTCACGGTGACCTGCAGCGGCTGGTCGAGGTGCAGGGTCGACGAACCGCTGGGGGTGAGCTCGATCGAGACGGTGTCGTCATCCGTGGCGGAGGGAACCGAGACGGGCGCGGCCTGGGCGGTCGCGGGCAGAGCGGACGCGGAGCCCGATTCGGTCAGAACCGGCCAGAACGCCAGGGGTGCGCACAGCAGCGCGGCCACGATTCGCCGCCGAAGCGCGGGGAGCGCGGGCCGACGCACGTGAATCGGATCGGCCACCATGTACGGGATTCTACGGCGTCGACAGGGGAGAACCCTCCAGCGGCCGGCACCGCACCGTGCGGCGGGTACAGAGCAACTACCATGGGGTCATGCAGAGCGTCGCGGCAGCCCTCGCAAGACTGGGCGACCTGGCTGCCTCCCCCACAGTGTCCAGATTGGCGAACGCGTTCGCCCAGGCGGGTTTCGAGTTGGCCCTCGTCGGCGGTCCGGTCCGCGATGCGTTCCTCGACAAGGTCACCAATGACCTGGACTTCACAACGAACGCGACGCCGGATCAGATCCTCGCGATCGTCACCCCGATCGCGGAGGCGCACTGGGACATCGGCCGTGCCTTCGGCACGATCGGCGCCCAGATCGCGGGCGAAAAGGTCGAAATCACCACCTACCGCGCGGACAGCTATGACGGCCAGACCCGCCGCCCGGACGTGGTGTTCGGCAGCAGCCTGGACGACGACCTGCTCCGACGGGATTTCACCGTCAACGCGCTCGCGTTGCGGTTGCCACAGATGACGCTCGTCGACCCGTCCAACGGCATCGACGACCTTCTGAAGGGTGTGTTGCGCACGCCGACGGCACCCGAGATCTCCTTCGGTGACGACCCGCTGCGGATGATGCGGGCAGCACGATTCACCGCCCAGCTGGGTTTCTCCTTAGAAATGGACACGGCCATCGCGATGGCCGCGATGGCGGGCAGCATCGACATCATCTCCGCCGAGCGGGTGGGTGACGAGCTGGGCAAGCTCCTGCGCTCGGCCAACCCGCGTGCCGGCATCGAGCTGCTCGTGGACTCCGGCCTGGCCGCGATCGTTCTGCCCGAGATCCCGGCCCTGCGCCTCGAGGTTGATGAACACCACCACCACAAGGATGTCTACCAGCACACGCTCACGGTGCTCGATCAGGCCATCGGCTACGAGCGGTCGCGGCAGAACCTGACCGAACCCGATCTTGTGGTGCGGTTGGCCGCCCTCATGCACGACATCGGCAAGCCGGCCACGCGCAAACTCGAGTCCGGCGGAGTGGTCAGCTTTTATCACCACGACGTCGTCGGCGCGAAGCTGGCCAAGAAACGCCTGCGGGCCCTGCGCTTCGACAACGACACCATCTCCGCAGTGTCGCGGCTGGTCGAACTGCACCTGCGGTTCTTCGGCTACACCGAGGGCGCGTGGACCGACTCCGCGGTGCGCCGGTACGTGCGGGATGCCGGGGACCAGTTGGAACGGCTGCACATTCTCACCCGAGCCGATGTGACGACCCGCAACCGGCGCAAGGCCGACCGGCTCGCCTTCGCCTATGACGACCTGGAGCAGCGCATCAGCGAGCTCGCCGCCCAGGAGGAAATGGACTCCGTGCGTCCCGACCTCGACGGCGAGCAGATCATGGGCGTGCTGGGCCTCACGCCGGGGCGCGAGGTGGGCGAGGCCTACCGGTACCTGCTCGAGCAGCGCCTCGACGACGGACCGCTCGGCGTCGAGGAGGCCACCCGTCGCCTGCAGTCCTGGTGGGCCGCCCGCGACGCCTGACCATACGGGCCCGAGCCGTCTGCTGCCCGGGTGAGCCTGGTCACGTCTCCTCCACAGGGCGTCGGTCCTGAGCTGTGTCCACAGCATCCGGTCTGACGGGTCGTCCGGCCGCGGCCACGGGCACTCTCGGTGCATGTACACCTCCCACCGTGTCGACAACGACACCATCCGCGTACCCCGCGGCATCGAACCGGACCGGTACCGAGACCTCTCGACCGACGTCTGGGCACTAGCGGACCGCGATGGCCGCTACCTGATGCGCATCTATGGCGAGGTCCTGAGACGGCGATCCCGGCCGGTGCTCAGCCACCTGTCCGCTGCCCGACTGTGGGGCTTACCCATCCTCGGTCCGTGGCCCCACGCCGTGCACGTGTGCGGCGGCCGCAACCATGTCCAGAGCTCCACCGAGGAGATCGTCTGGCACCGGGACTACCTCTCCGATACCGATATAACGGAGGTGGGCGGCCTTCTGACCACCTCGCGGCTGCGCACCATGCTCGACCTGGCGCTCACTCAGCCGTTCCGATCCGCCGTGATCAGTCTGGATGCGGCGTTACAGGAGCGATTCGTGCTGCCGGGCGGGGTTGTTCTGCCGCCGGTGCGGAAGGAACGCCTGCTTGAACGGGTGTCGGCTTTGGGCGCAGACCCTCGCGCCGGCCGGGCGCGGGAGGCGGCCTCCTTCGCCGACGGACGATCCTCGTCGAGTGGGCAGTCGCTGAGCCGGGCCACGATGCGGGTGTCACGGCTCCCGCTTCCCGCCCTGCAGGCCGTGTACCAGCACTCCACCGGGGAAGACCGGGTGGATTTTCGTTGGGAGCCGCGGTTTCACATCAGACGGCACACCGTGCTGGGCGAGTTCGATTGCGAGGTCCGGCGGGATGCGGATCCGGGTCGACTGAGCCGTCTGGCCGGGCCGGGCAGAGTGCTCACCCAGTGGCGGTGGGCGGACGCCCTGCATCCGGCCCGTCTGGGCGCGGTGTTGGCCGCCGCCGGGCTGCGAGTGGAGTCCTGATGCCGACCGAATACTTCCCGGTGCGGAGGGCACCGGGGCGGGAAGGTGGCGCCACAGCCATGATTCCAGTAGTCTTGGCAGGTTGTCTGTGTGCCGGATTCCCGGCCTCCACGTTCAACACATGCACAACCCTCCTGTTGCAGAGATACTGCAGCCGTTTAGTCCGAAGGAGGTGGGTTAGTCATGCATCAGTACGAATTGATGGTTATCCTCGATCCCGAACTCGATGAGCGCATCGTCGCTCCCAGCCTTGACAAGTTCCTCAACGTTGTTCGCAACGATGGTGGAACCATTGACAAGGTTGACGTTTGGGGTCGCCGTCGTCTCGCTTATGAGATCAACAAGAAGGCCGAGGGCATCTACGCCGTCGTCGACTTCACCGCAAACGCCGCAGCAACTGCCGAGCTCGACCGTCAGCTGAAGCTGTCGGAAGCCGTCATGCGCACCAAGGTGCTTCGCGCAGAAGAGGGCATCGCCCAGGTTGCCGTCGCAAGCAAGCTTGCCGCCGAGAAGGCAGCCCGCAAGGCAGCCAACCCGAAGGCTGCTGCTCCGGTCAAGGCCGACGCTCCTGCCGCAGCTCCTGCTGCCAAGGTCGCCGCATCCGCAAAGCCTGCAGCTGCTTCGGCAGCTCCGGTCGCCGCGGACGCTCCTGCCGAGGCAGACGCCGACAAGGCAAGCGACAAGTAGCCCATGGCCGGCGAGACCGTAATCACCGTGGTGGGCAACCTCACCAGCGATCCGGAGCTGCGTTACACGCAGAACGGGCTGGCGGTAGCCAACTTCACCATCGCCTCCACTCCGCGCAATTTCGATCGCGCAACGAGTGAGTGGAAAGATGGCGAGGCGCTGTTCCTGCGCGCGAGCGTTTGGCGTGAATTCGCCGAGCACGTCGCTGGATCACTGACCAAGGGTTCCCGTGTCATCGCTTCCGGGCGTCTCAAGCAGCGTTCGTATGAGACCAAGGAAGGTGAAAAGCGCACGAGCATGGAGCTCGAGATTGACGAAATTGGTCCGTCGCTGCGCTACGCCACCGCCTCCCTCACCCGCGCGCAGTCATCCTCTGCCCCCCGCGGCGGCGCGCCCGTCGCGCAGCAGCAGGGTAACGACGAGCCCTGGGCTCCCAGCGCCCCCGCAGCCAACACTGGCGGCGGCGACGTCTGGAACACCCCGGGCAACTTCAGCGACGAGACCCCCTTCTAAGCCCAACCTTCACGGTTGACGGCTGCACTCATACGTTTAAGAAAGTAAGGAAATCATGGCTGGAAAGTCGAGCGGCGACCGCCGCAAGCCGCTCCGCGGTGCTAAGGGTGGCAAGAACGCTGCTCCCGCGAAGTCGATCCGAGTTGGTGTCATCGATTACAAAGATGTCCCCACTCTTCGGAAGTTCATCTCAGAGCGTGGAAAGATCCGCGCCCGCCGCATCACCGGCGTCTCCGTCCAGGAGCAGCGCCTGATCGCGCGTGCCGTCAAGAACGCCCGCGAAATGGCCTTGCTGCCCTACGCCGGCTCAGGCCGGTAAGGAGCCCTCACATGTCGAAACTGATTCTGACGCACGAGGTCTCCGGCCTCGGTACCCCCGGTGACATCGTTGATGTCAAGAACGGGTTCGCTCGTAACTACCTTCTTCCCCAGGGCTTCGCTGTTGCGTGGACCCGCGGTGGCGAGAAGCAGATCGAGCAGATCAAGGCAGCCCGCGTAGCCCGCGAGCACGCCACCCTCGAAGAGGCCCAGGCTCTCAAGGCAACCCTTGAGAACACCAAGGTCAAGCTGGTCGTCAAGGCCGGCGCCGGCGGACGCCTCTTCGGCTCCGTCAAGACCACCGACGTGGCCGAGGCAGTTGCCGCGGCCGGCCTCGGTGCCATCGACAAGCGCAAGGTCGAGCTCAGCCCGATCAAGGCGATCGGTGAGCACCAGGCGACGGTACGTCTCCGCGACGAGGTCAGCGCGACTATCACCCTTCTGGTTGTAGCCGCCAAGTAATCCCGTTTCACGAAGAAGTAGCGACGAGCCCGACAGGGACCGTCGCTACTTCTTTTTTGCGCGTGCACCAACCCCCGTTCTTGGCACATTTTTAGTGAGTATTGCACCGCTTTGTGCACAGGTGTCCACCTATTTCACCAACATTCAAGGGTGCGTTGAAACTAGTTTTTGCACACCCATGTGAATAGTTTAATTACCTGGTCAAATGGGCATTTTTACCGGCAAAGTTAATAGTTGTCCACAGGTGAGTGCACAGGTTGTGCACAAGTCACGCGGCGTTTCGCGCAGATTATCCACACTGTTATCCACAGGCTGGTTTGGCCGCACAGGGGAGTCTCTCTATGGTGGGCAGGCGGGTACAACCGCACCTGTCTGCGTGCCGGACCGCCACTGTCAGCGGGTCCTGATACACCTGAACCACACCACGAAGGAGGCTCGGCGTGTCGATAGCTCACCTGGGTTTGGCCGACCAACGCTCGGACCAGCGCGGCTCCGACTACCGCGGCAATTCTGAGCCCCGTCACAGCGAGCGCACCCCGCCCCACGACCTTCTCGCCGAGCAGAGCGCCCTGGGCGGCATGATGCTGAGCAAGGATGCCGTCGCCGACGTCGTCGAGACCGTGCGGGCCGCGGACTTCTATGTGCCCAAGCACGAGATCATCTTCGACGCGATCCTCTCGCTCTACGCGCAGGGTGAACCCACCGACGTCATCACCGTCACCGACGAGCTCACCAAACTGGGCGAGATCTCCAGGGCCGGCGGTGCCGACTACCTCCACACGCTCACCAGCCTCGTGCCCACCGCTGCCAACGCGGGGTTCTACGCGACGATCGTGGCCGAGCGATCCATGCTGCGCAAGCTCGTCGACGCCGGAACCCGGATCGCCCAGATGGGCTACGCCGGCGAGGGTGAGGTGCTCGATCTGGTCAACACCGCCCAGGCGGAGATCTACTCGATCACCGGAAGCACCGAGACCGAGGACTACGTCCCGCTCACCGACGCCGTCACGGCAGCGATCGAAGACATTGAGGCCGCCAAGCTCAAGGACGGCCAGTTCACCGGTGTGCCCACCGGGTTCGCCGACCTCGACGAACTCACCAACGGTTTCCACGGCGGCCAGCTGATCATCGTCGCCGCCCGCCCCGCGCTCGGAAAGTCCACCCTGGCGCTGGACTTCGCCCGGGCCGCGTCCATTCACCACGACATGCCGAGCATCTTCTTCTCCCTCGAAATGGGGCGCAGTGAGATCGCCATGCGTCTGCTCGCCGCCGAGGCATCCGTGCCGCTGCAGAGCATGCGCAAGGGCAACGTGGAGGCGCGCGACTGGACCACCATCGCCGCCACTCGCGGGCGCATCAACGACGCCCCGCTGTACATCGACGACAGCCCCAACATGACCCTGGTGGAGATCCGCGCGAAGTGCCGACGGCTCAAGCAGCGCGTCGGCCTCAAGCTCGTCGTGATCGACTATCTGCAGCTGATGACCTCCGGCAAGAAGGTCGAGTCCCGCCAGCAGGAGGTCAGTGAGTTCTCCCGTGCTCTCAAGCTCCTCGCCAAGGAGCTGCAGGTGCCGGTGATCGCCCTCTCCCAGCTGAACCGTGGTCCGGAGCAGCGCGCAGACAAGATGCCCGCGATCTCCGACCTCCGCGAGTCCGGCTCGCTCGAGCAGGACGCCGACATGGTCATCCTGCTGCACCGCGAGAGCGCCTATGAGAAAGACAACCCCCGAGCCGGTGAGGCAGACCTGATCGTGGCCAAGCACCGTAACGGACCCACCCGCACCGTGACCGTGGCCTTCCACGGCCACTACTCCCGCTTCGCGGACATGGTGGCCGGGGCGTAGCTGTGAGCTGACCGCAGGGTGTGTCGCGGCCCTAGCCCAGGGCAGCGCGGCGCGTGGTGTGCCGGGTGGGCACAGCGGACCACGGGTCCTCCGGCCAGGGGTGCTTCGGGTAGCGTCCGCGCATCTCCGCTCGCACCTGCGAGTACGGACCTGCCCAGAAGGAGGCGAGGTCGTCGGTCACGGCAAGGGGATGCCCGGCAGGGGAAAGCAAGTGGAACAACACCGGCACTCGTCCTCTGCAGATTCGTGGGGTCTCTGCCCACCCGAAGCATTCCTGGAGTTTCACAGCCACAACGGGACGAGCTGACGAATCATCGACGGGTGGGTAGCTGAGACGGACATGCGAGCCGCTGGGCACCTGGAGCCGTTCCGGAACCAGAGCATCGAGGTCGACGGCGGCCGGCCACGGCAGGATGCGACGGAGCGCAGGGGCGAGGTCGATGCTCGCAGCCGGAGTGCCGGCGGCGAGGTCTGACAACTCGGGGCCGAGCCAGGAATCGAGCCTGTCAAGCAGAACGGTGTCTGAGACGTCCGGCCAGGGCGATCCGAGCTCGCGATGCAGCAGCGCGAGGCGACGCCGCAGGGCGTCCGCGGCGTCTGACCAGATGAACACTCCGAGCCCCTGCTCTGTGACGGCGCGGCGCACGGCGTCCCGTCCGCCATCGTCCGCCTGTACGCGCACCGGCACGGACGAGCGAATGATCGCGCCGATCCGACGTTCACGACGCGCGACAACGCGTCCGTTCACGAACTGGGCTTCGACCCTGTCGGTGCAGAGCTGGGGCGCCACCTGCTCCGCTTGGTCCTCCGAGATGATGGCGGCAGAGCGGATGAGTGCTCCGGTTCCCGCGGCCGCTCGCCCCTGTGCCCGCGTCACGTCGGCCACCGCCAACCAGTCGGCACTCGCGAGCGGACCGGTGATCCCGGCACGGGTTCCGGAGGCGAGGAGGAAGGTTGCGCCGTTCGGTGACTGATCGACGCGGCGAGCGATCCACTCGGGGAACGCGAGCGCGATGAGCAGTCCGGTCTGATCAGAGCTTCCTCGCGCCGTGTCGGTGTCCCCGGTGAAGCGAACCAGACGCCGCACCTCCTGCTCCCATCGGCGGGCATCCGGGCTTCGTCCGGTGCGCAGCGCGGTGAGCGTGGCCTGGGCGTCTCCGTCGGCAACGCGGAGATCACCGCTGAGCAGCGCAATGACTTCGGCCGCGGTACGCCCGCCGACCAGGTCACTCCCTGCGCGCAGTGCACGGGCGAGGCGAGGAGCTGTCGGGATGCGCGCGAGCGCTCGCCCGTGGTCGGTGGCGCGTTCAGCGGCATCGATCGCGCCGAGCCCGCGCAGGGCGGCGAGGGCCTCGCCCAGGCTGACGGAGGGAAGCGGATCGACCAGCCGCAGCCCCAGACCGCTAGGGGCGCCCCAGCAGGCGAGGAGCAGGGCCGCCTCGGTGAGGTCTGCCGCCTGGATCTCGGGGGCAGCGTGCGTCGGCGCCGTGGCGAAGGTGCGCTCGTCGACGCAGCGCACCACGACGCCAGGCCCCTGCCTGGTGGCGCGCCCCGAGCGCTGGATGGCGGAGGCCTTGGGCGTCGGGCCGGTGACGAGACCGCTCATCCCGCGCGCAGCATCCCGCTGTGGAGCACGAGACAGGCAGGTGTCGACGACCAGGCGCACACCGGGCACGGTCAGAGAGGATTCGGCCAGTGAGGTCGTGACGATGATCCGTGCCGCACCAGCGGGGCTCCGCCCACTGATCACCGCGTCCTGCTCTGCGGCGGGGATCTGGCCGTGCAGTTCGCGCACGTCGAATTCCGCGCCGAGACCACGGATGCGTCCGGCGATCTCGGAGACCTCACGCGCACCCGGCGCGAAGACGAGGGCATCGGCGGCCGGGTCCGTGCGCACGAGGGTGCGGTGTGCGGCAACCGCGGTGCTCGCGACATGATCGAGGAAGGCCCGGGTCACCCCTCGTTCATCCAGTCGAGGTGTGGGAGAAGGCGCCCAGCGCACCTCGAGTGGATGGGCCGGTGCGCTCTGGGTCACGATCGGGGCCGGGCACGCATCCGTACCGAGAACTGTCGCGAACCGCTCGGCGTCGAGGGTCGCGGACATCGCGATGAGGACGAGGTCGTCGCGCAGCTCGCGGACCTCGCCGAGTAGCCCGATCAGCAGGTCCGTCTCCAAAGCCCGTTCGTGCACTTCGTCGATGATGACCGCATCGATCCCGTCGAGACCGGGGTCATCGAGCAGTCGGCGCAGAAGCACGCCGGCGGTGACGAACTCGATCAGGGTGGATGGACTCACCTGATGTGCGCCACGGACGGTGTATCCGACACGAGAGCCGAGAGAGGATCCGTCCAACTGCGCGAGTCGTCGTGCGGCAGCGCGGGCAGCGACCCGGCGTGGCTGAGTGACGATCACACGACCCGGAACCCGATCGGCGAGGATGGGCGGCACGAGTGTCGTCTTTCCCGTGCCCGGCGGCGCGCTGACGACCACGGTGCGGCTCCGATCAAGCGCAGCATGCAGATCATCGATCGCCGAGGCGAAGGCGAGCCCGCGACCTAGTCTCGACGGATCGAACGAAAGACGGGTCACGTCCTCAGTCTGTCGCGTTTGGGGGGTGTGTGCTTACGTGTCGCAGGTACCGAGCCTCGACTCGGGGCCCACCCGACGAACCTGGCGAGCCAGTGGCCCGCTTCGGCAACCGACGAAAAAGGCCTGACAGTCGGGATGGTCCCGCCTGTCAGGCCTTTTCGGTGTGCGGCGCGTCAGGCCCGGCCGGCCCGGTGCGCCAGACGGCTCACGACGTGCGCGGGGCGTCCGGGTCGGCGTGCGGCGCCGCGGAGGCATCTGGCGTCACAGCGTCGGGTTCGGCGTGGTCTGCCGCCTCAAGGTGCGCCGACGACGTGTCTGCCGGGGTCTGCGGGTCCTGAGGCATCAGGTCGCCCAGGTCCTGCATCGCTCCGATCTCCTCCGGGGTGAGTTCGCCCAGGTCGGGACGGTCGACGAGCGGGGTCGCGCCGCGCGGCCGACGCGGCCAGAAGGCGCGTCGTTCCCGTGTCTGCACGGAGACGTTCCCGGCGGCATCCGTGATGGCGGCGCTGATGCGGCCGTCCATCTGGTCGCCGAAGTGGTCGTCGAAGTTGTTCTCCAGGTGGTTGGTCACGCTCTTGCTGATCCGTCGGGCCATCTCCTCGCGGCGCACCCGGCGTTCAACCTGCACGAGAACCTGGTGTTCGGCCCTGAAGGCCCGATAGGTGGCGATGCACATACCGATCATCACCACACTGACGGGGATGGCGGTGAGGATGGCACCGGTCTGCAGCGCCGACAGGCCACCGGCCAGCAGCAGCGCGATCGCGACGATGCCGACCAGGCTGGCCCAGAGCACGCGGCTCCACTTGGGCGGGTCGGTCTCTCCGCCGGAGGCGAGCATGTCGATGACGAGAGACCCGGAATCTGCGGAGGTGATGAAGAAGATCGCCACGATCGCCACGGCCAACACCGCCAATACCCCCGCGAACGGAAGCTGGGCCAGGAAATCGAACAGCACGTTCTCCGGCACGATGCCGACCTCGGGGTCGACCAGGGCCTCGGGGTTCTCCCAGACCTGCTTGATGACGCTGCCGCCCATCACCGCGAACCAGAGGAAGGTGACGAGGGTGGGAACCAGCAGCACGCCGGCGACGAACTCGCGCACGGTGCGACCGCGGGAGATGCGGGCGATGAAGACGCCGACGAACGGCGCCCAGGAGATCCACCAGCCCCAGTAGAAGACCGTCCAGCTGCCCTGCCAGTCCAGTCCGGCTTGGCCGGTGAACGCGCTGGAGTCGAAGGTGAGGCCGACGATGTTCTGGAAGTAGCCGCCGAGGGATTCCACGAACACCCGCAACAGGTACATGGTGGGGCCCAGCAGCAGGACGGCGAGGAGGAACAGGCCCGCCGCGCCGAGGTTGATGTTGGAGAGCCACTTGACGCCCTTGCCGACACCGCTGACGACGCTGGCGATGGCGATCAGGGTGATGATCACGATCAGTACCACCAGCAGAGTGTTGCTGACCGAGTCGACGACACCGAGATGGCGAAGGCCCGCGGCGATCTGCTTCACACCGAGCCCGAGCGAGGTCGCCACACCGAACAGGGTGCCGACGATGGCGGTGACGTCGATGGCGTCGCCCAGGCGACCCTTGACCTTGTCGCCGAGCAGCGGCTCCAGGGCCCAACGGATGGACACCGGCCGGCCCTTGCGGTGAATGGCGTAGGCCAGCGACAGGCCCACGACGGCGTAGACCGCCCAGGCGTGGAAGCCCCAGTGCAGGAAGGTCTGCGACATGGCGGCGGCCGCGAGTTCGGGTTGGCTGCCGTGCACACCCGGCTTGGGCTCCAGGAAGTAGGTGAGCGGCTCAGCGGCTCCCCAGAAGACCAGGCCGATACCCATGCCGGCGGCGAACAGCATCGCGAACCAGGACATCAGGCCGAACTCCGGTGCGTCGTCGTCCTGGCCGAGCTTGATGTCGCCGAACCGGCTCAGGCCCATCCACACCGCGAAGATCACGAAGACGGCGACCAGCACGACGTAGTACGGGCCGAGGCCGGCCACGACCAGGGTCTGCAGCTGCGCGAGCACCGCGCCGGTGCGGACGGGGAAGAAGATGCTGACCAGCACGACGGCGACGATGATGCCCAGCGCCGGGTAGAAAATGCGGGGGGCCGGCACGTGCACGCCGAAACGGGGCCTCGTGACGGTGGGGGTGGAGCGGGTGGGTGGAGATGTCGGCGATGGCGGAGCGCTGGGGAGGCGCGCCGCGTCGTCGGGTTCGATGGAACTGATAACGAGCAACCAATCGGTCGAGGCATCCGTTTCGCCGAGGACTGCTCGGGTGTGAATGCCGGCGGCAGTGCGGGACGATCATGCGATTCGAGACGGGGCGGGCGCCGATAAGCGGCGCAGGCAACCCTCTACCTTATGAGGTCCACCCGGCGGTTGGCCACCCTGGCAGGGTCTTTCGGCCCTGAAACACCGGTCGGATCGGGAAAACCCGACGGTACGCTACGGAGTGAGATCGCCCTTGGACGCGCGAACGCCCCCGTTTACGCTCGCCTGGTGGCCGATGTGTCGAAGGAGTGGGTACCCGTGAAGGTTGGCATTGGGCGTGAACGCCGAGAGGGCGAGAAACGCGTCGCAGTAACACCGGAGACGGTGACCCAACTCACCGGTCTCGGTGTCGGCGTCACCGTCGAATCCGGTGCCGGACTGGCCGCGGGGTACTCCGACGCGGCCTACCGCACCGCCGGTGCCGAGCTGGTGGAGGTCTTCGACGCCGCATCCTTCGACGTGCTCTGCCACGTGCGCCCCCTCAGCCCCGAACTGGCCGCAACGCTGCCGGCGGGCACCATCACGGTGGGCCTGGCGTCCCCGGCTGCCGAACTGCCGACGGTGGCGGCCCTGGCCGCCGCGAAGGTCACCGCCTTCGCCCTCGAACTGGTGCCGCGCATCTCCCGCGCCCAGTCGATGGATGCGCTCACCTCGCAGGCACTCGTCGCCGGGTACCGTGCGGTACTCGAGGCCACCATCCGCTTCCCCCGGTTCTTCCCGCTTTATATGACCGCCGCAGGCACCATCCCACCGGCCCGCGTGCTCGTGCTCGGCGCCGGCGTCGCCGGCTTGCAGGCCATCGGCACGGCCAAGCGTCTGGGTGCCAGGGTCTCCGCGTATGACGTGCGCCCGGCATCCGCCGACGAGGTCACCTCGATGGGCGGCACCTTCATCACCCTCGACCTGGCCGCCGTCGAAGGCGCGGGCGGATACGCCAGCGAACTCGCCGAAGACCGCGCCGTACGCCAACGGGAACTGCTCGCCCCCTATGTGGCCAAGGCGGATGTGCTCATCACCACCGCAGCGATCCCCGGTCGACCCGCCCCGCTGCTGGTGACCCTGGACATGGTCAGGGCAATGCCGGCCGGCTCCGTGGTCGTCGACCTCGCCGCTGAAACCGGTGGCAACGTCGAGGGCGTTCGTGCCGGCGTCGACCAGCTGATTCCCACCGCGGCCGGCGACGGCTCGGTCACCCTGGTCGGCATGCGGGACGCCGCCTCGGCGATGGCCTCCGACGCATCCCGGCTGTACGCCAAGAACGTTGCCAACCTGCTCGCGCTGATGACCAGCGACGGGCAGGTCGTCCCCGACTTCACCGACGAGGTCATCGCCGGCGCCTGTCTCACCGCCGGCGGCGAGGTGCGCCACGCACCGACCGCGACCGCGCTGGAAGGAATGAACTGATGGATCCGATCACTCTCCTCACGGTCATTGTGCTGACCGTCTTCGTCGGCTTCGAGGTGGTCTCCAAGGTGTCGAGCACCCTGCACACCCCCCTGATGAGCGGCGCCAACGCCATCCACGGGATCATCCTGGTCGGCGCGATCATCGTCGCCGGTCAGCTCGACGACCCGTGGCTGATCGCGGTCGCGCTGCTGGCCGTTGCCCTCGCCACCGCCAACCTCGTCGGCGGATTCGTCGTCACCGACCGGATGCTCGGCATGTTCCGCGGCCGGAAGCCCGCCGCCACCCCGAAGGACACCACCAAATGAGCCTCCTGTCCGCCGAATGGACCGCGCTGCTGTACCTGATCGCTGCCGTCTGCTTCATCCTCGCCCTCAAGGGTCTGAGCTCACCCAAGACCGCCAGACGCGGCAACCTGATCGGCGCCGCCGGGGCGGCCCTCGCCGTGATCACGGTGTTCCTCTCGGCCAAGCTCGACAACATCCCGCTGATCCTGCTGGCCATCCTCGTGGGTTCCGCGATCTCGGCGCCCATCTCCCGCCGGGTGCAGATGACCCAGATGCCCCAACTCGTCGCGCTCTTCAACGGGGTCGGCGGCGGCGCGGCCGCGCTCGTCGCGATGCTCGAACTGGGCCACAGCGACGGCCCCTGGGTGCTCGTGGCCGTGGTGTTCACCATGCTCGTCGGCGCCGTGTCGTTCGCCGGTTCGGCGATCACCGTCGCCAAACTGCAGGAACTGATCACCACCCGCCCGGTGATCTTCCCCGGCATGAAGTGGGTCATGACCCTGGCGGCCGTGGCCGCGCTGGTCGTGGGTGGCTTCGTCGTGGCCACGGGCTCAACGGGCTGGGCGCTGCTGCTGCTGGTGCTCGGCCTGGCGCTCGGGCTGCTGCTGGTACTGCCCGTCGGCGGCGCCGATGTGCCCATCGTCATCTCGCTCCTGAACGCGTTCACCGGTCTCGCCGTCGCCGCATCCGGTGTGGTGCTCGACAACGTGCTGCTCGTCGTCGCCGGAACGCTCGTCGGGGCCAGCGGTACGATCCTCACCCGCGCCATGGCGTCCGCCATGGGCCGCGGTGTCAGCGGGATCATGTTCGGCGCCTTCCGGGGCGGGTCCACCGCCGGCTCCACCGTGCAGAGTGACCGCCCGGTGCGCTCCTCCAACGCGGAGGACGTGGCCGTGATGCTCGCCTACGCCCAGCGGGTCGTGATCGTGCCCGGCTACGGGCTGGCCGTGGCCCAGGGCCAGCACACCATCGCCGAGCTGGCCACGACCCTCGAGGCGCGCGGCGTGGCCGTGGACTTCGCCATCCACCCCGTCGCCGGGCGGATGCCCGGCCACATGAACGTGCTGCTCGCCGAGGCCAACGTGCCATACGAGTCGCTCAAGGAAATGGCCGAGGTCAACCCCGAGTTCAAGAACACCGATGTGGTGCTCGTCGTCGGCGCGAACGACGTGGTCAACCCGGCCGCGAAGACCTCACCGGGTTCGCCGATCTACGGGATGCCGATCCTCGAGGTGGAGGAGGGCCGCCAGATCGTCTTCCTCAAGCGGTCGATGCGCCCCGGCTTCGCCGGAATCGAGAACGAGCTCTTGTTCGACCCGAAGACCACGCTGCTGTTCGGTGACGCCAAGGATTCGCTCACCAAGGTGCTCGGCGCGGTCAACGCGCTCTGACGGTCGGGGAGCGCGAGGGGGCGCGCACGGGAGGTGGGCAGGGCCGCCGCGTAGACTGGGAGGACTCCCTGCGACGAAAGAGGTGCCCGCGTGGCGCACGCCCCGGCAGCAGCCGTCATCGGCACCCGGTACTGGACCCTGCCCGTTGCGCGCGCCATCGTGGCGTTCGTGCCCGCGGCCGTGATCACGTTCAACGCGGACCACTCCGCGCAATTCGGTCTCCTCGTCTTCGGCGCCTTCGCGCTGGTGAACGGCCTGGTCACCGTCCTGCTGAGCTGGAGGACCGTCACCGACCTGAAGGACCGCCGGATCTTCGTGATTCAGGGCGCCGTCGGGGTCGTCGCCGGCGTGCTCGCGCTGGCCGTGACCGCCGGGGGCCTCGGCTTCTTCCTCTACATCGTCTCGGTGTGGGCGGCGGTCACCGGTGTTCTCGAGCTGTACACCGGCATCCGGGTGCGTGGCCGTGGCCAGGTGGCCAGGGACTGGCTCATCGTCGGCGCACTCACCGCCGTGCTGGCGCTGGTGTTCCTGCTCCTACCGCCGCACGCCGTCGTCGCCGTGGGCCTGCTCGGCGCCTACCTGGTGATCATCGGCGTCTACCTGGTCATCGCCGGCGTCTCCCTCACCACCCCGTCGGCGGATGCGCCGCGCGACCTGGCTTCCTCCTCCACAGATTCGGACACCCCGTGACCCAGAACACCCCGCACAAGCCCACCAGGAGCGAGATCCTCAAGCCCGTCGAGCTGGTCGCCATCTCCGCCGCCATGGGCCTCTTCGTCGGGCTCACCATCATGCTGGCCACCCGCAACCTGGCACTGTCATCCATCTCCCTGGGCATCACCTTCATCATCGCTCTCGTCGTGATCGCGATGTTCACGCTGAGCATGAAGCCGGACGAGGCCGAGAAGAGCGACCTGGACGAGCAGAACCAGAGCGGCAAAAACACGGGCCATTAGCCCCGGGTACCCGCTTCACCCGGTGCTTTAATGGACCCATCGTGGTCCGTATCCCGGTAGGCCTTCCCGTGACAGGTCAGCCATGACCGCCGCCGGAGGGCCGCCACCCTATGCCCAGGATGCCGACACGGTGTGCACCGACCTGCACACCAGTCGGCACGGCCTGGATCCGGCAGAGGCCGCCGAACGACTGGCCGCGGTCGGACCGAACGCCCTGCCCGTGCCGGCGAAGAAGAACCCGGTGCTGCGCTTCCTCGGCCATTTCAACGACGTGCTCATCTATGTTCTCCTCGGGTCTGCCGTGCTCACGGTGGTCTTCGGCGACTGGGTCGACGCCTCCGTGATCCTGGCCGTCGCCGTGATCAACGCGGTGATCGGATTCCTGCAGGAGGGCCGTGCGGAGAAGGCCCTCGACGGCATCCGGCGGATGCTGTCGCTGAACGCGAAGGTACGCCGCGGCGGCCACTGGCTGAATGCCGACGCCGCGACCCTCGTGCCAGGTGACATCGTGCGGGTCAAGTCCGGCGACAAGGTGCCGGCGGATCTCCGTCTGATCGAGGGCACCGGGCTCAGGATCGAGGAGTCCGCACTGACCGGGGAAGCCGAGCCGGCCGGCAAGAGCGTCCCGGCCGTTCCCGCGGACGCCGGCCTGGGCGACCGGCACTGCATGCTCTACTCCGGCACCCTGGTGGCAGCGGGAAGCGGCCGCGCCGTGGTGACGGCGACCGGCTCCGGCACCGAGATCGGCCGCATCCAGACCCTGGTCACCGACACCGAGAGCCTGGCCACCCCGCTGACCCGGCAACTTGATGCCTTCAGCACCCGCATCTCGCTGGGCATCCTCGCCGTGTCCGGTCTGATGCTCGTGATCGGCCGGCTGGTGCACGACCGCGGTTTCGCCGACCTTTTCGCCGCGACCATCGGCTTCGCGGTCGCCGCGGTGCCGGAGGGCCTGCCGGCCTTGGTGACCATCACGCTGGCCCTCGGGGTGCGGCAGATGGCCAGCCACAACGCCATCGTGCGCAAACTCACCGCGGTGGAGACCCTCGGGTCGGTCACCACGGTGTGCACCGACAAGACCGGCACCCTCACCCGCAACGAGATGACGGTGCGCACCGTGGTCACCGGCACAGCCAGGTACGAGGTGCGGGGCATCGGCTACGACCCGGCCGGCGCGGTGCTGCAGCACGACCGCGCGGTGACGGTGGCCGACCGGGATGACCTGGCCCGGCTGGTGGAGGTCATGGCCGTGTGCAACGACGCCAGGGTCAGCGCAGACGGCGGGGTCTGGAAGGTCGTCGGCGAACCCACCGAGGGTGCCCTGCGCACCCTCGCGCACAAGTCCGGTTTCGACCCGGACGGGTACGAGCGGGTGGCCGTGATCCCGTTCGAGTCGGCCAACAAGTTCATGGCCACCCTCAACCGGGCCGCCGACGAGCCCGCCCGGATCCTGGTGAAGGGCGCACCGGCCCGCCTGCTCGAACGCTGCACCAGGCAACTGGATGCCGCCGGCCTGCCAGAGCCTCTCGATGAGGCCTTCTGGGAGCGTCAGGTCGACGAGCTCAGCTCCACCGGCCTCCGGGTGCTCGCCGCGGCCGTCGGCGACGCTCCGGTCGGCCTGACGGACCTGCACCTCGGCGACGTCGACGACGGCCTGCTCTTCCTCGGGGTGGTCGGGATCGTTGACCCGCCCCGGCCGGAGGCGATCGCGGCGATCACCGTGATGCACGCCGCGGGCATCCGGGTGAAGATGATCACCGGCGACCACCCCGGCACGGCGGTGGCGATCGCCACGGAGATGGGCATGGTCACCGGCGCGGCCCGGGTGCTCACCGGCGGCGAGCTGCAGAAGCTCTCCCAGGACCAGCTGACCCGGGTGGTGCGCGAGGTGGACGTCTTCGCCCGCACCAGCCCGGAGCACAAGCTGCGCATCGTCAAGGCCCTGCAATCATCCGGCGAAGTGGTGGCGATGACCGGGGACGGCGTCAACGACGCCCCGGCGCTGCGGCGGGCGGATGTGGGCGTGGCGATGGGCATCAAGGGCACGGAGGCCACCAAGGAGGCCGCGGACATCGTGCTGGCCGACGACAACTTCGCCACCATCCAGAAGGCCGTCGAGGAGGGCAGACGGATTCGGGACAACCTGCAGAAGTCGATCATCTTCATCCTGCCGACCACCGCGGCGCAGTCCCTGGTGGTGCTGCTGGCGGTGCTGTTCGGTTTCGCCCTGCCGTTGCAACCCACCCAGATCCTCTGGGTGAACCTGATCACCGCCGTGACCCTGTCGTTGGCGCTGGCCACCGAACCGGCCGAGCCCGGCATCATGCTGCGCCGGCCGCGCCCGCCGGGCGGCTCGGTGCTCGACTCCGAATACCTCGGCCGGCTGCTCTGGGTGTCGGTGTTGATCACCGCCGCGACCATCGGGGTGTTCTTCTACGAGCTGTCGATCGGGTCGACGCGGGCGGTGGCGCAGACCACCGCGGTGACCATGCTGGTGCTCAGCCAGCTGGTATTCCTGTTCAACTGCCGGTTCCTGCGGGCATCCAGCCTCACGCCGGCCGTGCTGCGCGGCAACCGCGCGGTGTGGATCTCGGTGGGCACGATGCTCGTGCTGCAGCTGCTCTTCGTCTACACGCCGGTGATGAACCTGTGGTTCAGTTCCACCCCGATCGGCCCGCGCGAATGGGCGTACACGCTGGGGCTGGCCCTGGTGATCTTCCTGCTCGTCGAGGTGAACAAGCTGATCGGCCGGCGCCGGTTCCGGCGCCGGCCGACGGGCGCTCAGCCCAGGTAGTCCACCAGGGGGTCGGCCAGGCCGACGTAGCCGGCCGGGGTCAGCTCGAGCAGGCGGGCCTTGGCGGCGTCGCCGATCTGCAGTTCCTGCACGAACGCCACCAGGTCGGCGCGGTTGATGCGCTTGCCGCGGGTGAGTTCCTTGAGCAGCGCGTACGGGTCGGCGATGCTGGAGCGCCCCGCACTGACCTCGGCGCGGATGACGGTCTGGATGGCCTCGCCGAGGATCTCCCAGTTGGTGTCCAGGTCGTGCGCGAGCAGCTCGCGGTCGAGATCGATCTCGCCCAGGCCCCTGATGAGGTTGTCCAGCGCCAGCAGCGAGTGGCCGAGGCCCACGCCGATGTTGCGCTGCGTGGTCGAGTCGGTGAGGTCGCGCTGCAGCCTGGAGGTGACCAGGGTGGCCGCGAGCGAATCCAGCAGGGCGCTGGAGAGTTCGAGGTTGGCCTCGGCGTTCTCGAACCGGATCGGGTTGATCTTGTGCGGCATGGTGGAGGACCCGGTGGCGCCGGCCTGCGGCACCTGGCGGAAGTAGCCGATCGAAATGTAGGTCCAGGCATCCGTGGCGAGGTTGTGCAGCACCCGGTTGGCGTGCGACACCTTGCCGTACAGCTCGGCCTGCCAGTCGTGCGATTCGATCTGCGTGGTCAGCGGGTTCCAGCCCAGGCCCAGGCCCTCGACGAACTCGCGGGACACGGCGGGCCAGTCCACGGACGGGTCGGCAGCGACGTGCGCGGCGAACGTGCCGGTGGCGCCGCTGAACTTGCCGAGGTACTCGTTGGCCTCGATCTGCTTCTGGATGCGCTCGAGCCGGTAGACGAACACCGCCAGTTCCTTACCCATGGTGGTGGGCGTTGCGGGCTGGCCGTGCGTGCGGGCGAGCATGGCGTCGGCGCGGTAGTCGCCGGCCAGGCCGCGGAGCGCCGCGATGAGGGCGCGGAACTTGGGCAGCCAGACCTCGCGGACGGCCTCGGAGACGGTGAGGGCGTATGCGAGGTTGTTGATGTCTTCGCTGGTGGCGGCGAAGTGCGTCAGTTCGCTGATCGATTCCAGGCCCAGCGGCACCAGGCGGCGGCGCACGAGGTACTCCACGGCCTTCACATCGTGGCGGGTGACGGCCTCGAGGGCCGCCAGCTCATCGATCTCGGCCTGGCCGAAATCGGTGACCAGGGCGCGCAGGCCGCTCTTCTGCTGCGCGCTGAGCGGCGCGGAACCGAACAGGCTGCGGTCGGTGAGGGTGATCAACCACTCCACCTCGACCTTGACCCTGGCACGGTTGAGTCCGGCCTCTGACAGGTGCTCGCCCAGTTCGGTGACGGCGGCCTGGTAGCGGCCGTCGAGTGGACTGAGGACCTGCGGGGGTAGAGGACTCATCGGACTCCCTGTCTGATTGCGGGTGCGAGTTGCGCGAATAGCGCAAAATTGGCTCTCTCAATCATGCCTAAAACCGAGTCAAACAGCGCATCGTCGGAATAGTAGGGGTCGGGAACGTCCCGCAGCCCGGCCTGGTCCCTGTCGAAGCTGAGCAGCAGGCACACCTTGTTGCGGTCACGTTCGGTGGGCGCCCAGTTGCGCAGGATGCGCTCCTGAGACCTGTCGAGCACCACCACAAGGTCGAGGTCGTCGAACCAGGTGGCGTCGAACTGTCTGGCCCGGTGGTGGTTGCCGTCGTAGCCACGCTTGGCCAGGGCGGAGATGGTGCGGGTGTCGGCCTGCTCGCCGACGTGCCAGTCGCCGGTGCCCGCCGAGCTCGTCGTGATGAGCCGGCCGAGACCGGAGCGCGTGACGAGGTCACGCAGCATCACTTCGGCCATCGGCGACCGGCAGATGTTGCCGGTGCAGACGAAGATGATCCGGAATGGCGTCGACTCATCTGGACTGAGCGCCGCGAAATTCATGTGTCCATTGTGTTCCACATTCCCCTCCTCCACATCGGCCCGTCGAGGCGACTTCTCCCCATCAGGAGCAGGAGCGTCCCGGTCGCCCCCAGGGTGGCACAGTCTGGGCCCGACGAGGAGGCGCGATGGAATTCGGGAGCAGCAGCATCCTGCCGGGAGTGGGTGATGAGGCGGACGCGGCCGCGTTGGCCAGGCTGCGGGAGCAACGCTGGCGGTTGGGCGCGGTGCAGGGCGACGTGGAGGCGGCCGGCCGGCGGCTGGCCGGCCAGGAGGTGGGTGCCGGGTGGCGGTCGGAGGCGCAGCGGGCGTACCAGGCCCGCCTGGTCGAGCTCAGCGGCAAGCTGCAGGGGGTGTGGCGAACGCTCGAAGACGCCCTGTACGCCGTGGACGTGGCCATTGACAGGGTGAAGGCGGCACCGTGACCGGTTCGGCACACGATGCCGGCCCCGGTGAAGGCGCGACGGGCCTGACGATCTCCGGCGGTGGTAGTGCGATGGTCGCCACCGACGTCGTCTTCGTCGAGGTCGCGACCCTGCGGCTGCTGCAGGGGGAGGCGGAGGGGTGGCAGTCGCAGCTGGCGCAGGTGCGCGGTCTCGGGGTCTCGCCCGCCCCTGGCTGGCAGCCAGATGACCTGGGGTCGTGCGTGTTCGGTGCGTCCGCCGCGATCACGGAGATCACCGACGACTGCCGGCGCTTGGCCGATTCCCTGGTCGAGGCGGCTGAGGAGTACGGCCGCCTCGAAGCGGGCCTGGACACCGGGCTGCGCAGCGCGGGCTCCCTGTTCGGGCACGCACTGGGCGCCATGCGCCTGCTTGCCCCGCTGGTGGCGCTGTCCCTGGCCACACCCCTGGCCTACCTGGCCGTCACGTCGCTGCTCGTCAACGCGGTCCTCGGCCGCGGAGTGTCTGTGGTGCCGCCCGCTCTGGCCAACTGGCTGCAGGAGAGTCCGCGGCTGCTCACCGATCCGGTGACCGTGGCTCTCGTGCGCGCCCTGGTCGCCTCGGTCGACGACGTGGTGCTGGGCGGCGGCACGGTGCCGTATCCGGTGGCGGCAGCGGCGGGTGACGACGGCGCAGGGCTGCTCGGTGCCCCGGCCTCCGCGCTCGGTGCGCTCGTCGCCGCCCGGGCGGCGGGGATCCTCAGGGAGACGCCCGTGCGGGTGCGCCGGGTGAACGGCTCGAGCCCGCCGGAGCGCGGTCCGACCGGGGCGACGACTCGCCGACCCGGCGCGGGAGCCGGCGCGGGCGTCGGAGCCGGCCTCAGCGCGGGCGTCGGCACGGGCCGCCCTGCCGGTCGGGCGGGTGGCCGGGCGGCCCGGCCACGGTCAGGCTCGCCCGCCGGCCCGGTCGCGCCCGCGCCCGCACCGCGTAGCCCGTCCACACCGTCGGCGTCCCGGCGGGCAGCCACGCCGACTCCTGCGCCGCAGCCCCGGCCGACGTCGCTGACGCCGCCGACGCCGCCGGCCGGGTTCGCCGACCTCGCCGACCGCATCCCCACCGAAGACGACGGCGGGCAGGTGCGCCTGGAGCGGTACGGAGACGCCGAGCATCCGTCGTGGCTGTTGTACATCGGCGGCACGTTGGAATGGAGCCCGACCGGGTCGACCGAGCCGTGGGACATGACCTCCAACGTCACGGCAGTGGCCGGCCAGGAATCCGGCTCGTACCGGGCGGTGCTGCAGGCAATGCAGCAGGCCGGCGTGCAGCCGGGCGACCCGGTCGTTCCCATCGCGCACTCCCAGGGCGGCCTCATCGCGGCGGAGCTCGCCGCCCGCGGAGACATCAACGCCGTGGGTCTCGTCACCTTCGGGGCCCCGGCGGGCCAGGTGGCGGTGTCTGCCGACCTGCCGGCCATCGCCATCGAGCACTCCGACGACATCATCCCCGCGCTCGGCGGCACGGCGGCCGACGACGGGCGCCTGTACGTGCGGCACGAGCTGTTCGGCGGCGTCGACGTGCCGGTGGATGAGCCGCTGCCTGCGCACCAATTGGCGGGGTACCGCGACACCGCCCGCCTGGTGGACGCCTCGGTGGAGCCGCGGCTGCTGGCCTTTCGCGACCACCTCGGCACCGTCGTGGGAACGATTCCCGGCGAGCAGAGCGTCTGGCGCGCAGAGCGGGTCGACTGACCGGCGAGACGGCGCGACGGCGTGGTGGTGCCGGTCTAGATGCTGGAGTTGTTCAGCGGACGCACCAGCAGGCCGAAGAGCCAGCTGAAAATGCCCAGCACGAACGCGCCGAGCACGCCCCACCAGAAGCCGTCGATGACCAGGCCGAAACCGAACAGCCCGGAGAACCACGCGACCAGCAACAGCAGCAGGCCGTTGACGATGAACGAGAGCAACCCGAGCGTGAGAACGTACAGCGGGAACGCGACGATCCGCACGAAGGTGCCGATGAAACCGTTCACGAAACCGAAGATGAGCGCGATCAAGAGGTAGGTCAGCACGACGGCCACGGTGTCAGACGCGTACGGCTCGACCCTCACACCGGCCACGATGAGCGTCGTCACCCAGAGAGCGGCGGCATTGATGATCAGTTTGACGAGGAAGCTACCCATGCCTCCACTATGACATCCAGCCCGGCAACCCGAACGGGCGCACCGGTGCATTCCGGTGCGGCATATACCTCCAGAGCATGCGGCATCCCGAATATGTCCCGGCGTAGACTCGCGGAGTGAGCCCTTCTGACCTGCCATCAGTCCGTCTGCGACCGGAGATCGTTGCACTACCGGCGTACCGGCAGGGGAAGGCGGCCAGCGCGTCCGCCTTCAAGCTCTCCAGCAACGAGAACCCGTTCGACCCGCTGCCAGGAGTCGTCGAGGCGGTCAACGCGGTCTCCGCGTTCAACCGTTACCCCGACGCGTCGGCCCTCGCCCTGCGCGAACGCCTCTCCGCCCGGTTCGGGGTCTCCGCCGACCAGGTGCACATCGGTGCCGGGTCGGTGGCCCTGTTGTCCCAGCTGATCCTGGCCGCGGCGGGCCCCGGAGACGAGGTGCTCTACTCCTGGCGCTCCTTCGAGGCCTATCCGAGCCTGGTCACGGTGGCCGGTGCCACGAGCGTCACCGTGCCCAACCGTGCCGACCACGGTCACGACCTGCCCGCGATGGCGGCTCGGATCACCCCGCGCACCCGGGTGGTCATTGTCTGCAGCCCCAACAACCCCACCGGCGTGATCGTCACCGCGGACGAGTTCGACGCGTTCATGGCTGTAGTGCCGGCCGACCTGCTGGTCGTGCTCGACGAGGCCTACGCCGAATTCGTCAGCGACCCGGCGGCCGTCAACGGGCCCAGCCTGCTCGAGCGCTACCCCAACCTCGTTGTGCTGCGCACCTTCTCCAAGGCCTACGGCCTGGCCGGTCTGCGGGTCGGCTACGCGATCGGCCCCGTCGGCATCCTCGACGCCGCCCGCGCCACGGCGATTCCGCTCTCGGTGACCGGGCAGGCCTCGGCCGCGGCCCTGGCCTCCCTCGACGCCGAAGCCGAACTTCTGGCCCGTGTGGGCGTCATCGCCGCCCGCAGGGACGACATCCGCACTGCCCTCGTCGACAGCGGTCTGAACATCCCGCACTCGCAGGCCAACTTCGTCTGGCTGCCGCTGGGCGAGGAGACGGATGCCACCACCCGACGTTTCACCGATGCCGGACTCGTCGTCCGGCCCTTCCACCCGGAGGGCATCCGGGTCTCGATAGGCGAGGAGGAATCTGTGGCAACGCTTCTGCAGATCTGCGCTGAGATTGTGTCGGATCTACCCACGGGGCATCCGGCCCGGCGGCTAGGTTAGTACGGTGCCAGTGACCTCGAACGACGCATCAGTGCGCACCCTCGCCTCGCCCACCGTGCAGCTCCTCGCCACGGATGGCAGCTTCGCGCCGTCCGAGTCGGCCGCGGAATTCCTGCCATACTTCGAGCGCCTCACCGAGGCCGACTACCGAAAGTTCTACCGCGACATGGTCGTGGTGCGGAAATTCGACACCGAGGCCGCGAACCTGCAGCGCCAGGGGCAGCTGGCTCTCTGGGTGCCCAGCCACGGCCAGGAGGCCGCCCAGGTCGGCTCCGCCTACGCCACCAGGGCGCAGGACCACGTCTTCCCCTCCTACCGCGAACACGTCGTCGGCATGATCCGCGGCCTGGACATGGTCGACATCCTCCGGATGCTCCGCGGCGTCACCCTCGGCGGGTGGACCCCAGAGGAGCACGGCAACTTCCACCTCTACACGCTCGTACTCGCGTCGCAGACCCTGCACGCCACCGGGTATGCCATGGGCATGCAGCTGGACGGTTCCACCGCGACGGGCAACCCCGAGACCGACCAGGCGGTGATCGTTTACTACGGTGACGGCGCCTCCTCCCAGGGCGACGCCAACGAGGCCCTGGTCTTCGCGGCCAGCTACCAGACCCCGCAGGTGTTCTTCATGCAGAACAACCACTGGGCGATCTCGGTACCGGTGTCCCGCCAGTCCCGCTCCCCGCTGTACCTGCGCGCCGGCGGTTTCGGCATGCCGGGCATCCAGGTCGACGGCAACGACGTGCTCGCGAGCTACGCCGTCACCGCCAAGGCCATGGACGACGCCCGCGCCGGCCACGGCCCCTCGCTGATCGAGGCGCTCACCTACCGCGTCGGCGCGCACACCACGGCCGACGACCCCACCAAGTACCGCGACCCGGAAGAGCTCGCCTACTGGGTGGCCCGCGACCCGATCGTGCGCTTCCGCAGCTACCTCGAAGGCCTCGGAGTCGAGCAGGAGTTCCTCGACTCGGTGGACGAAGAAGCGGCCGACTACGCCGCCGATGTGCGCCGCCGCGCCCTGGACATCACCGGCCCCGACCGCGCCGTGATCTTCGACAACGTCTACGCCGAACCGCATCCGCTCGTGGTGGAGCAGAAGAACTGGCTCGACGCCTACGAAGCGTCGTTCGACGGGAGCGAGTCCTGATGACCATGCCGGACACCCAGACCGCCGCGCCGACCCGCGCGAACCTGCCGATGGCCAAGGCCCTCAACGCCGGGCTGCGCCAGGCGATGCTCAGCGACCCCAAGGTGCTCATGATGGGCGAGGACATCGGCCCGCTCGGCGGCGTCTTCAGGGTGACGGAGGGCCTGCACGCCGAATTCGGTGAGAAGCGGGTGCTCGACACCCCGCTGGCCGAATCCGGCATCATCGGCACCGCCATCGGCCTGGCCATGCGCGGCTACCGCCCGGTCTGTGAGATCCAGTTCGACGGCTTCGTCTTCCCCGGCTTCGACCAGATCACCAGCCAGCTGGCCCGGATGCGCAACCGGCACGAGGGCGGCGTCACCATGCCCGTCGTCGTCCGGATTCCCTACGGCGGTCACATCGGCTCGATCGAGCACCACCAGGAAAGCCCTGAGGCGTACTTCGCGCACACCCCTGGCCTGCGCGTGGTGAGCCCCTCGAACCCGCACGACGCCTACTGGATGATGCAGGAGGCGATCGCGTCGAACGACCCGGTGATCTTCTTCGAACCCAAGAGCCGCTACTGGCCCAAGGGCGAGGTGGACTTCACCGCCGCCGGCACCCCCTTGCATGCCAGCCGGGTGGTGCGCAGTGGAACCAGCGTCACGGTCGTCGGCCACGGTGCCATGGTGAGCGTGCTGCTGCAGGCCGCCGAACTCGCCGCGGCCGAGGGCATCAGCCTCGAAGTGATCGACCTCCGCTCGATCTCCCCGATCGACTACGCGCCGATCCTCGACTCCGTGGCCAAGACCGGCCACCTCGTGGTCGCCCAGGAGGCCGCCGGCTTCGTCAGCGTCGGCTCCGAAATCGCCGCGACGGTCACCGAGCGCGCGTTCTACTCGCTCGAAGCCCCCGTGCTGCGGGTCTCCGGATTCGACACCCCGTTCCCGCCGGCCGCGGTCGAGACGCACTTCCTGCCCAGCCCCGACCGGGTGCTCGAAGCCGTCGACCGCTCCCTCGCCTACTGACCCCGACCCGCCGGAAAGGCATCTTATGAGCGTCTCCCGATTCACTCTGCCCGACGTGGGCGAGGGTTTGACCGAGGCTGAAATCGTCGAGTGGAAGGTCGCCACCGGCGACACCATCTCGATCAACCAGGTACTCGTCGAGATCGAGACCGCCAAGTCGCTGGTGGAACTGCCGTCGCCGTACGTCGGCGTCGTCGGTGAGATCCTCGTCGAACCTGGCACCACTGTCGACGTGGGCACCGTCATCATCACGATCCTGTCCGAGACCGGCGCCGGCGATGACGCACCGGCCCCTGCCGCGGCCGCCCTGGTCGACGACGAGCTCAGCGACGCCGCCAGGGATGCCGGCGGTACCGTCTCGCAGGAGCCCGCCGAGGAGTCCCCGGCTGTGCTCGTGGGTCGCGGCGCCGCCGCCTCGATGCCCACCCGACGCCGCCACGTGGTGCCGACCGCTGCGCACGAGGCCATCGCCTCCGCCCCCACGGCCCCGCCGCAGGCCGGCCCCGCAGCCTCCGGGCCGCGCAGCAACACCGCCAGCACCGGCCCGGCCCGCAGCACACCGCCGGCGCGTCCGACGGCCGCGGCCGCCGCATCCGCCGCCCCGGCCATCGCCCGGCCCACCGGACCGGTGATCACGAAGCCGCCGATCCGCAAGCTGGCCAAGGACCTCGGCGTGGACCTCAGCCAGGTGGAGCCGACCGGCCGGTTCGGCGACGTCACCCGCGACGACGTGCTGCGCGAAGCCACCCAGGCCAGCGTGTTCCGCAACATCCAGACCCCGGAGTGGCCCACCGACCGCGAAGAGCACATCCCGGTCAAGGGCGTGCGCAAGGTCATCGCGCAGACCATGGTGCGCAGCGCCTTCACCGCGCCGCACGTGAGCCTGTTCGTCGACGTGGACGCCACCCGCACGATGGAATTCGTCAAGCGGCTCAAGACCTCCACCGATTTCGCCGGCGTCAAGGTGTCGCCGCTGCTCATCATGGCCAAGGCCATGATTTGGGCGGTGCGCCGCAACCCCACGGTCAACTCGGTCTTCACCGACGAGGAAATCGTGATCAAGCACTACGTGAACCTCGGTATCGCCGCGGCCACGCCCCGCGGCCTGATCGTGCCCAACATCAAGGAAGCCCAGGACATGAGCCTGCTCGAGCTGGCCGGCGCGCTCGAGAAGCTCACCCTGACCGCTCGGGACGGCAAGACCAGCCCGGCCGAGATGTCGAACGGCACCATCACGATCACCAACATCGGCGTCTTCGGCATGGACACCGGCACGCCGATCCTCAACGCCGGCGAGGCCGGCATCGTGGCGCTGGGCACCATCAAGCAGAAGCCCTGGGTGGTCGACGGCGAGGTGCGCCCGCGCTTCGTGACCACCATCGGCGCCAGCTTCGACCACCGGGTGGTGGACGGCGACGTCGCCAGCCGGTTCCTGGCCGACGTGGCCAGCATCATCGAGGAGCCGGCGCTGCTCCTCGAGTAGCCCTCTGGTGGCGCTCACTGCACCTCGTGCGGGCGACCGCGCCCGCTAAAGAGGGCGCGACCACCCACAGGAAGAGCAGCGACCCGGTGCCTTGCGCCGCCGCGGATAGTCCAGGGTCAGCTGGAGCACCCGATCACCAGCGCCAAGTGCGCAGCGCGGTCAGCTCCGCGTCGGTGAGGCTCGCCGCGGAGAGTAGGGCGGCGAGGTCTAGTCCGGCCAGTGCCGAGCGGAATGCTCCCTCCGTGGTGGTGCCCATCGACCGGCAGAGGGCCTCGCTCGAGGCTCCCTCGTGCGCCCGGCCGGATGTAGCGGCGCGCTGGTCGGCGCGGCGCACGGTCTCGAGGTAATCGTCCACAATAGCCTCCGGCTCGGCGCCCACGATGCTGAGTAGAAGCAGCGCGATCTGTCCGGTCCGGTCTCGGCCGGCCATACAGTGAAAGAGCACACCGCCGAGCCGGGCGGTGGCTAGCGCCGACAGTACGGCCCCTGACCGCTCCGGCATGGCGGCGAGGTGCGGAAGAAAATACAGGGCGGTCGAGACGAGGCCGTTTTCCCAGTAGTCGGCCCAGAAATTCGTGTTTTCCAGCCCGTCAAGGTCGACGGTGACCGTGGTCAGCCAGTCGGGCCTGGACCGGGCGTCTTCGGCGCGCTCGCGGGGCTGCCGCAGATCGACAACGTTGCGGATGCCCGCTGCCTACGGCTGCTCCCAACCCGTGTCGGTGGCCTGATCAAGGTTCTCCGATATGAAGAAGACACCGCTGGGGGTGGTGCCGCCACTGAGAAGCGGGATTCCGCCCAGGTCGCGCGCGTTTGCCAACCCGTCCACAGGCAGGTGCCGATCGGCCGCACGGAACAGCGGCGACCCTGGTCCTGCCACCGGCGACGAGGCATCCATTCGGCCCGCCTAGAACGTGACCGTGGGCAGCGGGCGCACAGGGGGAGGCGCATCCGTGCGCAGCCTGGCGTGCGTCTCGACGTCGAAGCGTTCGGTGCCGTACTTGAGCTTCTGCCGCTCGACGCCCTCGACGGCGAACCCTGCCCTGGCGGCGACCCGGCAGGAGGCCGGGTTGTTGGTACGATGACCGAGTTCGAGCCGGTACAGGCCCTGCTCGGTGAACGCCCACTCGGCGATCGACGCGAGAGCGAGGGTCGCCAGGCCCCGTCCCCTGGCCCCCGCCGAGACCCAGTAGTACACCCAGCCGGTGCCATGCCGGTGTTCCATGCTGCCGATGCCCACGTTGCCCACGGCCACCCCGTCGACGCTGATCGCGAAGTTCTGTCTGGACACCGTGGCCGGTGCCAGATTGTCGGCGATGAAGATCTGACAGCGAGCGAGCGTCGACAGATCGATGGCACCGAACTGGGCGGAGAGGTCGCCGCTACCGGTGAACGCAGCCTGCAGCCCCGCGGCGTCATCGAGGCGCCAGGGCCGCAGCATCGCCGCAGGGGCCGGCAGGGGAACAGGTGCGCTCTGGGCGACCCGTCCAGCGCGAGGGAAACGGGGTGCGCGTGCCGTTCGGGTGGGGGAGGACTGGCCCGCCGCGGGCGGAACGGTGCCCTTGCCGGCGCGTGCTCTCATGGCAACAGAGTAGACGGCGGGGGACACCTCCGCGAGTTGCCAGTTGCGGCCCCCAGCAGCGCCTCCAGTGGGCGCCAAGTGGCAACTCGCTGACGGCAGCGGCCGCGAGTTGCCAGTTGCGGCCCCCACGAGCGCCGTGAGTGGGCGCCAAGTGGCAACTCGGCGAGGCGGGGCCGGGCTTCCGGCGCGGATGCGGGGCTGTCTGCCGAGTTGCCGCACATGGCCCCTTCGACGCCGCGCAAGGGGGGGTTTGCGGCGAGTCAGTGCCCCTCCTGCCCCTCCTGGCGCGCCCGCAGGCACGCTGCCGCCGCCGCAAGGGGCCGACACCGCTGCGCATCCGGGGTGCGGCGGGGGAGGATGGGGCATGGCTTTCGACAGCATCCCCCTGCGCCGCATCGAGGAGGACCCGCAGCATCCACTCGACCGCACGACCTGGCCGGCGACCCTGCCGCCGGTGGCGCAGCTGCTGACCAGCGGGCTGGACCTGGGGTCGGCCACGGTTTTCGTCGGCGAGAACGGAGCCGGCAAGTCCACTCTCGTCGAGGCCATCGCCCTGGCCTGGGGGCTGTCGCCAGAGGGCGGCTCCACCGGAGCGCAGAACTCCACCCGGGTCAGCGAATCCGCCCTGCACGACCACCTGCGGCTGGTGCGCAGCGGCGGCAGCACCCGGCGCGGCTACTTCCTCAGGGCCGAGACCATGCACGGCTTCTTCACCTATCTGGAGGAGAACCCGGGCACGCGGCCCGAGCCGCGCTTCCACGAGATCTCGCACGGTGAATCGTTTCTCGAACTGGCCGTCGACAGGTTCCGCGGCCGCGGGCTCTGGGTGCTCGACGAGCCAGAGTCGGCGCTGTCGTTCTCTGGCTGCCTGGCACTGCTCGGCCACCTCAAGGACCTTCTGGCCGAGGGTGGCTCGCAGGTGATCATGTCGACGCACTCACCGCTGCTCGCGGCCCTGCCCGGCGCGCGCATCCTCGAGGTCGGTGAGTGGGGGCTGCGCGAGATGGCGTGGCGGGACCTCGACCTGGTCACCAACTGGGCCAGCTTTCTGGATGCCCCGGAGCGGTACCTCCGGCACCTGTGACGGCCGCGCACCGGCCCCGAGCTAATGGTTTTGACAATCATTATCAATAGGCGTAGCGTTTCGAGCGTGACTTCCCCCAAACGTGCCCTCCCCGTCCTTGCCGTCGCCGCCACCCTCGTGCTGGCCGGATGCTCCGCCACCGGCAGCGCCGCCTCGACCGACGCAGAGGGTGACCTGCAGATCGTCGCCACGACGACGCAGATTGCCGACCTCACCCGCAACATCGTCGGCGACACCGCCGGTGTCGAGGTGACCCAGCTGATCCAGCCCAACCAGAGCGCGCACAGCTACGACCCGTCCGTCGCCGACCTCACCGCGCTGGGCGCCGCCGATGTGCTCGTGATCAATGGTGTCGGGCTCGAGGAGTGGCTGGACGACGCCATCGAGGCCTCCGGCTTCGACGGTGTCACCATCGACTCCGACGAGGGCATCACCATCCTCGACGGAGAGGCCGGACACGAGGACGAGGCCGCCCACGAGGATGAGGCCGGACACGAGGACGAGGCCGCCCACGACGACGAGGCCGCCGAGGAGCACGACCACGACCACGAGGGCGGCAACCCGCACATCTGGACCGACGTGAGCAACGCCGAGGCCATGGTCGCCACCATCGCCGACGGCCTGGCCGCCGCCAGCAGCACCCACGCCGCCAACTTCGAGGCCAACGAGGCCGACTACTCCGCCCAGCTCACCGACCTCGACGCCTGGATCCACGAGAACGTCGACGCCGTGCCGGCCGACCAGCGCCTGCTGGTGAGCAACCACGACGCCTTCGGCTACTTCACCGCCGCCTACGGCATCACCTACGTCGGCAGCGTCATCCCGAGCTTCGACGACAACGCCGAGCCGAGTGCCGCCGAGATCGATGCCCTGGTCGCCGCCGTCAAGGAAACCGGCGTCAAGGCGGTCTTCTCCGAGGCCTCCATCAACCCGAAGGCGGCCGACACCATCGCCGCAGAGGCCGGCGTCGCGGTGTACTCCGGCGACGACGCCCTTTACGGTGACTCGCTCGGCCCGGCTGACAGCGACGGCTCCACCTACATCGCCACCCAGCTGCACAATGTCAGCCTGATCCTGGAGTCCTGGGGTGTGACGCCCAGCGCCGTTCCCGCCGACCTGCAATAGTTGAAGAGTGAACGAGAACCCTTCTCAGCAGCGGATGACCGCTGCGCCGGCCCTGCGCGTCTCCGGGGCCTCGTTCGCCTACGCCCAAACCCCCGCTCTCACCGGCATCGACTTCGACCTCCTGGCCGGTGAGGCCATCGCACTGATCGGGCCGAACGGGTCAGGCAAGTCCACCCTGCTCAAGGGCATCCTGGGACTCATCAAACGCACCGGCGGCACCGTCGAGGTGCTCGGTCACGACACCGCACCGGCCGGAACCGTCGGGTACGTGCCGCAGACCGACGAGCTCGACCCCGAGTTCCCGGTCAGCCTCGAGCAGGTCGTCATGATGGGCCGCTACCGCGAGCTGGGCTGGTTGCGTCTGCCCGGTCGGAAAGACCGCGCGGCCGTGACCGCCGCCCTCGACACCGTGGGACTCGGCCACCTCGCCAAGGCCAGGTTCGGTGAACTCTCCGGCGGGCAACAGCAGCGCGGCCTGCTCGCCCGTGCCGTGGCGGGCGGTCCCCGCCTGCTGCTGCTCGACGAGCCCTTCAACGGCCTCGACCAGTCCAACCGCGACGCCCTCGTCGGCACCGTCGAGCGGCTCAAGGCCGACGGCGTCGCCGTGCTCGTCTCCACCCACGACCTCGACCTGGCCCGCGCGGTCTGCGAGCGGGTGCTGCTGCTCAACGGCAGCCAGGTGGCCTTCGGCCCGCGCGAGAGCGTGCTCACCCTCGACAACGTGCAGCGCACGTTCCACGAGGTCGGCGTCGAGATGGATCAGCACACCCTCATCGTTCCCGGCCACGAAGGCCACTGATGGCCGAACTGCTCGGCCCGCTCTTCTCCGCCTTCACGCTTCCCTTCATGGCCAGGGCGCTGGTGGTGCTCCTTGCCCTCAGCCTGGTCGCCGGCATCGTGGGGGTGCTCGTCAACCTGCGCAGCCTCGAATTCATCAGTGACGGCCTCACCCACTCGGTTTTCCCCGGCATCGCCATCGGTTTCGTGTGGGGTGGCCGGGAGGGCCTCTTCGTCGGCGCCATGATCGCCGCGATCCTGGCCGCGATCGTGCTCACGGTGATCACCAGGCGGGCCGTCTCGGGGGATGCGGCGATCGCGATCGTCTTCACCGCCATGTTCAGCGTCGGCATCCTCGAGGTGTCCCGGCAGACCAACTACGCCGGCCAGCTGGAGCAGCTGCTCTTCGGCCGGCTGCTCACGGTGACGGACGCCGAGGTGACCCAAACCCTCACGATCTGCGCGATCGCGCTGCTCCTGGTCGGGCTCACTCTCAAACAGCAGGTCTTCCGCGCCTTCGACCGCACCGCCCTCGCCGCCGCCGGCTACCGCCCGCTGCTGCTCGACCTGGTCCTCAACGTGGCCATCGCCCTCGTCGTGGTCGCCGCCTCCAGCGCCGTCGGCAACCTGCTCGTTCTCGCGGTGCTGATCGTGCCCGGTGCCGTCGCCCGGCTGATCACCGTGCGGCTCTGGGTCCTCTTCCCGCTCGCCGCGGGCTTCGCCGCCCTCTGCGCCTGGGTGGGCCTGGCCCTGGGCTTCGAGGCCTCAGTCACCGCAGGCATCGACCTGCCTAGCGGAGCCACCGTGGTGCTGGTGCTCGTGGCCGGCTACCTGATCGTTCTGCTCGGCCGGCTCACGGTCGACCGGATGCGCCGCCCCGCCACGACCGAACCGCAGCCGGAGCCGGTGACCGTCTGATGGGCTACTTCGAGAAAGCCCTGCTCGCCGCCGCCGTGATCGGCGCCCTGAGCGGCCTGGTCGGCACCCTGGTGCTGCTGCGCCGACGCACCTTCTTCGCCCAGGCGCTCACCCACGCCACCTTCCCCGGCGCCGTGGCCGCGGCCCTGCTTGGCGTCAGCATCCCGCTGGGCGCCGCAGTGGCCGCCGCCGTGATCGTGGCGATCATGACTCTCCTCGGCCGGGTGCGCCGGCAGGGCAGCCAGGTGGCGTCCGGCATCATGCTCACCGCCGGATTCGCACTGGGCGTGCTGCTGCAGTCGCTCAACCCGTCGTTGCCCGTGCACGTGGAGTCCTATCTGGTCGGCTCGATCCTCACGGTCACCGACGGTGACGTGCTCTTGGCCGCTGCGGTGCTCGTCGTCGCGGCGGCGGTGACCGTGCTCTTCGGCAAGGAGATCCTGTTCTCCACCTTCGACCGCACCGGCTTCCGCTCGGCCGGCTACCGGGAGTGGCCGATCGAACTGCTCACGCTGGTGCTCATCACCGCCACCGTCGTCACGGCGATGCCCGCGGTGGGCGCCATTCTCGCGATCGCGCTGATCGCCGCCCCCGCCGCCGCCGCCAGGTTGTTGGTGCGTACCGCGCCGCGCATCGTGCTGCTCGCACCGGCCATCGGCGCCGGCTCCGGCCTGATCGGCGTGCTCCTGTCCCGCGCTCTCGATGTGGCGGCCGGACCGGCCATCGCGCTCACCGCCGCCGCCTTCTTCCTGCTCGCCCTGGGCATCCGTTCGCTCAGCGCACGAACGCAGGGGGTACACGCCCCGGCTCGAGCGGGGTTACGGTTGGACTCATGAAGCGAAACACCTGGCAGCGAGAGGCCGTGCGCACCGAGCTCGGTCGCGTCGAAGGGTTCGTCAGCGCCCAGGGCCTGCACTCCGCCCTGCACACCAGCGGGTCGCCGATCGGCCTGGCCACGGTCTACCGCGCCCTGGCCGACCTGGCCCTGGAGGGGGACGCCGACTCCTTGCAGTCGCCCGACGGTGAGAGCCTGTACCGGGCCTGCAGCACCACCGACCACCACCACCACCTGATCTGCCGCAACTGTGGGCTGACAGTGGAGATCGAGGTCGCGGCCATCGAGAACTGGGCGACCGAAGAGGCGGCCAAGCACGGCTTCACCGAAGCGGCCCACGTCATCGACATCTTCGGCCTCTGCGCGGCGTGCACCGCGCTTGCGTCGAACCGCCCCACCCCGTAGGCTGGGTAGCTGCTGCGCATATCTGTGCGTGCATTGCCTGTTCGTGACTTTTTCTCCCACCGAATCAGCCGCCGGAATCTTTCGGCCGGCCGCTTCCGGGTGGAATCCCTCATGGATGGGCCGACAAGAGATCTTGGGAAGGGCACTCGCCCTTCGGTATTGGAGGAAAACCATGGCAGCAACCTGCCAGGTGACCGGAGCCGTTCCCGGCTTTGGACACAACATTTCACACTCGCACCGGCGCACCAAGCGTCGTTTCGACCCGAACGTGCAGACCAAGAAGTACTTCGTGCCGTCGCTTCGCCGCAACGTCACGCTGACTCTCTCGGCAAAGGGCATCAAGGTTATTGATGCTCGCGGCATTGAGTCGGTCGTCAAGGACCTGCTCGCACGTGGGGAGAAAATCTAATGGCTAAGGCTCAGGACGTACGTCCGATCATCAAGCTGCGTTCGACGGCAGGAACCGGTTACACCTACGTGACCAAGAAGAACCGTCGCAACAACCCCGACCGTCTCGTACTCAAGAAGTACGACCCGGTCATCCGCAAGCACGTTGACTTCCGTGAGGAGCGCTAAAAATGGCGAAGAAGAGCATGATTGCCAAGAACAACCAGCGCAAGGTCATCGTTGAGCGTTACGCCGCGAAGCGCCTCGAGCTGAAGAAGGCCCTGGTCGACCCGGCCGGCACCGACGAGTCCCGTGAAGAGGCTCGCAAGGGCCTCCAGAAGCTGCCCCGCAACGCCTCGCCGGTTCGCCTGCGCAACCGCGACGCGGTTGACGGTCGTCCCCGTGGCCACCTCTCCAAGTTCGGCATCTCGCGCGTACGTTTCCGCGACATGGCGCACCGCGGCGAGCTGCCCGGCATCACCAAGTCCAGCTGGTAACCAGCTGCTGATCGTGTAAACGATCGCGACGCATCCACAGGGGATGTCGGCTTCGGCCGGCATCCCCTGTTGTGTGTCACCGGTTCGTGTCACCGGTGACGGCGGGCGGTCGACCCCACACGGGGGCCGTACAGTTCGCGCACAGCGAAAACGCCCCCAATTCACCCTGCAAAGCGGCCCGAAACGCCGTAAATCCGCGGAATCCCGCGGATCAATGCTAGATTCAACGCGGTCGAACCGACCAACGGAGGCGCTGACATAGCGCGCCCGCTTCACGTGAATACCTGTTTTTTACAGACGAAGGTCCGAGGAGGACACTCAATGGCTGACAAGTCGCTGAACAAGACCGAGCTCGTTGCCAAGGTTGCCGCAGACTCTGGCCAGAGCCAGGCTGCTGTCGACGGCGTTCTGAACGCTTTCTTTGCAACCCTCGCCGACACCGTTGCGAACGACGGCAAGGTCACCATCCCGGGATGGCTCGGCGTCGAGCGCACCGCAACCGCCGCTCGCACCGGCCGCAACCCGCAGACCGGCGAAGAGATCGCCATCGCTGCCGGCCACCGCGTCAAGCTGACCGCTGGTAGCAAGCTCAAGGCTGCCGCCAAGTAGGGTGCAGACCTCGTAGTTTCAGTGGGCGTCGACTTCGGTCGGCGCCCACTTCTCGTTAACCAGCGTTCTCACGGCCCGCGGGCGTCGAACGGGCCGATTGTCTGCTCCACCTCCGGTTACGCTGGGATGGTGCCCCGTTACGTTCGTATCATCGGCCCGCCAGCCCTGCTGCTGGCCGCGATTCTGGCGACGGTGGCGGGCCTGGCCTACGGTGGCGGGGCCGACGCCCAGCTGCTCGCCGACCCCGGTGCCGTCGTGCGCTGGGGACTGCCCATCGCCAAGCTGCTGGTCAACATCGGCGCCGCCGGAACCATCGGCGCGTTGGTGCTCACCTGCTTCGCGCTGAGCCCCCGCGAACGCGAATACGGCATGGCCATCGACTTCGCCGCCGCATCCGCCGCCTTCCTCACCGTCGCGTCCGCGATCACCGGCTTCCTCACCTTCCTGCAGGTGACCAACGCCACGATCAGCTTCAACGACCAGTTCAGCGCCACCGTCGGGCAGTTCTTCAGCCAGATCGAGATCGGCCAGGCCTGGCTCACCACCACCCTGATCGCCGCGGCGGTCACGGTGCTGTGCTTCGCGGTGCGCAACCAGACGGCGCTGGTGTTCGTCACCCTGCTCGCCCTGCTGGCGCTGTTGCCGATGGCGCAGCAGGGCCACTCCGCCGGAGCGGAGGGCCACGACGCGGCCATCACCGCGCTGGGGTTGCACCTGGTCTTCGCCGCGGTCTGGCTCGGCGGTCTGCTCACCATCATCCTGTTACACCGGCACCTCTCGCCCAGCCGACTGCGCGAGGTCGTCGGCCGCTACTCCACAGTTGCACTGGTGAGCTTCGTCGTCGTCGCGGCGTCCGGCTATGTCAGCGCCGAACTGCGCGTGGGCAGCTGGGACAACCTGCTCACCGGGTACGGCGTGCTGGTGCTGGCCAAGGTGGCCGTGCTCCTGGTACTCGGGGGTTTCGGTGTGCTGCAGCGCCGCTACCTGATCGGGCGGATGCGCACCACCACCGGCACGGTCGACCCGTGGTTCTGGTGGCTCGTCGTGGGTGAGATCACCTTCATGGGCATCGCCTCCGGGGTCGCGGCCGCGCTCGCCCGTACCGCCACTCCCGTCGACGAGGTGGTGACGACCGCGATCCCCGCCGCCACCCCCGCGCAGATCCTCACCGGTGAGGTGCTGCCGCCAGAGCTCACCTTCGCCCGGTACTTCACCGAGTGGAACTTCGACCTCGCCTGGGTGTTGTTCTGCGCGTTCGGCATCTTCTTCTACCTCGCCGGCGTGGTTCGCCTGCGCCGCCGCGGCGACTCCTGGCCGCTGCACCGCACCATCCTCTGGGTGGTCGGCCTGATCACCCTGTTCTACATCACCAACGGCGGCGTGAACGTGTACGAGAAGTACCTCTTCTCCACGCACATGCTCGCCCACATGGCCCTGACGATGCTTGTACCGGTGCTGCTGGTGCCCGGCGCGCCCGTGACCCTGGCCGCCAGGGCCATCCGGATGCGCCGCGACGGCAGTCGTGGACCGCGCGAGTGGATCCTGCTGGCCGTGCACTCCAAGTACGCCGGCGTGATCTCGAACCCGATCGTGGCCGCGGTGCTCTTCGCCGGATCGCTGTGGGTGTTCTACTACACGTCCCTGTTCAGCTGGGCGACGACCGACCACATCGGCCACCAGTGGATGATCGTGCACTTCCTGATCACCGGGTACCTGTTCGTGCAGTCACTGATCGGCATCGACCCGGTGCCGTACCGCCTGCCGTACACCTTCAGGCTGCTGCTCCTGCTGGGCACCATGGCGTTCCACGCCTTCTTCGGCCTGGCCCTGATGACCGGCACCGGGCTGCTCCTGGCGGACTGGTACGGCGCCATGGGCCGCGACTGGGGTGTGAGCGCCCTCGCCGACCAGCAGGCCGGCGGCGGCATCGCCTGGAGCGTCGGAGAGATCCCGACGATCGCGCTGGCGATCATCGTGGCCATCCAGTGGGGTCGCAGCGACGAGAAGGAAACCAAGCGCCGCGACCGCAACGCAGACCGCACCGGTGACGCGGAGTTGAACGACTACAACGACCGCCTCGCCCGCCTGGCCTCCCACGACCGCTAGCGCCCCCGGCCGGGCCGCCCACCCGGCGGTGTGAGCATAGCTCCTGCAATTCTCGGCTCGGCGAGCTGCGGATGCCGGAATCACGCGGGAGTTCGGCGGGGCTAGGAAAACTAGCAGGAGTTATGCGCCCCGGACGGGCGGACGGACGGACCGGAAGGTAGGCGTCCGGCGGGCGGCTAGCGCAGCTGGATGGCGAGGGAACCGTCGGACTGGATCGTGACGCTGATTCCCACGGAGAAGGGCACGTCCTCGTCGCGGGTGCTCAGGTCGCCGTCATAGAGCGACTGCACGTCGACCACGATATGTGCCTGGCCGGTGGTGGCGGGCATGTCGAACGCACTCTCGCCACCGGATAGGACAACCTCCGGGTACTCCGCGATCGACCAGACCGGCGCCGACTTGACCCGGTTGTCGATCTCGATGCCGAAGGGGCAACTCGACGGTTGCAGAACCGGTTGGGTGGTGCACTCGTCGAGGAACTCGTTGAGCTTGGCCTGTACCTGGCTCGTGAAGGTCTCGTTGGGTGCCGCTTCCACCGTGACGTCGGTGGCTCCGGAGGCGACGACGGGCACGCTCTGCGTGGGGGCGGTCAGCAGCGCGGACTCGTGCGAGATGTCGTAGCTGGCGGGGGCGAAGGCCAGGTAGGCGCCCTGGTTGGAGAACGACACGGGAGCGTCGGCATCCGCGTGCGCGCGTGTGTCGAGAGTGAGACCGTTGACGGTGAAGCGGGCTTCGTGCAGCACCGTCACCTGCAATACCGCGAGGGGGCTCGTGGCGAACGCCCAGGTGGAGAAGATGCCCGCGACGGTGCCGGCGCGGGTCACGGCGAACTCCATCGACGTCTTTGTGCCATCGAGCCGGAACTCGAACGCCACGGTGCGCTGGCCCTCGATCGCCGGGTTGGCCGTGTCCCGCACCAATTCGATGTCGGTGATCGAGCTCAGCACCGAGGAGCGCAGCAGAGTGTCCGGTAGATCCTGGGGGAGACCGGCCGCCTCGAGGTCAGCGTCGGTGGGCACTGCGCCCGGGAGGGCGAGAGCGGTGTGGGTGTCGTGAGCGGCCAGGGCCTCGAGATACTGGCGTACGAACCCGCCCGCGCTATACACATCGCGGTTGAGCGAGCCGATGGCTGCCGCCAGAGCACCGCCCAGCAGGGCCAGAACGACGCAGACGGCGATCACGGCGCGCGCATAACGCCCCCGCCGCACGCCGTTTCCTACCCCGTTGCTCACCTCCACATCCTACGGGGCCGTCCTTGGGGTTCGTGCGGGAGGGATGGCGCGGGGGCAGCCGTCAACCCGGTGCGGCGGTAGGCTCCCTGCATCTACCCAAGGAGATGATCATCATGAACACGGCGCGACCGCATCGTCGGTCGTCCCTCCTGGCGCTCGTACTGCTCGGCACTCTGGCAGCCTGCGCCCCCGGCTCCGGCCCGTCGGCAACGCCCACCCCGTCGGCGTCCCCCACCGCGACTCCCTCCGCGTCGCCCACCGCACCGTCCAGTCCCACACCCACAGATCCAGGCGCGCCCGGTAGCCCGACGCCTGTTCCCTCGTCGCCCGGGCCCTCTCCGGGGGCGCTCATCGTGATCGAGGACCCCACCGCAGGGGCCAGGGTGACGAGCCCTCTGACCGTCAGTGGCCGGGCCAACACCTTCGAGGCGGCGCTCACCGTTCAACTGGTGACGCCGGTCGGTGACACCCTGTGCGTTCGCGAGGTGATGGCGACCTCGGGTTCCGGCACGGAAGGCACCTGGCAGACCGTGCTGGGCTTTATGCCGCCGGAGATCGACACCCCGGCCACGTTGCGCGCCTTCGAACGCAGCGCCATGGACGGCAGCCCGATCAATGTGGTCGAGCACGAGGTTGTGGTCGGCACCGAACGGCCGCCGATCTTCATCTACCAGCCCGTCTGCAGCGACAGGGTGGCGCCTGGCGACCCGCTCTTCGTCAAGGGGAGGGCATTCGTGTTCGAGGCGCAGTTCAGCCTCGACCTGCGCACTGCGTCGGGCGAGGTCGTGCTGACGCAGCAGGTAACCGCGGAGAGCGGCACGGAGGAGTCGAACTTCGACGCCACCGTGACGATACCGGCCGACCTGTCGGTCGGTTACTACGACCTGGTCGCCTACGACAACAGCGCCAAGGACGGCAGTGTCGAGAACGAATTCCCGGTGCAGATCGAGGTGGGATGAGTCCCAGGTGCCCCTCCGACGTGTCGCGGGCGAGTTATCCACCGGTCGGTGTGCGAGTGGGCCGGTCGGTGGTGGGCGGATACAGTGGAAGTGTTCAGGGTTGGCTCTGAGCCGCCCGCCGATACGCCCCCGCTACCTTTTCGTGAAAGTTCCTCCGTGACTGCGATTCCCTCTGAGATTCCGCTCTCGCGCGAGCAGGCCGAGGTGTTTGCCGCCATCGAGGGCACGAAGCAGAATGTGTTCGTCACCGGTCGTGCCGGCACCGGTAAGTCGACCCTGCTCAACCACCTTTCCTGGAACACCAGCAAGCAGATCGTCATCGCCGCCCCTACCGGAGTCGCCGCGCTCAACGTCGGCGGCCAGACGCTGCACTCCCTGTTCCGACTGCCGATCGGGGTCATCGCCGACCACGCCATCGACCAGAACGACCAGCTGCGCAAACTGCTCAACACCATCGACACCGTCGTCATCGACGAGGTCTCGATGGTCAATGCCGACCTGATGGATGCCATCGATCGCAGCCTGCGTCAGGCCAGGCAGCGGCCGCACGACACCTTCGGTGGCGTGCAGATCGTTCTTTTCGGCGACCCGTACCAGTTGGCCCCCGTGCCTGGCGACCCCGAGGAGCGGGCCTACTTCGCCGACACCTACCGGTCGATGTGGTTCTTCGACGCGAACGTGTGGAAGAGCGCCGAGCTCAAGATCTTCGAGCTCACCGAGATCCACCGTCAGCACGATGCCGGCTTTAAGACCATGCTCAACGCCGTGCGGTACGGCCAGGTGACCCCCGAGATCGGTGGTGCGCTCAACGGTGCGGGCGCGCGTCAGCCGCCGACCGAGGGTGTCATCACCCTGGCCACGCGCAATGACGCCGTCAACCGCATCAATGCGGCGGCGCTGAAGCGCCTGTCGGGTAAGTCGCTGTCGGCCAAGGCCGAGGTCACCGGCGACTTCGGCGGACGCACCTACCCGGCAGACGAGGTCCTGGAGCTTAAGGTCGGCGCGCAGGTGATGTTCCTGCGCAACGACAATCCTCTCGACGGCGGTCCCCGCTGGGTCAACGGCACGATCGGCACCGTCACGCGGGTCGATTCCACGGTGTACGTGGACATCGATGGCACCACCCACGAGGTGGAGCCCACCGTGTGGGAGAAGTTCAAGTACACCTACAACGCGGCCACGAAAAAACTCAGCAAGGATGTGGTCGCCGAGTTCACCCAGTTCCCGCTGCGGTTGGCCTGGGCGGTCACGATTCACAAGTCGCAGGGCGCCACCTATGAGCGGGCGATCGTGGACCTGGGCGCCCGGGTGTTCAGCCCCGGCCAGACCTACGTGGCTCTGAGCAGGCTGACCAGCCTGAACGGCCTGTACCTGACCCGGCCGCTGCGCCCCAGCGACATCATCGTCGACGAGAACGTCCTGCGTTTCATGGAGGGGCTGCGCGTCACCCCGCCCCTCGAGCGAGCCTGACCCGCCCCTCAACCAGGACTCGCACCCCACCGAGTCTCAACACGGCCGGCCGGCGGATGGCGCGGGTCGGGCGGCGCTCGCCGTCGGCTCAATGCAGGTGGCGGCCCGGTGCGGCTATCGGCTCAGTGTGGGTCGTGTGGGTCGTGTGGGTCGTGTCGCTCCTGCGCCGCGGCGCTCTTGCTGCGCATCCGGATGAGCGTCTGGCCGGGGTCGGCGCTGGCGGGTGGTCGTAGCCAGTAGATGCCTTGGTTTTCGAAGATCTGCCAGCCCTGACTGTGCAGTAACCGGTGGTGTGGCGGGCAGAGCAGGATGCCGAGGGCGATGTCGGTGGCGCCGTGGTCGCGCACCCATTCTTCGAGGTGGTGGGCTTCGGTGCGGGAGGGTGGCTTGTCGCAGTCGCCCCAGATGCAGCCGCCGTCTCGGGCGGCGAGGGCGATGCGTTGGCCGGCGGTGAAGACGCGTTGTTCCCGGCCGAGGTTGAGGGGTTGGCCGGTGTCGTCGAAGTCGATCTGCAGGGTGCCGCTGGTGCAACAAAGCCGGTCGATGGTCTCCTGCGAAACGGGGTCGGTGTGGCCCTCGATGAAGCCGTGTCCGGTACCGTCGGGAATCGGGACGAGCACCGCGGTCGGGTCGATTTCCGGCGGTGGCTCCGGTACCGGCTCGGGGACTGGTGCGTCGGTGGGCCGGGCCGGGGCTGGGGCGTCAGTGGGCCGGGCCGACGTCGGTGTCGGTGCCGGTGCGGGTGCGGGTTCGTCGGCGGATCGAGCCGGTGCCGGGGCGTCGGTGGGTCGGGCCGGGGCCGGGGTGGTGGTGAGGACGCGGACGGCGGGGGTGCGTCCGCCGAGCATCCGGTCCGGGTTGACCGTGCTGCCGGCCTTGATCAGCTCGATGAAGGTGTCTGCGGTGAGCTGGTCGGTGCTGCGCGGGTCGTCCTGCACGGCTTTGGCCCAGGCGGCCCGCTCAGGGTCGACGAACCGCACCCCGCCGCGGCGGGGGCCGGTGGCGCTGTCGTAGACGGAGAGCAGGAACGCGCCCTGCTCGGGCGGGAACTGGCCGTTGAGGTGCACCTGACCGGAGTCGCTGGTCCAGACGCGCAGGTACCGGTCGTCCCAGGCTTTCTGTTCCCGGGTGGCGATGCCGGCGGCGTCGAGGGTGTCGCGCGCCCGTCGGGAGCGTTTGAGGAGGGCGTCGACGGTCATCGTCTTCGCCTCGGCCAGGAGATCGAGAACGGCGGTGCGGAGGACTTCGGCGGTGACGACGGTGTCGATGGCGCCGAGCCCGGCGCGGATCGCGTGCGCGGCGGCCACGGAGAGGGAACCGGTGGCGACCGCGGCGGAGATCGGGCTGTACCAGGGCAACCCAGTCGGCTCCGAACAGGCAGGTTCATCGGAATCGTCCGCCTCGGCCTGCACAGCCTGCTCGGCCTCGGCGGTCTCGGTGTCGTCGAGCATCGCGCCCACATCCATCAGCTTGCGGGCATCTGCCCGGGTGCAGCCGGTGAACTCCTGGATCAGCTCGGCCGGGGAGAGGAAGCCCTGCGTGGCGGCCAGGCCCTGTTGGCCGAGCTCACGGCGCGACCGGTGGGTGAGGGTCTTCGCCAGCCACACCGCCCGGGTCTCGAGCAGAGCCCGTAGCGTCGCGAGCTTCTTCTGCCCGGCGATCAACTCCGCATCCGTCAAGGCGTCGTAGTCGGCGCTGGACGCCCCGAGCATCTCGACCGCCTCAACCGCGGCGGCCAACGGATGCACCAGCACCGAATCCGCAGGCAGCACGGCACTTTCCGGGGTGTCGGGGGCGGATACAGCTGCGATGCTGGGCATGTAGTGAGAATAGCTCAGTATCGAAGTCTTGTGTTGCGGAAATGACACCTGTGGAGAACTTTATTGGGCTTGCTCGGGTTTACTCGGGCTCGCTGAGCGGCCGGACCCGCCGCTAACCGCTCCCTGACCGAGCGCACCGCCAGCGCTCTGGGTACACTCCACGGCAACAGGCCTGACCGGTGCATCCTGCGGGATGGCTCGAGAGGGCGCAGATTGGTCGTGGGGTTGCCGTGACAGCTGACCGGACGGGAACGAGTGGCGGCGGTTCGGCGCGCGGCGACACGACAGCCGTCCCGGGGGAACGGCATCGGCGGGCACTGGTGCGCGCGGGGGTAGCCCTGTTGCTCACCCTGGTGCTCCCGCTGGCGGGGTGCGCGCAGGCCGAGGTTCCGCAGCCGTTCGGCCCGGAGCAGGCGACGGGCACACTGTCGGCGGAGACCCTGGCCGCGCTGGATGCGGCGTTGGCCGACGGGATGGCGCTGGCCGGGGCATCCGGGGCGATTGCGGGCGTCTGGGTGCCGTGGGCCGGCCGGTGGCTGGCCAGCCCGGGCACGCTCGGTACCCGAGCGGACCCCGAAACGGGTCGAGCCGTTGGCGGTGGTGCGCTGACCACCGACATGGGCTTTCGGATCGGCACGCAGACCACCGCGATGACCTGCACGGTGCTGCTCAGGCTGGCAGAGGAGCAGCGGGTGGGCCTGGATGACCCGGTGTCGACCTACCTGACCAGGCAGCCGGGGATCGAGGGAATCACGCTGCGCCAGCTCTGCCAGCACACCTCGGGCCTGGGTCAGCCCGAACTGGATGCGCAGTTCGTGAGCAACCCCACCCGTCGTTGGCCGGCGCTCGAGCTCGTTTCCGCCGGGCTCGGCACAGCCAGGGTCGGGCCGCCCGGCCGACTGTGGAGCCGTTCGGACGCGGGTGTGCAGCTGCTGGGGATGGCCCTGGCGGAGGCGACAGGGCAGGACTGGGCCGACCTCTACCAACGCTATCTGTTCGACCCGCTCGGCCTGAGGGAGACGAGCTACCCCGACGCCAGGGAGCTGGCGGTGCCCGGCCCGCACCCGCACGGCTGGACCGCCGCGGTCGACGGCGCCGGCCGGGCAGACTGCGCCAGGATGCTCGACGTCACGCGGCTGTCCCCGTCCGTGGCCGGTGTGGCCGGTGGGGTGGTGTCCACCCTGGCCGACCTCAAGACCTGGTCGCAGGCGCTGGCGGCGGGCACTCTGCTGCAGCCCGACACGGTGAACGAGCAGTGGGCGACGGTTGCGCAGGGCGGCAAGCCGTTTTGGCAGCGGCAGGGCCTGGGGGCGGAGCAGCTGGGCCCGATGCGGGGGGCTGGGGGCGAGATCCCTGGCTACCTCTCGGCAAGTCTCACCGACCCGGAGACCGGGCTGACGGTGGTGGTGATGGTGAACGACTCCAGCGCGGGAGCCGATTTTGCCCTTGACCTGGCGATGCGACTCGCGGCGATCGCCACCCAGGCGGCGACGGCCGACGGGCAGGTGGCACCGCGCCTGGCCCTGCCCTGGACGGCAGACGACGCGGCGGCGATGATGCGGGTGAACGCGGCCTGCCCGGCCGGCACCGTCGAGAATCCGATGGTGCCGGCCGGGTGACCGGATTGGTTACTTCTTGAAGGAGTCCTTGACGTTCTCGCCGGCCTTCTTGAGGTCGGCCTGCGCCTGGTCGGACTTGCCTTCGGCTACCTTCGAGTCGTCGTCGGTGGCCTTGCCGAAGGCTTCCTTCGCCTTGCCGCCGAGGTCCTGGGCGGCGTTCTCGATCTTGTCGGATCCACTCATTGTGTTCTCTCTTTCTCTAGGGGGTGGTCAGGGAGGTTGGGGGGTGGATGACCGTGGGCGCGAGCGTCGGGCGGCGGGCATCGTATGCCAGCGCTTCCGCGTCTCGCCGAGTACCGGGGCTCACCGTTCCTGGCTCGCCCTCGGATGCGGCAGCTCGGCTCATCGAGGGTTGCGCTGATCTGATCGTGCCGTTCATGGTGAGCCGTTCTGTCGGGGTGCCGGGTCGCGGGTGTGTGGCCGTGGAGCGGGTGGTCGAGGTCAGCTGCCCCGGTGGGGCAGGTGCAGCCGGTGGGTGGTCAGGCGCACGGTGACGGCGCCGACCTGAATGCCGGTGAGTTCGCCGACGGTACCGCGCACCTGCTTCCGGGTGTGCTCTGTGCGGGCCAGCTCGTCATCGTCCGTGTCGGCTGCGGCGTCGGGCAACGCCCGATGGGGTGCGCGCACCGTGACGTCGACGACCCCCGCAGTGTCGTTCAGATCGACGGAAACCTGACGCCGGCGCAGTCCGAGAGCCTCGGCGGCAATCGCAGAGACGACCTGGGACACCGCGCGGGTGCCGATCTGGGTGCGTCCGCGGGTGGTGGCGATGTCGGGAACCGTGCTCACTGCGCCCGGTTCTCGTCGGTGATCGTGGTCTGGTCGGTGTCGGAATCGGAGTCGGTGTCCGCGGTCTCATCGGGGAAGTGCACGTCGTTGATGGTCACGTTGACGCCGGTGACCCGCAGGCCCACGAGCGTCTCGAGCGCCTCGATGACGGCGTTCCGCGCGTCCTCGGCAACCCGGGGCAGGGCCGCGGGGTAGGTGGCGACGATAGTCAGGTCGACACTGACCTGGCCGTCACCGACGTCGACGCTGACGCCCTGGCTGTGATCGGCGCTGCTGAGGGCCTCACGGATGGCGCCAAGCACGCGTGCGGCGCCGCCACCGAGGGTGTGCACGCCCGGTACTTCCCGCGCGGCCAGCCCGGCGATCTTGGCGACGACGGAGTCGGTGATGACCGTCGTGCCGCGGGTGGCGTTCGCGGGATCAATTGCGGGATCAGCCGTGGAATCGTTGGGGGTGACGGGGTGGGGAGAGGTGCCGGTCATGAGTGCTGCTCCTGGTTGTTGGGCCGCGTGCGGTTCGGTTGTGACAATTCGCGGGATGGTGAGATAGTCACTATGTCGCACGGTTCTCAGTTCGGAGTGTTTTTTCTCTCTGTGAAACTCCATTGATACTGTTCAGACGAGTCTCGCAAGGGGTTCGTCACGAAATTGGCCAGCCCGCAGGGCGTTCGTATGGGGGAGAAGAGGAGTCCGGTGTCAGCATTGGTGTCCGATGAGCCTTCCAACCTCGGTGATGCAGCAGACTCGATTCTGGTTGCCCGCGCCGTCGACGGCGACGTACGCGCCTTCGAGGTGATCGTGCGGCGTCATGGTCCGCTGATGCGGGCGTACGCCACGCGCATCCTGGGGTCGAACGGCGATGCCGATGACGTCGTGCAGGACACCTTCATCACCGCCTGGGAACGGCTGCACGAGCTGCAGGACCCGGCCGCGACGAAAGCCTGGTTGATGCGCATCACCAGCCGCAAGGCCATCGACCGCATCCGTGCGCGTCGGGCGGACCAGCCCCTCGGCGAGTGGGATGTTGCCGCCCCAGAATCCGAATCTCCCCACCATCGGGCCGAAGCTGCGTCTCAAAGGGAGCGTCTCACACGTGCACTCGGTACTCTGAGCGAATCACAGCGTGAATGTTGGACGCTGCGGGAGATTGGCGGGCACAGTTACGCCGAGATCGCCGAGGAGCTGGATCTGCCTCCATCGACGGTGCGGGGACTGTTGGCCCGGGCCAGGCAGAAACTCATGCAAGAGATGGAGGAATGGCGATGACCTCCTCTCCTGACGACCCGGACTTCGACCTGATCGCCCATCTCAGCGACTTCCTCGACCGGGGCGAGAGCCCGCCGGACGAGCTGCTCAACACCACACCTGACCACCGCCTCGCCTACGACGCGCTCACCCGGTTCAGGTCGATGGCCCAGGACATCCTCGCGGAGGAGGTCTCGGAGCTTTCGGCTGACGCCGACAGCTGGGTGGCCGGAATTCTCAAGAGCATCCACCGGGAATCCCGCGTCGGCCGCACGATCCCGGTCTCGCACCCCTCGCCGAAGGCTGCCCTGAGCCTCACCGAGGGCGCCGTTCGAGGTCTGATCCGCGCCGCCGGCGACGCCGTCGCCGGCACCTTCATCGGCTCCTGCACGCTCGACGGCGATGTGGCCGTGCCGGGCAGCCCGATCACGGTGAACGTCGAAGCGAGCGTCTTCTGGGGCGAGCGGATGCCGCAGACCGCCAAGCGACTGCGCGACGCCATCACGACGTCGCTGCTCCACCACACCGAACTGAACATCCAGGCGGTCAACGTGACCATCACCGACGTTCACCTGCGCCGCAACGCCACCCCGGCCGACTAGCCCATCCGGAGCATGACCGGCATACGACGACGGATGGAGCGCCGGCAGGTGCCGCTCTACCTGGCCGCGATCGTCGGCGGGGCGCTCCTCGGCTGGTGCGCGCCCGCGTCGGCACCCGCCCTCGCACTCGGCATCACCCCATTGCTCGCACTGCTGCTGTTCGCCACGTTCCTCGGGATCCCGCTGGCGCAGCTGCGGCGGTCGGCGGGCGATCTGCGCTTCCTCTGCGCCGTGCTCGCGCTCAACTTCCTCGTCGTACCCGTCGTGGTGTACGCGCTCAGCCGATTCGTCGCCGACGACCGGGCGCTCCTGCTCGGGGTGCTGCTCGTACTGCTCACCCCGTGCGTGGACTACGTGATCGTCTTCACCGGCCTGGCCGGGGGCGCCAGGGACCGGCTGTTGGCCGCGACGCCGCTGCTGATGCTGCTGCAGATCCTGTTGCTGCCGGTGTACCTGCTGCTCTTCGCCGGCTCCGAGGCCGTCGGTCTGATCGAGGTCGCCCCGTTCCTGGAGGCGTTCCTCCTGCTGATCGTGCTCCCGCTGGCGGCCGCAGCCGCCGTGCAGGCGTTGGGCAGGCCCAGTGCGCGCGGCGCCCCAGCTGGTCGAATACCCCGCCTGGCCCAGACCGTCGACGGCGCCGTGCAGGCGTTGATGGTGCCGTTGATGATGGCCACCCTCGCCGTGGTGGTCGGCTCCCAGGTGGCGGCCGTGGGCGCTGAGGCGGCGGCGCTTCTCACGGTGGTGCCGCTCTACCTCGCCTTCCTGGTCGTCATGGTGGCGGTGGGCGTGCTCGCGGCCCGGCTGACCCGGCTGGACGCCCCGGCCGGCCGCGCTCTGGTCTTCAGCGGCGCGACCCGCAACTCCCTGGTGGTGCTGCCGTTGGCGCTCGCCCTACCGCCCTCGCTCGCGCTGGTGCCGCTGGTCGTGGTCACCCAGACCCTCGTCGAACTGGTCGGGATGGTGGTTCTGGTGCGGCTGGTGCCCCGCCTGATCCGCCACCCCGGCCCGGTCGTCCTCAGTCCTGCGGGTGCAGCGGATCCGCCAGGATGATCTCGCTCAGCGCCCCGAGCAGGTCGGGCGCCAGATCCATGGTCTGCAGCTGACCGATCAGCAGGGCCGGATGCGTCGCCTGCGCGATGGTGCGCTGCAGGCGGGCCTTGAGGTCGAACTCGATCTGCGCATCCGTGAGCAGGGCGCGGGAGAGCCCGGTCACGTCGTTGCCGGCCGTGGCCAGGCCGCCGTCGAACCGCACGACCAGCCCGCCGGCACCGGGGACCCGCTGCACCGACACCGTGAGGGTGCGGCTGAGCGCCGAGTACTCGGTCGTGTACGTGACCGGGAGCCCGCCGGCGCGCACGTCGACGGTGTCGGTGGCAGTCACACCGACGAACCCCAGGCTGAAGTCCCGTTCAGTGGGCACACAGGCCAGGTTGCCCACGGTGGGACGGATCGTGAAGGTGCCGCTGGCCGCGGTGAACTCCATTGTGGTGCGCGCCCAGGCCGGCTCGTCGACCAGGCTGCCGCTGCCGTCGTCTTCGAGCAGATCGAAGACGCCGTCGGCGCCGGGGAAGATCCGCACCTGCAGGCCGGCGGGATTCTCGGTGGCGTTGCCGACGTCCGTCACCGGTACCAGCGGCACGATCGCGCCGGCCCGGGCCAGCACCGGGATCGACTCCTGCCCGCGGTAGAGGTGCAGTTCACGGCCACCCCGGTACCGCAGCCCGGTGAAGAAATCGATCCAACTGCCCTCTGGCAGCCAGGCGGTCACCTTGGCCACGCCCAGGGCGCTGTTCATCGGCTGTGTGATCGGGCACACCATCAGCTGACTGCCGAAAAGGTACTGGTTGCGGGCGCGGTAGGCGCCGTCCTCCTCTGGGTAGTCGTAGTACAGCGGCTGCACCAGCGGTCGGGCCTGCCCGCTGGCCAGGTAGTTCATGGAGTACAGGTACGGCACCAGCTGGTGGCGCAGTCTGAGATGGTCGCTCATCACGGCCGCGGAGTCTGCCCGGAAGTTCCACGGTTCCTTGCCGCTGAACGGGTTGCCCTGGCTGTGCAGGCGCATGATCGGGGAGAACACCCCGAACTGGGTCCAGCGCACGGCCAGGTCGTCGTCCTTCACCCCGCCCATGTGGCCGCCGATGTCGTGGCTCCACCAGCCGTAGCCCACGTTGGCCGCGGTGGCGGTGAAGTAGGGCTGGAAATCGAGGCTCTCCCAGCTCACGATGCTGTCGCCGGAAAAGCCGATCGGGTAGCGGTGGCTGCCGAGGCCGGCATACCGGGAGAAGGTCATCGGCCGGTTGCCGGCGCGGGCGCTGTCGAGGAAGTGGAAGTGGTTGAGCATCCACAACGGGTCGAGGCCCGCCACCCTGGAGTGCGGCCCCGACTGCCAGTCCAGCCACCAGAAGTCCACCCCGCGCTCCTCCAGCGGGTGGTGCAGGCACTCGAAGTAGGCCGAGAGGAAGGCCGGATCGGTGATGTCGAACACGATCGGGTCTTCGTTCTCGGTGTCGACCCCCAGCCGACGGGCCATCGACGCGTAGGCGTCTTCGTGGGCCTGCACGCCGTCGGCCGGATGCACGTTGAGCGTCAGTTTGAGCCCGCGCTCGTGCAGCCAGGCCATGAACTCGTCCGGGTCGGGGAACAGCTCGGTGTTCCAGCTGTAGCCGGTCCAGCCGCTGCCGTACTTCGGGTCGATGTCGACGGTGTGCCAGTCCATGTCGACGACGGCGACGGAGAAGGGCAATCTCTCACTCTCGAACCTCTCGAACAACTCCCGGTAATCCGCGTCGGAGTACCGGTGGAACCGGCTCCACCAGTTGCCCAGCGCGAACCTGGGCAGCAGGGGGGTGGGGCCGGTGAGGGCGTAGAAGTCGGCCAGGCAATCCCGGTAGCTGCGCCCGTAGCCGAAGAAGTACAGGTCGGTGCCCGTGCCTGAGCGTGGCTCAAGCCCGCCGTCGTCGTCGAAGACCAGGGATGCGCTGTCGTCGACGACGGAGAACCCGTGTCGGGACATCAGGCCGGGCTGCAGTGGCACGGGCCCGTCGATATCGTCCAGGGTGCGCGCGGTTCCGCCGAGGTCTGCGGCCGGCTCGCCGAAGCGCCACATGCTCTTGTGGTCGCTGAGGTTGCCGGTCACCTGCACGCTCAGCCCGTTGGGGGTGAACGGCAATTTGTCGTAGGAGAGTTGCAGGTGTGCGGTGATGATCTGCAGGTGGCTGCCGTGGTCGATGACCCTGAACTGCGGCAGGTCGAACTCGCGGCTCAGCACCAGCTGGGACGCGCGGTCCTCGAAGCGGTTCTGCTGGCTGTATTCCATCCGGATCAGGCGGGAGGTGAGCACCGTGAACCGATAGTTCGGGCCGGTGACAACGGCGGCCGGATGCGCGTGCGGCGCGACCGGCAGCGTCGGCCGGACCGGGGCCGGTACGGCGGCGGCGGCGGAGACGGCCGCGGCGGGGAAGGCGGGGGTGGTGGAGCTGATGGTCATGGCGAAACGGGTCCTTATCGAAAGAAGAGTCGGGGGAGGTCTGGAGATGATCGGTGCGGATCAGCCCTTGACCGAGCCGTCGGTGAGCCCGCCGACGAGGTACTTCTGCAGCCCCAGGTAGACGATCAGCACCGGCAGCGAGGCCAGCAGGGCGCCGGCGCTGAAGACGCCGAAGTTGGCATTGCGCTGGCCCTGGATGAGTCCGTAGAGGCCCACCGCGAGGGTCTTGGCGTCGGACTCGGTGAGGAAGACCGACGCCAGCATGATCTCGCTGTACGTGGCCACGAAGGTGAGCAGCGCCACCGTCGCCAGGATCGGCTTCACCAGGGGAAGCACGATCAGGAAGAAGGTCTGCGCGTGCGAGGCGCCGTCGATGCGGGCCGCCTCATCGAGTTCCCGGGGCACCGTGTCGTAGTAGCCCTTGAGCAGCCAGACGTTGCCGCCGAGCACCCCGCCCAGGTAGGCCAGGACCAGGCCGAGCGAGGCGTTCAGCCCGAACGCCGGGAAGATGCCGCCGATCTCGACGAACATCAGGTAGAGCGCGATGAGGGCCAACAGCGACGGGAACATCTGCAGCAGGAGCAGCCCGAGCAGGAACTGGTACCGGCCGCGGAAGCGCAGGCGGGAGAACGCGAACGCGGCGGCGCCGGAGATCAGCACGGTGACCACGGTGGCGGTGAGGGTGACCAGGATCGAGTTGAAGAACCACGACCCGAACTGGATCTCCGGGTTGTTGAACAGGTCGGTGAAGTTCTGCAGCGACGCGCTCGTGGGAATCACCGAGGTGCTCTGCAGGGTGCCCAGCGGGTTGATCGCGGCGGAGACGATGAACAACACCGGAAACAGCGCGAACGCGAGGGCCAGCAGCGCCACCAGGTACCGCCATCCGGTGCGCTGCCACCAGGAACCCTGGATGCCGCTGGCGAACCGGCCGCGGCGGGGTCTCGGGGTGCCGACCGGGTCGGGGTCGGTCGGGGTCGGTGCCAGGGGTGCGATCGTCATGAGTTGACCTCCTCGAGGGACAGTGCGCGTTTGAAGCTGGAGATCGACAGGATCGCGACGATGATGAAGATGAAGATCGAGATCGCCGCGGCGAACCCGAACTGCGACCCGCCGTCACCGAAGGCCAGCCGGTAGGTGTAGCTGATCAGCAGGTCGGTGGCGCCGGCGGACGGATTGTCGGCCGGGAACGGGCCGCCCTCGGTGAGCAGGAAGATCAGCGTGAAATTGTTGAAGTTGAACGCGAACGACGCCACCAGCATCGGCGCGATCGCGACCATCAGCATCGGCACCGTGATGGAGCGGAAGACCCGCCACGGTGACGCACCGTCCACGATCGCCGCCTCGGTGAGGTTGGCCGGCATCGACTGCAGCGCTCCGGTGCAGATCAGGAACATGTACGGGAAACCGAGCCAGAGGTTGGTGACCAGCAGGGCCACCTTGGCCCACCAGACATCCCCGAGCCAGTTGACGTCGAGGCCGGTGAGGTTGTTGATCAGCCCGAAGTCCTTGTTGTACATGCTCGCCCAGACCAGCGCGGTGATGAAGCCGGGCAGGGCGTACGGCAGCAGGAGCAGCGACCGGGTGAGGCGCTGCCCGATCATTTTGCGGTTGAGCACGATCGCCAACAGCAGACCCAACGCGAAGGTGGTCAACACCGACAGGCCGGCGAACGCGATGTTCCAGATCAGGATGCCGATGAAGCTGTTGCGTACGGTGTCGTTGGTGAGCACCTTGGCGAAGTTGTCGACGCCCACGAACTGTTTCCAGCCGGGGGCGAGGGTCGGACCGCCGTCCTCTGGCACCCAGCTGGCGTTCTCGGCGACGAAGACCGTGCCGGAGACGGTGTCGACGATGGTGTCGGTGGCCTCGTCGTACCGGTATTGCACGGTGCCGGCGAATGCTTCCGAGAGACCGATCTTCTTGACCGCCTCGTCCCCGTCCAGCGGAACGCTGAAGGCGTCGAATTCGCCGGAGCGGTCGTTGATCTGTACGCCGTTGAGCAGGGTGAAGCCGTCCGCTGCGGTGACCTTTCCGTCGTCGAGTGTGACGCTGGAATCCGGCAGCGAGGCGATGCCGCTCTCGTCGCCGAGGAACACGGTGCCGTCGTCGCCGACCAGGAGGTAGACGAACGGGGAGGTGTTCGGGTCGGCACCGTCGGCCACGGCGATGCTCAGGGCGAACCGGTCGGCGTTCTGGCCCTCCACGATGGGCCCGTCCACGGTGATGGCCTCGATCGACTCCTCCTTGGAGATGGTGTGACCGTCTGAGGCGTTGGTGAACGCGGTGTAGAAGGTGTAGAAAACCGGGTAGATCTGGAACATCAGCATCAGCAGGATGCCCGGGATCAGGTACTTGAGCGGCACGGCCCTGCGGGTGGCGTAGGTGCCGACGACCGCGAGGGTGGCCGCGAGAACGAGCGCGCTGGCCCACCACTGTTCGTTGGCGACGGTGATCGAGAGGGCCTGGATGGCGACGGCCAGGACGATCGCCAGCATCAGGTACCTGATGACGATGCCGAGGCCACCGTTGCCGGTGCGGCGAAGCGGCGGGCGGGTGGTCGGCGGAGCGGTCGTCGCCTGCTCCGGGCGTTTCTGCAGGATGGTCATAGCGCGTCGCCCCTTCAAGGCGGAAGCGTCCGGTGCGGGCCCCGAGGGCGCCCGCACCGGTCGCGGGGGTCTCTTAGTTGGCGTCTGCGATCTGCTGACGGATGGTTGCGGCGGCGCCCTGCAGGGTCGTCGTCGGGTCTGCGCCACCGATGATGGCCGCCTCGGCCTTGCTCAGCGGGTCCCAGACCACGGCCATGGCCGGGAAGGTCGGGCTCGGCTGGCCGAGGACGCCGGCGTCGCCGAGGCCCTTGATGTCGGCGTTCGTCTCGGACTGCTGCACGAAGGCCTCGGTCACGGCTGACGGTCGTCCGTTGGCCTCGCTGAACGCGAGGGAGGTGTCGACGTCGCTGCCGATGAAGTTGGTCACGAACTCCTGCGCGAACGACTTGTTCGTGGCCTTGGCCGAGATGTACATGCCCTGCACGCCCACGAACGGCTTGGCGGTGCCGCCGGTGAAGCCGGGAACCGCGGTGATCTCGTAGTTCAGGCCGGCTTCGGTGAGAGCCTCGATGGCCCATCCGCCCGAGACCATGAACGGGGTCTTGCCCTCGGCGAAGAGGGAGATGCTGTTGTCGGCGTCGATGGAGGTGGTGAGCACGCCCTGGTTGGCGAGCTCCTGCACCTTGGTCATCGCGGCGATGGACTCCGGCGAATCCAGGCCGAGGTCGTCGGGGTTGTACGTGCCGTCGGCGTTCGTGCCGAACAGGTAGCCGCCGGCTCCGGTGAACAGCGGCTGCAGGTGGTACGAGTCGCCGTTCTGGCCGACCGGCAGGGAGAGCACGTTCGCCACGGTGCCGGCGTCGACGAGCTGCTGGCCGGTGGCGACGAGGTCCTCGATGGTGGCGGGCACCTCGGCGACGAGGTCGGTGTTGCGGAACAGGGCGACGTTGTCGATCGCGTACGGCACACCGTAGACCTGGTTGTTGTAGGTCATCGCGTTCACGGCCACACCCTGGTACTTGCCGAGCTGCTCTGCCGACAGGTTGAGCGGGTCGATGGCGTCGTTCTGCACGAGGTTGCCGATGGCGTCGCTGGCGGTCACCAGGATGTCAGGGCCCTTGCCGGAATTGGTGGCGGTGACGTAGGTGGCGCGCAGTTCGCCGCTGATGGCCTGCACCTCCACCGAGATGCCGTTCTCCTCGCCGAAGGTGGCGGCGAACGGCTTGAGCATGGTGGCCTGCTCCTGGGAGGTCCAGATCACCAGGTCGGCGTCGGCGCGCACCGGCGCCTCGGTCGACTCCGCCGCGGACTCGGCGGGGGCGGTTGTCGGTGAACTGCTGCATCCGGTGGCCAGAAGGCCGACGGCCGCGATCACGGCGAGGCCGGACACGAGGTGGGTTCGGTGGCGCATGAAGACTCCTTTATCTTCGAGGACACCCCGCCAGGGAGGCGGGGTTGTCGAGGGGGAACACCGAACCCTGAGCGGCTGCCCGCTCCGAAGGTTTAGCGTTATACCTCGTGAAGTTATCAGCCCGGATCGGGGCTGTCAAATATTTCGTGACCGCGGGTCCGTCCGGTCGCCGACTGCCTAAACTGGGGTGCGCCGGTATCGCGGTGCGGTCGACTCGAGAGGTGAGTGCTGTGGCGGTCACGCTCAAGGACATTGCCCAGGAGGCGGGCACGACCGTCATGACGGTGTCGAACGTGATCAACGGTCGCTACGGCAAGGTGTCCCAGGCGACGGTCGACAAGGTGCGCGCGATCGCCGAGAAGCTCGACTATGTGCCCAGCGCCACCGCGCGCAGCCTGGTGGCCAGGTCATCGCGTCTGGTCGGGGTGCTCCTGCCCGACTCAGAGGGCAGCAATGTGCTGGTGAGCCCGCATAACGTGGCCGTCATCGGTGTCATCGAGCGGATGCTGCAGGAGCACGGCTACTACGTGCTGCTGCGCAGCATCCCCTCGAACGATCCGGCCTCGGTGACGGCCGCGTTACGCTCCTGGAACCTCGACGGCGCCGTCTTCATCGGCTTCCTGGACAGTCAGATCCGGGCGATGCGTGCCACCTTGGACACCGCCCTGGTGGTGCTGGACAGCTACGAGAAGAACTCCGAGTTGATGAATGTGCGCCTCAACGACCGGAAGGGCGGCTATCTCGCCACCCGGCACCTGATCGAGAAGGGCCACACCCGGATCGCCTTCGTCGGGCCCAGGATCACCGAGCGCGGCGTGGTCAAGGAGCGCTACAACGGCTACCGCAAGGCGCTGCGGGAGGCCGGCCTGCCCGTCGACGACGCCCTCATCGTGGCCACCGACGTGGCGCACGCGAACGGCATCGAGGCCGGTCGCCTGCTCAGCGACCAGCACCCGGATGTCACCGCGGTGTTCGCCACGGCTGACCTGCTCGCGGCGGGCATCATGGAGGGGGTGCGCGCGGCCGGCCGGGATGTTCCGGCCGACCTGTCGGTGGTGGGGTTCGACAACCTCGACCTGGCCACCTACGTCTCGCCGCAGCTGACCACCGTGACCCAGGACCTGACCGCCAAGGCCACCCGCGCGGTCGAACTGCTGCTGCTGAGTATGCACTCTGACGGTGTGCCCACGAACGAGACGGTGATGGATGTCGAGCTGGTGGAGCGCGGATCGGTGCGGGACCTGACCCTGGCGCCGTGAATCTGGCGCCGAGTCGGCCCCGCCCGACCGAACGGCTCTAGCGGCGGCGCGCCGTGCCGGCACCGGCCCGGCTGGTGCGGGACGTGCGCCCACCGGCGCCCGTGCCCTTCTTCGCGGCGGAGTTCTTCTTGAGCTGCTTGGCGGCGAAGCCGAGCAGGATGGGCATGAGGTAGCGCATGAACATGGGTGTCTCGCATTCGTTGATCGGGCCGACGGCCTCCGTGCGGCCGGGTCGGTACAGCTATGTCGGGTGCCGGGTGGGAAACGTCACAGCGGCCATCAACATCGGCCATCGACATCCGCAGCGCCGGCGCGGTGGCGCCGGACGGGATCGCCGGTAAAATCGGCGCATGGTGGGAATGCAGGACCGGATCATCCTCGACGTCACCGTCCTGGAGTGGGAGGCCTACCTCGCCGGTGAGCCCGACGTGGGCGGCGTGCGCCTGAAGCTGCGCAAGAAGAACTCGACGGCGCCGGGAATGACCTGGTCAGAGGCCCTGGATGTGGCGCTCTGCTACGGCTGGATCGACGGTCAGACCAGCCGGCTCGACGACGACTACACCCTGCAGGGCTTCTCGCCCCGGCGGAAGAACAGCCCGTGGTCGCAGATCAACCGGGAGCACGTGGCCCGGCTGATCGACGAGGGGCGGATGCGGCCGGCCGGCCTCGCCGAGGTGGAGCGGGCCAAGGCCGATGGCCGCTGGGACGCGGCCTACCGGATGCGGGACGCCGTGGCGCCGCCGGACCTGCAGGCGGCCCTGGACGCCGACCCGGTTGCCGCCGCGTACCTGGCGTCGCTCGCGAAGGTGGACCGCTTCCAGATCTACTTCCGGCTGGCCAACATCAAGACGCCCGCGGTTCGCGCCGCGCGCATCCGGGACGTCGTGGAGAAGGCCGCCCGCGGCGAGCGGCACTACCGGTAGTTCAGTTCGCGGTTTCAGGGGTGCGCGCCGGGGACCAGCAGGCCGGACTCGTAGGCGATGATCACCAGCTGGGCCCGGTCGTGTGCGCCGAGCTTGGTCATCATGCGGTTCACGTGGGTTTTGGCGGTGTGCGGCGAGATCACCAGCTCGTCGGCGATCTGCCCGTTGGCCTGACCCCTGCCCACCAGCAGCAGGATCTCCATTTCCCGCTCGGTGAGCAGCGCCAGCGCGGGCGGCGCCACCGGCGCGGCGGGCTGTACCGGTGCGGTGTACCGGTCGATCAGGGCCTTCGTGGCCCGCGGCGAGAGCAGGGCGTCACCGCCGTGCACGGTGCGGATGGCGTTCATCAGGTCGGCCGCCTCCGTGCCCTTGCCGACGAAGCCGCTGGCCCCGGCCCGCAGGGCCTGCAGCACGTACTCGTCCTCCTCGAAGGTGGTGAGCACGATGATGCGGGTGCCGGCCAGCGCCGGATCGGCGCAGATCGCCGCGGTCGCCTGGATGCCGTCCATCACCGGCATTCGGATGTCCATCAGCACGATGTCCGGTCGGGTGCGCCGCACCAGGTCCACGGCTTCCCGGCCGTTGCCGGCCTGCCCGGCCACGGTGAAGCCCTCTTCGTGCGAGACGAGCTCGGCCACGGCCGTGCGGATCAGGGACTGGTCGTCGGCGAGGACCACTGAGATCATGAGGCACCATTCGGTTGGGGATCGAGAGCGGGTTCGGTGGGCAGCCACGCGGTGAACCGGAACACCGGACCGGGCCCCCTGGCGGCAGTGAGCCGGCCGCCGACGGAGCCGACCCGCTCGCGGGCGCCGAGCAGACCGTGCCCGTCGCCGGCCGGCGTGACCGGGGCGGGCGCGACCGGGGCCGCCGTCGAGCCGGCGCGCGGCTGCGGATCGACGGTGTTGGTCACGGTGATCTCCAGGGCGTCCGGCTGGTAGTCCAGGTGCAGCAGCGCGGTGTGGTCAGCGCCGTGCTTGTGGGCGTTGGTGAGGGCCTCCTGCACCACCCGGTAGGCGACCATGTCCGCGGCGCCCGACAGCGGCCGGGGGGAACCGACCACCCGGTTGTCCACGCTCAGGCCGCTGCGTTCGAAGTCGATCAGTAGCGGTTCGAGGTCGGCGAGCCCGGCGACCGGCGCGGTCGAGAGTCCGCCCCCGTCGGCATCCGTGGCCCGCAGCACCGAGAGCAGGCTGCCGATCTCGCCGAGAACGGTGCGGGCCGCTGCACGGATGGTGGCCAGCGACTGTTCGGCATCGGCCGGCCGCTCCGGAAGTGCCTGCGAGGCCACGCTGGAGTGCAGGTTGATCACCGCGATCTGGTGCGCGAGCAGGTCGTGCAGGTCGCGCGCGATGCGCAGGCGCTCCTCTGCCACCCGGCGCAGGGCCTCGGCCTCCTTGGTCTCCTCGGCGCGGCGGGCGCGCTCGGTGATGCCTCGGATATACGCGGCGTGCGACCGGTTGGCGTCGCCGGCGGCGGTGGCGAACCCCACGAACGCGGCCAGCTGCAGCATCGCGCGGGCATCGTGCCAGGACGAGTCCAGGAACACGAGGGTGGCGGCGCCGATCAGCACGACGGTGAGGCCGGAGAAGATCAGCGAGGTGCGGCGGGACAACCAGCGGGCCACCGCGAACACCCCGATCAACACGGCGATCAGGTAGGTGACGACTGGGCCGTCCACCGCCAGGCCGAGCACGCAGGCCAGCACGGCAGCGGATGCGCCCACCAGCGGTGCCCGCTGACGCAGCAGCACAGAGCCCACCGAGACGAGCACCAGCAGGGCGGCCGCGGGGCTGGAGGTGATGTTGCCGCCGAGCTCGGTGCGGGCGAAACTCGGGCCAACGACGAGCACCACCAGGATCGTGTGGCGCAGCCAGGCGGGCAATCGCGACAGCGGCGAGAAGTCACGCTCGGCCTGATCGGGTTGGTTGTGCATGTCGTCCTCCCGCCCGCGAGTCGGGCCGCCCGCGCAGAATCGGGCCTGAGCCCATTCTGTCAACCGATCCGGGCGCCGTCTGCCCGCGAGCGTGGGTGCTCGGCGTACCGCGTTCGTGGTACTTCAGGTGACGCAGCTGTCGAAACGGTGACCAGCGCGGTACGCGGAGGTTGCCACGGCGGGAGGATGCCAGGGCGGGCACGCCCCGCGAGACTGGAGTCGTGCTGGTGGACCGGTTCGACGTGAATCGGTCCGGCCGGCACGCCAACCCGCGGCTTCCGCCTCCCGTCGCACCCGCATCCCGCAGCACCCGCCTCAGTCAGCGCCTCAGCCAGGAGACCCCACCCATGACCGTGCCCATTCTCGCCGCCCGCGACATACACAAGTCGTACGGCCGCGGCGCCACCCGGTTCGATGCCCTCAAGGGCGTCTCCCTCGACATCCACCAGGGCGAGTCGATCGCCATCGTCGGCAAGAGCGGGTCGGGCAAGTCCACCCTGATGCACCTGCTCGCACTCCTCGACAACCCCAGCGCCGGATCCGTCGAGCTCAGCGGCCGCGACGCCAGCGCCCTGAGTGGCAAGGTCGTCAACCAGACCCGCAACGAGACCTTCGGCTTCGTCTTCCAGCAGTTCTTCCTCACCCCCAACACGAGCGTGCTCGACAATGTGACCCTGCCGCTGCAGATCGCCGGCGTCTCCGGCGCAGAGCGCAAGCGCCGCGGCATGGCGGCCCTGGAGCAGTTGGAGCTGGCCGACAAGGCCAGGAACAAGGCCACCGACCTCTCCGGCGGGCAGAAGCAGCGCGTGGTGATCGCCAGGGCCCTGGTGAACAACCCGAGTGTCATCTTCGCCGACGAGCCCACCGGCAACCTCGACTCCGCCACAGGTGCGGTGGTCGAAGACATCCTCTTCTCGCTGCAGACGGAGAAGGGCATCACCCTGATCATCGTCACCCACGACGAGGACCTCGCCGCCCGTTGCGACCGCCGGGTGTACATCCGCGACGGCCTCATCACCGACAGTCTCACCGCGGTGCCCGCCACCCCGGTATCGGCCACGACCCCTTCGGAGGTGCGCGCATGAACGTCGTCGACCTGATCCGCTCGGCGATCAAGAACAGCCTGCGCAGCAAGACCCGCACCCTCCTCACGGTGCTCTCGATCTTCATCGGTGCCTTCACCCTCACCCTCACCAGCGGGGTCGGCACCGGCATCAACCAGTACATCGACACGACCGTGGCCTCCATCGGCGCCGACGACGTCATCACCGTCACCAAGGCGGCCGAAGACACGACGGATGGCCCGGTCGAGTACGACCCGGACGCCATGGCCATCGACTCCCCGAACGCGCCCCCCGGCGCGCCAGGGGCCAGCCTCGTCGCCCTCACCCCCGCCGACCTCGACACCATCGGTGACGTCGACGGTGTGCTCTCCGTGCAGCCGCAGCTGAGCGTGAGCCCCGACTTCGTGCAGGTCGACGGCGGAACTCCGTACGAGGCCAACGTGGGCAGCTTCATCCCCGGCATGGCATTGGACCTCGCCGCGGGCGCAGAGCCCGACCCGGCCGGCAGCGAGTACGAGGTCGCGATCCCGGTCTCGTTCGTCTCAGCCCTGGGCTTCACGGACGACGCGGACGCCCTCGGTGCCACGCTCACCCTGGGCATCACCGACGTCACTGGCACCCAGTCCGAGCTCACCGCCACCATCGTCGGCGTCTCAGAGGAGGGCCTGGTCGGCTCCACGGCGTTCACCGCCAACGAGGTGCTCACCGAGGCGCTCTACGACGCCCAGAGCGTGGGTCTGTCGGAGACCAGCAAGGACAGCTACGCACAGGCCGTGCTGCGTTTCGACCCGACCGGGCCAGAGGCCGACCTGGCCGCGCTCAAGGCCGATCTGGCCGACCTGGGCTACACCGGCACCACCGTGGAAGACGCGATCGGCTCGTTCAAGGCCGTCATCGACGGCATCGTGCTGGTGCTCAACGCGTTCGCCGTGATCGCCCTGCTGGCCGCCGGCTTCGGCATCGTCAACACCCTGCTGATGAGCGTGCAGGAACGCACCAGGGAGATCGGCCTGATGAAGGCCATGGGCCTGGGCGGCGGCAAGATCTTCGGTCTGTTCAGCCTGGAAGCCGTGTTCATCGGCCTGATGGGCAGCGCGATCGGCGTGGGCGTGGGCATGCTGGCCGGACTGGGCGCCAACACGCTCCTGGCCGACACCCTGCTCGCCGACCTGCCCGGTCTCACCCTGGTGGCGTTCGACCCGGTGGCCCTGGCCACGATCATCCTGGTGGTGATGGGCCTGGCGTTCCTGGCCGGCACTATCCCGGCGCTCCGCGCCGCACGGCAGGACCCGATCGAGTCGCTCCGCTACGAGTAGCGGCGCTGCAGGCGCGCCGCACGCCGGCGCAGCAATCCCGTGCCTTCCCTTGCGCGGTGGAGCGACCCACGGTGTGATGGGTGCCATGAAGGTGACGACTGCGACCGTAGGACTGCCCGTGCGCTCCCTCACGACCGCCGAGAGCTGGTACCGGCGGGTGTTCGATCTCACCGGCCCGGCGGTGGAACCCGCCCCCGGCGTGGTCGAGCTCGAGCTGGGCCCCCTCGAGCTGCAACTGAGCGAGGAACCGCCGGAGCGCACGGGCGCGCAGGTCACCCTGCGGCTCGGCGTGCCGAACGCATCCGCTGAGTATGAGCGCCTCACCGGGCTCGGTCTCACGCTCGGCCCGCTCGAGCACGTGCCGGGGGTGGTGGACTACTTCGACTTCACCGACCCGGACGGCAACGCGCTGAGCCTGTACTCTCTCGACGAATAGCCGACCCGCGCGTCGGTCAGTTCGCCGTGGTGCGGTCGGTCTCGCTCTGCTCGTAGACGTCGGGGATGCCGTCGTGGTCGGTGTCTACAGCGTCGGCCTGCTCGATGCGGCGGTAGATGCGGTTGCGGGCACGCAGGATCACCGAGGCCAGCAGTGCGGCGGTGATCGAGGCGACCAGGATGCCCACCTTGGCATGGTCATTGGTGAGGCCGCCGGCCGCGAAGCTCAGGTCGGCGATGAGCAGCGACACCGTGAAACCGATGCCCGCGAGGATCGCGACGCCGACCAGGTCGATCCAGCGCAGCGCCGGGTCGAGCTTCACCGGGGTGAGCTTGGTCATCAGCCAGGTGGTGCCCACGATGCCGACGGGCTTGCCGAGCACGAGGCCCACGATGATGCCGATCGCGACGGGGTCGGTGAGGGCGCCGACCAGGCCGTCCCAGCCACCCACGGTTACCCCGGCGGAGAAGAACGCGAAGACCGGCACGGCGAACCCGGCCGAGAGCGGCCGGAACCGGTGCTCGAAGTTCTCCGACAGGCCGGGGCCCTCGGTCGCGGCCACGCCGGGGCCGGTGCGACGGTGGATGACTGGAACGGCGAAGCCGAGCAGCACACCGGCCACGGTGGCGTGGATGCCGCCGGCGTGCACGAGCGCCCACACCGCGAAGCCCAACGGCAGCAGGATCACCCAGGCCGACCAGGCCTTCTCGGCGAAGAACCTGCGGTACTTCTGGGCCAGGAAGGTGTACAGGGCCAGTGGGATCAGGGCGAACAGCAGCGGGCTGAACTGCACGTCGTCGGAGTAGAACACGGCGATGATCGAGATCGCCAGCAGGTCATCGACCACGGCCAGGGTGAGCAGGAAGATGCGCAGGGCGCTGGGCAGGTGCGAGCCCACGATGGCCAGCACCGCAACCGCGAAGGCGATGTCGGTGGCGGTGGGGATGGCCCAGCCGCGCAGGGTCTCGGGGCTGACCAGGTTGACCCCGGCGTAGAACAGCGCGGGCACGGCCACGCCGCCCATCGCCGCGGTGACCGGCACGATCGCCCGTGACGGGGAGCGCAGATCGCCGGCGACAAACTCCTTCTTGAGCTCCAGACCCACCAGGAAGAAGAAGATCGCCAGCAGCCCGTCGGCCGCCCAGGCACCCAGGCTCAGCTCCAGGTGCCACGGTTCGTAGCCGATCCGGAAGTCGCGCAGGGCGAAGTAGCTCTCCGAGGCGGGCGAGTTGGCCCAGATCAGTGCCACGGCGGCGGCGAAGACCAGCAGGAAGCCGCCGACGGTCTCCTTGCGCAGGATGGCGCCGATGCGCAGCTTTTCCCGGTAGCTGCCACGCGAGGGGACAGTCTGGGCGTTGGGTGGGCGGGGGGTGTCGTGAGTCAAGGCACTCCAGAGGTTTGGGGGTCGATCGAACGAGTGCTGACCAGACTTCCCAGCTCACCTATGACGTAGTTTACCCGCGCCGCCTGATCAGGTCATGTGTTGGCCACGGTGAGCGGATGCGCGGCTAGGGAATGAGTCGCTCGGCGCGGTAGCGCTCGAACAGGTCGAGGAAGGCCTGCTCGGTGTTGCGGTACCCGGTGAAGCCCGCGGCCCGGCTGCGACCCATGTCGGCGAAGACCTCCATGGTGCGGCCGAGGTCGGCGTCGGTGTGCCACCAGGACGCCAGTCGGGCCAGGTCGGCCTCGACGAGGCCGTGCTCGGCCACGATGGCGGCCCAGACCGGCTGGGCATCCGCCATCTGGGTCTCCAGCGGGCGCGGGGCGTCGACGAAGCCCTCCGGCTCGACACCGAAGTGGGCGGCCAGGCGCGGCCAGAGCCAGCGCCAGCGGAAGGTGTCGCCGTTGACGATGTTGAAGGCGGTGTCGGCGGCGGCCGGGGTGGTGGCGGCCCAGACCATCTGCTCGGCCAGCAGGCCGGAGTCGGTCATGTCGGTGACGCCGTTCCACTGCGTCTCGGAGCCGGGGAAGATGAACGGTCGGTTCAGCCGGCGGCAGACGGTGGCGTAGACGGCGAGGGTGGAGCCCATGTTCATGGCGTTGCCGACGGCGTGGCCGATCACCGTGTGGGCGCGGTGCACCGACCAGGTGAAGCCGCGCGCGGCGGCGGCAGCCCAGAGCTCGTCCTCCTGCGCGTAGTAGAAGTTCTCCACCGATAGGCGCGGTTCGTCCTCGTGGAACGGGGTGTCTGGCACCTCGCCCTGGCCATAGGCCTCGAACGGGCCGAGGTACTGCTTGAGCCCGGTCATCAGGGCCACGTGCTGCACAGGGGCGTCGGCCAAGGCGGTGAGCAGGTCGCGCACCATGGCGGAGTTGACGACGATGTTCTCGGCCTCGGTGTTCTGGCGCAGCCACGCGGTGAAGAACACGTGGGTGGGGGCGTGCCCGGCGAGGGCGGTGCGCAGGGAGTCGACGCTGCGGAGGTCGGCGCTGACCGGGATCACGCCGGGGCGGGCCGCGATCGGGGTGCGGGACAGGGCGATGACGCTCCAGCCCGCCTCGGTGAGCTGGTCGACCAGCGCCGACCCGGCGATGCCGCTGGCGCCGGCCACAAGGGCGGTACGGCCGGCGGAGCCGGTTGCCGGCCCGGTCGTGGTGGCGGGATTGGGAACGGGCAGGGCTTCGCTGGAAGTAGGCATCACCGGGCACAACGTGTGGGGCGGCCGGGGAATTCCATCGCGGGGCCGTGCCGGCTCGGCTGGCTCGGTTCGCCGCTGCGCGGGTGGAGGAGCGCACCTTGCCGGTCGGGGGGAGCGCGCCTACCGTGGGCGTCGTCGGCACTCCGGTCCGCGGCACCGGCCGCGGGCGGGGCGGTCGCTCCGGGAGGAATCATGGGCACCTCACGCATCGCGGCGCTTGCCGGAACTCTCGTGCTGGCGGCGCTGGTGCTCACCGGCTGCGCACCCGGTGCCAACGATGTGCCGGCAACGGTGCCGCCAGAGGAACTGGCCGGGTTCTGGTTGGGCCTCTGGCAGGGCTTCATCAGCCCGATCACGTTCATCGTCTCGTTGTTCAACCCCGAGGTGGGCATCTACGAGGTGCGGAACGACGGCAACTGGTACAACTTCGGCTTCATGATCGGGGTGGCTCTCGCCTTCGGTGGGCCCGCGAGCGCCGGCGGCTACGCCACCCCGAGCCGCAAGGGTTGACGCGGCCGCCCGACGGTCCGCGGGCACTCCCCGAGATTCGCGGGTCGGGCGCCGCTTCGCGGGTGGCGTGCCACCCGCGAAACGGCGCGGTGCCCGCGTAGCGCGCAGTACCGGGGTGCTGCGCGCCGTCACCGCGGGGCGTGGCTCAGGCCACCGTGTAACGCACGCTCATCTCGGAGCTGGCTCCTGGCGCGAGGGTGATCGCGTTGTCGCGGATGTTGCAGGTCTCCACGCACACCATGCCGGTGTACTCGGTGTCGCCGAAGTCGGCCATGGCGGCGGCCTTGTCGATCCACGGGTTCCAGACGACGGTGCTGGCCGAGCCCTGCTTGGTGACGGTGATGGCGCGGCCGGTGGCGGCATCCGTCACGGTGGTCGCGGCCGTGCTGTTCAGGTAGATGCGGTCGGTTTCGGCCTCGAAGCGCACCGGGGTGCTCTCGGCGGGGCGTGGCCCGGTGAGCCGGTCGGTGAACGGAGCGCCCTCCAACCCCGAGACCTCGGTCTGACGGATGTCGGCCACGGCCAGGTAGGTGTGCAGGGCCTCCTCGAAGCCCACGGTGACACTGTCGCGGTTGGTGATCCGCAGCGCGAGCGACAGCTCGGCGCCCACCGTGATCGTGTACCTGGCCTCGAACCGGTGCGGCCAGGCCGACGCCCGGGTGGCCTCGGTGTCGGTGAGAACGAAGACCAGCACCACCTCGTCGCCGACCTCACGCGCCTCGGCGAGCTGCCAGTCGGCCAGCCGGGCGAACCCGTGGGACGGCGCGGTGGCATCCGTGGGGTGCGCGGCGAACCACGGGAAACAGACCGGCACGCCGCCGCGGAGCGGGACGCCGGGAGCATACTCGCTCTGTTCGCTCATCCAGATCACCGGGGCGCTGCCGGTCGGGGCCCAGGCGCTGAGGTGCGCGCCGCGGAGGTAGACCTCGGCGGTGCCGCCCGGCGCGAAGACGCGGGCAACGGTGAGGCCGCCCCGGCCCAGGCCCAGCTGCACGGATGACGGTAGTTCGGGCGTGTGCGGGGACGTGGCAGACATGATGACCTCCGTGGTTGTCGGGTACGGGTTCCATCCTAGGAACCCCCGGCCGAGGAACCCGGCGGGCGGGTTATGGGCGGAGATCTGGTCGAACGGGAATCTGTTGCGGCTTCCTCGTGGGGAGGAAAAAACCATATCCCGCGCCAGGGGCGAAAGGGGAGGTAGTATCACTCATCGAGTGACGGATGGGCCGTCCCGGGGTCACCCCGACGGCCCGAGAACCCCTCCGATTGGACGGACCCAATGCAGCTACTCCTCCTCTCCAACTGCACGAGCCCTCGCCGTGGTTACCTCGAGCACGCGCTGCCCGAGGTGCTGGCGTTCCTGCACGAGGTGACCGAGCTCACCTTCGTGCCCTTCGCCGGCGGAAACCTCGACGCGTACACGGCCATGGTGCGTTCCGTGTTCGAGCCGCACGGCATCGCGGTGCGCGGCCTGCACGAAGCCGCCGACCCCGTCGCCGCGGTCGCCGCGGCGCAGGCCCTCTTCGTCGGCGGCGGCAACACCTTCCGCCTGCTCGCCGCCCTGCAGCGGAAGGGGCTGCTGCCGGTGATTCGCGCCCGGGTGCAGAACGACCTGCCATACGTGGGATCCAGCGCGGGCACGACCATCGTGGGCCCGAGCATTCGCACCACCAACGACATGCCCATCGTGCAGCCGGAATCCTTCGACGCGCTGGGCCTGCTGCCGTTCCAGCTCAATCCGCACTACGTCGACGCCGACCCGGCCGCATCGTACGGTGGGGAGACCCGCGAGGAGCGGCTGATCGAGTTTCTGGACGAGAACAATGTGCCGGTGCTGGGCCTGCGCGAGGGCGCCCACCTCAGCGTCACCTCGAGCACGGCCTGCGCGCTCGCCGTGGTGAGCAATGCGACCGATCCTGGCACCGCCGACTCGAGCACCGCGGGTTCTGGCTCCGCCGGTCATGCGGCAACCGAGCCGGCCATCCTGTTCGAACGGGGGCGCGCGCCGCGCAACCTCGGCGGCGACGTCAGCGCCCTGTTGGCCAGCCGGCCGCGCTACGACCGGCCTCTCGCGGATGCGGTGAGCTGAGCCGCCTGGCCCCACTGGCCCGACTGGCCCACCAGGCCCACGCCGCGCATCCGCACGGCTAGGCGGGCAGGCGGTTGATCAGGGTGAGGGCAGCGGCGGTGGCGAGGTCGCGGTCGTGGGTGAGCACGAACTCGTACGATCCCTCCGCATGGTTGTCGGGGTCGACCTCTCGGGCGGCGAGCACCGCGGCGAAGTCCGCGGTGAGAACCACGATGTCCCACTCGTCCACCAGCGGGTCGGCCGGGTCGATCTGGGCCGAACGGATGCCGCTGCCGTCGTCGAGCTCGGCGTCGCCGGCGAGGTAGACCGCCACCAGACCGGCCGTCGCCGCGAGGGCCGTGTAGCGGCGCCGGGTGGCCGGGGTCAGGTTCGGGTGGTGCTGGAAGGTGGACAGCACCACGGCGGAGTCGCCGCTGGCCTGGGCCCTGGCCTCGAGGAAGATACTCATCTGCACCAGCAGGGCCCGGTTGGACACCCGCGGGGCGAGCCGCGGCGCCACCACTTCGTACGGGGTCGCGGTCGTGGGCGGTGCGGTCGTGGGACCGGTGGGGAAGCTGATCCCGGCGAGTCCGGCCGCGTTCGGCACCTCGGCCTCCGGCCGGCCGAAGAGCCAGCCCTGCCCGTAGGTCGCTCCGAGTGCGAGGGCTGTGATCAGGTGTTCCTCGGTCTCGATGCCCTCGGCGAGCACCACGGCCCCGGTGCGTTCGGCGTGCGCGGAGACGGCCCTCATGACGCGGGCGGCGTCCTGGTCGGGGCGCTCGCGGATCAGGCCCATGTCGAGTTTGATCAGATCGGGTGCCAGCAGGGGCAGAAGGGCGAGCGAGGCCGGGTCGGCACCGAGGTCGTCGATGGCGATCCGGTAGCCCAACGCTCTGGCCTGGTTGATCGCGAAGAGCAGTCCGGCCGGGTCCTCCATCAGGGCGCGCTCGGTGACCTCGAGCACGGCGGGGGCCGGCGGATGCGGCACGTCGACGACGTCGGATCGGCGCAGCGATGCGGGCTCTACGTTGACGAAGAGGGTGTGGGCGGTGGTGAAACCCAGTTCCGCGGCGGTCTGCACGCTGGACAACCAGCAGGCCAGATCGAGATCGGTCACTCGGCCCAGCTCGTGGGCGTGGTCGAAGAGTGCGGCCGGGTTGTGGAACACGGTGTCCACCGGACCGCGGCTGAGCGCCTCGTAGGCCACGATGGTGCAGGTCTCGAGCTCGACGATGGGTTGGAAACGGCTGGTGATCAGGCCATCCGCGAGTATCGCGCTGAACAGCAGATCAGACTCGCGCTCGCTCACCGTCATCGCCACAGCCTCCCCCCATCCGCGCCTGGGCGCGTCGTTCTGGGCAGTCTACAGACCCCCGGTGCCCCATCCCGCGCGGGCATAACTCCTGCGATTATTTCGAAAAGCGGCCCAGGATGCTTGTTCTGGTCCTGTCGGGCAGAAATTGCAGGAGTTATGCCGGGCAGGCGAGTTTGCGCGGTCGAGTCGGTATCCGGTTGAGTGAACCCATGACGGATGCCGCCTACCGCTTCTCTGCAGACCGCGACGAGATGGACCGGGAGCTGGTGCACACCTGGCTGAGCCGCGAGGCGTACTGGGCCCTGGGGCGAACCCGAGCCGTGCAGGATACCGCGATGGACGCATCCGTGAATTTCGGCATGTTCGACGTCGCGACCGGCCGGCAGGTGGCCTACGCGCGGTTGGTGACCGACTCGGTGACCTTCGCCTGGCTCTGCGACGTGTTCGTCGACCCGGCCGTGCGCGGACAGGGCGTGGGGGTGGCCCTGATCGAGAACGTCGGCGCGATGCTCGACGGCCTGAACCTGCGGCGGGTGGTGCTCGCGACCTCCTCCGCTCACGGCCTCTACGCCAAGTACGGCTTCGAGACGGTGGCCGCCCCCGACCACTGGATGGAACGCCGAGCATAACTCCTGCTCTTTCTCCCAATTGGGGCCGCAACTGGCTGTTCTGCCCCGTTCCGGCACGAATTGCAGGAGTTATGCTCCAGCGACCGGGCGAACGGCGCCGCCCTGCGCAAAAAAGCCCCGGTGCCGCTCGCGCTTCGGGGGAAAGGGAGCTGGCACCGGGGCCAATCGTTGGAGTGGGGGAACTCCACGTGCAACGCTACGCCCTCCGGGCTGCACGTGGGCTGCACGCGGCCTAAGAATTTCCTATGCGCGCACCGTGCAGCGGCGGGTTTAGGCGCGCGAGCGCAGCAGCGTGAACGATCCGTCGCGCACGATCAGCGTGCTCGCCGGGGCGCTCACCTGCTGGTCGGGGTCACTCGAAGCGGCGAGTTCCCACTCGCGATTCGGCGCGACCGGAACAGTGAACTCGACCCCGTTGGCGGCGGCGTTCAGCAGCAGCGCAAAGGCATCCGCCCCGGTGTGCTCGAGCACGAAGGTGATCGCGTGGGCGTCGTCGTCGGCCCAGTCCTCGTCGGTGAATTCCGCGGCATCCGCCCGCAGCACCCGCACCGTGTCGATGGCGTCTGCGCCGGGCGCCTGCCGGAACCAGGCGGGTCGAAGCGCCGGGTTCTCCCGACGCAGCTCGAGCAGGGTGCGGGTGAAGGCCAGCAGGTCGTCATCGGTGTTGGCCCAGTCGTACCAGGAGATCTCGTCGTCCTGGCAGTAGGCGTTGTTGTTGCCGCCCTGGCTGCGGCCGAGTTCGTCGCCGCCGAGGATCATGGGCACACCGGCGGAGAGCAGCAGGGTGGCCAGAAGGTTGCGGCGCATCCGGTCGCGGCGTTCGTTCACCTCGGCGTCGTCGGTGGGGCCCTCGACGCCGTTGTTGGTGGACTGGTTGTCGCTCTCGCCGTCGTTGTTGTCTTCGCCGTTGGCCTCGTTGTGCTTCTCGTCGTACATGGTGAGGTCGGCCAGGGTGAAGCCGTCGTGCGCGGTGACGAAGTTCACGCTCGACAGCGGCGAGCGGCGATCACCCTCGTACACGTCTGGGCTGCCGAGCACCCGCTGGCTGAGGGTGCTGAGCAGGGCGGCGTTGCCGTGCCAGAAGCCGCGCACGTCGTCGCGGAACTTGCCGTTCCACTCCGACCAGTCGGCAGGGAACCCGCCGACCTGGTAGCCGGCGGTGTCCCACGGCTCGGCGATCATCTTCACCGGCGCGAGCACCGGGTCCTGCTGGATGAGGGTGAGGAAGGCGCTGTGCAGTTCGGCGTCGCCGCCCTGCCGGGTGAGGGTGGTGGCCAGGTCGAAGCGGAAGCCGTCCACGTGCATCTCGGTGACCCAGTACCGCAGGGAGTCCATGATCAGGCCGAGCGCGGCCGGGTGGCTCACGTTGACGCTGTTGCCGGTGCCGGTGGTGTCGAAATAGTTGCCCGTGTCGCCCTCCACCAGGCGGTAGTAGGCCTCGTTGTCGATGCCCTTGAACGACAGGGTCGGGCCCATGTGGTTGCCCTCGGCGGTGTGGTTGTAGACCACGTCGAGGATCACTTCGAGGCCGGCGGCGTGCAGCGCCTTGACCATCTCCTTGAACTCGGCCACCTGGGCGCCACCGTCGCCGGCCGCGGCGTAGTCGCCGTGCGGGGCGAAGAAGCCGATGGTGTTGTAGCCCCAGTAGTTGCGCAGGCCCTTCTCTTCGAGGTGGCTGTCCTGCACGAACTGCTGCACCGGGATGAGCTCGACGGCGGTGACGCCGAGGTCGGTGAAGTGCTTGATGGCCGCCGGGCTCGCGAGACCGGCGTAGCTGCCACGGATGTCCTCCGGCACGTCGGGATGCGTCTGCGTGAAGCCCTTGACGTGCACCTCGTAGATCACCGAGGAGGCCAGCGGGGTGCGCGGGGCGGTGTCGCCGGCCCAGTCGAAGGCGGGGTCGGTGATCACGCAGCGCGGGGTGCTCCCGGCCGAGTCGCTCGGGTCCAGCTCCGAAGGATTCTGCTGGTCGTGACCGAAAACCTCCTGGCCCCAGGCGTAGTCACCTTCGACAGCGGTGGCGTGCGGGTCGAGCAGGAGCTTGTTCGGATTGTGCCGCAGGCCGTTCGCCGGATCCCACGGTCCGTGCACCCGCAGGCCGTACCGGGTGCCGACCCCTGCGCCAGGCACGATGCCGTGGAAAACGTGGCCGGTGCGCTCGGTCAGGACGGTGCGCGACTCCGCTCCGTCGGCGTCGAAGGAGCAGAATTCGACGCGGTCGGCGGTCTCGGAATACACCGCAACGTCGACGCCGCCGTCGACGAGAGTGGCACCAAGCGGGTAGGGAAGCGAGCGGGGCGTGACGGTGGTCATGGGGTGCTTTCGGTCGGTAGTTATTCGGAAGAACTACCGAATGATTCGTCAGAATAGCTGCGACAGGCCGACCAAAACTGGGAAAGGCCTGAGTGGCGATTCTGTCGGCGGCCGCTGCTAGTGTGCTCTCAGAACCAGGCGGGACCCCGGCTGAGCATTCGGCCCAGATCCGTTCCCGCCGGTGACGAAGGGAATCCCAATGAAGGCATCCGCAGAGCTCGGCAGCAATCTGCAGTCGGTCCTGGTCGACCTGATCGAACTGCACGTCCAGGGCAAGCAGGCGCACTGGAGCGTCGTGGGCAAGAACTTCCGCGACCTGCACCTGCAGCTCGACGAGATCATCGACGACGCCCGAATCTTCACCGATGAGCTCGCCGAGCGGATGCGCGCACTCGACGCTCTGCCCGACGGCCGCACCGAAACCGTCACGAAGACCACGCACCTGCCCAAGTTCCCCGCCGGCGAGGTGGACACCACCGAAACCGTGGGACTGGTCACAGCGTTGCTCACCGCGACGGTCGACAACATCCGCGAAGTTCACGAGGCTGTCGACGAAGAAGACCCGGCCAGCGCTGATATCCTGAACGGCTTCATCCTCAAGCTGGAGCAGTACATCTGGATGGTCAGCGCAGAGGACCGTAAGCCCCGCAAGGCCACGGCGAAGGACTCGACCCGCCCGGTCGGCAAGGCATAACCCGCCTCAGGCGGCCGGATTCAGCACCGGATCCGGCCGCCGCCGTGACGAATGGGCCACTGGATACGTCATAGCTAGACGAACACTCGCACAATCGAGTCCGCCTACCCGGCCAGGAGTCGACCACCCCGCCAGAGCGTTCGCCCGCCAGTCAACACCGATGACGCGGGCATCGCGAAACAGGACAGAGGATCTAACCGTGACCCAGGTAATCGAGACAATCGACGTTGACGTTCCCGTACGCACCGCGTACAACCAGTGGACCCAGTTCGAATCATTCCCGCACTTCCTCGACTACGTCGAGAGCATCAGCCAGATCGACGACACCCACACGCACTGGAAGGTGAAGATCGGTGGAGCCGAACGTGAGTTCGATGCTGAGATCACCGAGCAGCACCCCGACGAGCGCGTGGCCTGGAAGAGCACTTCCGGCGACGAGAAGCACGCCGGCGTGGTCACCTTCCACCGCCTGAGCGACACCACCTCGCGGGTCACCGTGCAGCTGGACTGGGAGGCCGAGGGCTTCCTGGAGAAGATGGGCGCCGTCTTCGGCGTCGACGACCACGTGATCCGCAAGGACCTCAAGCAGTTCAAGACCTTCGTCGAGAACCCCGCCAACCAGGGCGACGGCTGGCGCGGAGACGTGGCCGTCTAGAGCGAGCACCACGCGCACCGACGGGGCGACCGGCTAGGCCGGTCGCCCCTCGCTGTGCCGAAGCCGTCGGGATCGGGGTGTGAGGGGCACCAACTCCGGCGGCAGCCCGGTGGGGGTGCTATCGTCCGCAGGACTGTGGCACGAGGGGCGGGCGCAAGGTGGGCGAAGAACACGAGCGGATTGCCGGCATCGCCAGGCATGGCCGGCTCAAGCGGTCGAACCCGGTCACCGGCCTCCTGGCCGGGGTCGCCATGGTGCTGGCCGTGCTCCTGGTGAGCGGGACCGCGCTGGCGGCGCTGGCCGTGTGGCAGCTCACGAGCGAGGTGTCCGCGAACTCCATCGACATCACCGGCGGTGATGCGGCGGAGGAACCGGTCACCATCGCCGGCTACAAGGACGGATTCAACATCCTGATCGTCGGCGTCGACAACGATGCCGCCCAGGGCGCCGCCTACGGTGTGCGGGAGAGCGCCCTCAACGACGTCAACATCCTCGTGCACGTCTCGGCCGACCACAGCAACGCCGTCGTCGTGAGCATTCCTCGGGACCTCATCGTGGCGCATCCGGAATGCACACACGCCGAGACCGGCGAGCAGTTCGACGCCATGGCGGCCGCGCCGATCAACGAGGCCATGTCCAGAGGCGGGCTGCCCTGCGTGGTCGACACGGTCGCCGCGGTCACCGGGCTGGAGATTCCGTTCGCCGGCCTGGTGTCGTTCAACGGTGTCGTGCAGATGAGCGACGCCGTCGGCGGGGTACCGATCTGCCTGAGCGCACCGATCAACGACCCGGAGGCCGCCCTCAACCTGCCTGCCGGCACGAGTGTCGTCTCCGGCGAGACAGCACTGGCGTTCCTGCGCAGCCGAAAAGGTGTCGGTGACGGCAGCGACCTCTCCCGCATCTCGTCGCAGCAGATCTATCTGGCGTCGCTGATGCGCACGGTGCAGGGCGACGGCACCTTCGGCAACATCCCCCGGCTGTTCACCCTGGCCAATGCCGCCACCAGGAACATTCAGCTCTCGACCAGCCTGGCCTCCCCGCAGACCATGGTGGAGATGGCGCTGGCGATCAAGGACATCGACCTCGACCGGTTGGTGTTCGTGCAGTATCCGGGCACCACGGACGACCCCGCCTTCCCGGGCAAGGTGGTTCCGACGCAGGATCTCGCCGACGCCATGTTCGCCAAGATCGCCGCCGACGAACCGTTCTCGCTTGCCGCGGAGCCGACCGAGGAACCCGTCACTGCTGACCCGCCGGCCGATGTGCCCGCCGACCCACCCGCCGATGCGGGGGCGACGGACGTGCCGACCCAGCCGGCAACGCCCAGCCCAGAGCCGCTCGATGGAATCACCGGGCGCACCGCCGCGGACGACTCCTGCGCCCAAGCCAACTGACTGCCCGCTCTGGTCGTCGCTCCGGGTCAGCCGGCTTTGGTCCAGGCTTCGCGCAGGCAGTCGAGCACCTCGGCGTCGAGGTCTGCGGTGCTGTGCAGCTCGAGATGGTGCATGAAGTGGTTGAGGGTGGGCTCCGCCACCTCCTTCCACCTGGGCGAGGTGTCGAACCGATCCAGGTCGATCGTGAGTACCAGCGGAGCCACGCCGCCGGCGAGGTACCGGCCGGGCAGCCAGGTCCAGGCGAACGAGCGTGCGCGTCGAAAGGCGATCTGGCTCGTTGTCACGCGCACCTCGGCCTCGCCGATCGAACGCACGGCAGCGGCGACGTCGTCGAAGAGGGTGCGCGCCAACGGATCCTGCCCGGCGAAGTGCTGCTCCAATGGGATGGGTTGCCCGTGTGCGGTCATGCCTGCAGGGTAGACCCGGTGGCGGTGTGTGTGGCCCGACGCGACCGCTGCGACGGGAGTAGTTTGGCCGCGGTAGGGCCGGGGGCCCGGCGTACCCGGCCGAGCGGTGCGCATCCACTAGCCGAGGAATGACCCGTCATGTTGCGACAATTGGGCGTGAGCGTCGCCCGCCACCGCCTCATCTCACTGTTGTGCTGGGTCGTCGCGCTCGCCGCCTGTGTGGCTACAGCGCTATTCGGGGTCAGCGGACAGAGCCTGTTCGAGAGGCTCTCGAGTGAGGGGCCGTCGGTGCAGGGGGAGGCGCAGGCCGCCGCCGACCTGATCGAGGGGCCGGAGAGCGAGCAGACCGAGTCGCTCTCGCTCCTCGTGCATCCCACCGACCTGGCCTCGCCCGACCTCGCGGCCGTCCTGAACTCCGCCACCCTGCGGCTCGACCAGGTGGACGGCGTCGCGCAGGTGATCAACCCGCTGGCCATGCCGTCGCTGCCCGATGGCACCATCAACCCGGCGGCCGCACCGCTGCTCTCCGCGGACGGCGAGGGGATGCTCCTGACCGTGACCATGGCGGCCACGGACGGCTCCGTTCCCGACCCGCTGCTCAGCCAGGTGCACCGCCTCCTGCAGATCACAGCGGATGAAATCAGCCAGCTCGACCCGCCCGCCCGGGTGGAGGTGGGCGGCGCGCCCCTGATCGTGGACTCGCTCGTCGCCGTCGCCGAGTCCGATCTGCAGAAGGGCGAACTGATCGCCCTGCCCATCGCTCTACTGGTGATGCTGGTGATCTTCGGCGGCTTCCTCGCGGCCGGCATCCCCCTGGTCGGCGCCATCGCGTCAATCATCGGTGCGCTGGGGATGCTCTACGCCTTCACCTTCGTACTCGACATCGGCATCACCGTGATGAACGTGATCACCGTGATCGGGCTGGGCCTCTCCATCGACTACGGCCTGCTGATGGTCAGCCGATTCCGGGAGGAGTTCCGGGCGCGGGTGGGCGGCGGCGGCCCCGGTGCCCCGCCCGGCCCGCACGGCGAACCGTTCAGCCAGCTGCCCGCGCTCGAGACCGGGGAGCTGGCCGCGCTGCCCCACCACCGGCACAGTCGGCACGAACTCATGCTCCAGGCTGTGGGCAGCACGGTGAACACGGCCGGCCGCACGGTGTTGTACTCGGGGCTCACCTTCGCCATCGCCGCCGCGGGGTTGCTCGTGTTCGAACCGGCGATCATCCGTGCCATCGCCATCGGGGCGATCTGCGTGGTGCTTATCGCCATTCTCACCGCGCTCGTGCTCGTGCCGGCGCTGCTCGGCTACCTCGGCGAGCGGTTGGTGCAGCCCGGTCTGCTCACCCGCATCCCCGGGGTGGGTCGCTGGCTCACCCGGTTCGGCGACATCGCGCCGGAGGAGGGGGTCTTCTCCAAGCTGGCCCGGCTCGTGCAGCGGGCGCCGGTGCTGGTCGCCCTCGGTGGCACGGCCGTGCTTCTGCTGCTCAGCAGCCCGGTGCTGTCGATGACGGTGGCGAACAGCGCCGACGATGTCATCCCGCGCTCGTCCAGCCAGTACGACTTCATCACCACCCTGAACGAGGAGTTCCAGCTGGCCACCGCGCCCCGCGTGCTGCTGGTGTCCGGCACCGACGAGGCCGGCGCCACCGGGTGGGCCGAAGACGTCGCCGACCTGCCCGGGGTGACGGATGTGGCGCCGCCGGCTCTGCAGAACGGCTACTGGGTGAGCAGGGTCAGCGTCGACACCCACCGGGGTGCCGACGTGGTGCGCGAGATCCGCGCGGACCGGCCGGCCTTCGACAATTGGGTAGGCGGCGCAGACGCGCAGTCCGTCGACTACCTCGATTCCCTGGCCGCCGGGGCCCCGTGGGCGGTGCTGATCATCGCCGTGGCCACCTTCGTTCTGCTGTTCCTCATGACCGGGTCGGTGGTCATCCCGCTCACGGCACTGGTGATCAGCGCGATCTCGCTCGGTGCCGCCGCGGGCGTGCTGGTCTGGGGGTTCCAGGACGGCAACCTGTCCGGCCTGCTCAACTTCGACCCCGACGCCATCTCGGGCGTCGACGCCCTCGTGCTCGCCCTGGTGCTCACCTTCGGCTTCGGCCTGGCCATGGACTACGAGATGTTCCTGCTCGCTCGCATCAAGGAGCATCACGATCGCGGCGAGAGCACCCGCGGAGCCATCGAGACCGGCCTGCAGAGTTCGGGGCGCATCATCACCTCGGCGGCGCTGATCATCGTGCTGGTCTTCGCGGGCTTCGCCACCGGCGAGCTGATGCAGATGAAGCAGATCGGCACCGCTCTTGCCGTGGCGGTGCTGCTGGATGCGACCCTGGTGCGGATCGTGCTCGTGCCGGCGGTGATGACCGCACTCGAGCGCATCCTCTGGTGGGCGCCGCGCTGGAGTGCGCCCATCCACACCCGCTTCGGCCTGCGCGAGTAGCCGTGCGGCCCGCGCGGCCCGCGCCGCCCGAGAGGCTACCGGTCCGGATGCTGGCCCTGCGTGACCGCCTCGGCCTCGGCAAGCTCGGTGAGCTTGGCCAGCGCCACCGGCCACTCCGCGCTGAGCTCATCGGCGTAGGCCTCGTCGAGATCGATCGCAACGGCCACGGTGGTGACGCCGTCCACCTCGGTGAAAGTGTAGTTCTCGTGCATGCCGGTGATTCGCTGGGCCAGGGCGCTACTGGTGTCTTCGATGCCGTCCACAATCTGCCCGCGGTACTCGATGGACACGAACTCGTGCGGCCGGTGCTCGGCGATCACGCCGACCATGCCGCCCACCTCGCCGTTCGGGCCCGTGCCCAGGAACCGGATCTCGCTACCCGGCAGCCAGCTCCCGAGGAAATGCGAATCCGGATTGAACACCGTGGTCCACTGCCGGTAGGTGGCGTCGTCGAGCATCGTCTCCCAGACGATGTCGGCCGGGGCCTTGATCTCTGCGGAAAAATGCTGAGTCTTCATGCAGGGAGTGTAGCTCCGCTCCGGCTACCTGTTCAGGGCTGAGAGCGGTACGGTAACCGGTGTTCGGATGCCGCCACAGGAAAATCGAATATCTCTTCTCTCCCCATCCTGTGGATAACCCTGTGCAGAGAGTGTGGAAACCGCCGCAAACACGGGCCGATGGCTGTGGATTACCCTGTGGAATCGTTGGGGAGAGGGCTGTGCACTTCGCTGCACAACTGTCGGCGCGCCGGGGCCGGAATGCATCGTTGTCGTGTTAGCACTCTCGAAAGCGATTCTCCCGACCCCGGACCCGGCGCGTTCGGCGCGGCCACCTTCCGCAGAGCCGACGGCGCGGTTATGGTCGGGAACATGAAGCTCATCACCTACGCCGGTGGCACCCTCCTCACCGGCGACGACGTGGCGGAGGCCCTGCTCGGCTATGTCACCGCTCACTCCCAGGGGGAGGAGAGCGTCGCGGTCGGCATCAAGGTGCGCGAACCGGACGGCAGCACCCGTACCCACACCCTGGTGCTCGGCCCGGCCACCGAACTCGACGTGGCGGATGTCGCGGAGGAGTCCCTGGAAGGCGAGATCGCGCTCTTTCCCCTGCCGGTGTTCCCGCCCGCCCACATCCTGGCGGTGCAGGAGCCCTCGGCCGAGACCGAGGCGGAAGCCGAGTTGCACGCCGCGGAATTCAATCAGGCCGTCGAGGAGATCGACCAGGGTAAGGGCATGTGATGGGCAAGTTCATCTACGGGTCGCCCGCGATCTCGGTGGAGATCGACGACCGCACGTTGGCGCACCTCAAGGTCGTGATCGTCGCCAAGCTGCGCCGCGGTGAGAGTTTCGCGTTCTCCTGGGAGAGGTCCAAGGAGTCCGGCAGCGGGCACAGCTCCATCTGGCTGAACCCTGCGGTGCCGCTCGACTTCGAGTTCTCCGGCAAACGTGAGCCCACCCTCAACCGGGCCTGGATCGACGAGCTCGTTCAAGTGGCGAACACCCCGGCTGGCCTGCGCATCCTGCCCGAACCGCCGGAACGCCCCGGTCCGACCCCACCCCACCCGGCCTGAGCCCACCCGGCCTGACCGGACCCGCCTCGCCGAATTGCCCGCAGTTCAGGTGAGGCGCCGACTCAGGTGAGGCGGTCGAAGTCGCCGCGCGCCCAGCCCCAGTGCCGGTCGGCCGACCGGCGCACGATGCCGCGGGCATCCGTGTCGATCACGGTGTCGAAATTGCCGTACAACCGGTCGAAGTCGAACCGCTCCAGGGTGCGGGCGATGCGCTCCGCCACCACCCCGGAGAGCGGCAGCCGGTTGGGGTAGCTGCGCATGAAGCTCACCGAGGTGCGGTCGGGATTGGCGAACACGGTGTCGCCGCTGAGTAGCACCCCGCGCCCGTCGGCGCCGGCCGCCCAGTGCAGCACCGCGCTGCCGGGAAAATGCCCGCCGACCGGCACCAGGGTGACGCCGGGGAGCAGCGTCCTCTCTGCGGACCAGGGTTCGATCACCGGGTCGGTCCTGGCCACCCAGGCCAGATCGGCCTCGGCCACCAGCACCGGCACGCCGCCGAGCGCACGGCTCCACTCCACCTGCACCCCGAACATGTGCGGATGGCTGGCCACGATCGCGCGCACCGGCCCGCGGTCGAGCACCTGGTTGGCGATGTCATTGTCGACGAAGCCGATCGGGTCCCAGAGCACGCTGCCCGTGGGGGTGCAGAGCAGCTTGGCCTGCTGGCCGATGCCCACGCTCGGGCGACTCTCGATGCCGAATAGGTCAGGTTCCAGCCGGTGCAGCTCGGCCCGGTAGCCGCCTTCGAACAGGTCGTACAGCGTGGTCCAGCTCTGCCCGGTGGCCGGCACCCACTGCCGCTCATCGGCGCAGATGGCGCAGACGCCGGTGTTGTCGGCGTGCTCGACGCCGCAGGTGGCACAGATCCAGAAGCTCACGGGGGTCCTTCCGTGGTGCATCTCAGACGGATGTTCCCGCCAGTATGCCCCGCCCGGACGCCATGCGGGTGAGCATCGTGCTGGGTGCTGCGGGCAGCAGGTGTCAGCGCGGGGTGAAGGCCGCGTGGAAGAGCGCCCAGGCGCGCCGGGCCACATCCGGGCGATCGGCGGAGTCGCTGCGGGCGAGCACCCCGGCCAGCATCGATACCGCGAGGATCACATCGGCCGTGCCAACGTGCTCGCCGATGCGGCCGGCGGCCTGTTCGCGGGCGAGCAGGCGCGCGACGACGGCCGTGAGCCGGTCCGCCAGGTGCACCGCGCGGGGGTCGTGGGCGTCGGCCATCACCAGGTCGATGAGCGCCGTGGAGGTGAGCGCCTGCTCGATCACGCGGTCGAGCAGGTCGTCCAGGGTGCTTTCCGGCCGGTCCACGAAGGTCTCCAGCGCGGTGAGGTTCTCGTCGAAGATGGCGATCGCCAACGCCGTGCGATCGGGGAAGTGCCGGTAGAGGCTGCCCTGGCCCACCCCCGCGCGTCTGGCCACGGCGCTCAGCGGCGCGGCGAACCCATCCGTGGCGAAAACCGCTCGAGCAGCATCGAGGAGCGCCCGCCGGTTCTCGGGTCCGGCGCTCGGTCCGCGGTTCGCTTTGGAAATTGTGGCCACCGAGGTAGGTTACATCCGGACAACGTTGTCCGGATCACAGACAAGCTTTCCGAGCCGGTCACCCGACAAGACAAGGAACCACACTCATGCCCCAGACCACCCTCTCCGCCGACTCCTCGGTCGGCACCTGGCTCGACGACCCGATCGGCGGGCCGATCCTGCGTGACCTCCTGGCCCAGGGCGGCCAGAGCGCCGACGCGCTCAAGCCCGTGCGCAAGCTCGCCCTCAAGCGCCTGGTCAAGCTCAGCAAGGGCAAGTTCCCGGCCGAGCTGATCGAGGAGCTGGTGCGCCGGGTCGAGCTCGGCGACGTGCCCGCGTCTGCCACGACGGATGCGCCGGCGCCGGCCGAGCCCAGCGCATCCGTCGCCGCACCGGTGGAGCGCCCGGAGTGGGTCGAGCGCCTCGACACCGGCCGGTTCACCGGCAAGACCGTCATCGTCACCGGTGCGGGCTCCGGCATCGGCCGGGCCACCGCCTCCAGGGTTGCCCGCGAGGGCGGCCGCGTGATCGCGGTGGACATCTCGGAAGAGCGCCTCACCGAGTTCGCGGCCGAGCTGGCCGGCGCCGACATCGTGCCCGTGGTGGCGAACATCACCGACGACGCCGCCATCGCCAGGATCGTCGAGGCCGCGGGCGGCCGGATCGACGCCCTCGCCAACGTCGCCGGCATCATGGACGACATGACCCCGGTGCACGAGGTGACCGACGCCGTCTGGCAGCGGGTCTTCGCGATCAACGTGGACGGCAGCATGAAGCTCATGCGCGCCGTCGTGCCCGGCATGCTCGAGCGCCAGTCCGGCTCGATCGTCAACGTCGCCTCAGAGGCGGCGCTTCGCGGCTCGGCGGCCGGGGTGGCGTACACGGCGTCCAAGCACGCCGTCGTGGGGCTGACCAAGAGCAGCGCCTACATGTACGGGCCCAGCGGCATCCGGGTCAATGCCGTGGCACCCGGCCCCGTCATCACCAACATCGAGGCCACCTTCGCCTCGGCGCTCGGCGCAGAGCGGGTGCGCGCCGGCATGGCGGTGCTCACCGACGCCGTCGAAGCGGATGCGCTCGCCGCGTCGATCACGTTCCTGCTCAGCGATGACGGCGTGAACGTGAACGGCCAGGTGCTGGCCAGCGACGGTGGTTGGTCGGTCGCCTAGCCAGAGCATTCGAGCGCTCAGTTGCGGACTTTGCATAGTGCACCGGCCCCAGAACCGTGCAAAGTCCGCAGATGAGGGGTGCCGCGGTGACTCGGCGCGCTGCCTATCGGGCCGAGTCGGCTCCGACGCTCGCCCGGCGCAAGCGATACCGGCCAGACACCACGCCGATCAGCCACTCGATCGGGCCCTTGCCCACGAACCGCCACCAGAGGATCCCCACCAACGGCACGCCGACGACGAGCACCAGCCAAGCCACCGGGTCGGTGGTGCCGTAGCGGATGCCGTTGTCGGCCATCAGCGCGACCACACCCACCTGGAACACGTAGAGCGACAGGGAGATCGACCCGATCGCCTGAAACGGCAGGAACCCGGCATGGATCACCCGGGCGGCACCTGGCTGCCGAACCGAGGCGAGCAAAATGATGAGCCCCAGTGTGAGCAGCACCAGCCCGGCGTCGTGCAGGGTGTCGAGGTAGCTGCCAGACGCGCTGAACTCCTCACCGGTGGCGCCGCGCCAGAGCGGCCCGAGCAGCCAGGCCGGCCCCGCGATCGCGAGCATGATCCAACCGGTCAGGCGGCCGCCGAAGCGGATGCGGAACAACAACGCCCCGATCAGGAACCACGGCAGCAGGTTGGTCACCCGGTAGTGCGGGCTGAGGAAGAGCCACTCCAGCAGGAAGCTCGTGGGGCCGCGCTCGCCGGAGGTGATCAGCGGGCCGGTGGCGGTGAGCACCAGTTCGTTCAGGGGGGCGCCGAGCACCAGCACCGCCGCCGTTACCGCGATCAGCGCCCGGGTGCCGAGCAGCACCAGCGGCGTGCCGATGGCCAGCACGATGCCCAGGAACGAGAGCACGATGGCGATCCAGCTGCCCCAGGTGGACAGCACCACCCCGAGCAGCACCAGGATCACGCCGCGGATGAGGTTCTGCAGCACCACGGTGAGCCGGGCGGATGCGGTGGGGCCGGCCTTGGCCAGCACGATTGCCGCGGCCGCACCCATCGCCACCGCGAACAGCGGCGACGCGAGGTCGTTGAGTTGCCCCTGCAGGAACGCCGTGGCGGCGGGCTGGTCGACCATGATGGGGCCGGCGTGGGCGACGAGCATGGCCATGATCGCGACGCCGCGGGCCACATCGGGCACCACGAGCCGGTCACGCTGCAGGCGCGGGGCGATCGGGGTGACAACGGCCGTGCCGGACATCTGGTCACCTCTCGATGGCGATCGGGCGGGTGCGGTGCTGTTCTATCGTCGCACGGGCAGGCGGGGACTCACACGTGGGTCTGGGGTTTCTCGAGCGCGAATCTGCGTCGCGCTTTCCACTACGCTGCACAGAAGCCAAGTGACACGGGGTGCTCCATCTGGAGCTGAGATAACACCCGTTGAACCTGATCTAGTTAGTACTAGCGAAGGGATGTCGCGCATATGCGCACGCCAGAAGACCTGATTTCATTCACCTGTTCAGCGCTAGACGAGGTGCGATCCCGCTCGCCGCTCGTGCAGTGCATCACCAATAGCGTCGTGGTGAATTTCACCGCGAACGTGCTTTTGTCGCTCGGGGCGGCGCCGGCGATGGTCGACATCCCGCGCGAGGCGGGTGCGTTCGCGCCGATCGCATCCGGGTTGCTGGTCAACCTCGGCACCCCGACGGCCGAGCAACGTGACGCCATGGTCGAGGCCGTGCCCGCCGCGAACGCGGCCGGGACGCCGTGGGTGCTCGACCCTGTGGCCGTCGGCTTCCTGCCCGTGCGCACGCCGCTGGCGTTCGCCCTGCGCGACCTGCGGCCCACCGTGGTGCGCGGCAATGCCTCCGAGATCATTGCGCTGGCCGGCGCCGGTTCCGGCGGCCGCGGCGTTGATTCCTCCGACGAGGTGGATGCCGCACTCACGGCGGCCACCGCGCTCGCCGAGTCGACCGGCGGGGTGATCGCCATCTCCGGTCCCGTCGACATCATCACGGATGGCCGCCAGCTGGTGCGCATCGACAACGGGCATCCGCTGCTCACCCGGGTCACCGGCGGGGGCTGCGCCCTCGGCGCGGTGATGGCCGCGTTCGCCGCGGTCGACGACGACAGGTTCGCCAGCACGGTGGCCGCGGCCACGGTGTACACGGTCGCGGCCGAGCTGGCGGCGGAGACCGCCGCCGGACCTGGCAGCTTCGCCGTCGCCTTCGTGGACGCCCTGGCCACCGTCAACGCGCAGGACATCGAGCGTCGGGCGGTGCTCCGATGAACGGTGCTCCGCTGAACCGTGCTCCGATCGACCTGTCGCTCTACCTGGTCACCGACACGGCCCAGGCCGCCGCGGCCGGGCACACCGTCGTCGACGTGGTGCGCCACGCCGTCGCCGGGGGAGTGAGCGCCGTGCAGGTGCGCGAGAAGCACGCCTCCGCACAGGAGTTCCTCGACACCGTGCTGCGCATCGCGGACGAGCTGCCCGACACCGTCGCGCTGATTGTGAACGACCGGGTCGACGTGTTCCTGGCCGCCCGCGCCGCCGGCCGCCGGTTGACCGGGGTGCACGTCGGGCAATCCGACCTGCCCGTCAGCGCCGTGCGCGACCTCGTCGGCTTCGACGCCGTGATCGGGCTGAGCGCGTCGACGGATGCGCAGTTGCGCCGAGCGGCCGACGACCCGGCCCTCATCGACTACGTCGGCATCGGCGCACTGCACCCCACCCGCACCAAGACCGATGCCCCGCCGGCCCTCGGGCTGGCCGAGTTCGCCCGCCTGGTCGGGGTCAGCACGCTTCCGGCCGTGGCCATCGGCGGGGTCGGCCTGCGCGACCTGGCCGCCCTCCGCGAGTGCGGTGCCGCGGGCGCCGCCGTGGTGTCGGCGATCTGCGCGGCACCGCACCCCGACCAGGCAGCCCGCGAGCTGCGAGCAGCGTGGGGAGCGAGCGCATGACCGGCGCCACCCCACGCATCCCGCGCGTGCTGAGCATCGCCGGCACCGACCCCACCGGTGGTGCGGGCATCCAGGCCGATCTCAAGAGCATCGCGGCCAACGGTGGCTACGGCATGGCCGTGGTCACCGCGCTCGTCGCGCAGAACACCCATGGCGTGCGCTCGGTGCACGTGCCGCCGGTGGCCTTCCTGCGCGACCAACTGATCGCCGTCAGCGATGACGTGCGGATCGATGCCGTCAAGATCGGCATGCTCGCCGACGTCGATGTCACCCGTGCCGTCGGCGAGTGGCTGGCCCAGGTTGCACCCCCGATCGTGGTGCTCGATCCCGTCATGATCGCCACCAGCGGCGACCGGCTGCTGACGACGGATGCCGAACAGGCCCTGCGCGAGCTGCTGAGCGTGGTGCACGTGGTCACGCCCAACATCCCTGAGCTCGCCGTTCTCGCCGGGGAAGCCGTGGCCGGCAGCTGGGCCGAGGTACTGCGCCAGGCCAGGCAGGTCGCCGACACGTACGGGGTGCTGGTGCTGGCCAAGGGCGGGCACCTGGCCGGTGATGCCGTGCCGGATGCGCTCGTCGACGCCCACACCGTGCGGGAATTTCCCGGGCTGCGGATCGACACCGTCAACACCCACGGAACCGGATGTTCCTTCTCCTCTGCGGTCGCCACACGGGTGGTGGCCCTGGCGGGCGGGGCCGAACCGACCCTGGCGGACTGGGGTGACGCGGTCGCCGAAGCGAAACTCTGGTTGACCGAGAGCATCGCCCACTCCGACGACCTCGATGTGGGCACGGGGCACGGTCCGATCCAGCACTTCGCCGGCCTCTGGCAGCGCGGCGGTCTGCAGACCCACCCCACCCCGGCGCAGGTCGCCCGGTCGTGGTGGCACGACATCGGCGACATCCGCAGCGAGACCGACGAGCTGCAGTTCGTTCGGCGGTTGGGTGACGGTTCACTCAACCGGGAGGTGTTCCTCTGGTACCTCGAGCAGGACGCGCTGTACCTGCGCGAGTACGCCCGGATGCTGGCCATCGCGAGCCGGCTCGCCCCGACCAGCGCCGAGCAGGCGTTCTGGGCGGCCAGCGCGCACGGTGCGATCGCCGCCGAACTCGCCCTGCACACCGGCTGGATCGACGAGGAGAACCTGGCCGACGTGCGGCCCAGCGGGGCGACCACGGCCTACCTCAACCATCTGGCCGCCGCCGGCGCGAGCGGCGACTACGGCGTGCTCGTCGCGGCGCTGCTGCCCTGCTTCTGGATGTACCAGGATGTCGGCGCGCGGCTGCATCCGCTGTCGCACGCGGAGCATCCGTACCGCAGCTGGCTGGACACCTACGCGGACGAGGCGTTCGCCGCGTCGACGGCCCGCGCGATCGAGATCGTCACAGGGGCGGCCTCAGCCGCGAACGAACCGGCCCGGCGCCGCATGGCGCTGGCCTTTCGCGCCTCGGCCGGGCACGAGCGGGAGTTCTTCGCCGCGCCCCTGCGAGCCGACCTCAGCCCAGAGCCACGATCACCGTGAGGCCCGCAAGCACCGCGCACAGCGGCGCCATCGTCCACCGCTCCGGCCTCGACCTGGACATGCCGTTCAGCACGATGCCGAGCGCGAAATAGCCGGCGAGCACCCAGATGGCGACGCCGACGAACCCCGGCCAGGGGATCACGTCGGCCAACCCGGCTCGCTGCAGCACCACCACGCCGAACACCAGGTACAGCCCGATCGAGACGGCGCTGCCCAGACGTTTCTGAATGGGCAGCACCCGGTCCTGGCCGCCCCAGGCGAGGTGCCCCAGCGGCGCCCCGGCGATGAGCGCGGCCTGGAAGACGATCAATGCGACCATGAGCACACAGAAAACGATCGAGGCCGCTGTGACCAGGCCCGCGCTCACGAGGGCTCCGGTTCCGCGGCGACCAGGCCGTCCAGAAGCCGGGTGGCCTCCTCCGCCCACGCGATCGAGGCTCGCGCGGAGTGCTCCCCGGCCAGCACGGTGAGCAGGATGAACGGCGCATCCGGGCCGATATCGCCCCGCAGCTCGGCGCGGAGGCCGCGCATCCGGGCGAGGTCGGTCTCGGCGCGGGCGCGGGCATCCTGCACCAACGCCCGGCAGGCCGCCTCGCCCAGCTGCCGCCCGAAGAACAGCCGCAGCAGCAGGCCGTTGCGCGGTTGGGCGGGCTGTGGGGCCTCTGAGAGCAGTTCGCGCAACCGGATGCTGCCCGCCGGCGTGATCGCAAAGGTGGACGAACCCGCTCGCGCGGCGGGCTGACGCTCGATCAGGCCCTCGCGCTCCAGGGCCGAGAGCGCTGGGTAGATCTGGCCGAAGCTCTCCGCCCAGAAGTGCCCGAGGGTGTCGCGGATCTGCTCGCGCAGGGCATAACCCGTCATCGGCGTGATGCTCAGCCCGCCGAGGACGGCCATACGGGTCTGTTCTGACACCGCCATCCGTACCCTCGCTCTCACTCACAGCTATATCTATCAGATACAAAGGGTCCGATACAAGGGGGGGCGACACGAGAGACGGGAGTCGGCAGCGCTCCGGTCAGGCCTCGTCGCTGAGCAATATGTTGTCGCACCGTGCGGCGGCAGTGGACGGGCCGGCCAGATGGCGCATCAGGCAGCCCGCGAGCAGTGCGCCCGCGGCACCCCAGACCATGTCGCCGATGGAGTCGTCGTAGCCGACGAAGATCGCGTTGTCGATGAAGTTGTGCCCGACCCACTCGAACACCTCCCACACAACGCCGAGGGCCATGCCCAGCGCCAGGGTCACGACAGCGGTGGTCACCAGCGGCCGGGGAAGTGTCTCGGCGTCGGCCAGCACCCCGAGCTGCACGAACACGATGTAGAGCAGCGCGGCGCACAGACCGTTCGTCAGGAAGTGCATCGGCAGGTCCCACCACCTGGTGGTCAGGTAGATGTCCAACACGCTGCTCCACACCGCCACGAGCACCACGATGCCGAACGCGATGTCCACGCTCGGCCGCAGGCCCAGGAGCCGGGGGAGCAGCATCCCGCCGGCCACGAGCGCGAGACTGACCCCGGAGAGCGGCCCCCAGCCGACGCCGGCGACGACAATGCCCACCAACGCCACGGCCCGGAGCGCGTCGGCGAGCACCTCTGCAGCCCCGGAGGGCCGACGCAGCCCGGAGATCATGCCAGCACCCTAACCGGATTGCCCGTCGGTCGGCGAGGGCATCGGGCGCAGAACGGCCTGCACCGGTTCATGGTCGGATGCGGCCCTGCCGGCGTACCTGGCGGCATTGATGCCGACGCTGCTCACGTCGATACCCGGCCCGACCAGCACAAAGTCGATGCGGGCCCCGCCGCGGCGGCGTTGCTTGTAGTGCGAGATGGTGCCCCACTGCGGCGTCAGCTGGGTGGTCGCGGCCGTCCAGGTGTCCCGCAACAAGCCCTCCTCGGTGAGGCGGCGGTACACCGCCGAATCGGCCGAGGCGTTGAAGTCGCCGGTGACGACCACCGCGGCATCCGGCTCAGCGGCGCGGGCGGTGCGCACCCGGTCGAGCAGGAACGTGGCTGCCTTCAACCTGGACCGCCAGGACAGGTGGTCGAAGTGGGTGTTGAACGCCAGCACTCGGATGCCGGTGGCCGTGTCGATGAAGTCCGCCGACACCGCCACCCGGCGCACGAGGTTGCCCCAGGACCTCGACCCCGGTGCCTCCGGCGTGCTCGAGAGCGCCCACTGGCGCCAGTCGGTGAGCTGCAGGCGGCGGGTGTCGTAGAAGATCGGGTTGTGCTCGTCGCTCCTGTCGGCATGGCGGCCGTGCCCGACCCAACTGTAGTGCGGCCCGAGGGCGGCGGCGACGACGTCGATTTGCTCGGCCAGCGCCTCCTGCGCCCCCAGCAGGGTGGGCTGCTCGGCCGCGAGCAGCCGCTGCAGCAGCCGTTTGCGCGTGTCCCACCGGTCGGGGCTGTCCGGGCGCAGCGTGGGCAGCTTGCGCCGGATGTTGTAGGTCATCACGTGCAGGTCGGGTGCGCTCACCGAGCCGATTAGTGCCGCATCCGTCATGGCCCCACCGTACCCGCGGGTGCCGCCGGCGGGGCCACGCCCCACCGCGTTCTCGTGGGGTCGGCAGCCGCTTCGCGGGTCAGGCGCCGCTTCGCGGGCGGCACGCCACCCGCGAAGCGGCGCGCCACCCGCGCACCTCCCGAGTGGTGCCCGCGCGCGCTGCACGGGCGAGGCATCCGCGCCGCAGCGAGCTCGCCCGGCGAGCCTGGCCTGGGTTACTTGGCGGCGAGGAGCCGCGCCACGCGCGGCTTCACCTCGGTGGCCAGCAGGGTGAGCGACTCGTGCAGGTGCTCGGTGGGCAGGCCGCCGAAGTCGCCCTGCAGGAAGTGCCGCATGTGACCGAGGTAGCCGTGCAGGTGCACGATGCGCTCGGCGACGTCGTCGGGGTCGCCCACGTAGTAGGCGCCGGGCGCGGCAGCCTGGGCGTCGAACTGCCGGCGATCGGGGGCGCCCCAGCCGCGCAGCCGGCCCATCTCCACGTTGAGGCTGTGCCAGCCGGGGTAGAAGCGCTCCAGGGCCTCCTTCTTCGTGGGCGCCACCAGCCCGAACGTAGCTACCGACACCTTGATGTTCTCGGTGTGACCGGCCTGCGCGGCCGACCGGCGGTACAGCTCGGTGAGCGGGGCGAACCGGTGCGGCTCGCCGCCGATGATGCCGTACGAGACCGGAAGGCCGAGCTTGCCGGCCCGGGCCGACGAGGCCGCGTTGCCGCCGGTGGCCAACCAGATCGGCAGGCGACCGGCGACAGGGCGGGGCACCACGGCCAGGTCGTCGAGCGTCGGCCGCACCGTGCCCGACCAGGTCACGTTCTCGGTCGCGCTGTCGTTGATGGTCATCAGCAGGTCGAGCTTCTCGGCGTAGAGCCGGTCGTAGTCGGCCAGGTCGTAGCCGAACAGCGGGAAGGTCTCCACGGATGACCCCCGACCGGCGGTGATCTCCACCCGGCCGCCACCGGAGATCGCATCGGCGGTGGCGAGCTGCTGGAAGACCCGCACCGGGTCATCCGTGCTGATGACGCTCGCGGCGCTGCCGAGAATGATCTGGCCGGTCGCGGCGGCGGCGGCGCTGATCAGGGCCCCGGGGGAGGACGCCGGCATGCTCACGGTGTGGTGCTCGCCGATACCGAAGTAGTCCAGGCCGGCCTTGTCGGCGACGACGATGGCGTCAAAGAGGTTGCGGATGCCCTCCGCCGTGCTGCGCGGGGAGCCGTCGGGGTTCAACGGGGTGTCGCCGAAGCTGTAGGCGCCGATTTCCATGGTTCTGTCCTCTGTCTGGTGGGTGGAGCGAGTCTGAGCGGGGCTAGGCGGCCTCGGCCGGCTCCAGCTCGGCGGCGAGCTCGGCCGCGGTGTGCCGGCCGCCGAAGACGGGCGAGCCCGGCTCGAACGCGACACCGGATGCCAACGGGCCGGCGAGCACCGGGTCGAAGCCGAAGCGGTTGATGACCTCGGCGACCACGGCCGCGGCATCCGCGTCGCCGGCGATGGCCAGGGCGTGCCGCTCGGGGTGGCCGGCCGGCCGGGCATCCGTCTCGAGGTCGTGGTAGCCGATGTGGTTGAGCGTCTTCACCAGGCGGGCATCGGCGAAGTAGTCGGCGACGACCTCGCTGCTGCCGCGGGGGTCTGCGGCGATCTCGTCGAGCTCGCCGTCGATGGGCTGCCAGTAGTTCATGGTGTCGATCACGATGCGGCCGGCCAGGGTGGCGGGGTCGACCGAGCGGAACTTGTGCATCGGCACGGCCAGCACGACGAGGTCGGAGGACGCTGCGACCTCCGCGGCCGTCATCGGCACGGCGCCGGGGATGACGATGTCGACGATCAGTTCGATGTCGGCGGCCGGCCCGGAGCCGGCGATGTGCACGGCGTAGCCGGCCTTGAGTGCGGTGCGGGCGATGGCGGAGCCGACGCGGCCCGCCCCGAGGATGCCGATCGTGGTGACCATGGGGGCCTTTCTGTGCACAGTGCGGGCGTCTCGAACGAGCGCCGATACCCCACGATGGCAAACCTCGCCACTTTTCGCCATCCGGGGGTAAGCTGCTAACCAATAGTTAGCGAGTCGAGGGAGCGGAATGTCAGTGCAGCAGTCGGAAATGAAGACCCCAACCGAATCCACCTTTGCCCTCGACGAGGAGGAGTGCCGCCGGTTCCAGATCTCCGTGGAGTTGGCCGGCCGCAAGTGGAGCGCGGCGATCCTGATGGCCGGAGCTCGCGGCGCTCGCCGCTTCTCGGAGTACCGCGCCCTCGTGGACGGCATCTCCGACCGGGTGCTTGCGGCCCGGCTCAAGGAACTCGAAACCGAAGGCCTGATCGAGCGGGATGTGCAGCCCACCACTCCGGTGTCGATCAGTTACAACCTCACGCCGTCTGGGCGCCAACTGATTTCGCTGCTGCATCCGCTGGTCACCTGGAGCCGCAGCCGGCAGGGTGTCACGGCGTCCTGACCACGCTCACCCTGCGCTGTCGGTTCGTCATGCGTACTCCTTGTCGGTCGGAGGCTGCGGCGTCCGGGCTAGCGAATCCCGGCGATCCGCTCGAGGCCGGCCCGCAGAATCAGTTCTTCGGGGTCGGCGAGCAGGTGGTGGTTGAGGTAGAGCCCCTCCAGCCACTCGAGCACCTCGGCCTCGGGCAGGCCAACGGCGTCCCAGTCCACCTGGGGGCGGGCGAGCACGGCCGGCTGGCCGGTGGCCGGGTCGGTCCAGGCCGAGGCCAGGGGCACGTCGGGCTCGTCGTGCTGCGCGTTCCAGAGCAGCGCGATCGGATGGTTGGGGCCGTCGATGTGGTCGTGGCCCACGTGTCCGGCGCCCAGCCAGGGCAGCATCAGCTGTTCCCCCTCGAGTTCGAGGTCGACGACCTCGAGCTGCACGGGTTCCTCCGGGCTGGTCGCGTAGACGGTCAGGCCCAGCGCGCTCCATTCGGCGGCCTCCGCGGCATCCATGGTGAGCTCTTCGAGCAACTCGCTCACGTGAGCCACGAACGGCACGGCCCAGGCCAGCAGGGCCGCGGTGTCGGCGCGCGGCCACGGGCTGATGTCGCTGTCGACGCCGTCGGCGTTGTGGAAGTGGTGCTCCGTGCCGTGCTCGGTGACGTCGAAGTGCAGCTCGCCCTCTTCGAAGCCGATGTAGATCGCGGCGCCGTCTTCCAGCCACTGGGCATCCAGAACCGGGAACGCGAACCGGGGCGGCAGCGGCGGCGCCACCAGGGGCAGCACGCCAAGGTTGAGCACCGCGCAGAACTGCGTGTTGGGCAGGCGAAGGCTGGGGTCTGACACCGGTCTCATCTCCGTGGATCGTGGCGGGCGAATGCCCGTGTATCCAAGTATGGAGCAGGCGGCCCACGCGGCAGGATGCCGATGGGGGCAACGTCACAAATCGGTGCCGCACGCAGCCGCGCCGAGTGGAAGCAGTGACGCAACTCGGGCCTGGTCGCGAATCGCCAGCTCGCCCCCGCTGGCTTCAGGCGGCGTCGAGCTCCGCGCGGGTGGGCGGGTCGGCGCCGGGGCGGGAGACCGTGATCGCCGCGGCGGCCGCGCTTTGGCGCATGATGCCCTCGAGAACGCCCAGCGGAATATCGCGCAGGGCCTGCCGGCGGTCGGCGCCGATCAGGTTCGCGTCGATGAGCCCGTCGATGAGGGCGCCCATGAAGGTGTCGCCGGCTCCGACGGTGTCCACCACCGTCACCGTCGGGGCAGCGATCGACACCCGGCCGGCGGCGGTGAGCGCGAAGGCGCCCTGCCCGCCGAGGGTGACCACCACCACGGCAGGGCCGGCGGCCAGCCAGTAGGCCGCGGCGTCGGCCAGGCTCTGGTCGGGGCGCAGCCAGAGCAGGTCTTCGTCGCTGACCTTCACCACATCGGCGAGGCGCACGAGCTGCTCGAGGCGTGACCGTGCGGCACCGGCACTCTCGATCAGAGCCGGGCGGATGTTGGGGTCGAGCGTGATCGTGGCCGTCGCGCGGCGCTCCTGCACCAGACTCGCCACCTCTGACGCGCCCGGCTCGATCACGGTGGCGATCGAGCCGACGTGCAGCACATCAGCCGGGCCCGCCAGGGAGGCGTCCACGGCCCAGGTCAGGTCGAACTCGTAGCTCGCTGCGCCGGTGGCGTCGAGCACGGCGGCTGCGGTGGAGGTGCGTGCCCCGGCGACATTCGCCGCCGCGACCCGCACCCCCGAGTCCGTCAGCCAGGCGCGCACGGCGTGGCCGCGATCGTCATCGGCCAGGCTGGTGAGCAGTTGCGGATGCCGGCCCAACCGGCCCAGCGTCAGCGCCACGTTGGCGGGGCTGCCGCCAGGGGCTTCGTGCCGGGAGCCGTCGGCCCGCTGCACTAGGTCGATCAGCGCCTCGCCGACCACCAGCACAGCTCGCCCGGCAGCATCCGCCCCGGTCACAGCGCCGCCGCCAACGCGGGCGCTGCGGCTGCGTCGGGTACCGACCGGTGCACGAGGCCCAGAACCGGATCGGCCGTGACCGGGATCGGGTCGCTCAGTGTGCCGACGAACTCGCCGTCGACGGTGTTGATGAAGCCGAGCAGCGCCCAGCCGCCCGCGGCATCCTGCAGCAGCCGTGCAGCGTAGAGGTCGGTGCGATCGAACAGCACCGAGCCGGAGAAGTCCACTTGCTCGAGTCGTGAGTCCACGGGAACACTGTAGACCCCGCCCACCTCACCGGCGGCCTGGCGCTCGGGTGAGAGCTCGCTGACGCCGCAGCAGAACAGCAGGATCGGCACCCCGTCGACGATCTCGAACTGGAACACCTCGAGCTGGCCGAAGCCCTGTCCCGGCTGGCTGAGCGGCGGCTGCACGGTCCAATTCAGCAGGTCGGAGCTGGTGGCGTGGCCGAGTACCCCGCGCACCAGCGGGTCGCCGGTGGCGGCGCGGGCGGTGATCAGCATCTGCCAGGTGCTCTCGCCCGGAAAACGGAACACCCACGGGTCGCGCCAGGCCTGGTCGTGCCAGACCGTGAGGTCGAGCGTCTCGTAGAAGGCCGGGTCGGCCTCCACGAGAGGTTCGGTCGAGACCTTGGTCCAGCTGAGCAGGTCGGCCGAGGTGGCCGCGCCCACCCGCTGCACCATGGTGTTCTCGGCGCGGGAGGTGCCGGTGTAGAACATCCACCAGAGGCCGTCGTCGGCCCGCACGACCGAGCCGGTCCAGGTGGTTCCGTCGTCGAAGGCGGGCGCATCCGAGATGATCAGCGCGTCTTGCACGACGGTCCAGTTGGTGAGGTCGGTGCTGACGGCGTGGCCGACGATCGGGTGCCGGTGCCGGCGTTCCGGATCGCCAAGGGCCTTGCTGGCGTGCAGATAGAAGGCGTGGGTGACGCCGTCGACCTGAACGTACCAGGAGTCCCAGATCCACTTATCGGGCAGTTGGAGCGACATAGAACCGGCCTAACCTTTCACACCGCTGGACGCGATGCTGTTGACGAATGAGCGTTGGAAAGCGATGAACAGGGCCACCACGGGCAGCGTGATCAGCGTGGAGTACGCCATCACCTCGCCCCAGGAGACGTTGAGCTGGAAGAAGTACTGCACGCCCACCATCACCGGGCGGAGCTCCTCGGTTTGCACCACCATCAGCGGCCAGAGGTAGGAGTTCCAGGCGGGCAGGAAGGTGAGGATCGCGACGGTGGCGATGGCGGGGCCGGAGAGCGGCATCACCACCTGCCGGTAGATGCGGAACCAGCCGGCGCCGTCCATGCGGGCGGCCTCGTCGAGCTCCTTGGGGATCGACTCGAAGTACTGGTGGAACAGGTAGATCGAGAACGCGTTGGCCACGAACGGGATGATCTGCACCTGGTAGGTGTCGATCCAGCCCTTGCTGAACATGAAGCCCAGCTCGGTCAGCTCGAACGAGGGCAGCTGGTTCACCCACCACACCAGCGGCAGCGCGAGGGTCTCGAACGGCACGATCAGGGTGGCGATGATGAGCGTGAGGATGACGGTCTTGCCGCGCACCCGCATCCGGCTCAGCGCGAACGCGGCCAGGCTGTTCACCAGGATGCCGGCGACCACGGTGATCGCCGAGATGCCGATCGAGTTGACCAGGAATCGGGCGGCGGGCACCCGGTCGAACACCGCGGCGTAGTTGTCCATCGAGATGTTGCCGATGGGCAGGAACGCGGCGATCGACGACAGGTCGCCGAAGATCTGCTGGTCGGGCTTGAGCGACGACACGAACATGAACAGGATCGGGAAGAGGAACAGCACGGCCAGGCCGATGCGGAGGAGGTAGCCGCCGATGCCGATCACGCGCTTCTTGCGGGCCGTCTTTCGACCGAGCACCACGTGCGGGGCGGATGCCGGTGCCACCTCTGCGATGGCTACGTTTGAGATCGCCATGATCAGGCCTTCTCTCTGCTGAGGAACCGCTGCACAACCGAGATCAGCAGCACGATGACGAAGAACACGAGGGAGATCGCCGAGGCGTAGCCGGTCTCCTGCTGGGCGAAGCCGGATTCGACGGCTTCGTAGACCACCGTGGTGGTGGAGTTGAGCGGACCGCCCTGGGTCATCACGCTGATCTGAGTGAACAGGCTGAGCGCCTGGATGGTGATGGTCACCAGGATCAGGCTGCGGGTGGCGGAGAGGCCCGGCCAGGTGATGTACCTGAACCGCTGCCACGGCGAGACGCCGTCGAGGTCGGCCGCTTCGTAGAGGTCGGCGGGGATGGTCTGCAGGCCGGAGAGCCAGATGATCATGTGGAATCCCACGCCCTGCCAGACCGACATGAGGATGATCGCCGGCATCGAGGTGGTGGTGTCGTTGAGCCAGTCCGGCCCGGTGACCAGGCCCATCGTGACCCGGTCGATGATCACGTTGATCAGGCCGTCCTGGCGGTACATGAACAGCCAGAGCAGCGACACGACCACCATGGAGGTGACGACCGGGAGGAAGTACACGGTGCGGAAGAACGTGGTGCCGCGCACTTTCTTGTTCACCAGGATGGCCATGACCAGGGCGAGCCCGGCCTGCAGCGGCACGACGACCACGGCGAAGTAGCCGACGTTGATCAGCGCCCGGAAGAACGCGGCATCCGCGAACAGCCGCACGAAGTTGTCGAGGCCGACGAACACCGCCGGGTAGGGCGAGATGAGTCGGGCGTTGGTGAAGGCGAGCCCGAATGCGAGGATCGCGGGCACGAAGATGAAGAGGGCCAGCAGCAGCACGGCGGGCGTGAGCATGGCCAGCCCGGCGAGGTTCTCGGTTTTGCTGGTGCGGTCACGTTTGGGCCTGCGGGGCCGGGCCGGGCCGGCGGCGGCGGGGGCCGCGGGGGGTCGTTCGATCGTGGTGGTCATGAGAGTCTCCCTGAGCGAGGGCGGGGGCGCGGCGCGTGAGTCGCGCCCCCGCGGTCGACTACTTCTGCGTGTAACCGCCGTTGGACGTGATGTTGGCGTCGATGGCCTTGACCGCCGCGTCGAGGGTGCCCTGCGGGTCACCGCCGTTGATGATGTCCTGCGTCGCCTTGGTGAACTCCGTTGCGATGAACGGGTACGCCGGGGTCTCGGGGCGCAGCACCGCACTGTTCGCGGAGAACTCGCGGAAGATGGCGAGGTCGCCGCCCTCCTCGAAGCCGGGCACCAGGGCGGCGGCGGCATCCGTGGCGGGGATGGTGGCGGTGGCCACCGCGACCGCGGCGATGTTCTCGGGGGAAAGCGAGTAGGAGAGGTAGTCCATGGCGGCCTCGGGGTTGGCGCAACCGGTGGTCACGCCCCACTGCCAGGAGCCGCCGCCGATCTTGGTGCCTTCGCCGAGGTCGACGGAGGGCATCACGGCCAGGTCGTCGCCGAGGGCGGCGGAGTTTTGGGCCGCGGCCCAGCTGCCGCCGTACTGGATGGCGGTGACGTTGTTCTGGAAGTCGAGGGCGGAGTCGGCGCCGCTCTTGGTGGCGATGTAGCCGTCGGTGGCGAGGGACTGCATCCACTCGGCCCATTCGAGGGCTTCGGGGCCGTTGAGCACGCCCTCGGCCGACTGGTACTCGTCACGTTCGATGAGGTCGCCGCCGAAGGACTGCAGCAGCGGGGAGAACGCGTAGGGGTACCACTCGCCCACGTCGCCGGTGCCGATGTCGAGCGGGTTGGCCCAGGTGCCGTCGGCCTTGAGCTTCGCGAGTGCGTCGTCGAACTCGGCCTGGGTCCAGGGCTGGTCGATGGTGGCCTGGCGGATGCCGTTCGCCTCGAGCACGGACTTGCGGGCGAACATCGCCAGCGCCACGTCGTAGTAGCCCACCGAGTAGGTCTCGCCGTTCCAGATGCCCAGCGTGCTGGGCAGGTTCTCGTCCAGGTCCACGCTCAGGTCGAGCGGGGTGAGGTACTTGGCCCAGGCCCAGTTGGGCACGTTCGGGCCGTCGATGTCGACGATGCAGGGCAGCTTGCCGGATGCCGCGGCCGCGATCACCGAGTCGTTATAGGAGGCCTGCGGGAACGCCTGCAGCTTCACGGTGGTTTCGTCTTGGCTGGAGTTGTAGCCGTCGACGATGGCCTGCACCGCGGCGAGCTCTTCGGTGTTGCCGCCGTTGTGCGTCCAGATGGTCAATTCACCGTTCTGGCCGTCGGAGCCGCCAGCCGTGCTGGGGGCGCAGCCGGCGAGGGCGGCAACGAGACTCGTGGCGAGTAAACTCGCTACGATCAGGCGCTTCTTTGCGTGTCTCATCTTCATTCCTTCTATTCGGGGGTTTGGGGTGTGCATCGGCGGTTGCGCCGATCGTCGCGGCCGTTCCAGCGGGCGCGAAGTATGTGGGTTGGCTCGTCGCCGCGCTAGCGCGGAGGCGGGCCAACTGACTGCCGCAGAACGAGCGGGCAGGGCATCTGAATCTGCTGCGGTGCCGAATCGGCGTCGTCGGCCAGCTCGGCGGCGAGCCGTTCGATGGCCCACCGGCCCATCTCGTAGTGCGGCAGCGCGATGGACGTGAGCCCCGGCAGCAGGGCGTCGGCGAGCACCTCGAAGTTGTCGATGCTCACGATGCTCAGGTCCCGGGGGATCTCCAGGCCGGCGAGGTGTGCGGCCTGGTAGGCGCCCATGGCGATGCGGTCGTTGAAGCAGAACAGTGCGGTGGGCCGTTCGGGCTGGGCGAGCAGTCGGCTGGCGGCATCCCGACCCGGCCCGGTCATCGATTCACTCTCGGTGACCAGCGACTCGTCGAAGGCGATGCCGTGTTCGGCCAGGGCTGCCCGGTAGCCGGCGAGGCGGCCGCGGGTGGCGGGGATGTCGTCGATGTTGCCCAGGTAGCCGATGCGACGGTGCCCGGCCTCGAGCAGGTGCGCCATGGCGGTGCGGGCGGCGCCTTCTTCGTCGGGCACCACCGACGAAAGGTCGGTGCGGTCGCTGGATGCGTCGAGCAGCACGGTGGGAATCCCGCTCAGGGCCGCCGGCAGTTCAACCGCCTGGTGGTACATGCGGGCGTAGATGATGCCGTCTACCCGGTGCTGCAGCAGTGCGTCGATGCCGCGGTCTTCGATCGTGGAGTTGCGGTTGGAGTTGACGACCATGAGCACCTGGTCGTTGGCCGCGGCGGCGTCTTGTGCGCCGAGCAGAACGTTGCCGGCGTATGGCGTGGTGGAGATCTCGTCGCTGACGAAACCGATGATCTGCGACCGCTTGCTGCGCAGGCCGCTGGCGAGCCGGTTGGGGGCGTAATTGAGGCCCTCGGCCACGGTCTTGACCCGTTCCCGGGTGGCGTCGCTGATCTGTCCGCCACCGCTGAGCGAGTGCGACACGGTCGTCACAGAGACGCCGGCCGCGGCCGCGACCTCTCGAATGCCCACACGCTTGCTCATCGTTGAACCCAATCCCAAAAACGTTTTTGTTGATGTGGGTGAGAGCTTACATAAACGTTTTTGTGAATGTCAAGAGATGTTCAAATTTTGCCTGCGGGTACCCTGTTGCCTCACGTCAATACCTCCGCGAAGATTGATTCGTTGCCTCATTACGAGATCTCCGCGTCGTGGTGATGGACCCGGGCGTTGAACCGCTCGTTCGTGATGGGTTTGACTGGCGCTGGCCGTTTGCTCAACGCGAGTACTTCGAGCTGCCTGGATGAGCGCTCCGATCTGGCGTGAGAGTGCAAGGGGTTTGATCTTCTTCATTTGCGCGTTCATCCCGATGACGG
>NZ_JAIEUL010000010.1:85975-149411 GCF_019599185.1 Cryobacterium inferilacus | reverse complement strand
GACTGCGTGGCCCCCAAAGGCGATACCGGTGGCCCCCGAAGGCAATATTCACTGGCCCCCAAACCCGCAAATACTCAGCAACACGTGACAGACGCGGGCGCCACCATCCGGTCACGCCCGAGTCTGTGTATCCGGGACGGGCACCGCGACGGGCTTGCCGTGCGCTCACCCGGAGACCGTGCCGAGTCCGACCTCGTGGTTTGTGATGGAGAGCACTGTGGTCGCTAGGAGGACGACAACGGAGCCCACGGAAACGTTCACAAGTTCGTGGCTCAACAAATCACTCCGTGCAGCATCGTCGTCCCGGAGACCGACTGGGAGGGGCGGCAGCTCAAAATTGCCGCGGCTAACTACTTGATGGATTTGTTATTCGGCACCGGGTCGAGTGGCATTGCGTGATCCAATCCGTCACTTCAAGAAGTCGTGCCGCACCTTGAGTATCTTGTCGGTGAGTTGGATGGATCCTCCGGCTGTGGAAGTCGTGGTGAGTGCTCGGATGGCGTCGACGTTCTCTGGAATAACGACTGCCTGATTGTCTACGGAGTAGGTGAAGAACAGTTCCTTTCCCTCCACTTTGAGAATGTCTTCCCAGAGAGCGACTTCATACATATCGCCGCGCGGGCGCCCGAGGTCTCTCATCAGCTCGATCGTGCTGTTGAGGGCCACGATGCCATCCGATCGGCGCACCAACGCGATCCGGGGCATCGCCCGAAACGCATCCAGCACCTCGTCACGTTCAGCTGCCCGGGTCAGCTCGACCGTCCAAAAATGGGCATGATTTTGGGTGTGGGAACCCTTGGCGGCGATCGTGATCACGTCCAGGTCGGGCACGACGGTCTGCGCATCAGGGCCTTGATGGCTGGGAATGCTAGCTTCTGGGACGAGGGTATTCATGATGCCGGAGTGATCGGATTCCCACGGATCTGTCGCTCTCCTTATGAGAACCCCACGCGCTTTTTTGAGCAGATTGGCGTCTTTCAACGCAGTTAGGGTGCGAACCGTTGCAGTGGTGTTGCAGGAGACTACCCGTGTAGCGTCCCGGCTGATGGCGCTGTCGAAATTGGCATGAGCGACGAACGAGTGTCCGGTTAGGGCGTGCTTCTCGCCGCCTTGGAAGATGGCTTTCACTCCATGTTCCCGGTAGTGGTCAAGGTTTGCCGCCCCGATTCCGGCAGGGGTGCAATCGACGACCACGTCGACTCCATGTAGGAGCTCGTGCAGGCTCCCGACGAGTGGGATGCCCACTGCGCTCATACCGGCCACGGCGTCGTCAGAGGACGAAAAGACAGGGATCCCCAAGCTCACTGCCGTTTGAATACGGTAGTCGGAGACTACATCGCTCACTCCCACGAGTTCCATGTCAGGTTGCAACCGGACGGCATCCGCAACTCGCTTGCCAATGACTCCGTAACCGTTGACCGCTACACGCACTTTCTCAGTCATGACTCTTCCTCTCATCGATACACGAAAACTTCACCGGCCCCGCCGAGCACGGGCTGTCCACGCCAAGTAAGCTCCGAAAAGCCCGACGGCACCCAGGCCGGCGTTCACCAACGGAACGTGCCAGGCCTGCCACCGCCGATCGACTGACACCAAGCCGCCGATGCCCTTGATCAGGGCACCGGCCATCATCGCCACCACGAGCCGTTGGCCGACACGTTCAACGCGGCCGACCAACGGTTCTAGCTCAGCGGCACGCAGGTGGACGTCCAGACCGCCGCTGTCGAGGACATCAACCGCTCGACGAAGCTGTTCCGGCAGATCAGCGACTAGTTCAGTTAGGTCAGCTCCCGAACTAATCAGCCGACGGGCTAAGGCGCGTGGTGAAAATTGTTGGAAAGCCAGGCGTTGGGCGTAGGGCGCCAGGACCCTCCCGAGCTGGAACTGGGGATCGAGGAGAACCCCGAGGCCCTCGGCCATCACCACGGACTTGACCAAGAGCGCCAGCTGGGTAGGTAGGTGCAGATGGTGTCGACGTAGCAAAGCCAGCACTTCCCTGGTGATGTCACCGATCGAGATCTCATCGAGTGAACGGTTGTCGTAGAGGGCCACGATCGGTCCAACATCGATCCTCAACCGCGCACGGTCAATGTTTGTTCGAACTGTCGAGAGCCCGATTAGCGCTGTTGCGATTCGGTCGGGCTGTTTGCCGAGCAGGGCGACGAGTAGCCGGCTAAGTTTGGTGCGCAGCTCGTCGTCGAGCGTTCCGACCATTCCGAAGTCGATTAATCCGATGCGGCCCCCGGTTTCAACGAAGAGGTTGCCGGGGTGCGGGTCGGCATGGAAATACCCGTCGTCGAAGATCATCTTCGCCAGGATGCCCGCGGCTCTGTTCGCGAGTAGGCGGCGGTCGATGCCGGCCCGGTCAAGGCTCGCAGTGTTGGTGACCTTCGTCCCGTTTATTCGCTCGAGCGTGAGTACTCGGGACGTCGTAGTGTCCCAGAACACCCGGGGGATATGAACGTCTGCAATTTCCGCGAAGTTCGCCGCGAAGCGTTCCGCGTTTCGACCTTCTTGCAGATAGTCCAGTTCCGAACGGAGAGAGTGCGCGAATTCGTCCGCCAAGCCAACCACGTCGTAGTCCGCGGCGGCGGCCCACCGCCGGTCGGCCATGGCGGCCAGGTTCCGGAGAATTTCGAGGTCTTCCTCGATTTGTTCTACGACTCCGGGGCGCCGCACCTTGACGATGACTTTCGTTCCATCGAAAAGTGTTGCTGCGTGCGCCTGTCCTATGGAGGCCGTCGCCATCGGTACGACGTCGAAAAAGGCGAATGCGTCGGACGTGTCCTTCCCCAGTTCCATTGCCACAACGTCGCTGATCACTGAACCGGCAACGGGGGGTGCCGCATCTTGCAGCTTGGCGAGTTCCACTTGGTAGTGGGCCGGGAGCAGGTCCGTGCGAGTAGAGAGCAGTTGCCCGAGCTTTATGAAAGTCGGTCCTAGTTCCTCCAGTGCGAGGCGGAGATGCTCGGGATTGGAGAAAGCTTCATCCCGCTGCTCATGCCCGAACAGACCGTGTTGCAACGGGATCCACTTTTCCAAACCAGCCGCCCCGACTAGGAAACCGAGACCGTGACGCCCGAGTGTTTCGGCGATTTGACGGTACCGTTCACGATGATTCGTCATGGTTGCACCACGGGTGTGTGCAGTTGCGTGCCGATTGACGGCTGTCCTTCGGCGGCGGTTGTGAGCAACGGGACCTGCCACGTCTCGCCTGGCTTCATTACTCGCTGCACGTCCTCGACGCAGACTCGGATGGGTGTCGCTGAACAGTCGTGGAGGCGTAACCGTAGGCGTGTTTGGGTGATCTCGATGTCGACGGGTTGGTCCCTGTACCGGATCTGGAAAGAAGCGGCCGGCAATTCCCGTGGCAGGACCGGGTGGATGCGGAGCATGTCATCGCGGGTCTCAACCCCGGCGTAGCAGCGCACCACCATGTCTGCGGTTCCTGCCATCGCGCCGAGGTGAATCCCCTCCTGTGTGGTGCCGCCCTGGGCGTCCGATAGGTCGCCCTCCAAAGCCTGAGAGAACAACGGCCAAGACTGGGGACGGTCGCTACGCGCCAAGACCCAACTGTGCACCAAGCGGCTGAGCGTGGAGCCGTGGCTGGTGCGCGCAAGGTAGAACTGCACTGTGCGCGGGATAGAGTCGGGCGGGAGCGCGTAACCGAGCCTGGTGAAAACCTTGCGAAGTTCTTCCGCGGAGAAAAGGTAGAACAGCATCAGGACGTCCGCCTGTTTGGAAAGCCGGTAGTTGTTGGTGGCGTCTCCTTCCGCTTGAAGGATGAGGTCCAGCCGCCCGATATTGCTGTAACGCCGGCGGTAGGCGTCCCACTCGAATTCGCGTAGCGTCTCGTACCCTTCGAACTGGCTGATTACCCCATCCGCGTGGAATGGGATTGTCAGGTTCCGGCTGATGCTGTTCCAGAGGACCGGTTCGTCGTCGGTGAGCGCCAGCCGGTGTCCGAGTGCGGCCAGGTCATGTGCAGCGAGGGTGTCCACGACCTCTATGGCTCGGGCAAAAACCCATGATGCCATCACGTTGGTGTACGTGTTGTTGCGCACGCCTTGGCCGGCGGCCGCCGGGTAGCCGTCATGGAACTCGTCCGGGCCCATGACGCCATTGATACTGAATCGGTCGTCTTCGGGCTTCTTGGTTGCGACGCTGGCGAACAGGCGGGCCACTTCGATGATTATTTCGGCGCCGACGGATGTCAAGAATTCGAGATCCTTTGTCGTCTGGTAGTACTGCCACGTGCTGTACGCGATGCCGAGGCCCACGTGAAGCTGTCGCCGAGAGTTGTCGGCCATCCACTGCTGGTTCCGCGTGTTGAAGAGCTCGGTCGGGGTTTCCTCCCGCCCATCGCTACCGCTCTGCCACGGGAACATCGCTCCCGAGAGCCCCGCCTCCCGCGCTGCCGCACGTGCTGCATCTAGACGGCGGTAGCGGTACATCAGCAGTGCCCGGGTTAGCGCCGGACGCCGCAGTGTCAGCAACGGGTAGACGAAGATCTCGTCCCAGAAGATATGCCCCCGGTATCCCTCTCCGTGCAGACCCCGGGCAGGCACGCCCGCATCAAGATCGGGGTTTGCGGCGCTGACGGTTTGCAGCACGTGGAAAATATGCAGGTTGAGTGCGAGCGACTGGCGATGACCAGCTTGGAGTTCGATGCCGAACCGGTCCCACATCTCCTTCCATCGCCCCTGATGCTCCGTCCTGAGCACTTCGAATGGTTCGGCGCGTTGGATCCGACTCGTCGCATCCAAACCGGCGGTAGATAGGGCGCGATCCCGGGATGTGGTCACGGCGACAACTTTGTCAATCGTGATGGCGGTGCCCTGACGCAGACGCACCGTTATATCGTGTCCTATCGACTCACTGTGGTCCGCTGTTGGGAGGCGCGTAACTGCCTCCTCTGTCACGTCGGCAAGCCGAGTGCGGGCCGCCATAGCAATGGAAATCCCCGACTGGTTCGTCCGGGCCTCGAGCAGAACAGTTTCCTCATCGAGGTGCGTCGTGTCGACGACGGTGAGATGCTCGGTGGCCAGCCTGGTGTCCGCCGCGACATTCCCGTTTCTCACGCGCCCGGCGATAGAGGACTGCACCTGGATATCGCCGGACCAGTTCTCCGCTTCAACTGTCATACGAAGGGCAGCTAAGTGCGGCTGAACCAGGGACTGGAATTGTTCGGTACCAATACGCGTGATGCGCCCGGTTGCGTCCTGGAAGCGGGTAGCACGCGTCAGGATCCCGCGGCGCAGGTCCAGCTGCTGGGTGTAGCTAAGGAGCCCGACTCCCTGGGGGAGGAGAGGCTCTCCGTTTCCGATTCGGACTTGAAGGAAGGCCCAGTCAGGAGCGTTGACGAGGCTTTCCGTTTCGGAAGAATGCCCTTCGCGCGTGGTCGTGAGCCGGTTGAAGACGCCGGCGAGGTAGGTGCCGGGATAGTGCACGCCGTCAATGGATGTTCCCGGGTAGGCGCCGCGGGTTGCCCAGTACCCGTTTCCCATTGCACACAACGCTTCTCGCGTGCCCTCGTGAGCTGGATCGAAGCTGTCGTAGCGGAGGAGCCATCGGTTGGCATCCGCCGCGGCACCGCCGCACCATCCCGGAAATGCGCCTTCCGGACCCGCACCGGGCGCCATCGACGCTGTCAGGTCGATCGTGTCGACGTCTGTGACAACCTGATGTGCGCCAGCCTGGAGCAGATGGTCCCGGTTGTGGCCGCGGTCTACTCCGACGACGAGGCCGAAACCTCCGTCGACCGCCGCCGCAACCCCATCTTGAGCGCCCTCGAATACGACGATGCGGGCCGGTGCAACACCCAGGCGATATGCGGCCTCGAGGAACGTCGCCGGGTCTGGCTTCCCGGGCAGGTGAAGACGAACGGCATCCAGGCCGTCCACGCGTGTGGCGAAAAACTGGAGGACCCCGGCACGCTCCAACACCTCGCTGCTGTTCCGGCTCGACGTGACGAGGGCGACGGGGGTTCCCTGGTGGTGTAGCCGCTGCAACAACCGGGCGGCATCCGGGAAGACGGTGATCCCGCGACGGAGTTCCTCGTCGAACAGCTCCTGTTTGCGCACGGCGAGCCCGTGCACGCTCTGCACCTCGGGACTGTCATCTGGGGTGCCCTCAGGAACGTTGATGCCGCGGCTCGCCAAAAAGTTCCGGATGCCATCTACACGAGGCCGACCATCCACGTGGGCGCGATAGTCGCTGACAGCGTCGAAAGGCCGTTGCGGGGGCACTCGCGAAGATAACAACTCATCAAACAGCGTCTTCCACGCGGCAGCGTGCGCAGTGGCGGTGTCCGTCACCACGCCATCCATGTCGAAGATCATCGCGCCAAAGGAGGCTGGGACTTTTCCGAACCCCAGTGGGAAGTTGTCGAGGTGCATGCTTGTTCCTTTCACAACCCGAAGGAGGACCATTGCCCGTTTGGCCGGGTGCATCCGTTGATGTCGGATGGGTGTTTTGGATCCCGGACTCCGACGTATCCCAACGAAGGCCCGCCTAAATCAACGATCACGCTTTGCTGCCCGTGTTTCATTGCTCTCTCCGACTATCGGGCAATGTTGGCCGCAGTCGCCGTTCGGAGCCATTGGCTTTCTGCGGCCGCAGAACGATTGCAGCGAATACGGCCGCCAAAAGCGCGATCACGCCGTTGACGGCCAACGCTGTGGAGAACCCCGAGATGAACGCTGCGTGGTGGGCGGCTGAGAACTCTCGAGAAAACGCCGCCTGAGGACCAAATGCCGTGAGGATAATGCTCATGATAGATATGCCAAGGGCGAGACCAGTCGCTTGGGATGTGTTGTAGACGCCGGCCGCGATCCCATGTGAGTCACTTTCGTCAGCGGTGCTCAGCGCCATTGTCGTCGTCGGCGTACGCGCGAGCGCTATGCCAAGACCTGTGATGGCAAGCCATGCCATAAGGGAGGCGATGTTGGTTCCCGAATCAAGACGAGACATCCCCAGGAGCCCACCTGCAAGCACCACCATTCCACCAACTATGAGTGTGTATGCCCCAATGCGATCTGGGAGACGGCCAGCCAGCGGGGCGACAAAAATGATGGTTAGCGTCAGAGGCAGCAAGGCGACGCCTGACTCGAGCGCAGAAAGACCCACCACCGTTTGAAGGTAAAGAGCGAGAAAGAAGAACAGGCTGCACATGACCGCTGTGGAAAGCAAAGCGACAATATTTGCGCCAGTGAAGAAACGATTTCTGAACAGCGCCAAGTCCACTAACGGGTTGGATACTCTGCGTTCATGAAAGACAAATAGGCCGAAGCTCAAAGCACTCAATCCGAAAAGCGCGATCACGGCGGGCGCGGTCCAAGCCGACATATTGGCTTGACTCAGTGCGAGGAGGAGGCTGACCAAGCCCAATCCGGACAAGCTGGCTCCGAGCAGGTCTATCCTGTGAGCCGCTTTCTTTCGGGGAGATCGAGGGAGCACCGCTCGGGCTATCAACCATGCCACCGCACCGAGCGGTACGTTCAGGAGAAAGATCCAATTCCACCCGAGCGTATCGGTGATGTACGCACCAATCAGTGGCCCAAGGCCCAGCGCGCTTGCCGACACGCCAGCCCAGACTCCTAATGCCACGCCTCGTCGTCGGTCCGAAAACGCTGTCGCTATCAGAGAAAGTGATGAGGGACCCACCAGCGCCGCACCGAACCCTTGAATAGCTCGAGAAGCTACAAGAATGGCGACGTTTGATGCCAGACCGGCCACAAGCGAGCCGACGACGAAGATTGCAACGCCGAGGAGGAAAATTCTGGATGCCCCCCTGCGGTCAGCGAGATGTCCCCCTAGAAGCGTAAAGACAGCGATTGTTAGCGTGTAGGCGTTGACTACCCACTCAAGAGTTCCCAACCCAAATCCCAGCTGTCGCTGGATGGAGGGAAGAGCCACCGACACGGCCGTGTCGTCCAGAAGTAGCAGCATGGTTACCAGGCTGAGTCCGCCCACAACAGCCCAAGCAGACCAAGACTCGCGATTCAGGGACACTAATTCCGACGAGTCCGTCTTATGCTGCATCGACTTACGATTCACGTTTTTCATCCTCGGCTCAGACCGATTGCGAACGATGTACAGCTCCGCGCAGGGATTGGAACTTCGCGCTGCGCTTCAGGTGAAGGATGCTCTTGTCGGTGAAAGCCGCATTCGTCCCTGTGAGTCTTCGCTGCGTGAGTTCTTCCGCGCTCGGATAGCGCCTGGCGAGTAACGCACAAACCACACTACGAATCATGGGGTGTCCTCGACCTTGGTATCTGCTCAAAACACGGCGCCAGGTTCTTGCTGGAGTGACGGGAGCATGCGTCCAAGTTATACCCCCTATGGGTATCGGTCAAGGTAGCGCGAATTGTAGGAATCAGACTGAGGGTGGTTAATCGAGAACGTTCGGTCTAACCTCGTCAGCGAGGCGCGAGGCGGCGACTTGCTGTTTCGTCATCCCAGCGGAGGAACGTCATGGCTGTCATTGAACAGATGCTCGACACATACCCAAAAGACCTTGGCGGAATCGATCAGGTCAAACTCGTAGAGTGCATTTCAGCGTGCATTGAATGCGCCCAGGCTTGTACCGCCTGCGCCGATGCATGCTTGAGCGAGGAGATGGTGTCCGAGCTCACGAAATGCATCCGCACCAATCTCGACTGTGCGGACGTTTGCGCCACGACCGGGAACGTGCTTTCTCGTCGCACCGGTTACGACGCCACCCTCACTCAAGCCGTCCTCGAAGCGTGCCAGGTAGCATGCAAGGCATGTGGCGACGAGTGCGAGCAGCATGCTGAGATGCACGCACATTGCAAAGTTTGTGCGGAGTCGTGCCGCCGCTGCGAGCGAGCGTGCTCAGAATTGCTATCTTCGCTAATTTAACGCAGTTCACGTTTCTACCTTGTAATGGCAAGGCCGGGGCGCAAGGGGCTTTTAGCAATCGGTTGGTCGATGTGCCGGAGGCGCGCGCAGGACGGCGTCCTCATTGGATCGGTGTCGAGACCAACGGCGCTACCCCCAAGCCGGGGTCGGCGTAGGGCGCTGCCAAGGCGCGGTTCGGAATCAGCGCCCGCGAGCTTCGCGAAATGCAAACCCGGTGCACTGCGCCCCGGAGGGAACCAGCGGAAAATGCAGCACCAATGAGCTTGCCGCCGGATAGACCTCAGGGGCAGTCCTTTCCGGCATTTCTGCAATAGATGCAGTTCTTGTTGACGCATAAGCCGAGACCGGAATAGAATGCGCAGGTCAGAGTCTATTTCTGGCGCGCTGCGGTCAGTCTTCGACTGCGCTCGTCGAGCCGCGGAACGAGAGAACACCGAGATCGACAACGAATGACTCCTCGGGATTTTCACTTTGAACCCGGGGAGTGCCTGCGCTCTTAGGGCTGATTCCGGTCCAGTGCTCTGTTGTAACTAGCGAGTAACTACGTTAGAAGCCCTAATGCCAGCTCTCTCATCGCGACGAACGACGATTCTGGTCATCACGGCTGCGGTCCTGACTGTTGGTATCGGTGTCGGCACGACTTCGCTCCTCGCCACGCTCGACCCGGCTGGTCAACCTACAAGCGTTGCTGAAAAGCCCGGAGCTCCCATAGAAACTCCGCCGACCCGCATTGCTATAGCGGGGGACACGGGAACCGGCACTCCAGCCCAATTTGCAACAGCAGAACAGATGCGCTTGCAGAGTAAGCACGACCCCTACGACGGACTCCTTCTGCTCGGGGACCTCATCTACGACACTGGCGACGCTGCATTAGTCGAAGAGCGAATCACTACTCCGTTTGCGCCAATCACCAGTGCCGGAGCCCGGCTCCTCCCTGCCCTCGGCAACCATGACTACCAGGACGGGGAGCAGAAGCAGATCCTCGAAGCACTGAAGCGTGACAAGTCGTGGTACGCCGAAATGGTTGGATCGGTGAAAGTCATCGTCCTTGACTCGAATCAGGTCGAGAACAACGAACAGCGGCAATGGTTGCGTAAAGTCCTCAGTCAGCCGACCCCACCAGGAACGTGGACGATCGTCGCCATGCACCACCCCGCCTACTCCGCAGGAGCTCACGGGTCCGACCTGGCCGTTCGAAAGACATGGAGCCCACTCTTCGCCGAGTTCGAGGTTCCACTCGTCCTCGCTGGACATGACCACGACTACCAACGCTCCCTGCCGCAAGACGGTGTGACCTACATCGTCTCCGGTGGCGGCGCGACACTCCGCCCAACCGGAAAAGAGGACTTCACCGCGGTGAGCACCTCCACTTTGCACTATCTCGATCTACATGCCGACGACGAGAAGCTCGTCGGACGAGCAATCGACCCCGAAGGCGCCATTGTTGACACCTTCACGATCAACCGCTGAAAACCCTTGCGATGTTCTTCGACCGCAAGTAGTCTGCCGCCGCGAGGCATCGCCCTGCAGGGGGTCGATCTCCGCCTCCGGGATTCTTGTTTGCGGCTTGATCATCTGGGCTTCGGGGTGCTCAACTAGGTGACCATCACCCAGTCGTCCGCGGTGGGAGGTGCGCGACCGCGACCTGGCGCCCAAGTCCAGCGCCCGACGCCTTGCAGGTGGGGCGGATCACATCGCCTCGACCGTGTGCACCATCGTGTTCGCCTACGCGGGCGCAGCACTTCCCCTGCTCATCCTGTTCTCGCTGCAGGAATGTCCGTTCGTCGAGACGATCAGCAGCGGTGATTTATCTGACGGAGGAGATCGTGCGCGCCCTCGTCGGGTCAATCGGGCTAGTGCTGGCCATCCCAGTCACCACCGGGATCGCCGTGCTCGTCATGGAGGCAGTGGGAACCCGCGGTGGAGCCTCGCCCGCAAGGTCGGGCACCAGGGGCCTTTGGCAATCGGTTGGTCGAGCCGGAGGCGCGCGCAGGACGGCGTCTTCATCCGAGGATCCGTGTCGAGACGAACAGCACTACCCCCCCCGAACCGGGGTCCGCGCAGGGCGCTGCCAAGGCGCGGTTTTGGATCAGTGCCCGCGAGGCGTACCGCTCCCCAGGGAACTAGCGGAAGTGCCTGACCCACTGGCGAGTAGCGCTTGGTGGTAGCGGCCCCGGGCCGCTGGATGTCATTCCCGGTAGCCGTCCTGGGCGCGGGCGCTGTCGTCGCGGTGTCGGCACATGTCGATCTAGCCCAGGTTGATGGTTCGGGCGTTGTTGGCCATGATGTGATTCAGCATCGTCTATGTGGGATGAGCTCGCCGGTTGAGTAGCTCCTGGCAGGCCGCGTCCAACCGCTCCCGATTGTTCTTCCCGACCCCGTCCAGGATGTTCTGACAGGCCAGATGCCCCTGTGCCTCGATCACCGTGACGTAGGCGAACCGCTGCCTCGGCCACAGCCCGTCGATGTTGCAGTGCTGCGGCGGGACGTGCTCCGGCAGAGTCGAGTACTGGCCCTTCCGGCCGGTCATTCGTGGGTGTTCGCAAAGCATCTCGTGCCCATCGAAGACCGTCACCCGAAATCGCACTAACGCCGTGAACCTACTGGACTCACGGCACCGACTGCGGTCAATCGAACGATGGCGGCCCACTGGGGCGGGCGAGGACAGTGTTTGCATCGTTTGGGTGAGAGTAAGCAGAAATATACCCTTGGGGGGTATGCTGGTTGTATTCCCGCGGCGAGGCCTTGCGGACTGTAGAGAGGATTTCTCGTGACCGTGCTCGTTATAGCTGCTGCCGTCGTGCTGACTGGGCTGTTGGCCTGGTATTTTTTTGCGCCGAGGGCGTCGAAGCGCGCCGCTGTCGATGGCGGCGTGCAAACCCAGACCGTTGTTGTTAGAGGTGGGTACTCCCCGAGCGTTGTCGAGGTTGTTCAGGGCGTTCCGACGCGGCTGCTGTTCGATCGTCAGGAAACGGGCGACTGCTCATCCCGCGTGGTCTTCCCGGACTTTAAGGTCAATCAGGGCCTGCCGGCGTTCGCGACCACGGCGGTTGAGTTCGTGCCGGAGAAAGTTGGTGAGTTCGGGTTCGCGTGCGGCATGAACATGCTGCACGGGACCGTTAGGGTCGTAGCCGGAGCGGGTACAGACTCGACGTCGACGACCGCGCTGATGGAAGCCTCCTCTATGCCCAGCGCGTCGAGCTCCGCCCCAGCTGCCGCGGCGGCAGAGGAGGAGGATGAGGGCGACCAGGAGGCGGCCGAGCACGCCGGCGAGATTGGTGATCTGCGCCGCCGCGTGATCGTGGGCGTGGTGCTGACTGCGCCGGTCTTCGTCGCCGTGATGCTGCACGATGTTTTCGGTGCTATGTGGGTGCCGTCGCTGCTGCTCGCGCCGTGGTTCCAGTTCCTCCTCGTGACCCCGGTGATGCTGTACACGGGGTGGCCGATTCACCGAACCGGGTGGTTGGCGCTGGTTCACCGCGCTGCGGAGATGAACTCCCTCATCACCCTCGGCACGATCGCCGCCTACGGATTTAGCCTGTTTGCTACCTTCGCCCCAGGGCTGCTGCCCGAAGAGGCACGTGGCGTCTACTACGAGGCCGTCGGCGTCATCCTTACCCTCATCCTTCTAGGACGGCTTCTGGAGACGAGGGCCAAGGCTGGCACGGGTGCGGCGATCCGCACGCTGATTGGCCTGCAGCCGCGAACCGCCCGCGTGGTTCGCGGCGACTCGGAGCTGGAGATCCCGATCGGCGAGGTCGCCGCCGGAGACATCGTGGTGATCCGACCCGGTGAGAAGCTGCCCGTCGACGGGCAGGTCACCGAGGGCACCTCTTCGGTCGACGAGGCGATGATCACCGGTGAGCCGATCCCAGTGGTGAAAGCTATCGGTGACAACGTGATCGGTGCGACCATCAACCAGACCGGGTCCTTCCGCTACGTCGCCACCAAGGTTGGCGCTGACACGATGCTGGCGCAGATCATCCGGCTGGTGCGTGAGGCACAGGGATCTAAGGCGCCCATTCAACGGCTCGCCGACCAAGTCTCCAGCTACTTCGTGCCCGTTGTCATCGCCATCGCGATCTGGACCTTCGCCATCTGGTGGCTCGTAGGCCCGCCACCCGCGGGGGTGTTCGGCCTCGTCGCCGCTGTCGCCGTGCTCATCATCGCCTGCCCCTGCGCGTTGGGACTGGCAACCCCGCTATCGATCACCGTCGCCACCGGGAAGGCAGCCAGCAACGGGATCCTAATCCGCTCGGCTGAGGCGCTTGAGGTCGCTCACAAGATGAACACGGTGGTGCTCGATAAGACGGGGACGATCACCAACGGCACCCCCGTGCTCACCGATGTGCTTCCCGCCAGCGGGTTCGATGCGAACGAACTGCTTGCACTGATCGCGGCGGCTGAGCGCGACTCGGAGCACCCCCTGGCGGCCGCGATCGTTACCGGCGCGCAGGACCGCGGTCTTGATGTTCCACGAGCGAGCACCTTCGAATCGATCACCGGCCAGGGTGTGCGCGCTACGGTCAAGGGCGCGGTCGTGCTGGTGGGTAACAGCCGACTGCTGACCGCCGCTGGGATTGAGACGTCGGATCTTGAATCGGGGATGCATGGCCTCGCTTTGGACGGCAAGACACCCATGCTCGCGGCAGTAGATGGTCGCCCCGCCGGGGTGGTCGGTGTTGCCGACACGATCAAGGACGGCTCTATCGCTGCGATCGCCGATCTGGCCGCCCGCGGGATCGACGTGATCATGATGACCGGCGACAACCGGACCGCCGCTGCCGCCATCGCCCGCCAGGTCGGCATCACCCGGGTCGTGGCGGAGGTCATGCCAGAGCACAAAGCCACCGAGGTTAAACGGCTTCAGGCAGAAGGCCGCGTTGTGGGCATGGTCGGAGACGGCATCAACGACGCACCGGCGCTCGCGCAGGCCCATGTGGGTTCGGCGATCGGCACAGGCACTGACGTCGCGATCGAAGCGTCGGATATCACCTTGATCTCCGGCAACCTCAGCGGGCTCGTCATCGCAATCGACCTGTCGCGAGCCACTATGCGCAACATTCGCCAGAACCTTGGGTTCGCCTTCGGATACAACATCATCGGGATCCCCATCGCTGCCGGGGTTCTATACCCGAGTTTTGGACTGCTGTTGAGCCCGATGATCGCCGCCCTTGCGATGGCGCTGTCGTCGCTATCCGTTGTCACCAACTCGAGCCGGCTGCGCCGGTTCGCCCCCAAACCTGCAGCCATCCCGGCTGTGGTCTCGACCGCCGAACCGGTGGTCGAGGTCGGACATCAGGAAACCAGTGAGGAAAATCCCATGACACACACAACCGAGCACACCGACAGCGCCCTCGTCACCGACCCGGTCTGCGGCATGAAAATCGACCCGAAGTCCGCTGCGGCCACTCGCGAGCACGAAGGCGCCACATTCTCGTTCTGCTCCACTGGCTGCGCTGGCGCCTTCGATGCCGACCCCCACCGCTACGGCCACCCGCACGGCCACTAGGCCGTGTCTCCTAACGCCGTAACCCAGATTTAGATGGCACGGACTCCGCCGGGGTAGGAGAGGGCGAGCTCGCCGAAGCGATTCGCGATGCCCCGCCATTGCTTGGGAGCTTCGAAGCATCCTCGATCACGTTTCGGTGTTTGTATGCTTCTTTGTCAAGCCGTGGTGGTCGTCCACCGGTGGCAGTGAATCCTTTTGGTAGGCGATCTGGTCTGAGCGTTTCGGAATCACTGCCAGATTCCACGATCGCGCAGCAACTTCCGGTTCGCCCCCTGCGGTAGCGCTGCCGGCGGAGTACTGCTTTGCGGAAGAGCAACGCATGAGGCGCTGTCGTTCAGCGGGTTCAGGGCGGACTATCAAAAATCACTGGGACCGTTGCTGGACGGGCGTTGTACGGCCGCGAAGTCGAAGAGATCCTGGGTGCTCGGTTCGCGTCGTGGCCCGGGGTTCGGCTGGAGATCCAGGACGGGAGTTTGGCCGCGTTCTCCGCCCTGGACCGCAGGTGCCGAGACGTCCTCTATGCCATGCTCCGTGACGGCAACCTCTACCGAGCCGACCAACCAATCGCCGCTTGACAAAGACATAGGGCACCCCCTCAGCTGCGAGTGACCACAACCTTGAGCGCCTTGGTCTCAGCGGCCCGGCCGAACGTTTCGTAAGCGTCGAGCATTTGGTTGAAGGTGAAATGATGGGTAGCCAACTTTTCAGCCGGAATCTTCTTCTGCGCCACAAGTTTGAGCAGCATCGGAGTGGTGTTGGTATTGACCAGTCCCATGCTGACATTGATGTTCTGAATCCACAGCTCCTCCAAGTGCAGTTCCACCGGTTTGCCGTGTACGCCAACGTTGGCGACGTGCCCTCCGGGCCGCACGATCTCAGTGGCCATGCTGAACGTGATTGGGATCCCCACCGCCTCGATCGCCACATCTACTCCCGCTCCGTCGGTGAGCGCAAGCACCTGTTGCTTCCAGTCGGCGGCTCCGGAGAGCACCGTTTCGGTGCCTCCGAATTCGCGTGCCTGTTGGAGTCGGTTCTCGTCGAGGTCGATCGCGATCACCGTGGCGGCGCCATAGAGGCCGGCCGTCGCTATCGCGGACAAGCCGACCGGCCCAGCACCGATAACGGCGACGACGTCTCCTGGCTTGACCTGCCCGTACTGCACGCCAATCTCGAAGCCCGTAGGAAGGATGTCAGACAGCATGACGGCTTCAGCATCTGGCACGCCCTCCGGTAGCTTGTGCAGGCTGTTGTCCGCGTACGGCACGCGCACATACTCGGCCTGAGTTCCGTCGATAAGGTGTCCGAAGATCCAGCCGATTCCGGACTGTCCCTCGTCGCCCAGGCAGTGTGAATACAGGCTGACGGCGCAGTTCGTGCAGTGCCCGCACGACTTGATGCAGGAAATTATCACCCGGTCCCCGACAGCAAAGTTTGTAACCGAGGCACCCACTTCGGTGATAGTTCCGACGCCTTCATGGCCGAGAATCCGGCCGACCTGGACCGCGGGCACATCGCCCTTGAGGATGTGTAGGTCTGTGCCGCATATGGTGGTCGTGTCAACCTGCACGATGGCATCCGTCGGATTGAGGATTACGGGGTCGGGGGCATCCGTCCAGGACTTCAATCCGGGTCCGCCGTACACGAGTGCCTTCATGATGCGCCCAATTCTTCTTTGCCGTGCCTGCCGCGAACTTATCGCGCTGTAACCGCCACGCTATGACGGGTTCGCTGTCGCCAATAGGGGCCTCATGTTCGACTATGCGCGCAAGCCCAGCATGGATTCGCTAACACAGGTGGCCGATGCCGCTACTACATTGCACCGTCTGATGGAGGCGCCGCAGAACGAACGTGTGGGAACGCCAGTTGGCTTTGACGAGGTGAGACCCAAGACTCTCGCGACCGCGAACGTTGACCGGCTCATGCTCCGACTGCCTAACTTCACGAGGATGAATTAGACCACCGACGACTGCGCATGGCCAACGTCACCAACGACCAGGTGGGCAGATCTGTTGGCCATGAGTAGGCAGTTTCCGTGGCCACCAGCGGGCCACTCTGCTAGGCGCCCACAGTCAGGACGTATTGGGGATTGGCAGTTGTTACTGGCTAGCGGGTGAGTGATGTGAGCAGGCGCTCCAGCGGACCCTTGCCCAAAAAGCGGTGCCAAAGGGCAGCGAAGAGCAGCGATGCGACCGTCATTCCGATTAACAGCGGCCACCCCGGGTACTCGTTCACGCCGTCGGTACTTTCCCGCAGCGCCGCAAAAACTGTGAGAGAGACGATCTGGAGCGTGTAAACGGTGAGCGCCATCGCCCCTATAGAGCTGATAGGCGCGAATGCCGTGCGAAGGGCAGGACCGATGCCTGTGCGTTCCGGGGACGTACACCACAGCAACGCACCGATGATCGCGATCGCCACGCCGCCAGAACCCAGCACTTCAGCGGTCGAGCCGGAATGTGCTGCGGCAGTAATTCCAAGCAGAACCGGGGCGGCTCCGTAACCCAGCACCGAAAAGATGACGCCGGTGACCATCATCCATAGTTGAGTTCTCGCCCGTCCGAGCCCCGACCGAGCCGCGATGAGGCCAACCAATAAGAAAGGCAACCAGACCAAGGCCGGGTAGGAGCCGATAAGAAGGTAATACTGCAAGAAATAGGCCAAAGAATCAACGGGGAGACTGACGTCCTCCGTGGCTGCCGCCAGGGCCGGCGCAATCACCGCGAGACCGGCAGCGACCAGGCCGAGAGCCCACCGCGCAAGAAACAGTGCAGGGGTCAACAACAGGAACATGAATGCGTAGTACTCCAGGATGATTGCAATGCCGCTGTCCAGGGCGCCCAGAGCTATCCCTAGTAGGAACAAAATCATCGCACGCGCCACGATGCTCATGACCCTATGGGCTCGTCGCCCAGATTGTATCGGCCGTTCCAACCCGGTCATGATGCCCAATGAGATCCCTGCCAGGGTCGCGAAGAGAATTGAAGACCTGCCGTCGACGACCAGCTCTGCCTCGTTTGCACGCGGGATTGCATGCGCGACGAACATCCCCAGGATGGCCAAACCTCGAGCGACGTCTACACCGGTGATGCGCCCCGCCGGGCACGGCATCGATTGACTGGCGCCACCGTTGGCGTTGCTCGTGAGGCCGAGACCGGAACCCGGACGTGCATATGCCATAGTGAACCTTTTCTCGTTTTCATCTAACCCGATGGTGGTCGCGATATCTCGGGATGGGGCTGGTTAAGACAAGAGCCGTTCTGTCTCTGTTGTCGCGGGCGAGGTGTATGAAAGTCTCGGCTTAGTCGGCGGGCGCAGCCGATTCCGCCAGATAGGCGACAGAGCGACAAACAAGTCGATGCGCTCGGCGATAAGGATATGTCAATGTCGCACCCGGTACATCTTTACTTGGCGGCGGATCGCTTGCAGGGACGTGAACCCACCGCGCCCAGCGGCCAGAGAGTCCTGTTCGACCAGAAGGGCGATGGCAGGAACACCAGCCAAGGCCGGACCCTCGGGCTTTCCTGGGTGCAAACGAGTGTTCCGGGTATCAAGCTGGCTTGGCTCCCTACGGCGGGTCAGAGCTCTCGGACCTCGCCCATCGCAGATGTAGCGCCTCGCATTCCAAAGAAATCACGGAAGCACTCGACTCGGTTGAGGCTTCGCCGGACAACTACCGGGGGGAGTCCCATACAGCATTCCTGCAATAGATCCAGTCCAAGCTGACATAATCATTAGTATCGGCACGAGGTGTCATGGGTTGAACCCGCCAAGCGGGGCCAAGTGCCAGGACAAAGCTCATCAAGCCGTCATTCGCGTGGGCCGGTATCGCACAGCGACTGCCCCTGACCGAAACTCGTGGCGGTCCACGAGTTCGAGCTGGATGCGCTCATGCAGACCGGCCAGCAGCGTCGGCCCGTGTCCGGCAAGGACCGGCTGCACCAGGAACTCGTACTCGTCGATCAGTCCTAGATCTGCCAACGCCAGGGGGAGTGTCACGCCACCGACCCAGAGGCCCTCGCCTGACTCCTGCTTGAGATGCTGAACCGCTTGCGCCAGGTCGCCGCGCACCAGCTCGGAGTTCCAATCCACCTCGTTCAGCGTGCTCGACACGACGTACTTCTTCGCCCGGTTGATGGTCTCTGCGAACGGTTTCTGCCAGTCCTTCATCCAGTCGGGCCACGTGCCCGTGGCCGGCTTCTGCCACGCCGACGCCATCATCTCGTAGGTCACCCGGCCGAAGAGCAGGGCATCGGCTCGCTCCAGCTGAGCGGTCCAGAAGCGCATCGACTCCTCGTCCGGGGGGAGTCCTGCCTCGTGGTGGCAGCAGCCATCGAGCGTGACGTTGATCGAGTACCGGAGTGGTCTCATCTCGTTGCTCTCCTTCGATGAACACCCCGCGTTTGTCAAACCGGTCTCGATCGAGTGCCGGGGCTGTCTGATCGACCTACTAATCGCGCCCAGTGTATAGCGCCGTCAGTGATGCGAGACAGACCGCGGACCGAGCGCACAACCGATCGCCATCTCCGGCGATGACCCGTCCCATGCAGCGGCACATGGGGGGATGTTGCGAGGGGTCATGGACCACTCAATGAGGCCTCCAGAATCCATCATTTACCCATCTAATTCATCTCTATTTGACCCAAAACGATGGGCTACAATCGGAGGCAGCGAACCGCCCGGTTCCCTGTAAACACAAGGGAATCCGCCAGTTTTCGGAGATTTTCGGCCAAACCCGAGTTAAGGCTAGAACCTTCAGGGGGTCGCAGGTTCAAATCCTGTCAGCCCGTGCAGATGTCTCGGAAACTCAAGGGCATGCGGGACCTTAGGTACCGTGCCAGTCGGAATTTTGCCGGTCCGAAGTGGGTCAGTCGCCCGAGCGCCCCAGTCCTTCTGGCTCGCTGAGGGCAGTTCATGCCCCTAGAGCTGGTCCTGCAAGTCCCATCCGTACTCCGCGAAAGTGGATGCCTCTGCGTAGGTCATGTCGCTGGGGGCCGTGAGTGCGAGTATGCGGCCGCGAAGGTACGCGACTGCGTTGATAGTGTCAGGTTCCGCCGCCGCGCACGCTTCCGGAATGCTGATGAGTTCGCTGGACGGTCCGACGACGACTTGGACGACCATTTCGTCGCCGTCGCTGTTGACCGCGGGTAATTCGAGCAACTCGGAGTCGTGGCCGCCCGGAAACGCGACGACTAACTCCAAGAGCGCATCCGCGGTGCAGTTGGTAGTCAGAAACGATTCTCCGCAATACGAGATTCTCTTCATGGACTTACCGGTTCCCTTGCGTTGTCGACCCAAACCCGCCAAGAAGCGGCGGCAACCTGCCGCGGACGCTACAGATGGCGTGGGTTCGGCAGGAGGTGTTTCATCGGTCACAGCCGTTCTAAACGGATGCGGTTCCTCTCGGGGACCGACTGTCGATGCCACAAGGTAACACGGCGTGGTTGTCGGCCGCTGTCCGCTCAACGGGGGACACCCTCAGTGAAACTTGCACGAGCCTTGACCCGGATTATGTGGGATGGAGACTACGTTCTTCGGGTGGCGGGCGACCGACGATTGGTGCCCGACGGGTTCAAAAAGCGAGCGATTCTTCCTAGTCGACGGTATCTACCACCGATCGCGCCGCGACTGTTGGCCTGGGATTTCGGTATGACCAGATTGTTCAAACCGACATGGGATTGGCCGATCAACTCGTTCACCACGCCCACGCTCACGGACGGCAGCAGGACATGATCGAGCGCCTCCTTCGCGCATATTTCATCGAAGGCCGAAACCTTGGGGACGTCGAAACGCTCGCCGACCTAGCAAATGAGCTCCAACTCGACCGCAAAGACACCATCAACGCCCTCACGACCGAACGCCACGCGGCCGCGATCATGTCCGATCAATCCGATGCCGCTACCAAGAACACCACTTCGGTGCCGTTCTACGTCATTGACAACAGATATTCGCTCTCGGAGCCCAAAAACCATCCGCCTTCACAGATGCCCTCAACTTGGCAGAAAGCACACGAGCATGACTCTCACAAATCTGGGCGATCCCGACGCCGTTGCCTGCGTCGGCGACAGCTGCATCATCCCCTCTGTCCCGGCGTTGCAGGAATCGCAGGAAGAACAATCAACGAACTAGTCACCCCGCAGCTTTCCGGTCCTGCCCGTCTAGCAATGGACGCGCGAGCTCGCGGTCTCAACATCACACTCTTCGCTCACGCCGATCCGCCCGCGGAGCAGATCCAGCACGCGGCGGGAGTGAAATCCATGGTCGTGGAACTTCACAACAACGACTATGTCTTTGTGCTCGTCCCCCACAATCGACTCATCGACTGGATGGAGCTTCGCCACGTTCTACATGTCAACCGGCTGCACCTTGCCGATGCGGCCACCGCTCTGGAAGCCACAGGAATTCCCCGTGGAGCGATCAGCCCGCTTGGCAGCACCCACAGCTGGCCCGTCCTTATTGACGAGCTACTCATCGGAGCAGAGACGTTGCGGCTTGGTGGTGGCGAACTTGGCGCTGGCGTCCTCGTTGACGGGCCGGCATTCATTCACGCATTCGCCGCACGCATTGCGGAGCTCACTCGCAGACTGTAGACACCCGACTCGACGGCTCATTGTCGGCGGCGGCGTCAACGAACCACAACGATCGGGCCCGCCAATTGACGGCTGGGTGGCTCGCCCTCAGCCGGGTAACCTTATCGCGCCACTTCTCAGCCGAATCGTCCCAGGCGATAGATACGTTTGTGGAGGGACGCCCAATCCACCGCTCACTGGAGCCCATAGAACTCGACCGAAGCGTCGTTCGCAGTGCCGTCACCCTGTTGCACCAAGGAAAATGCTCAATCATAGGAGGCCAAAGGTGACCAAATCCCGCGACGTCGGAGTAATGCTTCCCCGCGACCTCCCCGCGACCTCCCCGCAAACGAGGTCATCGCTTTCGCCCGGCGCGCCGAAGAGCTCGGCTTCGACGAAGTGTGGGTCGTGGAGGATCTCGGCTTCCGCGGCGGAATCGCCCAGACAGCCGCCGTACTGGCGAGCACGACACGCCTCACCGTCGGCGTTGGCATCCTCCCCGCCGGCTCCCGAAATGTGGCATTCGCGGCGATGGAAATCGCCACTCTGGAGGAGCTGTTCCCCGGTCGGGTGGTCGTCGGGATCGGGCATGGCATGCCGGACTGGATGCGCTCCGCCGGCGCTTGGCCGAGCAGCCCGCTCACTCTGCTGCGCGAATACACCATCGCGCTGACGGCCCTGCTGCGCGGTGAGCCGGGCCCGGTCGCGGGCCGCTACGTCGATGTCGCGGGTGTCCGCCTCGACATGGTGCCCGGCACGCCGCCACCAGTCGTGTGGGGCGTGCGTGGTCCGAAATCGCTAGCCGCGGCCGGCCACGTCGCCGACGGGCTCATCCTCGCCGAGCCCTCGACCCCGGAGTACATCCGAGCGTCGGTCGAGACTGCCGCCTTCGACACCAGCCGTATCGGTCGCAGGCCGCCACGCCTCATCACCTACGACATCGCTGTCGTCGCCTCCACGGACGCCGCAGCGCGTGAACTGGTCCGACCGATGCTCGGAGTTATCAGCGAGCCCGATTGGTTCCCACACATCGCCCCGCTGCCGTTCGCGGCCGAGTTCGTGGCGCTTCGCGAACACACCGGCAGTGCTGAGGCCTTCGCCGCCGCGCTCCCCGCCGAATGGATTGACACGCTCACCCTCGCCGGCACTGCGGAACGAGTCAGGGGAGGCATCGCTGCCCGACACGCAGCCGGGGCAACGAGCGTCGTGCTCACACCCATCGGATCGGATCGGATCGGATGGCTGCACTCGAGGATCTCGCAGCCGTCCTGCAGACGCAATAGGTCGATCGCGCTCCCGGCTCGGCCGAAGACTCACCCGTGGCGGACCTCAAGCCAGCGGCGCCTTCGCCCTCCGTAGCAGGTGTTAGAGCGAGCGGGCCATCGCTGCATCCCGCGGCTGCGTGTGCCACTGCCGAGGAGATTGGCCGCCACCGCTCGCGGGCCGTGCCGTCCACGGGGGGGGGGGGCTGATGCGCCCATTGAGGCACACGAGCAGCAGCCCGACCGACAGAATCACCATCAGTGGCAAATCGAAGCGCACCAGTCGCTGCTTGACCGCCAAGGGGATAACAAGGGCTGAGAGCTCGAGGATGAGCAACACGTTGACGATATTGCTGCCAACCGCATCAGTACCGGGCGGAATGACTAAAGCACGCGAAACGGACGCGGGACGACACTAGCGCCCAGAACGAACCGCGCACGATGTGCAGGCGCCTCCTGGAACTCGTGAACACCGTCGGAGCTTCAGCTCCGAGTTTTCCGCTTGAGCCATCCCCAAACCGCTGTGGCTGCGAACAGAACTAGGCCGATCACTGCCAGCCAGAAAAGGCCTTCAATGACGAAGCCGAGAACCGAGATAATCAGCCAGACGACGAGCAGCGCAACGATGATTGATGTCATCTGAGTCACTCTAGCGGGCTAAGGAAAATCGTCCGGCTGCCCGTCGATGCATCGGCCACTCCATCTCAATGACGTCCTCGACCCTCAGGCTGCACGATGTCGGGTCGCGAGGGTTTGCCCGTGCTCGCGTACCTGCTGTTCGGCTCCGGCCTTGATCTGGTCAGCCATGAACGTCCCGCCACCCTCTTTCGTTATTGAGGCTTCGATGCTGAAATAGTCATCCACCCGTCGGAATCGCTACCGAGAACCAACCGCAGTAACGACATAGAGGGAGCATCATGAGCTACGAAACACCTCGACCCGAGGACGAGGTCGCCCCCGCAAAGGACACCGGTTCGGAGTCAACGTCTCCAACCAAGCCGGAGGATGTCAACCTGGAAGATGGCACGGACGAGAACGAGGAGCCGGTAGAAAACCCCGCAGGCTGAGGCGTGTGCGGGTGTCTAACGGAGTCGGGTGGCGAGGGTTCGCCCGTGCTCGCGTGCCTGTTGTTCGGCGCCGGCCCTGATGTGGTCGGCCATGTCGGCGAAGGCGTCTAGGGCGGGGTTGACGCCCACGAGGGTGAATTCGCGCGTGACAACTCGCAGATCGGTGCGCTATCACCTGACTCCCCGTGGCGTGGACCTCATCACGGCGCTGCGGCCGATCGCCGGACACGTTCAGCGCTGGGAGGGCGATAGCGGCGAGATCGGCTCATAGCTGACACCTTGCGCGCTCGCAAGACACCCTTGGGCACTCTCCGATGTGAATTGAAATGTCATATGCCCGCGGATACGTGACGTGCGTGGCCGATCGCACTTTATTGCGGGACTACATCGCAAGCCAGCGAAGCGGGAGGGATCATGAGCGACGAAGACGCCCTGCGACGGTCCAAGAGGCCACGGTCGATCTTGGCTGGGCCGTACGGGCACCCGTTCCACTCGATTTTGGTCACCATTCCGATCGGAACCTGGACCGCCGCCTTGATTTTCGACATCGTCGGCTTTTTCGTCGACGAGCCCGAAGCGTTCATCCGGGGCTCACTCTGGCTGGTCGGAATCGGTCTCGTCGGCGCGCTGTTGGCCGCGGTCGTCGGCCTCATGGATCTGGCTACAATTCAGCCCGGCACGCGCGCCCGGCGCGTCGCGCTGTTGCATCTGTCTTTCAATGCTGCAGCGATCGTCCTGTTCGCCGTCAGCTTCCTGATCCGGCTCTCCGCTGACCGCGACGACGTCAGTGTGTTCGGGTTCATCCTGAGCGTGGTGGCGTACCTCCTCGTCGGGGCTTCCGGTTTCTTGGGCGGGGAGATGGCCTACCGCTACGGGGTGCGCGTAGCCGACGAGACCACCCAGATCAATGCCTTCAGGTCCTGACCGGTCCCGGTGGGTGAGACGGTCGTGAACTCCTCGATCGCCCTGGGTGTGGGGCAGTGTCGTCTATGAGTGGCAACGCCGCGCTGGAGAACACGTCTGACCTCACGATGGTCCTGCCGCACGGGCCGCGCTGACGGCGGACGCGATTCCAGTGGTCCAGGCGGGGCCATGCCCGGGTAGGACGATAGTCGCGTTCGTCTCTTCCAGGGCACCGAGGGAGCGGAGCGCCTGCGCGCTGTCCGCTGTCGCGGCACCGGCCACGATATGCGGGCCGACCGCCCCGGTGTACGGGTCGAACGTGACCAGGGCGTCACCGGTCAACACTGCATCGCTGGCCTCGAGGTGCAGAGCGCTGTGACCGAAGGTGTGGCCGGGACTGAACACAACTCGCGGCTTGCCGGGGACGTCCAGCACGTCGCCTGGCTCGAACAGGTGCAGGCCACGCACGCCCCGAACGTTGAGGGCGCCCGCTCTAGCCATGGTCGCCAGCACTGGCACCACGCTGGGCCGTCTGATGGGGTAGAGCAGTCGTGAACGCTCGTGGGCATAACGATACGGATGCTCCGCGATGTACTCTTCCTTCCCGTGCGCCCACACGGGGACGCCCCAATCCTCGTGGACGCGCCTGGCAAAGCCGAGGTGGTCGAAGTGCGCATGAGTCAGAACCAGCGCCTTGACGTCCGAGGGTTGGCGGTTCAGTGCGAGGAGGGCGCGCTGCAGAATCGGCCACGTCGCGGGGAAGGCGGCGTCGACAATCGTTATTCCGTCGCTCCCCTCAATCAGGTAGCAGTTGACGTAGGCATGTTCCAGTCGGTGAATTCCCGGGGCGACCCGTCGCGTGAGACGAGCAGACGAACGACCGGATGGGCGCGTCACACCGACCGCCAGTCATTGGTGGTGAGGTGAGAGCCGGCCTGCGGCCCCATCTGGAGCATGCCGCCGTCGACTACAACGGAGGTCCCGGTGACGTAGCTGGCGGCGGGCGAGGCGAGGAAAGCGATCACGGCGGCGACCTCCTGAGCGTCGCCTGGTCGTGCGAGGGGGACGCCTGGTCGCTCGGTGTGGCGCGGATTCTCATCGGTCTGACCCGTCATCGGTGTCGCGATTTCGCCGGGTGCGACGGTGTTCACCGTGATGCCGTGCTGCGCGAGTTCGAGTGCGGCGGTCTTCACCAGCCCGCCCAAACCGTGCTTCGCCGCGTCGTATGCGCTCGACCCCACGCGGGGCTGATGCTCATGCACGCTCGATACGGCGATAATGCGACCCCCAGCGCCCGCGGCCACCATCCGCCGTGCGGCTCGCTGGATGCAGACGAAAGCGCCGCTCAAGTCAGTCAGGACGATCTCGTTCCACTCCGCGTAGCCGAGATCGAGTAGCAGCGTGGACCCGCCGGTGCCGGCGTTGTTGACGAAGACGTCCAGTCCGCCGAGTTCGTCTGCCAGCCCGTCGATCACATCGCCGCAGCCGGGGATATCGGTGGTGTCGAGATGGGCGAGGGCGGCATTCACCCCGTGGCCCTGAACCTCCTTCGCTGTGTCGAGGGCACCCTGCTCATCGGTGTGCCAGGTGATGCCGACATCCATTCCCGCAGCGGCCAGCGCCACTGCGGTCGCACGGCCGATGCCCGAATCGGAGGCCGAGACGATGGCGCGGCGCGGCTGGAAATCGGTGTTAACGGGGACAGAGGAGGTGTGAGAAGTGTCGCTCATGACGACCACGGTAATACGCCATCACCCGGCGACCCAGGGGTTGATTTCGCGTTGGCGCCGATCTATGGGCACCGCCGGCACGTCACCGCCGGCGGGTCTGCTCGCTCAGGCGCGTTCCACCGTTGACCTGGAGCAGGCCGGCCGGCTCGGTGGCGCCGAGCGACTTGAGGCGGGCGTGCTCTGCCAACGGCAGGGAGGCGATGTGGGCTTGGATGTGCGGGTTGATGCCCTCGTGGATGAGGGGCACGCGGGTGGCGTGGCCGACGAGGCGAAAAGCCGGTCGATCGGTGATTCGGGTGTGCATGGTGGTGTTCCCTTCGACGGTCAGGCGAAACCTGAGCTGCGGTTGTGTTCGAAGGGGGCCGCCGTCTCGCTTGACGTCGCTGACGCTGATGCCGTGCACTGACCGGAACGCTCGACCGAAAGCTTCGGTCGAACCGTAGTCGTAGCGCACCGCGATGCTCAGCAGATCATCGTTCCCGAGGATGTCTGCCGCTGCGACCGACATGCGGCGTCGCCGGATGTACTCCGACAGCGGCATCCCGGCCAACGACGAGAACATCCGTCGGAGGTGATACTCCGTCGTGCCGAGCTCGGATGCCAAAGCAGTGACATCGAGGTCGTCGTCCAGACGGTCCTCGGCCAGTTCGACCAGTGTGTTCAGCTCCGCGATCATGGCGCCCCCTTCGACCTCTACACTGCCGGGTCGTCACGATCGACACCCTACTATCCCGGTCCGATCGGATCGCAGGTGCAACATCCGCTGCCCGTCTCGTCAGCGACCCGACGCTCCAAGCCCTCCAGCAGCAACTCCAAGCCATACTCGAACTCGTCCGCGAACGCGTAACCGCCATCGCCGAATAGCTCGGCTTGGGACCGCGCAATGTGCGGATATAACTCCGCCGACGCGGCGACCTTGGCGGCGAACGCCTCCTCGGCGCCGTCCCTCGGTTCGAACGGCAGGCTCGTCTCGCTCAGCGCGAACCCGTACACGTAGGCGTCGATGGCAGAGAACGCGTGCGTCGCGAGCGCGGCGCTGAAGCCGTCGGTCATCAGCACGCCCAGTAGCCGGTCGTGGTGCTGCAGCAGCGCGGGGCCGGGGGTCGGGCGCGATTCCAGCATCCCCAGCGCCCACGGGTGAGCCGTGAGCACCGACCGTGCCGATCGTGCCCGGGCGGTCAGCGCCTCCCGCCAGGTATCGCCAACCTCGGGCAGCTCGATCTTCTTGAAGACCCAGTCGGCGAGGTCGTCGAGAAGGGCTTCCTTGTTCGGGACGTGATGGTAGAGCGACATCGCCTCAACTCCAATCACCGTCGCAACGCTGCGCATGCTCACGGCCGAGACACCCGCGCGATCGGCTACTGCGGCGGCCGCGAAAATGATTCCAGCAAACCCACCGTCCCGGAGCGCTCTGGAAGATCTGCGCAAGCCCGTGCAGGCCAAGCTTGCGGCAGCCTGGGCGAGCTTCATGTTCCTCGTCATCTACATCGATTATTTCCACCTCTACCAGCCTGGCGAAATCGACGAGATCCGGGCTGGCCTGATCTTCGAGTTCGACATCAGCCCCACATTGATGACTGTCTTCTTCGTGATCATCGCGATCCCGACCCTGATGGTGCTGCTCTCCCTGACGCTGTCCGCCCAAGTGAACCGCGCCACGAACCTGATCGTTGCTTCGCTGTACATCCCCATCTGCGTATTCAACAAGGTGGGCGTCTCCTGGGACTGGGCGCTCTACTACGGCCTCACCATCGGAGTCGAGGTGCTGATCCTGGCCTTCATCCTGCGCTCCGCCTGGACCTGGCCACGCCGCACCGCATCGCCGGAGGCCTTGGCGGTCAGCCTCGACAACCCGCCGGTCATTCGGGCATAACCAAGGAGGAAGAAATGAAATCGCCGAAGTTCGTAGCAGGCGTGCGCCTCATCCGCTCGTGAAGACCATGCATGCGAGTGCCGAGAGGATGGGGGAGCGGCAGCTCGCGAGGAGTGGATGGCTTGCAGTAACCGGCCTGTTGCTGCTCAGTGCGCTCCCCGTGCTCGGCGGTCTGCTTCGCCTGAGGGACGTGGGCGCCGACCCCGAAACCGGACTAGGCGTCCGGCCTTGAGTGAATCTGCATTCCTCTCGGCGTCAGACGAAGCGAACCCAGTTCGCCCCGTGTCCGGTCTCGACCCGCTGTGAGTGGGGAAGGTCGTCACCGTCGACGGTATAGACCGAAACCGTGGTGGACTGTTCGCCCGCCGCGACCAGGTGACGGCCGTCGGCACTGAGCGCGAAGCCGCGTGGCTGGGTCTCGGTCTCTGTGAAGCGTCGAGGTGGTGAGAGGGTGCCGTCGGCTGCGACGGCAAGGCCGGCGAGCGTGCTGGCGCTACGCTCGGATGCCCACAGGGTGCGCCCGCCCGCTCCGAGGTGCAGGTCGGCACCCCAGATCAGGTGTTCGGCGCTCGGGTCGGCCCCGAAACGGCCATGGTCGAGGCCCGCAGACGTGTCGAACGCAGCGGCAGAGCCCCGAAGCGTCAAGGTGCCACTTTCATGGTCACGGGTGAAGTGCAACACCTCACCGGAGAACTCGGTGAGAACGTAGACGGCGTTCTGTTCTTCATTGAGGACGAGGTGACGAGGCCCGCTTCCATCTGGAGCGGCAACAGTGGCCGGGGTGAGCGGCGCGAGCGAGAGGTCGTCGTTGATCGCGTACTGCGCCACCAGGTCGGCCCCGAGTGAGACGAAGTAGGCGAATCTGCCGTCTTCGCTGGGGAGCACCGAATGCAGATTCGGGAACGAGATACGCGACACCGGTTCGCCGACCCCGTCAGACCCAGCCGGCGCGGTGATGCCGTAGCCTCCGCCGTAGGAGACGCCGAGGAGGGCGGATCCGCCGCGGGTCAGCGCGACGTAGTTGAGACCCCCGCCCTGGAGATCGCGGCGCGAGATCTGCGTCAGCACACCACTGTCCCGGTCCAGCGCGAGGGTCACGATGCCGGCTGGTTCCCCCTTGACTGCGGCGTGCACAACACCATGCACGGGGTCGACGACAAAGTTCGAGCATCCCGTGAGCCCGTGGGCGGTGCCGAGGAGGTTGAGCGAGTCGCCGGAGAGGCGGAAGGACGTGATGGTTCCATCGCTGGAATTGGCGACGAGGACGAGGGGTTCGGTCATCTTGTTATCGTACGAGTCCGTGGGGCAGGTTCGCCGGACCAGACCCTGGGATCCACCAGCGGCAGCTCACTGATAGGGATCGACGATGTCGCGAAGGGCGAGGAGCGTGTTGCGTAGCTGCTCGTACCGACGCGCACCGAGATGGGCGCGCCATTCCTTCGCGACGTCAGTCACCGTACGGGCCGCGATACCAGCGACCTCCAAGCCGCGTTCGGCGATGTGCACCAGGCGGGCGCGGGCGTCCGTCGGGTCGCTGGTGCGGTGCACATAGCCGCATCGCTCCAAGGCCTCCACGAGGGCGGCGGCGGTTTGTTTTGTCACCCGCGCCTGGTCAGCCAGATCTGTGAGTCGAGTTCCCCGCGGCCCGATTCGCTGGAATACGCGCGCCTGAGCAAGGGTCATATCGGTGAACCCGGCCGCCCGGATGTCCTCGAAGACGCGAGCCTCCATGGCTCGATACGGAAGGTAGAGCAACAGCCCTGTATTCAGTGGGGATTCAGCCGAATCAGTCACATAAACCTCTAGACAATAGTCAGTAAAACTGATTGAATTTGGTCAGGATATCGTACCATCCGACGGAGTGATGATGGACGTTGACGCCGTGTGGAATCACATCCACACCGAACGCGAGCACCTGGCCCGACTGCTGGCTGACCTGCCTGCCCCTGACTGGGATCAGCCGACACTCTGCGCGGGCTGGGCGGTACGTCACGTCGCAGCCCACGTCATCTCCTCGGCTGAAGCCAGCCCCGGAGACGTCATCGCCATGATGTGGCGCGGCCACGGCAACTTCAACCGCGCCGTATACCGGGAGGGACTGCGGCTCGGTTCGCGCCCGCCCGAAGAAATCCTGGCCGCCTTCGAACGCAATCGCGGATCCCGCCACCACCCGCTCGGAACCACCCCCTGGGAACCGCTGCTGGATGCACTGGTGCACACGCAGGACATCGCTCTCCCGCTTGGACTCAGCCACACCATGCCGATCGAGGCCGCCCAGGCCGCTGCTGGCCGGGTCTGGTCGAGGCCGTTCCCCTTCTTCGCGCGGCGCCGACTACGACACTTCCACCTCATCGCCGATGACACCGACTGGATCGCGGGATCCGGTGCCGAGGTCAGAGGCCCGATGGCCGCCCTGCTGCTGCTCCTGACCGGCCGTGATGCGGCCCTACCCCGATTGCACGGCGAGGGTGTGGCACTTCTTCCCCGCCGGTGATGGCTCACGGCGGGGCTCACCTGGAAAGGAGCCAACTCATGACTACGCTCGCGCAGGTCCTAGCCGGCCTCATGGCCTTCGTTCTGATCGTCATGTGGGTGCTGGAGGCCTTCTTCTACAAGGCCCGCGCGCTGTACCCCATCTTCCGAATCGAACCGGGCGACGAGCCAGCGGTGCGAATGTGGGCGATCAATGTTGGGTACTACAACCTCTGCTATGCCATCGGACTCTTGATCGGGCTCTGGTTGGTGAACGCGGGCAGCATCGATGCCGGTCGCATCCTGGTGATTTTCTGCCTCGCCAGCCATGTCCTACTCGGCCTCGTTCTGGTCTCGACCAACCGCAAGCTGTGGCTCAGCTCTGTCGGTGAAAGCGGGCTGGCCCTGGCTGGGCTGGTCGCGCTCCTCGCCGCATGAGCGCGCTGATTTCTGAGGCTCACCGCGGCTGCCACAGATCACCGGGGGTGGCCGCGATTCCCCGCCACACTGTGGTGACCGCCGCCCGGCATCGCGCGAGGGTCTGGGGGTCGTCGGGGGAGTCGCCCCGCACGACGAGCTGGTAGTAGTAGATGCCCGAGAGGATGTCGAGCACCGCCTCGATGTCGGTGTCGGGCCGCAGCTCTCCTGCGTCGATTGCTCGCGCGAATACGGCGGCCAAGGGCAGGCGGCGGCGGGCCGCGTGCGAGTGCCAGTATGCCTTCTGCAGCTCGGGGTCGGCGAGTCCGAGTTGCAGGCGCCGCCGCATCCGCGATTCGGGGTAGTCGCCGACAAAATCTGTGGGCGCGCCTAGCCGAGCTTCATGGCGTCCTTCGCGGTGCTCAGCACCAGTCCGTCAAAGGTGAGGCGCCCCTGATCGAGGGACTCGGCGACTAGAGCGGTGAGGCTCGGCCAGCGGCGGTAGATCGCGGCCTTGCTGGCCCCGCTGCGCTCGACCACCGCCCGTGTGGTGACCTCAGTGTCCTCGTCGATCAGTGCGACAACGGCGCTGAGGATGCGCGGGGGGAGGTCCTCGTCGCGGGGGCGGCCCGGGCGGCGGTCCATCCCCGCGACGACAGGGGTGACGGAGTCGTTCACGCCAGCCCGGCCCGCTCCCGCAGGCGCGCCACCAGGCCATCGCCGAGCCCGGCCGCGCGCAGGGGAGCGAGCGGGTCGCCGTGACGCGTGCGCAGGGTGTGCAAAGTGACCTCCATCGCCCGATCGGCCCCGAAGTCGATCGTGGCGGCACGCGCCGCGACATCCGCGTCGTAACCGTACTTCTTCATGACCGCACCGAGGCTCACGCGCGTGCGCTCGCTGACCCTGGCCATGTTGGCATGGGTGCGCTCGTAGTCAGCCACAATGTCCTCGTCGCTGGCGCCGAGCGCAAGTAGAAGGGATGCCGCGAGCACGCCGGTGCGGTCGCGGCCGGCAGCGCAGTGGAAGGCGACAGCACCCGGCGAGTAGGCCATGATCGCGAGGGCGGAGACGAGCGACCCCGCGGCATTCTCGAACATGAGGGGGTAGAGCTCGCATGGGCGGGATCGTGCGCGGTGCGAACCGTGTGGTTTTTCGAGCAGCTGCCCTCTAATCACCCTCGGTGGACCATCCGACGCGGGGATCGGCGACCTGCACAGCCTCTTGCGCTGGGGACACAGCGGTCCTTACTCGGCGGGATACTGCGAGATGCGCAAAGTGCGGGCCAGGTGCACCGCATTCCGGGCGAGACCCGCGTTGGCAGAGGCCACGGCATCCGGAACCTGGTCCAGGTCCTTGAAATCCACGGTGTGCATGGCTTCACCAACCCAGTACGTGCCGCCCTGGGCGGGTATGGTGAAGCCGACGTCGTTGAGCGCTTGCATCGCGTCGGCGATGGATTTGTGTGCGCCGTCTTCATTGCCCACGACGGCGACGGTGGCCACTTTCCCGTACATGATCGGTCGGCCCTGCTCGTCGGTTTCGGATAGCTCCGCGTCGAGACGCTCCAAGACCTGCTGGGCAACGCTGGAGGGATGGCCCAGCCAGATCGGGATGGAGAGGAGGACAACGTCGGCGGCAAGAACGCTTGCACGGATGGCCGGCCATTCATCTCCGTTGCCCATGTCGGTGAGCACACCACGTTTGATGTTGTGGTCGACGACCCGAATAGAGGAGGTTCCGACGCCCAGCTCCGCGAACTCGTCCAGAATGTGCCTGGCCATGAGCTCGCTGCTGGACGGTTCGGGTGAGGGGGTCAGGGTGCAGACGAGGGCCAGAACGGTGAGGTCTGTCATTTTTTCCTTCCGGGGGCCGCGAGAAGTGCGCTGGCGGCCATTGCCAGTTGTCGGGCCGGGGTCCTACTCTTTTCGCAGTTTGTCTTGTGCGGCACCGGCGATCTTCTCGACCGTGTTCGGCAGCTCTGTCGTGCCGTAGAAACGAGCATCCGGGTGGGTGGGAGGTGGCATGGGGACCCCAGGTGCCGGTTCGGCCAGGTAGCTGAATTCGCCCTTGCCGTCGGGTGTGGCGCCGCTGGCCCAGCTGCCCTCGGCGGCGGCAGTTCCATCGGAGAAGTTGATGTATTGGTAGGCCACCGAGCGCTCTTCTTTGGCGAGGGGGAAGTTGCTAGGAACGGGCAGGTCTTCGGCGCCCTCGGCACGGAGCTCGGCGGCGGCGGCCAGCCACTGGTTCTGGTGCATGGTATCCCGAGCCAGGAGGAACGACAGAAGGTCCCGCACGCCGTGATCATCGGTCATGTGGTAGAGCCGGGCCACCTGAACCCGTCCCTGCATCTCGGCGTTCGCGTTGGCGGTGAAGTCGGCCAGGAGGTTGCCGCTGCCGGTGATGTAGCTCCCTTGCCACGGATTGCCGTTGCTGTCCACCGGCCGTGCCCCAGCGCCGGCCACGATGGCGGCTTGCACATCCGTACCGCCCACGATCGCGGCGACCGTGGGGTCGTCCTGCACGGCGTCGCTGCTGATGCCGAGCGGGGCCTTTTCCAGGAGCTGGGCGATCATCACGGCGAGCATCTCGACATGACCCATTTCCTCGGCACCGATGCCGAAAACGAGATCGCGGTATTTGCCGGGGATGTGCATATTCCAGGCTTGAAACTGGTACTGCTACCGGTTGGTTGAAAACCGTGCTGCAAGTCAGCTGAGACCGATGGTCGAAAGGGGATGCCCGTTTGCCCCGCCCTGTCGGCCGGGCCATAGGGCTCTTCGCACAACCGTTCACGGCTACCTTCACGCGTCGGACGACCTGGTGAAGACGAAAGCCCCGGTGAAGAGACCTTTACCGGGGCTTTCTACTCGCTTATGCCGGGATGCGGCGGGTCACTTCTTGCCCGGAGCCTTTCGCGTGACGATCACGTCGAAGGTGCCGGTGCGGGTGTTGCCCGCGGCATCCGTTGCCGTGCACGTCACGGTTGTCGTGCCGATCGTGAAGCGGCTGCCGCTCGGCGAGATGCACTCCAACGGGACGACGCCGTCGAGGGTGTCGATCGCTTCCGGCAGCGAGTAGCGCACCTTCACTCCGGCTGCTCCATTGGAGACGGCACGCACATCCGACAGGTCCGCGATCCGCGGGGCGAGCACGTCCGCCGGGCGGGCGGGCAGCTTCGACGGGTCGACGATGCCCCAGTAGGCCGGGGTGACCTGCAGGTCGTCATCGAACGGGAGCGGCTGCTCCCACGGGCGCGCCATCGGCCAGGTGCGCAGCCAGGTGCGGGCGTTGCTGATGCCCCAGAAGGTGACCGACTCGATCGAGGAGTCGTGCTTCCGCAGCATCGCGAACAGGTCCCGGTAGTAGTAGCCGACCTCAGCCGCCGCGTCTTCATCGTTCTCGAAGGCCGGGCTGTACGGGTCGACCGGGCCGCCGCTGACATCCGCGCCCTGATTCTCGGTCGACGCGTTCACGTCGAGTTCGGTGATGGCCTGGAGAAGATCCGGGTCGAGGCCCTCGACCGCCGTGATCGAGTCCTCGAGCCACTGCACCGGCCGGGCGACGTCGACGTGGGCCTGGTGGCCCACTCCGTCGATCGGCACGCCGCGGGCGATCAACGCACCGATCAACGAGACGTAGTCGGCCCGTTTCTCGGGCATCTCGGTGTTGTAGTCGTTGATGAACAGGGCCGCGTCCGGGAAGTACTCGTCCGCCAGCAGGAAGGCCTCATCGACGAAGCCCTCGCCCAGCACCTGGAACCAGCGGCTGTCGCGCATGTCGTGCGGGTTGGCGGTGTCACCGTCGGCGATGACCTCGTTCACCACGTCCCACGCCCACACCGGACTGTTGCCGTCCGGGTAGCGCGCGTCGAGGTGGGCGGCGATGCCGCCGATGTGCGCACGCATCCGGGCCTTGAGAATCGCCTGGTCGGCCTCGCTGTTCGTCAGCGGCCTTGCACCGTCGAGGAAGAACCAGGCCGGGGTCTGCGAGTGCCAGGCCAACACGTGTCCGTACACGTCGGTCCCGTTGGCGTCGGCGAAGTCGAGCAGCTGGTCGAGCTGCGTGAAGGTGAACTGCCCCTCGACGGGCTGCACGCTCTCTGGCTTGCCGGCGTTCTCGGGGGTGAATGCGTTGAAGTGCTTTTTCACCAGGTCGGCAGCGGTACCGACAGTCTCGCGCGCGTCGATGGCGACGCCCACGTGCTCGATACCATCGGCGACCAGCACGTCCTGCAGGGACGGGACATCCGTCTGGATGCCCTTCTCGACGATCGGCTCGATCACGAAGTCATCGAGCAGGAAGTCGACACCGACCGGGCCCTCGACGTACACCTGGACTCGGTCGGCGGCGGCCGCGAGCGTGTAGGTGCCGCTGAGGAGGGTCCAGCCGTCGGCGGTGACCTGCGCGCCCGCGCCGGCGACACCCTCGTATGCGCTGCCACCGCCGTTGTCACGCTGCACCGAGATGTTCAGACCCGCGGGCGATTGCCCCGGAGCGAGCTTGGCCCAGACCGAGACGCCCAGGGCCGTGGCCACGGGCATGTCGGCGGTCACGTCGATCGTGGCGCCGTGCCACGGCTGGGTGCGGGTGGTGACGAGCAGGCTGCCGGAGCCGGTACGGGCATCGGTGCTGGGTGTCACCAGCACGCCGTCGCCGCGAGCGGTCCAGCCGTCGGTGCCCTCCTCGAAGTCGGAGGAGAAGCCCGTCGGCGCCGGGGCACCGACCCCGCCCTGCGGCAGCGTGAAGGTCCAGCCCTCGGCCACCTTCTCGGCGACGACGGTGGTGACCGCCTTCACCGTGTTCGTGCGGTCACCGCCGCCGTCGTGCGCGAGGACGATCGCGCCCGGGGTGAAGGCCGCGCGCAGGTTCGCCGTCAGGGTGGCCTCGCTCAGGTCGTTGCCGTCCCAGTCGAAGATCACCGAGCCGAGCCCGAGTGGCTGCATGCCCAGCGCCGCGGCCACCGCGCCGGTCGCGCCCCAGCTGCCGTTCGGAGCGCGGAAGTACGGAACGGCGAGCGTCGGATCGCCGACGGCCTCGCGGATGATGCGGAGGTTGGCCTTGAGGTCGGTCTCGATCTGCGCCTGCGTCCAGGATCCCATGTCGGCGTAGGAGGTGCCGTGGTTGCAGAGGGTGTGGCCCTCGGCCACGATGCGCTTGAGCAGCTCGGTTCCCTCGGCCTGCTGCACGTTCTGGCCGATGATACAGAAGGTGGCGTGGATGCCCTGCGCCTTGAGAACGTCCAGGATCGCGGCGGTCTCGCCGGGGTTCGGTCCGTCGTCGAAGGTGAGCGCGACACGATTCCCGGTGCCGCGGGCTGTGCCGACCGGCGTGGCCGTCGCGGCGACGGCGCCACCGGGCACGAAGGAGGCGTCCGGGGTGGGCTGCCAGGTGTCGGGCTGCGCGGGGGCCGCAGTGCCGGTGATCTCGATGTCGTCGAGAAGGTAGTCGTAGGGTCCAGCGAGCGCGTCCGTGCCGATATAGGCGCGCAGGGTCGCGGGGTCCGAACCGGCGGGTGCTTGGAAGGTGCCGCTCATGGTGGTCCAGGCATCCGCTGTCACCGTTGTGTTCCCCACCCAGGTGTAGGCCGGTTCGACAACGAAGCGGGCCGAGGTGGTCGTGCCTGCGGCGGCCGAGAGCTTCACCTGCGCCGTGAACGTGTACGAGCCGCCGGGCTGCAGCAGGTTCGCCGGTGTCTTCACCCCGTCGTAGTCATTCGTGCGGCCCTGCACGAGCAGCGCCTTGTCGCCGTCGGCGTCGACCACCGAGAGCGTCGCCCCGCCGTTCTGGGTGAGCGGATCGTACGAGCCGTCCTCGAAGTCCTCCTGCAGGAAGACCGTCGCGTCGGCGGCTTCGGCCTGCGCGGCCGGCAGCACGAGGGCGCTGGCCAGAAGGCCGAACGCGGTCGCGCTCGCGACCAGTCCGTAGCGCCGGAGCGGACCGTGTTCTCCGCGGGGGAGTGGGTGCCGCGCAAAAGAAGCAGCGGCTGGGAAGCGGGGGCCGTGAGCCCAGAGCGGATTGTTCGTCATCGAATATCGCCTTTCGATCGTTTTGACGTCGGTGTCAGAACGGGTCTTCGGACCATAACCGCGCGTTCGGAACGCGGTCAAGGATTTTCGACGTTATTTGTTGCAATGGGCAACGAATCGATGTGGGGCCCGCCGGGGCTCACGGAAAAGCGATATCGAAGGGGGAGAACGGCCGACAACCGGCCGAAGAAGTCACGCGGGAGAGGCTACCGGGTCGTTGATGACGAGCGGGGCGTGTGAATACAGTTCCTGGCCGGTCGGGGGAGATCTCCAGGAGGGGTGTTCAAGCTGGTCGTGGGGGAGACGGTCATTCCGTTTGAAACCGAACGCGACTTCATCGAAGTCGCGGACGGTGCCGGGCACCTTGTGACTCGGTTCGTCTTTTTCGGGCTCTCGCCGGCCGCCAGCGCGAGGGGTGTCGCGCCGAACATGATGATGTCTCCTGACGAGCGGCGGGAGTACATCGACGTCTAACTTAACGAGGTCGCGCTCAGCGCTTCCTCATCGGCCGCAACGTTCTTCTGCACGGCGAACTGGGTGCGGTGCAATTCCTCGTACCGCCCACCCACAGCCAGCAGTTCCTCGTGCGTCCCGCGCTCCACGATCGAGCCGTCCTCAACCACGAGGATCAGGTCCGCGCTGCGGATGGTGGAAAGTCGGTGGGCGATGACCATGGCCGTTCGTCCCTCGAGTGCCTCGCTGAGCGCCGCCTGCACGGCGGCCTCCGACGTCGAGTCCAGCGCCGCGGTTGCCTCGTCGAGGATGACCACGCGCGGCTGGGCGAGCAGGAGCCTGGCGATGGTCATCCGCTGGCGCTCGCCGCCGGAGAGCCGGTAGCCGCGCTCTCCCACCATGGTGTCCAGCTGGTCCGGCAGGGACCGGATGAGCGGCTCGAGACGCGCACGGCGCACGGCGTCCCACACCTCGTCGTCGGACGCCTCCGGCCGCGCGAGGCGCAGATTGGAGAGGATGGTCTCGTGGAACAGGTGGCCGTCTTGGGTCACCATGCCCAGGCTGTGCCGCATGGAGGCGAACGTGACATCGCGCACATCCGCACCGGCGAGGCGCACGGCGCCGCTATCGACGTCATACAGGCGGGAGAGGAGCTGCGCAATGGTGGACTTGCCGGCACCGGAGGTACCGACGAGGGCAACGGTCTGGCCCGGTTCGATCCGGAAGGACACGCCGTGCAGCACCTCCTCGCCGCCGCGGGTGTCGAGCGTGGCCACCTCCTCGAGGGAGGCGAGGGACACCTTGTCGGCGGACGGGTAGGCGAAGCGGACGTTGTCGAACTCGACGGACACGGGGCCCGCAGGGACGGCGGCCGCGTCGGGCTTCTCCTTGATGAGCGGGTCGAGGTCCAGCACCTCGAAGACGCGCTCGAAGCTGACCACCGCGCTCATGATCTCCACCCGTGCGTTGGCGAGGCTGGTCAGCGGGGCGTACAGGCGAGTGAGGAGCAGCGCCAGGGTGACCACGTCACCGGTATTCAGCTGGCCGGCGAGTGCGAGGGCACCGCCGAGCCCGTACACGAGCGCGAGGGCGAGAGCGGAGACGAGCATCAGGGCGGTGAAGAAGACGAACTGCAGCATCGCGGTGCGCACGCCGATGTCGCGGACGCGGGCGGCGCGCACGCGGAACTCCTCGGCCTCCTCGTCGGGCCGGCCGAACAGCTTGACGAGCGTGGCGCCGGGCGCCGAGAAGCGTTCGGTCATCTGCGTGCTCATGGCGGAATTGTGATCGGCAGCCTCGCGGCGCAGGGCGGCGAGGCGGCTGCCCATGCGGCGCGCGGGGATCAGAAAGATGGGGAGCATGATCACGGCGAGAACCGTCACGAGCCAGGACGTGCTGAGCATGACGATCAGGGTGAGGATCAGCGCCACGAGGTTCGTGACCACGCCGGACAGCGTGCCGCTGAAGGCCTGCTGGGCGCCGATGACGTCGTTGTTGAGGCGGCTCACGAGGGCGCCCGTGCGCGTGCGGGTGAAGAATGCGATCGGCATCTTCTGCACGTGGTTGAAGACGGCCGTGCGGAGGTCCAGGATCACGCCTTCGCCGATCCGCGCCGAGTACCAGCGCGTCACGAGGGACACGGCGGCGTCGGCCACGGCCACGAGGGCGATGACGACGGCGAGCCAAACGACCGTGCTGACCGCGCCCTGGGCGACGATGACGTCGACCACCTGGCCGGCGAGTACCGGCGTCGCGACCGCGAGGAAGGCTCCCACGGTGGAGAGGGTGATGAAGATCAGCAGCTTGGACCGGTAGGGCACCGCGAACGTCAGGATCCGCCGCACGGACTCACGGGAGAAGCCGTGCTTGCCGTCCCTGGCGGTAGAAATCTTGTAGAGCGAGCTCCAGGCCGCGCCTTCCATGCTCATGAGGTTCCTTCCGTGGGCAACAGTCCAGTTTAGATGGCGAGTTGCCGAGCTAGGGTTCTCACCAGTGGCGGCGAGCTGGGGGTGTTCGAGGAAACGGCAAGCTGGTTGGATGTGGCTGGTGCTCCGCTCCCACCTGTGATCCGCCACGACCGCCGCCCGGTCTTTCTGGTTAGCCTGGCGGCCCAGGAGCGCTTGAGTCTTGCCCCGAAAGTGGCACAGACGGGCGCGTCTTGCCCTGTCATATTCGGGTAATGCCCGAATCACAGTCTTTGCATCCACGTTTGCTCACCCCCTCCGCCTCGCAGAAGCCCCGACGCGCTTGGTTCAGGAAGAAGCGCTACCTCATCGGAGGTCCACTGGCGTTCCTCGTTCTAATCGGCTTCATCGGATCGTTGGGATCCAACACAGAACCAGCCGGCATGACTGTGATGGCTGCTGTCGAGGAGACCCAGTCTCCGGAAGATCTCGCCGCGGCTGAGGCGGAGGCCGCAGCCACAGCGCAGCAGGACGCAGCTGACGCTGCGGCAAAAGCAGAGCAGGAGGCGGCTGATGCTACGGCAAAGGCGGAGAAGGATGCGGCTGATGCGGCGGTGAAAGCGGCCGAGGAGGCCGCAGCGGCCGATGCTGCAGCAGCCGCGGCGGCAGCCGAGCTGGCCGCTCGCGGAACAGTGTCACAGCAGAACGCCCTCCGGACAGCCGAAGACTACCTTGCTTACAGCGCGTTCTCCTATAGCGGCCTGATCGGGCAGCTCGAGTTCGAAGGATTCACTACCGAGGATGCAACCTGGGGCACCGACAAGGTCGGTGCTGACTGGAACGAACAGGCGGCAAAGACAGCCAGAGACTACCTTGCCTACAGTTCCTTCTCGCATTCCGGCCTGGTAGACCAGCTTGTTTTTGAAGGCTTCACGCCTGAGCAAGCTGCATATGGTGTCGGACAGACCGGGCTCTGATATAGGCAGCTATGTTGATGTTCCGTCGGGAACCCAGGTGAGAAGCTGGGTCGTCGAGCAGGGCTGCATGCAGGTCAGTTGGATCGGCTCTTCGATACCCCTAGGTCCTCCCGCTGGCGTATGCCGGTATATTTGTGCATCTCGCGGCCCGGCAGGGTGCCGATGACGCGAGCCAGTGAATCAGTCGGGGATGTCCGTCTAGAAGCTCCGCCCGCGAGGATGCGGAGACCCCGCCCGTCGGCTACTTGCAAGAGACCGCACCTCGGGGTGAAAAACTGGTTGGCGGATCTGCTTAGGGCTATCCCGCCACCCCACGATCGATCGACATGACCGCCAGGCCGAGGGTGTTCGGCCCGCCAATCGACGTCGGCGTCGGCGGTCAGATGATGCCGCGGCAGGTATGGTCAGTCGTAAGAACCTGGAAGGGCTTGCTCATTTCGACCAGGTAGCGACCCTGCGACTACCCGAGGGCCAGCCGGGAGAGGTGAACACTCTTCTTCTGCTGGCCTCAGAAAGGCAACATCCATGCGCGATCACGTCTATATCTGCGGGCCGGTGTCGTGGAACCATCTCGTCTACCTGGATCACCTGCCGGAGCCGCGGTCCCATACGCGATTCGCTCTGGACGACTACGAAACCGTAGGAGGTACCTCCGCGGGAAAGGCGCTGCACCTGGTGGGGCTCGGCCGTGCTGTTGCCTGCCACACGGTGCTGGGAAACGATGCCGTGTCCGACCGGTTGCGCTCAGTGCTCGAGACGGCGGGCGTGGTGGTGGGCGGGCCCACGCTCGCGGGTGCCAGCGAGCGGCACCTGAACCTGATGACGGAAGCGGGGGAGCGGGTCTCGATCTACCTGTCGGTGCCGGACTTCGTTGCACCAGACGTCGCTGAATTCGAAACGTTCAGTTCAGGCGCCGTGGCCTTGGTGATGGACCTGTCGGAGAGGGCACGCGCGCTTCTGCCCGCAGCCGTCGGTAACGGCCTCCCGGTATGGACGGATATTCACGACTACGACGGCGTATCCGACTTTCACGAGCCGTTCATCCGTGCCGCCGACTACATCTTCATGAACGCCGACGGCATGAGCGAGCCCTTGACGTTCATGCGGGCCCAAGTGGCAGCGGGTGCCACGGCCGTGATCTGCACTCTCGGCGCGGACGGGGCCATGGCCGTCGACGCCGACGGGCTGCACCGGGTGAACGCGGTGTCCACACCGGTCACCGACACCAACGGAGCCGGTGACGCTTTTTTCGCCGGCTATCTGAATGCCACCGTGATGGGCGCCGACACGGATGCGGCTCTCTCGTCCGCAGCCAAGCAGGCCACCGTCGCCCTCGGCACCAAGCACCTGCATCCCGCCCTGGACGCCCTGATTCGCTAGCCACGCCATCATGATGGGCAGCTTCCCTAGTGGGGAGGGTGGCCGAGTGGGATGATCTGGGCATCCTGTGATGAGGGGGCCAACATGGCCGGCCTGAGTGCTCTTCGACCCGGCCGCCGCTCCTGGGCATCCGCGCCCCGGCTCCTGGCGGTTCTACTTCTCCTCGCTCTCGGAGCGTTGTTCGCTGCACCTGCCCGAGCAGTCGACTACGGACATGACATTTCGTGGCCACAGTGTCCTGGCGGTCTTCCGATGCCGCCGGAGGATACGGAGTTCGTGATCGTGGGGCTGACGAACGGACTCGCGTTCACCGAAAACCCCTGCTTGGACACGCAGTTCCAGTGGGTACTCGACCGCGGGGTTCGAGCCCAGGCCTATGCCATGGCCACGTTCCCCACCACCGCGCAATACGACACCTACGGCGACGACGGCCCCTGGCCTGCAAGCACCAGGCCGGACCGGCTGCGCAACGTCGGCTACGCCGAGGGTCGCGCGGCTCTCTCCTCTCTTAACGCGGTGGGATGGCACCCGGAGAGGATCTGGGTCGACGTGGAGCCCCGCCCGCGACAGCCCTGGCCGAGCTCGACCACGGCCCAACGGCAGGAGAACCGGTACGTCATCTCCGGGCTGCTGGCCGCCCTGGCAGACGCCGGGTTCCCGCACGGGATCTACTCCTATGCGAGCGGCTGGGATGCCATCACCGGATCGTGGTAGCTTCCCGACGTGCCCCTCTGGTCACCGGCCGGGCGTCTCGACTACCCGAGTGAGGCATCCGACCTCTGTGTGAATCGCTGCTTCTCCGGTGGCACCGTGCACATCGCTCAATGGACTGACGGCACCTTCGACTACAACATGACGTGCATCGGGGTCTACCAGGCCCACGTCGCAACGATCGGCTGGCAGCCGAGCGTATCTGACGGCGCCACCGCGGGAACGACCGGCCGGTCGTTGCCGATGGAGGCGTTACGCCTATCGGTGGCAGGAGACCGCCTGTCGGGCGACATCCTCTGGCGGGGGCAGGTGCAGTCGATCGGTTGGCAGCCGTGGACCACGTCGACGTCCCCGATCGGAACAACCGGGAGTGGTCTGCGCCTGGAGGCGTTCGAGCTGCGGTTGACGGGAGACCTGGCCTCGCAATACAGCATCCGGTACCGAGCGCACGTGCAGAACGTGGGCTGGCAGCCGTACAAAACCGACGGAGCCACGGCTGGCACCGTCGGGCAGGGTCGGTGGGTGGAAGCCGTCACGATCGAGTTGGTTCCCAAGGTCGCAGCGGTGTCCACGGCCGTGTACGCCGCCCATGTTCAGAACTTGGGCTGGATGGCGAACGTCTCGGATGGGACCGTCGCCGGCACCACGGGTCGCGCCCTTCGGGTGGAGTCATTGCGCCTCACCGTCGCCAGCACCGCTTATGCCGGTGACTTCGAGTGGCGGGGGCTGGTGCAGTCGATCGGTTGGCAGCCGTGGACATCCTCCGTCGAGCCCATCGGCATAGCCGGACGGGGGCTGCGTCTGGAAGCGTTTGAAATCAGGCTGACCGGTGAGATGGCGAATCATTACAGGGTCTACTACCGCGCGCAAGTGCAGGATCTGGGCTGGCAGTCTTGGGCCGTCGACGGCGGAACGGCGGGCACTTCGGGTATGGCCAAACGGATTGAGGCCGTGCAGATCCTCCTCGCGCCGAGAACCGGCGGCTAGGGCTCGCGGCGTACTGAGGATTCCTTGCGCTTCGCATGATGTATGCGCATACACTCGTCAGAACGTGCTGAGAACGCCTCAGATCGGCCCGGATATTCGGTGGTCGGTCAGCCGGCGTCCGACGCGGTCAAAGACGACACGAAGGAACACTCTGTGAAACGAACACCGAAGTTTGCACTGATGTGCACCGCGCTGGTCGCGGGAACACTCATCATCGCGCCGAGCGCCGCCACCGCCGCCCCCGGCACATCGAAGGGGCCCGCGAAGGGTGATCCCACCGGAGATGGTGCGGTCCTTGAGGGCTATGCCGTCGACACCTGGGCCTCCCTCGAGGCCATGACCGACACGAAGACCGGGCTGCCCGCCGACAAGCTTCAGGGCGACCTGTCCGAGCCGAGCGACAACACCAGCCCGACCAACATCGGCGGCTACCTGTGGTCGGTCGTCTCGGCGCGGGACCTCGGCATCATCAGCAAGCAGGATGCCTTCAAGCGGATGAAATCCACTCTCAAGACCCTTGACCGGATCGAGCGGCACGAGCCCAGCGGCATGTTCTACAACTGGTACTCGCCGCGCGACGGGCACAAGCTCACAACCTGGCCGGGTAGTAACGACCCGGTCGACCCGTTCCTGAGCTCGGTCGACAACGGTTGGCTCGCCGCATCCTTCCGCATCGTCGCCGAGGCCGAACCCCGCCTCGCCAAGTCGGCCGATGCTCTCTATGCCAGCATGGATTTCGGCTACTTCTACAACGCCGAGGGCGGGGCGAACGCCGTCAACGGTGCCGGGCTCAATCGGGGCGGGTTCTGGGTGACACCCCCTCCCGGCTGCAGCGTTCCCGGTAACTACGGCGACGACGGCTCTGAGCTCTACTACACCTGCCACCACTACGACACGAGCGTGAGCGAAGCGCGCGTCGTGAACTACCTCGGCATCGCCAACGGACAAATTCCCGCTGAGGCCTACTACGGAACCCTGCGCACCATGCCCGATCAGGGTTGCGACTTCGACTGGCAGGAACAGAAGCCCACCGGCGAAACGCGGGAGTACCTCGGCGTGCCCGTCTACGAGGGCGTCTACGAGTACCGCGACATGAAGCTCGTACCAGCCTGGGGCGGCAGCATGTTCGAGGCGCTGATGCCCGACCTGCTCGTGCCCGAAGCTGACTGGGGGCCGCAATCCTGGGCCGTGAACCACCCGGCGAGCGTGCGCGCGCAGATCGAGCACGGTCTCGACGAGGCCGGCTACGGCTACTGGGGTTTCTCCCCGGCGAGCGATCCATTCGGTGAGTACGCGGAGTACGGGGTCGAGGGAGTGGGCATGAGCACCGACGGCTACGCCTCCGACCGGGAGCGCACCAACGTTGATGCGGGCTACGAGGGCTGCCGCGAGGCCAGCGACCCGAACCCCGAGTTCGGCGATGGCGTCGTCACGCCCCACGCATCGTTCCTCGCCCTTCCGTACGACAAGCCGGCCGTGCTGAGCAACCTCGCGGGGATCAAGAACGACCTGGGCGCCTATGGCCCCGGCGGTTTCTACGACGCCGTCGCGACGGAGAGTGGCACCATGGCCGACCGGTATCTCTCCCTCGACCAGTCGATGATCATGGCCGCGATCGCCAACGACCTGCTTGACGACCGGGTCAAGGACTACTTCGTCGACGACGCCCTCGAGGCGGCCGTGCGTCCGCTCGTCGAAGCGCAGATCTTCGGGTCCAGGCTGGAGTAACCGGGCCGCCCCGCCCTACCTTGCCTGGGCGGGGCGGGACGGTGTCCCGACGAAATCAGGTCCGAATTCCGATCAGGCTTCGGAGTGGACCGACGCCGCGCAAGCGATCAGACGGCCATGGCGGCCATGGCGGTGATCATGCAGCCGGAGCACACCAGCGGGAACACTGCATCCGGTGAGCGCCGCAGTATCGGCGGCAGGCTCAGCACGACAGTGCAGAATGCCCACACCACCAGGACCAGCCAGATCATCATGCCGTCGGCCAGGACCAGGTGTGAGCTGCCAGAGTGCGCCCAGGCGAGCGGGGCTGCTGAGGTGGCCTGCGCCCAGGTGGGCTGCGCCGCCGCCGAGTGCCCCGGCATCAGCAGGACCGCCGCTGACATGAAGGCGATGTCGACCACGGTCACCGCCACGGCCGTCTTCTGCGCGTGCCCCAGCGGCCGTTGGCGTCTGATCCGCACCGCGAGAACGCCGGCCAGCACCAGGAGCAGAACGGCAACCGTCAGCGAGGCCGCGGCGAGGTGGGAGAAGTCGGGGATGACCAAGGCGCTCGTAGTGAGGAACCCCAGTGGCTCCCGAGGGCCGCGAGCATCCCTCCGACGACGAGCGTCACCGCAATAATCGTCGTGAGTACGCTGTGCGCTGCCATGCACGACATCCTTCGCTCACGGAGATGTTGACATCGCGGATGCCTCGAGGCAAGCTGGCGATACTTGAGAGACCCTCAAGTAATGGCGTTGCTCACTGAAGAGCCGCCGAGGAGGCCACTGTGCAGATTCCCGCTCCCTTCGACTACGCCAGAGCGACCTCCGTCGCTGATGCTCTCGCTCTCCTCGAACGTCACGGCCCCGAGTCGCGGATCGTTGCCGGCGGGCACAGCCTGCTGCCGATGATGAAGCTCAGGCTGGCCCGGCCAGAGTGGCTGATCGACATCAACGACCTATTCGAACTCGATTTCATCCTGCGCGACGGCAATCAGTTGCGGGTAGGCGCGATGACCCGCCACACGACGCTTCTGGAGTCCGCGGAGATTGCCGGGCTGTTCCCCATCTTCGCCGATGCCGAGCGCGTCATCGCGGATCCCGTGGTGCGCAACCGGGGAACGATCGGAGGGTCGCTCTGTCAGGGTGACCCGGCCGAGGACCTCACCACCGTCTGCGACGTTCTGCGCGGGGAGGCAGTGATCCGTGGGCCCGGCGGCGAAAGAACCCTCGCAATGAGCGAGTTCCACAAGGGGCCGTATGAAACCGCGGTCGGGCAGAACGAGCTGCTGTGTGAAATCCGTTTCCCGATCCGGCCGCGCTCAGGAAGCGCCTACGAGAAGGTCGAGCGTCGGGTCGGCGACTGGGCGATCGTAGCGGCCGGAGCGGCCGTCTCGCTCGCGGACGACGGCACCATCGACGACGTCGCCATCGGTCTCACGGCGGTCGGAGTGTCGGGAACCATTGCCGAGTCCGAAGCAGTGCTGCGAGGCGAAAAACCTCGCGAAGATCTGTTCGTCGAGGCCGGCCGCCTCGCTGCCCTCGCCAGCAATCCGATCGCCGACCAGCGGGGGCCGATCGAGTACAAGCGTCACTTGTCTGACGAACTGACCCGCCGGGTGTTGCGCAGCGCGTGCGCCCGCGCGGCCGTATCCCCGTCACCGACAACCCAGGAAGGCTAAGCCGATGCAGATCAGCATGACCGTGAACGGCTCGGACGTCACGAGCGAGATCGAGCCTCGGGTGTTGCTCGTTCACTACATTCGCGACGTGCTCCGCTTGACCGGCACCCATTGGGGCTGTGACACCAGCAACTGTGGCACCTGCGTTGTGCTGATGGACGGGCAACCCGTCAAGTCGTGCACCGTGCTCGCGGCCATGGCCGACGGGCGCGCGATCACCACCGTCGAGGGACTGGCAACCGGAGGCACCCTCGATCCGGTGCAGCAGGGGTTCATGCAGGAGCACGGCCTGCAATGCGGGTTTTGCACGCCAGGCATGATGCTCACCTCCCGCGCCCTCCTCGACGTCAACCCGCATCCGACTGACACCGAGATCCGTGAGGCCATCTCCGGTCAGATGTGTCGGTGCACCGGCTACGCCACCATCGTCCGCTCGGTGCAGTGGGCCGCCGACCACCCACAGGGAATCCACGAAGCGGACGAGACGGTCGAGATGGCCACGACGGACGAAATGGACCAGATACACGCACGTATCGCTGACGCTACCGGAGAAGAGGTAGGCGCATGACCATCACAGTTGACCATCCCGCCAACCCGGCGGCCGGTGATGCCGACCGCCCGATGGGGTACGGCCGCATCCAGCGCAAGGAAGACCCACGGTTCGTCCGCGGAAAGGGCCACTATGTCGATGACATCGTGCTGCCGGGAATGCTGCACGGCGCCATTCTTCGATCGCCGGTCGCCCACGCCCGACTGGTCTCCATCGACACCGCCGCCGCCCTGGCCCATCCCGGTGTCGTCGCCGTGATCACAGGGCAAGACCTGCTCGGGCTCAATCTCGCCTGGGCGCCGACGCTCTCCGCCGATGTGCAGGCTGTGCTCGTGACGGACAAGGTGCGTTTTCAGGGCCAGGAGGTGGCTTTCGTGGTGGCAGAGGACCGCTACGCCGCCCGCGACGCGCTGGAACTCATCGAGGTCGAGTACGACGTGTTGCCCGCTGTCGTCGACGCGAGGCGGGCCCTGGATCCGGATGCTCCCGTCGTGCGAGACGAAATCGAGGGCCGCACCGACAATCACATCTTCGACTGGGAAGCGGGAGACGCGGTCGAGACCGACGCGATCTTCGCCTCGGCAGATGTCATCGTGTCTCAGGAGCTCGTCTATCCGCGTTCGCACCCGGCGCCGATGGAGACCTGCGGCGCGGTCGCGGACTTCGAACCCATCGACGGCACGCTGACCCTCTACGAGACGTCGCAGGCCCCGCACGCCCATCGCACGCTGTTCGCCATCGTCGCCGGCATCCCCGAGCACAAGATCCGCATCGTTTCACCGGATATCGGGGGAGGCTTCGGCAACAAGGTCGGCATCTATCCGGGGTACGTTCTGGCCGTCGTCGGCTCCATCGTCACGGGTAAGCCGGTGAAGTGGGTCGAGGACCGGTCAGAGAACCTGATGTCCACGTCGTTCGCCCGCGACTACATCATGCAGGGCGAGATCGCGGCCACGAAAGAGGGCAAGATCCTCGCGGTGAGAACGAACGTGCTCGCCGACCACGGCGCTTTCAACGCCACTGCCCAGCCCACGAAGTATCCAGCCGGCTTCTTCCACATCTTCACCGGCAGCTACGACCTGCAAGCCGCACACTGCACGGTGACGGGCGTGTACACCAACAAGGCGCCGGGAGGCGTCGCCTACGCCTGCTCGTTCCGGGTCACGGAAGCGGTCTACCTCGTCGAACGGCTGGTCGACACGCTCGCCCACCAGCTCGAGATGGACCCCGCAGAGCTGCGGCTGAAGAACTTCATCAAGCCGGAACAGTTCCCGTACCTGAACAAGACCGGGTGGGAGTACGACTCCGGCGACTATGAGCGGGCGATGCGTCTGTCGATGGAGATTGCCGGATACGACGAGCTGCGGCGGGAGCAGAAGGAGAAGCGCGAGCGCGGTGAACTGATGGGCATCGGCATCTCGTTCTTCACCGAAACCGTCGGAGCCGGCCCGCGTAAACACATGGATATCGTCGGCCTCGGCATGGCGGACGGCGCCGAACTTCGCATCCACCCCACCGGCAAGGCCGTGGTGCGCATCTCCGTTCAGAGCCAGGGGCAGGGGCACGAGACGACGTTCGCCCAGATCGTCGCCGAGGAGATCGGCATCCCCCCTGAGGACATCGACGTCGTTCACGGTGACACCGACCAGACTCCGTTCGGGTTGGGCACCTACGGGAGCCGGTCGACCCCGGTGAGCGGCGGCGCCGTCGCCCTCGTCGCCCGCAAGGTGCGGGAGAAGGCGAAGTTCATCGCCGCGGCCATGCTCGAGACGCGCCCGGAAGACCTGGAGTGGGAGAAGGGCCGCTGGTTCGTCAAGGGTGACCCGAGCGTCGGGAAGACCATCGCCGAGATCGCGATGGGAGCACACGGAACGGTGACGCTGCCCGAGGGGATCGACGGCAATCTGGACGCCGAGGTGACCTACGACCCGCCGAACCTGACCTTCCCGTTCGGCGCCTACATTTGCGTGGTCGATGTCGACCCGGGTACCGGCCACGTAACAGTGCGGCGGTTCATCGCGGTCGACGACTGCGGCACCCGGATCAACCCGATGATCATCGAGGGCCAGGTGCACGGTGGCCTGACCGACGGCGTGGGCATGGCATTGATGCAGATCATCGAGTTCGACGAGGCGGGGAACAATCTCGGCGGCTCGTTCATGGACTACCTCATCCCCACGGCCATGGAGGTGCCGAACTGGGAAACCGGTTTCACCGTGACCCCCTCGCCGCACCATCCGATCGGGGCCAAGGGAATCGGCGAGTCGGCCACGGTCGGCTCACCGCCGGCCATCGTGAACGCGATCGTGGATGCCCTGTCGCCCCTGGGCGTCACCCACATAGACATGCCCTGCACACCGGCCAGAGTCTGGGAGGCCATGCAAGGCCGAGCGCGGCCGCCGGTCTGACATGGCTGCACCGAGAGAAGCGCTCACCGAGAGGGCCCAGGAACTCGTCGAACGCCGTGAGCCCTTCGTGCGAGCCACCGTGGTGAGGGCGCAGCATCCGACGAGCGCGCACGCCGGCGACGCCGCCCTGGTTGATGCGAACGGGGAGATCGACGGGTTTGTCGGCGGCAATTGCGTCGAAGCCTCGGTGCGGGCGTATGCACTGCAGGCGCTCTCCACCGAGGAGCCGGTTCTGCTCCGCGTCGTGCCGGGCGAGCCCTCCCACGTGCACGAGGAGGGTGCGGTGGAGGTCTCGAACCCCTGCCTCAGCGGTGGCTCGATCGAGATATTCCTGGAACCCCGGCTACCGGCGCCCCGGGTACTCGTCGTCGGGGAGACCCCCATCGCGCAGGCGCTGGCGACATTGGGGCTTGGCCTGGGGCTCGACCTTGAACTCACCACGGGCACTGCCGCGCAACCTCGGGCGGACGACGCCGCCTTCATCGTCGCCTCGCACGGCAAGGACGAGGAGCCGGCTCTCGTGGCGGCGCTGACGGCCGGGGTTCCCTACGTCGCGCTCGTGGCGAGCGAGGTCAGAGGGGCCGCGGTTCTGGCTTCTCTCGACGTCGACGAGGAGCAGCGCGCGCGGGTGTTCAGCCCGGCCGGATTGGAGTTGGGCGCCCGCACCCCGAGCGAGATCGCACTGTCGATCCTGGCTCAGCTGGTCTCTGAACGGGCCAGGAACCGACCGGCGAAGCCTGTGCCGACGGTTCGCACCGCGATCGATCCGGTCTGCGGGATGACCGTCGCGGTACTGGAATCGACCATCCACGTCGAACGGGACGGAGTCACGACGTACTTCTGTTCAGAAGGATGCCGCACGAGCTTCCTCGCCCATCCGGAGCACTATGCCGCCGCGTCCTGAACTGAGGGTCGCCGGACTCGTCCTGGCCGCCGGGGCATCCCGCCGATTCGGCAGCCCGAAACAGCTTCTTCCCTATGGCGGCGGAGTCCTCCTCGACGCCGCCCTGGAGACCGCCAGGACCAGCGGTTTCGACCAGATCGTGCTCACGCTCGGCGGTGCCTCCGCCGAGGTACGGCAGACCGTCGACACCCACGACCTGGATGTGGTCGAGAATCTCGACTATGACGACGGATGCTCGTCATCGATCGCCACGGCCATCCCGGCGCTGCACCCGCAGACCGATGTGCTCGTGCTCCTGCTCGGCGACCAGCCCGGGGTGCGCCCGGAGAGCGTGCGACGCCTGCTGCACGGGCGAGGGACGTCTCGCATCGCGGTGTGCCGCTACGAGAACGGAATCGGGCATCCGTTCGCGTTCGACCGCTCCGTGCTGCCGACGTTGGCCGCGCTGCACGGTGACAAGGCGGTGTGGAAACTCCTCGAGCACCGAGCAGCCGAGCTCGTCGAGGTGCCTGTCGACGGGGCGATCCCGCTGGACGTCAATACCCCGGCGGACTACGAGCGGGTGCTCGCGCTGCGGGGCGGATCGATGCTGCGGGCCGGATCCGCGTGGGCCGAGTCGCCGCGGAGTGCGCGATGAGCGGCCCGGCGCGCGTGGGCGCTGAGGACGACGTAAGCCGGCTCGTGCCCGACATCGCCTCTCTCCAGGAGACTCTGGCGGCCGGCGACTATCTGGCCGACGTCGGGCTGGCGACGGCGTTGTTCCTGGCCGTACGGTTGCCGCAGCCGATCCTGCTCGAGGGTGAACCCGGGGTGGGCAAGACCGAGGCGGCGAAGGCGCTGGCCCTGGCACTCGACACGCCACTGTTCCGGCTGCAGTGCTACGAAGGAATCGACGCGGGCGAGGCGCTCTACGAATGGAACTACCCCCGCCAGATGCTGGGCATCCGGTTGGCCGAGGTGCGGGATACTCACCTGGAAGAGACCGACCTGTTCGGGCCCGAGTATCTGCTGCGCCGGCCGTTGCTCCAGGCGATCGAGCATCACGGTCCGCGCCCGGCCGTGCTGCTGCTGGACGAGATCGATCGGGCCGACGCCGAATTCGAGGCCTTCACATTCGAGCTGTTGGCCGAGGCCGCCGTGACGATTCCCGAGCTGGGGACCGTTCGGGCGGCGCATCCGCCGATCGTGATCCTCACCAGCAATCGCACCCGGGACCTGCACGACGCTCTGACGCGTCGTTGTCTGTACCACTGGATCGATTACCCCGGGCCTGCGCGCATCGCCGAGATCGTGCGCCGGCGGGTGCCGAGCAGTGCCGAACCGATCGCGCTCGAGGCCGCGTCGGCCATCACGAAGCTGCGCTCGCTGGACCTGGTCAACCCTCCGGGGATCGCCGAGGCCATTGACTGGGTGTCGGCGCTCACGGTGCTCGGCGTCGACCGACTCGACGCGCGCACCGTCGACCGCACCTGGGGGTCTGTTGTGAAGAACCGCGACGACCTCGACGTGGCAGTGGCGCGCGGGGCCGACTGGCTGGTGGGGGCCGCGCATGGGTGAGCCAGCGGGCACAGGGGCAATGGGCACAGTGCCAGGAGCGCCACGATTCGATATTCGGCAGGGCGTGGAGGCGGCCGCGCTCGCCGTTGGGTTCGCCACGGCGCTGCGCCGGGCGGGCCTGGCCACGTCCCCAGACCGTGCGGCGCGGCTCGCGGAGGCGCTTCGGTTCGTTCCGCCCGACTCTCGGGAGCGGCTGTATTGGGTGTGCCGGGTAGTGTGTGTTTCTGGCAGAGAGCAGTTGCCGCTGTTCGAGGCGGTCTTCTCCGCCGTCTTTGACGGGCTGATCGACCCGGCCGAGTATCGAGGTGACCGCAACGCACCGCCCATGGCCGGATCCGAATCCCACTCCGCACCGCCCAATGCGGAGCTGCGGACCCGCCCGGCGGCGCCAGACACGCGCCCGTTCGGCGAAGTCGAGAATTCTCCGAAACCGTACCCTCCCGAACCGCTGCATGGCCGGGGCGACTCCGACGATCGCCCCGCACCCGAGCGGGACGCAATCCTGATGATGGCCTCGACCGACGAGCAGCTGCACGACATGTCGTTCGCGGAACTCGGCCCGGACGAGATCGCCCAGATGCGGTTCCTCGTTCGGCAGATCGTGTTGTGCACCCCGCTACGTCGCAGCCGTCGTACGAGTCGGTCGCCGAACAACCGCGACCGGTTGGACATCCGGCGCACTGCTCGTGCTGCGCAGCGCACCGGCGGCGACGCCGCGCGGCTGGTCTATGCGCGTCGACGCCCGCGCCCGAGACGGCTGGTGCTGCTGTGCGATGTGTCCGGGTCGATGGAGCCCTTCACCCGGGTGTTTCTGTCTCTTCTGCAGGGGGCGGTGAGTGGGGCCGAGGCTGAGGCGTTCGTGTTTTCCACCCGACTGACCCGGCTCACCCGCCAGTTGGCGGTGCGCGACCCGGACCAGGCGCTCGCGCGGGCCGCAGCCAGTGCCTCCGACTGGGCGGGCGGAACCCGGCTCGCGGAGAGCATCCGTGGTTTCGTGGATGATTTCGGGCGCCGTGGCCTCGCCAGGGGCGCGGTCGTCGTGGTGTTCTCTGATGGCTGGGCGCAGGACGATCCGGCGCTGGTGGATGCCCAGATGGCGCGCCTGAGGCGGTTGGCCTACCGGATCGTCTGGGTCAATCCGCGCAAGGTGGCCCGGGGGTATCAGCCGCTGGTGGGCGGAATGGCCGCAGCGCTGCCCTACTGCGACGCCTTCGTCAGCGGGCACAGTTACGCGGCCATGGCCGAAGTGGCGGCGGCGATCCAGGCTGACCACACCAGCGCCCGGTTCAACCAGAGGACACGATGATGCTCAACCAGAGGAGAACACAATGCAACTAGAAAGCACGTTTTCCGTCGTCGCACCGATCAACGATGTGTGGGAAACCCTGATGGACTTCGAGCGGGTCGCAGGCTGCGTTCCGGGGGCGCAGGTGCTGAACAAGCTGTCCGAGGATGCCTACCAGGTCGGTTTGAAAGTGATGCTCGGACCGGTGAGCATGCAATACCGGGGGCAGTTGATCGTGCGTGAACGCGACGCCACGGCGCACCGGGCGGTGTTCGAGGGGAAGGCGCAGGAGGCCAGAGGGCAGGGAACGGCGCAGGGGACGGCGACCCTGGTGCTGGTCGAGTCGGCCGGCACGACGACCGGCACCGTCAGCGCCGACGTGGACCTCTCGGGCAAGGTCGCGGCCATGGGGAAGAGCGTCATCGGTGGTGTCACCGACCAGATGATGGGCCTCTTCGCCGAGAACCTGCAGAACCTGGTGGGGGAGTCGCGGGAGGACCGCGCCGAAGGGACGTCAGAGGGCACGCCGGCGGCGCCTTCCACGGTGCGGTCACCGTCGGCGCAGCCGTCACGCGCTGCCGCCGTGAAAACAGAATCTGCCGAAACGGGTCTGAACGCGGTCGCGCTGGTGACGGGGATGATCATGGACTGGCTCACCCCCGCCAAACTGCTGGGCTTCTTCGCCGGGGTGGCGTACGTGGCTTACCGGGTCGGCCGGCGTGCGGAGAGCCGCACGGTTTCGCGATGAGGCACTGGGGGTGGGATCGAGATGCGTGACGTGCTCGGAGCGCTGACCCGAAGCTGGCAGAAGGGCGACACCGCGGGGTTGGCCACGGTGGTGCGCACCTTTGAATCGGCGCCGCGGTCCGCCGGCGCGTCGATGCTGGTGACCGTCGACGGGAGCGTGGTCGGGTCGGTGTCCGGGGGTTGTGTCGAGGGGGCGGTCTACGACCTCGCCACAGAGGTGATCGCCTCCGGGGTGCCGGTGCTCGTGCGCTACGGAATCAGCGACGACGACGCGTTCTCGGTGGGGCTGACCTGCGGTGGCATCCTGGACGTCTTCGTCGAACCGGTCTCCCCGCACACGTTCGGAGAGCTCGACGCCGTGCGGCAGGACATCGAAGACTCGCAGCCGGTTGCGGTCGCGACGGTGATCGAGCATCCGGATGCCGGCTGGCTCGGCCGCCATCTCGTGGTGAGGCCGCACGGCTTCGCAGGCAATCTGGGATCCGAGCAGGCCAATCGCGCTATCAGCGATGACGCCCAGGGGTTGCTCGCGGTTGGCCGCAACACGACCCTGACCTATGGCCCCGACGGCGAGCGTCAGGGTGAGGGAATGCGGGTCTTCTTTTCCAGCTTCGCGCCGCGGCCGCGAATGCTCGTCTTCGGGGCCATCGACTTCGCCGCCGCGCTGAGCAGACTGGGGAGCTTTCTCGGATACCGGGTCACCGTCTGCGACGCTCGGGAGGTCTTTGCGACGAAGGCGCGGTTTCCGCACGCTGACGAGGTGATCGTCGCCTGGCCGCACCACTATCTCACCGAACAGTTCGCCGCCGGCCTGCTGGATGCCCGCACGGTTATCTGCGTGCTCACCCATGACCCGAAATTCGATGTGCCGTTGCTACAGGTGGCACTGCGCGGCCCGCAGATCGCCTACATCGGCGCGATGGGCTCCCGGCGCACGCACCACGACCGGCTGAGGCGGCTGCGCGAGGTGGGGATCAGCGACTCCGAACTCGCTCAGCTGCACAGTCCGATCGGCCTGGATCTCGGCTCGAGAACCCCGGAGGAGACGGCGGTTTCGATTGCGGCGGAGATCCTGGCCCTGCAGTGGGGTGGCAGCCGGGCACCGCTCGGTGAGCTCGCCGACCGAATCCATCACGACGAGCAACACGAGCTGCACACCGCAGGGCCGTGACGGATACACCCCCCCCCGATTCGTTTGCCTTCAGGGGGTGGGCTGGTTGTCTAGCCAGCGTTCAGAAGGCCGGTCATAACCTTGATCTCCGCGGTCTGGCTCGTGATGATGTTCTCGGCCAGCGTGATCGTGTCGGGATACTGACCGTTTTCGACCTCGTCGGCGGCCATGTCAATGGCGCCCTCATGGTGCTCGATCATTTGCTCCAGGAAGATGCGCCCGGCATCAGCGTCGGAGGCTGACTCCAGCTCGGACATGTCGCCGTCCGACATCATGCCATTCCCGTGATCCATGTCATCCAGCATGTCGTTCGGCGCCCCGACGCCCCAGGCGTCCAGCCAGCCTTCCATCTGAACTATCTCGGGTTGCTGAGCGTCTTTGATCTTCTGCGCGAGTTCGGTGATCCGGGGATTGATGCCGCTCCTGCCGATGATCATGTCCGCCATCTCCACCGCTTGCTGGTGATGGGGGATCATCATCATGGAGAACATCACATCGGCGTTGTTGTGTGCGTCGGACGCGGACGTTGCCTCTGGGCTGGCGGATGAGTTTTGTCCCACGCCGTTGCCGGGCATGTCTGCGGGCGTAGTGGTGCAGCCGGCGAGCAGGGCCGTTGCGATGGCAGCTGTCGTGGCGAGCGCGATGGTGCGAGTAGTCATTGTTCTTCTCATTCGATCAGGTCAGTGGTGCGGTCCGAGTGGTGTGCGAGGCGGGTTGGCGATGCACTTCAGACGCGGCTGATCGACAAGAGGATGAGGGTATCGTCCTCGCCGCCGACGGCGACCGCATGAGATGGGTGGGCGGCTTGAGTCCTGCCGTATGCAGGGGAGTGCATAGCGTGGTCCACGGTGATGGTGTGCATCGCGAGTAGCCCACCGATTATCGCGATGGCGAGGACGAACGTGGCCACACACGCACGCCAAGCAGGCCACCGCGGGCCTTCCGGCAGAGTCTCCTGGGGTGTCAAGACCGTCACCTCCCTACTGAGCACACTACGTGAGAAAACCGGATACCCCCTGGGCGTATTGGCCCTGACCGAAACTGGGAGTCTGCGGCGCCGGGTCTTTGGTCACTACGGCCACCTAGCGGATGCGCCCACGCTAGGAGCATGCTTCCATCAAAAACTGCGGCGAGCTTCGCTGCGCTGATTCTTCTCCTGTCCCTTACCGCCTGCGCCGCCGACGGCGGGGCGGACAACGCCTCGGCCGGCACCGGCGCATCCGCCGGTCTCGGCGCTGACGCGAACGCGATATTGGCGAAATACGACCTTGGGGCCCCGGCCTCCGCGACGGATCTGATCGACCAGCTGCAGGCACAGCCACTCTCTGAGCGCCCGGACGGCCTGATGGCCTCCGTGCGCGTCGACGAACTCTTGCTGGCCGGCGCGGGCGAGGAGGTCAGCCTGGCGCTACCTGAGGACGAGTTTCACCTGTCCATTGCGCCGTACCTGACCGACACCCACGAGTGCTTCTACCACTCGCTCACCACCTGCGTCGGCGAGCTCGGTAACGAGGATTTCCATGTGACTATCAGCGATGACGCGAGCGAGAAGGTGCTCTTCGACGGCGACATCACCACCTTCGAGAACGGGTTCTTCGACGTGGCACTGCCAACTGGACTGGACATCACCGTTCTCGTCGACGATGGTGAGCGCTCCGTCGAGTTGCCGCTGGGTACTCGCGCTGAGGACCCGACCTGTGTGACGACGGCTCAACTCAGCTAGGCCGGAATCGGTTTCTGAACCGTCCCGGTGATTCTTGGTTTATTGGGCCCGTTCGCCATACTTGCGAGATGGATTCTGTGAACGAGTGGTTGTTGACCTGGGGTGACAACCTCTGGACCTGGATTGTGTTGCCTGTTGTGGTGGGTCTGGGGATCTACTTCACCGTGCGCTCTGGGGTGGTGCAGTTCCGTTTGATTCCGGACATGTTCCGCACGCTGACCGACAAGACGCCGCAGACCGACTCGGGTGAACCGCAGTCGATCTCGGCGTTCCAGGCGTTCACGATCTCGGCTGCATCGCGCGTGGGAGTGGGCAACATCGCCGGTGTCGGCACGGCCATCGCGGTCGGCGGACCCGGGGCGGTGTTCTGGATGTGGATGATGGCGTTCGTCGGCGGAGCATCCAGCTTCATCGAGTCCTCCCTGGCGCAGCTCTTCAAGGTGCGGGACGCCGACGGCTTTCGCGGCGGGCCCGCCTATTACATGGAACGCGGACTCAAGGCTCGCTGGCTGGGCGTGTGGTTCGCGGTCATCCTGATCGTCTGCTTCCCGTTCGCGTTCAGCTCGTTGCAGGCCAACACCATCTCGGCGACACTGACGTCGAGCATCGGCGGCGATGTGCCCTGGCTGCCGTGGGCGATCGGCGTGGGTGTCGCGGTCCTGACCGGCCTCGTCGTCTTCGGCGGGGTGCGGCGGATCGCCCACGTCACCCAGGTGCTCGTGCCCATCATGGCGCTGGCGTACCTGCTGCTTGGCCTGGTTGTCGTGGCGCTGCACCTCGACCGGGTCGGCCCGGTCTTCGCCGAGATCTTCACCTCTGCCTGGGGCTTCAACGAGGTTGTCGGTGCCGCGTTCGGGTACATCATCCTCACCGGCGTCAAGCGCGGCATGTTCTCCAACGAGGCCGGCCTGGGGTCTGCCCCGAACGCGGCGGCCAGTGCCGCGGTCACCCACCCGGTGAAGCAGGGACTCGTGCAGACCCTCGGCGTCTACTTCGACACCTTCCTGGTCTGCTCCATCACGGCCTTCATCATCCTCGTGTCGGTGCCAGACCTGGCCGGTGCCGAACGAGGGATCGGCCTGACCCAGGGCGCGCTAGTGAGCACTCTCGGGGCGTGGTCGAACATCGCGCTGAGCGTGATCATCTTCCTGCTGGCCTTCTCGTCGATCCTCGGCAATTACTACTACGGCCAGTCGAACATCCAGTTCATCACCAAGCGGCGCGGGGTGCTCACCGCGTACCGGGTTCTCGTCGTCGGCGCGGTGCTCGTGGGATCTGTCGCCGGCGCCGACCTGATCTGGAACTTCGCGGACGGCGTGATGGGGCTGATGGCCCTGACCAACCTCATCGCCATCGGCCTGCTCTCCGGCATCGCCTTCCGGCTGCTCAAGGACTACACCCGCCAGCGACGCGAGGGCCGCGATCCGGTCTTCACCCGTGCACTGATGCCCGACGTCACCGGCATCGAGTGCTGGGCGGACGAGGCCAGCGTCACCGGTCCGATCTACGTGCACCCGACCGGCGGTCACACCGCCAAGGGCCGCGACGGCCTTCGCGCACCGCGCTAAGGCACGCGCTGGGCGGTGAACTGCATGCGGCGATCAGACGGTCTGCAGGACGTACCCGACCAGGCCGAACGCGATTGCGCCAACGACTATCCAGACCCCGCGCATGCGGGTGCGGAGGCGTCGACCCTCACGAGCCACGCCGCGCTGCATCGCGGCGCGCGGTGGGGCCTCGCCGGCCGCGAGGGGCTGGGGCTGAGCAGGCTCGGGCTTCTTCTCGTCTCGCCACCGCTCCCACCGCGCGATCTTCATGTTGAGGGCCGCCACCGTGTCGAGCAGCCACACCCACATGCTCGGTGAGAGGGTGACGACCGCCGCCCTCGTGTAGAGAAACAGGGTGTTGTCGACGATTTCGATATCGAACAGCGCGCCGTGGTCGACGAATCGGGCCATGACATCGGGGGAGAAGAGGTACAGCGCGTCACGTTCGTATCCTGCCGGGCAGTTCAACTCGAAGTACCGATCAAAGTCACCCTCCAGCGAAAGCCGCTGCGCTGCGGTGAACGAAACCGGCAGGCTGGACCCGAGGACCGAGTTGTTCCCGACGGCATCGAGCACGATGTGCGGCAGGGCGCTGTCCAGTGTGATTGCGACATAACCCCAGTGCTGGGTCACCGCGTGCTTCCCTGACTTGACGAGGTACTGGTGGTGCCCGAATTCCACGAGGGGCGCGGTCGTGCGCAGCACATCCGTGGCGAGGCGGTCTGCACCGAGGGAGAAGATCATCCCGGGAAGCTCCGGGTCGGCTACCTGATCCTGGTAGGTCATGCTGTTCGCCGCGGCGAAACCCTGCAGCCGGTATCGACGCTCTCGGCCGGCACGGAGCGCGCTGCGCAGTCGCCACCACAACCCGATGCCGCCCGCAACCAGCAGCGCGACTACCGTGATGGCGATGGGGACCCCGGCCGGCGCGCGAGTGATGTCCTGGAGCGCCACACCGAGCAGGACGACGACGACCAGAGTGATGCCGGAGATCAGGACCCAGGCGAACGTGTCTCCGGCGGTTGACGGATGACCCTTCTTGAGCCGGTTGGCGTGCTCACGCACCAGGTGCGGGCGCACCGGCGCGGTCAACGCATCCGCATTGAGGGCGGTCGCGGATCGATCGAGGGGAGTGCTCACCAACCCACGCTAGCGGGCTCAGCGCACGCGCTGGGCGGTGAACTGCATGCGCGGGTGAGCATAGAAGTTCTGGGCCTGCACGAGCTGCAGCTCTCTCTCACCGGACTGATACGTCAGCTCGATGAGGTCGAACACGCTGGACGCGGTGCGTTCCAGCGCCATCGCGGCGTCACCGGTGGCGCGGTAGTGCGCCGAGAACAGCGCCGCGGTGACATCGCCCGACCCGTTCGCCTTGAACGGCAGGTGGGGAGTCTGCACGATCCACGCGCCGGCCGCATCCACGGCGAGCATTTCGATGGTGCCGGCCTCACGGTCGGGCCGCTCCACGCTGGTCACGAGCACGGTGCTCGGCCCCATGGCGCGGGCGAGATCGACGGAGGCGAGGGTTGAGTCCAACGTGGCCGGCTCGGTTTCGGTGAGGAAGCCCAACTCGAACTGGTTCGGGGTGATGATGTCGGCCACCGGGACCACACGATCCCGCAGCAGGTGGGGGATCTCCGGCGCCACGAAGCAGCCGGACTTGGCGTTGCCCATCACCGGGTCACACGCGTAGATGGCCGAGGGGTTCGCCGCCTTCACCCGCTGCACCGCATCCACGATGACATCGCCGATGCCGGTGCCGCCCTGGTAACCGGAGAGCACCACGTCGATCTGGGGGAGCATCCCACGCTCCTCGATGCCGAGAATCACATCGTGCACATCCTCGGGAGCGATGAGGGATCCGCGCCACGCACCGTACCCGGTGTGGTTGGAGAAGTTCACCGTGTTCACCGGCAGCACCTCGATCCCGATGCGCTGGAGGGGGAACACGGCCGCCGAGTTGCCAACATGGCCGTGAGCGACGGCCGACTGAATCGAGAGAATCTTCACGGGATCAATCTTCCTCTCTTCGAACAGCCGGGGCCTGTCACGGAGCGACTCGCTCCAATTGGGTTTGGATCTCGGTGCCCGTAAAGCCCAGGGCCCGATAGAGGCGGATGGCCGAATCGTCGGGGTCGGCGACGATGACGAGGGTCGTCGCCGCCAGGTGGTCGATGGCATACCGGCCGGCGGCGTGGACGAGCGCCCCGGCGAACCCGCGCCGGCGGAATTCCGGGTGGGTGTCGACCGATTGGTAGCGGGCGGTTCCGGTTCCGTCGCTGAAGATTCCGAGCCCGGACACCATGTGTCCGTCGAGGAACGCGCCGAACCAGGACCCGTGCTGCGCTCGCTGGAGTGCGCGCATCGCGTCGACTCTTTGCCTGGTGAACTCGGCGTATCCGGGGATGTCAGCGGCGTTGGATCGTCTGAGCGCAACGGCCTGAGCCCAGTCACTGTCGTCAGCCACGTCGAGCCGGCGGAAAGTGACACCTGGCGTGGGACGGGACGGTCGAATCGGCGCGTGCTCCGACCGAGTCAGGACGATGGACCTGTCGACCTCGAGCTGAGCCTCGGCGAGGTCCGTCGGTTCGCCGGCCGCGCCATCCGTGCCGTCGACGCCGATCGAGAGATGCGGTGCGCCCGGAAACGAGCGGCCGAACTGTTCGGCCCAGCTTGCGGCGGTACCTGTGGCTGGTGGGCGGTCGAGCAGCACGAAGTTTCCCCAATGGAAGTCGGGGTTAGTCGGGGTCGTGACGACCAGAAAATCCGCCTGCCTTGTGATCGTGCTGCCTTGCAGCGCCAGGAGCATCAGGTCGGTGCGGAAACCCAGGGATTTGGTGCGGAGCATGTGGTGCTTTCTTACTGTTATGGAGCGCGGAGGACCTGGCGCGGTAGCTCGAATGCCGCGGACTCGTGAACGCAGCCCCGATCGCGGCGTGTTTGGTCGCGCTGCTCCGCCGAGATCAGCGGTCACTGACGAGCCAATGGCGCAGGGAAAAGCCATTTCCTGGTTTGCGGCGCCCAGGCCGAAGTGGGGGTACTGCACACTCCTCGTGCACGGATCGGCGCTCAGCCCTGTCCCGCCCGTGACGCCTGGAACACCAGATCGCGGCATGAATGCCCGGGGCCGATGTCGATCCTTAGGTCAGCCGACTTTGGGCCGGCCGCCCAAACGGCCTCTACCGACGGCTAGTGGTGTGGTCTTCGGCTGTCCCGTATAGTCACTTGGTCACGGCTCGGGTGGGCATGCTCGTCTTCGCGATCGCCTTGTAGCCAGTCTTCGAGCCGGTGACCTTCACGGTGACCTTCTTCCCGGCGTCAGCCGCGACAAGCTTGTACGCCGACTTCGTTGCCCCGCTGATGGACTTCCCATCCCGCAGCCATTGATAGGTGAGATTTACGGTGGATGGCGCCCACGTGCCCGGCTTCGCCGACAGCGTCGAACCCACCTTTCCGGTGCCGGAGATCGTGGGGGAGGGCGTCTTTGTCAGCGCGAGCAGCGGCACCGACATGGCAGCGCTCGTCTTCGTCACCGATGTGTAGCCGGCTTTTGATCCGGTGAGCAAAACCGTGAGCTTCTTGCCGGCGTCGGTCGTCACGAGCTTGTACGTGGACCCCGTGGCTCCGCTGATGGCCTTCCCATCTCGGAGCCATTGGTACCTGAACGTCATCGGCGTGGGCTTCCAAGTGCCGGTTTTCGCCGTCACGGTAGAGCCGACCGCCACTGTGCCGGAGAAGGTCGGCTGGGCCGCCGTCAGTGTGCCCATCGCTACAGATTTCGGCACACTGCTCAGGGTTACTGTGGTGTACCCGGCGAGCGTTCCTGTTACCTTCACCGCGAGCTTCTTTCCCACATCCGCGGCGGTGAGTGTGAATGTCGACGCGGTGGCCTTGCTGATCGCCGTGCCGTCACGCAACCATTGATAGGTCAGCTTGGTACCGGCCGTCCACGTTCCGGGCTTCGCGGTGACCGTCTGCCCAACCACGACGCTGCCCGACATCGTAGGCGTGCCCCTGGTCAGCGTCGCGACGGCAACGGCCTTGGTCGGTGTCGACGTCGTGGATGCGCCGGTGTATCCGGCGAGCGTCCCCGTTACCTTCACTGCGAGTTTCTTTCCGGCATCCGCGGCTGTGAGCGTGTATGTCGACGCGTTGGCCTTGCTGATCGCCGTGCCGTCACGCAACCATTGATAGGTCAATTTGGTACCCGCCATCCACGTTCCGGGCTTCGCGGTGAGCGTCTGAGCGACCACGGCCTGGCCCGAGACTGTTGGCTTCGGTGGCGAGCCCAGAGATCCCGCCGCGACCGTGTACGCGACAGATGACGCCGCGGCTTCCTTCGAACCGTCCTGCTTCGCGGTGACGCGCACGGAGAGCTTGGTGCTCACATCCGCAGCCACCGGTGTGTAGGTCCCGACCGTTGCGCCGCTGATCGCGGTGCCATTGCGGAACCATTGGTAGGTGAAGGAGGGGGCACCGACAGACCACGATCCGGGAGCAGCGGACAGCTTCACACCAACCGTCGGAGTGGCGGAGCCGATCTTGGGCAAAACCGTATTGCGAATAGGTGGTTTGCCGTTGGCGACGGACACGGTCCCACCCGCGTAGTTGGCCTGCCAGGAACCCGCCATGGTCGTGGTAACCGCGGCGAACTTGCCGGTCACGGGGCTAAGGAACTGCACGTTGTCGCCGTCCACGGGGGCGTAGCCCTCGGCACCCACCAGCTCGAGGGTCCCGGCGAGTGCAAGCGGGTTCTCGGAAGAGAGGCTGAGCGTTCCGGCGAGCACTGGGCCGGCGTCCGAACGCCCCACGGTAATGCGGAGGGTCGATCCGGTGCCGAGTTCGAGGGTGTGAACTTGTGTGGGGGAGTCGGCGTCGGTATCCGGCTTGATGGTGAACGTGCCGTTGTTGGTGAGGGTGTCGCCGAAGACTGCGGAGGTTGTCTCGATGGTTCCGCGGTTGGTCACCGGGACGCCGATGTGCGGGGTGTTGCCCTCGGCTGCGGTCATGATGAGGCGTCCGCTGCTCTCGTT
>NZ_JAIEUL010000010.1:0-85875 GCF_019599185.1 Cryobacterium inferilacus | reverse complement strand
TGTGCCGTGGTTGGTCAGCGTTGCCTCCGCCAAGTAGACCTGACCGATCAAGGTCAGATCGCCCCGGTTCACCACGTCAGCTGCCACGTCATAGTTCTGGTTGGCCGAGGACATGGAGGTCGTGGATCCGGCGGGAAGTGTCAGTGTTCCGCCCGTAATGCGGGACAAACGGTAGGAAGCACCGCTTCGCGCAGACAACGTTTTGCCGCTCGTGGGGACGACTGTGTTCGAGATATACAGAGTTCCTGTTCCGGAGAGCGATCCGGTGCCGAGTTCGAGGGTGCGAACGTATGTGGGGGAGTCGGCGTCGGTATCCGGGTGGATGGTGAATGTGCCGTTGTTGGTGAGTGTGTCGCCGAACGATGCGGAGGTTGTCTCGATGGTTCCCCGGTTGGTCACCGGGACGCCGATGTGCGGGGTGTTGCCCTCGGCTGCGGTCATGATGAGGCGTCCGCTGCTCTCGTTGATGAGGGCGTTTTCGTCTGGCGAGTCGTAGGGGTAAATGTAGGCGTGGCCGGTCAGGGTGAGTGTGCCGTGGTTGGTCAGCGTTGCCTCCGCCAAGTAGACCTGACCGATCAAGGTCAGATCGCCCCGGTTCACCACGTTCACCGAGACATTCCCGGAGAGTTCCCATTCGACTGTGGTGCCGGCTTCGAATGTGCCACTGCCGAGTAGAGAATGCGTCGAAGAGAAGTAGGTGCTGACATTGAGCACCCCGTTGATGGTTACCGCCGCGCCGGCTGTGAGGCCTGCGACCGAGGCGGTTGTGCCGCTCGCCACCGTCACATCGTGGCCGTTCAGGCAAGCCCAGTCGCCCTTTGCTGGCACCCGGTTCTTATCCCAGTTCGCGGGAACATCCCAGCTGTTGCTCGTATCGCTCGTGAACGAGATGGTGCACAGAGGATAGAGCTCGAGCTTCTTGGAGGTGGCAGGCGAGATTTTCCCCACACGGTTTGTGGCGTAGACGGAGACCGTGTACGTCCCCGCTGTCAGCGGACGGTCTTTCCCGAGCTCGGTGATTGACAGCGACGTCTGGTCCGCGTCGAGGGTGTGCGTCCCTGTGGACGGTGTGGTGCGGACGATGTACTGGTAGAGCGCGGCGTCCCCGGTAGCGGTGGGGGCCGCCCACGAGATGTCCAGGCCGAGCGCGCTGCTCTGGGCGCGAACGCTCAGGTTACGCGGCGCAGTGAACAGCGTGCCGACACGGACCGTCGTTGACCCGGAAGCTCCCGTGCCATCGCCGGCGACGATCGTGACGGAGCGCCCCGCGGGCTCAGCAGGGGTGAAGAGGCCGCTCGACGTGACCCTGTCACCGGCGATACCGCCCTTGATCGCCCAGGTCTTCGTCTCGAGAACCCCATCGGATCGTTTCGCGCTGAACTGGATGGACGAACCGACCCCGACTTCCGACTGACTTGGTGTGATGGCGTACTTGGCGGTGGGAGGGGAGGCGATCGTGTAGGCGACAGACTTGGTCTTTGACAGGGTCGTGGCGAGTTCCACGTGCTGGCCGAAGGCTTTGAATACCAAGCCGGCCTTGACGATCAACTCACGAGAGACCGTGAGGAACGGCTTCCCCGCGTCCGGGGCGAAGTCGATGTCCGCTTGCAGGCGTGCTTCGATCACGAGGGAGGGGCCGGTCAACGAGTACAGCGCGGCCATCGGCGAAGCCTTCAACCCGACGTAACCGTTCCCCGTCACCGAGACAGCACCCAACGGGGTCGCTTTCAGTTGTAACGGATGCGAGAGATCCTTGCCCCGGAGTTCGTCTGGCCGGGACGAATCCCACGCGATGGAACCACCGACGGTCGCCGAGGCGCTGACACCGATGGTGACCTCGCCGCCCATCGTGAGGAACAGCGGCAGCCTCGGCTGGACAACCACCGGGACAAGGCCGATGAAGAAGGTCGAGGAGACCCCCTTGATCTCTCCGATCTCCCACTCCTTGTCGCCGGAGACCCCCGCCTCGCCTTCCAAGTTGAACGAGGCTGAGGCGGCCGCTTCGACCGTTGCGTTGCCGCCTGAGACTGCCAGGTCCAAGGAGACCTTGCCCTCGACCGACACCTGCCCCTTGAAGTGGACGGCACCGATATTCCTCTCCAAACCGAAGGCGCTGCGCAGGGTCGCGGACACTCCGGCCGATAGGCCGGGCTCGGCCATCCGCATGGTCTGCACGCCGTCAGACAGCGGCGCCATCCGCGCGGCCGCATCGGGAAGGGTCTCGCCACCCGCCGCGCCACCGTCGGCGGCGGTTGCGTCGAGCTCGGCCGACAGCGACACCGTCTCAAAGACATCCGTGAGCGACGCGTCGCTGGTCGTGAGAATCATCTCCCCGCCACTGATGGCGATGGCCTCGACCTTCCGGAGCAACCCTCCCGGCAGAAGATCGGTCGCCGCAGCGACCAACACATCACCCGCCCGGAGTGCGGTTACCTGATCCGGAGCGGGTTCCGCCCAGGCGATTCCCTCGGCGCTGATACCGGTGATCGCTTGCACCGTCCCCTCATCGAGGACGATGACGCGGTCCTTGACCTCGACGGTGGGGCTCGCGCCCGACGTGCTCGCCGCCGGCGCGCCCACGCCAGCTGCGTTTGTCGCGGTGACGGTGAAGAGGTAGGACGCACTCTCTTCTTCGAAGCTCGTGGCACGCACACCAAGCTCATCGCCACCGGCGCTCAGCGCGTGCTTCTCGGCGCCACTCACCAACACCCACGAGCCGTCCTCGGCCTGCTCGGCGCGCTGCCAGTCGATCGAGTATCCCGTCACCTCGGCACCGCCGTCATCGGCAGGAACGTTCCAGGAGACGTTCAGCGCCCCCTCGCCGTCGGGCACGACAGTGAGTCCCTGTGGCGCGCCGGGGGAGTAAGCGGCGGAAGGCGTGGCGGTTGTCGACGCTGCTGCGGAGGACCCCGCCGGGTTGAGGGCGACTAGCGCGACCGCGTACTCGACGCCGTTGGAGAGGCCACCGAGTGTTGCCGTCCGTTCGGTCGGACCCGCTTCCGCTGTGGTTATGATCGTGCCATCCGGGGCTGAAGCAGTGAGGTTGTAGCCCGTCACAGGCGAGCCCCCGTCGAAGGACGGCTCAGCCCACGTTGCCACCACCTGCCCCTCGCGACCCAGCGCACCGGTGAACACCGGCACACGCGGCGCGAGCACCTCCACCGGCACTGCGAGATCGGACTCATTCGACGTTTCTGACGCGCCCACAACGTTGAGCGCCGACATCGTCACCGTGTAAGCAACCTGCGCGCACAGCCCAGTGATGAAGGCACCCGTCGACTGGCTATCAGCCGTGGCGGTAACCGTGCTCGGTTCGGGACAGGCCTCCGTTGTGCCCTCTGACGCGGGGACTGCGACCAGCTCATAGGAACCGACCTCGGCGGATTCTGCCGGAGGAAGCCAGGAGACCATCACAGCGAGTCCGTCACCGACAACATCGACGATGACCGGCGCGTCCGGGGGCTGAGTCGGCTCGATGGCCTGCACATCGGGAAGGCTCGCGGCCTGCGCCATCCCCGGTGCGGCGACGAGCGACACGGCGATCAGCGCGGCGACAGTGAGTGTCGCCGCCGCGCGACTCAGGAGAGCACCGAATTCGTGAGCGCGCATTCGATCACCGTTCCGCGGCAGAGCCGCTTAGACCAGGGGATGGCGGATCAGGGTTCGCCGCTAAGTCAGAACTTAGTGGTCGTATGCGCCCCGCTGCATGTTTAACACCAAAATAGGCACGTCCGGCGGTGAATATCGCACCTGTACTGTGCTTTCTCTCGCCTGGGCGCGGTTGCGGCGGACCGAATCGGACGCGCGCGCTTCGCGATTCTGAGCTGCCCAGCAGGTCAAGCGCCTACGCTTCCGGTGTCACCGACCGAAGGAGCACCGTGCCTCTCCATTTCGAGCACTCCTCGCAGAACCACGTTCCCGACCCAGATGAGTCGTCCATTCCGGAGCTTGAGGTCGATCAAACTATTGCGCCGCGGCCGGAAGAAGAGATCGCCGACGTTGTGAGGGCGAAACCAGACCTCGAAGATCACAGCGAGCATCGAGCGAGGTAATGGGGGATACGCCGCGCTCACACGGTGACGCCGCGGGGGTGAGCCGTGTCGCAGCTCACACCCGCGGCATCCCTTTAGCCGAAGGGAACTGCGCCGACCAGCACACCGACGAGCAGCATCACCAGCGAGACCACGCAGGCCCGCCAGAGCACCTTCTTGTGGTGGTCGCCGAGGTTCACGTTCGCGAGCGAGACCAGCAGCAGAATGGCCGGCACCAGCGGGCTCTGCAGGTGAACCGGCTGACCGATGATCGAGGCGCGGGCCATCTCCACCGGGTCGATGCCGTAGGTGGCCGCGCTCTCGGCGAGCACGGGGAGGATGCCGAAGTAGAACGCGTCGTTGGACATGAAGAAGGTCATCGGGATGGAGAGCACCCCGGTGATGACCGCCAGGTACTCACCCATCGAGGCCGGCACCACCTGCACCACCCAGTCCGCCATGGCCGTGACCATGCCGGTGCCGTTCAGCACACCCACGAGCACACCGGCGGCGAGCACCATCGAGACGACGCCGACGATGCTGGGGGCGTGCGCGACGATTTCGTCGGCCTGGCTGCGGAGCTTGGGAAAGTTGATCATCAGCGCCACCGCGGTGCCCACCATGAAGATGTAGGCGAGCGGCATGATGTCCAGCACGAGCAGCACCATCACGGCCACGGTCAGCGCGAAGTTCACCCAGATCAGCTTGGGCCGGAGGGTCGGCCGGTCCGCGCTGAGCATGGTGTCGGCCATCGCGGTGTCGCGTTCGTCTTCGAGCACCAGCTGCTCGGCGAGTGTCGTGCGACTGGCCGGCATCCGCTGGCCCGGACGCACCGTGAGGATGCCGGTGGTGTCGAGGGTTGCGGCCGCTCCGGGCCGCACGTCCGTGCCGCGCACGAGGCGGTTGCCGCCGAAAATCTTGCGGCCGAAGCTCGGTGACGCCGACGATGCATCCGCCTGCGCAGCGGGGGAGTACTCGAGCGAGCCGATGCGCTTACGCTCGCTCAGCCCCAGGAACCAGGCGAACGCCAGCGCGACGACGAGGCCCGTCGCCAGCGACGGCAGCATCGGCACGAAGATGTCGGTGGGCGACACGCCCAGCGCCGACGCGGCCCGCACCGTGGGGCCGCCCCACGGCACGATGTTGAGGGTGCCGTTCATCAGGCCGGCCACGCAGGTGAGCACCACCGGGCTCATGCCCAGACGCAGGTAGATCGGCAGCATCGCCGAGGTCGTGATGATGAAGGTCGTGGACCCGTCGCCGTCCAGCGACACCGCGCCGGCCAGGATCGCCGTGCCCAGAACGACTTTGGCCGGGTCATTGCCGAGAAAGCGGGTGATGAACCGGATGAGGGGATCGAAGAGCCCGACATCGATCATGATGCCGAAGAACATGATCGCGAACATCAGCAGCGCCGCCGTCGGGGCGAGATCGCCGATCGACTCGATGATCATGTCGCCGAGGCCCAGGCCTGCGCCGGCGAAGAGGCCGAAGATGGTGGGAACGAGGATGAGGGCGACCATCGGCGTGAGCCGCCTGGTCATGATGAGCACCATGAAGGTGAGGATCATGGTGAATCCGAGAATGACGAGCACAGAGACTCCCTTGTCTAGTGGCGATGAGTGTGAAGCCTAGACAGGCCGCACGCGCCGCAGCCGGTATCTCGCTTTGCCGCACGTATTGCGCATATCGTTAGTTGTGCGCATTGTGCTCGATGCGCCGCAAGGAGGCGAAATGCGGTTCTCAACGCAAATGCTGCTGCTGCAGCTGGCCTGCGTGACCGTTGTCGTCGCGATCTGCACCGGCGTGTTCGTGGGGATCGGTGTGCAACAGCTGCGCGCTGAGGCCGAGACCTCCGCGCTGTCGATCGCCCGCACCGTCGCCGCCGACTCCGATGTGCGCGCCGGTGTTGCCCGAGCGTCTGCGGAGGTGGGAACACCGTCGAACGCGAGCCTCCGCGGCGGTCCGCTCTCCGTTCTCGCGGCGGGGGCGGAGGCCAATACCGGCGCGCTGTTCATCGTGATCACCGACGATCACGGCATCCGCCTCGCCCACCCCGATCCAACGATGCTCGGCGAGGTGGTCAGCACCGAGTTCGCGGAGGCTCTGGCCGGGCGCGAGACGGTGTCGTGGGAATCGGGCACCCTCGGCGAATCGGCCCGCGCGAAAGTTCCCGTGCGTGACCCCGACTCGGATGTGCCGGTGGGGGAGGTGAGCGTCGGTTTCGCGCCCAGCAGTGTGTTCCACGAGCTTCCCCTCCTGCTCGGGGGCGTCGCGTTGGCCGCCTCCGTTGCCCTCGCGCTGGGCGCCGTGGTGTCGTTGATCAGCCGCCGCCGCCTCGAACACCTCACCCTGGGCCTGCAGCCCGAAGAGCTGTCTGCGCTGGTGCAGAACCAGGCGGCGGTGCTCAACGGTGTGGGGGATGGGGTGCTCGCCTACGGGCCGGACGGTGTCGTGACCGTGGCCAATACGACGGCCGCTCGGCTGCTCGGCATTCCTGACCTGGTCGGCCGCCGCATCCGCGACCTCGCCCTGCCCGTGCCGGTGATCGCGGCCCTGGTCGGTGCCCCGAAACCACCCTCCACGGGTGGGCGAGCAGCGGATGCGGCCGATCCGGTCGTGCTCGCCGAGCACGTGGTCTACATCGACACCCACCCGGTGTCGCGGGCGAATCGGCACCTGGGCGTGATCGCGGTGATCCGCGACCGCACCGACATCGTGACCCTCACCGATCGCCTGGAAACCGTGGCGTCGATGACCGATGCTCTGCGGGTGCAACGGCACGAGTTCGCCAACCGCCTGCACGTGACGGCCGGTCTGATGGACGCCGGCCGCATGCCCGACGCCCGGGACTACCTCGACGAGGTGCTGGAGGCGGCACGCACTCCCGGCGGTCCGTTCGCCGGGGAGCACCTGACCGAGCCGTTCCTGGTGTCGTTGGTGCAGGCCAAGGCCGCGCAGGCCGGGGAGCGCGGCGTGCAACTGACGGTGGGCGCGGACTCGTTGGTGCGCGGAGTCGTCGCGGCGCCCGCCGATGTGGCCACGGTGCTCGCCAACCTCGTCGACAACGCGGTGAGCGCGGCCGTGTACGGTGCAGAGCCCCGCTGGGTGGACGTGGAGCTGCTTGACGACGGCGACACCCTCGTTCTCACCGTGTCCGACTCCGGGCCGGGCGTGTCCGACGAGACACAGGTGTTCAGCGACGCGCCGCGTCTGGACGTGGACCCGGACGCGGTGCACGGTCGGGGCATCGGACTGCCGCTCGTGCGTGAGATTGCGGCGCGGCTCGGCGGTGAGGTGTGGCTGGCCGATGTGGGCGGCCCGGGCGGAAGCGGCGCCGTGTTCTGCGCCCGTCTGCCCGGGGTCATGCGGGCGCCGGCGTATCCAACTCAAGGAGAAGAACGATGACCGACACCATTTCCGTGCTCGTCGTCGACGACGACTTCCGCGTCGGCGGCCTGCATCGCGACATCGTGGATGCGTGCCCCGGCTTCACCGCCCTCGAGCCGGTTCGGGGAGTGCGCGCCGCGCGTGCGGCCGTGCGCGATCTGCGGCCCGACCTCGTCATCTGCGACGTCTACCTCCCCGACGGCGACGGGATCGCGTTCGTCGCCGAGATCGAGGTGGACGCGTTCATGATCAGCGCGGCATCGGATGGCGCCACCGTGCGCCGGGCCCTGCGCGCCGGCGCTCTGGACTACCTCATCAAACCGTTCGAACCCGCGCGGCTGAGCGAGCGGCTAGAGGCCTACCGCCGGTTCCGCACCCTGGCCGCCGAAGACCGCCAGCTCGACCAGGAGGCCATCGACAAGGCCCAGCGGGTGCTGCACGGCCGGGAGGGGCCTGTCGCCTCCGGGTCGCGGTCCACCACCGAGAAACTGCTCATCGACCTGCTCCAGGACGGTGAGACCTCGGCGAGTCTGATCGCCGACCGGGCGGGTCTGTCCCGCGCCACGGCGCAGCGGCACCTCGCCGCCCTGGCCACCCGCGGTGACGTCGACGTGACCCTGCGCTACGGCTCGACCGGTCGGCCCGAGCACCGGTACAGCGTGCGGCGCTGATGCCTCGAAAGACTTGTTGCGACCGCGTTGAGCCCATCGCCCGACGCGACTCTGTCGCTGGTCGAGCTTGTCGAGACCCCGCGAGCCGGCCTACGCAGTCGCCATGCCCCGCTCGTTTGCGGCCTTCGCACAGTCGTTCGCGCCCGCGACTGTGCGAAGTCCGCGAACGAACGAGAAACCGACGGGTTGGGCGTGGCCCGCAGGCAGCTCACCTGGTCTCGACACGCTCGACCAACGAGACCGGTAGGCAGTCAACCCCTCAAAGACCCCGCCGGGTGACCTCAACCGAGCGGTTGGAGCGGGCGAAGGATTGGCGAAAACGGCCTGCCAACCGCACCAAGCCCTGGTGCCTGAGCTCGATCCACACTGCGCGAGCGGACGCGACCACCATGCCGCGCTCGTCGAGGAGCGCGCTGGCGGTCTGGGTCGATCGACCGTGGTTCTCGATCGTCCACCCGACCACGACGAGACGTTCACCGACCAGCACGTCGCGGTTCCGGTGTGCTGCCAGCGTGCCAAGGAGCCCGATCCGGCCGTCGAGCAGGGACGTCGCGGGGTAGCTGGGGCAGTCCAGAGCACCCCAGACGGCGGCGGGATGCACGACGCCGTCGGTGGCATCCCGCTCGAGCGGCAGGAACGGGGCAACGAGCACGTCGCTGCGGGTGGCCAGCGGCCCCGGCGTGACATGCAGGCCGTCCGTCCGCTTGGGCCCGCAGACCACGCAGTTCGACAACAGGTGGCGGAAGCCGTGGAGCGGACTTGACGCACGCGCCGCCTCCGCGTCGTCGAACCCGGGCGTGACCGGCGGGCTCATTGTGAACGGGTCGACCTGTCGCACCTCGGCGACGAGTTGGTGGCGCGGGTCGACCACCTGGGCGACGAGCCCGTCGACATCCGCTTCTACCTCCAGTGGCGTCTCGAGGGGTACCGGCCGGATGAGCCGCACGCTCGCTGTGCCGCCCAGAGCCTGCGCGATCGTGCCGCAGGCGAATCCGCCGTTGGCGCTGCGGGGCGGGCCGTTGAGGCGGGCGTCGATCTGAAGTGTTCTGGTTGATGTTTTCATGCCACTAGGAAACAGCGGGAGGCCTGCCGTCCTCATCGCCGGATCGGGCCAACTCGGCATGGCCGGATCGGGCCATGCCAGCGTCGCGACGGGCCCCAGATCAGGTCAGGCGGGTGGTGAGGCGCCGATGCTTGACAACCTGCGTGCGCTTTTTAGACTCCGGATATGACGGCGGACGAGCAGGTCGTGCGGCACACGCAGATGGGTGACCGCAGCGTGGCCTGGTGTGCCGTGGGGTCGGGTTCCCCGCTCGTGGTCGGGGGCTGGTGGGCCAGCCACTTGGCGTTGAACTGGCAGGATCCGGCGTTTCGGAGATTCGTGCGGGGCCTCGCTCGCCGGCACGCCGTCATCCGCTACGACCGCCCCGGCACCGGTCTGTCTGATCGGGACGGGTCTCCTCCGGTGAGCCTCGACGAGGAGTTGGCGACCCTGGCCGGGTTTTTGGAGCGGATCGAGTATCCGCGCGTGGCACTGATGGGCGCTTCGTCGGGATCCGCGGTGGCGTCGGCCTACGCCGCCCAGCATCCCGAGCGCGTGAACCGACTGGTGCTCTACGGCAGTTATGCGCGCGGTGCGGACATCGCCTCGCCGGCCGCACGGGAGTTGCTGGTGTCAATCGTCGAAAAACAATGGGGGCTCGGCGCACGCGTGCTGGCCGACGTTTTCCTCCCGAACGCGACAGGCGGAGAACGGGCGGACTTCGCCGAGTTCCAGCGGCGGTCCGCCTCACGGGAGACAGCAGCGAAGGCGCTGCGCGCGGTGTATGAAATGGACTCGGCTGCGTACCTCGCCCGGGTGCGCGTGCCGACCCTGGTGCTGCATCGGCGAGACGACCGGGCTATCCCGTTCGCCCTCGGCCGCGAGGTGGCCGACACCGTGCCCGGCGCAACCTTCGTGGCGCTGGACGGCGACGACCACTTCCCGTGGGTGGGCGACAGCCTCGCCGTGGTCGATGCGGTCGAACGCTTCCTCGACGGCCTGCCGCCGCGCGCGCCGGCCGAGCAGCACAACGCGGCTGCTCTCACGGCGCGGGAACGCGAGGTGCTGACGCTCGTGGCCCAAGGCCTGACCGACGCTCAAATCGCCGACCGGCTCTACCTCAGCGCCCACACTGTGCACCGGCACGTCGCCAACGCGCGCACCAAGCTCGGCGTCCCCTCGCGCGCCGCCGCGGCGGCCTGGGTGCTGACCCACCCGCACTGATTCCGTCGGCGGGCGTCGTCCAGTCGCGTCGCGAGTGGGCGATCCGTCTTAGCCGGCGGCCACTGGGCCTGCGATCATCGGCCTAGCATCCTGGTTTGCCTGAAGGAGGGCGGTGATCGCCGCACTGCAGCACGAGGGTAGGGCAGGGTGGTCAAGACTTGATCAGAGGATCAGGCCCACGTCGCGCTGAGCGGCACGATCAGGTCGGGCCTGCCCGCTTGGACGGCGGCGATCGCTTCCCCGAAACGACGCCAAGCGGTAGCCGACCGTCCGCTGGTCGAGCCGTTGGCAATCATCGTGCTCGTCGTTCTCTGCAGTCCGACCAGCCATTCCCGCTGGCGCTCGATCACGTCGCTGTCATGAGCGACGGCGACGAGAGAGGCGAGCACCTCGGGGAGGAGGTGATGAATGTCTTCACCCTGCTGAGCGAGTGTGATCATCATGTTCAGCGAGCGGATGAGGATTCGCTCGGCTTCGTCAGCCCACCTGCCTGGATCCAGATGAGGGTGCGTCGTGATCGCCTCTTCGAGGCGGGCCACGAAAACTGGGTGCAGCTCCAGCGGCGCATGTGGCGGTCGTTGTACCCAACGAGCCTCGCTGACATCGCACTCCAACGTTTGATAATCGTCGAAGTACACCCTGTGCTCCAGCACACCCCGTCCCGTTGCCAAGGTGACTCGAGCGAGGTGATTGCCTGCCCCGTTCTTCTGCTGATACGCAGGAGACACGCCGGCTGGCGTTTGCACGAGGACTTCCCTGGCATTCGGGGACACCGTCGGGTGCCAGAAGTAGGGGTATTCGGGGATGGCGGGCACATCCAGGTTGATCGCCGGGAACGACTGCATGTACTCGTTGCCGGCGAGACTGAAGACGCGCGGTGTGCCGGTTCCATCCGCATGTTCTATGGTGAGCAGGCTTGATCCGTCCAGGGGCCACCAGTCGGCGTTCGCGACGTCGAGAGTCACCCATCGCCCGGTCGACGCGTGCACCAAGACGGAGTCGCGGCTTCTCGAAACGAGAAGCCATTCTCCGTCGTTGCTGAAGCGAATCGGTTCGTTTCCCGCGAGGCCTTCGATCACCGTGACAACTCGGCGGTTTTCACCCTGGTCGTAGATCGTGATCGCGCCCGTGGACGATCCGAGGTGCTCGAGGCAGGCGATCGAGCCGGACGGCCCGTGGAGGTCAACGGAGATCACATTTATTGTGGCGTCAACGGGCATCATCGTGCCCGAGGCCACGGTGCCGATGTAGAGCGTTTGCGGGGGCCACAACAAGCCATCGGTGTGACCATCATCGGGGAATGACGACATATTGCGTCCGTCGATCGCTCCGAGATCATAGGCAGGGGGAAGACCCCACACTTCGTGGGTGAGGTGCCCGGCCGCGACGATCCGACCGGATTCGACGTCGATCTTGGCCGAACGCAGGGTGAGCCAGCTCGGCGATAGCGTGACGTCACCGGATGCCCGCCAGGCGTATTCAAAGCCGGCGCCACGTCGTTCGCGCAGTCTGGCCGCGAGCCGGTTGAGAGTCGAGAACCGCGACCCTTCACCCGATCCGGATTCGCGCACTCGTTCAGTCATCGTGTATTCGATGGCCCTGGCCGGCCAGTCGAAAGTTCGCGCGACGACGCTGCCCGACCCCGGGTGATCAAAATGTTGCCAGACAGTCAAAGCTCCCGAGGTCGCGGGCAGCTCGGGCGCCTGGGCGGACGTCACCGCTGCGAGCACCGCAGTCAGGTCATCGACGAAGGTTTGGGCCAGATCGGCCAGGTCCGTCGCGTCGGTGCCCGCCGGCAACACCCGGGTAACGACGGTCATGTCTTCCCACTGCTCGAGGGTGTACTGGGTTCCTTCGAGCAGTCGCTCGATGGTGCGAATACTGCTGTCGGGCAAGCTCGCCATGTTCACCAGCAGCTTGGGTTGTCCATCGAGCAGGGCGACATGCACTGAGACTGCGTCCCCGTCATGGTCGGTGAACTCGCGCCGGTAGAGGTCGACCGTGAGGCGCTCCCACGACCGCACGGTACGGCGCACTTGGGCGGGAAGGGTGATGTATCCACCGGTTGGCGCCAGTGAGCTGAATTCGTGGACCTCCCAAATCGGCACGACGTCGCCGCCCTCGATAACGGCTTTCAGTCGGGGTTTGGTCGTTCCGGAAAAGACAAATCCCGATGCAAACGGTGAGCGGCAGGCCTCAAAGGGTTGGGTGATGGCCTTGAAGAGCAGAGCGCTATCGGACTCGGGGGATCCAAAAACCAAGACTGCAGAGCCACCCGGTCCCTCGGTCGCGACCCAGATCGTAGCCGGATCGTCGTTGAGGGCGAAGAAACCGCGACCGAGGTGACGTGACCTCCCGAGGGTTGGAGAAGCCCGGAGTGCCTCTCGCAGGAGTCCATCGACAGTTCCGGGGCAACTCAGCGTGAACGTGAGACCCGCACCCTTGAGCAGACCGAACACCAGCTGTCTCGGATCGTCGGCATTGAGGTCCGGGTCAACGAGCGGCTGGTCTGGCGCCGCTGCGTCGCTCGACACGGCTGCTGGTTCCTGGGACGCGCTGTTCCTACTGAAGATGCCCATCACATGCTCCTCGCTGGCGGCTCGCGTTCGTTGTCGTTGGCTTTCGCCTTGCAAGCATCGTGCCGTCGGTAATAGGAGGCACTTCACAAGGTCCGGACCAGGGTGCACATGGGGGTTCAGGAGCACAGCCTATGTGGGCTCAGCGGCTTCTCACAAGCGCTCTGTGCGCCCAAAACGAGGGGGGATGCCACGCCCTGGATACGGGGGGAACTGGGGCTGGCGCTCGTTGGGACGCTAGGTGATACTGAACAGAAATCCCGACTGGCCTGAAGTTTTTCCCAGCCTCCACCTCGGCCGGTCGGCACTCCAGATCAAATCAACGTGCGGGGAGAGATTAATGGCGTTCACCTACAAGGCAAGTGCGAGTTCTTCGGGCAACCAGAACATCAGGAGAGTCTGCTCGAACAGCAGGTGCGGCGGCGCCTTCTTCATTGCCTATGGTGCCGACAACTACCGTTGTCCGCACTGCGACTATGACCAGTGACAACCAGTGAAGTTGTCGGCCTAGCCGGCGGCGCGGTCGCGGATCGGGTCGAGTTGCGCCTCCGCGGCCCACATGGCGGCGTCGGCGATGTCCCGGCCCGCCATGCCGAGCTCCCGGCGCATGGTGACCCAGGTCGCCGCGGAATCCAGGTGGCACAGCGCGGCCACGAGGAGACGCCGCTCATGCTCGGCCAGGGCGGGAACCTCCCCGCGCACCATCGTGTCGAACCGGTCCCGGCGTGGCGCCGGCTCCGCGCCGTTCACACCGCGTAACGCGGTCTCCGCCACGACGTGCGCGAGTTCCGGGCGCCGGTCGTAGGCTTCCATCGCCTCGCGGATCGCGAGCGGCACGTCGAAGATCGACTCTGACTCCTGCCGGGTGAAGATCGTCCGCTCGATCCACGCCGAGGTCGCCAGGAGCAGATCGACGCGCGCGGGGTAGTAGCGAAAGATGGTGCGCTCGCCGACGCCGGCCCGCACCGCGATGAGCCGGAACGAGACGTCGTCGGTGCCGACTTCCTCGATCAGCTCGGAGTACGCCGTGAGGATCGCCGTTTGGGTCGACGACAGCTCCGGAGCCAGGTCGGCCTCCGGCACTACGCCGCCCAACTCGTTTTTCTCGCCGGGGCGAGGATCGGGAGCATGGCGCGGTCGAACGCCTCGAGGGTTTCGTCGGCACTCATATCGAAGCCGGTGCGCATCCGTGCCCAGAACATGGGCGACGCGAAGTACCGCGCGGCCGCGGCGATACGCTGCCGGTCGCGGCCGTTCAGGGTGGGCGCCGCGTCGTCGAGCATGGCGAAGATGGCGCTGGTGATCGGCACCGCCGGCGCTTGGGTGGTGGGCGAGAGAGCTGCACCGCGAGCCGCGACGAAGGCGCAGCCGGGCGCGGTCTCGTAGGCCCGGAACCGGGCGCGAACCGCCTCACGGAACTCCTCCGGAGTGCGGAACTGGGGGAGCGGGAACTGCTCGGCCTCGATCCAGCTCGCCAGCGCCTCGAGCAGGTGCGAGCGGGTGGGGAAGCGGCGGTAGATGGTGCGCTCGGACACCGCGGTGGCCTCGGCGAGATCGAGGTACGAGATGTCCTCGAAGGTGTGCTCCCGCAGGAGCGCGACCGCGCTCCCGAGGATCGCGGCCTCGGTGTCGACCGGCTTGTCCATCACGCCTCCTTCTTCGCCCGGCAACATAGTGCTAGGCGGGTTCCGGCGGAAGCAGATATCGGCCGGAGGTGTCGAGCGTCAGCGCAAGCGACGAGATGAACTGAATCTCCCCGTGCGGCCCCCGCTCAGCAGACACCATCATATCCGGTCGTTCGAACATGTAGCCAGTGACGTGGCAGCGCAGTCGCTCCCCGGAGGGGTTTCCGTCCCGGTCCAGGATCGGCGTCGGGATGCCGTCGCCGCGCCTGCGGAGGTAGTACTTGCCTCGAGTGATGATGGCCATGAGCGGTGTGACGACCACGGCCACGCCGATCGCGATGAGCACGGAGAAGGGTTGCATCGCCGGGCCGAAGAAGCCGGCGAAGCAGGTCAGCGAGAGCAGGGAGGACAGCCCGACGGAGGTGAGCCCGACCGGGTTCCAGTTGTGCAGCATCCCGCGCCGGAACTCGGGGAACATGGGCGAGAGCTTCAGCAGGTACTTGTTGATCGCGATGTCGGCTGAGATGGTGACGAGCCAGGCCATCACCACGTTCGCGTAGAGGCTGAGCACGAACGAGATGAGGCTGAACACGTCCATCAGCATGAGCGTGAGGGCGATGGCCAGGTTGAAGGCCACGAAGATCGCACGGCCGGGGTAGCGCTTGCGTACCCGGGTGTAGACGTTCGACCAGGCGAGCGACCCCGAGTAGGCATTGGTGACGTTGATCTTCACCTGAGCGATCACGATCAGGATCAGCGCCAGGCCCAGGGCTATCCAGTCCGGGAGCAGCGATTGGTACATGCCGAGGAACTGTTTCACCGGCTCCACGGCCCGGTCCCCGATGCCGGGGTCGACCTTCATCACCAGGTAGACGGCGAGGAACACCCCGATGACCTGCTTGGTGCCGCTGAAGAGCACCCACCCCGGTCCGCTCAAGACGAACGCCGCCCACCACGACTTGTAGTTCACCGCGGTGCGCGGGGGCATGACCCGGATGTAGTCGATCTGCTCCGCGAGCTGGGGAGTGAGGGCGAAGCACACCGCCGCGCTCGCGACGATCCGGCTGAAGCTCACCGCGCCATCCGACTCGCCGGCGAAGCCGAGGAAATCGGTGACGGCGTCGGGCTGGGTGAACACGATCCAGATCAGCGGCACCAGCGCGAGCGCGAGCCACAGCGGGGTCGTCCAGAAGTGCAGTCGCTCCAGCGCCCGCATCCCGAACACCACGATGGGGATGACCACCACTGTCGATACGAGGTATCCCACGGGCAGCGGCAGGCCGACAACGGCCTCGAGCCCCTGGGCCATGATCGCGCCCTCGAGCGCGAAGAAGATGCAGGTGAATCCGCCGAAGATGACTGTGGTGATGATCGAGCCGTAATAGCCGAAGCCGGAGCCGCGCGCGATCAGGTCGAGATCGAGGTTGTACCTCGCGGCGTAGAACGCCACCGGCACCCCGACCACGAAGATGATCACCGAGGCCAGCAGGATGCCCAGCACCGCGTTCGCGGTGCCGTGCTGGAGGCCGACGCTCGCCCCGATGGAGAAATCGGCGAGAAACGCGATCGAGCCCAGCGCGGTGCCGCCGATCGACAGCGCGCTCCAGCGGCGGAAGGAACGCGGGACGTAGCGGAAGGCGTAGTCCTCGAGACTGTCCTCGGCGGCGGCCCGCGCGTCATCGGCTCGAGCCACCTTCGTCACCCCCAGCGCATCCGCAATGTCCATTTTCGTCGAGGGAGTGTTTCGCGCGCGTTGCCACGAGGATTCAATCTGGGTCAGATCACCATCGCGGCGCGCACGTCAGTCATCGCCGCCGCACCGCCGTCCCCGGCCTGCGTCACCCGTCCGGAGGCGAGCACCACGTACTTCTCGGCCGCCGCCAGGGCAAAACCGATGTGCTGCTCGACCAGCAGAACGCTGAGTCCGCCCTCGGCCAGCCCGATGATCGTCTCCTCGATCTCGGCCACGATGGTGGGCTGGATACCCTCGGTGGGTTCGTCCAGGATCAGCAGTTTCGGTTCGGTGATCAGCGCCCGGGCGATGGCCAGCTGCTGCCGTTGGCCGCCGGAGAGCAGCCCGGCCTTGCGGGTGGCGAACTGCGCGAGGGCCGGAAAACGCTCGAGCATCTCGGCGATCTTCGCCTTGCCGCCCCGCCGGCCGTCGGCGATGAGCTGGAGGTTCTCCATCGTGGTCAACTGCCCGAACGATTGCTGCCCCTGCGCCACATAGGCCATGCCGCGTTGAACGCGCCGGTTCGGTGCCAAATGGGTGACGTCCTCGCCGTCGAAGAGCACCTGCCCGCTCGTCGGGCGGATCAGGCCGATCGTGGTGCGCAGCAGCGTGGACTTGCCGGCCCCGTTGTGACCGAGCACGGCGACAAGCTTGGTGGAACCGGGAATGGACACCCCCTGCAGCACACTGGTTCGGCCGTAGCCGGCGTCGATGTTGATGATTTCGAGCATCAGTCGTCCTCCCTGCCGATGGTCATAACGGATGGCGCCGCGGCCGTGCCGAGGTACACCTCCTGCACGCGGGGATCCGACTGCACCTCGGCGACCGAGCCCTCGCTGAGCACCTTGCCCTGGTGCAGCACGGTGACCCTGGACGCGAATCGGCGCATGAAGTCCATGTCGTGCTCAACGACGAGGACTGTGCGGGTGGCGGCGACCCGGCCGAGCAGTTCGCCGGTGGCGGTGCGCTCGTCCAGGCTCATGCCGGCGACGGGCTCATCGAGCAGCAGCACCTTCGCGTCCTGCACCAGCAGCATCGCGATCTCCAGCCACTGCTTCTGACCGTGCGAGAGGATGCCCGCCGGCGTCGCGAGTTCCCGGCTGAGTCCGGTCTCCTCCAGTGCGCGGTGGATCGCCGGATCGACGCCGCGTCGGGCCCGCAGCAGCGAAAGCGAGGAGCGGTGCAGTCCGGCGGCGATGTCGAGGTTCTGCAGCACCGTGAGCTCGTCGAACACGCTCGCGGTCTGGAAGGTGCGGCCGACTCCGAGCCGGACGATCTTGTGGGCGGGCTTGCCCAGAAGTTCCTGGCCGCCGAGCCTGGCCGATCCCGAGCCTTTGGACAAGCCCGTGATGGCATCGATGCAGGTGGTCTTGCCGGCGCCGTTCGGGCCGATGAGGAATCTCACCTCGCCGGGGTGAGCGTCGAAGGAGACGCCGCCGACGGCGACGAAGCCGTCGAACTCGACGCGCAGATCTGTGACGACGAGCGAACCGTCGGTGACTGTCATTTCTTCACCTCTGTGAATTCGGGTGCAGTGAACTCGGGTGCGGGGGTGGTGGCGGTGGGCGTTGCCCGCGGGCGCCAGACCAGGCCGGTGACCTTGCCGACCAGCGATGACAGCCCCATCGGGAGGAAGAGGGTCACCAGGATGAAGAGCAGACCGAGGATGTAGATCCATCCGCTGGGCCAGCTGGAACCGAGGCTGGATTGCCCCCATCCGATGGCCATGGCCCCCAGTGCCGGCCCGAACAGCGACGCCCGCCCACCCAGCGCCACTCCGGCGATCATCAGGATCGAGGCGGAGGCGCCGATCTCCTGCGGGGTGATGATGCCCACGATCGGCACGAACATGGCTCCGGCGATGCTGGCCATCACGGCGGCGACCACGAAGGCCACCAGTTTGATGTTGGCGGGGTCGTAGCCGAGAAAGCGAACGCGTTCTTCGGCGTCACGCGTGGCGATCAGCAGTTCGCCGAATCGGCTGCGCCCCAGCTGCCACACCACCAGCAGGCACACGACGAGCAGGGCGGCCGCGATCAGGTAGACCATCAGCTTGTTGCCGTCGTCGCTGAGGACGAAGCCGAAGAAGTACTTGAAGTCGCTCAGCCCGGTGTCGCCGCCGGTCTCCCGGATGGTCGAGCTGATCAGCACGGCCAGTGCCACCGCCAGCGCCTGGGTGAGGATGGCGAAGTAGGCTCCTTTGACCCGGCTCTTGAAGAGTGCGTAGCCGAGGATCGAGGCCACGATCACGGGGAGGAGCAGGATGGCCAGCAGGGTGAAGAGGTCGCTGCGGAACGGTTCCCAGAATGCCGGCAGCGGTGCGAGCGGGTCGTACAGGATCATGAAGATCGGCAGGCTGTCGGGCCCAGCGGATTCCAGCGTGAGGTGCATCGCCATGGAATAGGCGCCGAGTCCGAAGAAGACCCCCTGACCCATGACCAGCATGCCGCCCCGACCCCAGGCCAGGCCGATGCCGACCGCGGCAATCGCCCAGCAGCAGTACTTGCCGAGGTTGTTGATCCAGTGCATGGAGAGCACCGACGGGGCGACGGCCAGCAGAACGAGGGCCAACACCCCGATGCCGATGAGGGGAAGCCATGGTTTGAGATTTTTCATGTGAGCCCCCTGGTGCGAACGGTGAACAGGCCCTGCGGGCGAAACTGCAGGAAAACAACCACGAGCACGAAAGCGAGCACCTGCGCGAGGCTTCCGGTGGTCCAATCGGCGAAGTACGCCATCGCCACGCCCACGACCCAGGCGGCGATGATGGTGCCCTTGATCTGGCCGATGCCGCCGGCGACGACCACGAGGAAGGCCGGGATGATGTACTGCGTACCCATCTGAGAATTCGTGCCGCCGATGAGGGAGGCGGCCACGCCGGCGACCCCGGCCAAGCCGGACCCGACGAAGAAGGTGATGCGGTCGATGCTGCGGGTGGGCACACCGCTGGTCTCGGCGAGATCCCGGTTCTGCACGGTGGCACGGATGCGGCGACCGAACGACGAGTACTTGAGCCAGCCGGCCAGTGCGGCCACGCAGAGGGCGGCGAGCACGAGGGTGAACACCTGGCGGAGAGGCCAGTCATAACCGAGGACCGCGAGCTGGCCGTCGAGCCAACCGGGCTTTTCCACCGGCACACCCTGGGCGGGGAAGATCTGCAGGGCGGCCTGCTGCAGAATCAGACTCACCCCGACCGTGACGAGGAGGGTGTCCAACGGTCGTCGGTACATCCACTGGATGATGCTGACCTCGACCAGCAGGCCGAGGAGACCCGCGCCCAGAAAAGCGAGCGGCAGCGCCACCGGAATCGAGAGGTCACTGGACGAAATGACCTGCTGGGTCAGGTAGGCGATGAAGGCGCCGGCCATGAGGAATTCGCCGTGCGCCATGTTGATCACCCCCATCTGACCGAAGGTGAGTGAGAGGCCCAGTGCTGCCAACAGCAGCAGTGCGCCCTGCGCGGTGCCGTTCAGCAGCGGCGGTATGAGTCCATCCACGGATGGTCCCTCTCTGTGAGGTTGGGAGTGTCGAAGAAGCGGGTGTGTGCGCGGGGTTCCGGGCCGTTTCCGGCCGGAACCCCGCGCACGGTGGGGAGGACTAGCCCGCGGAGGTCACGAGCGCGTCGCGGACGTCGGCCGGGAACCAGTCGTATTCCTCGAGGTACGGGTCGGGCTCGATCACGCCGTCGGAGGACCAGACGATGTCGAACTGGTTCTCGGCGTTGATCTTGCCGATGTGCCCCGGCTTGGAGATGTGGTGGTTCTCGCCGTCCAGCGTGACGGTGCCTTCCGGTGCGTCGAAGGTGACGCCACCTTCGGCAGCGGCGGCGTTCACGTCGTCGACCTCGAACGAGCCGGCCTTCTCGACCAGTGCCTTGTAGAGGTACATCGAGATGTACGCGGCCTCCATCGGGTCGCTGGTCACGCCGCTGCTGCCGGGGTAGGCCTTCCAGGCGTCAATGAACGTGGCGTTGTCCGGGGTGTCCAGCGACTGGAAGTAGTTCCAGGACGCGTAGTTGCCCGTGACCTCGTGGCCCATGGCCGGTGCCTCTTCTTCGGCGATCGACACCGAGATGATCGGGGTCGTCTCCGGGGTGAGCCCGGCGTCGTAGTACGCCTTGATGAAGCCGACGTTGGAGGAGCCGTTGATGGTGTTGAAGACGAAGTCCGGCTTCGCTTCGGCGATCTTCGCCACCTGGGTGGTCCAGTCATCCTTGTCGAGCGGCACATACTCCTCGCCGACGATCTCGATGCCGAGCTCGGCCGCGTAGAGCTTGATGATGGCGTTGGCGGTGCGCGGGAACACGTAGTCCGATCCGGCCAGGAACAGCGTCTTCACCCCCTCGGAGGCGAGGAAGTCCATCGCCGGGAGGATCTGCTGGTTGGTGGTGGCACCGGTGTAGTAGATGTTCGGCGATGCCTCGAGGCCCTCGTACTGCACCGGGTAGAAGAACAGACCGTTGTTCTCCTCGACGACAGGCTTGACGGCCTTGCGGGACGACGAGGTCCAGCCGCCGAAGATCGCGGCGACGCAGTCCTGGGTGAGCAGCTTCTCGGTCTTCTCCGCGAAGGTCGGCCAGTCGGTGGCACCGTCTTCCTGAACGTACTCGATCTGCTTGCCCAGGATGCCCCCGTCGGCGTTGATCTCGTCCGCAGCCATGTGCAGCACGTTGGAGACCGTCTTCTCGGAGATCGCCATGCCGCCGGTGAGCGAGTTGAGGAAGCCGAGCTTGATGGTGTCGCCCGTGGTGTCGATGCAGCTGGCGGCGGCCGGCGCAGTGGTCTCCACGGTGTCCCCTGCACGGGCACCGCAACCGGAGAGGATGAGCGCCGTGGTCGCGGCAAGCGCGCCCGTGGCGAGGAGCGTCTTGACGCGCCCCCTGCTGGTGATGAGCATGTAGAACTCCATTCGATGGATGTGATGTGGCGCGGGTGCAAGGACGGGATCAATCGGTGACCCGACCCAGTTCTGCGATGTAGCAGAACACTGACGAATGCTGTGTCTGAGTTCACGATGGGGGCGTGGCATTGCACTGCCATTTCCGAAACGTGTCGTGTTTGTAAACTGTCGCGGCGCCCCGCGAGCAAGATCCGCGGAAACTAGCGGTTTTTCAGGGTGGAGAGGGAATTCGATGATGCAGACCGGCTTGGCCATGCTGTGCGCGTGACCGGAATATGACAGACTCCTGACATCGATTCGGCGGTGTGCGCAGCGCCGTCGATGTCAGAGAACCGGCAGCATATGGAGAGGGGGCAGCGTGCATCTCACGCCTGCGGACAATGAGAAGTTGCTGCTGGCCGTGGCCGGCATGGTGGCCCGGGACCGGCTCGACCGCGGCGTCAAGCTCAACTACCCGGAAACAGTCGCTCTTCTCAGCACCTGGGTGATCGAGCGCGCCCGTGACGGCCGCGCGGTCGCCGACCTGATGGTGGAGGGCAGAAGCGTCCTCGGCCGCGAGCAGGTGATGGAGGGCGTCGCCGAAATGCTCTCCGACGTGCAGGTGGAAGCCACCTTTCCCGACGGGCGGAAGCTCGTCACCATCCACGACCCGATTATCTAGGGAGCGACCATGGCAGGCCATAACTCGTCCGGCCCGGGCGCAATCCGGGTGCGTCCCGGCACCATCGTGCTCAACGCCGACCGCACCGCCGACCAGCGGCTCACCCTCGTGTTCCTGAACACCGGGGACCGCCCGATCCAGATCGGCTCGCACCTGCACCTGCCGGATGCCAACGCCGCCCTGGAGTTCGACCGCGAGGCCGCGCACGGCTTCAGGCTCGACATCCCCTCCGGAACTTCTCAGCGGTTTGAGCCCGGGGCCTCCCGCGAGCTCGATGCTGTTGCCTTCCTCGGCGACCGCCGGGTGCCCGGCCTGCAACTGCGCAACCGGGGAAAGGAGGCACTCGATGGTTGAGATCAGCCGCGAACGCTACGCCGCCATCTATGGCCCCACCGCCGGCGACCAGGTGCGCCTGGGCGACACCGACCTGTGGATCGAGATCGAGCAGGATCTCACCGTGGGCGGCGAGGAGGCCGTCTTCGGCGGCGGTAAGTCCATTCGTGAGTCGATGGCGCAGGGGATGACCAGCCGTGCCGAGGGAGCGCTGGACACCGTGATCACCAACGCTATCGTGCTCGACTGGTGGGGCATCGTGCGGGCGGATGTCGGCATCCGTGGCGGCCGCATCGTGGCGCTCGGTCGTGCCGGAAACTCGGACATCGCCGCCGGGGTGCACCCTCACCTGGCTATCGGACCCTCCACCGATGTCATCTCGGGTGAGGGCAAGATCCTCACCGCCGGTGCCATCGACTCGCACGTGCACCTGATCTCGCCGTCGCAGATCCACGAGGCGCTCGCGACCGGCATCACCACCATCGTGGGCGGCGGCACCGGCCCGTCCGAGGGGTCGAAGGCCACCACGGTCACGCCCGGCGCCTGGCACCTCGAGACCATGCATCGTTCGTTGGATGCGTTGCCGGTCAATTTTCTGCTGTTGGGCAAGGGCAACACAGTTTCGGCGGAGGCCTTCCGTGAGCAGGCGCTCGCCGGGGCCGCCGGCTTCAAGGTGCACGAGGACTGGGGTTCCACGCCGGCCGCGATCGACGCCTCCTTGCGGGCGGCGGAGGAGTACGGCCTGCAGGTCGCGCTGCACTCCGATTCGCTGAACGAGTCCGGCTTCGTCGAATCCACCGTCGGCGCGATCAACGGCCGCTCCATCCACGCGTTCCACGTGGAGGGCGCCGGCGGCGGCCACGCCCCTGACATCCTCAGCATCGCGTCGCTGCCGCACATCATCCCCGGCTCGACCAACCCGACCCTGCCGCACACTGTCAACACCGTCGCCGAGCACCTCGACATGCTGATGGTCTGCCACCACCTCAACCCGTCGGTGCCGGAGGACCTCGCGTTCGCGGAGTCCCGCATCCGGGCCACCACCATCGCCGCCGAAGACATCCTGCACGACATGGGCGCGCTGTCCGTGGTCTCCTCCGACTCCCAGGCGATGGGCCGCATCGGCGAGGTGATCACCCGCACCTGGCAGGTCGCGCACGTGATGAAGGCCCGCCGCGGAGCCCTCTCCGCCGCGCTGCCCGCCGACAACGAGCGCGCCCGGCGCTACGTGGCGAAGTACACCATCAACCCCGCTATCGCGCACGGTATCGACGCGGAGGTCGGCTCGGTCGAGGCGGGCAAGCTCGCCGACCTGGTGCTCTGGGAACCCAAGTTCTTCGGCATCCGCCCGTCGGTCATCATCAAGGGCGGCGGCCTGGTCTGGGGCGCTTTGGGCGACCCGAACGCGTCGATTCCCACTCCGCAGCCCGTGTTGATGCGCCCGTCGTTCACCCAGTCGATCGGGGCCGACCTGTCGGTGTCGTTCGTGTCGCCGGCGGCGCTGGCGGACGGCCTCGTGGAGCGACTCGGGCTCCGCCGTCGGCTGGCCGCCGTGGCCCCCACCCGTGACGTCGGTAAGGCTGAGATGAAGAACAACGACGTGCTGCCGCGCATCGACATCCGCCCGGATACCTTTGCCATCTCCATCGACGGCGACCACGTGGTCCCCGCCCCGGTCGAGCGTCTGCCGTTGGCGCAGCTGTACACGATGTTCTAGGAGACGCCGATGAACCTCAGCACAACACCGCTTTCGCCGCCCCTGTCGGCGCCGCTGTCATCCGCGACGATCTCGATGATGCTCGCCGATGCCCGATTGCCCGTCGGCGGCCACGTCCACTCCGCCGGGCTCGAGCCCGCATTGTCCGGGGGGATGCCGGCTGCCCAGGTTCCCGGCTACATGCTCGGTCGTGTTCGCACGGTGACCCTGGTCGAGGCCGGCACCGCCGTGGTGGCTCGGCACGTGGCCGTGCAGGGAACGGGGCAGGGCGTCTTCGGTGCCGCGCAGCTTGCGGTCGCCCTGGCCACGGTCGATCGCGCCTGGGCAGCCCGCACCCCCAGCCGTGCGGTTCGGGATGTCTCGCGGTCGCTGGCGCGCGGATACCAGCGGCTCGCCGGCACCCTGTGGGCGGAGCATCCCGCTGTCGTCGCGTCGGCGTTAGGGAGCACGCCGCCCGGCCCGACCCTGTCGCGGCCCGTTCTGCTCGGAGTCATCGCCGCCGCTGCCGGGCTCGATGCCGAGAGCCTCGTGCGGCTGGTCGTCTACGACGACGCGCAGACCATCGCCGCGGCGATGCTCAAACTCGAGCCGCTGGATCCGGCCATCCCGCCGGGCTGGGTGCTTGCCGCGTGCGCCGCAGCGGAAGAGTTCGTCACCGACCTCGCCGCCCTGACTTCTGCCGACGCCATCCCGGCGTGGGGAGCTCCCGAAAGCGAAGGGTGGGCCGAGGCCCACTCCCGCACGACACAAAGGCTATTTCGTGCTTGAGAACTCAACTCCGTCCAGCAGCGCCCCCGCGCGGTCCCTTCGCATCGGTGTCGCCGGTCCGGTGGGAACCGGCAAGAGCTCCCTCATCGCCACCGTCTGCCGCGCGCTCGCCGCAGAGCTCCGCCTCGGCGTGATCACCAACGACATCTACACCGACGAAGATGCCCGCTTTCTGCGCTCTGCCGGCGTGCTCGAGCCTGAGCGCATCCGTGCGGTCGAGACCGGCGCCTGCCCGCACACGGCCATCCGTGACGACATCACCGTGAACCTGCTCGCCGTGGAAGACCTGGAGCGAGACTTCAATCCGCTCGACGTCGTGCTGATCGAATCCGGCGGCGACAATCTCACGGCCACCTTCTCGCCGGCCCTGGTGGATGCGCAGATCTTCGTGCTCGACGTGGCCGGCGGGGGAGACGTGGCCCGCAAGGGCGGCCCCGGCATCGCCCGCGCCGACCTGCTGGTGGTGAACAAGACCGACCTCGCCCCCTATGTGGGCGTGGATGTGCCGGCCATGGTCGCCGACGCCGAGACCGCCCGTGAGGGCCGCCAGGTTCTCGCCCTGTCGCGCTCTGACGCTGCCAGCGTGGAGACCCTCGCCGCCTGGGTGCGCGGCCTGCTGGTCGAACACCGAGCCGGAACCCACACCCCACAGGATCCCGGCCCGATGGCGCCGCACTTCCACGCAGACGAGGAGGGCGGCCCGGGCCTGCTGCACAGCCACGATGAGACCGAGCATGTGCACGACGGCGAGCCCGCTCACACCCACCACTAGCCCGTCACGTTCCGGTCGGCGTTCTCCGCTGACCGGGACCGCACCCGATTTGGCCTGAAATGACCTCCATCCGTTTATGCGCAGCTCCCGGTCGGGCGCGCCTGGAAACCCGGGCGGGGGCGCTGGTTCCGCGGGTCATCGAGACCGGCCCCGCATCCGCCAGGGTGGCTCTCGTCGCCGGCGGCGCCCTGCTGCTGGGTGGGGACGAGGTGCGTCTGTCGATCACCGTGGGCGCCGGCTGCACCCTCGAGCTCGAGGACATCGGGGGAACCGTCGCCTATGACGCCGACGGCCTGCAGTCGACCTGGACCGTCGAGGCGACCGTGGAGGCGAATGCCCTGCTGATCTGGCATGGCCTGCCGTTCGTGCTGGCCGACGGCGCCAACGTGGACCGACGCACCACCATCACCCTGCGCGGCCACGGCGCACTGGCCTGCCTGCGCGAAACCATCGTGCTGGGCCGCACCGGTGAACGCGGCGGTGCCATCGACCTGCACACCACCGTGCTCACGACCGGCGGCGCAGACCCGCAGACGAGCGATGTCGCCGAGCCGCTCTTCGTCGAACGGCTGCGGGTGCGCGGGGCCGAGCCGGTCCCCGGCGTGCTCGGCGGCCACCGGGTGCTCGATTCGCTGCTGCTGCTGGGCACGCGGGCCCCGGCCGGCTCGGACGGGCCCGGCGCTGCTGCTCAGCTCGGGCCGACCGAGCTGCTGCAGCCGGAGGGGCCGGCCAGCATCGCTCGCTCCCTGCAGCACGAGGCCCACCGTTCGCTGTTGACACCCGTGTGGACGCACTGGTGCGCGCACGCGCTCGCGGTTCATGCCGCCGCCCTCTGGGCCACCCCGGCCGACGCCACCGATGGCTTCGACAACCGGATGCCCGCCCCTGCCCACGCACTCTCGTTAGGATCCCGCGCATGAAACCAGCAGTGCGAACACCGGTCGGCTCTACGATCGCCATCATCGCGACCATCGCCGGCCTGCACGTGTTCGGATGGGGCCTGCCGATCCTGGCCATCTGGATGGGCAAGGACACGCTGCTGGTTCTGGGACTGGCGGCCACCGCCTACCTGCTCGGGGTGCGCCACGCCTTTGATGCCGACCACATCGCCGCCATCGACAACGCGACCCGCAAACTCACCGGGCCCGGAGCGCGGTTCAGCTCGGTCGGTTTCTGGTTCTCCCTGGGCCACTCCACCGTGGTCATCGGCACTGTCGCCCTCCTCGCGGCGGGGGTGCACGTGCTGGTCACGGTGATCGAAGACGACACCTCGCCCATTCGCCAGGCCGCCGGCCTCTGGGGCGTGAGCATCTCGGTCCTGTTCGTGCTCGCGTTCGGCATGGTCAATCTGCACTCGCTGGTGCGGCTGGTGCAGCGTCGCCGCGGAGAGTCGGCGGGCGCTGAACCCGCCGAGGCCGGCGGCGGGCCGACGGGGCTGCTGTTCCGCCTCTTCCGCCCGGTCGCCAACCTCGTCGACCGACCTGGGCGCATGTATCCGCTGGGCCTGCTGTTCGGCCTCGGCTTCGACACCGCCGCGACCATCGGCTTGTTCATCACCGCCGGTGCGGCCTCCTTCCAGGTCTCCTGGGCCCTCGCCGTGGCCCTCCCGCTGCTCTTCACTGCCGGCATGAGCTTTTTCGACACCCTCGACGGTGCCTTCATGGCGCGTCTCTACGGCTGGGCAGCCCAACATTCCGGGCGCCACTACCGTTACAACCTGGTCGTCACCTCGTTGTCGATCGCGGCCGCCGTGGTGGTTGCGATCGTGGGATTCTCGGAGATCCTCAGTCAGGCCACCGTGTCGAACCTCACCCTGCCCATCGATACCACCTACTTCGGATTCATCGTGGTCGGCCTGTTCGCGGTCGTTGCCGCGGTGGCCGCCGGCACCCGCATGCGCGGGCCGCAGCCGCAGGCCCTCCAGACGTAGGTGCCCTCCGAGGGTCGGCGACCCCGGCCCTTCGCGGTTCCGAACGGTTGCGGGACACCCTCGCGGCGGCTAATTTGCAATCAAATGGTTGTATTAGAGCTTTCAGATCAGGATGTGAACCGCCTCTTCCGCGCCCTCGCCGACGCGACGCGGCGAGATATCGTGCGCCGCACACTGGTGGCCGATGTCTCGGTGTCGCAGTTGGCGGACTCCTACGACATGTCGTTCGCGGCCGTGCAGAAACACGTTGCAGTGTTGGAGGACGCGGGGCTTGTGACCAAAGAAGCCCATGGCCGTGAGCGGATGGTGCGGGGAAACCTCGCGCGCATCCGCCAGGCGCAGCTTCTACTCGACGGTTTCGAGGAGCTCTGGCGTTCGCGCATCGACCGCCTCGACATCCTGCTCGCTGAAGGCGACCTGGCTTCACCCGGTACCTAACCGAAAGGAACATCATGCCTGTCACTTCCGTCGAGAAAGACCTCGACCAGCTCACCATCACGATCGACGCCGACTTCACGGTGCCCCTGCGTCGGCTCTGGGACGCCTACACCGACCCGCGCCAACTCGAGCGGTTCTGGGGCCCGCCGACCTACCCGGCGAAGTTCTTCCGGCACGACGCCGTGACCGGTGGCCGGAGCATCTACGCGATGACCGGACCGGAGGGTGACGTGCACTACGGCTGCTGGGACTGGACCTCCGCCGACGCTCCGCACGCGTTCGAAGTGCTCGACAGATTCGCGGATTCGGCGGGCGTGCCGAACCCCGACCTCCCCGCCACCCGGATGGACTTCGCTTTCGAGGAGACCACGAATGGCAGCCGCCTGCGGACGACGTCGCACTTCGACTCCCTCGAGCAGATGCAGCAGCTCATCGAGATGGGCATGCTCGAAGGCACTCGGGAGGCAATGGCCCAGATCGACCAGGTGCTGGCCGATCTGGCCTCCTTCGCCACCGAGCGCGTGACGGCGGCGCAGATCCTCAGCGACACCCAGGTGCGGGTGGCCCGGGTCATCCGGGGGACCGTCCACCAGGTGTGGCGGGCGCACAACGACGCCGCCCTGATGAAGCGCTGGCTGCTCGGCCCGGACGGCTGGTCGATGCCCGTCTGCGAGATCGCGACCACGGTGGGCGACAGCTATCGCTATGAGTGGCAGCGGGACGGCGGCGACGAGCGATTCGGCTTCACCGGCGACCTGCTCGAGGCAGAGGAACCGTACCGTGCGGTCACGACCGAGGCGATGATCGGGATGGACTTCCCGGCGACGCTCAACGAACTGACCCTCACCGAGGTCGAGGGCGGCACCTTGCTCGCACTGGTGATCACCTATGCGAACGCCGAGCAGCGCGACGCGGTGCTCGCGACCGGAATGACCGACGGCATGGAGACGAGCTACCGGCGCCTCGAGGGGCTGCTGCAGCCCACGATGGCCTAGCTCCACGCATCGAGGAGGGCGCGATGAAACGACGACTTCGGTGCCGGCTCGGCCTACACAAATGGGTCGTGAAACAGGACTCAACGGATGGGCCGCGGTATCACGGCTGCCGCTACTGCGACAAGATTCTGGATCTCGACAGCCGCCCCTTCATCGGGTTCGGCGGCAGCTGACTTTCGTCTCCTGGCTCAGTGCCGCAGCTGCGCCTCCGCCGTCGCATCCGGCTCGCCGTCGGCCGGAACCGACGCGGCCTGGTCGAGGTACTGCGCCGAGAGGCGGCGATAGGACGTGGTGAAGAACGCCCCGATGGCCGCGAGCACCATCACCATGCCCGCGATGAGGAACACGAGCGCGATGCCCCGCGCCTGGCCGTCGCCCAGGAGCCCGCCGAGACTGGAGCGGCCGGCATCCGAGTTCATGAACGGGATGATGATGAACTCGGCGATCGGCGCGATGAGGAACGCGGTGACCGGGGCCGCCGCCGACTCGAACGCCGCGGCGAACCCGAACACGCGGCCCTGCTCGCGGAAGGGCACCAGCTTTTGGATGACCGTCTGCTCGGACGCCTCGACGGCGGGGATGAGCGCCATGTAGACCCAGATGCCCGCGGCGTACAGCCACCACCACTCGCGGATCATGAACAGCGCGCCGAGCACGCCCATCAGGATGACGAGCAGCAGCATCGTACGGATGGGGTTGCGGCCGAGACCGAACTTCGCGATCAGCAGGCCACCGATGATGAACCCGGTCGAGGTGACACCGAGAACGATTCCCCATACCTCGACGGGGAAGAGCTCGAGGCCGTACGGGTCCATCAGCGCCATATAGACGCCGCCGATGAAGTTGTTGAAGGTGGAGAAGATGATCAGAGCGAAGAGCCCCGTGGCCGCGCGCACGGCGGTGATGCTGCCGCGCAGGTCAACGAGCGGCCGTCGCTCGCCATCCTGCTGGGGCTGATCTTCGGGGATGCGCAGGAACAGCAGGTGCGCCAGGGCCGCCGCCGACAGGACGATGGCGATGATCAGCGTCCAGCCCATGCCGAGCAGCCCGATCGCGAGCCCGCTGAAGACGCTGGTGACCATGAACGCCAGCCCCTGCACTGTGCCGACGAGGCCGTTGGCGTTGGCGTGCCGCTCGACCGGGATCAGCAGGGTGACGACGGTGGACAGCGCGATGTTGCGCATGTTCTCGATCACCGCGCCGAAGAGGATGATGCCGCTGAACAGCCAGAACATCGGCCCGCCCAGGTCGAGCAGGGTGGACTCGGGGAACAGGAAGTACAGTGCGCCGCCGATGCTGAAGGCGACCAGGGTGACCGCGCCGGCAAACACCATGACGAGGTGCTTGCGGTGCCGGTCGACGATCGTGCCGAACGCCATCGAGAACACCGCGACGAGCAGCATGTACGCGCCGCCGATGATGCCGGTCGCGAGCACGGAGCGGGTTTCCAGGTAGACCCAGAAGGTGAGGGCGAACCAGAGAAAACTCGTCGTGACGTTGGCGACGGCCGTGTTCACCAGCACCTGCGCGAAGGTGCGGGCGCCACCGGGAGCCGGGTCGGCGTGCTGTGCGGCTGCCGGCGGAGCGTCGTTCGAAGTTGCCATGTGTAGATCCTCCCAGGGCGGGCACAGACGCTGTCAAGGCTCGAGGGACCGCCGTTCGAATCGGCGGCTGAGTCGCCCGCACGCCGTAGGCCCAATTGTAGACACTGTGAACATCATGTGGCTAGTCTGGTGGACGTATCCGTCGGTGCGCCCATAGGGCCCGGCCGCCGCCCGTAGTACCGTCTCGACAGTCGAATGTGTTCCACCAGCGGAAGGAGATTTCGTGTTGCAACCAGTCGCGGAGGGCGTGTTGATCCACGTCAGCGAATTCATCCAGAGCAATTCCGTTGTCGTTCAGGGCCGCCAGGGCGTGCTGCTCGTCGACCCCGGTCTCACCGTGACCGAGCTGGCCGGGCTCGCCGCCGATCTGCGCGAGCTGGGTCAGCCGGTCGTGGCCGGCTTCTCGACGCATCCGGACTGGGACCACGTGCTCTGGCACCCCGACCTCGGCGACGCGCCCCGATACGGCACGGATGCCTGCGCGGCGTACCTGCTCACCCTGCTCGCGCAGCCGGACTGGCCGGAGCAGATCGCCGAGGGACTACCGCCGGAGTACGCCGAGGAGATCCCGATGGAGCTGCTCGGCCTCGTCACCGGCCTCCCCGCCGGCAGCACGCAACTGCCCTGGGACGGGCCCACCGTGCGGCTGATCGAGCACCGCGGCCACGCGCCAGGGCACGCGGCCCTGCTGATCGAGGAGAGCCGGGTTCTCGTCGCCGGCGACATGCTGTCCGACATCCTGATGCCGTTCCTCGACCTGGAGGCGGCGCATCCGCTCGAGGACTACCTGGCGGCGCTGGAACTGTTCGACAGCGTGGCCGACCGGGTAGATGTGGTCATCCCCGGCCACGGCTCCGTGGGCGTGGGCGAGCAGGTGCGGGCGCGGATCGACCTGGACCGGGCGTACGTGCAGGCGCTGCGCGACGGCGCCGCGTTCGACGACCCGCGGGTGGGCTCGTCGGCGCCGCTGGAGTGGCTGACCGACCTGAGCTCGTGGCAACGGGAGCAGCTCGCCCAGAAATGACCGCCCCGCCCCGGCCGCGAGGCAGGGTGTGACAGAGCCTCCCAGATGCGCGCGTGAGAACGTAGCGTCGACGTATGAGCGAATTCATGCACAGAAGAATGCTGGGACAGGGCCTCGAGGTGTCGGCCATCGGCCTGGGCGCGATGGGGATGTCGATGAGCTACGGCCCGAACCCGGGGGACCGCGACGACATGATCGGGGTGCTCCGGTTCGCCGTGGAGAACGGCGTCACCCTCATCGACACCGCCGAGGTCTACGGCCCGTACGAGAACGAACAGCTCGTCGGCGACGCGATCGCGCCGATCCGCGATGAGGTGGTGGTGGCCACGAAGTTCGGCTGGCGGATCGTGGACGGCCAGATGCAGGGCGTTGATTCCCGGCCCGAGCAGATCCGGCGGGTGGCCGAGGGGTCGCTGACGCGGCTCGGGGTGGAGGCGATCGACCTGTTCTACCAGCACCGGGTCGACCCGAATGTGCCCATCGAAGACGTGGCCGGTACCGTGGCGGAACTGGTGGCGGAGGGCAAGGTCAAGCATTTCGGGCTCTCCGAGGCCGGCGCGAACACGATCCGCCGCGCCCACGCGGTGTTCCCGGTGACGGCCGTGCAGAGCGAGTACTCGCTGTGGACCCGGGATCCGGAGGCGGCGGTGCTGCCGACCTGCGCCGAGCTCGGCATCGGCTTCGTGCCGTTCAGCCCGCTCGGCAAGGGCTTCCTCACCGGAACCGTCGCCGCGGATGCGACCTTCGGCGCCGGCGAGATCCGCGGTCGGGTACCGCGGTTCGAGGCCGACAACCTCGCCGCGAACCAGGCCATCGTCGACCATGTGCGGGCCCTGGCCGAGGCGCGGCACGCGCAGCCGGGCCAGATCGCGTTGGCCTGGCTGCTCGCGCAGCATCCGTTCATCGTGCCGATCCCCGGCACCCGCCGCCGCGAGCGGATCCTGGAGAACGCCGGCGCCGCGGCCGTGGCCCTGTCGGCGAACGACATCGCCGACCTCAACGCCCTGGTGGACCGGATCGGTGTGGCCGGCAATCGTTACGACGACTCCGGCATGGCGATGGTCGGCCTCTGAGACTGCGCGGCCACATCGTGCGCCGCGAACTCGGCCTCCTGGGTGGCCGCCCAGGAGGCCAGCAGGGCGAGCCCGTCGGCGGAGGCCGAGCCCGCAGGGGCGGTGTACACGTTCAGCACCAGGCCGGGCTCGCTGGGCAGGTCCATCGACTCGAAGTTGAGGTCGAGGTCGCCGACCACGGGGTGGTGCAGCCGCTTCACCCCGCTGCGGTGCAGCATCACATCGCGGGATGCCCAGCGCCGCCGGAACAGTTCGCTCCGGGTGGACAGTTCGCCGACCAGGGTTATCAGGTCGGGGTCGTGCGGGTTACGGCCCGCCTCCAGCCGCAGCATCGACGCCGCGTTGTGGGTGATCTGGTCGAAGTCGCGCCAGAACTGGTCGGCCGCCGGGTTGAGATAGGCGTAGCGGGTGGTGTTGACGGGCCGGTGCGGGTCGTCGAACACCGGTGAGTAGAGGGCCCGCGCGAGCCGGTTGGCCGCGATGATGTCGTGCCGGCCGTTGCGCACCCAGGCGGGGGCGTCGGAAATGGCGTCGAGCACCTGCTGCAGGGCCGGCCGTACCGTCTGGCGGGGTTTGCCCGCCCGTCTGCGGCTCGGACCGGCAGCCCGGGCGAGGTCGAAGAGATACTCCCGTTCGGCCTCGTCCAACTGCAGGGTTCTGGCCAGGGCGTCGAGCACGCTCTCGGAGGCGCCGGCGAGGTTGCCGCGTTCGAGCCGCACGTAGTAGTCGACGGAGACGCCCGCGAGCATCGCCACCTCCTCCCGCCGCAGTCCGGCCACGCGGCGGTTGCCGCCGTAGGCGGGCAACCCCGCAGCTTCGGGCGTGATCCGGGCCCGCCGGGAACTCAGGAACTCGCGAATCTCAGCGTGGACATCAGACATACGCTCCACAGTACGGTCCCGGCCGGCCGCGGGGGAGGCCCTGCCCGTACCCCGGTCGACGAGCCCGTTGTCGACGCGATGCCGGTTCGCGACCGCCCCTCGTGCAGGCCTCCCGGGAGTGCTTCACTGGGCGGCACAGAAATGCGACGCTCAGAGGAGGCACCACATGGACACTCCGACGTACCTTGGAACGGATATCGCCGGATTGATGCACGCCGCCCGCGCGGAGGCTCGACGAATCACCGCGGCGAACAAGGGCGACATGGTCAGTGATCACCGAGCGATCCTGGACCGGTTGCAGGCGGGCGGTCTCATCACCGAGGCCGAAGGGCGAACGCTGCTGGAGCTCTACACGATCGGCTATCAGGCGGGGGAGCCGAAAGGCGATGCCCAGCGGGCGTATTTCCGGACCCGGGACATGTATGGCGAGTTGGCTGCGACCGGCACGGCCAGCCCGGTCGCGCTGGTCGTGGCGTCGGCCGCGGTCGGGTCCTTCGAGCTGTCGGAGAATCCCGACGGATCGACGACGGTCACGATCGCCAGGGTGAGCTACGGGTCCAGCCTCGCCGGCATCGGAGCCGGGATCGGGGCGATCCTGGGCGGACCCGCTGGCGGGGCGCTCGGCGGAGCGATCGGTGGTCTCATCGGTGGCATCGTGGACGACAAGAAAGACAAGAAGTAACCTGCACCGTTTGAGGCGTCGGTTCAGTGGATGACCGCGAGCAGCACGCCGACGGCGATGAAGAGCAGCCCGAACACGCGGTTCAGCACCCGCTGGCCCCTGGCATCCCTGGTGAAGCGTTGAAAGGACCGCGCGGCGACGGCGAAGAAGAACCACATCACCAGGATGTCGATCGCGACGACGGTGGCGGCCACGATCAGGTACTGGGTGGGCAGCGGCCGGTCGACCCGGATGAACTGGGGCAGGAAGGCCAGGAAGAACACGATCGCCTTGGGGTTGAGCATGTTCACCCACAGGCCGCGCTGGAACATCGACCAGCGCGGCTCGTCGCTCAGCGCCCTGGTGCGTTCGGCATCGAGCTCTGGCGTGGCCAGAAACTGCCGGATGCCCAGATAGACCAGGTAGGCCGCGCCGGCGTAGCGGATGACGTTGAACGCCACCGGTGAACCGGCCACGAGCAGGCCCACCCCGAGGGCCACGATCACGATGTGGATGAGCAGTGCGGCCTGCTGACCGAGGATTCCCCAGATCGAGCGGCGGAACCCCGCATTGAGGGCGTTGCTCATGGTGTTGATGGCCCCGGCTCCGGGTGTGAAGCTGATCAGGGTGCCCGCGCCCACCAGGGCCACCCACAGGGAGAACTGCATCTGGCCATCTTAGTTTCCGGGCGCGACGCGACCGGTTTCCCGGCTTGACCTCTAGTTTGCTGAGAGTCGTTCCGCGGGCTTCGCAATCCCTTCCGATTGCCCGCACCGGACTATATCGTTGAGTATCGTTAGCGATTCACGGAGGAGGACATCATGGGCAATTCATTCCCCACAAGCGGGTTCGGTGGCAGCGGGTTCGGAGGCAGCGCAGAGGGCATGTGGCAGGCGATGGACCAGCTGCGCTCCAAGTTCGAGAAGCGGGCGGGCACCCGGATGGGCCGCGGTGACGTGCGCGCTGCCGTCCTCGCCCTGCTGGCCGAGAAGCCGATGCACGGTTACCAGCTCATCCACGAGATCGAAGAGCGCAGCGGCGGCAGCTGGAAGCCCAGCGCCGGCTCGGTCTACCCGACCCTGCAGCTGCTGGCCGACGAGGGCCTGATCAGCGCCGAAGAGTCCAACGGCCGCAAGACCTACTCGCTGACCGACACCGGCCGCGAAGCCGTCGCCGGTTCCGGGACGTCGGCCCCGTGGGAGCCGGAAGGCTCCGCGGAGGACACCGGCTTCACCGCCCTGCCCAAGGCCGGGTTCGAGCTCGCCCAGGCCGCCGCTCAGGTCGGCCGCACCGGCACGCCCGAGCAGATTCAGCAGGCCGTGGCCGCGATCGACGAAGCTCGTCGTCGCATCTACTCCATCCTCGCCCAGGACTAACGGGTGTCATCGGTTCGTCGGGGCCGCATCCAGCTGAAACCCGGCGACGGCGGCTCCCGCGCGCGGTACCGGCGCATCCTGCGCTTCGCCGGCTGGAACCTGGCGGTGACGTGGTTCTTCGAGCTGCTGTTGCCGCGGATCGGGCTTGCCACGGTGGCGGAGCGCACCCGGGCGAAGCGGATGACCCGCTTCGCTCAGCGCTTCCACGTGCTCGCGGTCGACCTCGGCGGACTGATGATCAAGGTCGGCCAGTTCCTGTCGTCGCGCCTGGACGTGCTGCCGCCGGAGATCACGTCCGAGCTCGAGGGCCTGCAGGACGAGGTGCCGCCGGTGCCGTTCGCGGCGATCCGCGCCCTGGCCGAGGCCGAGCTGGGCATGCCGCTGGAGCGGGCGTTCGCGTGGGTCGACGAGACGCCGGTGGCGGCCGCATCCCTCGGTCAGGCGCATCGCGCCCGGCTCGCCCACCCCGATGCCGCCGACACCGGGCTGGACGCCGTGGTGATCAAGGTGCAACGGCCCGGCATCGACACCATCGTGGACGTGGACCTCGCGGCCCTACGCCGGGTGAGCGGCTGGCTCAGCCACGTGCGGCTGGTCTATGACCGGGTGGATGCGCCGGCGCTGGTGGAAGAGTTCGCGGTGACCTGCCTCGAGGAAATCGACTACCTGCACGAGGCCGCGAGTTCGGTGCGGTTCGCGGAGGAGTTCGCCGGCGACGACCGGGTGGGGGTGCCCGCGGTGGTGTGGGAACGCTCCACCCGGCGGGTGCTCACCCTCGAAGACGTGACCGCGATCAAAATCACCGATGCGGCCGCGCTCGCCCGCGCGGGCATCGACCCGGCCGAGGTGGCGCCGGTCTTCGCCGCGGTGATGTTCGACCAGCTGTTCACCAGCGGTTTCTTCCACGCCGACCCGCATCCGGGCAATATCTTCGTCACGCCAACGCCGGGTGACCCGAACGGTCGCGGCTGGCGGTTGACGTTCATCGACTTCGGCATGATGGGCGAGGTCGGCCCGAGCACCAAACGGGGGCTGCGCAAGATGCTGATCGCGGCCGCCTCCCGAGACGGCCAGGGGCTCGTGGATGCGTCCCGCGACGTGGGCGTGCTGCTTCCCTCCGCCGACACGACCGAGCTGGAACGGGCGATGACGCAGCTCTTCGCCCGCTTCGGCGGGATGGGTTTCGCCGAGCTGCGTGACGTGGACCCGCGGGAGTTCCGCGAGTTCGCCATCGAGTTCGGTGACGTGGTGCGGTCGCTGCCGTTCCAGCTGCCGGAGAACTTCCTGCTGATCGTGCGGGCGATGTCGCTCACCTCCGGGGTGTGCAGTTCGCTGGATCCCGCGTTCAACCTGTGGGACTCGATCGAGCCCTACGCCAGCCAGCTGCTGCGCGACGAGCGGGGCAATCTGGCGCAGGACCTGGGCAAGCAGACGCTGGAGAACGCCGGCATCGCCTGGGGTCTGCCCAAACGGTTGGACTCCCTGGTCAGCCGGTTCGACAACGGCACGGTGGCCGTCACCAGCCCGGCCCTGGAGCGCCGGATGGCGCGGCTGGAACGCACCATCGGGCGGGTGGTGTCTGCGGTGCTGTTCGGCGCCCTGCTCATCGCCGGTGCGGTCATTCGGGCCGATGACACCGTGTTCGGCACGGTGCTCCTGGTCGGGTCGATCCTGCCGCTGCTGCATGCACTTTTTGCGGGTCGTCGCTAGGATTCCGGCATGACGGCGCCGAAGCTCTACCTGACGTTTCCCGGCACGACCCGCGCGGCGCTCGGCTTCTACGCCGAGGTCTTCGGCGGTGAGCTCAGCCTGTACAGCTACGAGGAGTTCGGCCGGCAGGACGGCCCGGCGGATGCGATCGCGCACGGCGTGCTCGACGGCCCGGTTGCCCTGTACGGGTCGGACGCGGCCGCTGGCGAGCGGGGCTTTCGGCTGGACGGCGCCCGGCTGGCCCTGCTCGGCACCGCGGAGCCAGCGGTGCTGCACGACTGGTTCGACCGGTTGGCGGTGGGCGGCACGATCGTGGACCCGCTGGCCCCGAAGCCGTGGGGCGCCTCGGACGGTCAGGTCATCGACCGGTTCGGGCTGCACTGGCTGATCGGCTACGAAGCCTGAGCGGCGCGCCCGTGCACCGGATTCGCCGGGGCGAATCGGGGTATTCGGCGGTAAAATTGATGGCGAAAAACGAGACGAAAGGAGCAGATGTCATGCAAAGCGTCAGTTGGTTCGTGCCGATCCTGCCCGACAAACTCGATGCCTGGATCAAGTTCACCGAGGAGTCCAACGCCCGCAAAGACGAGCACGCCCGGTCGCGTCGACGGGCGGGGATCACCCGGGAGGTGGCCGCGCTCGTTCAGACCCCGCAGGGCAACTTCACCAGCATCTTCCTGGAGGGCGAGGACGTGTCGGCGGCACTGAAGTCGATCGTGAAGTCGGACGACCCCTACGACAAGTGGTTCATGGCCATGACCGCCGAAATCCACGGGATGACGCCGGAGACCTTCGAAGCGCCGCTGCCTGCGGTGTACTTCGACTACCGCGAGGCAGACACGGAGAGCACCGCAGCGCCGAGCCGGGAGGAGAGGGTCAGCCACTAGTGATCTGCCGCCGGACCACTGGGTTCGACGGTGCCAACGTCGCTCCTGAGACACTCAGGGGCGACGCCTATGTGCGGCGGCTGGTTCGTGCGGATGCTGAACCGCGCGGCTGCCGCCCGGTGAGTCACCGGGGCTGTTGCCGGCTCACCATCTCGGTGATCCAGGCCGGCGCGTACGGGGACGTGCAGCCAGGCGGAGTGGGATAGTCCTCGAGCACACCGAGACGTTCGCCGATGGCCAGGGCACGGGCTCGCTGCCCCGGATGCTCGATGCCGATCTGCGCGAGGCAGTGGTTCATGGCCCACTGCAGGCGCGTCGGCGCATCCGTCATCTCGGCCTCAATGGTGTCGAGCAGGCCGGGCAGGTCGAGGCCCTCGGGCTTTTTGGCGACCCAATCGGTGGTGAGCGCCCAGCCGGCGCTCGCGACGACCGGGTCGGGGTCGGCGAACCAGAGCACGCGCAGCTCCTCGACGTGCGGGCTCTTCTTCACCACATAGTTCACGAGCCAGTCCTGCACCTTGGGTGCACGCGCCTCGCGCAGCATAGTGTCGAGCTCCTCGCGCCCGAACAGCTTGGGCCGGCAGATCAGGATGGCCAGCAGCCGAGCCGCCGCATCACCGCACTGCCACAGCTCGCGGGCCAGCTCGGGCTGAACCTTCAGCCGCTTGGCCACGGTGCGCAGCCGGGTGAGGTTCACCCCGTGGTCGTCACCGTGGTTGGCGTTCACCGCCCGCATCTGCGGGTCTTCGAGGGCGGCGAGCTCGGCCAGCACCTCGGCCGCGGTCGCCGTGGTCGTTGCCGTTGCCTGGGCCATAGCGGTCTCCCGTCCGTCGCGTGTGAGTCCAGCCTACGGGGAGGGAGAATTCGGAGCACAGGGTGCGCCGCGCCCGCGCCCGGGGTCAGTCGGTGTCGGATGCCACGCCGTCGGTGCCGCTCGAGTCATCGTCACCGGGATCCCGGCGCTCCACCCCGACGGTGACCTGGGTGAGCAACGCGGCGATCGCGCCCACCGCCACGAGCACGGGGGAGAAAGCAGCGGTGATCACGGTGACGGCGAGGCCGGCCGTGAGCGGAATCTCCAGGAGGGTGGCTCCCTCGTCGTTCTTTATGAACACCCGGCGCACATTGCCTTCGTGGAGGAGTTCGCGCACCTTGGTGAGGAGGGTGTCTCCGGAGATCTTGAACTCTTCGTAGCGGTTATTTTCGGTCATCACGAGCTCGGGACGCCCCGGAACGCGCGGATGACCTGGCCGAGCGCCAGGCCAACGGCCGTGATCACGGGAACGGCCACCACCAGCAGCGCGATGCGGTTGGGCCGAAACTGGAGGCCGTCCGCACTGCCGACGTAGGCGCCGATCGGCACCGCGTATCCGCCGCCTCCGCCGCCGCGGCCTTCGCCCACGCCCATACCGGCCGGGCCGGGGCCGCCGCCCTCTGGCATCTCGCTGGAGCCTTCGCCGCCGCCGAAGCCGAAGCCGACGAGCGCGACCGGGACGAGTTCGTGCCCGTCCACCGTCGTCCGCTCGCCGTAGGCCAACTTCGCGCCCCAGGAGGGCACCGATTCCGCTAGTTTCTCGATGAGATTCGCCATGCAGCGACCGTACGCGGGTTCGCGGGTTCCGGCTAGCCGACTTGCGGGCAGTATGGCCTGGCTACAGATCGTGGGCGCCGGGAAGGTGGCGTCGCCGGCGGGACATCGTCGCCGGCTCGGCCTCCGCTGCCCCCGGATGCTGTGCTCGGTGCGTCGAATACCAGCGCTGGTAGGCGGCCACCAGCGGCACCGAGGTGAGGCCGTGCAGCAGCACGCTCAGTGCCACCGTGACGAGAACCGTGGTGAGCACGACCTCGCCCTCTGGCACACCCCGCTCGAAGGCGAGCAGGGCGAACACCAGCGAGGCCAGCCCCCGCGGGCCGAACCAGCCGATGAACGCCACCGTGGGCCGTTTCAGCCCCTGACCGGCGAGGGCCAGCGCGACCGGGAGCATCCGCACCAGGGTGAGGCTGAGCGCGGCGTAGAGGATCACCTGCCAGGTGATGTGCGGCAGGGCCAGGGTGAGGGCCATCGCGCCGAATCCGATCCAGGTGACGGCGGCGAGGAGCCCGCCGGTGTCTTCGGCGAGCAGGGTGACGGCCGACCCGCGGGCGCCGGAGAGCCGGCCGAACGCGAGGCCGCCCACGAAGGCGGCGATGAAACCACTACCGCCGAGGGTGACGGCGATGGTGAACGCGAGCAGCGCTGCCGCCAGGGGAACCATCTGCCGCCACTCCCTGCCGATCCAGTCCCGGTGGTCGGCGGCTCGGAACAGCAGGCCGCCCAGCACACCGGCGACCAGGCCGCCGACGAGCCCCCAACCGATCTGGGCGGCCATGCTGCCGAGCACCGCCGAGGGCACATCGGTGTCCAGCTCCGCGTTCGCGATCGCGAGTGCCACCAGGAAGAACGGCACGGCGAGACCGTCGTTCAGGCCGCTCTCCACGTCGAGCGCCTGCCGTACCCGCCCGGGCACGGCCGGGTCGGAGACGACCTTCTGGCCCAACGCCGCATCCGTGGAGGCCAGCATCGTCGCGAGCAGCACCACCGACGCCAACGCCATCTCGGGGAAGACCAGCACACCGACCACCGACCCGGCGAGCATGGTGAGCGGCAAGCCGATCAGCAGCAGCCGGGTCGGCCAGGCGAGCTCGCGGCGGAGCGCCCGCAGGTCGATCCGGGTGGCGTCGCTGAAGAGCAGCAACACCAGCGCGAGTTCGGCGACGAGTTCGGCGACCGCGGAGTCCACGGCGACGTCGAGCCACCCCAGCGCCGACGTGCCGACGAGAAACCCGACGACGGTGAGAAACAGGGCGGAGGTGATGCCGCGCCGGTCGAGCGGCCTGGAGAACACACTCCAGAGAACGATGATCGCCAGCACCGTCGTGGCCGCAACCATCCGAACCCTGCTCTCGATCGTGGCGCCCACCCGCCGTTATGCACCACGTTTACACCCGAACGGGGCCGGATTCTAGGCATCCGGGTGTGGTCTGCGGCGGGCCGGATGCCGGCGAGGACGGTTGCTAGGCTGACCGGATGTGCACCGACGACGCGATTTGGCGGGAGTGAGCCGTGGCTGAGCTGCGGGGTACGAGTGGGGGTCGAGCCCGGTGGGCGCGCCTGACCGAGTCGGTGGAATCACGTCTGTGGCCGCTCCCGGTGGCCGCGGTTCTGCTGGCCGTGCTGCTCGGGCTGGTGCTGCCGCGCATCGACCTGCTCATCGACGCCGAGCTGCCCACCGCCGTGGACTCGGTGATCTTCAACGGGGGAGCGGAGACGGCGAGGTCGGTGCTGTCGTCGATCGCCGGCTCGTTGATCACGGCGACGTCGCTGACCTTCTCCCTCACGGTGGTGGCCCTGCAGCTGGCCAGCAGCCAGGCGTCGCCCCGGGTGCTGCGACTGTTCGCCAGGGACCGGCAGGTGCACGCGACCCTGGCCGTGTTCCTGGGTACCTTCGCGTACTCGATCACGGTGCTGCGGTCGGTGCGAGCGACGACGGATGACGCGGCCGAGTTCGTGCCCAGGGTCGCCGTCACGACGGCGTTCGTGCTCACCCTGGTGAGCGTCATCATGCTGGTCTTCTTCCTCGCCCACCTGGCCGCCCAACTGCGGGTGGAGACGATGCTCAAGGACATCCACGCCGAAACGGACCGCACCATCGACCTCGTCGGTGCCGGCAACGAGGCCGCCAGGGCGTACACCGCGCCGGTGCAGGTTCCGGCCGGAACGCACACCGTAACGGCGGCCGTGAGCGGTTTCATCACCGGGCGGAACCACGGGGCTCTGGTGGAGTACGCCGCCGTGCACGGCCTGGTGTTCCAGGAGGTGCGGCCGGTGGGCGAGAACGTCGTCGCCGGCACGCCGCTGCTGGTGTGGTGGTCGGCCGGGAACGGTACCGAGCCGGCGGACGCGGACGCTGCGGCCGCTGACGACGTGGCCGATGCGGTGCGCGGCGCGTACTCGATCGCGTACGAGCGCACCGCGGCGCAGGACCTCGATTACGGGGTGCAGCAGATCGTGGACATCGGCGTGCGCGCGCTGTCGCCGGGCATCAACGACCCGACCACCGCCGTGAACGCCCTCGGGCACCTCAGCGCGATCGTGGCCAGCACCATCCAGATGCCGCCCCTGCCCGCCGCGCTCGCCGATGCGGACGGGAACCTCCGGCTGGTGACGGTCACCCGCACCACCGCGGAGAGCATCCACGACGCGCTCGCCCAGATGCGGCACTACGGCGCCACCGACCCCACGGTGGTGCGACGGTTCCTGCAGCTGATCAGTGATCTGGCCTACACCTGCTCCGCCGGGGAGGTGCTGGCTGCCCTGCAGGAGCAGCTGGCCGCCCTGGATTTGCAGTTGCGGGCGCAGAGCGACGATCCGGCCGCCACCAGCGAGATGCGCACCGCCGTGGCCGACGTCGCGGCGCAACTCGCCGGCGCGCCAGTGACGAGATAGCGGTTTCGGTGCCCCAGCTGTTGTGCACACCCGCCGGGCGGGGGCGCTGTCCACAGGGGACAGGGTTTCCGGTGCCGGCCGGATGCCGGCCACGACACTGGGCGGATGGACCTTGGCAGCTGGCTCACCCAGCATGACGGCATCGCACACTCGGCACAGGCTCTGCGGGCTGGGTTCACCCGGTACTCGATCAGGCAGAGCGTCGCCGTCGGCCAGTGCGAACGCATCCGTCGGGATTGGCTGGCCGTGCCGACGGCCCCGGCCGATCTGCGCGCCGCAGCCGCGCTCGGCGGGCGGGTGGCTTGCCTCAGCGTGGCCCGTCGACTCGGGCTGTGGCACCTCTCGGACGGGATGACCCACGTGAGCGTGCCGCGGAACGCGGTGGTGGTGGCAGACACCGGGCTGCGGGTGCACTGGAGCGGCGGGCCGGTGGCGGTCGGTCGGTTCGCCCTCGTGGAGCCCATCGAGAACGCCCTGGTGCACATTGCCGGGTGCCAGCCGTTCGAGAACGCCCTCGTGGTCTGGGACTCCGCCCTGAACAAGAAGCTCGTCACCGAGCGGTCGCTCGCCCGGCTTCCGCTGCGCAGCGCGGTGGCTCGAGCCGTGGGGGCGGTGGCGAACGGGTTGGCAGATTCGGGCCTGGAGACCCTGCCGGTGTCGCGGCTGGCGGCCAACGGCATCCGGATGCGCCAGCAGGTGGTGCTCGACGGCCACCGAGTCGATGGGCTCATCGGCCACCGGCTCGTGGTGCAGATCGATGGCTTCAGCTTTCACTCCACGGTCGAGCAGCGGCGTGCCGACGTCGCCCAGGATCGCCGGCTGGCCCTGCTGGGCTACACGGTCTTTCGCTACGACTACCGGCAGATCCTGTTCGACTGGCCGCGCGTGGAGGCCGAGATCATGCGGGCCATGGCCCAGGGTGTGCATCTCGACCCGGCGTCCCGGCCCATCCGTGACGCACGCAAATAAGGAGATAGTGAGCTAAAAAGGACGCTTTCGGCCGAAAACGTCCTTGTAAACTCACTTTTTCCTGATAACCGCGCGCGTGCTCCGGCGGGCGGGGCCGGGCGGATGGCTGTCTAGGCTGTAGGACATGGCCACAGTCATCCTCGTGCGGCACGGACGCACCACCGCGAACGCCACCGGAATCCTCGCCGGACGGAGCCTGGGCGTGCGGCTCGACGAGATCGGGCAGGAGCAGGCCGCGCTGGCCGGCGCCCGGCTGGCCGCCGTGCCGCTGGTCGGAGTGGTCTCCAGCCCGCTGGAACGCTGCCGGCAGACGGCGCAGCTGATCCTCGACCGGCAGGCCGGCGCCCCGGTCACGCCGGTGGAGGACGACATCACCGAGTGCGACTACGGCGACTGGCAGGGTCGGTCCCTGAGCGACCTGGCCGGCGAGTCGCTCTGGCCGGTGGTGCAGACCCAGCCGTCAGCGGTGACCTTCCCCAACGGGGAGTCCATGGCCACCATGCAGGCTCGGGCCGTTGCCGCCATCCGCCGCCACGATAGAGCCTTCGAGGCCGAGCACGGCCCGGAGGCGGTGTGGGTGGCGGTGAGCCACGGCGACATCATCAAGTCGGTCCTCGCCGACGCCTACGGCATGCACCTGGACCTGTTCCAGCGCATCAACGTGGGCCCGGCATCCGTCTCGATCGTGCGCTACGGCAGCAATCGACCGACCGTGCACGCCACCAACACCGACGCCGGTGACCTGTCCTGGCTGGCGGCGAGCGCCCTTGCGGGCGACGCGCCGGTCGGCGGTGGGGCGGGGCATCAGCCGGTACCCACGGCGCGCGCCTAAAATAACCGCATGCCTACAATCGTCCATGAGTTCGCCTGGCCGGATCGGGTCGTCGTCGGCACCGTCGGTCTGCCCGGTTCCCGCACCTTCTACCTGCAGGTGCGCACCGGCGCCCAGATCGTGAGCATCGCGCTGGAGAAACAGCAGTCCGCGCTGCTCGCCGAGAAGATCGATGAGATCCTCGACCAGCTCATCAACTACGAGGGCAACCCGTTCAGCGTGCCCACCGCCACCCCCATCGAGCTGGTCGACAACGACCCGTTGGAGCCCGTCGAGGAGGAGTTCCGCACCGGGTCGATGAGCCTGGGCTGGGATCCGACGACGGTGCAGATCGTGCTCGAGGCGTTCCCGATCGCGGACGACGATGACGACGACGACCTGCTCGAGGTCGCCGTGATCGAACCGGCCGAGATGCTGCTGGTGCGGATGCCCGTTGGCACCGCCCGCGCGTTCGCCAAGCGCACCCGCGAGATCGTGGGCGCCGGCCGGCCGCTCTGCCCGCTCTGCGGCTACCCGATCGACTCCGACGGTCACACCTGCACCCTGCCCGCTCTCTGACCATGACGGATGCCGACCTCGCCGCCGGCGACCTGGAACTCACCGGGCGCATCACCACGGCGTCCAACGCGACCTTCCTCGGCGAGATCGACGGTGTCACCGTGGTGTACAAGCCGATCGCGGGCGAGAACCCGCTCTGGGATTTCCCGGACGGCAACCTTGCCAGCCGGGAGGCCGCCGCCTACCTGGTGTCGGAGGCGTTCGGCTGGAACGTGGTGCCGCGCACCTGGCTGCGGGACGGCCCGATGGGCCCCGGCATGGCGCAGCTCTGGCAGGACCTGGACCCCGAACAGGACGCCGTGGACCTGATCCCGGCCGACGCCATGCCCGAGCGGGGCTGGCGGCACGTGCTCGACGGACAGGACGAGAAGGCCCGACTGGTGTCCCTGATCCACGAGGACACCGAGGCCCTGCGCCGGATGGCCGTGTTCGACATCATCGTGAACAACGCCGACCGCAAGGGCGACCACATCCTGGCCATGCCTGGCGGTCACCGGCACGGCGTCGACCATGGGCTCACCTTCCACGCCGAACACAAGCTGCGCACCGTGCTCTGGGGCTGGTTGGGCGAGGAGCTCACCGCGGACGAGCTCGCCGGCATCGACCGGGTCAGCACCGCGCTCACCGGCGACCTCCGCGCCGCTCTGGCACCCCTGCTCACTCCGGCGGAGATCGTCGCCCTGGCGGCGCGCTGCGACCGGCTACGCGCCGAGGCCCGCTTCCCAGAGCCGCAGGGCTCGATGCCCGCGGTGCCCTGGCCGTTGTTCTGAGCATCCGGCGCCCGTTTCGTCGCCGTCGGCGCCCACCACGTGGCACGCTTGAGGCATGGACCTGGAGGTAACCCCCGCGCTGACGATTCCGGCGACGGAACTCGGCTGGCGGTTCTCCCGGTCGTCCGGCCCAGGCGGTCAGCACGTGAACACCTCGGACAGCCGGGTGCAGGTGTCCTGGAACATCGCCGACTCGGCGGTGCTCACCGACGAGCAGCGGGCGCTGCTGCTCAGCCGTCTCGACCGGCGCCTGGTCGGCGGCGTGGTCACGATCGCCGCCTCCGAGCAGCGCTCCCAGCTGCGCAACCGGGAGATCGCGCTTACCAAGCTGGCCGAGCTCGTCTCCACCGCGCTGGCCCCGGACGGCCCCAGCCGGCGGGCGACCAAACCCACCCGCGGATCCGGTCGGCGGCACCTGGCCGCCAAGCAGCAACGCTCGGCGACCAAGAAGCAGCGCCAGCGGCCGTCCGCCGAGTAGCGCCGCCGCATCCGCTAGGCGGGGTGGGCGCGCAGAAAATCGGCCGTGACGGCAGCGAGCGCGGCGCCGATCTCGGCGGCTGGGCGGGTGGCGCCCCGCACCTCGAAAGAGTGGTTGGCGCCGTCGACCAGGTGAAACGTCGCCGCGGTGATGCGCTGCAGCACCGGGGCGAACTCGTCGGGGCTGCCGAACGGGTCGCGGGTGCCCTGCACGAACAGCATCGGCCGGTCGATGCCATAGAGGTGTTCGTCGCGCAGCTTCTCCGGCTTGCCCGGCGGATGCAGCGGGTAGCCGAGCAGCACCAGTCCCGCCGCGGGCATTCCTTCTGCCACCGCCATGGACGCCATCCGCCCGCCGAAGGATTTGCCGCCCGCCCAGACGGGTAGCCCGGGGGAGAGGTCGGTCGCCGCGGCGTGGGCCGCCCGCCAGGTGTCGATCGCCTTCGGTGCCCGGTCGGGGAGCTTGCGGCCGGCCTCCCGGTAGAGGAAGTTGAACCGCAGGGTCGCCACCTGCGCGTCGTACAGTGCCCCGGCGAGTCCGACCAGGAACGGGTGGTCGAAGCCGGACCCGGCTCCCGGGGCGAGCACGAGGGTGGCGACGGCGCCGGTCGGCCGGGCGAAGGCTCCGGACACCGTCTCGTCGCCGACCGCGATGCGAAGATTCTCAGTCGATTCCATCGCTACACCGTCACGACAACCTTGCCCAGGGCACGGCCTTCGCCCAGGTAGCCGAGCGCCCGCGCCGTCTCCTGCAACGGATAGGTGCGGTCGACAGTGATGCGCAGGTCGCCGGCGGCGCACCGTTCGGCGACGGGTTCGAAGAAGACCGGGCCCTCCCTCGCGATGAGCACCCCCAACCGGCGCCCGGAGACCAGTCCGAGCGCCGCGCCGACGGTCACGATCCGCAGCAGGCTGCGCACGGTTCCGCCGACGCAGAGGTAGCGACCGCCGCGGGCAAGGGCCCGCCGGTAGGCGAACACCGACCGGTGCGCCACGAGGTCGAGGATCAGGTCGAACGGTTCGAGCCGGGTGAAGTCCGAGGTGGTGTAGTCCACGACCTCATCGGCGCCGAGCCCGCGCATGAAGTCCAGCTTGCCCCCGTTGTCCACGCCGGTCACGTGCGCTCCGGCGCGTTTGGCCAGCTGGATCGCGAAAGACCCAGACCCGCCGCCGGCGCCGTTGATCAGCACCCGCTGCCCGCGACGAACCCGCGCGGTGCCCTGCACCGCGATTGCACCGGCCTGGGGCAGGGTCGAGGCCTCCACGAAGCTCAGCCCGGCGGGCTTGGGGGCGAGAGCAGCGACCGGCGCCACCGCATACTCGGCGAAGCCGCCCAGGAGCCCCAGGTTGTCGCCGTACACCTCGTCGCCCACCCGCAACCGCGTGACCCCCGAGCCGACGGCAGCGACCCGCCCGGCGATATCGGAGCCCAACACCCGTCGCCGGGGCGCGCGCAGCCCGCCCAGCCGGGCGTATCCCGGGCGGCCGGTCAGGCCCTCCCAGTCGGACAGGTTGAGCGAGGTGGCGGCCACCTCGATCAGCACCTGGCCGGCACCGGGCGCCGGTGTCGGGATCTGCTCGACCCTGAGCACATCCGGCCCGCCGTACCGGTCGTACACGACGGCTCTCACACCGACCGGCTATCGAGCGCAGCACCCTGATCGACCATGCCGGCCAGTGTACGCGGGGCTGCCAGACACCGGAACGCGAACGTAGGCTGGTGGCATGACCGGCCCACGCGAACCCAGCGATACCCCGCTCAACGTGGCGCGGTACAAGATCAACCGCGAGATACCCGCAGCCGAGAAACCCGAACCGGCCGAGCCCGACACCAACGAGGCCGGTCAGTCGATGATGGATGCCCGCGCCCAGTACGTGGAGATCTCCATCCAGCAGGCCATGCGCCGTGGCGACTTCGACAACCTGCCCGGCACCGGCAAGCCGATCCCCGGGCTGGAGGCCCCGTACGACCCGGACTGGTGGATCCGCCAGAAGATCGAACGGGAGCAGATCACCGGTCTGGGCCCGCCCGCGCTCACCCTGCGCTCCGAGGACGCCGGCCTGACCGCCCGGCTCGACGCCGTGGTTTCCGAGCCGCAGGTGCGGGAGATTCTCGACGACTTCAACCGGCGGGTGATCCAGGCCCGCCGGCAGTTGCGCGGCGGCCCACCCGTCGTCACGGCCCTTCGCGAGGTGGATGCCGAGGTCGCCCTCTGGCGGGAACGCCGGGAGGCCGCCCGGGTGGAGCGGGAAGCGGCACGGGAGCGGGAGGCCGCCGCCCTGGCCGCGATGACCTGGCGTCAACGCCGCCGAGCCGCCCGCGAACGTCGTTGAGGCGCACGCCAGCCGGTGGCATCCTGCCCGTATGACCGCTGACCCGACCGCCGCGCGCTTTCAGGAGGACGTGGAGGCCCTGGCCACCCCGGAGCAACGCCAGAAGTACACCCGGTACTTTCCGGGTGATGTCTCGTTCATCGGCGTGCGGATGGGTGACGTGTTCGCCCTGGCCGGTCGGTCGCTGGCTATGCCGGTGGGTGAGATCGAGAGGCTGCTCGAGAGCCCGACGCATGAGGTGCGGGCCGGTGCCTGCTCGATCATGGCGAAGGCGGCGACACACCGCACGGCCGACCAGGGCCGGCGGGAAGAGCTCTACCAGCTGTACCTGCGACGGCACGACCGGATCGACGCCTGGGACCTGGTGGACCTGGCGGCGCATCAGGTGGTCGGCGGCTGGCTCGTCGACAAACCGCGCGACCCGCTCTACGCCCTGGCGGCATCGTCGTTCTGGCCGGAGCGACGCACCGCCATGGTCGCGACCGCCGCGTTCCTGCGCCGGGGCGACACCACCGACACGCTGGCCCTGGCTCGGCTGCTCGCACCCGACGAGAACGTCTACGTGCAGAAGGCCACCGGCTGGATGCTGCGCTACCTCGGCGACGTCGACCGGAACGCACTGACCGGTTTCCTCGACGAGAACGCCGCCCACCTACCGCGGCTGACCGTGCGCGCAGCGACCGAGAAACTCGCCAAGCAGTCCCGCCAGGACTGAAACCCCGTGCACGGTTCGATCCGGCCGAGCGGCCTATCGACCGCACGGGCGCGGGGTTAGCCTCGGTCGTGACGAGCCAGACCCGGCCTGACCTGCCCACGGCCGGACGAATCGACCAGGGAGACGTCGTGAGTGCGGTGACGGTGCAGAACCTGCGGAAGGAATACGCCGGGGTGGCGGTGGTGGACGACCTGTCGTTCACGATCGAACAGGGCGAGATCTTCGCTCTGCTCGGCCCGAACGGGGCAGGGAAGACGACGACGGTGGAGATCCTGGAGGGCCACCGGAACGCGGACGGTGGATCGGTGCGGGTGCTCGGCTTCGACCCGCAGACCGGCGGGCGCCGGTTCCGGGAGCGGATCGGCATCGTGCTGCAGGAAGCCGGGTTCGACGAGGACTTCTCGGTGCGGGAGCTGGTGAGCCTGTACCGGGGGATGTACCCCCGCCGGCTGGCGGTGGATGCCGTGATCGAGCAGGTGGGCCTGACCGACAAGGCCAGGGCCAGGGTCAAGACGCTCTCCGGCGGGCAACGGCGCCGCCTCGACCTGGCGCTCGGGCTGGTGGGCGACCCTGAGCTCCTGTTCCTGGACGAACCGACGACGGGCTTCGACCCCACCGCGCGCCGGCGGGCGTGGGAACTCGTGGAGGGGCTGCGGCACCTGGGCAAGACGGTGCTGCTGACCACGCACTACCTGGATGAGGCCGAACACCTCGCCGATAAGGTGGCGGTGATCGTGCGCGGCCGGCTGGTGGCGCTCGACACCCCGCAGGCGCTCGCCGCGGCCCGGCACGGCGACACCGTGACCTTTCGGCTGCCGGCGGGCATCGGCATCGCCGACCTGCCGGCGCTGGGGGACACCCCCGTGCCCGACGGAACCGGGTGGGCGGTGGAGACCGACCGGCCGACCGCGGTGCTGCACACCCTGACCGGGTGGGCGGTGCAGCGCGGGGTGGAACTGCCCGCACTGAGGGTGCGCCGGCCGTCGCTCGAAGACGCCTACCTGGCCCTGATCGGTGGGGAATCGTCGGAGGAGGACACCCCCACCTCTGAGGTGGAACTGTGAGTGCCCCCGCGCTGGCGACGGACCGGGGCCGGCCGACGGTGGCCCGGTTGGCGCTGGCCCAGGTCGGGTACGCGCTGCGGGCGCTCTGGCGTAGCCGGACCGTGCTGATCTTCACGTTCGGGTTGCCGCTGGTGTGGCTGGTGATCATCGGGGTCGTGGCCGGCAATGAGACCGTCGATGCGGCATCCGGGGTGCGCCTGATGCAGTTCGTCACGCCCATCGCCGTGGCCATGGGCACCTTCTTCGGCACCTACCCCACCCTGGCGACGTCGCTGTCGGAGGCCAGGGAGACCGGGGTGCTCAAACGGCTGCGCGGCACGCCGGTGCCGGCGGCGGCCTACCTGGTCGGTCAGGTCGGCGCGGCGGTGCTGCTGGCCCTGAGCTCGTTCGTGCTGACCCTCGTACTGGCGGCCGTTGCCTATGGTGTGGAGGTGCGTGCAGAGACCGCCCTGGCGCTCGCCGTGACCGTGCTGGTGGGTATCGCGTCGTTCTCGGCGCTCGGGTTGGCCGTGGCCATGCTCGCGACAACGGCCGCACTGGCCCAGGCGATCTCGATCGGCACCGCCATCGTGCTGGCGTTCATCTCCGGGCTCTTCGTCGTCGGCGGCGAACTGCCGGCCGTGTTGTCGAACATCGCCGGGGTACTGCCGCTCAAACCATACGCGGATGCGCTCACGGACCAGTTCGATCCCTTCCTGACCGGTGCCGGCTGGGACCTGGCCGCCCTGGCGATCATCGCCGCCTGGGGTGTGGCCGGGGCTGCACTGGCCGGTTGGGCGTTCCGCCGGCAGCCGGTGGCGCAGCGGGCGCGCCCACACGCCGCGGCGGCGCGGTCAGCGGGTGCGTCATCCGCCGTGGCCTCGGGCAGCGCCGAGCCGGTGCCGGCCACCCGGCCAGGTGCGGTGCGGGCGGATGCGGTCAGCACGGTCAGCAGGCCCTCGACGGTGCGACTGGTGTTCGACCAGGCCCTGGCGGCCAACCGGGCCACCTGGCGTGACCCCGGTTCGTTGCTCCTCGTCGTGGTTCCGGTGGGGCTCTACGCCCTGCTGCTGACGACGCAGGGGAACGTGCAACTGCCAGGCGGGATGCCGTTCGCGACCTTCTTCGCCGCGAGCATGATCACCTGGGGTGCGGGCACGGCGGTGGTATTGAACCTGCCGGAGGCCGTGGCCAGGGCCCGCGACCGGGGTGTGCTCAAACGGCTGCGCGGCACGCCGTTGGCGTCCGGGCACTACCTGGCCGGCGTCACAGCGGCCGGACTGGCGCTCAGCTACTTCGTGGCCGTGCTCGTGGTGACCACCGGGTGGATCTTCTTCGGGCTGCGGATCTCGCCCATCGGCCTGCTGCTCGGGGTGCTGGTGATCCTGCTCGGCACGCTGACCCTCGCGGTCTGCGGATTCCTGTTGGCGGCCCTGGTCCCCAACTCCCGGGCGGTCGGCGCGGTGGGCCTGATGGTGCTGTTCGTGCTCGCGTTCGTCTCGGACATCTTCATCGTGGGGATCGAGCAGGACTGGTTGCGGTTCATCGGCGCGGTGTTCCCGCTCAAACACCTGCAGGGCGCCCTCGCCGACGTCTGGAATCCGGCCGGGGTGGTGGTCGACTGGGTCGACTACGCGGTCCTGCTGATCTGGGCCGTGGGCGCGACGGCCCTGGCCGTGCGGTTGTTCCGCTGGGAGCCGCGCCGCGGCTGAGCGGATCCCTCGCCCGAGACCCCGACATCACTCTCGGGGCTCACAGTTCCCGGGCGATGTCCTGTGCCCAGGCGTCGATGGCGGGCCAGTCCCGGAAGTCGCCGTTGGGCAGGATCTTCTCCACGGCGGGCATCTTGCCCACCAGACTGTCCCGTCCGCGCAGCTTCGAGGTGTCCATGGCCCCGTAGAACACCTGGGTGCCGCGCGGCGAGAGGCTCTCGGCGAATTCGGCGAACTGCTTCGGAACCGCCTGGGTGAGCATGTCGCGGCCCTCGGCATCCGTTGTCTCGGTGCCGAGCGGGCCGCTGCTGAACAACCAGACCGGGCGGCCGGCGAGCAGCTCGTGATGGCGCCGCACGAATCGGGTGGCATCCTTGCGCCACGAACCCAGGTAGGCCGACGCACCGATCACAAACGCGTCGTAGCCGGTCGGATCGTGCACGTCAGCCACCGGGCGTGCCTCTGCGGGTAGCCCGGCGGTGGAGAGCGTGGCGGCGATGCGCTCGGCGATGCCGGCCGTGGCGCCGTACTTGCTTGAATACCCGACCAGTACGGTCATGGTCTCCTCCTAGGATGCTGAGCGGCGAGTGGGACGCACAGACCGTATACCCACTGGCGCCCGTGCGCCGCGCCTGACCTGGCTGGGTGATTCACGCTTGAAACCCGCGCGGCATGGCGAGAGAATTGGCGCTTCAGGCACCGCCGAGCACCGCCCGGCACCGTCAACAGGGAGCGCCCATGTCGGAACTCACCGTGATCAGGCAATCACCAGACCCGGAGCATTCGCACCAGCAGCGGGGCAGGGCCCCGTCGCTGACAGAACGGCTCAGAGGGCTGGGCCGGAACCGGGTCGGCGCGCTGCTGCTGCTCGCGGCCACGCTGACGGCGATCGTGTGGGCGAACATCCCGTCGGCGTCGTACGCGGAGTTCTGGGACACCCACTTCAGCGTGGGGGTGGCCGACCTGCAACTGGACTTCACCCTGCACGCCCTGGTCAACGACGCGCTCATGGCGATCTTCTTCTTCACCGTGGGACTGGAGGTGCGGCGGGAGTTCGCCATCGGTGAGCTCACCAGCTGGGCTCGGGCCGTGATACCGATGGTCGCCGCCGTCGCCGGGCTGGTGTTGCCCGCTCTGCTCTACATCGCCATCACTTCAGGCTCCGGACAGGAGCACGCCTGGGGGATCGTGATCTCCACCGACACGGCGTTCCTCGTCGGTGCGCTCGCGCTGATCGGGCCACGGATGCCCGGCCGGCTGCGGATCTTCCTGCTGGCGCTGGCGGTCGTCGACGACATCGGCGCCCTGGCCATCATCGCCCTGGTCTACACGGCGGACTTCACCCCGTGGCCCCTGGCGATTGCGGCGATCGGGCTGGTCGGGGTGTACTGCACCCGGTACCTCCGCGGCGGCCGCGGGCCGGTGTACGGCACCCTCGCCGTGATCGTCTGGCTGGCGTTCCTCGCCTCCGGCGTGCATCCCACCCTGGCCGGCGTCGCGATCGCGCTCCTCGTTCCGGTGTACCGGCCCAAGCGGCGTGACGTTGAACACGCCCTCGACCTCGCGCGCACCTTCCGGCAGTCCCCGAACAGCGAATACGCCCGTGCCGCCGCCAACAGCCTGCGTGAGTCGATCTCGATCAACGAACGACTGCAGTCCGCCTACGCCCCCTACGTGGCCTATGTGATCCTGCCCATCTTCGCCCTGGCCAACGCCGGTGTGCAGCTGAGCCCGACCATTCTGGCGGCCGCGGTGGTGTCGCCCATCACCTGGGGGATCGTGCTCGGCCTGGTGCTGGGCAAGCTGCTCGGCGTGTTCGGGTCGACCGCACTGATGCGCCTCGCCCGGCTGGGTGAGTTCGGCCCAGGCCTCACCCTAGACCGTATCGCCGGCGGCGCGGCCCTCTGCGGCATGGGCTTCACCATCTCGCTGTTCATCGTCGATCTGGCCATCGACGACCCGGCCATCCAGAACGAGGCCCGCGTCGGCGTGCTGGCGGCATCCGTGATCGCGTTCACCCTGGCGACCGTGATTTTTCGGCTGTCGGACGCCGTGCGCCCCACTGCGGCCACCGGACTGACACTGGTGCGGCCGGTCGACCCGGCCAGGGACCACATTTTCGGGCCAGTGGACGCGCCGCTGACGATGGTGGAGTACGGCGACTTCCAGTGCGGTTTCTGCCTCAAGGCCACCGGCTCGGTCGAGGAGGTGCACCGCGAACTCGGCGACCGGCTGCGCTACGTCTGGCGGCACGCACCGCTCACCCGGTACCACCCGAACGCCCTCGCGGCGGCGGAGGCGGCGGAGGCCGCGGCCCGGCAGGGCAAGTTCTTCGAGTTCGAACGGAGCCTGTTCGCCGATCAGGAGCACCAACTGCCGTCGGACATCATCCGGCGAGCCGAAGAACTGGGCCTGGACGTGGACCGGTTCACCGCCGACCTGGAATCCGCCGAGGTCACCCAGCGGGTGCAGGATGACATGCTCGACGCCGAGGCGATGGAGGTGACCGCGGTGCCCACCTTCTTCCTCAACGGGCGCCGCCACATCGGCCCGTACGACGCGCAGTCGCTCATCCGCGCGCTCGAGCGCACCGCCCCGGAGCCCGGGCCTGCCTGACGCCCGAGGGTAGCCATCCGCCGCAGTCGGGTCGATGATTGGTGCGTGACGGGATGGGGTGCGCTGATCGGACCCGGGTCATGAACCCGGCGTCGCGGCGCGTCCAGCGCATCTACCTCGTTTTGCTGCTCGGCAACACGCTGGCGGCGTCGTTCATCTGGGGCATCAACACGCTGTTCCTGCTAGACGCCGGGCTGAGCAACTTCGAGGCCTTCGCCGCGAACGCGTTCTTCACCGCCGGCATGGTGATCTTCGAGATTCCCACCGGCGTCGTCGCCGACACCGTCGGCCGCAAGGCCTCCTACCTGCTGGGCACGATCACGCTCTCGGTCACCACCGCGCTGTACTGGCTGCTGTGGCTCTGGCAGTCCCCGTTCGTCTGGTGGGCCATCGTGTCGGTGCTGCTCGGCCTGGGTTTCACCTTCTTCTCCGGCGCGGTGGAGGCCTGGCTGGTCGACGCGCTGACCTCCACCGGATACGCCGGCAGCCTCGAGGCGGTGTTCGGGCGCGGGCTCGTGGTCACCGGTATCGCCATGTTCGCCGGATCGGTGCTGGGCGGCGTGCTCGCCCAGGCCACCGATCTCGGGGTGCCGTTCCTGGTGCGCGCCGGGATTCTCGTGGTCATGTTCGTGTACGCGTTCATCGTGATGAGAGACCTCGGCTTCACCCCTGACCGCTCCCGCGGCCCGCTCAAGGCCACCAGGCTCGTGCTCACCGAGTCGGTCGAGCACGGGCTCAAGCGCCGTTCGGTGCGGTACATCATCCTCTCCGCCCCGTTCGCCTCCGGCGTCGGTTTCTACGCCTTCTACGCCCTGCAGCCGTACCTCCTCGAGCTGTACGGCGACCCGTCCGCGTACTCGATCGCCGGCCTGGCCGCGGCCATCCTCTCCCTGGCGCAGATCGCCGGCGGTGTGCTGGCGCCGCGCATCCGGGTGCTGTTCGCCCGCCGCACCAGCACGGTGATTCTGGCCTCGTTGGTCAGCGTGGTGTCCCTGGTGATTCTGGGCGTGAACAGCCTGTTCTGGCTGGCCGTGATAATGCTGATGGTGTGGGGGTTCGTCTTCGCGGTGGCCGAACCGGTGCGGCAGGCCTACCTCAACGACATGATCCCGTCGAAGCAACGCGCCACCGTGCTCTCGTTCGACTCGCTCTTCGGCAGCCTCGGCGGCGTGTTCATCCAACCGGCGCTTGGGCGTTCCGCCGACATCTGGGGGTACGGCGCCTCCCTCGTGATCGGCGGCCTGGTGGAGCTGATCGGTGTGCCGATCATGCTCGCCAGCCGACGCCAGAGAGACCCCGCCGATACCAGGACCGTGCAGGCGGATGCTCCGGCGCCGGAGACCTGAGCCGGGCCGCGGCGCACGGGTTGCCGGTGATGGCGCACGCGCGTAGCGTCACCAGCGGCATCCACCAACCGGTCGGGAGAGGCCGTCATCATGCACACGTTGCTCGAACGGTACGGGGTCTTCGCCGCCAGTCACCCGTGGCGGGTGGTCGTGGTCTTTCTCGCGGTCGTGGGGCTCGTGGCCGGGTTCGGTCTGGGGTGGGGGCAGAGCACCGACGACACGGTGACCCTGCCTGGCAGCGAGAGCACCGCGGCGCAGGACCTGCTCAACTCGGCCTTCCCCGACAGCGCGAAGGGCTCTGGCACGATCGTCTTCTCCGGCGACGCCGGGGCGTTCTCCTCGGCAGACGGCACCGCCGCGCTGCAGAGCCTGGCCGGCAGCATCGCCGGTGATGACCACGTCACCCAGGCCGTGCTGCTGCCCACGGCGATCAGCTCCGACGGCAGCGTGGCATACATCAGCGTCTCCTTCGACGTGGAAACCCGGGGAGTCACCCCCGCCATCGCCCAGGCCGTGCTGGACACCGCCACCGACGGCGCCCCCTCCGGCGCGACGGTGCTGCCCGGCGGGCAGATCGCCACCACCCTCGCCGCCGAGCCCACCCACGGCGCTGAGCTGGTCGGGCTCATCGCGGCCGCGGTCATCCTGCTGCTGTCACTGGGCACCGCCGTCGCGATGGCGCTGCCCATCCTCACGGCCCTGCTCGGCCTGGTCTTCGGGCTCGGCGCCATCGCCCTGCTCAGCCGGCTGGATGCCATCCCCACTGTCTCCGGAACGATCGCGGCGATGCTCAGCCTCGGCGTCGGCATCGACTACTCCCTCTTCCTCATCACCAAGTTCCGCACGGTTCGGGCCACGGGGGCGCCGATCCCGGTCGCGGCCGGCCGGGCCATGGCCAGTTCCGGCTCCGCCATCGTGTTCGCCGGGGTGACCGTGATGGTGGCCCTGGCCGGCCTGGTGCTGGCCGGGGTGCCGTACCTCAACTCGCTGGCCTGGGTGGCAGCGGCCGGCGTCGCCTGCGCCCTGCTCACCTGCCTGATCCTGCTGCCGGCCGTGCTCGGGCTGCTCGGCGACGGAATCGAGCGGCTGGCCCTGCCCCGCCGCACCGCCCGGCGCAAAAAACCCGGCGTCTGGCACCGGATCGGCGCCGCCACCTCGAAACGGCCCTGGTGGTCCCTGGCCGGAAGTGTCGTGGTGCTGGCGGCGTTGGCGTTCCCGGTCACCGCCCTGCAGCTCGGCCAGACCGACGACGGCAACGACCCCACCGACCGGGTCACCCGGCAAAGCTACGACGTGCTCAGCGACGCGTTCGGGGCCGGGGTCAACGGGCCGCTGCTGGTGATCACCGCCCTGCCGACGCCGGAGCCGAGCGACCAGTCGGTGCCCGCCGACCCCGCCCTCGCCGCGCTCACCACCGCGTTCGGCTCCACCGACGGGGTGGCCAGCGTGGTCGGCGCCACGGTCAGCGATGACGGCACCGCCGCCCAGTGGTCGGTGATCCCCACCACCGCACCGAGCGACCCGAAGACCGCGACGCTGGTGGAAACCCTGCGCAACACGGTGATTCCCGGCGCAGAGGGCGACCTCGACCCGCTCGTCGGCGGCCAGACGGCGGCGAAGGCCGACTTCGCCGGCATTATCGACTCGAGCCTGCTCACCGTGATCATCGCCGTGATCGCGGCGAGCGCCGTGCTGCTCTTCTTCGCGTTCCGCTCCCTGGCGATCCCGCTCACCGCGGCGGCGATGAACGTGGTGTCGATCCTGGTGGCGTACGGGGTGCTCGTGTTCGTGTTCCAGCAGGGCAACGGCATCCAGCTCACCGGCCTCGACGCCGCCGTGCCGATCGAGGCCTACGTGCCGCTGCTGCTCTTCGCCGTATTGTTCGGGCTGTCGATGGACTACGAGGTGTTCCTGATCAGCGCCATCCAGGAGTCCTGGCACAGCTTCGCCGACAACCGCCGCGCCGTCGTGCACGGTATCGGCAGCACCGGCAGGGTGATCACCTCGGCCGCCCTGATCATGGTGAGTGTGTTCATCTCGTTCGTGCCCAACCCCGACCCCGTCGTCAAGATGTTCGGCGTGGGCCTGGCCGTGGCCGTGCTCGTGGACGCGACCCTGGTGCGCGGCGTGCTGGTGCCCGCCGTGATGACGGTGCTCGGCCGCGCCAACTGGTGGCTGCCGCGCTGGCTCGACAAACGGATGCCGCACCTCACCATCGAAGGCTGACCAGGGGTCTTCGCCGTCATCCGCCTCGACGGGCATGCAGCCCCGTCGACCGAGGTGTGCGCCGCACGCCCGGCACCGGTATCGTGCTCGGTAGTGCGGCGCCGCTGCCGACATCCTGACGAAGACGGACCCTGCCATGTCGCTCACCCCTGACCCCGCCGCCCAGGCGCTACTCCCGCTGCTGGAGGAACAGAACGCCCGCATCGGTTTCACCTCGTTCGACTACGACGACGCATACCGGCTCGGCAGCGCGATCATGGCCAGGGCCGCAGCGGAGGACCTCAGGATCACCGTGACGATGAGCTTCGGCGAGCAGCGCGTCTTCCACGCGGCCCGGCCAGGCACGACAGCAGACAACGACGACTGGCTGGCCAGGAAGTTCCGGGTGGTGTCCCGGTACAACGTGCCGTCCTTCCTGGTCAGCACCAAGTACCGGGCCAGGGGCCAGGACTTCAACGCGGCCACCGGCCTGCCCATCACCCAGTACGTGGCGGCGGGCGGCGCCTTCCCGCTGCGGGTCAACGGCTCCCTGATCGGTGCCGTCGGGGTGTCAGGACTGGTCGAAAACCTCGATCACGACCTGGTCGTCTGGGCACTCGAGGCCGCCCAGGCCGCCGCGGCCTGACCGGAGCGCGTGCCGCTGACGACTCACTGCCGGGCCATGATGATGCGGAAACGCTCCTCTGGGTCGATGAAGTGGTCGTGGTTGTCGTCACCGAGGTCGATCTGCACCCAGTTGATCCGACCGCTGAAGCGGCTACGTGCCGTGGTGTAGTCGGCGGTGACGGCCGTGCCGGACTCGTAGCCGACATCCGTCGTCTCATCGGCGGAGAAGATCATCGCCTGGGTGGCCTCCACCCGGCCGGTGCCCACCGGGGTGCCGTCGTAGTACACGGTGACGTTGCCGCCCTTGCCCAGGCCGCCGCCGTCGTAGGCGAACTCCATGCGCACCTGGCACCGGCCGGTCGGGATCGGTCGGTCTGCCTCGGTGCTGAACTGCCGGATGCCGAGCACGTTGTACACGAAGGTGGCCCGACCCGCCTTGGCGTACAGGCTCCAGCCCCCGAACCGGCCGCCCTGGGCGATGATCACGCCGTTCGCACCATCGGGCGGCACCACCAATTCTGCTGTCACCGAGAACGATTTGTTCTTCACGCTGACCACGCTGTTCTCCGACAGCCGACCCATCCCGGCGAACAGGAGCTGGCTGTTTCCCCTGGTCAAGGTCGGGCGCCCAGCGATCTCGGGGGTGGCCCGTTCGATGCCGCGGTCGTCGATCGGCAACACGTTGTACTTCGTGGCCTCGATCAGCCAGAGCCGTTGCAGCTTGGCGAGCATCTCCGGATGCTCCGCCGCCAGGTTGCGAGCCTGGCTGTAGTCGGTGCTGCCGTCATAGAGCTCCCAGACGTCGTCATCGAACGCGGGAATCTCCCCACCGAGCATCACCCACGGGGTGCGGTGTTTCGTCACCGCGCTCCAACCCTTGTAGTACAGGCCCCGGTTGCCGAACATTTCGAAGTACTGCAGGTCGTGCCGCTCAGGGGCGCTTTGGTCGCCGAAGCTGTACAGCATGCTCACCCCCTCCATGGGGGACTGCTGCACACCGTTGACCATGGTGGGCTCCGGCAGGCCGGCGGCCTCCAGGATGGTCGGGGCGATGTCGATGCAGTGGGTGAACTGCTCCCGGAGCCCGCCCTTCTCTGCGATGCCGGTGGGCCAGTGCACGATGGTGCCGTTGCGCGTGCCGCCCCAGTGCGAGGCGACCTGCTTGGTCCACTGGAACGGGGTGTCCATCGCCCACGCCCAGCCGACCGCGTAGTGGTTGTACGAGCTCGGACTGCCGAGCTCCGGCAGCTTCGCGGCCAGGAACTCCGGTGTTTCCAGGGCAGCCATGCCGTTGAAGTTCGCCATCTCGTTGAACGCCCCGTTGACCGTGCCCTCGGCGGAGGCCCCGTTGTCGCCGATGATGTAGTAGATGATCGTGTCGTCCAGAATGCCCAGGTCGGTGACGGTGTCGATCAGCCGGCCGACGTGGTGGTCGGTGTGCTCCAGGAACCCGGCGTAGACCTCCATCTCCCGTTCGAGCACCGGCTTGAGCTCTGCGGGCATGTCGTCCCAGGCGGGGATCTCCGCGTGCCGGGGTGTGAGCTCGGCATCGGCGGGCACCACACCCAGCTCCTTCTGCTTCGCCAGGGTGCGTTCCCGCTGCACGTCCCAGCCGTCGGCGAATTTCCCCGCGTACTTGTCGGCCCACTCCTGCGGCACGTGGTGCGGAGCGTGCGTGGCTCCCGGCGCGAAGTAGACGAAGAACGGTTTGTCGGGCATCAACGCCTTCTGCGAACGCATCCAGTTGCACGCGTGATCGGCCAGGTCTTCGGTGAGGTGGTAGCCCTCCTCCGGGGTCGCCGGTGGCTCCACCGGGGTGGTGCCGTCGTAGAGGGCTGGATCCCACTGATTGTTCTCCCCGCCGATGAAGCCGTAGAACGTTTCGAACCCGCCGCCGCTGGACGGCCAGGCGTCGAACGGTCCCATCGGCGAGGACTGCCAGACGGGCACCTCGTGGCACTTGCCGAACTGGGCGGTGGAGTAGCCGTTCAGCTTGAGGGTCATCGCCAGGGGCGCCTTGGTATTGGGGCGCACCGAGCTGTTTCCCGGCGCCGAGGTGGCCGTCTCGGTGATGCTGCCCATGCCCACCGAGTGATGGTTGCGACCGGTGAGCAGCGCCTGCCGGGTGGGGGCGCAGAGCGCCGTGGTGTGGAAACGGTTGAAGGTGAGGCCGCCGGCGGCGAGCTTCTCGGCGTTGGGCGTGGCGCACGGTCCGCCGAAGGCGCTCGACGCGCCGAAGCCCACGTCGTCCAGCAGGATCACCAGCACGTTCGGCGCACCGGCCGGTGGCCGCAACGGCTCGATCGGTGGGTACTGCGTGTCTGGATCCTTCGCGTCGTAGGTGGTGAGCCCGGGCGCCGGGCGGTCCGGGATCGGCAGCATCGAGCGGGCGTGGCGGTCTGCGGTCATGGTGGGCCCTCCTGGCTCTCTCCGGGGGCACGGTAGCCTGCCCGCCCGACGAGCGGCATCACCCTCTTCAGATGAGGTCAGTCTCATGAGCCCGTACGATCGGGGGATGCCCCCACGTTCGCCTCTGCCGCCACGACACGGGCTCGACGCCGCGTGGCTGTGCACCGCGGAGCGCGACCGGCCCGGCGTTCCCCAACCCACCTGGCCGAGCATGGCCGCCTGGCTGCACCACCGGCTGGCCGAGCGGGTGCACGTTGCCGAGTTCCTGGCCGGCGGGCGGTTCGTCTACCAGAACGGTGCGCCGGTCACCGCGGCAGACCCGTACCTGCCCACGACCTTTGTCTGGTTCCACCGCGACCTGGCCGACGAACCAGTGGTGCCCGGCCCGCTGCACCTGGTCTACCGGGACGAGCGGATCGTGGTCATCGACAAGCCACCGTTCCTCTCCAGCATCCCGCGCGGCCGGCACGTCGTGCAGAGCGTCGTGGTGCGGCTGCGCGCCCAGCTGGGATTACCCGAGCTCTCCCCGTTGCACCGCCTGGACCGGGTGACCAGCGGACTGCTGGTGCTGGCCACCGAACGCCGCTGGCGCGGGGACTACCAGACCCTCTTCCAACGCGGTGAGGTGACCAAGGTGTACCGGGCGTTGGCGCCGCTTCGCGCGAACCTGCGCCTGCCTGTCACCGTGCGGAACCACCTCCGCACCCGGCCAGGCCAGTGGCAGGGCGAGGTCGTGCCCGGCGCCCCCGTCAACGCCGAGTCGGTGATCGAACTGGAGGGCGCGCACGAGAACACGGGCCGGTACCGGCTGACACCGCGCACCGGGCGTACCCACCAGCTGCGCCTGCACATGCTCGGGCTGGGCATCCCGATCATCGATGACCCGCTCTACCCCGTGCTGCAGGATGTCGACGTGCACGATTTTCGACGGCCGCTGCAGCTGCTGGCCAGCGAACTGGCCTTCACCGATCCCATCGATGGCGGCCAGCGGCGGTTCGCGAGTGTGCGCCGGCTGCCGGTGACAGCGGAGGTCGCAGGGGCCCGCTGACGCTCGTGCCTACTCCAGGCCGGCCTGGCCGGCTCGGCCGCTGGTCACGAGCACGGCCGTGGCGGTATCGAGCTCTGCCCAGCTGCCCGGCAGGCCCAGCACGGCCAGGGAGGACGTCGACAGTGTGATGTCCTCGCCGGTGAGCACGGCGACGAGTTCCTCGAGCCCGGGGTTGTGGGCCACGAGAATCACATTCTGCAGCTCGTCGGGCAGTTCGTGCACGATGTCGAGCAGATCATTCACGGATGCCGCATACGCCCGGTCATCGATCCGCGCCTCCGGCCCATCGATGAACTCCGCCGAGGCCAGCGCCCAGGTGGCCCTGGCCCGGGTAGCGGGGGAGACGATGGCCAGGTCGATGGCGGGGTAGTTCTCGGCCAACCAACTCCCGGCATCCGGTGCCTGGCTCTGCCCGCGGGGATTGAGGGTGCGATCGATGTCGGCTTCGCCGCCCGACCAGTCGGACTTGGCGTGCCGAAGCAAGATCAGGGTGCGCTGCGTGGGTGGGGTCATTGCACCAGTCTGCACCCGCCGTGCACCCGTCTGGCCGGCCGGCGCCCGACGCACTCGGACGCGCGGGGTCAAAGATGTGCGAGGAGGGGCGGCCCGGCCATAGGCTTGCACTCGGACCGCCTCGCAGCGTTGCGGGAGCCGTGGACCGTATTCCGATGATTCAGGAGGGCCTCGTGGCCGAATCTACCCCCGTTGATCCCACTTCCACCGCTGCGTGGACGCAGCTCGCCGGCATCGCCGACGGCTTCACGCCCGACCTGCGCGGGTGGTTCGACGCCGATGCCGATCGTGCAGACCGTTACACCTTCCAGGCGGCCGACCTCACAGTCGACCTGTCGAAGGGCCTGATCACCGAGGAGATCCTCGGCCACCTCGTGGAGCTCGCCCGCGACGTCGACGTGCCGGGGCGCTACCAGGCGATGATCACCGGCGAGCACATCAACGCCACAGAGGACCGCGCGGTGCTGCACACCGCTCTCCGCCGCCCCCAGGGCGCCGCCGGCCTGGTGCCCCCGGCCGGCTTCATCGTCGACGGTCAGGACGTCGACGCCGACGTGCACGCCACGCTCGACAAGGTCTACGCGTTCGCCGACAAGGTGCGCTCCGGTGAGTGGACCGGCGTGACCGGCAAGCCGATCAGCACGGTGGTCAACATCGGCATCGGCGGCTCCGACCTCGGCCCGGTGATGGTCTACGAGGCCCTGAAGCCGTATGTGAAGGCCGGCCTGGAGGTGCGGTTCGTCTCGAACATCGATCCCACCGACGTCTACGAGAAGACCGCGGGCCTCGACCCGGAGACGACGCTGTTCATCGTCGCCTCCAAGACCTTCGGCACCCTCGAGACCCTCACCAACGCCCGCCTGGCCCGCGAGTGGCTGTGGGCCGAGCTGGCCGCGACCGGCGCCATCGACGAGACGGATGCGGCGCGCACGAATGCCGTCGCCAAGCACTTCGTCGCCGTGTCCACGGCCCTGGACAAGGTCAAGGCCTTCGGCATCGACCCCGAGAACGCGTTCGGCTTCTGGGACTGGGTCGGCGGGCGTTACTCGGTCGACTCGGCGATCGGCACCTCGGTGGTCATCGCCATCGGCCCAGACAACTGGCGCGAGTTCCTCGCCGGTTTCCACGCCATCGACGAGCACATGCGCACCGCGCCGCTGGAGCAGAACGTGCCCGTGCTGATGGGCCTGCTCAACGTCTGGTACACCAACTTCCTGGGCGCGCAGAGCCACGCCGTGCTTCCGTACGCGCAGTACCTGCACCGCTTCCCGGCGTACCTGCAGCAGCTGACGATGGAGTCCAACGGTAAGAGCGTGCGCTGGGACGGCAGCCCGGTCACGACCGACACCGGCGAGGTCTTCTGGGGCGAACCCGGCACCAACGGGCAGCACGCGTTCTACCAGCTCATCCACCAGGGCACCCGCCTTGTTCCGGCCGACTTCATCGCCGTGGCCAACCCCGCGCATCCGTTGAAGGACGAGACCGGCGACGGCGCAGGGGTCGAGCCGGGGCAGGACGTGCACACCCTGTTCATGGCCAACTTCTTCGCCCAGACCAAGGCACTGGCATTCGGCAAGACCGCAGAAGAGGTGCGCGCGGACGGCGTCGCGGAGGCCATCGTTCCCGCCAAGGTCTTCAGCGGCAACCGGCCGACGACGTCGATCCTGGCTTCCGCCCTCACCCCGAGTGTGGTCGGTCAGCTCATCGCGCTGTACGAGCACATCGTGTTCGTGGAGGGCACCGTCTGGGGCATCGACTCGTTCGACCAGTGGGGTGTCGAACTCGGCAAGCAGCTGGCGCTGCAGGTCACCCCGGCCGTGCAGGGTGACAGCGCCGTGCTGGCGGCGCAGGACTCCTCCACCAAGGCGCTGATCGCGAAGTACCTGCAGCTGCGTCACTAACCGAGCGACTCCCGCCCGGTTCGCTCGCGCGGGCGCGCCGTCAGGCGCGCCCGCGCGCGGTCTCCTCCGCCCGCTGTTCCGCCGTGATGAGCCGGGTGGCGGCGTCGATCAGCGCCAGGTGGGTGAACGCCTGCGGAAAATTGCCCAGGTGTTGCCCGGTGGTCGCGTCGATCTCCTCCGCGTAGAGCAGCAGGGGCCCGGCGAACGAGAGCAACTTGAGGAACAGGGCCGCTGCCGCTTCGTGTTCACCGATCATGACCAGAGCCGACACCAGCCAGAACGAGCAGATGCTGAAGGTGCCCTCCTCGCCGGTGAGGCCGTCCTCGGTGCGGTCCACCCGGTAGCGCAGCACGAGGCCGTGCTCGGTCAGCTCCTTGTTGATCGCGAGTACGGTCGCCCGCACCCGGTCGTCATCCGGCGGCAGGAACCCCATGATCGGCAGCAACAGCAGCGAGGCATCGAGGTCGGTGGTGTCGTAGTGCTGGGTGAACACACCGCGGTCACTCACGCCCCGGTCACAGACATCCGCCTTAATTCGATCGGCGGAAGCCCGCCACGACTCAGCCCGGCGGGAATCGCCGCGACTGTCCGCGATTCGGGCGCCACGGTCGGCCGCGACCCAGCACAGCACCTTCGACGCGACGAAATGCCGCGGTGCCCCGCGCATCTCCCAGATACCCTGATCCGGTTCCGCACTGCGCGCTATCGCGGTATCCACCAGCACGCAGAGCCGTTCCCACGCCGCGGGGCCGATCTGCCCGCCGCCGCGGAGGTGCTCAGCGACCGAGTCGAGCAACATGCCCCAGACATCGTGCTGGTGCTGGTCGAAGGCCCCATTGCCGATGCGCACGGGCCGGGAATCGCGGTAGCCGGACAGGTGGTCGAGGATGTGTTCGGTGAGGTCCTGTTCACCGCCGATCCCGTACATGATCTGCAGTCCTCCGGCGGTGTTCGGCGGGGAGGCGCCGACGGCGTCGACGATGAACGCGAAGTAGTCGTAGGCCTCCCCGTCGAAGCCGAGCCCGTGCAGCGCGCGCAACATGAAGGCGGTATCCCGAATCCAGGTGAAGCGGTAGTCCCAGTTCCGTTCGCCGCCAGGTGTCTCCGGCAGCGAGGTGGTCGCCGCGGCCATGATGGCACCCGTCGGTGCGTAGCTCAGCCCCTTGAGAGCCAGGGCGCTGCGCTCGATATACGGGCGGAACCGATGGTCGGGAAAGGTGGCCATGCTCAACCAATTGCGCCAGTATTTCTCGGTCTGCTCGAGCTGGCGGGTTGCCTCGGCGAGGTCGTGCGGCACGCTGCCGTCCCAGCCCAGGGCCACGAACGCGGACTCGCCGGTTTCGAGAGTGGTGCGCCCGGTGCAGCGCCCGCCCACGACCCCCAGCGGCACGGTGCCGCCGAGCACGAGCACCACATCGTCGGCGGCGACCGTGGCCCTGGTGTACCCCGGGCCGTCGAAGTGCCAGACGGCCTGGTCCCTGGCGTAGTCGAACAGCGGGAAGCAATTCACCTGCAGCTCGACCCGGCCGTCGAAGCAGGTGGCGATGCGCAGGAGCGTGCGCTGTGAGATCGCGCTGCCGGGTGAGCGCCGGTAGCCCTCGCGGCGGTGCTCGGCCAGCGGACCCATCACCAGCGCATCCGTCACGGTCAGCCAACCGGTGGGAGTGTGCCAGGTGGTCTCGAGCACCATGGTCCCCGGTCGGTACCGGCGCTGTTCGGGCACCTCGGTGTTGGTGGGGGAGAAGCCGAACAGGCCGGCGGTGCGGTCCAGTAGCGCCGCGAAGACGCTGGGGCTGTCCGGCCGGGGCAGGCACATCCACTCCACCGCGCCATCCGGGGCGATCAGGGCGTTCACCTCGCAATCGGAGAGGAACGCGTAGTCGGCGATCGGTGGAAACCTCATGTCGGGTGGCCTTCCGGTGTCTGGCGGTGCGTCTGGCCGGGCGGATGAGTCCAGAGTCGTCCCCGGTCGTCGCACTGTCAACGCACCCCAGCGGCGGCAGCGCCCGAAGCCGTGCTCCGGGGCTATGGTGCAGGTGGGATCGGTTCCGCCGAGAGCGGGGAGGGCCAGGAGATGCGCGATGACATTCCGACGCGCGATGACACGATGGCGTTGGTGGTGGCCGGCTACGCCGACCCTGGCAGGGCCCGGCGGGATTTCGACGCCGTCACCGAGCTGGTGCGCAGCCGGCAGCTGTCCACCAGAGGCATGATCCTGGTGGTCAGGAGCGTAGGGGGAGCGGCCAGGCTGGAGGAGACCAGCGACGATCACGGGCACGTCGGCCACGGCTGGGGCGCCGGCGTCGGGGTTCTGGTCGGACTGTTCGATCCGGTGATGCTGGGTACCGTCGTGGTCGGTTCGGTGGGCGGCAGCGTGGTGGATGTGTTCAGCGGGCATCGGCTGCGACATGCCCTGCGGGTCGAGGTCGGACAGGCGCTGGCTGACGGATCGGCGGCGTTCATCGGCATGGTGCCGTCAGCTGCCCGCACCGCTCTGGCGGCGGCGCTGCCCGGAGCGCAGGCGGTGTCCGCCGTGGAATCGGATGAGATCACCCTGACCGACCTGGAGGCGGCAGTGGAGAGCGCCCTGGGAAGGATCGCGGAGTGACCGGAAGCGTGGCCGGCCGAGCACCGTCGTAGTCTGGCCGTCGTAGTCTGGGGGAATGCCCGCCCACTCGGATGACGCCCGCGCCGATCTGGCCGCGCTCTGCGCGCGCGGCCTGGACTGGGGCACCGGGCGCAGCCGCGACCTGCCGCAGGCGGCAGCGGCCCGCCACGCGGCGGTGCTCGTGCTGTTCGGGGCGCTCGACGCCATCCCGGCCCTGGCGGGCGGACCCGCTGCCCCGGCGGTGCCGCGCGATCTGGACGTCCTCCTGTTGCGTCGAGCCGCGACCCTCGGCAGCCACCCCGGTCAGATCGCCTTTCCCGGCGGCCGGCTGGAGGCATCCGATGCCGGCCCGATCGCCGCGGCCCTGCGGGAAGCCGTGGAGGAGACCGGCCTGGACCCGGCCGGGCTCGAGCCCCTGGGCACGCTGCCGGCCATGCCGGTTCCGGTGAGCAACCACCTCGTCACCCCGGTTCCGGCCTGGTGGACCCGCCCGTCCCAGGTGGCCGCCATCGACCACGCCGAAACCGTGGACGTGTTCCGAGTGCCAGTGGCCGACCTCCTCGACCCCGCCAACCGGGCCAACACCGCGCACACCGTTGCCGGTCTCGACTATCGGGCACCGGCGTTCACCGTCGGCGGCCGGCTGGTCTGGGGGTTCACCGCGATCGTGCTGTCCCGCATGTTCGACGAGCTCGGCTGGGCCGAACCCTGGGACCCCGACCGCATCGTGCACCCCGACCGCTGAGCCGCACGGGGCTGGCCCGCACTGCCAGCCCGCCGACCGCGGTGGCGTGGATGGAACCGAACCGTGAGTGTGGACATTATTAGGTATGACGGCTGCCCGGGGGACCAACGAGTACGAGGTGTGGGCACGCGCCGTCGAGGGGGATGCGGGGGCGTTCGGGGAGCTCTTCGATGAGCATCGTGACCGGGTCTTCGGTCACGCCCTGCGCGCGCTCGGCTCGCGGCACGACGCCGAAGACGCCACGGCGATCGTGTTCCTCGAGCTCTGGCGGCACCGGCGCCGGGTGCGGGTGGTGAACGGGTCGGTGATCGGCTGGCTGCTGGTGACCACCAACAACGTCTGCCGCAACCAGGCCCGATCCGCCCGGCGCTACCGTCTGGCCCTGTCGAAGCTCTCGCCAGAGCGCTCGCACCCCGACCCCACCGACGACCTCGGTGCGGACCTGGACCGCGCCCGCAGCGCGCCAGGGGTGCGCGAGGTGTTCGCGCAGCTGAGCGCCCGCGACCAGGACATCCTCACCCTCTGCGTACTCGAGGAACTGACCACCGCAGAGGCCGCCCTGGCCCTGCGGATTCCGATCGGAACCGTGAAATCCCGGCTGTACCGGGCGAAGAACCGCATGGCCGAACTGATGCTGCAGAGCACACCAGACGCCAGAGAGGGGTGGAGCCGGTGATGAACCCCGACCGCCACGACGACCGCCACGACCGCGCCGACCGGCCCACGATGGACCCGACCCGCAGCGCCGACATCCGGGCCTTGCTCGTGCGGACCGTGGCCGCGGCTCCGCGGCCGCGCACCGCCCGCCTCTCCCGTGCCGCGTTCTCGCTGGCCGCGACCGCAGCCCTGCTCTTCGCCGGCGGCATCGGGGCCGGCACCGTGGTGGCCTACGACCGGCTGAGCGACACCGTCGTCGCCCAAAACTCCAGCGGCCCCGAAGCCGTCAACGAGTCCGGCAGCGAGTCGGGCGATGCACTCCACGGCCAGAGTGCCGAGAGCCTGGATGCCGCGACGGACTCCGACCTCGGCGTCACCGAAGCCGCCTCAGACGAGCTCATCCCCGTGCTCGAGCTCAACGGCGAAACCGGGTACGCCTACCGGAGCGACATGCTGATCGGGCAGGCAGCCCAGGCCAACAGCGATTCAGCCACCGGTGACTTCGCCACAGAAGACACCGCGGAACCAGCCACGGGTGCCGCCCGCGTGCCCATCTACCAGTCCGACGGCGTCACCGTGCTCGGCTATTTCGATCCGGCCGGGCTGCTGCCGTGAGGCGCTCAACGGTCGGTGCGCTGACGCTGCAGGTCGCCTGCGCCGTGCTGCTGGCGGGCTGCGCGACCCCGGGAGCGTCCACCGATCCGTTCGGCTGCGGCATCGTGGTCACCCCGGAGCGGGCCGTTGTGGGCGGGGATGTCACCGTCTCCCGCCCGGCCGCCGAGCCCAGCGACATCTGCACCACCCTGGACCCCGGCAGCACCCAGACCCTCGAGATACGCTCGAGCATCTCGGATGACCCCATCCGGGGTACCGCCACGGCGGTCGTCGAAGACGACGGTTCATTCGAGGTCACGATGCCCGTGCCCACCGGCATCCGTCTGGACCGGGCGGTTGTGACCGCGATACCGCCGGCCGAGTCGGATTGCACCGAGGCGGCCGCCGCGGCGGGCACCCCCGACGACTGCTACTTCCCCCGGGCGCAATTCACGGTGGGGTTCGCAGACGACGACCTCGCACCCGTCACCATCGTCAGCACGGATGCGGCCCAGCCGCCCCATCCGCCCGGCGACGGGTTCCCCGACTCCTACGCCCTCGCCGGACCGGGCCGGAACGAGCTCACCCTGGTGATCTTCGGCTCCGGCTGCGCGTCCCGGCCCACTCGATACCTGCACGACGCGCCGACCGGCAGCCTGGAGATCGTGAGCGAGGTCATCATGCCCGCCGGTCAGAACGGCTGCAACGAACCCCTCATCCCCTGGACCACGGTGATCGAGGTACCCGACGAGTACCGCGACTACCGCAGCGTGAAGGTCGACAACCTGGACGCCATCCTGCTCGGCTAGCGCCCCCGCCCGGCTAGTGCGAGTCCTCGGCCTTGGTGATGGGCTCGCCGTCCACCTGGCCACGGTCGGCCTTGGCGGCGTCACCGCGGGTCTTGGCCAGGCTCGCGATGGTTGCCACGGTGATGGTGGCGGCGATGAAGACCAGGGAGAACCAGATCGGAATCTCTGGCACCCAGAGCAGCGGTTCGCCGCCGTTGATGAACGGCACCTCGTTGACGTGCAGGGCGTGGAAGACCAGTTTGAGGCCGATGAAGCCGAGGATCACGGCCAGCCCCTGGGACAGGTAGACCAGGCGTTCGAGCAGCCCGCCGATGAGGAAGAACAGTTGACGCAGGCCCATCAGGGCGAAGGCGTTGGCGGTGAAGACGATGTACGCCTCTGAGGTGAGCCCGTAGATGGCGGGGATCGAGTCGATCGCAAAGACCAGGTCGATGAAGCCGATCGCGATGATGGTGAGCAGCACCGGGGTGATGTACCGCTTGCCGTTGATCCTCGTGGTCAGTTTGTCGCGGTCGTACTCGTCGCTGACCGGCAGCACCCGGCGGGTCACGCGCACGAAGAGGTTATTGGCGGGGTCGCCCTCGTGGCCGCGCACCTGCAGGTAGGCCAGCACGAACAGCAGGGCGCCGAAGAGGTAGAACACCCAGGAGAAGTTCTCGATCAGGGCGGCGCCGATCGCGATGAAGCCACCGCGCATGATCAGCGCGATGATGATGCCGAACATCAGCACCTTCTGCTGGTACGCCTTGGGGACCGCGAACGCTGCCATCACGATGAGGAACACGAAGAGGTTGTCGATCGACAGGGCCTTCTCGGTGAGATAGCCGGCAAAGTACTCGCCGCCGTAGCGCCAGCCGGAGACGACGCCGATGCCGACGCCGAAGAGCAGGGCGAGCCCGATGTAGAAGGCCGACCAGCGGGCCGACTCACCCACGGTGGGTTCGTGGGGCTTCCGCACGTGGGCGAAGAACTCGTAGGCGAAGAACGCGATCGTCACCGCGATGGTGATCAACCAGATGGTGGGAGTGATGTTCAAGGAGAGCTCCAGGTCGGGGTGAACGGCGGAGTCAAGGTCTCTTCCACCCGCAGGCCCCGCAGGGCAGTCGAGCCAGCGTCCCGGGACTCGTCATCAAGTCCGTATTAACGGGTGCGCTGCGTGGGAATACTCCCCTTGCTTGCTCAAGGGTAGAACAGATTTGCTGAGATATCGCCGGGCGGATGCGTCGGATCGGGAATCGCTCCGGGGCGGGGCTTGGCGACAAAAAAGCACCCGCGCACCTCGAGAGTCGAGGTGCGCGGGTGCGGCGCCGTTTCGCGGGTGGCACGCCGCCCGCGAAGCGGCGCCTGACCCGCGTAACGGTGTCGAACTAGTAGCGGCGCGGCGGACGCTCGGAGCGCTCGCCCTGCTGCGGTCGGTCGTTGCGGCCGGCCGAGGCGCCGTTGTCGGCGTGGATCTCGATCAGCTTGCCGCTGATCCGGGTCGCGGACAGACGGCCGAGGATGTCGCCGGACATGTCGGCGGGAAGGTCGACCAGGGAGTACTCGGGCAGGATCTGGATCGCGCCGAAGTCTTCCCGGCTCAGGCCGCCCTCGTTGGCCAGGGCGCCGACGATCTGGCGCGGCTCCACCTTGTGGCGCTTGCCGACCTCGATGCGGTACGAGGCCATGGCCCGGTTGCTGTCGCGTGAGCGACGTTCGGGGCGTTCGCTGCGCATCGGACGGTCGTCCCGGCTGCCACGGTCGTCGCGGCTGTCACGACGGTCGTTGCGCACGGGACGGTCACCACGGTCGCGGTCGCGGTGCTCGGTGCGCTCACGGTCGAAGCGCTGCTGCTGACGCGCGTCTTCTGCGTTGAGCAGAAGGGGCGTCTCACCCTGGGCGACCACGGCGAGGGCGGCGGCCACGTCGGCCTCCGGCACGTCGTGGTGGGAGACGTAGTGGCCGATGATGTCGCGGAAGGTGTTGATCCGGTCGCTCTGGCCGAGAGCCTCGGTGATGGCGTCGTCGAACCGGGCGAGCCGGGTCACGTTGACGTCTTCGACGCTCGGCAGCTGCATCTGGGTGAGCGGCTGGCGGGTGGCCCGCTCGATCGCGTTGAGCAGGTGACGCTCACGCGGGGTGACGAAGCTGATCGCGGCGCCGCTGCGGCCGGCGCGGCCGGTGCGGCCGATCCGGTGCACGTACGACTCGGTGTCGATCGGGATGTCGTAGTTGATGACGTGGCTGATCCGCTCCACGTCCAGGCCGCGGGCGGCGACATCCGTGGCGACCAGGATGTCGAGCTTGCCGCTCTTGAGCTGCTCGACGGTGCGCTCACGCTGCACCTGGGGAACGTCACCGTTGATGGCCGTCGCGGAGTAACCGCGGGCGCGCAGCTTCTCGGCGAGGGTCTCGGTCTCGTTCTTGGTGCGGGTGAAGACGATCATGCCTTCGAAGTTCTCCACCTCGAGGATGCGGGTGAGCGCATCCACCTTCTGCGGGTAGGAGACCAGCAGGTAGCGCTGCGTGGTGTTCGCCGAGGTCGTGGTCTTGTTCTTGACCGTGATCTCTTCGGGGTCGTTCAGGTACTGCTTGGAGATGCGGCGGATCGCGGCGGGCATCGTGGCCGAGAACAGGGCCACCTGCTTGTCGTCCGGGGTGTCGGCGAGGATCGTCTCGACGTCTTCGGCGAAGCCCATCTTGAGCATTTCGTCGGCTTCGTCCAGCACCAGGTACTTGAGCTGGGACAGGTCGAGGGTGCCCTTGTCGAGGTGGTCCATGATGCGGCCGGGAGTACCGACGACAACGTGCACACCACGGCGGAGCGCGGAGAGCTGCGTGCCGTAACCCTGTCCACCGTAGACGGGCAGCACGTGCACGCCCTTCATGTGGGCGGCGTACTTCTCGAACGCCTCACAGACCTGCAGCGCGAGCTCACGGGTCGGGGCGAGGACCAGTGCCTGCGGGCTCTTCTGGGACAGGTCGAGGCGGGAGAGGATGGGCAGTGCGAATGCTGCAGTCTTGCCTGTGCCGGTCTGGGCGAGGCCCACGACGTCGCGGCCGTCGAGCAGCGGCGGGATCGTGGCGGCCTGGATGGCAGACGGGGTTTCGTAGCCGACGTCTTTGAGGGCCTTGAGCACGGCGTCGCTGAGCCCTAGCTCGGAGAAATTGATCGTCGTTCGGGCAGTGTCTGCCTCGGTAGGTGCAGTTGAATCAGGAGGCGTCATACTACTACGGTAGTCGGTCGGAGTGCGTACCCCGTTCGGGAGCGGCAAATCCGTCTGATCCGGCCGCGCCCAGAGGCCGGCAGAACCGTGGGGTAGGAGGCCGGGATGCTCGAGATGCGACCGAATTGTGAGTGTTGTGACCGCGACCTGTCGCCGGCAACGGATGCCGCGTACATCTGCTCTTTCGAGTGCACCTGGTGTGCCGACTGCGTGCGATCCTTCCCCGGCGGAGCGTGCCCCAACTGCGGTGGCAGCCTGCAATTGCGCCCGACCCGCGCCCCGCACAAGCTGGCGGGCGCCCCGGCCTCGACGACCCGAGTGCTGTCGCCGGGATGCCGGGAGACGGCCGCGCCAGGGTCAGTCCTGGGCGGCGTCCCTGCCTGACGGTTCCGCGCCCCGTGTCGAGGGGCGCCCTGGCGGCACGGCACCGCGGAGCACGGTCGAGAGAGCGGTCGCGAGCACGGTCAGGTCCACGTTGTGGGACTGGCCGGCAAGTTCGACATGCCGCCCGAGCGGGAAGGCCGTGGCCATGGCCCTGGCCGACTCGCGGATGAACTCCGGGGCGAACTCCCCGCTGAGCACGGTCACCGGAACCCGGACAGCCTCGATCCGCTGGTAGGGCAGCAGCCCGTCACCGAGTACGGCATCGTCGTAGGCCAGGGTGGGGGCGATCGCCTCAACGGATGCCCACGCCGGCGTGTGTCGCAGGCTCGCGACCTGATCGGCCTGCAGGCCGACCCGGTCGAAGAAGAGGGCCACCGCGTCCGCCCGGCGATCGTGTGCGAGCGCGTCGGCCAGTTCGCGTGAGTACTTCAGCGCGGCCGGGTCGAGTTCGATGCTCACGGGTACCTCGTGCACGGCCAGGTCGGTGATGACCGGGCCGAGCCTGGCGGCGGCCGCGATGGCCAGGGCGCCGCCGCTGGACATGCCGAACAGGGCAGCCCGGCCGCCGGCGGCGCCGATCAGGGCCTGGACGTCGTCGATCTCGCGGTCCACCGAGAACGGCAGCGTGTCTGAACTGGCTCCGCGACCACGGCGGTCGTAGGTGTAGACGGTGAATCCGGGTGCCAGGAGGGCGGCGAGCGAGCGAAGCGGCCCGGCGTCGCGGTAACACCCGGCCCCGTCCACCAGGATCAGCGCCGGGCCGGTACCCAGCTGGTCGAACCCGATCACGGTGCCATCTCGAGAGGTGACGGTAGCCATGGTGTCTCCCTCTGGGCGCCGCGGTATCCAGGTGCCTGACGGCCCGCGAGCGCGCCCGCTGACACCGTGCACCCGGGTGAGTACGTCGGTCAAGCTCTGGCGTCGAACTCGCGGCCCCGGCATCCGTCGCCTGTCGTGTCGCGCCCCACGCGGCAACGGATCGCGGGAGGATGTGGGCATGGCCATTACTGAGCAGCAACCCTGGGTGAAGCACTATCAACCTGGCGTACCCGCCGAGATCGACTACCCCGCCACCTCGCTGGTGGAGATGCTCGAACACGCGGTCGCGGAGGCCGGTGACGCCCCGGCCCTGGAGTTCTTCGGCCGCCGCACCAGCTACGCCGAACTCGGCGCCCAGATCGACCTGGCGGCCGAGGGGCTGCGGCAGCTGGGCGTGCGGGCCGGTGACCGGGTCGCACTGATTCTGCCCAACTGCCCGCAGCACGTCGTGGCGTTCTACGCCGTCCTGCGGCTCGGCGCCGTCGTGGTCGAGCACAACCCGCTCTACACCTCACCGGAGCTGCGCCACCAGTTCGAAGACCACCAGGCCCGCATCGTGATCGCCTGGGACAAGGTGGCCGGCACCGTCCGCGACTTCCCGGCCGACATCGAAATCGACCACATCGTCTCCGTCAACCTGCTGCACGCGTTCCCCGCCATCAAGCGGCTGGCGCTGCGCCTGCCGGTGAAGAGCCTGCGCGAGTCCCGCGCGGCGCTCACGGGCTCTGCCGCCGGCACCACGCCGTGGAAGGAGCTCTTCGGCCATGGGCCGATCGACCCGCTGCATCCGCGCCCCGGCCTGCACGACCTGGCCGCGATCCAGTACACCTCCGGCACCACCGGCCGCCCCAAGGGCGCCATGCTCACCCACTACAACCTGCACTGCAACGCGCTGCAGGGTGAGGCGTGGATGCACGGCGCCGAGTACCGCAAGGAGGTCTTCTACGCGATCCTGCCGATGTTCCACTCTTTCGGCCTGACGCTGTACCTGACCTACGGCATCCACAAACAGGCCCTGATCGTCCTGTTTCCCAAGTTCGACCCGAAGACCGTGCTCGACACCATGAAGAAGACCCCGGCGACGGTGTACTGCGCCGTGCCGCCGATCTACGAGCGCACCGCGATCGCCGCGAAGGAACGGGGCATCTCCCTGCGCTCGTGCAAGTTCTGCATCTCCGGAGCCATGAACCTGCCCGATCACGTGGTGGAGCTGTGGGAGTCGGTATCCGGCGGCCTGCTGGTGGAGGGCTTCGGCATGACCGAGGCGTCGCCGGTGGCGATGGGCAACCCGTTCTATCCGACCAGGCGGCCCGGCACCGTCGGAATCCCATTCTCGTCGACGCTGATGAAGGTCACCGACCCCGATGACCCCACCGTCGAGGTGGCGCAGGGCCAGCCGGGTGAACTGCTGATCAAGGGTCCGCAGGTGTTCCAGGGGTATTGGAACAACCCGGAGGAGACCGCCAAAACCCTCACGCCCGATGGTTGGTTGCGCACGGGCGACATCGTGACGGTCGACGAGGACGGCTTCTCCACCATCGTGGACCGGGCCAAGGACCTGATCATCACCGGCGGGTTCAACGTTGCACCCACCGAGGTGGAGACGGTGCTGCGCCTGCACGCCTCCGTGGTGGATGCGGCCGTGTTCGGCAAGCCGCTGGAGCGCGGCGGCGAGATGGTCATCGCGGCCGTGGAACTGGAACCCGGTGCGACCCTGGACGAGAAGGCCCTGCAGGACCACTGCAGGGAGCACCTGGCGGCGTACAAGATCCCGCGCCGGATCGTGCAGATCACCGACACCCCGCGCACCATGCTCGGCAAGGTGCTGCGCCGCAAGGTCCGCGAGCGGGTGCTGCCCACCCTCTAGCCGCCTTCACCCGCCGCGGGTGACGCGAACGCTGCCGGAGGGTTGGACACTGACACCTCCGGCAGCCGGAGACGGTGGCGCATCGCGCCGCCGTTCGCAGCACGTGAGCGCAGAAGAGCGGGTAATGACTGACACCATCGATGAACTCGGACCGGTCGACTGGATCGTCGTGGAGTTTCCGGGCAGCAGGTTCAATGGGGCGATCGCCCCGGAGATCACGTCGCTCGTGGATCGCGGCCTGGTGAAGATCCTGGACCTGCTGATCCTCACGAAAGACGCCGACGGGTCACTGGACATCGCGGAACTCGCCGACATCGAAGACGGCGAACTCGGTGAGCTGCGGGCGCTCGAAACCGAGCTGGCCACCCTGCTCAGCGAGGACGACGTGATCATGGCGGCCGAGGCCATTGAGCCGGGCAGCACTGCCGCGCTGCTGGTCTGGGAGAACCTCTGGGCCGCCCCGTTCGGTGCTTCGGTGCGGCACGCCGGCGGTCAGCTGGTGGCCAGCGGTCGCATCCCCGTGCAGGCCCTCGCCGCCGCGATCGAAGCGGATGCCGTGGCCGCCGACACTGGGACGGGGGCCTGAGATGCCGCTGGCACGCAGACGAGTCGGCCGCCCGGGAGTCATCGGCGCCCCGGTGGCGCGCACGGCCGCCACGGTGGGAACCGCGGCGGTTGTGGCCCACGGGGTACGCCGCCGCGGAGATCGTCGGGAGGAACGACGCGACCGGCGGTGATCCGTTGAGTTCCTTGACCTCACGACACTCGCCGCGGCTCGGGCATGAGCCGCGCCCACCACGACTCGCCCCAGGGGCACGGTCGTGGCTTCGGGCGGGGATTTGGCCCCGGCGGCCCGGGCTTCGGCGGTTTCGGCCCGGGCTTCGGCCCCGGCGGTCCCCGCGGCTCCCGTCGCGCCAACCGGGGCGATGTGCGGTCGGCCATCCTCTCGCTGCTCGCCGACGGGCCCTCGAACGGTTACGGGCTCATCCGGGCCATCGAGGAAAAGACCGGCGGCGCCTGGCGCCCCAGCCCCGGCTCGATCTACCCGACCCTGCAGCAACTCGTCGACGAGGGGCTCATCTCGCCGACCGGAACCGAACGGCGCACGGACTACGAACTCACCGACGCCGGCCGGGCCTACCTCGCCGAGCACGCCGACGACCTCAAGGAGGCGTGGGGCGCCACCCCCGGGCAGTCGGACGCCGACACCGCGTTCCACGAGAGCGTCGGCAAGCTCTTCGGCGTCGTTCACCAGTTCCGCTCCGCCGCCACCGACGCCCAGCGCGCCGCCGCCACCGAGAAGCTCGACGACGTGCGCCGCGCGCTGTACCTGATCCTCGCCGACTGAACAAACCTGGAGTGAACCGTCGCCGACGGCCGGTGAACGGGACAGAATACCGGCATGTCCGCCGTTCTCAGCCTGGTCCGCTCGGCCGTGGCGCCACTCACCCGCACCCGGCTGTTCCGTGCGACCGCGCCGGCGCTGCTGCCGCCGGCGGAGCGTTTCCTCGAGCGGATCAGCCGGGGCCGGCTGCAACTGAGCGCACTGCTGGTGCCCTCGCTGGTGCTGCGCTCGACGGGAGCCAGGTCCGGGCTCCCGCGGGAGACCCGGCTGATGTACACGCCGGACGGGGACGGCCGGGCCATCGTGGCCGGCACCAGCTTCGCCCGCGCGCGACATCCGGCCTGGACCTACAATCTGATGACCCATCCGGACGCGGAAATCGTCGTACGCGGCCGACGGCTGTCGGTGCGGGCGAGCCTGATTGGCCCGGCTGGCCGGGACGCGGCGTGGGACCGGATTGAGTGCCAGTGGCCGGGCTATCGCGGATACGAACGCGACTCCGGTCGCGTGGTGCGCATGTTCCTGCTGCGCCCGGTCGCCGAGCGGGGCACACTGTCGGTACCGTGGGTCGGCACGGGGCCGACCGTCTGACCAAACCGGAGGGACAAACCGTGGCCGTGACACTGAACAAACGGGCTGTGGCGCATGCCAGGAAGCTGATCGAACAGGGCGATGTGGTGCGCGACGAACGCGACGACTGGAGCGAACATGCCCCGACGGCGGCCGACGAAAACACCTTTCTCGACACCCACGACTTCGACGACTACGCGCTGTGGCATCTGGGCGTCGACCCGGACGGGTCCGCGCACACCAAGGGGCGCTATTCCTTCCCGATCGGCGACTTCTCGAAGGTGCATCGGTGCGCCGTGATCTCGGCGGAGAGTCGCGCCGGTCAGTACGACCACGACGACATCGAGGGCGCCCTGAAAAAGCTCCTTGACCAGATCGACGCATGAACGGCAAACGGACGGTCACGACACCATGACAACCAACGACATCCCTGCCGGTGGACCAGCAGGACTCGAAGACCCGCGGCTGGTGCCCGGAGAGCGCGGGCCGGACCTCATCCTCAGCCGGAGCTTCGCGGTGGGCGTTGACGAGGTGTGGGCGACCTTGACCGACCCCGCCCGCACCACGGTGTGGTTCGGGCCCTGGGAGGGAGAGGGCGCATCCGGCGCAACCATCCGGGTGCAGATGAGTTTCGAAGACGGCGACCCGTGGGTGCCCGTGCGGATTGACGCCTGTGACCGGCCCACCCGACTGGCAGTGTCCATGCTCGAGGACCAGGGCGACTGGCGGCTGGCGGTGGTGCTCGCCGAGACGGCCTTATCGACGCGTCTGAGCCTCATCCACCACCTGACGGGGGTGGATGGCCTGGGCGAGATCGGCCCCGGTTGGGAGTCCTACCTGGACCTCTTCGAGGCCGCTCTGCTCGGAGGGCCCGGCGCCGACCGGCCGGTGCCGTCGTTCAGCGACTACTACCCGGCCAGGGCTGCCGTCTTCACCGCCCTTGCCGAGAGTTACGTCAGCGCGCCGCCCGAGCCATGACGACGTCGGCGTTGATTCTCGGCCCCATGCTGCGGTACGTCGATAGCGACTCGGCCAGCGTGTGGGTCGAAACCGCCGGGGCTGCCTCGGTCATGGTGCGGGCCGGCACCAGGAGCTGGTCGGCGCGGACCTTCGCCGTGCACGGGCACCACTACGCGCTGGTGGAGGTCGACGGGCTGACCCCTGGCGCGGCCACTCCGTACACGGTCGACGTTGACGGGGCCGAGGTCTGGCCGCCGGAGTCGTCGCCGTTTCCCGCATCCGTGATCAGCACGCTCACGCCGGACGCGCCTCTGCGGCTCGCATTCGGCTCCTGCCGCACCAGCGTGCCGCACGACGCGGCCGGCAACCGCACCCACGGGGTCGACGCCCTGCGCAGCTACGCACTGCAGATGGCCGCACGGCCGGGGACGTTCGCCTGGCCCGACCTCGTGCTCTTCCTGGGCGACCAGGTCTACGCCGACACGACCAGCGAGCAAATGCAGGAGTTCATCCGAGCTCGGCGCGACCCGAACGAGCCGCCAGGGGAGGAGCTGGCCGATTTTGAGGAGTACGCCCACCTCTACGGCCTGGCCTGGTCCGACCCGGCGAACCGGTGGCTGTTGTCAACGGTTCCCACCGCGATGATCTTCGACGACCACGACATCCGGGACGACTGGAATGCGTCGCTGAGCTGGAAACGCGAGATGGAGCAGACCTCCTGGTGGCACGGGAGGCTGGTGGCAGGACTGGGCTCGTATTGGGTCTACCAACACCTGGGCAATCTCTCGCCGGCCGAGCGTGCGACCGATGAGATCTGGCGGCTGATCGCGGTGCACGACGCCGACACGGAGCTGGATCTCAGCGACCGGCTCGACGCCTTCGTCGAGCGGGCCGACGCCGACCCGGCCAGCTACCGCTGGAGCTACAGCCGGGACTATGGAGACAGCCGGCTGATCGTCGTCGATTCCCGGGTGGCACGCCGGCTCGACCCCGCCCATCGGGCACTGGTGGACGACGACGAGTCGGGCTGGCTCGACGACCGGATGCGCGGCGGCGTCCGCCACCTGCTGGTGGGCACCTCGCTACCGTTCCTGCTCCCGACGGGCCTGCACCACCTGGAAGCCTGGAACGAGGCAACGGCCGAAGGCGCATGGGGAGAGCGCATGGCCACGGTGGCCGAGACCCTGCGCCAGGCGCTCGACCTGGAACACTGGGCGGCCTTCCAGTCCAGTTTCCGGCGGGTGGCGCAGATGGCCACCGAGGTGGCCGACGGCAAACGCGGTCCGGCACCCGAGACCATCACGTTCCTCTCCGGCGACGTGCACTACTCCTATGTCGCCGAGGTTGAACGCACGTCGGGCAGCCGCATCATCCAGGCCGTGTGCTCACCGATCCGCAATCCGTTGGCCCTGCCGCTGCGGTCGTTTTCTGCGGTGCTGTCCTATGCGATCGCGAACCGACCCAGCGAGATGCTCGCCCGGGCGGCCGGGGTACCGGCCCCGCCGCTGCGCTGGCGGGGAATCCGGGGCCCGTGGTTCGAGAACTGCCTGGCCAGCGTCGCCGAGACACCGGAGGGCCTGCGGCTGCGCTGGATCACCGGCGTCCAGGGCGACGGCGGGGAGCCCAGGGTGAGGAAGGTCGCCGCTGTCACCGTGGCACCGCGCGACTGAGTATCCTGCGTCGAGCGCCCGGTGGCGGCGCCAACGACGACACCGGCATCCTGGCGCCTACGCGCTCGCGAGCCACAGGTCGGGGCCGAAGACCTCGTAGTGGATGCGGGCGGCCGGGACCCCCGCCGTCAGTGCCTGGGCGCGCATGGCCCGCATGAACGGCAGCGGCCCGCACAGGTACACCGAGGCGTCGTCGGGGATGGTCACGGAATCCAGGGACATGAAACCGTCGTGCGCGGTGTCCCCGGCGCTCGGCGCCTCAAGCCAGAGCTCCAGCTCGGCCGCTTCCAGGATCGCGACGTCGGCGCGCATCTGTTCGCGCAGCGCCCAGCGCTCGATGGTGCTCTCAGCGTGCAGCACCAGCACCTGCCGATCCGACCCGGTCTCGACGAGCGAGCGCAGGATCGACGCCAGCGGGGTGCAGCCGATGCCGGCCGACGCCAACACCAGGGGACCGTCGCCCGTGTCGAGGGTGATGTCGCCGCAGGGGTTCGACAGGGTCAACTGGTCGCCGACCTGCACGTCCCGGTGCAGCACCGGGGTGACCTCACCGTCGTTGTCGAGCCGCACCGTGAACACCCGTGTCGAGGTGGCCGTGCCCGCCGAGAGCGAGTACTGCCGCACCTGACGGATGCCGTCGGGCATCCGCACGGTCACACCCACGTACTGGCCGGGCCGGGACGCCGACGCGGGGGTGTCGTCAGCCGGAACGAGGGTGAAGGTGATCGCATCGGTGCCGGCGGGTTCCTTGTGCGTCACCGTCCACGGTGTCAGCGGCTTGTCGCTGGCCGCGGCGGCGTACAGCCCCTTCTCCTGCTTGATCAGGGCGTGCGCCATGAGCCAGTACACCTCGGTCCAGGCGGCCGCGATCTCGGCCGTGATGACATCGCGGAGCTCGGCCGCGATGGACTGGAACAGATATGTGTACACCACGTCGTACTGCTCGGGCAGGATGCCGAGGGAGACGTGCTTGTGCGCGATGCGGGAGAGCATGATCTCCGGCGCGCTGGTCGGATCCTTCACCAGGTGAGCGGCGAAGGCGGCGATGCTGCCCGCGAGCGCCTGCTGCTGCACACCGCTCTTCTGGTTGGACCGGCTGAACAGTCCGTCGAAGAGCTCCGGATGCGCGGCGAACATGCGGGCGTAGAAGCCGGTGGCGATGGCGGGCAGCCGTTCGCCGACGAGGGGGAGCGTGGCTGTGATGAGGGGGTGGGACTGGGGTGACAGCATGCCGGCTCCTTGGTTGGTGCGCGTGGAATTGTGAGGGGGTCTCACGGTAACAATCGATTCCCCCGTTCGGGGGAGGCGAAAGCCTCTGGTCGGGCAAACCGTCGATACCGGCCACCTCGTCTAGCCGGTCGGCCGCATCGGTCGTACCCTGCCCGTATGACCAGCCGTGTGATCCACTTCGACATCCCCGTCGACGACCCGGCGAGGGCCGGCGCGTTCTACGCGAGCGTGTTCGACTGGACGATCACGCCATGGGGACCCATCCCGTACTGGCCGATGACCACCGGCACCAAGCCAGCACGTGTCACGGCCGCGGGCGGCACCGTCGTCGCCGCACGGATGCCCATCCCGACCATCGGCTGGACCGCCCGGTTCCGGGACTGCGAAGGCAACCTGATCGGCCTGATCCAGGCGGATCCGTCGGTAACGCTGCCGGGTCCGCTCGACCCGTCGGACGGTTGATCGGCATCCGCTGATGCGGTGGCGAGAAAATTCGTTGACCGAGTTTGGGACGCCTACGACCCGGTATTTCCGGCCAGAATGCGCGTGACCGGCGCCCGTGAATCGCTCTGATCAGGCATTTGGATTGACCTGCAGAAAACGCCGAGGAACACAAGGGCATTTCGGGGCCTCGGAGGACATTCTCGGCACAAAGTGAGGATGCATGCAGAATCATGTTGCAGGGTGGGCACTTCGCCCGGGCGGGCCCCCGCCCGTGGAACGTCTCCGAAGAACCGCGCCCCGCACCGCCCCCGTGCCTGACGTGGTTCGCCCTGTGAAAGACATACTGAATCTTGACTACGCCGTTTTCCCGCACACCTGTCAGCCCCGACGAAACCGAAGGGGTGACCCAGCGTGACCAGCGGGCCACACACGCCCATCATGCCCGCGTCACCCGCCGTACGGCGGCTGGCGTAGCGGTTCTCGTCGTCGGTGCCATGGTCGGAACCGGCTTTGTGTTGCAGCCGGCCATGGCCGCCCAGAACGACCGCGTCGCCGAGACGGCCGCCCTCACCGAGAGCACCGGCCTGCACTCCGAGCAGCTGCGCAGCTACAGCGCGATCGCCGCCGCGCACGCCGAGAAGGCCGCGGAGGGAACCATCGCCGGCGCGACCGCGGTCGTCACCGCCGCGCAGAACAAGGCCGACGCCACCGACCTGGCCACGAGCGTGGCCATGCTCAGCGACTACGAACAGCTGGCACCCGAGCGCATCTACGACCTCGTCGACACCACCAATACCCAGGTTGCGCCGGTGCAGTCCGCCACGGCCGAGGCCGACCGGATCGCCGCGGAGGCCGCTGCTGCTGCCGCAGCCGCCGAGGCCGCCGCTCAGGCCGCCGCCGAAGAGGCTGCCGCCGAAGAGGCCGCTGCCGCCAGCGCCGCCCAGGAGGCGCAGGCCGCGCCCCAGGCCAGCAGCGCGCCGGCACCGTCTGCGCCGTCGAACCCGAGCGGCGCCCAGGCCATCGCCAGGGACATGATGAGCGCCAGGTACGGCTGGGGTGGCGACCAGTTCGGCTGCCTGGTGAGCCTGTGGGACAAGGAGTCCGGCTGGAACGCCAGCGCGTACAACGCCTCCAGCGGCGCCACCGGTATCCCGCAGGCGCTGCCGGGCAGCAAGATGGCCTCCGCCGGCGCCGACTGGGCGACCAACCCCGCCACCCAGATCTCCTGGGGCCTCGGCTACATCTCCGGCAGCTACGGCACGCCGTGCGCCGCCTGGGCCAAGTCCGAAGCCGTGGGCTGGTACTAGCCACCCGCGATCACGTCGCACCGAACGGCCCGGGAACCTCGAGTTCCCGGGCCGTTCGGCCGTTAAGGGCCGAGATCATTCGTTTGGGTGCCTGGGCTGCCGCGAGTGCGCAGGCGGTTGTACTCTCGGGGCATGAAACGTGTGATCACGTTCGGTCTGGTTCTCGGTCAGGTGCTACTGCTCGTGGCCCTGCTGGTGATGCCGCACGGTACGGCGTGGCCATTGAACGGTTTTGTAGCGGCCTCCGCCGTCACCCTGATCGTGGTCGGCATGACGCTGGCCATCCGCGGCTCGACCACCCTCGGCCCCGCGATGACGGTGAGCCCCATCCCTCGCGACGACATGCCCCTGACCACCGCGGGGCTGTACGGCATCGTGCGCAACCCCATTTATACCGGTCTGATGGCCGGTGGCCTCGGCCTGGTGCTGATCGGGTCGTCGTTCCTGCACATCGTCACCTGGCTGGCCCTGGTTGGCCTGCTCTCCGGCAAGGCCAGGTGGGAGGAGCGGATGCTGGTCAACGAGCATCCGGCGTACTCGGAATATGCGGCGAGGGTCGGCCGGTTCTTGCCCGGTCTGGGGCGGATTCGGTGAAATCGGGAACGAAATCGCGCCCGAAACCGTTACCCCGAACATGACGACACCGCTCTCCATCCTCGACCTCGCCCCCATCGCACCCGGTCAGACCATCCGGCAAAGCTTCGCCGCCAGCGTCGCGCTCGCCCAGGCCGCCGAGAAGCATGGGTACACGCGGGTTTGGTACGCCGAGCACCACAACATGCCCACCATCGCATCGTCGGCCACGAGCGTGCTGGTGGGCCACATCGCCTCGCAGACCTCGACCATCCGACTCGGGTCCGGTGGCGTGATGCTGCCCAACCACTCGCCGCTCACCATCGCCGAACAGTACGGCACACTGGCCGAGCTCTACCCCGACCGCATCGACCTGGGGCTGGGCCGTGCCCCCGGCAGCGACCAGACCACGGCCAGGGCCATGCGCCGCGACCCGCGCGCCTCCGACCAGTTCCCGCAAGACGTGATGGAGCTGCAGGCCTACCTGCGCGACGAATCCATCATCCCCGGCGTGCGAGCGGTGCCTGGCGCCGGCACCAACGTGCCCCTCTACATCCTCGGCTCCTCACTGTTCGGCGCCGGCCTGGCCGCGGCCCTCGGCCTGCCGTACGCGTTCGCGTCGCACTTCGCGCCCGGGTCGCTGTTCGAGGCCGTCGCCACCTACCGGCGCGACTTCCAGCCGTCGGCTCAGCTCGCGGAGCCCTACCTGATGGTGGCGGCCAACGTGATCGCGGCCGATGACGCGACGGATGCCACCCAGCAGTTCGAGACGATGCGCCGCTCCCGGGTACGGAGCATGATCAGCCGCGGACCGGCCACACCGGAATACTCCGACGAGCAGATCGACGCCTTCCTCACCACGACTGAGGGCAGCAGGCTCGCCGACATGATGCGCTACACCGCCGTGGGCACACCCGCCGACGTGCGGGCGTTCCTCGACGACCTCGCCACGACCACCCAGGCCGACGAATTGATCGTCGCCCACGCCTCGCAGGGCATCGACGACCGACTGCGGTCGGTGGAACTCACCGCCGGTGCCATGCTCGGCCTGCCGGCATAACTCCTGCAATTCTGCCCGGCGCCGGCAAACAGCCGCGGAATTCCGGCTGCAGTGACCCGTTTGTTCAGGACAGGGAGTGGAGTTTCATTTTATGCAGCGGCGAGGATGAGCTCGTCGAGTCTTTCGGCGGGTGTGGCGTAGCCGAGGGTTTGGTGCAGCCGGACGGTGTTGAAGTGAGTGATGTAGCTGTCGACCTCGGCCCTGGCCGCCCGGCGGGTGGTGAAGGTGAGCCAGTTCAGGCGTTCTGTCTTGAGCTTGGAGAAGAACGTTTCTGCTGCGGCGTTGTCCCAGCACTCCATTTTCGCGCCCATCGACTGAGTGATGCCGTTCTTGCCACAGAAGCGGCGGAATTTCTTGGATCGGTACTGGGATCCGTGATCGGAGTGGAAGATCGCTCCCGGCTTCACGTGCCCGGTTGCGATAGCTTTCTGCATCGCCCGGGTGAT